>NC_018632.1:2400000-3600000 GCF_000172635.2 Alteromonas macleodii ATCC 27126 | reverse complement strand
AATGTTAAACCAGTCACTGGAGAATGAGCGGAACTGTAGGGAAGCACCAGTACAAATAAGTGCAAGTGGCAGTGTTAGCTGCGCAAAGTATTCACCGGTTTTTATCAAGGTGGTGGGCAATTGCCATTCGAAGTAAGAGAAGGGGAGCGCTGCCGCGATAGAAAGAATTAGCGGGTTTTTCGCCATGCCAGTAACTTGACCCAATAAAGAACGCGACGTGCCTTGATAAAAATTAAGAACAAAGACAGACAATACGTTAAACAATATAGTAATACACCCCATATAGACCGAGGCTACAGCAAGCCCTTCTTGCCCATAGGTATTGGCACAATAAGCAAGGCCAATAATGCCCATATTGGCTCTGAAACCGCCTTGTACAACCACACCTCTGGCTTTGTACGGATGTACGGTCAGATGAGAGGTAATCATCAGAGCGGCAAAAACAATGAGCGTGCCCATAACCCCAACGCCTATCAGCGATAGGTTGGCGGCTTTAGAAAAGTCTGCTCGCGCTATCGATAAAAATAACAGCGCAGGGAGCGCAACGTTAAATACCAGTTTAGATCCAGCTTCTATAAACCCTTCATTGAGCCATTTAATGCGAAAAAATAGCCATCCCATTAACAGAAGGATCAAAACAGGAATCAGCGTGCTGGTAATAAAACTAAGCATAAAAGATACGTAAGCCTTTACATGTGGAAACGAAACAACACAAAAACGCATTTGTAGAATATTGATGAATTTAACCTATTCACAAACGGTTTTGATAAGCGTAACTTAATATTTATATAAGAAAGGGGTGCCGATACAAAAGCTAGCCCTGTGTTCAAAAGCCCCTATTCAAAAGAATTGATGTATGAAAGCACTTCTTTTATTTATTGGTTTTGTAATAGTTAATTGCTTGTGGGGCGGGCTCTCTCACGCTTACGCTAAAAGTACTGCGTCTTTAGATAAAATGCAGTTAGTTAACGACAAGCTGTGGATGTATTACGAGGAAGGTAGTCAGCTTACTGCTGAAGACATCCTGACTAAATATCAGCAGAATACACTTATAAAAAATACTAATGGGCGCGTTAGTTATGGGTTCACTGGTAACACGGTTTGGGGTGTGTTGGCTGTTGAATTAGATACATATGGTGTTCTTGTTACTCGTATTGCTAATAATAGCCCAATAAACGTACCTTTTCTTCCTCTGAAAATAGAAATAGATAATGCGTGGCTAGACGATATCGACCTCTATTTTTTCGAAAACGGTCAAAGAAAGCGTCATGTAAAACTTGGTGATAATCAGGTGCATAGTGCTCGCTTTGAAGACGCAAGAATGCCTTCCGTATTCTATCGATTTACCCAACCTGAAACGCTGGTGGTTTTTAGATTTTCCTCAGAAGATCCTATGACGATCCCCATATACGTAGGGCCACCAGTAGTTGCTAAAAACAAGACAACGGAAAATGCGTATTTTTATGGCGCGTTGTACGGCGCACTCGTTATTTTATTGGTCTACAACTTGGTTCTATACTCCTATCTCAAAGAACGGCGCTACCTGCTTTATTCCTTATACCTTCTCTCGTTTTTGCTATTTAACTTCACTTATACCGGTCATGGTTTCTGGTGGCTTTGGTCAGAATCGATATTCCTTCAACAGTGGCTTTTGCCCGCGCTAATGTTTTTGTATTTGTTCAGTGCGGTAAGATTCACCATCGAGTTTCTTAATACCCAACTCTATCTACCAACGCTCTATCGGTGTAGGAAGTATATCTATGGCGCATTGGGCGCACTCGCTGTCATCATTGTGTTGATTGGAAGTCGCTCTTTCGCGGTGATGTCGCAGCTTGCCGTTTTAACAACAATAGCGATTTGGATGTTGTTGATAGGAATTTTTGCCTACCGTAATGGCGACACATTAGCTAAATTTTTCCTTCCAGCCATTTTATGCGGAACCGGCGGTGCGATGGTGTCGAGTCTAGCCACATGGGGGCTTATTCCATACTCGAAATGGGCATTTAGAGGCATTGAAATCGGTATGGTGTTGGAAATGTCTTTGCTATCTATCTCACTGGCATTTAACTACAAACAAGTACAGCAAGCGCGCAGAAACGCCGAGCGTGACGCAAGGCTCGATCCACTTACGTCGCTTTATAATCGGCGAGCTTTTGAAGACTTGGTTTATCCTATTTGGGAGATGGGAAAGCGCAGTAATAAGTTCATGTCGGTTATGCTCATTGATATTGATTGGTTTAAAGGTATCAACGATAAATATGGTCACGACATGGGTGACAAGGTGCTGAAAAAAGTCGCTGAAGAAATTAAAGGGCAAGTTAGGGGCTCTGACATTACCTTTCGCTGGGGCGGCGAAGAGTTTTTGGTATTTTTGCCCAATACTCGGGTGCATTACGCCAAGCAAATTGCCGAGAATCTCCGCGTACACCTTTTCACCCACGACATTAACAAATTCATACGAGTGACAGTAAGTATAGGTGTGGCAGGAACCTCGCCAGGCGAAGAGGATATTAATGTTCTCATTAAACAGTCAGACCAAGCCTTGTACCTAGCGAAAGCAAAAGGTCGAAACAAAAAGTGGTGCTTTGGGAGGAAGATTCAGAATAAGAGGAAATAACCAAGAGGAGAAATAAAGGGAAGTATCTAGCTGATTTATAAATACAGCATTCTCACGTATGATTCTGCTTTTCATTTTCTCAGAGTATCCTTTTCATGTATCAAGATTTTCAAGCAGAGTTGGCGTGGGCTAGCCTTCATATGCCGCGCACTCGTAATGCCATTGCATCACTTCCCGATCTGTCGAACGTTAAACTTGCTTGCAACATGCATTTAGATTTGAAAATGGCGCCTTTGGTTGAAGGGCTACTTTCACGAGGATGCGACATTTTTCTTACCACGTGCAACCCCACTACAGTGCAAGATGACGTGGTGTCTTACCTTGTTGATAAAGGCGCAACGGCCCATGCATGGCGTGATATGAGCGAGGCTGACTGGTCTGAGTCATTCGATAAAGCGCTGGCGTGGCAGCCTACCCATTTGTGTGAAATGGGCGCTGATCTGACAACTCGACTTCACGAAAATATAAAAGCAAATAAACCAGTACCGAGCATTGTATCGGGCTTAGAAGCAACGGGCTCTGGCATTAACCGTTTAAATGGTATGGCGCCAAACTATCCAATATTTAACTGGGATGATTTACCAGTAAAAGAAGGGCTTCACAACAGGCACATGGTGGGTTTAAGCGCATGGCAAACCTTCTTCCAAACCACTCATCTAACCCTGCACGAAAAAGTAGTGGTTGTTATTGGTTATGGTTTGGTAGGGCAGGGCGTTGCCGCCTCGGCTAAAGCGTTCGGGGCACAGGTTCAAGTTGCAGAACTTGATCCAGCAAGAGCACTTCAAGCGAAATACGACGGCTGGCCAGTGGTTGATTTAAATGAAGCTGCTAGCCAGGCTGATGTTATTGCCACTGCAACTGGCGCGTATGGCGTGGTGAATTCGAGTCATCTAGACAACATGAAAGACGGAACGTTTATTTTAAACGTAGGCCATGTAGCCCAAGAAATTGATGTGCCTTACCTTAAAAACAATGCTACTCACAGTGAGCCAATGCCTTATGTAAATGCCTATAAACTGGGCGATAAAACTCTGTATCTTCTAGCCGATGGCTCTATGTTTAACTTAACTGCGGGCTATGGTGACAGCATTAATGCCTTCGACGTAACCTTGGCCGTCATGGCTGCGGGCATCGGCTATATCGTGAATGAAGGTGCAAAAAGCGAAAAAGGCTTGTACTTGTTGCCAGAGGCCGCGTGGAAAAGTGCGCTTTAAAGCGCTGCAAATCATAAGAGAGTGTTTAACTTTTAGTACGCAGTACAAAAGGTCTAGCCACCTCTGCTTATCTCGACATTCCTATTGAATGTTGTACAGTGAGCCCGTTTTAATAAATTCATAGTTAAGGCGGGCTGATGACCATTCAAATAGACAATCAGCCTTGCGCCAGTGTAGGGACGAAAAAAATGGGCAAAATAATAGGCACAAAAACACCACAGCAGGCTTTAGATAGCCTTGTCAACATGACAGGCGATCTGCGCCCCATAGAGCTCTCTGAATACGAAGCCCGAATTGCCAAGACGCAGCATTATATGCAGGAAAATGGCATTGGTGCGCTTTACTTAAACGCTGGTACTAACTTAGCGTATTTTACAGGTATGCAGTGGTACGCCAGTGAGCGTTTAGTCGGTGCGCTCTTGCCTGCAAAAGGTGACCTTGTATATCTAGCTCCTACCTTTGAAATCGACTCTTTAAACGAACGCAAATTAGTGGAAGGCGACATAATTGGCTGGCAAGAGCACGAGAGCCCATATGCGCTTGTCATAGCTATGCTAGATAAACTGAACACCGCTGGAGGCGATAAACTGGGTGTGGATGAGTCGACCCAGTTTTTTATCGTAGATGGTTTGAACAAGATGCTTGGCCAATCTTGGCAAATTATCAATGGTGCAGAGGTAACAGCACACTGTCGCATGCACAAATCTGAAAGTGAACTCGCGCTTATTCAACGCGCTATGGACATGACCCTAGCTGTGCACAAAGCGACTGCCAGTATGCTTTATGAAGGCATTACCACGACAGAAGTTGAAGCATTTATTAACGATGCACATAAGAAAGTGGGGGCCGCTGGTAACTATTTTTGCATTGTACTTTTTGGAAAAGCCACCTCGTTTCCCCACGGCGTTAAAGACCCTCAAGTACTAAAGAAGAACGACTTAGTATTGATTGATACTGGCTGTAAGGTGCATGGCTACCTCTCTGATATCACGAGAACCTATTGTTTTGGTGAGCCAACCGATAAGCAACGAGCATTATGGGAAAGCGAAAAGCGCGCGCAGCTTGCCGCATTTAACGCTGCAAAAGTTGGTGTCCCCTGTGGCGATGTGGATAAAGCTGCGCGAGACAGCTTAGCAAAAGATGGCTTAGGACCAGACTATAACTTACCAGGTTTGCCTCATCGAACCGGGCACGGCATTGGTATGGATATTCACGAATGGCCTTATTTGGTGAAAGACAATCCTCACCCGCTAGCATCTGGTATGTGTTTTAGTAACGAACCTATGATCGTAGTACCAAACGAGTTCGGTATTCGCTTAGAAGATCACTTTTATATGACCGAAGATGGCCCTGTGTGGTTTACTGAGCCTAGCGAATCGATTGACGCGCTTTAGTAGCGTCTAAAAAACATTTAAAGGAATAAAGATGAGAAGAACGGTGGGCAGGTTTTTAAGTGCGCTATTGGTTGCGTTGTCTTTTGGCAGTGCACACGCTTCGGATAAGCTAAAAATAGGTGTGGTTGGGTTAACCCACACCCATGTTCATTGGATTTTCGAAAGCGAAAAGCAAGGCCAATTTGAGATTGTTGGCATTGTTGAGCAAAACAAAGATCTGGCTCAGCGTTATGCCACGCAGCACAACTACTCCATGGACAAAGTGTATGATTCGATGGACGCCATGTTCGCTGAACAAGACGTTCAGGCGGTCGCTGCGTTTGGTACCATTTACGAGCATTTAGAAGTCGTGCAAAAGGCGGCGCCGCGCGGCGTTCACGTTATGGTTGAGAAGCCCCTTGCGATTAATATGGAACACGCATCGGAAATGGAAGCCCTCGCCACAAAGCACAACATTCATCTACTCACCAACTATGAAACCACGTGGTATCCCACCAATCACAAAGCGTATGAAGCAATAAAGAATGACGAAGTTGGCGACATTCGCAAAGTCATAGTACGCGATGGTCATAAGGGGCCAGCGAAACTTGGCATTAACAGTGAGTTTTAGACTGGCTTGTTGATCCGAAGCAAAACGGAGGCGGCGCGATTGTCGACTTCGGCTGCTATGGTGCAAACCTTATGACTTGGCTGATGGAAGGGAAAAAGCCGCAGAGCGTAACGGCAATCACTCAACAGCTTCAAGCAGAAAACAACCCTCAGGTAGATGACGAATCTATCATTATTCTAGGCTATGAAAACGCCAATGCCATTGTGCAAGGGTCTTGGAACTGGCCAATAGGGCGCAAGGATATGGAAATTTACGGTGAGACAGGCGCAGTATATGCCGACAATCGTTATAACTACCGAATGCGCATTGCGAAAGGGTACGACGACTTTGAAGAAACAACACTTACCCTGCCTGAACGAGCTGCGCCATATAACGACCCTTTCCACTATTTCAAAGCACTCATCAACGAGGAAATTTCTATATCACCTTATGACCTATCTGCGCTGGAAAACAATATGGTGGTAGTAGAAATTCTTGATGCGGCTAGAGAAAGTGCCAAAACCGGTAAAACCGTATATTTGAAGTAGTTATATCGGCAACAAGGGAGACCTTTGCTAAAACAAAATGCAAAGGTCTTTTGCACCGAAGCTCTACGAAGAGCAGCTGTAGTGCGCGACTCCGCCAGCACTGAAAAATTCAAGTGGGCGCAGCTGGTAGTACTTATTCTCTACCTCTTTTGATTGCTCATCATAAGGCGCAGTAAGTATCTTCTGAAGTTCGTGAATTGGCGTAAAGTCACCTTTCTCTGCGGCTTTATAGGCAGGCACAATTAACCATTCGCGCCATGTGAATTTAGGGTTTGCTTTGCGCATATTCTCTGCGGTAGCAGCAATAGCGTTTGTAACATCACCTTGTGTTTCGGCGTCCTTTTCAATGCGCTCACGCCACGTTTGTAGCCATGCTTCCCATTCTGTCAAGACCTCTGCTTTAGGCGGGTAGTAAAAGCTTTTCGTCAAGCTCGCCATATCTTCAGGCATTGACGATAGCTCTCGGAAAAACAGATTGTAGTCCACGCCTGTGCGCAGCATTAATTGCAGCAGCTTAATTAGCAAGTCGTGGTTGTAGCTGGCAATGCCAAGCTTTGTTGCCCACATACTCTCCATGGCGCGTTCCATCACGCCAGAAAAACCGTCGTTGATCTCGTTAAGCTTAGAGAGGTGTTCACTGTTTCCGTCAATTAGCGGCATCAGTGAGCGGCAGAACATATCGAAGTTCTTTTGCGCAGCAATGGGCTGGTTTAAAAACGAGAAGTGACGACCGCCGCCTGTCCAAGGTTGGTAGTCTGCTTCAAAAAACTCACAAAAGCCGAATGGCCCATAATCCAGCGTAAAGCCTCCTGCGGCGCAGTTATCGCTATTAAAATTGCCCTGGCAATAACCGACGCGAACCCAACCAGAAACAAGACGCGTTAGCCGGTCTCGAAATAGTGCAGCCAGCGTTACCACTTGCTCTTCAAACGACCTGGTTGTGTCAATATCACTTGAGTACTCTCGCTCAATAAGGTGCTTAACAATGGCTTCTAGTTCGTTTAACGCTTCGCTGTGTTCGTTACAGCGAGCTCGCCTAGCAAAAAGCTCTATTTGGCCTACGCGCAAAAAGGAGGGCGCCACGCGGGTAGAAATAGCCGTTATATTTTCTACCATCACTTCAGGTTCATAGGAATGAGACCCTTCGCGATACCACGGCCTGTCTACCGTGTTTGATGCAGACATAAACAAGCTCAGCGAACGTGAGGTCGGAATGCCAAGCGCATGCATGTGTTCTTGCACTAAAAATTCGCGCACGCTTGAGCGCAATACGGCGCGCCCGTCTGCGCCGCGACAATAAGGCGTGCGACCAGCACCTTTTAACTGCATTTCCCAACGCTTGCCGTTTAATACTGTTTCAACGATAGAAATTGCTCTGCCGTCGCCGTAGCCGTTACCTGTTCTAAACGGGCACTGCTGTGTGTACTCCGTACCGTAAATAGAAAGTGCGTAGCCGGTTGCCCAGCCGAAGGGCTTCATTGGAGCAGGTACATCCGACATGTCCCCTGAGAACAGCTGGGTGAAATCTTTAGATGTTGCCAAGCTATCGTCTAAGCCTAATTCGGCAAACAGCGTTTCGCTATGAGCAACGTACGTCGGTGCAGTTAATGGGGTCGGAGTAACTGGCACATAGTGACCTGAGAACACTTGGCGCGGGTCATGGTCGTCACCATCGCACGTCGACTGCGGGTCTGGGGTAAGGGTATTCAGCAAAGAGTAATCTACGTGCTTTGCGAATTCATCTAGTGTTTTGATACGTTCTGTCACTATGCCTGCCTATTTCACTGAATGGGAAAATCTGTTTGCGAGCATCGAGGCTCAGGTTACTTTTGCACCTTTAACCATTAACAATCTCGACACTTCAATACGTTTTTTCAATGATTATTGTTTAGGTCGAAGTGCAAGCTGCCCTTGCTCTACAGTTAGCTGTAAAGGTACCGTTGAAAGCATGCTTACTGCTTTGTTCGCAGGGTCTAAGCGATAAACGGGGTTAGTGGCTAGATAGCCGTTGATGAGCTGCATGAATTCGCCACTTACAGGGGCTAAATTACCCTTAAAGCCGCCAGCATCAATTGTGCTATCAAGTAGAGACAATGAGCGCACAAAAATCGCTTTTTCTTCACTGTCGTAATAAGGCGTGCCTTCTAAAGCAAGACTTACTTTCGCAGGGTAGTTCAACCCAAATGCACTAATACGCGCAGTGGCAATAGCGCCTAGCTGAACCACGTCTCTGCCATCTGGGCCTATGGTTGCTGTCATATCTTCCACGTCTAAATAAAGAGGAATACCAGCAAGTGACGTTTGCTTTTGCAGCTTACTCACTTGGCTATCAAGCACTTGTTCTAACTCGGCATTAGATACAGTGTAAACCGCCAGTTGAGAGAGAGTAGCGCAGCCTGCAAGAATGGTAGCGAAGGCAATGGAAAGTAGAATTCTCATAAAAAAGTCTCTTTTAGCAATGAGTTGTCGAATTACACCGTGCGAGCCAGAAACACTGGCGCTGCAACAACGAAGTGCCTCTATTGTACGGGCTGAGGAAAGGGATGAACAATGAAATCGTTAACTCGCTAAGACAACGGCCTATTCAGGGAGTCCATGAGTAGGAGAGAGGTGCGAAGCGTAACGCTGAAAAAATACTTTCTTGCCGACAACTTAATAAAGTTGAGTAGTATGACTACTGGTGGAATATGTGCAATCGAAAGAGCGTGAACATGCCGTCATTTATATCTCAAGTTGGGCAGTTTGTCGCAATCAACTTGATTAGTTTATAGCGGCTGTATTACCGTAGGCCCCTCGGTTGGGGAGTAGCCTGTTTCCGTTTCGAATGGAAAAGTTTGTATCAACATAATTGGTCACATTACCATGGTACAAACACCTCTTGGTTGGCGAGACCATCGATAAGTCCACGCTTAAAGGTCAGGCGTGCGGATTTGTCGTGGACTCAATTAGCCTGACCGGAGTTCTAAAACTATGAGTATCTTCGCTCTTATCCTGCTAGCCTTTGCTATGTCAACAGATGCGTTTGCCGCAGCGATAGGCAAAGGTGTCAAAATCAATCGCCCTCGTCTAAGTTTTGCTCTCAAAATTGGCCTTTTGTTCGGACTCATAGAGGCAACAACCCCATTTATAGGCTGGTTCATTGGTCGCGCGGCGTCTTCATACGTTGAAGCATGGGATCATTGGATTGCGCTAATCATTCTTTCTGGTTTAGGTATTCATATGGTACTCGAGAGCCTGAAACCCGCCGAAGAAGAGTCGACGTCTCAAAAACAATCCTTTATTTTGTTGTGTATTACTGCGTTAGGCACAAGCATCGACGCAATGGCAGTGGGTGCAAGTCTCGCGCTAATTGACGTGAACATTGCTATTGCTGCGACGTTAATTGGGATAGCCACTTTTTCTATGGTAACTATTGGCATTATGTTGGGCAGTGTTATGGGAACTCTGATAGGTAAGCGAGCAGAGACATTTGGTGGCATTGTGCTTGTTTCGGTTGGTACTTGGATCTTTGTGAGTCACACACTCTAGTCATAAAAGAGGAAGGACAGTCATTTATCTTCAAGTTGTGATTGTAGAAATTTCTTGTGCGGTATTTAATCGCAAATGCCTAAATACTGTCGTGTTAAATTTCATAGGTTGTTGATATCGTTATGTTCAGGGGGAATCAGCGCTCTCCTTTTGAGACAGCCCGTTTCCTTATTCCATCAACTGTGGTTATTTTCTAACTGCGCCTTCATGAAGGAAATGACATTGAATATTTCGTCGATATCGTCAGCGCTTTAAGTGATTGAAGAATACGCCCTACAAAACTTTTGCCATAACGCCCTCAACAACGCAGTATAAGAAATTCTTCTTATTAAAAATAAAAACACTACAAGGCACTTTCTATGGTTTCACAGAGACTGGTTTCTGGGAAAATGGTGGCAGCTTTTGCTATTTGCGTAAGCGCGCTTTCTAGTTTCTCGCATTTTGCATTCGCGCTTGAAGATACCGTTAACCCTGAGCTTTTCGATAAAATGGAGTATCGATTTATTGGACCTTACCGCGGTGGGCGTTCGGTGGCGGTTACCGGGGTTGAAGGTAATACCAACCTTTATTTTATGGGCACCGCAGGTGGCGGTGTTTGGAAAACCGAAAACGCGGGTTTATCGTGGAAAGCCATATCCGACAAAACATTTAAAGTAGGTAGTATTGGCGCTATCGCGGTTGCTCCTTCAGATCCTAACGTTATTTACGTAGGTACTGGTGAAGGCCCTATTCGAGGTGTAACCACTAGTCACGGAAAAGGTGTTTATAAATCTACAGACGGCGGTGAAACCTGGAAGCTGGTGGGTTTAGATAAACGCGGTCAAATCCCCAAAATTCGTATACACTCCACCAATCCCGATATAGCTTGGGCTGCAGTACAGGGCAATATTTGGGGGCCTAATGAAGCGCGCGGTATATTCAAAACCATAGACGGCGGTGAAACATGGCAGCATGTGTTAAAAGTGAACGCCGATACCGGCGCCGCTGACTTAGCAATCGACCCATCTAACCCCAGAATTCTTTATGCCAGCTTGTGGCATCACGGCAGAACACCGTGGTTTATTAAATCGGGCGGTGAGGGCGGTGGCCTTTATAAGTCAACAGATGGCGGTGAAAGCTGGGAAAAATTAGAAAAAGGACTGCCTACGCTTATCGGTAAAGTCGGTGTAGATATTGCCGCGTCTAACCCGAAGCGGCTGTATGCTATTGTCGAGGCTGAAGAAGGCGGTGTATATCGCAGTGACGATGCGGGTAAGTCGTGGTCGCTAATGAACGGCGACAATATTCTTAAAGCTCGTGCGTGGTACTACAACCACATCAAAGTTGACCCAAACGACGAAAATACCCTGTATGTAATGAATGTGCAGTTGCACAAATCTATTGATGGCGGCAAAACCTTTGAGACGGTTTCGTTACCCCATGGCGATACCCACGATATGTGGATAAACCCTGAAAATAGCTTAAACATGATCAACGCTAACGACGGTGGCGCTACCGTTACCTTCGACGGCGGTGAATCCTGGTCAAGCATTTACAACCAGCCAACTGCGCAGTTTTATCGTGTAATTACCGACAACTTAAACCCTTACTATGTTTATGGCGGGCAGCAAGATAACACAACCATGGCGACCCCGTCTGAAACTTGGGGTGACGGTATAGGAATTGAAGATCAATTTGCCGTGGGCGGCGGTGAAAGTGCGCATATTGCGTTTAACCCTGACGACCCCACTCTTATTTATGCCACTACTATTAACGGAACATTAACCGAATATAATCGCGAATCTGGTCTCAGACGCCCCATTATGCCTTACCCTGAATATGTTTTTGGCCGAAACGCACGTGATCAAAAGTATCGCACCAACTGGAATGCCCCAGTGGTAGTGTCAAAGCATGATCCCGACACCGTGTACTATGGCACGCAGATGATCTTAAAAACCACAGATCGCGGTGTGAACTGGCAGGAAATTAGCCCAGACTTAACCCGTAACGAGCCAGAAAAGCAGGGGCTGAATGGCGGGCCGATCACCAATGAACAAGCTGGCGCTGAATACTACAACACGGTTTTCTATATTGCCGAATCGGCAGTTAACAAAGGCGAGCTTTGGGTTGGAGCCGATGACGGTAAGCTGCATATAACCCGTGATGAAGGCAAAAACTGGAAAGATGTTACGCCTCATAAAAAAGAAGCGCAGGTCAATGCCATAGAACTTAGCCCTCATGCACAAGGCAGAGCTTACGTTGCGGTAGCAGGCTATAAATTAAATGATTACACGCCTTACATTTACAAAACCGACAACTACGGCAAGCGCTGGAAGCGTATTGACGAAGGCCTACCAGAGGACGCCTTTGTTCGTGTTGTGCGTGAAGATACAGAGCGCGAAGGTATGCTGTTCGCGGGTACAGAAAGCGGTATGTTTATTAGTTTCGACGACGGTAAACACTGGCAAGAATTAGACTTAAACCTGCCGCCTGTGGCGATTACCGATATGCAGGTTAAAGGTGATGATCTGGTCATTGCAACCCAAGGGCGAGGCTTTTGGATATTAGATGACATGAGTCCGCTACGTGAAGTGCACAAGTCGCTAGATGGCGAAGCGCTGTTTCAGTTTGAACCCGTAGATGGCATTCGCTTGCTATCTGGCGGTGGCATGACTGACCAGCCTCAAGCGAAAAACCCATCACGTGGCGCTACCTTCCGTTATTACCTGAAAGACGCGTTAGAAGAAGAGCAAACGCTACGCATTGATATATTTAATGCCGATAACGAGCTGGTTCGCACGCTGTCGTCTGCACCCAGTGCATTTGAGAAGTGCGCGAAGGGGAACGAAGACGTTCGCAGCCCTGTTAAATTTAAACACCCTGCAACAAAAGCGGGTTACAACGAATTTGTATGGGATCTTCGACGTGAGCCATTGAACTGCATCGAGAACGTAAAACTGTTTGGCGGCTGGAATGGCGCCCGTGTTATGCCTGGAGACTACAAAGCGAAAATCACAGTAGGTGAACAGGCGCAAACCCGTGCATTTAAAGTGCTTCCAGACCCAAGGGAAGAAGCAGATAAAGCGCAGCTTCAAGTGGTTGAAAAGAGCATTCAGGCTACAGAAACTTTACTCAATGATTTGTTTGCTCACCTGCAAAAAGCCCGTGATGTTAGAGCGCAATTAAACGGTGTGTCTGAAGATAACGTAATGCTGGCAAGCGATGTGTCGGCTTCAATCGAGCGCATTGTTAGTGCAATCGACGACTGGGAAGGGTTGGTTATTCAGCCCAAACATCAAACTTTTGAAGATGACATTAACTGGCCGAATATGCTCGACAGACAAGTACGTTTCTTGATGGATAACTTCGACAGAACGGGCGCGCCTGCACAAGCTGGTGCACTAAAACGGTTGGAAGACTTAGACGCAAAGTGGCAGCAGTATAAAGTACAGCTAGAAACCTTATTTGGTGAAGAAGTGAAGCCATTGAACGAAAAGCTCTCAAAGCAAGGCGCGTTTGATTTAGAGAGTTTATAGGATTGAGGTAACCATAAAAAAGCCCCGTATTACGTAGTAGTAATACGGGGCAAAAAGCATCTTTAACGGGAGTTATCGATACTTGTTACGGGTCAACTGTTTAACTCGGGCGAATACATCAACACCAAGTTGACGGTAAACGTGAAGTAGGTCTATTAGCACCCAGTTCTCGCGTATCATGCCGTTCTCAATGCGCCAAAAATCTAAGCTGCGCATGGTGATAGACTTATCGTTTGGCACGATACCAAGCCAGCCATCGCCTGAAATAGTCATGCTCATGCCAGGCCAGCCAGTGAACCCCACATAATTGTTTTCGGAGAACAAATGGCCGTTTGCGGGGTCGCCCACGCGGTTAGGCATACCGTTTAAAAACGCTTCCTGATGGGTATTGCGAAAGCCTTGAATACCGCGTCCGGTACCAATACCAGAAGGACCATACCAGTTTGATTTAGGGTGCCAGTATTTGTCTAGGTTCATGGCAGCAACACCGCCTTCGGCGAATTTCCCTAAACTATTTAGCATATCAAGTACAAGCTGATGGCTCTGTGCGGTAAGCGACTTGTCTTCTTCAAGCAAGTGTATTCCGTCTTGGGTTGTTGGCCCCGGCACATGCCACTCGGTACCTAAGCTTGGACTAAACGGCCAGCACTTTGCCTGCATCATGACTTCAGGCAAGTCCCAAATGGCTTGAACTTCCACAATGGTGTCGCCTTCAAAACGATAGAACTCATGAAAGCGCATATGAATTTGATCACCAGTCGCAGGGATGTCTAACCAGGGCTTTTCAAGACGCCCAGTGTAGTAACCACAGCAACCTAACCAGCGCAATTGTTTGTCGTCCTCGCCAACCATAATTATGGTATCGCGGCGCTCAAGATCGGGGACAGACTCCAGCAGTGGCGCATACACCTTATCTAGCATTTCGCGGTGGCCTGTCATGTCATCAAAAGGCACACAAAACTTAATGGCGGCATCCTGTGAAAAAAGGGTATCGCCCAGCGTTTTTAGCTTTTCGAGGTCAAAGTCGTACTGTGCTTCTCGAAAAGGAAGAAACGCTTTTTTCAGTGCTATATTTGAAAAAGTAGACATCGTATTTGCCTCTAATCAATAAATTCTGGGGCTTTGGCTGTGTCACCGCGTCGGGTCACATAAATTAATGCTACCTCATCACCTTGCTGCGCAAAACTGCGAACTGCGCCAATAGGTGTGGTAAATGTATCGCCTTTATTAAGAATGAGCGCTTCGCCGTCAATAAGCATTTTGATGCAGCCGTCTTGCACATATACTACTTCTTCCTCGAAGCGTTTGTGCGTAGTAATAAAAGCACCCGGCTTGAATTTAAGGGCGCGAACGCAGAATCCATGAGACCAGTTTAGCTTTGTTTCACCAAGCTTTTCATCGGCACTTGCAGGGCCGATAAGCGGTGCTTCTAAAACGTCGGTTCCTTGGGTTAATGCCGTGTTGTTGCTAAACGGGAAATCAGCTAAACGCACCACGCACTGCTCTAACGCTTCATCATCAATTACGCGGTGTTGCGCTATTTGTTCTGCCGATGTTTTTGGCATAGGCGCAACGCCTTCAGGAATTTTTTGTCCCAGAGTAGTATCAACTAAACCACCGTTTTCGAGCAAGACAAGCCCGTAGTCGCTGGCCATATCAAAAACTTGAGGAGCCCAAAGTACACGACCTGGATCATCTTGTCCCAATACTGCGTAAAGGTATCCCGTGCTGTCGCCTACATTTTCAAAACCGCGAAACAAATCCATAGGAATAGAAATAATATCGCCTTCTTCCATACGCACTACGGCATCGTTGCCTTCAACGCCAGTAGTAAAGTGCCAGCTACCTTGAGACACAACAAATACTTCTTCGGTTAGGTGGCTATGCTGCGAGTTAAGGCAGCCGGGAGGCTGACGAGCTCCGCCAATGTTAAAGCCGTGCGGAATAGCAATGTGAACATGCTGGTCTGGGTTTTCTGCGACACCTGGACCAATTATGGTGAAGTTCTCTTTTTGATCACTGCCTGGCGAGCGCGTATCGATAAACGCGTTGCGGCATGGGATTAATTCTTCATAGCGGACTAAACGCTCGGATAATACTGACACAGTGATACCTCGTATTTAATGGGCGGTCCAACCGCCATCGACTTTAAGACAACTACCCGTGGTGGTCATAGACAATTCACTAAGTAGAAATATGCACGCGTTAGCAACGTCTTCGACGCTGCCTAAGCGTTGTAAGGGAATGTTGTTCATCACCATTTCAGCAAACGCTGGTTCTTGAAGCATCGGCTCAGTCATTGGTGTTTTAATAAATGTTGGCGCTACGCTATTGACGCGAATATTATTCGGCGCCAGTTCCACAGCCATGGCTTTCGTTAAGCCTTCAATTGCGTGTTTGCTTAAGCAATAAAGCGTGCGGCCAGGAGAGCCCACAAAGCCCATTTGTGATGACATGTGAACAATGGATGGAGCCTGACTTTTAAGCATTGGCGTAATGGCAGCCTGCGCAACTTTGTATGCAGAGCGAATATTCAAACTCAAAATATCGTCAATATTCTCATCGCTCTGTTTTTGCATTGGCGCAACGCGGTTCGTTCCGGCGTTATTGATTAACCCATGGAGGAGGGGAAGTGCTTGGATCTTTTCATAAAGCGCCTTATCTTGAACATCTCCCACCCAAAAGCTTAGCCTTTCTGAACTCTCGTTCTTAAGCGCCACAAGGTCACTTTCGGTACGCGCCACAGCAATAACATTTGCACCACATGCGTCAGCCAATAAAGCACACGCTTTACCAATGCCTTTACCCGCACCTGTAACCAAAATTGCCTTGTCTTTTAATAGGTCATGAGAGAAAGCCACATGTCACCTCAAAATAATAATTGCATTCGAAGTCATTCTTATGTAATTTTTGGTGAAGATCAAGATAAATATTTGTTCGATCAATGTAACATCTCATTCACCTTTGTAGAGGAATAGACCGTGATCAAGTACTTGAAGCAAGGCAAGCAGGCTGAAGAAAAAGCAATTGATAATCAAAAAGTTAAAGAGATAGTTGAAAGTATAATTAGCGATATTGAAAAACGCGGAGACGAAGCTGTTTCGCAATATTCTGGTCAGTTTGATAAATGGACTCCGGAGTCTTTTAGGTTGAGTCGTGAAGAAATTGACGCATGTTATGAGCAGTTAACCGAACAAGAGATTAGCGATATCAAATGGGCGCAGGAACAAGTTCGAAACTTTGCGACCATTCAGCGTGAGTCAATGAAAGACGTTGAAGTTGAAACGCTGCCCGGTGTAGTGCTTGGCCACAAAAATATTCCGGTAGATAGTGTGGGTTGTTATGTACCCGGTGGTAAGTATCCGCTGGTGGCTTCAGCACACATGAGCATTGTTACGGCAAAGGTGGCTGGTGTGAAACGGGTTATTGCTGCTACTCCTCCGTTTCAGGGTAAACCCGCACCAGCGGTAATTGTAGCCATGGACTTAGCCGGTGCTGATGAAATATATACCTTTGGTGGTGTACAGGCGATTGCCGCTATGGCTGTGGGCACTGATACTATTGAACCGGTAAGTATGATTGTTGGGCCGGGCAATGCCTTTGTGGCCGAAGCAAAACGCCAATTGTTCGGGCGCATCGGTATTGATCTTTTTGCGGGTCCAACAGAAACGTTAGTCATTGCTGACGACAGTGTTGATGGCGAATTATGTGCGGCGGATTTGCTAGGGCAGGCTGAGCATGGGCTTAATTCTCCGGCCGTGTTGCTTACCAACAGCGAGCAACTGGGTAAAGATACCATGGCCGAAGTAGAGCGCCAGTTAACTATTTTACCTACTGCAGATGTGGCCTCTGTCGCATGGCGAGATTACGGTGAAGTCATTGTATGCGACACCTATGATGAAATGTTAGAGGTCGCTAACGACCTAGCATTTGAGCACGTTCAAATTATGACGAAAGACGTGCCGTACTTTCAAAAGAACATGCGTAACTTCGGTGCACTGTTTTTAGGCCCTGAAACCAATGTGTCTTACGGCGACAAATGTATTGGTACAAACCACACTCTACCCACGAAGGGCGCAGGTCGTTATACTGGGGGTCTATGGGTTGGTAAATTCTTAAAAACCTGTACATACCAGCGTGTTACGGAAGAAGCCTCAGTGATGGTTGGCGAGTATTGTTCACGTTTATGTGCAATTGAAGGTTTTGCAGGTCACAAAGAACAGGCTGACATTCGATTACGTCGTTACGGAAAAAAATAATTGAATAAAAAAAATAGGGTGACGTCATATGACGTTGCCCATGCAGCAGGAGTCTCTCAGTCGGCAGTGTCGCGGGTATATCGCCCGGGCGTTAGCGTATCTAAGAAAACCCGTGAAAAAGTGCTAAAAGCCGCAGAGGAGTTAGGCTACAAACCTAACGCCATTGCACGCATGTTGATAAACCAAAGCACGGGCATGATTGCGGTAATTATTTCATCGCGAGCTAATGTGAACTTCCCCGAAGTATTGGCACAGCTAAATAAACACATCGCTGAGAAAAACAAGCGGGTGCTGTTATTCACACTTGATGACGCAGAGCAGCTAGAAACGGTTATTGAGCAAATATTAGCGTACCAGGTCGACGGCGTAGTTGCGCTTACAGCGCACTTCGAACCCGACAGTGTCACGCAGTTTGCTAAACACAATATTCCAGTGGTGTTGTATAACCGTGAGCTTCCTGATCACAGTGTAAGCTCGGTATGTTGTAACCATGACCAAGGCCTTCGCATGTTGGTGGATATTCTAGTTAACCATCATCACCAGCACTTCTTAATTATGGCTGGCCCAAAAGATTCTGATGTGGCCCGCGCAAGGTTAAGTGGTGCAAGGAATGCCTTATTATCTCATGGGTTTACCGACACCAACGTGGTTTATGGCGACTACAGCTATGACTCGGCGAGAGAGTGCTTAAGTGCTTATGCCGAGAAAAATGCGCTTCCTACTGCAATTATTTGTGCCAACGACACAATGGCAATTGGTGCCATTGACGAAATACGGGAAAACCTGAATTTGCGGGTACCTGAAGATATTTCAGTTGTTGGGTTTGATGGTATCAGTGCTTCTTCGTGGCACAGCTACCAGCTGACTACCGTAAGTCAGCCAACCTATTTTATGACAAAAGCAGCAGTAGAAACCCTGGTTAACTTAATTGAGAGTCCTGATATACCGCCAGAGACACGTTACTGGCCGGGCAAGCTCATTGAAGGAAACTCAGTGGCCGCTGCGCCAAGAGATAATGAGTAAACTATTATTTATACCCGGAACCCTTTGTACCGGAAACGTTTTTACCAACCAAATAACGACCTTAACCAATGCTGGTCATCAGTGCATTACCTTAGAGTATGACCAGCATGACAACCTGAGCGATGTTGCCAGTCACGCGTTACATCTTTTTGATGAAGGCGAGCCATTCAGCATTTGCGCCTTTTCAATGGGCGGTATGGTGGCGTTTGAACTTTTAGCGCGCGTTCCCGAGCGAATTGAAAAAATAGCATTGCTAGACAGCAATGCACATGCAGACAAACCCCAAGGGCGATCAGCCAGAAGCGAGCATCTAAACTACGCCGTTTCGTATGGTTTAGACACGCTTATTCACGCTCAGTTTAGCAATGTGTATCTAAATAAACCCAATGAAGCATTAATGAAACTAATTGCTCAGATGGCGCAGGATACGGGAATTGAGCGTTATAAAGCCCAGCTCGAAATTCTTGCAACACGCCCGGACGCTAGCGAACTGTTAGCTAATTGCGCACATCCAATGCTGATAATTGGCGGTTGTAACGATGTGCTTTGTCCGCCTTCAGAACAGCAAAGAATGCATAACCTGGCCGCAAATAGCGAATTGGTGCTGGTTGAAGACGCGGGGCATTTCGCAATGCTTGAGCAAAGCGCACAAGTGAACCTGCATTTGTATAACTTTTTCGGAGGTGCAGCACATGCTGAAACAAGCGCTTAAAAACAAGCAAAGCCTTTTGGGTACGTTCATAAAAACGCCCCATTACAATGTAATTGAAGTATTGGCGCACGCTAGCATGGATGTATTGTGTTTAGATGCTGAGCATGCACCATTTTCAAGACAGGATTTAGACACCTGCATTCTTGCGGCAAGGGCAGGGAACATGCCTGTTCTAGTAAGAACACCAAACGATGCCCCAGAAACACTGCTAAATGTGCTGGATATGGGCGCAGACGGTGTGGTTGTGCCACATGTGAAAACGGCGGAACAGTTAAGTGCTATCGTCAGACATTGCCACTACGGTGCAGGCGGAAGAGGCTATGCAGGTTCAAGCCGATTTGCAGGCTACACAACAAAGCCACTGAGTGAAAATTTAGAGGCGGGCAAAAACGTTAGTATTGTTGCCCAGCTTGAAGATTTAGACGCAATTGACAACATAGAAGCCATTGCACACGTTGACGGTGTCGATTGCTTGTTTATAGGTCGAATGGATTTAACCGTAGCACTTGGCGAAACCAGTGCAGACGCCCCAAAAGTTAAACAAGCGGTTGAACACTTGGTTGAAGTAAGCCACAAGGCAGGAAAAGCTACGGGCATGTTCGTGGGTAATTTAGAAGAGCTGGCCTACTGGAAAGAAAAAGGCGTTTCTCTATTTTTATTAGGTTCTGACCACGGTTTTATGTTAAGCGGCGCCAAAGCACTGCGCGAGACGTTTGATAAGGCGTAAAAAGACGGAGTTGTACCTTTTTGTTTTGATTGGGGCAGCCTTTTGGCTGCCTTTTTTAATGAACGTTGCGATTTTTTGTGTGGCTCTTGTCTCAATGCTATCGGTAAAGGTGCAGTGATAGATATTTGGCTGTTTTTGAAGTGCCTATGATTTGATGGAGTGAACACTCTAGTCCCCGTTTTCTATTTGTAAGTATTTGAATGGCAGGTGTGTACGTAGAGCAGCCCTCCAATTAGAAGCAGGTGAAATTCCTGTAATTCGCTTTAAGCAGCCTATAAGACTGCCAACCCTATAGGCGAAATACTCAGATTAGATCTGAGCTTATATAAATTAAGGTGTTCTTCTCAGACCAACCCATTTCCCCAAAAATTAGCCTCTTATGTCGTCTGCTGAATCAAAGCTGCAGCATGTTTAATGGCTTTTCGAATCCTATGATAGGTACCACAGCGGCAGATGTTGTCGCTCATAGCATCATCAATGTCATCATCGTTGGGATTGGGATTAGACTCCAATAGTTTGACGGCGGTTAAAATTTGTCCCGCCTGACAAAACCCACACTGAGCGACATCTTCGTTTATCCATGCTTCTTGCACCGGATGCAGAATGTCATCGACCGCAAGCCCTTCAATAGTGGTTAGCGATGCACCCTCCACTTCTTCCATCGGAACAATGCATGGGCGGGCTAGTTCCCCGTCTTTAAAGATAGTGCAAGCGCCACACACGCCAACACCGCAACCATATTTTGGGCCAGTAATACCAAGTCGATCACGCAAGAGATACAGGAGCTCATCGTCGTTTTCAGCGTCGATAGAAACCGGGTTATTGTTAACATTAAATGTAATTTGTGGCATGAATTAACCCTCTGGATAGAAGTCACGAAGTGGAAAACGACGTGGTGCAATACCCGTCGCCCTGGCAAATGCGTTGGCTATCGCCGCTGCCGCCGCAGGCACTACCAACTCGCCTGCACCTCCCGGTGTTTCTCCGTTAGGCGGCATAAAGTGCACTTCAATATCCGGTGGCGTGTTACGCATTCGAGCAATTTCAAAATCGCCGTAACTGCTCTCGCGTATTGCGCCATTGTCGAGGTGCAAACTGGTGCGAATCATGTAGGTAATGGCATCGGTTGCCGCACCGATAACTTGCGCCTCTAGGCCGGTTGGATTCAATACTCGGTTCACATCCAGCGCGACAACAATCTTGGTGACTTTACTTTCTTTCTCCGGATCTTTGAACGTTTGTAATTCAACAAGCACGGCAGCTCGAGACTTATACTCTTTATGCAACCCGAGGCCCTGGGCACGTCCTTTTTTCATTCTCCTTCCCCAATTGCCCTCTTGAGAAACTTTCCGCAGAACAGCTTTGGAGCGCTCATCATCCAGCATTTGTAATCTGAACTGGCATTCGTCCTTGTTCATTGCGCGTGCCAATTCGTCAACAACTATCTCGTTTGCGACGGCAGCTGTGCCGGAGTAGATGCCGCGCCAAGAGGAGGTTGGGACAACGAATTTTTTTTCGTTTAGCAGCAAGGAAGTTACACCAAACTTATATTGCACTAGTTGCGTTGAGTGCCAGACTGTCTGGCTGAAAGCAGCGGGAGCTAATTCTCCTCCCAATGCAGTAATACCGTCGCCAAAGCCATGTTCGAGATCCAATTCAGCGGTCGCAGCGCGATGGTCAAACGACAACACTTTTTTACCAATTAAAAAACCTCTAGTGTAAGTCGCTTTTACGTTGTGCAAGCTGAGCGGTCGTGCGCGGCCAAACTTTGTGTCGTCCTGTCGAGTAAACATAAGTTTGATGGGGCGGTTTACAATTTGTGAAATACGCGCGCCTTCAACTGCTGCATCAAAAAATAAGCGACGGCCAAATGAACCGCCGCTCTGAATTACATTCACCTCAACGTCAGTGGGTAAGACTCCAAGTTCACGCGCAATTTTGGCTTGTGCTGCAAGTGGCGTCTTGGCGCCGGTCCACACCCTGATCTTTGAGCCGGTTGCATCAGCAACTGCTGTCATGGTTTCCATAGGGGCATGCGCCAAATAAGGAAAGATGAACTCGCCGCCAACCGAATCGGTAGCCAGAGGAATTTTAGGTAAGGTTGGCAGGTTTATCGCACGTAACTGCTCAATGACCTCGGCGTCAGATAGATGTTCGGCAGCACCCACACTCCATGAAATTTTAAGTGCATCACGCGCCCGAAAAGCTTCGCCAAAGGAACGCGCAACAACGGCCACGCCAGAGGAATTTGCATCAACATCCAACGGAACTTCTTTGATGGCAAGGACACCAGGCAGGCCTATTGCCTCAGAATCGTCAAACGTGATCACGCAACCACCTAAGCTTGGTGGCCTAGCGACCACAGTGGGCATCGCGTCTGGTATGTCGAGATCCATCGCGAAATCTAGTTTGCCGGTAACAATATCGCGCGCGTCAGCCCGCTTTTGCCGCGTACCGATAATTTTGTATTGTGACGGATCTTTAGGCTTTGCCAGTCGAGCTGCATCGTTGCGTCCCTCAACACCTGCGGTGAGCTCAGAGTAAGCAATGCGGCTGCCATCGTTATTTATTGCAAAGCCATTTTCTGTACTAATATCGTTCACAGAAATCCCGAAATGCACTGCGGCTGACAATTTTATCTTGTGTAACAGCGCTGCCGCGACCTTGCGCAACGGATCCCAAAGAGAGGTTACGGCGTGAGAGCCTCCTGTAATTTGACCAGTCGCTCGTCTGATTTCTGCCGGAGATAAAGTCGCATCAATTGAGGACATTTCGACGTCTAGCTCTTCGGCAAGAATCATCATTGCAGCAGTTAATATACCTTGCCCTACCTCCATTCTTGGAAGCTCAAAACGGACACGGTTATCACTCGTTATCTTAATTAAATAATCGTAGTAGAAAGGGTCACCGGAGATAAGCAACAGATCTGTTAAATCTAGTTCATCTGCAAGTTCCGGTATTCCTAACAACTGAGCGTTGGCATCCTGAGGACGTATAGCGCCGCTAGTTATATGTAACGCAACAGCAAAACTCGACCCTTTAAGCATGTAACCAATAAACTTTCTTCGTCCGGTGCTTTCCAACCCGACAATGTGTTCGTCATCACTACCGGATTGATCATGTTTCTGTGAGGAGGTAATCGTCTCTATTTGTTCTGCATGGTTGCTTTTTGTCATAAATTCTCCGTTTCAGATCAAGACCTTCAATCGTTAACTTAAGCTTAAGAAAAGTCGTTTATTTAACGTAGAAATTTGCATCTTGCTACATAAATGTTAATGAGATGCTAACATTTCGTACACTTTATTAAACATTAATAATAAATAATGCTAAATAGGGGGGTACCCCTATTGTAATAGCGCTTTTACTCACTGCGAACGCGACTTTCTTGCTCAAAAGGGCAGAAGCTCACCACGGCCCGTGCTGGCTAATGGATAACTATCCGCCAGGGCATTGCTGGCTGCCATCAACGAGCCATCGCTGATTAAGGACGGAGCGTAAGAAACATCAACGCCATAGGCTAGGTACAATGGCAGCCGTATTTGATTCTGGTAGGTTTTCCTAATAGGTGTTTTGAAGAAAATATGAAATGAGTTTTCGCCAAGGTAATTCAGTGAACTGAACTGTGATCCTAAAATTCGAAATGAGATTTGTGGAAGTTCTTGCCTCAACATATAGTATGCTCAAGCTCTCGCATGTTTTGCAACTTATGCATCAAAGTCAAAACCATCGTGGGATGGTGTAGTCGTCAAAGCTTGAGGTTTGTGCGGGTTCGAAAACCTGCTGGGCTCGACAAGTATTGGCGGTAATCGGAGAGTCTAATTTGTCTATATGCATTATTAATTTGTTGATGTCCGCTTCACTGAACGGTCATCAGCAGTAATACAAGGGGCTATAGCCTCAGATCACTTATTATCACTTTTTACGTTTTTATGAATGTTTTCCATATAGGAATCTGAGACCAGGACCGAAGTTCAAGGAAATTTTCTGAATATCCGCTCCTTGCCAACAGCCGTCCCTTAAAACTAAAGCATCCACAAAAAAACTAACCCCTCAACCTCTAATCACCACTAATAGAAAGCCAAAAAAAACGCCTCTACACACGGAGAGGCGCAAAATTCTAACGTATCAA
Source organism: Alteromonas macleodii ATCC 27126 (assembly GCF_000172635.2). Lineage (NCBI taxonomy): Bacteria > Pseudomonadati > Pseudomonadota > Gammaproteobacteria > Alteromonadales > Alteromonadaceae > Alteromonas > Alteromonas macleodii. Next base: position 3,575,745 of record NC_018632.1, on the reverse strand, counting down.
ATTTTAGTGACTGGAAGCTGATACGTTAGCTTAAAAAGGGTGGTTAGAAGGGAAGGGGGGCACCAAAGCGTTTTTCAAACGCGATAGAATCAACTACCCAGTACTCGCTCACAATCTTATTCTCTTTAAACGTAAGCATGGTTGCTAAGGGCAGGCGCACGCGTACTAGGCCGTTATCAGTCTTCAGGTCTGCATCTATTCGCCATCTAACTAGCGCGTTACTTTCATCAGCTATTACTTGTTCCAACTGGCAATAACGGCGGTGTAACTTTCCCTCAAGTTGAGTCAGCCAAGACGAGACTGAAGGGGAACCTTCTTTGTTTAACACTTGGCTATTTACGCTAATATGGGTAGCGTCACTGTATAGTTCTTTGATGCCAGCCGTGTCGAAGCCTTGCCACACTTGCCACCATTGCGACAGTAGCGCCTTGCTCTTATCGCTAGTGTTACTTGCAACCACATCGTTAATGCCCGCATGGGTTGTCTTAAGATGAAGTTGAGGGTCAAATTCGCTCAGCTGTAATGGGTCTGGCTCCGGCCAAAAAGGTAGCGACATCGAGTTGTCATAGCCAGGGGCTTCTTTTGTATTGTAGTGTGCCGCTAGTGAAGCACTGTCTACCCATTGAAGCAATTGCTTGATAGCGCCATTGCGATGTTCGCATTGTGCAATAAAGTATGTGGTGGTCGATGCTGATGAAAGACAAAATACGCCTGCTTCAACATCACCACTTTGCACCTTCGCGCATAATTCAACGGTCTCAAAATGCGTTGTAATATCAAGCCAATTAGCCATTAAACCCCGTTGCTGAATTGGCCCGTAGTGCAGTCTTTCTCCTAAAAGCCAGCGGCTTGAATGAAGCAAGGCAGCGGTAAGTGTTTGTGTGTCTTGTTTTTCTAGCAACTGCTGAATTGTGCTTAACATGCTTATGCCTCCGTCGCTTGTGGTAGTTTGCGCATAAGGTTTGCCAACGCTGCTACTTCGTCAAACACCGTAAACTCCTTGGCTATTACACCGTCTTCAATCTCAAAGTGAGTTGCCCCTAAAATGTAATGGGGTTGCTGATTAAACTGCGCATATTTGCTTTGTGTAGCATTGTAATGACCCGCCAGGCCCCACCTAAGCGCAATGTTCACGCGATTGTCGTCGTAATGGGTAACGCAAATGTGATCTACTACCATGTTGGCGTCTGGGCAACTGGCCAAGTACTTAATGAACATGCCGCCAATAGCTGCATTGCCAGTGGCTTGGCGTCCGCCCGGCCACTGCACTGACGCATTAGGTTTATAAAAGTCAGAGAGCTTATTGAACATGCGCTTATTGAAGATTTGGTCGGCCCATGATTTGGCAAAGTCGCCCCACGGCTTGTCTTGCTCTGGCAATGCTTCCCAGCGCGATGCCTCGTTAGCACATGTTCGCGCGTACTCTTCATTTAGCCATTGGGTAAACGTGCTCGAAAGAGGAAACTTGGCCTGAAACGCTGCAGCATCGTCTAGCTCAATACCAAGCTGAGCGATAAGAAAGCTATTGTCTCGCATTAGCCATTCGTAAAAAATCTTATTGTCTCTGCACATGCAGTCTGCAATGGTGGTTACACGCCCGGTTTTGCCTGTTGGCGCGCCAAATTCAGAGGGGCCTTTATTGGTCATAATACTGGTGATACGGTGCGACGAATAATACACATCGTTGGCTTCTTCACGGTAAATAACGTCTTCACCTATAAGCGACCTGTCAGGGAAGGCGGCAATGGTTTTTAACGTATTTTGAACCACCACATCAACACTGTCGGCATAACCGCCAAGCGTATGTACCGGGCAGTAGTCAGCATAATAATCGTAGCAAGCGCCAATGTTTTTCTGCTCCCAAATACGATGGGTTATGCGCAAAATATAGTCTGCTAAGTCGACAAACTCTTCATCGAAACCCGCTAAGGTTTGCGTTTTACTTCGTGCAGGGTCCAGCATGTCATGCAGAGGCTGCCAATACACCGTTTTTGCTATGGATGTTTCGCTCATAGAATCTCCCTCAAAAGCGCTGAGTTTGGCTTTTAAAACATAAATTGAATTGAAAATAAGAACACGAGTGTGAGTAAGAAGAACCCAAACAATATGTAGTTGATTGGGTCTACGCGGCCGGGTACGCGATACCATCCTTGCTCTTTCTCATCGAGACCTTCGCGCGCGAAGTGTTGCTGCTGCCCTTTAATGGTATAAGCGTTGTATTCGGTTTGAACGCCATCGATAAGGCGACTAGCAATCATAGACACCACAATGTTGGCACTTGCACCTATGATGCAGTACCAAGGCCACGCGATATCTGTATTTAAGGCCACTAAAGTCACAACAATAAAGCCGCTCAATGTGCCAATGATCAGGCCATTTTCGGTTGTTTGCTTAGAGAAGAACCCTAAGAAGAACATGCCCATTTGCGCACCTACAAAATAGGAGCCTACTTTAGACAAAATTTCTAAAATTGAGCCTTCGCTGAATAGGTGGTAGCCAATTGCTGGAAAAATTATAAGTACAGCGAAGAACAAGGTAAAAATACGTGAAGCCTTAAGGTAATGGGCGTCCGACGCGTCTTTCTTGAAGTATTTGATGTAGAAATCGATAGTTGCCACTGTCGATAGCGAGTTAAATGAGGAGTCTAGGCTAGACATGGAAGCGGCCATAACCGCGGCTGCAATAATGCCCATTAAACCCGGCAAGCCGTAATCGGTTGCGAACTGCAAAATGATTGTGTTGCTGTTTTCGAAGGTCTTGCCTTGATAAAAGTCGTAGAACAGCACGCCAAGTACAATGAAGAAGAAGTAGATGAAGAACGCGCAGAAACCCATTAATAAATAGGATTTCTTGGCGTCACCAATATTCTTGGCAGCCAGCGTTCGCTGCACCATCATTTGGTTGGTGCCGTAAACGGTGATGTGGTACAGCGTCATAGCAATAATGCCGCTCCACACTGTAGTTTCTTCAGTAAAGTCGAAGTCCCAATTAAGTGGGTTTAATTTACCCTGAGCTTTAAGCTCGCTCATTGATGAAGATAGCGTAGTGTCGCCGCTTTCAAGCAGGGCGTACATAATAATGCCCGCGCCCACAAATAAGATCACTGACTGAATAACGTCAGTCCAAATTACGGCAGTAATGCCGCCCATCATGGTGTAGATAAGCGCTATGGCAGTAACTATAACGATAGACCACACTACAGGTACGCCAGTTATGAACGACAACACAAGAGAGGTAGCATAAAGAATAGCTGCTGAGCTCATGATTTGGCTTAGCATAAAGATGCTGGAGACCATGGCGCGGGCACGCTTGCCGAAACGCCGTTCTTGGTAATCGTAAATGGACGCGACACCCGCGTTATAGAAGAATGGGAAAAAGAATATGATTACAGCCATGATGACGAGAGGGTAGTTCAAATGAAGTGCTATAACGGATAGCCCCTCTGAATAAGCCCAGGCTGGTGCCCCAAGAAATGTCATGGCGCTAACGTAAGTGGCAATAACCGAAATGCCTATTGCCCACCACGGAGTTTGTTTTTGACCGAGATAAAAATCGTCGGAATTTTTTATATTTTTACCAATCACCAAACCTAGCAACAGGTTCGCAATGATGTACCCGCCTAAGATAGACCAGTTTAAAACGCCAAAATTTTCAGTCATATTCTTTACTCTGCCTGCTTAATAAGCGCGCTTTCTATTTACAATAATATTCAACCTAATACATAATGACTTCGAAGTCATTAATTATTTCAGGCCAGTATTAACAATTTTTTAAACAAAGAGGCGTAAGTCATGAGTTTTAATAGCGAAAAAGCCGTTGTCAGATCCTATCAAGCCGCTTTTGACAAAGGTGAGGCAAGTGATGTTAAAGGCGTAGTGAAATCGTATGTTTATGAAAATGCAAAGATTTATGCCTGCTATCCGTTTGATAAATGTTCGACTCCAGCAGAATTAGTGAAAGAGTTGTGGGAGCCGTTAAAACAGAGTTTTACGCGTATGAAGCGCCGTGAGGACGTATTCATGGCGGGAGATAACAGCGCCGGCGAAGGTAAATGGGTTATGTCGATGGGTCACTTTGCTGGACTGTTCGACAAGCCATTTCTTGGCATTAGAAGTACGGGCAAACTGGCTTTTTTACGGTATGCCGAGTTTTTTGAAGTACGTGAAGATAAGATAGTTAGCCACGCTATTTTCTTCGACTTAATTGCACTAATGCAGCAAGTTGGGCTTAATCCTTTGCCCGTAGAAACAGGCCATACGTTTGTTTATCCAGGGCCATGTGATCACAACGGTTTACTGTTTGAAGAGCAAGATCCTCAGGAGTCTAAAAAAACCATTGAGCTGGTTGAAGAAATGGTAAGAGACCTAGATTCTTTGAATAAATCGGGTAACGACAACTGTCCACCAGAGCTTCTCGCCAAATGCTGGAGCGAAGATATGGTGTGGTACGGGCCAGCGGGAATAGGGGCTACATACACCATCGAGCGTTACCAGCAGCAACATCAATTTCCTTTTCGTAAAGGTTTGAAAGATAAAGTGTTTAATGGTCATGTGGCGCGCTTTAGTGAAGGCAATTTTGCCTGTTTCTTTGGCTGGCCGAACCTATCGAATACGGCTGGTGGCGGCTTGTTCGGCATGCCGGCGTCGGGTATTCGTGCCGACATGCGAGTGGTTGATGTGTACTATCGCAAAGGGGATAAATTACTGGAAAACTGGGTGTTGATGGATGTGCCTTATTGGTTAAAACAGCAAGGGTTAGATATCTTATCGCGCACTACCACCTACAGTTAATCGAACAATACCAAAGGCTTTATACCTGAAATTGGTGTACTGACTGACGTCATTTCCCCTCGAAGCTACCTAGCAAAACGTCCGTTTTTGCTAGGTGGGCTTTCTGATAACCCAAGCTATCTCAAGTACACTTTCTTACCTTTTTTCACTAATGCTTAACTCATGCATCAGCATTCGGTTTCTATCCATTCGAGTGCCATTTTTCTATGCAGATCCTACCAGTCATTTTTGACTTGAAGTCTATATTTATACTTCGAAATCTTATTTTTACTGTCATTGTTAAAGCTCTTTGTTTATAAATAAAGCCTTTTATTACATGCGTTTATTTTTTCTTAATGTATTTAAACAAAAAATTAAAATTCATGAATTAACAATCTTTGAACATTTTTATTGACTTCGAAGTAAATTGAGTTGTATGTTTGTTTAGACCAAGAATTAAACAACCTAGTATGATGTTGTCACAGGCAGGGTCATCAAAGGCTTGATAAACGCAGGGCACTAACAGGTTACTGCAGATAAGGTTTTATTAATCCGGGAACTATCACGATGAAGCAAGACCAACGAAAGTACCATACAACATACCTCTCCCGCGCTATTCAAAGTGCACTTCTAATCAGCGTTAGTTTTTGCGCTAGCGCCCAACAAGAAACCCCTGACAGCGAAGCTAAAGCAGCGGGTGTTGAACGTATTGAAGTAACAGCAAACCGACAATCTCAAGATTTGCAGGAAGTATCGTCTTCTGTGAGCGCGTTAGGTGCAGATGATATTTTGCGTAACGGCATTGAAAATATTAGTGGTCTTGAAAACGTTGTTCCCGGATTAAGAATAGGCAGCTCGGGTGGTGAAGTTCGTCCCGCTATGCGTGGTGCTCGTACCAACGAAGTTGGCGTGGCCGGTACAGGTATTGCTGAACAAGTTGTTGGTATTTTCCAGGATGGTATTTATGTGCCAACGACCACCGGTGGCTTAGGGGCTTACGTTGATATTGAGCGCATTGAAGTACTGCGCGGGCCGCAGGGAACACTGTATGGAAGAAATACATTTGCAGGTAGTATCAACGTTATCTCAAAGCAGCCTGAACTTGGCTATACCAGTGGTTCTGTGAAACTGACTCATGGTAGCTATGACCGTTCAGCCTATGAAGCTATTTTAAACCTGCCGCTAAGTGATAAGGCCGCTACGCGCTTTGTCATGAGCCACGACCGTCATGACGGTATGATTGAAAACCATTTCTTGCCGGGCTCGTCAGACGATTTACGCGAAAAGAACCAATTCTACTTACGTAACACGACTAAATACGAATTCTCAGACGATGTTACTGCATTGCTTCGCCTTGATTACAGTAAGAAAGACGCAAACTCAGAAGCGATTTGGGGTTACCAACAAATTGCGGGTTATCAAATTTCTGAAACCTCACCGGGGTCGGGCGTTTACAACCCTATTGCTACGGTAACACCTGGCCACATTTATCAGCCAGCTGATGCAGAGCGAGATGATGAAGGCCCTTACGATGTATACAGAAATGCGGTGTCTTTTGATAACCAAGAAGCGTGGTCGGCAACCTTGACACTCGACTGGGCGATGGACTGGGCAAATGCAAAGTGGACCACTAACTATTCTGAACTGTCAGGCGAGCAATTCTACGATAACGACTACAGCGATGGTGGCTTAGACTTTGTTGGTGGCTTTGGACGTCAGGACGATCAAAAAGCGTTTTCTACCGAACTACAGTTGTCATCTGTTGAAAGCGATAGCCCGTTTTCTTGGATAGCAGGCGTTTATTTGTTCTCGCAAGAAGCGGATTGGGAATGGCTGTGGCGTGAGGATACAACCGGTAACGGTGAGCCAGATTCTATTACGGTTCCTTCGTGGGGAAATCCAAATCACGACCCACATGAAGTCGACTCTGTAGCCGTATTTGGCCAAGCTCGTTATCAACTTAACGACAGCAACCGCTTGTTGGTTGGCCTTCGCTACAACAAAGACGAAAAAACATTTACAGGCGATTCAATTCCCGATTGGGACGACTCAGCGGTATTGTGGAAATTAGCTTACGAGCTAGATGTTGCAAAAGACATGATGGTCTATGCCAGTGCAGCAACAGGTTATCGTACTGGTGGTGCTAACGACGCGAGGGTGGTAGCGCGTGGTGCCGATCCGCTATACGACAATGAAGAAGTTATTTCTTACGAAATTGGCCTGAAGAGCTTTTTATTCGATAACACCGTTCGGTTTAACGTTTCTGCTTTTGCAAACCAATACGATGACGTGAAAGCGCAGCTGTTTGCAGTATCGTGTAACGACACAACAACTGACTTAACCGTGGCACAGTGCGTTTCTACTGGCGTTAGTACAACCTTTGAATACTATGAAAACGGTGGTCAGGTTGACACCTACGGGTTAGAAGCTGATTTGGAATGGCGCCCACTAAGCGAGTTAACGTTAAATGCAACCTTGGCGCTTCTTAACGCCGAGTTCGCTGACGACTTTGCGGTAGGTAATTCTCAACTTCAGCCGCTACTTGGGTTAGGCAATGTTGATGGCCGTCAGGATATAAACGATCCAAATAGCCAGTTTAGCTTTGCGGGTTACTCTCCAGCTATGTCGCCTGATTATACGCTGGGCCTAAGCGCAAGGTATGAGTACTCATTGCCAAATGGCGGTTACTTAACGCCTTATCTTCATGTGAACTTTGTTGACGATCACTACGCGTTTGATATCAATATTCCTGAAACAAAAGTAGATGCTCACGCCATGGTAACGGCTCGCATTTCTTGGGAAGTAAATGAAAACTTAAACGTCGATTTCTTTGCAAATAACCTGACGGATGAAGAAGTGCTTACTCGTGCAGTGGTTCAGTCTCAAGTGCTTAATGGGCTGCCTATCAACTCCATTCAGGCAAACTGGAATAACCCGCGTACATATGGCGTAAGCTTACAGTACAAGTTCGACTAACACGTGTAGCGCAGTGCGCTATTTTAAACGCTGAACAAACTGGGCAATCACTAGGGTGATGAGCCCAGTTTTGGTTCTTAGCGCTAAATATCTACTTTACGCTCTGTTTCAAAACCCCAATTACGCATTCTTTAAACAGAGCTTTTAATATGCAGTACTCAACACTTTTTTGGGAGATATGAGATGAAAGGTTCACGTCCAGAACAAGGTATTCTTACAAAAGACAACGACTTGTCAAAAACGCAGAAAACCATTGATACCATTGACGCTATGGTCGATGGATTAAATGATCATGATATCGACAATATGGGCCGTTTCTTCAGCGAGAACTTTCGCTGGATGGGCAATGCAGGTTGCGGTTTCAAACAAGGGTTAAAAGAGTTTCAAGACAACTGGCAGCGACCGTTTCAGGCTGCGTTTTCTGATAAAGTTTGTATAGATGAAGCTCGCGTCACACAAGGTGAGTGGTGCGCTGCGTTTGGTCGCCAAGAAGCGGTTCACACTGGAACCTTTATGGGAATAGAGCCTACCGGTAAAAGAGTTGAAATTCGCTATATGGATTTTTGGAAAGTGGTAGACGGTAAAATTGTAGATAACTGGGTTAACGTTGACTTCCCCTACATTATGCAGCAGCTAGGTGTAGACCCGTTCAACGGACACGGGTGGGAAAACCGTGACTCAGGGAAAATGCCAGTGCAAAACGGCGAATAGAAATGTATACCAAACAAGCCGGAACATCGAAGCCACCGGCTTGTTTGATTTTATTACTAGAACTGGTACTTAACGCTTACTGTGTAGTTAGTCGGAGAGCCCGGCATGGTCCAAAGCTGATGGTATGAGTTCTCAAAATAATCTCTGTCGAACAGATTATTCACGTCAAATCTCATAGAAAGTGCACCGCTGATATTCACCGACCCTGCTAAGTTCACAAGGGTATAAGACGGCAAAATGAATGTTGGATCGGTGGTTTGCCCTAAGCGATCGCCCACGTAACGCATGGTCACACCAAAGAACGCTTCTTTTTCAAATACGCTGGTGAAATGGTTAAGCGAGATATACCCCGAATGCTTGGCGATATTGATTAATCGCGACCCTTTAGCTATAGGCACGCCCCAATCCAAGTTATTGACTTCGTTAGCGGTTTTAGCATCTATGTATGCGTATGCCATATCAAGGCGAATGTCTGAAGTAAGGTCAGTGGTTAACTGAAATTCTACCCCTTGGCTTTCAACTTCACCGAGCGTAGCTGAAAAGCCAGTGTTAGGTTCAGCGGTAAGCATGTTGGTCTTTTCAGCATCGAAAATAGCGACGCTACCAGAAAACATATCAGCAATGTTTTCCCACTTAGCTCCTACCTCAAAAGAGGTGGTCTCTTCAGGGTCAAACGCGTTGCGATCAGAGTCAAGTCCGGGGTTGGGTCTGAAACCTTCTGCATAACTAGTGTAAAGGCTTACAGAATCATTGATTTCATACACGAAACCAAAGCGTGGTGTCACTTCCGTTTGGTCTTGTTCTTGCCCTTCATTGCTTAACTTATTAAGAATGTCTTGCTCGAATTTGTCCACGCGAAAGCCAACTAAAAGCTTGGTTGCTTCGCTAAGCTCTATAACATCTTGTGCGTAGAAACCTAACCCTTTTTGCTTTTCAGCCGTGAGTGTAGTGGGCGTAACGTCAGGTCTGAAAATAGTGTAGTCTGGATTTTCAGGGTCGATGCTATAAGTGGTATCACCCGCACCCCACGCAGTGCGCCAACGACGATAGTCTGTATCGATGTGGTAGTTGTAATAGTCCAAACCAAACAAGACGTTATTTACGAAGCCTGCCACGTCTACCACGCCACTTAATTCAAAGCGTAGTGATAAGTCTTGCGCTTGATAGTCACGGGTTCTGCGTTGCCTTGAAAGTATAGATGGGTCGGTATACAAAAGCTGACGGCCTTCTGACAGTTCAGTATCTGAAGACTGCCCTTCAAAAGAAGAGTCTCTGTAGGCGAAGCCACTGAGTAAATGCCAGTTGTGATTCAACTCGTGATTTAACACTAGCTGATGTCCGAAGGCTTTAACTTCATGGGCTCCGTCTCTAACATCACCATAAAAGTCTTCGGCATCTACGGCGTCAAAGTCGTTATTTAATATGAACACACCGCGATCAAGCGGCTTTTCCTGATCCAGTATTTCCATCTGATAGCTTAAGCTGGTGTGATCAGAAATGTTCCAAATGAATGAAGGGTTAAGGTTCAAATTCTTGAAAAATACGTTATCGCGATAAGTATCAGAGTCTTCGTATGAACCGTTAACGCGATACGCCATGTCTGAATTAATGCCGTTCGTGTAATCGAACTCTACTTGTTTTTTATCAAAATTACCTACGGTACCCTGGATGTAGCCTTGCTCTTCGAACTGAGGTTTTTTGGTAATAACGTTAATGGTACCGCCAGGTTCACCTTGACCATATAAGGCTGATCCCGGACCCTTCATTACTTCTATAGTTTGAACGTTAACCGTGCTTCTATTACCGCTATAGCCACGCACGTTGAAGCCGTTTATTAAATAACCCGATGGGTTATTTTCATCGCCAGAAAAACCTCGAATCGCAAAGCTATCGAACATGCCGCCAGAGTTGTTTTGTCTAACAATGGTGGGCGCAAAATCTAGCGCATCGATGAAGCGCGTGATCCCTTCATTCGCTAAGGTATCAGCAGTAATTCGGTCGATTGCTTGTGGGGTGTCGATTAGCGGTACATTACCACGGTATGGCTGAAAGTGTCTTTTTACCTCAATGTGTTCAAGTTCATCATGAGCACCTTGAAGGGAGCTTTCATCACTTTGCGCAGCGGCGCTTACTGATAATGCAACTAAAGAAAATATAAACGGTGTTTTAAGATCAAGCATAAGCAAGGTATTACGTGTCTTTGGCAGGTTTTGTAGAGGTCGCGAATGTTATGTTATCTCGTTTCTTTTAGCAAGAAAGGTAAGCAGACAATAAGGTGAGATTGATAATTATTGCGGGCTGCTGCAGATACATACAGTCTGTTTATATTGATAAATAGAAATGTGCAGAGCTGTGAGTAAAAATAAACTTACTGGTCTAAACTCACCTGCGCAGCGTTTTCCTCGGTCTACTAATGCTATACACTTCGCGTTTTTATTACTCTTGCCTGCAGGCTGAACCTAAATTTTTAACTAGGACACTGAATGCGTCACACAACCCTATCTTTACTCTTTTGTACTTTACCTTTTGCCGCCATGGCCGCTGAAAGTGTTGATTCATCAAACGCTAACTCTGGCGTGGACAGCAACGAAAAAGGCGTAGAAAAAATTACGATTGAAGGGGCGGCGACGGCGAACAACGAGCCGGTAGGGACGTTTAATTCACCTATATCTAACTTAGAGTACGATCCGCGAGTCGATTTGCAATCAAGAAACATGGCAGAAGCGCAGGCTGACGTGACTATTCGCGGCGGTATATTCGAAAACACGGGTTTTCGCATAGGAAGCGCAACGCTGATCGACCCGCAAACGGGGCACTATTTCGCCGAGATTCCTATTGCGCCAGAAGTGTTGACGAAGCCGAGTATTTTCACGGGCGTCGATAACGCGCTTTACGGCGTAAATAGCTCTGTAGGTACGGTGTCTTACGGCTGGCGTCCCATCCAAACAGCAGGCAGTGTGTCAGTGGGAATAGGTAATAACAACTTCAATTTGCAGCGTGTACACGGTGCAGTAAAGCACGCGCTTAGTGATTTACCGGGTTGGTCTGTTGGCGTTGAAGGAGAGTATTCTCGCTCTGAAAGTGATGGCACTATTGCTAATGGCGATCATAATTTCGAACGCGCGTCAGGGCGTATTCAGCTGGCAAGTAATGACTCACAAACCGACGTGTTTTATGGCTTTCAGCAAAAGTTTTTTGGCTGGCCTAACTTGTACACGCCTTTTAATGTAAACGAGACAGAAGACATTCAAACCCGTTTGGTCATGCTAAATCACAAACAGCGCTACGGCGAAGAGAGCATGAAAAATACCTTTGAGGTCTCTGCTTACTACAGAGAGAATGACGACCATTACGTATTCTCACGTGAAAATCCTGAAGCGTTTCAGGCGTTTCACGAAACCAAAGTGAAGTCATTGGCGTTTTCCGGTACTCATAATGTTTCGCAAGAATTTAGTATCAACTACGCAGCACAGCTTACTGCAGACGACATCACCTCAACCACGCTAGAGAATAATTTCACCTCTCGCGAATACTACAAAATAAGCGTAGTGCCCGAGTATCGAACTCAGTTGAACAGCAATGAATCGCTTACCGTTCGTTTAGGTGGGGCGTTTGACGATACAAATCGCGACGACGATCGACTGTCTTTTGTGGGCGATATTAGTTGGCTTACCCAAGCAGGGAGCAATGCCTCGCGTACACTCTATCTTTCGTATGCAGAGGCGACGCAGGTGGCTGGCTACACTGCTGTAGGCGGCAGCACCACAAGCGGTCTGTTTAGAAGTAACAACCAGTTACAGCGAGAAGTCAGCAAAAACTTAGAGTTTGGGGCGTCATTTGATAAAACGTCTTTCAAAGTTGATACCGCCGTATTCTATCGCTGGGATAACGAGCTGACAGATTGGACGTATAGCTTCGACGCTACTTCTGCACGCAGTGCAAACCCGGTTGATATCGAAACCTTAGGTGTTGAGGTGATTGCCATTAAACGCTTTGAGAGCGCAGATGTGGTGGCCAGCTACACCTATTTAGATAAGTCTGAAGACTATCGAATTGATGAGGTAGACGCGAGCTTTTACGCGCTTAACTATCCGCCGCATCGCGCCACCCTTGGGTTGGTGTGGTTTGCAACCGATACGGTTGAAGTGCGCATTGACAACGAGTGGCGGAAACAAGAAACCAATGCGCTTAGAAACGGCGGTGACTCTGCGTTTTTCTCACATGTCACTTTCACATATTCACCTGCTCAGGTTGAAGGGTTAAGCCTGGTATTGGCAGTCGATAACTTGTGGGATGAGCGCTTTGAAGAAATCCCAGGAACGCCGGGGCGCGGCGACCAATATTCTGCCACTGTTACCTATTTTTGGTAAGGACGGCGCAATGACAGTTAATTCTCCTCATACCTTGGACGATTTTGCTGGACGATGGACGCTAACGCGCAAAATCATCCAGCGAAATGGCGATGTATTTACCTTTTCTGGCGAGGCTGAATTCAGCTGGCTGGAAGGCAGTGTACAAAAAGAAAAAAGCGGCTTGGCGTATTACGAAAAAGGCGAAGTAACTGCGCCTAACGAAAGCGTAATGCCCGCAGAACGTCGGTATTTCTGGCAGCAGCCTCAAACTGGTTTATTTGAAGTGTTGTTCGATGATGAACGTTATTTTCATTCTTTCAGTGCGACCAACCCAATCGCTGAGCACTTATGTGGCGACGATAATTACGTGGTGCGCTATGACTTCACAGCGTGGCCTGTGTGGCGCTCTACGTGGCAGGTCAATGGGCCACGCAAAGACTACACCATGGTGAGTGAGTATAGTCCTGCGTAGCTTTGGCCTTTTTGAGGCTTATAACTGTTTCTGCTTCTTAGCGTGTTGATGGGACATCCAAAGTGCAATAGCAATGATGGTACCGCCAAGAAGCAGGCGAGAAAAGTCGGTGTCTTTTTGCCAGAGCAGTAAATTAACCACAAGCCCCGCTGGAATAAGTGCGTTATTCATAATAGCTAACGTACCACCAGAAACGGCTAGTGCCCCTTGGTTCCAAAAGTAATATCCAAGCCCCGACGCCACAATACCCAACCACAGTAGCACTCCCCACTGCTCGGTGTTCTGCGGTAGTTGGCTTGGGTTGCCAAATAGGAAGAACGCAGGTGAGGCAACAGCCAGTGCGCCTAAATAAAACCACGCGAATACGTTGTGATAGGGTACTTGAGCTGTAAAAGTCGAGGTCAGCTTTTTATAACCCACTTGTCCTAGTGCAAAGGAAAGATTAGCACCCTGAACAATAGCAAAACCAAACCAGTAGTTATCAGTCACGCCATCAAAGCGAATTATGGCTGCACCTGCGGTGGCAATAAGTGCGCACAATAAATAAAACGGGGTAAACCGCTTAAACAGGGCGTCGTTCAAAATGGCGACATAAAGCGGCGTAAAAATGGTGAAAAGCAACACTTCTGGCACGCTTAAAAACAAAAATGCGTGATAGAAGAAGATGTACATCAGCCCTAATTGCACAGCACCTAAACTGGCCAGAATCACCTTTTGTTTAAGGTTCAATAATGCCGGCCTAAGGAAAGGAAGGAAGACCAGTGTGGCGAGCGCAATGCGTGTCAAAACAGCAAAATAACTGTCTACTGAGCCAGCCAAAAACTCGCCTATGAGCGAAAAGGAAAATGCCCACAGGACAGTAACTGCTACTAAATAAAACACACGCTATGCTTCTTTGTAAGTTCAACCGCGGCGTAAAATAGGCCATCGCCGCTCGTATATCAATAGTTAGCTTACCCTCTATCAACACTCGCTTCAGAAGTTTGTGTAACAGCGGAAGTTTCGCAATCGTTTGGAATAGTGCAGGCGCGACTTTCTGGCGAAAGGGAATGACCTATTAATACAGGGTACAGCCAAGCGCCAAAGCATGCTCCACATATAGGCGCTACAATAGGCACAATAAAGTAGGGGATGTCTTTCGCCCCATCAAGCGCATACTCCCATCCCGCAATATAGGAAAAGAGCTTAGGACCAAAATCGCGAGCTGGGTTCATGGCAAAACCGGTCAACGGCCCTAAAGAAGAGCCAATAACAGCAATGACGATACCAATTAGTAGCGGATTCATGGCTCCACGGGATGCGCCGTTATTTTCATCTCCTAATGCCAGTATTGCGAACATCAAAACGGCAGTGATAACGAGCTCAACGCCAAAGGCTCCCCAAAATGAAAGGGCTTTGTGGGGAAAAGTAGAGAAAATGCTTGCTGTTGTGAGAGCGTCTACACTATCGCGCGAGAGGTTATGAGTAAGTTCATAATCTATAAAAAGTTGATGATACAACCCGTAGATAAGTGCAGCAGCAGCGAATGCCCCCAAAAACTGGGAAAGAATAAAGGGGGCAACTTTGTGCTTTTCAAAACCGTGAAAAAGCGCAAGCGCAATAGTTACCGCTGGGTTGATATGTGCACCGGAAACGCCAGCAGTACAATAAATGGCAACAGCGACGCCAAACCCCCAGACAATACTGATTTCCCATTGACCGAACGAGGCGCCTGTTAATACCAATGCTGCAACGGCACCAACACCGAAGAATATCAGAATTGCCGTGCCTATGAATTCAGCAACACACTGGCGGAAAAGCGTTGGTTCCGTGAGAGGTAACATAATTCTTCCTTTTAATCTTTAACCAGTACAACGCATTGATCAGAAAAAGAAGCGACAGAGCTATGTTATGAAGAATGAAAGCTGAAACCGTTTTATGTGGCGCAATAGTGCATTAACCGTTCATTCAACTAACAGGCCGTTAGGTGCTAATTCTGACGCAGCTTCCCATGTACATTTACTAGGAATGCATCATAAAACGAACATAAACGAACTGCAAATGAGCAAAAACGAATATTTATCGTTCTTGGTGTTGATACTGGTATTCAGCTTGGTATAGCAGCACCGTTGTTACCTCAGAGCGGTAATCCTAAAAAGGCCAGTCTTAGTGGAGTACGGATAGCTCAGTACTGAGGCTAGCATTTTTGTTGTCGCTATCGCCTTTTAACTCTCCAGCTTCTTCAACCAATGCCGTCATAGCGTCAATAATATCGAGGAAGCTTGCTAGCTGCTCTGGCGTTAGACCATTAGATAAGTTTTCAATTTTATTGATAAGCTGTTTGGTAGGTAAGCGCATAGCGTCAAAATCTCGTTGTTTACATGTTTAAAATTCAGTTTCTTTAGGTATCCTTCAAGTTGCTTGCCAACATGCAGAATATTAAATTCCTGGCGCTTTCTTGCCTTGCTAATTGAGTTCAGATCTATTTCGCAGTGAAAGACAGAGCTCACAAGTGTGTGTTTACGCGAAGATGAACGGGTTCTTATTGCTTCAATTGAGATCCAATGTCATTGTAGAAACATCAGCATGTTCAATGTTTATGACAGAAATCTACAGCTAAGGTAAGCAGGCTCTATTATGGCAAATACAAAAAGACGACAATTTTTAGCAACCGCAGGAGCGTTTGCTTCGCTATCTGCATTGCCCGCTATGGCGCATTCGTCCCGCACCACAAACGCTGAGTTACCACCTATCCTTCATATGGTTTACTTCTGGCTGAAAGATCCAACGTCAACAGAAGATAAGCAAAAGCTCATTGCTGGTTTGCAATCGTTGCGTGCTATCCCACAAGTTCACTCGCTTCACATTGGTGTGCCTGCCAATACACTAAAGCGTGACGTGATAGATAACTCGTTTGACGTGTCAGAACTTATGCTATTTGAAAGTGTTGAAGCGCAAGATGAGTACCAGCTTCATCCTATTCACAAAAAGTTTGTGGAAGAGTGTTCTCATTTATGGCGTGAAGTGGTGGTGCGAGATTCTGTTTCGGTATAATTCTTAATTTGCCGTGACAACGTTTTGCCCTTTTACCGAATAGTATGGTATTCATCGCGTACTAAAGGCGAGCCCTCAGTCTAGACGCTTTTAAAGCGTGGTATGATGCCGTTTAGAAAATTCCGGTACACAAACTAAAGAGCTATTAAAGGACAAAAAATGCCGCACATTCGCGCAAGAGGTATCGAGCAATCAGTGTTAGAAGAGGTTGCAGGTTCTATCGTTGAACAGTTTGCCAAACTGACCGACACCCCTAACGATCATTTCACAGTAGAGCACATTGCGAGCCAGTTCATTGTGGCCGGTGGAGCCTCTTCGGCTTATCCGTTTATAGAAGTTTTGTGGTTTGATCGCGGGCAGGATGTCAAAACTGCAGTGGCTCACGTTATCGATACTGCGCTTCGCCCCTTCGTAGGAGAGGATAAGGACATCACCGTTTTATTTAAAGATCTCAACGGTAACGACTACTACGAAAATCGCGAACATTTCTAGCGTTTGTATGTCTAGTTAAGCTCCTGCAGAGCAAGATTATCTAGTCCTTTTTCATTGCTACTCTTCTCTTTTCATCTTTTTAAAGGTTCATCATGTTCTTTGAGCGCGTTTCACATCGTCCACTGTTTTTAAACGTGGCTTTTTTGATTTTTCCTCTTTTACTAGCGACGAGTTTTGGTCTTCATGCCAAAGTATTTTTGGACGAAAAGACCCTTGTTTACCAAGGTGGGATCTCAAAAGAAAACAACGAAATTGCATTCGAACTGTTCAAACAGGCAGAGGTGAAACCTACTACTTTGTCAATTACCAGTGGTGGCGGCAATGTAGATTTAGGAATGGATTTAGGAGAGTTTGTTCTTGAACACAGCCTGGATGTAAAAGTGAGCACATTTTGCTTTTCTTCTTGCGCAAACTACGTATTCACCGCGGGTAAAAACAAGTGGCTTGGAGAAAAAGCGATACTGGGTTGGCATGGAGATGCGGCTTCAGCCTATTGGCGAGACAGCGATATTGACGCCATGGTAAGGCATTTAGAAGGCGAAGAGAAAAGCAAAAAATGGCAAGAACTTCGACAACATTACGACGATATCACACAAAGATCTGTTGCCCGAGAAAAGCGGTTTTTTGAACGTATTTCTACCGACCATGCACTGCTTACTATAGGGCTATCGAAAGACCTGATTAAAGCAGCGGTTGAACAAAAGGCAAGAGGGTGGACGGCTACTCCGGCACTGCTAGAAAAAATGGGGGTAAATAACATCAAGTTTATATCATCTCCCTGGCAGCCTGGAAACAATCCTCGTTTCCCGCTTTTAATTCTTCAATAAAGAAATGTAAAGATTTGAACTTTTAGCAAATGAGAATTGATATCATTTGCATTATTTATTAGTATGCGCTCCCTTTTTGCTTGGAGTTGGCATACATGGCACTTGAGTTCGTTCAAAACAAAGAAAATAGACGAAGAATTAAGGTAAAACTGGCGTGTTTAACTACGTCTGTTTTAGCGTTAACTGCATGCGGCGGCGGAAGTGGAGGCAATAACGCGCCAAGCTTAAGCCAAGCTAGTTTATCAATAACTACGCTTGAAGATAATACCGCGACCGGAACGGTTGTGGCGTCAGATTCAGACGGTGACACGCTAGGGTTTTCGGTGGGTACAAGCCCTTCTAATGGAAGCTTAACCGTAAGCCAAGACGGTAGTTTTGTTTACACCCCTAGTGCCGACTTCTTTGGTGAAGACACGGCAAGCATCACAGTATCAGACAGTATCGAGTCAGTAAGTGCATCGATTTCTTTTACGGTTACAAATGTAAACGATTTACCTGTCATTCAGACCTCATCGCTAGTTGTCGGTAGTAACGGCGAAACAACCGGAATTATCGAGGCCACAGACGTTGATGGGGATACATTGACGTTTACCGTGAATGCCCAACCTGAACAAGGCGTAGTAGACATTGATAGCGCAACTGGGGCGTTTACTTTTGTCGCGAACGAACTTGCCACGGTTGACGACAGCTTTGTAGTGAGTGTGTCAGATGGCATCGGTGAGCCAGTGCTTGGTACTATCGATTTAGGTGCCTCGTATGTGAGTAATGAGGACAAACTTACTTATTATTACGCTTCGTCTCATTCACATATTACAAACGCCGAAAATATGGTGGTAAGGGATGGTACGAACGATGTTTTTGTCATTACTGACGCCGAAGTGGCAGAAGATGCCTACATCAATATTGCCGTTGGCTATGCAGTAGCAGGCTTTGCAGACTTAAGTTTACAAACTATCAATGAGAAGGTCATCACCCGTTCAGGTAAAGCTGAAGCGCTGCGCTTAAGTGCTAACGAACTGGAAAGAATTGGGGAAAGTGACACTGCAAAAACTTTCAGAACCGAAGCCGTCGTTCAGAAAAATGCGTATATTGCCGAGCTTGGTTTAGATAACTTAAGTACAAGTGATGCCACCTTTTATCGAAAGCTTGTTGAAGATTATATCGACGCCGATGACTTTGATTCTGCAGTAGTTGTATTAAACATCACCCGAGCCTACGCCGAAGAATTGTCTGATTTGACCCAAGCGCGTACCAGCGCACACGGAAAATTTGGCGTTTTAGCTACAGACTTATTGGCGAGCCGTGTAGAAGCCTACGCTACGCAGCAGTCTGATTTAAACTACGAATCAGTCATTACCGCGTTAGACTACGCAATTCACATTGCGGATACCACAAGCTTTAATACGGTAAGGGGAAACAACAATTTTACTAGTCGTACGTTACTGCTAGTCGAAGCGACGCGCTACGCATATGCCGCTAGCCTAATCGGCAGCGATGAACAGAAAGCAGAGCTGACGCACAGAGCAAAAACCTCATTAGCACGCGGTATATCAATGTATGTGACCGCTGACTATGACGATGCTTATCGCGTTGATGTGGCTGACTATGCAGAAGAAACGTTAAGTCGCTACCCAACGGGACTGGGTAACCTGACTGGTCCCTTCGCTGCTCTTTATCCAGATTATATTGCGGCAAACTCTACCGAGACTGCTATTGGTAATTTACCGCTAATGTTAGTAGAAGAGGAAGAGGGCTCAACAGATTTAGACACTAAGAAAGCGTATCGCGATCACTATGCTTACAGTATTGTAAGCAGCGCATTTAACGGTGAAGATATTACCCCGCTTATTGAAGCGCTTACCCATACCTTTACTGTGACCTACACTGACACCGAATACGTGGTTGAAGCCCTAGTAGAACAGGATGATGCTGGTTTTCTGGATAAGCGTGCAGCGTGGTTTTTACACTATTCAGGCCTGAATGCTGAAGCTCGACAAATGACAACAGCGGCTATCGACGTGCTATCCACCCAAGCTTATTTTGATGACGTTGGTTACAACGTAGATAAGTTGGTAGAAAACTACGGATGTAGTCGTTTCGTCGAGCTTTACGCTGAATTTGGCGGTGATAATGAAACACGAAATACTCTCTATGGTAAGTGTTTAGATATAGTGGCTTTGTACTTTGGCGAAGATAGCCAAGCCTCAGAGCTCCAAAAAATGAATGCGTTTATCAATGCCGCTTTTATCCAGCGTGCACTGGGTAACGAAGAAGGTATGCAAAGTGCCATAAGCGCAGCTCGAGCCAATGTAGAAGCCCTTGCAGGAGACGATGAAGATCTTAGCAGCTTGTTCGAATCCAGAATCTATATTGCCAATGCATTTGCGTCGCTAGGCGAGCTTGAAACGGCGGCCTCTATGTTCTCTACCATCGCCGACCAGGCTGTAGAAGCGGTATCTAACGCGGCCACAATAGAAGACAAGGTTGATGCGGTAGACGATATTCTTGGTGAGCTTGAAGCGGTTTTCGAACCAGATGACAGCAACGCTTTTTTAAATATTGACAACCTGCTACTTGCCACTAAAAAGCATGCTGGTCTAAATGAAGAATATGCTCAAGCTATCAGCAGTATCAACGCTACAGGCGCTGCTTTACTAGAAAGCTTACTGGCAGCAACATCTGAGTTTGCAGACAGCGAAAACGTCGATTTTTACGAATCATTCATTGAGCAATATGCATGGTTAGGTAATTACGAAGACGCGCAGTCGTTATCTGTTAACGAAATCTACACCACTGCGGATAGCGAAGCCTTATTTGCAGTTATAGCGGAAACAATGGCGACCCAAGATGACTTCCCAGCATCGGCAATAGCCAACGTAGATACTGACAATGATGGTCTTCCCAACTTTTTCTTATTAAATGCGACCGAAGACGCTATCTCTGAGTCTGGACTTAGTACAGACAACGACGCTGATAACGACGGCATTGAAGATCCTAACGATCTAAACCCTCTAGACAAAGACTAAGCATAAGGTAATTTTTAATGAAATATGCAGCCCCTAGCGGGCTGCTGTTGTCGTTATTAGCCAACGCAACGTTTGCTAATGCCCAACAGCAGCAAGATGTAGTTGCTCCTACGAGTGATGTTTGCATTTCTGAAGACGCATTGAACAGGATGACCGATGCTGAACGATTGGCGTGTGTGGAAGAAAACGATAATGCCAAAAAAATTGAACGTATCTTAGTTGAAGGTCGTTTTATTGGCTTGCAAGTGCCAGAAGTTGAAGGGCGCTTTACGCTAGATAGAAACTTCATTGAGTATACGCCGCGCACGGGCGGAGACTTTACCGAATTACTCGGACTATTGCCGGGTGTGGTGCTTGGGTCTGAGCAATATGACGCGTCTGAACAAGGAGAGATTCAGGCACAGCGGGTGTCAATTATGGGCGCTGAAGCATGGCAAACCGGTTTCTTCCTTGACGGTATGAACTTTAACAGTCGCCAAGATCCAAGCTCTTACCGTTCAAATGACACGCTTATAAATGATGTTGAAGGTACAACGCAAACCTTCAACATTAATCAACAAATTATAGATAGCATTACGGTTTATACCAACAATGTGCCTGCCCAATACGGCAGTTTCAGCGGCGGCGTGGTAGATGTAGAAACGCGCGAAAGCTATAAAGAAACCGAATTTGGTTTTAACTATCGCACTTCTCGAAGCGATTGGAATAGCTATAAAACCTTTTTAGCTGAAGATGTGACCGAAACCAATGAAGAGGCACCTGATGAGCCTGCCTTTGAAAAGCAGATATTAAACGTTAATTTTGCCAAAACGCTGAACGAATACTACCACTTGCTGGTTTCAGCAAATTACACCACCAGTGAAATATCAAAGTTAAGCCTAAATCAGCCGGTTGCTACTGAGCGCGAAAACGCCAACGTACTGGTTAAACTTACCCGTCGAAATCTATGGGTAGATAAGCTCACGTTAACGGCTAACTATTCGCCATATACAAGCAACGACATCATAGCCAATGCAATTGACAGCGACTTTGAAATTGAAGGCGGCGGATTCAATAGTAGCGTTAAAGTTGAGCACGGTTTTGATAGTTTCGCCCTTGAGTCAACGCTTAGCTTCGCAGAGAGTTACAATACGCGCTACGCAAACCCTCACTACTATCCTTGGGCTAAAGCTATTGGAAGGGAGTGGGGAATAGGAGATCCCACGCAAGAAGCCGCTGTGTCGAACCAAGGTGGATACGGCGACTTGGACAAAACTCAGCAAACGCTCTTTTTTGATAATTTAGTCAGGTTTAACGCGTTTAACTGGTTGGATATTGAACACAGCATAAAAGCTGGGTTCAATATAATAATGAGTCGCTGGAGCGACAGCGGTATTACGATACCTACGTTTACAACTCACCGATCACTGGGGTGAGTAACCTGAACTGTAACGGGGCGGTGTTCGACTGCGTAGCTTTAACGACGTCAATGACCATAGAAGAATTAGAGGCACAGCTTGGAGAGCCTTTAGATTTTACCAATCCTGATCACGTATTGGCGTATTCAAATATTGTGACTGCGTCCCCTCAGTATTTCGCATTGAGAAGCGTGTATCCTGAAGAATACATCGACGTAAATGTGCAAAATGTTTCGTTTCACGTTACCGACAGCATGGACTTGGGCGACGTAACACTAAACGCAGCGCTGCGTGCGGATTACGATGACTTTCTACAGAATGTAAACATTGCCCCCCGTATTAGCGGCGGTTACCGGTTATTCGGCGATGGCGATAAGCTCATTACTTTTGGTGCGAACCGTTATTACGATACCAACCTACTTTCTTACGTAGTGCGAGAAGCACAGCTGCCTTATCAGCTGGAACGCCGAAGCATTGCATTAAATGGCGACCTTCAAGGTTGGTCACCGCTATCTGGTGCCAGCGATTATCGCTATCGTTTTGACAACCTGGATACGCCTTACAACGATGAAATTGTACTTGGTTGGAAGCAAGCTACTGACTGGGGGAATTACGCCATTGAGTATGTGAAACGCTGGCGTCGTGATCAGATTTCCGTGAGCGGCGACCCCGTTTACAACCCTGAGGACGGCTATTACTACCGTACTCAAACCAATAATGGTAAAGGCCAAAACGACCGTATTTCGCTTTCGTGGGCATGGCAATTTAATACCAGTAGTTTTTGGTTTAATACCACCTACCAAATAAGTGAAGAAGTCAGTTTCGACGAAGAAGACGTAGATGTAGCGCCTATTGATGAGCTTATCTTCTTACGCAGCGGAGATGAAGAGACAGGCTTTACCTATGTCGAAACGACGCTTAATAATTTGCGCCTTGCTGAAACTGACTTTTCACAGCCGCTGGCGTTTAATGTGGGGTGGACAACAGGATGGACCGACACCTTCACAACTAGCGTAACAGGCTCCTATCGCCAGGCATTTGACGATTATGTTGCTACTGACGATGTGCAGTCTAGCGGACAGCTTTTGCGTATTTGTTCTATTTGTGATGGTGAAGAGGTACTTAATGTTCCTGTTTATCAGCTAGTGAACGTTCCAAGTCGCTTTTTGGTTAATGCGTCTGCTACTTGGGTACCTGAAGTAGTAGGCGATCATGCTCTGCGGTTTAGAGTGGATGTTCAAAACCTCTTTGACGCTCGAACTTATTCCGTTACCTCAGGCACTTCGGGTATAGAGACCGGTCGTTCAATTTGGTTTGAAGTGGGTTATCAATGGCACTAATCAGGTTATTCGCCACTGCTTGCAGCTTTCTGGTAACAACAGCGGTTGCTGGCGACGCATTGCGAGAATGGTATGCCGCGCCTATTGAACAATGGCCAGCAGCGATAACCGCTGATGGCCATGCGCCACTCGCTTTGTCGCCGCTAACGCCAATTGGCTCTTTGGCGACTGAGCAACAAATAAAGCTAGGTGAAAAACTCTTTAACGACCCTATTTTGTCACGAGACAATACGGTGAGCTGTGCAAGCTGTCATGTAAAGTCGCTGTCATTCCAAGATGGCTTGCGCAGTGCTAAAGGAGTGAGAGAGCAGATAGGCAATCGCAATACCCCGGCTATTTTTGGTATTGACCACTGGCAAAGCTTTTTTTGGGATGGTCGGGCGCAAACTGCTACTGAGCAAGCGTTAAAGCCAATAGAAAATCCAATAGAAATGGATTTGCCATTGGAAGAAGCACTAAAGCGCTTAAATACTTCGACAGACTATAAAGCAGCGTTTGACGAAGCCTACGGAAAAGAGCATATCACATCAGCGATGTTAGCGATGGCTCTAGTTGCGTTTGAACGTACAATCCCACCGCCAGACTCGAAGTATCAACGCTTTATTGCTTTGGCTCAAGAAGCGCCTAAAAAAGCACAAGCTATGCTTTCTGAATCTCAGCTAGAAGGATTACATCTTTTTAGAACGAAAGCGAAATGCATGACATGTCACGAAGGCGCACTGCTTAGCGATAATGATTTCCACGTTACAGGGTTTCACCGTTACGGCTTGTCTTTTGAGGACTTGGGAAGAAGTGAGTTCACTCAAAATGTACGGGACATTGGGAAGTTTAGAACTCCATCACTATTAGGTGTCTCTAAAACTGGCCCTTGGATGCACAACGGGCTGTTTGTACAATTCAGACCCATGATTGAACAATACAATGCGGGAGGCTTTAGGCCAAAACCGAATAGAAAGAACGCAATGGATCCGCACTATCCCAAAACGACCCCGCTTATACAGCCACTTAATTTAAGCGATGATGAAATAAATGCGCTGGTGGCGTTTCTTAACATACTTTAGAAAGAAAAGCCTTCCAAATGGAAGGCTTTTTACTGTTGACCACGCTGACAACAATACCAATCCGGATACCGGATTGGTATAAGTAAGCATGTTCACTTTACCTCAATTCTATCAGATCCCATTAGAACCAATGTGTCTATACATTCCAGCCTTTCTTTAATCGCGAGTATAGGTAGCGCCATACGCACAGGGCAAAAACGATAAACGCGCTGTCTATAATGAGCGAGTTCATGACTAACGAACTAGGGTAGTGAACAGCAAAGTGAGTAATGGCCAATACAACTAACAAGGCGGCGAGACAATTCAACAGCACTAAGTGAGTTTTCATAAGCACTTTTTGCATTAGTGAAGCGATAAGAATAGCTGTCAATGTTACCCAGAAAACAGGTTTTGTAGGCAGCGCCAGCGTTAACTCTAACAATGCAGCCCAAATAAATGCGATAGGCGTGCCCCACACAAAACCCAGCCAAAGCTGGTTTAAGGCATCTTGTTTAGCGCGTTTTGCCAGCCACAAGTTTATGCCGGTGACAGAAATAATGGTTAACGCGAACCCCATTAATCCGAAGAATATCTTCATTGCTTCTGGACCAAAGTGGCCGAAGTGTATGCGATATACAGAAAATATCGCTTGTTGGCCAGCATCACCATCTGAATAACCGACTTTATCGATGTATTGTCCACTTGCATCAAAGCGGTATTGTTCTGAATAAATGAGCTTATCTAAGTGCTGCGAGCCGAGCAGAATATACTGATTGTCTTTGGTCGCATTTTCCAAAGTAACAAAAATGGGCTGGGTATTGGGCTCCATTTTCATTATGTCGGTCAGCGCTTTTTCTATATTCGCAATGGCTGGCTGATGTTCAAGTTGAATTGATGAACCATAAATGTCGGCAAACAGATCAAGCTTGTTTGCTTCATATAAGGTATCGGCATAAATGGACGTTAAAAACGACGCTAAACCAAAATAAACGCCGGTTAGCGCAATCATCAAGTGAAAAGGTAAGCCCCACACGCTCATTCTATTGTGTAAGTCGCCTTGTGTAAGCTGCTCGTTGTTGCCCGTTCGCAAGCGAAAGGCATCTTTAAAAATACGTCTGTGAGCAACAATGCCAGAGATAATCAATGCACTCAAAATAGCACCCAATACACTGACGGCCATCATTCCGATGTCTTCTGGCAAATGAAGAGCAGTGTGTAAATCAACGATTAAATCAGTAATAGGGGTTGTGGATGGTTCACTTAATTCACCGGTTGGAGAAATATTCCAATACTCACCGTCTGCACTAATGCGTGCGCGTGGCAAATCGTGCGTAGGCAAGCGAATGACAATGTTTCCCTGTGTTTGACCCTCTTTCATTGTGAGAAAGCGTTCATAAGCATTTTGAATGCTGCCAGGGGTGTAATCTAGATTATCTGCAATATGGGGTTGTTCCCACCGCAGAAGTTCTTGAGAGAAAACAGATAAAGTGCCTGAAAAGCACACCCAATACATCAACACACTAACGGCTAATCCTAACCAAGCGTGACTTTTTAAGGCGCTTTTATTTGCGCTGGGAGAAATAGAAATACTCATTTTATATACTATACAAGTAGAAGTAACTTAACGCGCTAAGTACACTCAACACCCCAACCGGGCGCCATAGTTTACTGTCTGCACAAAGCCAGTATGCGCCACATCCCCATAATAGAGGCATGGTGTAAATTCCCAGTGCAATCTGGTTTACTTTGCTCATGCTAAGCGCTGTTGTCCACACTACGGTAACTAACATGGCGCAAATAGCACTTAAAAACACACTGCCAAGTAGTTTTACGAGGGCGTTAAAAGCAATAGCGGTAGACGGGGTAGTCAATCCAGATGCGAACGGTAAATCGACGCGCTTTACATCTTTACTTATTCGTTGTCGGGCGAGATAAATCCAACTCCATGCTTGTAACGAGAAAGCGACCACGGCGTAGCAGGTACCTAATTCAGGGCCGTACTCTGTAACCCAAAGGCTTAAACTCGCCAGCATTAACAACAATGCGGAGAGTTTAGCTATACGTTTAAAGGCGATCTGTGTGCTTTGCCAAGCGCGGTAAAACAAACCTATCGCCAATGCGCTGCCTAAAAAGGCAGCGATTGACAGCAGCATAACTTAATCCGTTAAAAATTGAATGAAGCAGACAGTCTGAATGTCCGAGGTTCACTTAATACAAGGTAGTTTGAGCCAGGGAAGCCGCCTACCGACGCCCAGTAATTATTGTCAAAGACGTTATCTACACGAGCGCGAAGTGTGATGTCGGTCATTCCTGCAAGGAAGCTGTAACGAACGCCTAAATCGAAACGATTAGATGCATCGACTTCAAGGCTATTGTCGGCACTGGCATATTGTTTCGACGTATAGGCCGCACGTGCATCGACAGTAAGCCCTGGAAGGGCATCAACATCCCACTCAAGATTAATGTTTGCTTGTAAATCAGGAACACCAATGGCCGTTTTGCCATCTAGTGTACCGTCTTGAGTTTTCGTCATTTCCGCATCGAGCCAAGTGAATCCGCCCAAAACACGTAAATTTGAAGTTGGCATGCCAAATACGCTTAACTCAAGCCCTTGGTTTTGCTGTTCACCATCGGTACTGAAAACATTGTCTTCAACAATTGAGCTTTGCTTTGAGGTGTTGAAAACACTCAATGAACCACCGTATTGGCCAGCATCATATTTCACACCTACTTCTATTTGCTCGGCGCTGTATGGGTCAAAAACTTCACCCGCGTTTTCAATTGGTTCACCACCGCTTGATGCAGGCGCTACCTCACCAGGAAGCAGTCCCTCGATATAGTTGGCGTAATAAGACACCTGTTCTGACGATTTATAAACAATGCCCACAACCGGCGTTAATTGAGATTCGTCGTAGCCTGACAACTCATCACCTGTATTGTAATCAAAGGTGCGGGTTTCAATGTTTTGTACACGGCCACCAAGGGTTAATAGAACTTTTCCATCGTTAAACGAAATCATGTCTGCAAGAGCAAAACTTGAAAGGTCTGTTTTTTCTGTGATTAGTGGGTTGCTAAGGTCGCCACCAATAAAGAAGTCAGCATCGGGCATGGTTGCCGTTACCGGGTTATAAATATTTCCAGCAAAGCCGCTAAAATCAGAAAACGCATAGGCATTTTCAGATTCTAAAGAAAACGTTGATGCAGACGTAATGATCGTGTGTCCAACGCTTGCGGTTTTGAATTCGATATTTAGGCCCACTTCACCTGAGCGAATTTCATCATTTCGAACGTTATCAAAACGGTAAGCGGAAAAGTCGCCATTTGCTTCTGCCTGTCTAGGGTTAGCAAACACATTATCTTCTTCACCCGATCTGAAACCATACGCCGCCCATGCAGTGATGTTGTCGGTAAAATCGTATTCTCCACGAACCGCACCGAAAAATTGACGCTCGTTAGTGTAAGTCCACTCTTGGGCAAAATTGGTGTCGCTGTCAGGCGCTTCTGGAATTGCACTGCCAGGAGTGACTGCAGGGCGTGGTGAGTCAACCTGATGGTCTTGGTAGCCCAAATCCAAAGAAAGACGGAAGTTATCGCTATCGTGATCAATGCCAATAGCAGCAACGCTCAATTCACGATCTTGGTTATCGATACTTGTTTCGCCGCCTCGTTGTACAAAGTTAGCTCTTACGCCGGTACTTTGACTGTCGTCGCCAAATCTGCGGCTAACATCTGCTGCGCCATACCAATGTCCTTGAGACTCGTATCCAAGTGTTACACGGTTTAATGGGTCATCGCCCGCGCGCTTAGGTACTATATTTACCGAACCACCTAAGCCGCTTCCTCCCGGTGCTGCGCCGTTTAGAAATGCACTGGCACCACGGAAAACCTCAACGCGTTCTGACAACTCTGCAGCAACATATTGGCGAGGTAAAACACCGTACAATCCGTTGTAAGTCATATCGTCAGAATAAACGGGAAACCCGCGCATTACGTATAGCTCTTGAAAATTACCGAAGCCTTTTGCCACACGAACCACCGGATCGTTTTGCAACACATCGGCGATACTTCTTGCTTGCTGTTCCCTTATGATGTCTGCGGTAAAGTTGGTGCTTGCAAATGGAGAGTCCATCATGTCGAGATTACCTAAAATACCCGCACGACCACCGCGAGATACTTGGCCTCCTGCAAAGCTATCTCGTAATTCAACCTGAGATGCATCAACAGTAATATGCTCAATGTCATCATTATTATTATTTTTTTCTGTCTGTGCATATACAGGCGCGCCTGCACACGACAGGCCGATCATCACGGCCAAGGCACTTTTAAGCAAATTCATGGGAGCTCCAAAAATCAAAAGACAACGAATATGATAACTATTTTCATTTTAAAAAGGCAGGATATGTTCCTTTAAAATATGCATTTCGTCTTTTATTTGAAGAGGACTATCGTGCTTTGTGCCTAGATTTTAGGTAAAAGTCCGCACACGCTGCTATCCATGCAACGTGGTTGATGGGGCGAAGAGAGTGAAATTATTTTGACTCGAGAAGTCTTATCCAGTGATCAAATACGCCCAGATTCTCGAGTATGATCTTAAAACACATTAGAATAGGCACGGCGAGTAAAACGCCTACCACACCCCATAGCCAACCCGTTATTGCTATCCAAATTATGATTATTAACGGGTTAAGCTGCATACTTCTTCCTAGCACCGCAGGCGTGATGAGTTGTGATTCAATGATATTCAATACTAAAAACAGACCCGCAGGCAGAAACGCACTGCTGGTAAGCCCAAACTGCACAAGCCCAACTACCAGCAATACCACGCAGCTCGCCACACCACCCAAGTAGGGGACAAAGTTCATCAGCGCAACCAGCGCTCCCCAAAGTAACGCATCATCTATTCCTAAATAGTAAAACACGCCTGCTGTAGCTAACCCTAAGCAAGAGTTTATGATGCTGATGGTGACGATATACGAAGATAGCTCCCGTTGAATTTGATCTACCAACACCAGCGTTCGTCGCTTGTTGGTAACAATGGGGAAGTCTCTTACAAAAACATTGAATAGGTTGGGGCCAAAAACCAACAAGAAGAAAATTAAAACGATACAGGCGAGCACCTGTGCCAGTAAAAATGGCGCGTTACCGAAGAGTGTGAGCCCAATATCTATTCCGCTTTGTTTAATTTTGTCCGTCACAGAGTTTGTGTTGTCTTGCGGTGGAGAAAGTTCAGGTGACTTTTCATCGTCACCAAACCAGCTAAAGAATGAACGTTCTTTTTCAACGGGTTCGGCTGGAGGCGTTGCATAAGCGTCGATGTTGCTGCTTATCTCTTCAATTTCTTTGGATATCTCGGCAGCAATTTTGGGGAGAGATTGCATCCAGCGTTCTGCCGGCTCAGCAAGCTCTATACCTAAAAATGTAAACGGCGCGACCAGCAAAACAATCAGGGCTCCTGCTGACAGGGTACGAGGTATGAATAACTTGCGTGCGAATGCAACAAGAGGGCTTAAAAGCAAAGCAACAAAGGCGGAAAAGAAAAGGGGAACAAGTAAAGACTTGGCAAGGTACAACGTATAAATGACAGCAAAAATCACAAGAATATTTAGCAGTCTGGTTTGTTGGGCGATTTTGGGGAACTTCCCAGCATACTTCCCGTTCCCTTTATCTTGATTCGAGCCAGCGTTGTCCATGTCTTAGCCTTGGTAGAAAGTGATCTTGGTAGAGCTTTTACTTGTAACAGCGTAAGTGTTACGAAAATTTAATCATTTAAGTTCACTTACCGCACCGCTAGAGAAGTCGCTTTGTACTGCTTAACGTAAATCGTTAGCTAAATAGTGATTTCTACTTTAGTATAATTTTTTCTACATTATTTGAGCGAATTATGTCTGAGCTAATAAGTAAGGCTTCATCTTCTTTTACCGACGACATTCCCTTTCAAGCTCTTATAGAAAATATAACTGATGCGGTGATATTTGCCGATATTAAAGGCAACGTTATTTACGCTAACCATCAGGCCCGTTCCATCTGTGGATTAGACAAATCTGATCTCTTTGACTGCTCGGTGTTTAGTTTGTTTCCTCAGTCGCAAGTACCGAATATTACTCAACAGTTCGAACTGGCAGTAAAACAGGAACCCGGTAAAACAACGGAAATTCGGTTTGGTATTGACCACGCCTGGTTCAAACTCACGATTTTCCCCGTTGCGGCAGGTGTAGTGGGGTTTTCGTTTCATGACTTCTCTATGAAGCGCAGGCTACAGATCATTTCTCAGTCTCAAAGAGATGCCATGAGACTCGCATTATCTGGCGCTACACTAGAAGATGTGTTGACCGTTTTAGTCAATGCAGTAGAGAAGGTGACAGATTTTCAAGCTGTAAGTGGAATATCCTTGGTATCTGAAGATGGGTTATCACTCATTAGCGCGGCTGCACCGTCGATGCCAGAAGAAACTAGGCGGTACTTCAAGAATATTACAATCGATGAACTAACGCCGTTAGGAAAGTGTTGTCAAACTCGTGATGTGGTGAATATTCACATCAACGCCCAAACTGATTCGAGTGATTTTAGTCTCTCCACTCAGGCATTAGGACTTCAATCATTTTGGTGTCGTCCCATTTTATCTGCAGAAAGTCGCACGGTATTGGGCACTTTCTGTTTGTTTCATCGCGAGCGATTTACCCCATTACCCGATGACATTGACGTAATTAATGCACTGTCTAAAACCGCTGCAATCATTATTGAGCGCAACAACGAAAATCGCGCTCGACGGGTTGCGGAGTCGGCGTTACTAGAGAACATTGAGTCTTTTAATAAACAGCGCAGGCTTTACGAAACGGCTCTGTCGAATACGCCCGATTTGCTTTATATCTTCGACCTTGAGGGGCATTTTACGTATGCCAACGACGCGTTACTGCAAATGTGGGGGCTGAGTTGGGATGAAGCGATTGGTAAAACATGTTTAGAGCTTGGGTATGAACCTTGGCATGCAGATATGCACATGCAGGAGATTCGACAGGTAATTGAAACAAAGCAACCTATTCGTAGTGATGTTCCTTTTACCGGTACTCATGGTCGCCGTATATATGACTACATATTTGTTCCTGTTATTGGTGAAGACGGAAACGTTGAAGCCATTGCTGGTTCGACGCGAGATGTTACTGAGCGTAAACACGCTGAAGAAATGGCTAAGCGAGCAGAGTCTCGCAGACGCTTAGCTCTGGAAGCATCACACAGCTTTGGTATTTGGGATTGGGATATTAAGCAAAACTTGTTCACGGCAGATGAGCGTTTGGGAGAACTCTTTAATCTCAGTAGCGATGAGGCTGAAAACGGTGTAGCCATTGAAGTGCCCAAACAATATATCCACCCAGACGATTTAGCAGCGTGTGAGGCTGCTATTTGTGAAAGTATTAATAACCGCACCCTATTTGATGAAGAATACCGTATCTTACAAAAAGATGGCACTGTCCGCTGGGCTTCATTCAGAGGACGAGTCATTTATAACAGCTCTGGTGAGCCGGAACGTTTTCCGGGAGTAGGTGTAGACACCACGAGAGAACGAAATGCGATAGACGCGCTTCAAGAGGCCGATCGCCGCAAAGATGAGTTCCTTGCTACGTTGGCACATGAATTACGTAATCCGCTTGCACCAATTCGCAATGCATTGGAAATTCTGCAGTCAGACGACTACAGCCAGAATCAGAAGAGCGAGGCATTCGGTCGAGTCGAACGACAAGTTACGCAAATGATACGGCTTGTTGATGACCTTATGGATGTGTCACGAATTACCCGAGGGAAAATTCGAATTCATCGAAAGCCTGTGAACTTGTGTGAGATTCTGGATACGGCGATTGAGACTATTCAGCCCCTGATTGATGAAAAACAGCATACGCTGCTGGTGGAAAAAGTAGCAGAGCCCGTTTGGGTAAACGGAGACCTTATCCGGTTGTCGCAGATTTTCTCGAATATTATCAACAATGCTGCAAAGTACACTCCGCCGGGTGGCAATATCGAGGTCTGCATCAGTACTTGCGATGGTAAGGTTACCATTGCAGTTAAAGACAATGGAGAGGGCATTCCAGCAGGCAAACTAAAATCGGTTTTCGATATGTTTACTCAGGTAGATGGTGCCCTTGAACGTTCTCAAGGCGGGTTGGGGATTGGCCTTACTCTAGTGAAGAAACTCACTGAATTGCACGATGGAACGGTAAATGTGCAAAGCGATGGCGTTGATAAAGGCACAACGTTTATCGTTACCTTACCCGTTTTAAGTAAAGTACCCAAATTAGCCAGTAAACCGGAAAAGGCCCATGACGTAGTAGACGCTACCGCTGAAAAGCTCAACGTTTTAATTGCCGATGATAATCAAGATGCCGCTATTACCATGGGATGGATATTGGAGGCAAAAGGGTGTCAGGTTCAAGTAGTGGAAGATGGGCCATCCGCATTAAAGGCTGTCGCGTCTTTCACGCCCGATTTAGTGTTGTTGGATATCGGCATGCCGGGTATGAATGGTTACGAATTATGTACGGCACTTCGTCAAAATCGTGCGTTAGCTGACGCTGTATTTGTGGCGCAAACGGGGTGGGGACAACCATCGCACATCCAGCGTTCGAAAGAAGCTGGATTTGACCATCACCTTGTTAAACCTTTGGATTTGAGCGACCTTGAACCTATCGTGGCAGAAGCTTGGCGAGCAAAGCGCAAACAGTAAATTATGTTGTCGATAAAAGTGAGCTGCTTTTCGTCTGATTTTGTTGTAAATCGTTTCGCGTTACCAAACGGCACGATGCGCCATAGGGCTTTAAAGCTGTGTTGGTTGTCAGCTATAAACCTTCGATGGTGTTACAGGTAACACATTCGATAATATCGCAACGGTGTTGTGATCTTTCTGAGTAAGAAAGGTACTACTAAAACCATGCACGGATTAATTTCTTAATGGAGAGTACTAATGCCCCGCATTACTCGTCGTCACTTCCTTCAATTGGCAGGTTCAGGTTTGCTGGTTGCGCACAGTCCTTATTTAATGGCACAGCCTTCGAAAAAGAAAATAGGCGTGGCGCTGTTAGGGTTGGGCAATTACAGCACAAATTTACTCGCCCCTGCCTTACAGGACACTAAACACTGTGAATTACGGGGGATAATCACGGGGAGCGAGAGGAAGATCCCGCAGTGGCAGCAAAAGTACGGCATTAAAGACAGTAATGTGTACACGTACAGCACCATGGCAGATATTGCGAATAATGACGATATTGATGTTATTTACGTTGTAACGCCTACTGGCACACACAAGGATTTTGCGGTACAAGCCGCAAATACCGGAAAGCATGTGTGGTGTGAAAAGCCAATGGCCATGGATAGCGAGGAATGCCAAGCTATCATAGATGCGTGTGACAAAAATGGCGTGCAGTTGTCGATAGGCTATCGCATGCAGCACGAACCCAATACCCGCACTTTTCATCAGTATCTTGAAACTAAGCCGTATGGAAACTTGACCGCGGTATCGAGCTTCGCTGGTTATGCAGGACAAGGAAGAGCGCCTGACAACTGGCGAATGAAAAAGCACATGGGCGGCGGTGCACTTTATGATATGGGCGTTTACGCGATAAACGGCGCGCGCTTTTTAACGGGCCGTGAGCCATTAGCGGTAACGGGAAGTCATCCACCACAGCGCTTTCCAGAGAAGTTTACTGAGGTTGATGAAACGACCTTGTTTACGATGGATTTTGGCGACGGACTAGTGGCCGATTGCGGTACCAGTGTAGTGAAAGGGTTTAACCATTTTAAAGCTGATTGTGAAAAGGGCTGGTATCAACTTAAACCCATGCAGAGCTACAGCGGGGTAACGGGCACCACGTCTGATGGAAAAACGCTGGCTCCTATAAACGGTATGCAGCAAACGCTGCAAATGGATAACGATGCACTGGCCATATTACATGGACGACAACCCATGGTGACTGGCAATGAAGGTCTGGCCGATATCCGCATTGTGAACGCTATATTTAAGGCGGCGAGAACAGGGGAAACGGTAGCGTTGTAAGGCGCTTTTGCGCGAATACGCTACCGGACAGTGAATGCCATTTGCTCATTTTGCGACTGGGTCTACCAGACTTTTGTGTCTTAGTTACCGTTCATCAAGAAGGTTAATTAGCGCTTCCAAGTCCTTTTTGTCAGCTAATTCACTAAACCATTGGGACAGTTCCGTTGCCTGAATTAGCCCCATTATGGCCCCCAATACAAAACCGCGGTGCACATTGTCGCCCCCCACGTTGGTGTTCGCAATCAACGCCTTTTTAGGCGTATCAGCATAACGGTAAGCGAAGTACAAAACGGCGGGCCACGCGTCTGAGATATAACACGCTGGCGAATATATACGCCCAACAATTTCGATATCGCTTTTGTTTTTTGCCGCTATCGCAGCCAAATTCATGTGCGCAGATTTACGGGCAATATCTTCTAAAATGGCCTTGGCTGATTCACCTTCGCGATGCACTAATTTGTAGATTAACTCCACATAGAAATCGCACACCGATGCTAAAGACTCATCTGGGTGAGTTAAATAAAGGTGACTACGACACAGGCGTTTGACGTCCTCAAGGGCTGTGCTTTTGCTTGCTTCTACTACCGCCAAAGGTGTTACCGACACAAAAGCGCCTATTGAAGCCGTATCATGTGTAACCGCCCCACATTTGTGTGCTGGAGTACCTTGTTCTAAGTTCGCAAAAAAGCCTCTGTGATAAGACTCGGCGTATGTGTCAGGATGTTTAGGTTCATCAGCGCGCATAAAGCTAATATATTGAGTTAAAAACTCGTTTTCGTCATACCCTTTAAGTGCGCATGATAAAACGATACGCGCGCAATGTGCATTGAGTGTATTTTCTCCCGCTTTCATACCATGATGGTAATGAATGTTGTCCTTGCCCCAATACTGCCTTTTACCTTTGAGAATAACGTCGCCCACTATCTCTTTTTGATTTGCAGATGCCTTATTCGCGCGCCCACCTTGCTGCGTGGAATGTAGCGACATTATTGAAGACGGATGAAATGATGGCGCATCCTCAAATTGCTCTATCCCTAACGGAAATGCCTTATAAATATCTGCTGGGTTGTAATACCAATGTACCGGCATAGCCAACGCGTCGCCGATAAACGCGTTCTTGAGTGCCGCTTTTGCTCGTTTGATTGACAGTGAAGACATTTCTTTAAGCCTACCTCTTACGCAGTACTGTGCGGGATTGAATAATCAAGTACCTTTAAATTACGCACTGTAGGTCGAAAATGATCGTTCTAATGCTCATCGAAAAGCGACTTGTTGCGGATATATTTTCGCATGTAGTGATAGGTAATTGGGCGTAACAACCAGCTGTGAAGCGACATCAAAAAGCGTTTATGGGTAGGCGTGTTTTCGTAAATTTTATCATCGTGCAGCCACAGCATCTTGCCAACGTGCCAGAAGTAAAAAGGGAAGGGCGGCATAAAGGTTATTACATCTAAATCGCAGCAAATGCGATACGTTCTATGGTGTAGCGTGTAGTGCTTATACCAAGAGCGCGTACCCACTGCGGGCTGTCCGAAAGTCACTACCCTTTTTACTGACTTTGCGTATAAACGCTCAAAGTAATCAGCCATTAATACCGCTACTGCGCCGCCGGACGAATGGCCAATGAATGTAAAGCGCTTGCCTTGCTGCCTAAGTGGTTCAAGCACTTTTACAAGTAGCTCTCTAAGTGGTAATGCTTCATTGGATGTCTTAGTGCTGGAATACATAGGTTGAGCCAATAGCCGCGCAAACCCCCAGTGGACCCAGAATTTTCTGTTTAACTGATTGAGTTTGTTTGGGATGAAGAATAAATTCGCTAGCCAATCTCTTACCCCCAATGATCCGCGAAAAACGATAATGACCTCTTTTTTATTTTCGACCCACAAGATTCTTACGCTCATTCTGCCGTACTTATCGACTAGCTGGCGTTCATAAAAAGGATCTAAGATTTTTTGGTATTGCTCGTCGGCATCAGGGTAGGCGAGTTGGCAGAGAATGGCATATCTTTCATATTGATAGCGTTTCAATTTCTTCATGAAAACTCGTATTGGAGCATTTAGCGTTTTTGAAGCTGAGCCGTTGAAGACTCTTTCACTGAATACTTCACGCTACAGGGAGTTTATTTCAGTGTTATGACGGGGCGCGTCATTTTTCTTTAAATGTCCGTACTCTTTGTTGTGTCACCTTGATGTAGAACCACTTCACCTGCCTTAACACGCCTTGATTACGAACATTGTAACTTTCGCTGAGGGGGGAATTATCTATGCGGACTGGTATTATTCCACATCCCAAGAATATTTTTCTTTATATCGGCTATAGCGCCTTTGGCTATCTTCTTTTCACTGGCTGAAGCAGTGCGCTTAGGGTAAGCAATGGGTTCCATGCAAGCGCAAACAGCATCGGTAAAAAAACGGCTCTTGGCACCGTATACATGCTTGTCACCAAACTTTTGTTGCTCTGGCACCCAATATTTCAGGGGCTGAACTAAGCTAAGCTCATCTTTCGCTCGTGTTATGGCTACGTAAAGCAAACGTCGTTCTTCTTCGAGGGCGCGTTTATCGCCCGCTGCGTACTCATTAGGAAAATTGCCGTCAGCCACATTTAGCACAAATACATGCTTCCATTCTTGACCTTTAGCGCTATGCACCGTCGACAAGATAAGAAAGTCGTCATCAAGCAAAGGTTTGCCCGCCAGATCACCTGTGCTCTGCGGTGGATCTAGTGTGAGTTCAGTTAAAAATCGCTCTCTCGATGAATACTGCCCAGAGATCATTGTGAGCTGTTCAATATCGCCGAAACGTGTGAAATGATCGTCATAATTAGCTTCCAACAAATCTTTGTAAAACGCTGCAATGGCGCTTGTTTGCTCGGTCCATGGAATATTGTTGTGGTGCACGTTATCTAGCAAATCAACAAGAGAAAGAAATGAAGGCTTCGCGGACTCTGAAAGTGCGAAGCTGCGCAATTTACCCAATGCAAAGTCGTGCTTTTCTAAATCGTTAAACACTCTCTCAGCTATCTTTGGACCTATACCAGGTAACAACTTAAGCACTCTAAAAGCAGATATTTTGTGTTTGGGGTTGTCTGCCCAACGTAAAATGCAAAGCATGTCTTTTACGTGAGAAGCCTCTAGGAATTTAAGGCCACCGTGTTTTACGAAAGGAATATTGCGTCGAGTAAGTTCAAGCTCTAGACGATCGCTGTGATAACTTGAACGAAACAGAACGGCTTGCTGTTTTAAATCAATCCCTTCTTCACGAGCCGCCAAAACTCGCTCAACGATATATTCTGCTTGGAACATGTCGTTTTCAACGGTTATCCACTTAGGCATAGGGCCGCTTTTACGCTCGCTGAACAACGATACCTTATAGCCTTCATCACTTTCTGAAAGAAGGGTATTAGACAAGTTCAATATGTTCGGATGTGACCGATAATTCTGTTGTAGCGTTATCACTTTGCCAGGCAAGGAAAATGCAGTTGGAAAGTTAAGGATATTGTCTACCGTTGCTGAGCGAAATGAGTAGATTGATTGGGCGTCATCGCCTACAACGGTAAGACCTTCACCGGTTGGGAAGAAACCTTTTAAAATGCCAGCTTGAAGTACGTTGGTATCCTGATATTCGTCTACCAACACATTGTCGAATTGTTCTCTTACTTTTTGAGCAATAGCGTCGACCTGCGCCATGTGAAAACAGTAAAGCAGTAAGTCGTCATAGTCTAAACTCACTTGTTCAATTTTAGTTTTCGCATAGTGAGCAAACAGCGTGTTCAGCTCTTCTTCCCACTCGCTACAATAGGGGAAATGAGTATCGAGTATGTCGATAAGCGGTGCTTGCGCGTTCACGCAACGAGAGTAAATGTCTAAACACGTTTTCTTTTTAGGAAAGCGCCGATTGACACCGCTGAAGCCAAGTTCGTGGCGAAGCAAATCAAGCATATCCGCGCTGTCGTTACGATCCATAACCGTAAAGTCGGGATCTAAACCAATGAGTGAAGCGTGCTCTCGTAGCAGTCGCGATGCGATTGAATGAAAAGTGCCCATCCAAGGAAGTGTGACCGGATGATACGCCTTTTGTTTCTCACGTAACGTTCGCTCTATTATGCGGTTCGCCCGTGAACTTAATTCTGACGAAGCCCTTCGCGCAAACGTCATCAGTAAAATTCGCTCTGGCGCAACACCATGCAATATTAGCTGTGCTGTTTTGTGAGCGAGAGTGTTAGTTTTACCTGTGCCAGCGCCTGCAATAATTAACAGCGGGTGGTGCGTTTCATCGCTCAGCTCCGTTTCGCCCGCTCCTACGGAACTCAACCCGTAATTCACGGCTTCTTGCTGCTGCGGGTTTAATTCAGAATGAGAGAGCATAAAAAATCCTATTGAAGAGCACTTCAATAGGATAAATTAATGCACTGTATATTTAAACAGTTTTGTGTGAATGTATTGATTTCGTTTTGAGTTCTCACTGTAGCAGAGTGAGACAGTTAAAGTTCCCATGTTATCTTCAATGATTAAAACCGATACCCCAACATAAAAGCTGCACTAGATTCATATTCATCGGCAACTTTCTGTATATTCACTTCAAAATCTAACGCGATGTTTTCGAAACCATATTGGTGCAAGCTAAACGATACTGCATCGATTGGCTCATCACTTCCATATTGGTTGTAGGTCCTACTTAAGCTAACCGCCAACTTACTATTCAGTTTTGTATATGCATATAGCCCAATAACGGGTTTGGCGTACACAAATGCTTCGTGCTTGTTAGCGCCTGCACCCACGATGATGTCGCTATACCCCCCTAAACCCTGCATTACTTCACGTGTAAAGCCTAAACCAAACTCCGATTGCACAATGAGTTTGCGTTTTCGCTCGCCGGTTAGCACGCGATTTATTCCAATGTTAAATGATGATGACCAGTTGCTTATATTTTGTGTAACAGGTACCCGCGACACCATTTGGTAAAGCATGGCCTTGTCCACATAGATATCACCTAAGTTGCTTTGCTCTAAACCAACTCTGAACTCAACGTCGGCCAAGATAAGCTCGGTTTCACCAATCATGCTCCTGTTGTCGTCGGCTAGCCTTCTTGCAACAGGAAAGGCACGAAACGCCATGAACGAACGGCTGTCTTGATGAATGAAACCGGCAGCAACATAACCTTCTTGCTGGCGAGAGGAAGGAACGGGGAATTCAGATACGTCTAAAGAAAGGTGCTCATATTTAGCATCAAACGCTGCAATTTCAGCGGAGTTCTTTTGATATTTCTGTTCTGAAATTGTTTGTGCTGACCTAAAGTACTGATTAAGCGCCAGTGCGTATTTGGTTTCAACAAACGAAAGTGATAATGAATCTAGCTGAGCGCGAGCTAAATGCGAAGATATGGCAGACGCGCGTTTACTCCCGATGCTTTCTTCTAACGTCGTTATTTCCCATTTGTTAGAAGGTACGAATTGGGTTGATGCAACGAGAGAGTTTGCTTGTGCAAACTTAACAACATCAAGAGGGGTCAGCCAGCTTGCTACTTGATTTAGATGAGCAGGACGAGCAATATTTACCAACAACTGAGTAACGGTCGCACAGTTGAATATATGAAAAAATAAGCGGGGCTCTGCTGTCCCAATTCCCATATGTAGTCTTGCACAAAGTGGCGCTGTTGCTCGTTGAAATCTAGCGTGTATCGCCAAATGTTTCTTTGCTCCTCATAGAGATAAAACTGCTCAAATTCTTGGTAAGGAGCAACCTTAAATACGCCTTCTTTTCCTGTCATCAATGTTTCGTACATGATGTGAGGAACGTTTAAAGAGTCTAGTTCTGTAAAAAACGTAATACCGTGCTTAACGGGAATGCCTTTATCATTAGTTCCATCTAGACGAAGCATAATATGCCCCATCATTGAGCTAGCAGATGTAACATTTTCTGAGGCGTAAATTAGCTTGATACTATCGGCCGGAACACTTTCTACAAATTTGCGATATTCTGCGCAGTGCTCGGCAGGGGTAATAGATTTAAATTCGGGTATGTAGCGCTTGAGCAGCCGTAAACGGGCAGGGTAGTTGCAAATGTTTTGGGTATTACGCTGAAAAAGGTCTATGGTAGCTTGCGCTTCGGCCAACGGGCTGACGAACGACTTTGATATATAAATAGAGGTGTCGTTAGTAATTGGCTTCCCATTTTTTAGTTGTAACAATAGGTGCCACAATGGGTCGTTAGCTATTTGCTGTAACGTTGCGCTATCAACTTTCGAGTAACTAGTTTGAGTAACGTCACTGGCCGTGGAATTAGCTGCGAAAATCAAAAAAAAGGAAGCAAGAATGCTTCCTTTTAGAATTCGTGTAAACATATCTTATTTACAAGGTACGCTTACTGAATCTTGGTATTTCCACATTTTGTCTGAGCCGTAATCGGTAGACGAACCGAATACACCGCCACTAAGAATGTTGATAAAAAACGCAGATTCAACTTCTTTGTTCAGGTTAACGTCGGTACATTTTGCATCGTCAGCAACTAGCACTTTATCTTTGTTCTCTTTCTTAACAGTAACCACGCCAGGCACTGTTTGAGACATGCCGTCAACAGTAACTGTAGTCGTTTCACCGCTAGTTGTCGTAACGTTTATTTTGTGTGTTTCTTCGGTAAGAATGGTGGCACAACCTGAGGTAAGAATAAGGCTTGCAGCAGCTAGTCCAATTATTTTTTTCATTATATTTCCCTTTCTGATTTTGAATGTCGAATTTTCGACGAGCGTTAATATAATGTTTACGCTATAAAAATCAAATAAAGATTGTTTCTAAATTGGTCTGCAGGTGTGAAAGGACAAATATAAGTAAGCGTATGCGCCGAGATAATAAAGTTAGCGTCAAGTAGCCATGACACTAACTTCATAAGTGCGCTTATTTGTGCATACCGCGAATAGGGTAGTTGTTATCAGGATTACGAATCCAGCCCAAACCACTTACTAATGTCTCTAATTCAGGTCTAACAAATGGATTGTTAGAAATATCTGCGACGTGCACAAGACCTTCATTGTTCACAACAAACAGCGCGGGTTCGGAAAACGGGTGATCAGTTTCTTGAGGCGATCTTGGATCAGAGATATAAACGCCTAACTCCTCCATTTGCTCCACCGTTAAGCCGTACGCAATAGGAAAGTTGATATCCAATCTAGGCAGGTGACTTTCAAGCTGCGCTTTACTGTCGCCAGACACTGCAATGAGATCTACACCAGTTTCGGCAAGATATCCTCTAACACTTTCGAGTTGATTGAGGTATCGAGTGCAAAGTGGACAATGCTGCCCTCGGTAAATCACCACCATTTTCCAGTCAAGACCGTTCTCAGGTGTCGCTAACTTTTTAGTGTCGCCATTTAACAGCTTTGCTGAAACATCTGGAAAAGCAGAGCCTGCATGTAACTTATTGGTGTATTCAGTAGCCATGATAGTTCCTTAAAAATGCTTGTGAATGTGAGCTTCAAAACGTTTGAAATCGTTTTCCACATCGGCGTTTTTCATCACGTCAAAGCTAGCGAAAGTTTCCATTGGCTTCATGCCAAAGAACTTGAAGTTCATATGCATTGGAAACAGTAAATCGTCTACAGATTTACCTTCAAAAAACTCTTCGCTGTCGTTGAATGACTCTTCTGGTGCATTGAAGGTTAAAGACATCATGTATTTAACGTTGGTAAGCGTACCGCCTGTGCCGTAGTTTTTCTTCGGTGATTCGGCAACGCGACCATCGCCAGCACATAAGGCGCCACCCATGCCCGCAGTGTAAACTTCATCCATGTACTTTTTGAAAGACCATGGCACACCCATCCAATTGATTGGTGCCTGTAGAAAAACGATGTCAGCCCACTGATGATGGGCCAACTGTTCTTCAACGTCGTGCGCTTCGGCCATTGTCACTACGCGAGTGTTATAGCCTTTAGCTTCAAGCAGCGTTACTGCTTTATCGACAAAAGATGCGTTTAACTTGCCTTCTGAAAAAGGGTAATACTGGTGTGCATTAATAATTAGCACATTGCCTGTCTTTGTTGTGGTCATCTCAAAACTCCAAAAAAATTGAATAAAGCTTATTGCTTACTGGTGGTTTATTTTAGTGACCTTTAAACTTTAAACAACTAGTGGTGTTTTGGTAACCATGTTGGGGAATAACGGGATATTGTATAAATTTATTTTGAATCAATTGGTTAAGTGATTAAAGAAAGTGAGTTGCCTTTATAGTACTACTGCGTTAAATAACAAAGAGTCATTCGTTTAAGGAGATTGAGGGCTTTAAGGGTGACCATAAGATTGGATCCTTTAGCCATAGAAGAGAGCCGAAAAAGTTCTAGAACAACGCTTTAAAGAATGGGAAGCTGGATATAAGAAATGCGGCTGTATATAGATTAAAAAGTAGCTTGCAATAGAATAAGCTGAAAGCACTGCATTGCTATGTTCAAAGAAACGAAGTTAGTATGTTGCAATTAAAATAGGGACTTTTCTCAGTAATGGAAATTTCATTAGAAGAACAAAAAAGCCTACTAAACCAATTCCTCGAGCGCTGGCCAGTTGAAAAGATTAGCCAGTTGACGTTAGAAGAATATATTGATGTAGATAATAATGACACTTTTGCCTATTGGTTAGAGCATAAAACGCGTGAATTAGGATCGATCAGAGGAGGTGATGCTTCTAAATTTGGAATTTATAAGCGAAAACAACCGCCCAAAGGTAACAGGAAGCACATCTCTCACGGAGAGCTTTATTCTTGGGTTAGCCGGTTTGGTAATTCAGAAGAAGACGCTTTTGAAAACGTAAAAGCTAAATTAATCGATATTATTAGACTAGTAGGGGCAGATGATCTTGAAGGTATTGATAATATTGATTTGGGGGATACACTCAAATGGAAAGTTGCTTTTCTTTATCAAAATCAGGGAACCCCAGCCCTTTTAAATATATTCAAACTTGAATCGTTACGACAGATAAGTAATAAACCCAAAGCAACTTTTCCAGAAGCATATCGATTACTGATGGCTGAGCGTGGAAGCAAAAACGTTATCGAATATGGCTTTGACGTGTATAAGCAGCATAAAGCAATGTTACTCCTTGACGATGACGATGATGATGATGATGATGACGAAAAGCATTATCAAACAAGTAAATCTTCCGCAGCGCTTAATACAATTCTTTATGGGCCACCAGGAACGGGAAAAACTTATTCCACAATAAGCAAAGCAATTGAGATCATTGAACCAAAGTTCTGGGCCACAAATATAAAAAACAGAACTGCTTTAAAACAGCGATTTGATGAGCTTGTAAAATCTAATCGAATAAATTTTGTTACTTTTCACCAGAGCTTTAGCTACGAAGATTTTGTTGAAGGCATCAAAGCTAATACCGATGAAAATGGCAAAATAAGCTATGACATAGAAGAAGGTATTTTTAAGCAAA
This sequence comes from Alteromonas macleodii ATCC 27126, assembly GCF_000172635.2. Classification (NCBI taxonomy): domain Bacteria; kingdom Pseudomonadati; phylum Pseudomonadota; class Gammaproteobacteria; order Alteromonadales; family Alteromonadaceae; genus Alteromonas; species Alteromonas macleodii. The sequence continues at coordinate 3,531,848 of NC_018632.1, read as the reverse complement.
TGTGCGATGCTGCATCCTCGCGTGTTGTGACTGAAGAGAGTGATCTCTCTATCGATGTCTCAAGTCGGAACGTTTGGAAAATGTCCTTAGGCAACACCCAAGGTGAGGATGCATATGTTTATGATCATTGTATTGAACATAATTATATCGCTTTAGGTTATGGCGGTACGATAGACTTTTCGGGAGCAGATTCCAGAAAAGAGATTACTAAACTATACCGTGATGCTGGCTTTACGATAGACAACGAAAGCTACGATTACAACGTAACTTCTATCAACTACTTTAAAAACCATATGAATGTTGGCGATTTAGTCATTGTTTCAGATGGAAACCAAAAGTTTAGAGCCATAGCTGAAGTGACTAGTGAATATTACTTCGAAGAAAATGAAACTGGTCATTATTGCCAGCTAAGAAAAGTACGATGGTTAAAAGTTTATTCCCCGTCTCTACCAACAAGTGAGCTATTCAGTAAAAATCTCTCGCAACAAACTATTTATAGTTTAAAGCCCCCAACTCTAGATTTAATAAAACTACAGGCTTTACTGACCGGGAGAGAAGAAAAAGGCAGTTTAGCGGTTGGATCAAACATCTCTGGTTACGCAGTTACGTCGATAAGTAGTGAAATCATTGAGTTCAAGAAACCTAATGGCTCTCGGTTACCGTTACCAATGAGTATTATTAATGAGCTCGTTGACTTGGTGAAAAATGGCAAAGGTACTATAGAAGACATAAAAAATAAGACGTTATTCGACAAAGTAGAAACGAACTTAGAGAAATATCTAGTTAATGGTTACAGCAATTTATTGGCTCAACTAGTTGCCTATATTATTGATAATGGACTTTCTTTTGGTGATCGGGTGTCCAGTGACAATAGGGTACTGATTATCGACGAAATTAATCGAGGGAATATAGCCAACATTTTTGGTGAGTTAATTACTTTGATTGAGCCGAGTAAAAGAGCAGGTGAACCAGATGCTTTATCCGTGACTCTTCCGTATACCAAAAAGCCATTTAGTGTGCCTTCAAACCTCTATCTACTTGGAACAATGAATACTGCTGATAAGTCGTTAGCTCAGGTAGACATTGCGCTTCGGCGGCGGTTTGAATTTGTTGAAATGATGCCTGACTATGAGGTACTCAAATCAATCCCCAAAATTCAGGGAATTGATATTTCGCGCCTAGCTAAAGCAATTAATCAACGAATCGAATTGTTGTTCGATCGAGAGCACACCATAGGCCACAGTTTTTTTCTTCCTCTTATTACTGAGCCGACTATTGAGAAGTTAGGGGAAATATTTGAACTTCAAATCTTGCCGCTATTGGAAGAGTATTTCTTTGAAGACTGGGAACGGGTTGGACAAGTTTTAGGGGATCATCTCAAAGCCCCAAGTAATAAGGCTGAAAAAGACCATAGATTCATTATCGAGAAATATTCTACAAGTGAAATTGCAGAACTAATGGGAAGTGAGTGGGAACCCAATGGAGTGCAAGCATTTATAAGAAATGATTACGCTTTAACCAATCCAGATGCCTATATAGCGTGTTATGAACCACGTTAAATCCTATGTTCAGGTAAAAGAGTATGGATTACTGGTGGAAACCGGTGACGATACTAACCTTAATCATGCAGAAGTCTCGACTTCGGCGTTTAATTGGTTGATGAGTAACGGCTTAAGCATAGCTGGTAGAGAGCTTGTTCGTGTAAAGCGAATGGGTAAGAAGCTCGCGTTGCAAGTTGTTAACTTTGTCGGTGTACTTGACACTCCGTGCGGTACACGTATAGAGATTTTACCGAAAATCTACAGTGACCGAACGTCAATAGAGGCCTCAAGAAAAACGCTACTGAAAATGTTGGCAGTTGTTGAAAATCTAAAGCTAGAGCAATTCAATAATGCCCATCTTCAAGTGGTAAATCAGCCACTAATTGAAGTGCTGATCTCACAGTTTTTGTCACAGGTTTCTCTTCTACTAAAAAAAGGTTTGCGTAGTGAATATCAACGTGTTGATGCTCAAAGAAGCTTTTTGAAAGGACGGTTGAACACAGTCAAACAGATGCGACAACGGCCCGGAAGAGATCATATCTTTCAAATTTCCTACGATACTTTTTCTGTTAATAGAGCTGAAAACAGGCTTATTTTGTCTGCTGTTAATATTGTTTCGAGATGGACAAGAAGTTCACAAAATCAGCGTCTAGCGAGAGAACTTATCTTTGCCTTTGATGGTATGAATAAATCAAATAACCACAATGAAGATTTTAAGCGTTGGTCGAAGGACAGAAATCTAACTCACTATCGAAATTTAGAATCCTGGTGCAAATTAATACTTTTCAACGAGTCTCCGCTTACCATGTCGGGCAATACGGAGGGGGTATCATTTTTGTTTCCTATGGAAGTCTTGTTTGAGCGATATGTAGAGAAGAAACTAAGCAAATTATTACCGAGTCGGTTCTCAGTAAAAGGCCAAATAAAAGGAGAGTCACTCACAAGCCATAATGGACAGAATTGGTTCAACTTGCGCCCAGATATCGCTATTTATGACAATGGTGAGATAGCTGTTATTGCTGATACTAAGTGGAAGATAATTAACGAAAATCTTAATACATCGAAAGACAAATATTATCTAGCACAATCAGATATGTATCAGTTATTCGCTTACGGTGAGAAGTATCTCAAAGGGCAGGGCTCTCTAGTGCTTATTTATCCTAAAAATGAAAATTTTCTTGAATCTCTTCCATCATTTGAATTTAAACCAGGTTTACTTTTACACGTAGTCCCTTACGATCTAGACAAAGATGAGCTCCGAATAAACGCGCCTATACTTTTTTAACGACATTTCGATAACAAGTAGCGTAAAAAATCGTGAGACATGAATCGCTAACTAAAGAATAACTATGCTAATAGAGGGAACTGCACCGGAGTAGTAGTTGTTCTAATATGGTACGTAGCAAAAACTTTCTTCCAGACGCAAAAAAACCGACTCAAAAGTCGGTTTCAGTATCTACTTCTACAAAGAAGAAGATGGTACCAGTGGGCGGACTTGAACCGCCACGCTATCGCTAGCAACGGATTTTGAATCCGTCATGTCTACCAATTCCATCACACTGGCATTGTGTATGGTTATCAACGTGGTGTTGATGCATGGCATTATAGCGATGCGGCGCGCCTATACAACAACTTTTTAAGCTTTTTGTGATTAAGTGCCGAAAGATTGTTCAAAAGCGTATTTTGCTTTATCTATTTCTTATTAATCAACAGAACGCACACTTTTACCAACGCTGAAGCGTCCAATTAATCGCTACTACCGCGATTGCTGACGATGCAATTGGCATTATGGCTTTTGAATATAACCTTACGTTTCTAAGTAAGATGAGTAAGGGCAATAGCAGCGTAACTATGGCAAGTTGGCCCAGCTCTACCCCTACATTAAAAGCGAATACATTCATTACCAAGCTGCCCGACTGGGCGTTAAGGTCGCCAAACACGCTCGCAAATCCCATTCCATGGAGTAGGCCGAACCCAAAGGTAATAAATCCTAAACGCATGATGATAGGGTACACATTGTTAAGCGCAGTTATAGCCACTGATATAGCAATGCCTAGCTCAACAATACGGCTATCTAGCGTAATAAAATCCAGTGCTGTGGCAGTTAATGTAATCGAGTGCGCTAACGTAAACGTGCTTACCAATATCACCGTGCTTTTTATAATGTGCTTTTTGCTTTGCTCTTTCACCCAGCTCTTATTTTCCCTGTAAAGATTAACGGTGAGCAACGTAGCAACCAAAAACAGTATATGGTCTAGTCCAATGAAAATGTGCCAAATTCCCTGATAAACCATTTCCCCAAACTGCGAAATCCAGCTGTTTCCTGTAGCAGAAGCAGTGATAAAAGAGCGTTCATCACTTAGCACATAAACACTTGTGTGATCGTTTAACGTTACCGTTGTGAGGAGCTTGTGGGTGGGAAAATCGCTAACTATGCCAGTGTATTGTATCGATACTTCGTTTACATATACGCAATTCACCGACAGCGGGTATACCAGTAATGACTCTGCAGATATATCTCGTATAGAAGGGGGAACAATACTAACCGTACATCGCGTTTCGCTATCTCGAATCACTAGGTGGTTTTGGATATAGTCGTTCGCCATAGTGTGGTTTCTGTTGACTTCACCCCAGGTCAAATTACCGTCATTATTGCCATCTAGCCCTGCTGCTTGTCCTATATCTTCAGGCTTTAGCAAAAGCTCGCCAGACAAAGTGTTATTTGAATCGTTTTTAAGCGTTAAGTAGCCGTTACTCAGTTCGTGTGAATGCGTGAAAACGCTGAAGGCGGCGAAGATGAAAAATGTGATAAATTTAATCATGACTCGTTTACTGAAGGGGTTGAGAACATTAGGCATTGGTCGATACTTCATTAGCCTGTCGAGCGCGCTCTAGGAGGTTTTTGTCATCCAATGACTGTGCGTATTGCCAGTTTATTTCGGCAAATTTAAGCGCCAGTGGGTAATCAGGTTCAATCTCTAAAAAGTAAGTGGCGACCTGTGAGGCGTGAGAACTGTCTTCTCGCCATACTCGAATTTCCATGTTCTTAGCAAGTTGAGTTTGTACTTCAGAGCGCACGATACCTTGCGCTCGTTCCGCAATTGCCCATTTAAGTAGCAAGCCATCGTCGGCTGTCAATATATCGGGTACGGAGTTGCTAAACCCAGAACTCACTGCCTTATAGTTATTCAACGCAAAATGTGCGTCGGCCCAAACTAACATTGCGCTTATAGGTAGCTTTTCGAGTTCTGTCTGTGACAAATGCTCAAGCGCGGCTTCAGCGTTACCAAGTTGAAGCGACATGTCTGCAAGTACTTCATAAAACCACTGGCGCTCCGCAGGTCTCACTGTAGTCGTGTAGGCCTCAAAAGCACTAAGCTTTTTTAAAAATTTTACGTCTTTATTTTGTGAAAAATCAGCGTTAACCATACACGTGAAAGCGATTAAAAAACTTGTTTGCCCTACCAGCTTTTCACAGTTTTCTTTCGCCTTTTTAGCGTTACCTTGCTGAACGTTTATATCTGCCAACAATAACTGTGCAGCTGGAGAGCGAAAGCGGGCTATTTTATTAACGTGTTGCTTGGCTTGTTCGAACTTATGAATGCCTTGAAGTAGTCGAGCTTCTAAAACAACTAAACGCTCTTTTTGACCTGCGTTCAACGAATCGAATTTTTGTCGCATTATGTCCGTGAACCTAACAATACGCTCTCTCTCATCACCTTTTGCTTGAAGGTATCTACTTGAAGTTAAAATTTTTTCCGCTTCGTCGATACTTGCTATGGATAGCTGTTGAGGCTGCCACGTTGCGATGACGGTATCATAATTGAGTTTTTCAGACTGAGCAGATACCGAACAGACTGTTAGGGCTGACAATACGCTCATTATAGGGAGTATGAGAGTACTGCTTCTCATCAACTTCATCAGAACTTCCTTTATAAAAGCCGTCCTTGGCTTTACGGTTGACACTGTGTACTGACCGCTCGTTATTGACCAATCAATAAATCATCGAACGTGGTGTCGTCAGCATCTTGGGTGAACTCGCGCCCGTTAATTGGCAGAGGTTCATCGGTCGGTGCTTGATTAAAGGCATCACGGGTATAGCTAGAGAACGATACCTGCTGAGCCTCAATCGTAACGCTTACGGTGGCCGTAACTTCTGGATTTACGCCGTCAGAAACGGTGAATGTGAAGCTATCGCTACCCGTTACCTGAGCGTCAGGTGTGTAGGTAAAGCTGCCATCAGCATTAACTTCTGCATTACCTAACGTACCGTTTTCACCAAGCCCGAAGGTAAGTGCATCACCATCGGCATCGGTTGCTGTCAACGTGCCATCAAACGCAATATCTGCTTGTGTCGTTAGCATTTCATCAACGGCTACAGGCGCTGCATTTTCTTCTGGCGCTTGATAATCGTTATCGTCATCACTATCGAAACAACCAGTTAGCGCTAGCACCAATCCAGAAATGACCCACAACTTATGTTTCTGCAAAGGGGCTTGAGCCGACTTCATAGACGCGGGGGCATTTGGATTCTTGTTAAATAACCTAATCTTCATAGACATGATGGATCTCCTTATTCAGAGCCAGCAAGTGGTGTTTTTAGGTACGGAAACGATGAATCAATCATGCTTGCATCTACAGGTGCACCATCAGTGAAAGGTACATTACCTACGCTGGCGTCTTCTGGTGTACAAAGGCCAAGATCTGTATCTTCACCTGCTACCGGGATGGGGTAGCACAAGCGGCCCATGACTACGCGAAGGGCAATATCAACCACGTCATCACCTGGGCGGCGACCATTCGGGAATCCTGCTAAGTCATCGCCTACAACACCAAATGCTGACTGCGATTCGGCTGGCGTTGCTGGGATCCCTGTGTTTAGGCGCAGCATTTCTGATGCTGTTACAGTTGCTTGTTGGTTAACGCCTGGGAAACCTGTAAGGAACGCTGTCACTAAGTCCATACGCGGGAAATTCGTCGGCGCAAGGGTCTCAATATCCGTACCCAGCGTAGTATTCACTGCATCTTTAAACAGAATGTTCAGTAGTTCTGGTAAAGAAGGGTGGGTTACATAATCAGCGAATTGACCGTCTGCACTTGGATGAGAAGTAGAGAATTTGTCTTTATCGCCAATACCGATAACAAGCTCATTAACTAGCGGGCTACCTAAACGAGACACTTGAGTCATCGCACCACCATTAGTCTCAGGTTTCGCAAAAGTAGCATCTGGGTTTAGGATACGCGCTTGCGGCAAGCTTGCCGTGGTCCAGCTACCAATTACGCCATTACCTTCACCGGTAACACACGCCTTAGGTACTTCAATAGATAACGCTGTCACGTTTTTATCGGCTAAGTCATCATTCATGGCACTTTGCGTTATACCGCCAGGAAAACCTTCACCATCGCCTGCGCCCGGTGCGCTGTCGCCCTCAACAGGTACATAATTTACCAAGTCGAATGTTTTGCCCAAGTTAACAACGAAGGGGTCTTTACGCTGACCAACAAACACTTTGGCCATGTCATCGCATCCAGGGATACTGAACGAATAAATGAAGCTTTCAGCATAACGTGCGTATTCCGCTTCACTGGTAAAGGTTTTATTGCCAATGTAATCAAGCGGCTTTTTAAACATATCGCCCATGGCGGGAGTAAGAGTAGTGCGCGTGCCTGTCTGCATGTCGCCACTCACCATAGTAAGGCTGTACATTTCTGAGAAGTTTGCTGCGCTTGAATCGTCTGCGCTGATACCGCCTACATTTTTAAGCGGTACTTTCACCATTTTCTGCTCGCCTTCAGGGCCTATCGGCAAGGCGATACCTTCGTTATCGGCAGCAAGCATATTGTTAAACTTAAAAACAAAGCTTAAGTCTTCAACCGCGTCGCCGTCACTATCAATATGAATCGCGTAGTGCGCATTCGGGTCCATTGCAAAGTAGTTAGGGCCACCATAAGCATCTTGCAGTGGAATATAGTTTGCTATGAATGTCACATAATCTTCACGGCCTTGTTCATAGCTATTGAAAGCATAAAAGTCGGTGCTATCTAACGCTGGGTGGCGAGTGATATTAGGTGCTTCTCGGTGACTTGACGCTATTGCGCCAGCAGTTACGGCTGCACATGTCACGGCAACAGCCAGTGACAAAGTTTTGCGTTTGAATTGGATCATGTCGAGTCTCTCTGTTTTTTATGAGTTCAAGAGACCAAACGACTGAGGTTTCACCTTAGATGCAAAAATATTTAAAAATTAAAATAAAGTTTTTATAAAAAGTAAAAGGCCACGTTTCGTGGCCTTTTGGTGTGCTGCTTTGTGCGTAAAATTACACTGAAACAATCGGCGCTATATATAGCACTTCCGTTGGTGCGCCTGTTACCGAGCCGCCTGGTGCTTCTAAGCTCACTGCTAACGCCGCGATACTTTGATCTAGCAAGATATCTGGTGTCACGCGCGTGTCGCCATTAACTTCAGGCATCAAGCCGAGAGAAATTGGTGCTTCGCCGTTTGCCGGCACCATCCAAAGCTCATAGTCTTTGTCTGCTAACGCCACAAATGCATCGGTGACCTTAACATTCATTGTCGTGTCAGAAACTTCTATTACCCACAATGGCGTGTTATCAGCATTATTGACTACGGCAATATGGGAAACCTCTGGGGTAGGCACAGGTTGCATCATGAAAAGCAATACGGCTAACACCAATGCAGCAGCTGTGGATATGAATGATAAGTTCTTCCAGCGTTTCTGCTTTTCTTTTTCAAGATCAACTACATTGTCGCTACTTGGTTTTGCGTTAGTCGTTTGATCGACAAACTCTGTATCATTGGCCGCCTTGTGGCCAAGCTTCACTTGTATGCTCTCCCACACGCTGTCAGGTGGTGTCACCGGAGGCAAGGTTTCAGCAAATCCAGTAAGGTATTGCTCCCATTGTGCGGTTGCATCGCTAACAGCCTGATACTGCATCATTAACTTTTGATAGCGCGTACGCGCTTTGCCGCGCAGCGTTCCAACTACATACTCAGCGGCGAGGGCGTTTAATCGCTCTTCTTTTAAATAATTCATAGTGATAGGCACCTCTGCAAGCTTTGCAAGCCTCGTCTTATCCAGCTTTTAATGGTTCCAAGTGGTGACGCCAAGTGAGTTACCACCTCTTGATGCGACATGCCATTCACATAGGCTAAATGGATAGCCTGACGCTGCGGTCCATCAAGTTCATCTAAACAAGAGGCCAACTTTGCTTGCTCTGCCTCTAACTTTATTGATTGTGTGGTTTCCACACCTGACGGTGCGTCATCATTTAATTCGACTTCATTTCTTACGTTGTGATAGCGGATTAAATCGAGCGCACGATAGCGAGCTATACTGACCATCCAAGTAAGTACCGTACCTTTGCCTCGTTGATAATTACCGGCGTTATGCCAAATTTTTATATAGGCGTCTTGTGTGGCTTCGTCAGCGAGTTCAGGGCGTTTCAAAAGCCTTAAAGCAACAGCGTAGAGCTGTGGACTTGTTATCTTATAAAGCTCTGCGAACGCTTTTTTGTCGCCGTCTGCGGTTTTACACAGCAGAGGAAACAGAGTTTCGTGTTCCATTGTTGCTCCTATTTTTATCGTTGTAGCGCGGCCATTTGTTTATTGCTCTAACTATTTGGCGGCTACTTCTTAAAGTAGCATGTTTTATATACAACTGCCTGAATGGTTACCTAATCAATAGACAGACCCCAAACAGTAAAGCGTTTATGTATTAATACTTTACTGAAAAGGTAAGGCGAACATTTCTTGGCTCTACAGGGTGATAATGCAAATCCTCAATCCCTTCCTCTGGCTCTCCGGGCAGCCTAGATGCGTAAAAATAATCAATATCGTGATCGTCACTGTCTAGGGCATTGAGTACTTCTAGTGTTACGTCCCAAGTTGGCTGGCTATAGGCAATTTGACCATTAATCAAAAATGTTGATGGCGGTGAAATTTCATCGAAACTTTCTACGGTGCGAGAGCTTAAGTAGCGGCCTCGTAGGGTATAGCTGAACCCTAGTTGGTTACTTCTTTGATAGTAGGTTAGCCCTGCACTCACCACACCTGGCACGGTGCCATCAATGTGACGGCCTTCGCCTTCAACGCTGTCGCTAAATCGTGCCTTGGTCCACGCAGCTTCAATGTCTGTTGTTAGGTGATGGCTTATCCAGTAGTAGGCACTCACTTCAATGCCGTGTCTCTCGGAGGGGCGACTGGCTTCAGTAAAGCCTGCATCACCAACATATACCAGCTCGCTATCAAGCTCTAAGCGCCACAGGGCAGCAGACAGGTTATAGGTTTTATTATCGGTATAGTTAACGCCCGCTTCATAGCCAAGGCTCTTTACCAATAAGGGAGCTGCTTCGGTAGCGTCACCACTTACCGGGTCTATGCTAATTGTTGCTCCTCGCGCATCGTTAGAGTGAAAGCCCTGCCCAATGTTGGCAAATGCGGTGAGTTGGTCTGATACACCGTACTTCAAGCCTGCTTTAAGGGTAAATAAACCGTCACTTTCGCTACCTGAATTGGCCCCAAGACTGCTGGTAACGTCCACATCTAAGTAATCGTATCGACCACCTAATGACAGGCTTAGTGCGTCGCTTAATACGATGTTTGATTGAGCAAAAAGTGCATAGCTGTTGCTGTTAATCTCGTCTTCTCGGATAGTGCCAAAGCGGGTTAAGTTTTGGGTGCGATACAAACCCACGTTTTCAATATCGTCGAAACGCCACTGGCCGCCTAAGGTAATACTGCTTCCATCCGTAAGCGCCAAGGGAAGGGTAGTGAATATTTCACCACCGTAAATTTTTCGGTCGTCGGCCTGTTCGAATTGATCGCCTGTCTCTGGGTTATCAAGAAAGTAAGTAAAATTTGAAAAAAGGCTTAGCGTTGTATCTATGGCATACAGTGAGGCATTCCATGTATCACTCGTATAGTTTGCGGAGAGACTATAGCGAGACGAATCACCGCCAACTTGGGTGTCGATAGAGCCAAGACGGTCTATTAAGCCGCTTTCAATAGCGCGCTCAGGTACCTGGTCAGCACCGTTCCAGCTATTATCGTAGGCCATTCCTGTAATGGTGAGTTGGCCGTCTAACAAAGGCGTAATATAACGAATATGGGCGTTTTTCTTTTTTACATCTTCGTCAACGTCAGTCCACGGGCCGTCATAGGTTTGATATTCCAGCGCTGTAACAACGCGGCTCTCTCCTGCTTCAAAGTGATTTAATGCAACAGCGCGCTTGAACCCATATTCTCCTAAGCCTAAGAACAACTGGTTTTGCTCAAGTGAATCTCTTAAATTGAAGAACGCCCCGCCAGCGCTAGAAAAATCGCCGATGTTGGCATAATAGGTGCCTTTGAAGTAGCTTAGATTGTCGATAAATTCGGGGATAATAAAGTTAAGGTCACTGTAGCCTTGGCCATGTCCGTGGCTTCGCATGTTCACTGGCATACCGTCTACACTCACCGTGAAATCAGTGCCATGGTCTAGGTTAAATCCACGCAAAAAGTACTGGTTGGCTTTTCCCGAACCGCTGTGTTGGGTCACCATCATGCCTGGGATGAATTCGAGTATTTCACCGGCGCGCAACATTGGGCGTTCAATCAAGGTGTCACCAGACACCCATCCCTGCGAAGCCGAGATAAACTCTCCGTCTTTTACAGATGAGTCACTACGTACTCGAATATGCTCAATATCACCTTCGGGGTCGTCTAACGCCATTGCAGCGCCCATACCAAGCGAAAATGAGCTAGCGAGAAGTGTTGTTACCAGAGTTTTTGCTGTCACCGTATTTACGTCCATTATCCGTTTGTAATAGCAATAACGATTAACAATGGTTAATGGATGCAAAAAGGTGGAAATCATTTTTCTTTGCCTATTGCATTATTAAATGCCGTTAACTAAGGCTTATGTTGTTTAAGCTATCTGGTGCTTGTGTCAAAATAAACGCTGTTGTTAATGAAGTGAAGAGAAGCCCGTGGCGAGACACGACAGAAAAGCCAAGAAGAAGTCCCCATCATCAAACCCTCTAAAAACGAAGGATGATAAAAACGCGCCCAACTCAGAATCAGACAGTTCATCGCTTGAGCGGGCGGGGTTTGTGCGACGATTGTTGGCAATGATTTACGATACACTAGTAGCCACTGCCGTAGGGATGTGTGCGGCCATGGTCATGATCGTAACGCTGGTGGTTATGCTGAAAAATGGCGCGCTTGACCTACAAGGCTATGCTGAACCTGCCGATCTGATTCAGGCCTCTTTTGTTTATAAGCTGCTTATTCAAACGTGGGTGGGCTTGTGGATAGCTGGGTTTTTCTTGTGGTTCTGGCGCAGGGGCGGGCAAACCCTAGGCATGCGTGCATGGCGTTTGCGAATTTACAGCACGGTTGAAGAGCCAATGACCTGGCCACGCTTGTTCATTCGCCTAATAGCATCGTTAGGTGGTCTAGGCACCTTACTTGTTTTGTTTGATTTTAAAAATAAACAATCACTGCAAGACCGACTGGCAAAGACCGAAGTGCTAAAGTTGACCAAAGAAGCGAACGACCACAAGAGCTGGTAAAGATGCCTTGTAAGACGCTAAAGAATCGGAAAAAAAAGAGGCTGTAAGGCCTCTTTTTTATTAGTTTTGACTGTTGAATCAGACGAGTGTGATAGCTTGATCAACGCCTCAACATTACCCCTGCAATGGCCGCAAACAGTAAGCTAGGCAGTAAGGCGCCAAGGAATGGTGGCAGCTGATAGACTAAACTCACTGGCCCAAATACTTCGTTAAGAATAAAGAAACCGAAGCCTGTCAGTACGCCCATGATCACGCGAGCGCCCATTGTAACGCTACGCAGCGGGCCAAAGATGAACGACAATGCCATTAACAGCATTACGCCTACCGAAATAGGTTGGAATACCTTGCGCCACAAGGCGAGTTGATAACGAGAAGGGTCTTGATCGTTATTTTCTAGGTAGTTCACGTAATCCAGCAGCCCAGTAATAGATAAAGCCTCTGGCTTAACCGCAACAATGCCTAGTTTGTCTGGTGTCAGTGTTGAATTCCAACGCATGCGGTTATTTTCATCTACCGTAACATTCGTTTCAGTAAACTTGGTTACTTCAACGTCGCTTAGCCACCAACCGTCGCCGTCGAAGGCCCCATTTTTAGCGTGAGTAATACTCTCTAGCGACAAGTCAGGGTTAAAGCTAAATATGCTCACATCTTTGAGAGAGTCTTGGCTTAACACCTGACCTATGCTTACAAATCGGTCGCCATCCTTTGCCCACACCAGCTTATCGGAAGAAAATAAACTACCGCCTGAAATAGCCTCGGTTCTTATCTGTTTTGCCTTGGTTTCACTGTACGGGGTTACCCACTCGCCAACGGCCATCACTAATAAGATCATTACAAGGGTCGACTTCATGGCTGAGTTTATGATGTTCCAGCGGCTCATACCTGCGGCTTGCATCACTACCAATTCGCTATTGCTAGCCAGTACGCCCATACCAATAAGGCCGCCTAGCAATGTTGCCATAGGGAAGAACTGCTCTAAGTCGCGAGCCAAGCTTAGCAATACGTAGATAAAAGCGACCAGCATGTCATAGTCGCCTTCGCCAATTTTTCGCAGCTGTTCTACAAATTTAATAAGTGCGCTTAAGCCAATAAGTACACTAAGCGTAACGGTAATAGTGCCTAACAGCGTACGGGCGATATATAAATCGAGGATCTTAAACATCTACTTTTTCCCCAATATCCAAGCGCGAAGCTCAGTGCCGGTTTTTCTGTCTCGCACAATTAACATGACACCAATTATCAGCATGATGGTGTGCACCCACCATAAGCCAAGCTGAGGTGGCATTTTGCCGTCTTCTAACACTCGTCTACTTGCCAGTAGCAGCAAGAAGTATCCCAAGTAAAGCAGGATGGCAGGGAACATTTTACCAAAGCGGCCCTGACGCGGGTCGACTGCGCTTAGCGGCACAGCAATCAGTACTAAAAATGGAATGGAAAGCGGTATGGCAATACGCCACTGAAGCTCTGCTCTGGCTTCAATACTGTCGTCTTCCCACAGTTCGTTAGTAGGCAGTACACTTACCTTACGACGAGTTTCGTCAGCAGGTTTATCGGCAATCTGAATTTGGTATTCGTCAAATTCTACTTTGCGGAAAGCCTTTTCAGATTGCTTTCCTTCGTACTGTACCCCTTCTTTCAATACAAGGTTTCGCGTGCCGTCAGGGTTATTAGCCACTTCTCCAGTTTGCGCATACACAACGCGCACGTCGCCTTCGCTATCGTCTGTTTGATTTTGCGATAAAAACACACGTTGTAGCTTATCGTTGTTGTCTACATCGTGCACAAAAATAACCGCTTTTTCGTTACCGGTTTGCTGGAATCTACCTGGCATTAGCGCCGATATTCCCGCCTCATTTCTGGCTTTTTCTCGCAGCTGATACTCGTTCTCTGCAGCCAATGGCGCGAAATAAAGGGTAATTGCGCCTGTGACTATCATGATAAGTACAGACAAGAACAGCATTACCCGCGTTACATACCATTCACTGATACCACAGGCTCGCATTACGGTCATTTCACTGTCTACATACAGCCTGCCATGTGCCAGCATAATGCCCAAATAGGCGCTGATAGGCAGCACTAATGAAGAGAGGATAGGGGCATATAAACCTAGGAAGCCAAGCACTAGCCCAGCGGGAATATCACCGTCCGAGGCGTCGCCCAAAACGCGCACAAATCGCAAGGTGACAAAAATTGCCATTAGGATAAAGAAAATCGCTAACTGAGATTTCAGCGTTTCCTTAAGTAAATAGCGGAATATCAGCATCTCAGCCCTTCCGGAAAATTAGGAATTTTAGTGAAAGAAAGCACAATTTTGTTTAAACTTACCGTTTTTACAAGTTTTGCCTGCAATCATAAACCGTTTGCATGGTGTTTTGACGCAAATTTAACCTATATTCAATAGGTCTGTAAGCGTGAATTGCAGCGAACTAAAAAGTTATGCTGCGTATTAAAACATAAAGCAGCGCGAAACGTTACGTGATTTTAGTCATCGTGCAAACCATAAACGACGAAAAGCGAGGTGATATCGTGGAGTTTAGTGTAAAAAGTGGCAGTCCTGAAAAGCAACGCAGCGCATGTATTGTTGTGGGTGTCTTCGAGCCGCGCCGCCTAACGGCAGTGGCTGAACAGCTAGACGAAATCAGTGAAGGTTATATCAGCAACTTGTTACGCCGTGGCGACCTTGAAGGTAAAGCCGGCCAAATGTTGTTGCTACACAACGTGCCAAATGTACTAAGCGAGCGCGTGCTTCTAGTCGGTTGTGGTAAAGAGCGCGAATTAGACGAGCGCCAGTACAAAAACATAATCGCCAAAACCATTCAAACATTGAATGAAACAGGCTCGATGGAAGCGGTATGTTTCCTTACCGAACTTCACGTTAAAGGTCGCGATACCTACTGGAAAGTACGTCAGGCAGTAGAAGCAACTGAAGACACGCTTTACACCTTTATGCAGCTTAAAACCAAGAAAGGCGAACCACGTCGCCCACTGCGTAAAATTGTATTTAATGTACCTACACGCCGTGAACTTACCGTTGGTGAACGTGCAGTTGAGCATGGTTTAGCGGTTGCTCGTGGTGCGAAAGTGACCAAAGATGTGGCTAACATGCCGCCAAACATCTGTAACCCAGCGTACCTATGGCAGCAGGCGCAAGAGCTTGCCAGCCAGTACGACAGCGTAACCGCTGAAGTCGTTGATGAAACCCAAATGGCTGAGCTTGGTATGCAAGCGTATTTGGCTGTTGGTCGTGGTTCAGACAACGAAAGCATGATGAGTATTATGCATCACCGCGGTGGTCCAGCTGATCAAGCCCCAATTGTACTTGTAGGTAAAGGCCTTACGTTCGATTCAGGCGGCATTTCAATTAAGCCAGGCGAAGCCATGGATGAAATGAAGTACGACATGGGTGGTGCTGCAGGCGTACTGGGTACTATGCACACTATCGCGGCGCTGAATCTGCCCATTAACGTTATTGGTGTATTGGCAGGCTGTGAAAACATGCCAGATGGCAAAGCGTACCGTCCGGGTGACATTCTAACGACTATGTCGGGTCAAACCGTTGAAGTACTAAACACTGATGCCGAAGGCCGTTTGGTATTGTGCGACGCACTAACCTATGTAGAGCGCTTCGACCCAGAGCTAGTGATTGACGTAGCCACGCTAACTGGTGCAGCGATTATCGCACTTGGTCACCATGCAACAGCGGTAATGAGCACGCACAACCCGCTTGCTCACGAACTACTTAATGCATCAGAGCAAAGCTCAGATCGCGCATGGCGTTTACCGCTATGGGACGATTACCAAGAGCAGCTTGAAAGCCCGTTTGCCGACATGACGAACCTTGGTGGTCGCCCAGCAGGGTCAATTACGGCGGGTTGTTTCTTGTCGCGCTTCACTAAGAAATACAACTGGGCTCACCTTGATATTGCCGGTACGGCATGGCGCAGTGGTAAGAACAAAGGCGCAACAGGCCGTCCAGTGCCTATGCTGTCTCAGTTCCTAATGAACCGCGCTGATATCAAGTTAGAGGACTAATCATTCATGCCACAAGTGATATTTTATCAACTTACCAGCAGTGACAATGGTGTGGCAGGCCGCGCCAGCGAAGTTATTGCATCAGCGTTTGCCAATAAGCAAAAGATTAGCGTGCTGTGCGATACACAGGCGCAGGCTGAAGAAGTTGATGAATTGTTGTGGCAGCTGCCGGCTGACCGCTTTGTGCCCCATAACCTTTATGGTGAAGGGCCGCAATCGGGAACGCCGGTGGAAATTTGTTGGCGGCCAGAGCAGGTAGCCAGACGACAAATGGTGGTTAATGTGGGGTCCGGTATGGTGCCTTCACCCAACCAGCATCGTCAAATCATCGATTTTGTACCCGTGGACGAGAACGCCAAACAGGCCGCGCGGGTAAGATACAAAAACTATCAGCAAGCTGGATGCAACATGCAGTTCAAATCTGCATAAGTCATTCGCGTTTAGCTTCAATTTGAGAGTGTGTAATGGATAAAACCTTCGAACCGCAGTCCATCGAGCAGCAATGCTACAAGTCATGGGAAGAGGCGGGTTTATTTAAAGCTTCAGGTAGCGGCGACCCTTATTGTATTTTGCTTCCGCCACCAAACGTTACCGGTAGCCTTCACATGGGTCATGGTTTCCAGCAAACCATTATGGACGCCTTAACCCGTTATCACCGTATGAAGGGCGACAATACGCTATGGCAAGTGGGTACTGACCACGCCGGTATTGCTACCCAAATGGTGGTAGAACGCCAACTTAACGCTGAAGGCAAGACGCGCCACGATTTAGGTCGCGAAGACTTCATCAAGAAAGTGTGGGAATGGAAAGAGCACAGCGGCGGAACGATCACCGGTCAAATGCGCCGTCTAGGTACGTCTCCTGACTGGTCTCGCGAAGTGTTCACCATGGACGAAGACCTGTCTAAAGCCGTAACTGAAGTATTCGTTAAGCTACACGAAGAAGGCCTTATTTACCGTGGTAAGCGTTTGGTTAACTGGGACCCAGTGCTTCACACTGCAGTATCTGATCTTGAAGTACTGAACGAAGAAGAAGATGGCCACATGTGGCACATGCGCTACCCACTTGCAGATGGTAGCGGTGAACTAGTAGTTGCGACAACGCGCCCAGAAACCATGCTAGGTGATACCGCGGTTGCGGTACACCCAGATGACGAGCGTTACCAAGGCTTTATCGGCAAAGAGATTAAGCTACCGATTACTGGCCGTTTAATTCCGGTTATCGCCGATGACTATGTCGATCAAGAATTCGGTACAGGCTGCGTTAAAATCACGCCTGCTCACGACTTCAACGACTACGATATGGGTAAGCGTCATAACTTGCCTATGATCAACATTCTTACCGACGATGCGAAAATTAACGACGAAGCGCCAGAAGCGTATCGCGGTTTAGATCGCTTCGACGCCCGTAAGCAAATTGTTGCTGATTTAGACGCACAAGGCGCATTGGTTAAGATTGAGCCGCACAAGCTTAAAGTGCCGCGTGGCGACAGAACGGGGGCGGTAATTGAACCCTACCTAACTGACCAGTGGTATGTTGCGGTTGAATCTCTTGCTAAGCCTGCAATTGAAGCGGTTGAAAGTGGCGAAATTCGTTTTGTGCCAGAGAACTGGAACAAGACTTACTACCAGTGGATGCACAACATTCAAGACTGGTGTATTTCACGTCAGCTGTGGTGGGGACACCGCATTCCGGCGTGGTACGACGAAAACGGTAACGTTTTTGTTGGCCGCACCGAAGAAGAAGTGCGCGAAAAGCACGGCCTTGGCAGTGACGTAACCCTTTCTCAAGACGACGATGTACTAGATACCTGGTTCTCAAGTGCACTATGGCCGTTCGCCACCATGGGCTGGCCAGAAGAAACGCCAGATCTAGAAACCTTTGTACCGTCTTCAGTGCTAGTTACAGGCTTTGACATCATCTTCTTCTGGGTTGCCAGAATGATCATGATGACCAAGAAGTTCACGGGCAAAATTCCGTTTAAAGACATCTACATTACTGGTCTTATCCGCGATGAGAATGGCGATAAAATGTCAAAGTCGAAGGGCAACGTGCTTGACCCAATCGATTTGATTGACGGCATTGATATTGAGTCGCTAGTCACTAAACGCACCGCGGGCATGATGCAGCCTCAGCTTGCTGAGAAGATTGCCAAGCGTACTCGCAAGCAATTCCCTGATGGTATTCAGGCCTACGGTACAGACGCATTGCGCTTTACCTTTGCAGCTATGGCGTCAACCAGCCGCGATATCAACTTTGATATGGCCCGTGTTGAAGGCTACCGCAACTTCTGTAACAAGATTTGGAACGCATCGCGTTTCGTACTGATGAACACAGAAGAGCACGATACAGGTCGTGACGGCGGCGAAATGGTGCTTAGCATGGCCGATCGCTGGATTTGGGCTAAGTTCCAACAAACGCTGATTGAGTTTGAAAAAGCGCTTGAAGACTACCGTTTCGACATCGCTGCGCAAACCGTTTACGAGTTCACTTGGAACCAGTTCTGTGACTGGTATCTAGAACTTACTAAGCCAGTGCTTAACAATGACGCCAGCACCGAAGCTGAAAAGCGCGGTACACGTCATACGCTTATTAACGTACTTGAAAGCTTGCTTCGCTTGTTGCATCCGCTAATGCCATTTATCACCGACACTATTTGGCAGCGCGTTGTGCCACTAAGTGCACTTAAAGTGGAAGAGGGCGCAAGCATTATGGTTCAGGCATTCCCTGAAGTTGATGCAGCGAAACAAGACGACAAAGTGCTTGCCGATATCGAGTGGGTGAAGAAGTTTATCGTGGGTATTCGTAATATCCGTGGTGAAATGGATATCTCACCAAACAAACCACTTAATGCGCTACTTAAAAACGTAAGCGACGAAGACGCGCGTCGTCTTGATGCGGCTAAGGCATTCCTCGATAAGCTTTCTAAGCTTGAAACCGTAACTATATTAAAAGATGGTGAAGAAGCACCAGCCAGCGCAACAGCGCTAGTGGGCGAGATGGAAATTCTTATCCCAATGGCAGGGCTTATCGACAAAGACGCAGAGCTTGCTCGTATAACTAAAGCCATGGAGAAAATCGAGAAAGACGTATCTCGTACTCGTGGTAAGTTGGGTAATGAGAAGTTCGTAAGTAATGCGCCAGAAGCAGTAATTGAAAAGGAGCGCGCTAAGTTGGAAGAGGGTGAAAAAGCCCTAGCCAAACTTAAAGAGCAGTTCGAGACCATTAAAGCGCTTTAAGTGCAGCCCCTAGAACGGGGGGATCGATACAAATTAGAAGGGTTACCGAAAGGTAGCCCTTTTTTATTAGCGATTTAACAGGCCCTAAACATAGCGCGTTTGTTCGAAAGCCGTTCCTGCATTCTCACACTTCGCTATGAAGCTTGCCAGCGCCTACTGAGCGGGCAATTATTTATGCGAATTGGTATAAGAACTTATCTTTACGTTTGCGTTTAGAGCTGTTTGCCTAAGTACTGTTTTAACATGCCTATCAATGATTTTTGCTTTATTGGCTTGGTGAGGTAGTCGTTCATACCCGCGTCTATCGCGCTTTGTTTATCTTCCTTCATTGCATTAGCCGAAAGGCCGATAATAGGTACGCCAGTAAAGCCTTTTTCGCGGAGTTGTTTGGTTGCCTCATAACCGTCCATCACCGGCATTTGTACATCCATCAATATTAGGTCGTACTGCGGGGCATTTTCTACTTTTTGCACGGCTTGCTTGCCGTCTTCTGCAATATCGAAAGTAAGCCCAAGATTGGTAAGCATTTCTCCGGTGACGAGTTGATTTATATTATTGTCTTCTACTAAAAGCACGTGGCCTTCTAGCGATGTTGCTTCCGCTTCTTCACTAAAATGATGTCCGTCATAACTTGCATCTTTAGATATCACCTGATGAACAAAACGCTCAAATTGCGCAGGTGTGAATGGATGCATGATAAGTGGACCTTTCCATAGCGTGTCATATTTAGCCTGTAGCGCGCTGCCTGCACTTTCCATTACCAGGCCTACCGACTTCCCTTTTTCTAGCAAGGTGTTTAACCAAGCAATATTCTGTCTGAATTCACTGAACTCATGGATATCTACAATGATATGTTCAGGTAAAGCGGCGATATTTTTGGCATCTTCTATTGATAGCGTTGATTTAGTTGGCAGCTGTATTTGGTTGCAATAAGCCGCAGGCAGCAATGCTGCTTCAGTAACATAAAGGCTATCAACAGGTAGCTGAGGTGTTTGTTCAAGCACGCCAGGTTGGTTTTTAAATGCTTTCAGCGGCAGTTCAACTTCAAACGTACTGCCTTTTCCCATAGTAGAAGTGGCATCAAGGCGGCCGTTCATAAGTTCAGTAAGCTGGCTTACAATCGCAAGGCCAAGGCCGGTACCGCCGTATTTTCTATTGGTTGAACCGTCTGCTTGAGTGAAAGGCTTAAATATTCTATCTAGCTGGGCTGCACTCATACCTATGCCTGAATCGGTGATTCGCATGGTAAGGTTTAACACGTTCCCTTTTTCGTTCAAGTTGCCGTCAAACTCAATATCTATACGCCCTTGCTCGGTGAACTTCACAGCATTGTTGCCTATATTCATAATTATTTGGGCAATACGCAGTGGGTCGCCAATTACTTGCGGAGGTATCTTTGGATTTACCGTAAAGTGCACCGATAAGTTCTTTTCTTTTGCGCGTAGTGCAATAACTGCAATGAGGTTGTCGAACAGTGAATGCAAAGAAAAGCTCACTTCCTCAATCTTCAATTTACCCGCTTCAATTTTTGAGAAGTCGAGAATATCGTTAATTACGCTCAGTAATATTTGCCCAGAATACGCTGCCTTGTCGAGATACCCTTTAACAGTAGTGGACAGCTCTTGCTGTTGCGCCAGTTCTATTAGCCCGATAATGCCATTCATCGGCGTGCGGATTTCATGACTCATATTGGCTAAAAACATACTCTTTGACGCGGTTGCTTGCTCCGCTTTTATTTTCGCCTCAGTAATCGCTTTATTTAAGCTTTCAAGCTGAGAGTTCATGGTTCTTGCTTCATCTAGCAGTTTTTCTGTCTCTCGGTTTTTATCACTAAAAACAAGCGCCGCTTTTGCTAGCTTGCCAATCTCATCTTTTCGGCTGCTGCCAGGAATATTGGAAATTTGTACGCCTTGGGCAAGTTTGTTGAAAACTTGAGTGATAGAGCGGATAGGGCCCAATATGCGAAACATGGCAAACAGCGCTGCTGAGAGGGCGAGTAGAATGGCAACAAGAGAAAATAACTCTCCGTTACGCTGTGTGCTTTCAGCCAGTGTGTAGGTGCGTTGAGTCGCAATTTCAGAGTCTGTGGTTACTTTTTTGGCCAGCTCACCGCTTAAATAGAGAAATTCATTGGCAGACCCCGCCATGACTACGTTAACCAAGAATAAATTACCTTGGGTTATCTGGGTTAGCTTAACGAAATCGGCTTTAATTTTTTCCGACAATCGCTCCACTCTTTCCTGAAGGGATGTATTTTTCGTTAGCGTTAATTTTCGTAGTGAATCTGCGGCTTCGTTGAATGCTCGAATAAAACCCATGTCGGGTTTCATCAGATATTTCAACATCGCATTTTCTGCCCGAATAAGAAGCGTCTTTGCCTGTTCTTCAGAGGCAGCAGAGATATCTCCGTTTGTTTTAGCGTCACTCAGTATCTTTTCCAGTAACGTAATATCAGATAGGGTGCCTCTTGCTATAAGGTTATCTCTTTCAGAGCGCGCATCGACAACTTGGGTAAAATTCTCCTGATAGGCGTTAAGGTGCTCCTTCATTCTTGAAAGGATATGGTTGTCTTCCTGTATTTCCTTGTCTTCGTCTACCAGGGCTAACTTGTCGAGTTTGGTGTTAATAGTCACCATGAGTCGACTGAAGCGAGTAATGGCTGATTTGCTCGCATTCTCTTTGAATATGAGCACGTTGCGCTGTAAGTCCACTACATCCCGTTCAAGTTCCTTAACAAGTGCAACATCAACTACTGCCTTTGACGCTGATGCCACGCCTTTGTTTAGGACTTCTTGGTTTTCTCTAGCAATAAACCCCTGTGCCAATATAAGCGCTATTAGAGCGAGTAGCACGGTGATAAGCTGAATTCGAATTGACGATAACATGTGAACTAAAAAAGCCTTATTCCATTAACGTTATGGGTTTTTACTTAACGCAACATTATGCAGTGATGAATTCGTACCACTTCTGCAAACTGTATTCGTAGGTTGGCATAACGGTATTCCATACGGCAACATTACTAAAACGCTCTTCATAACTCCCACCAGTGCGCTGGGCGCCTTGTCTAACACTAATATTTCCGTCGGGCCCTTTTAGCGGCTCTGATGCTACTTGCCCTTTGTACCAGTAATTCCATTCGGCGTCTGAAAGATATTGAGCTGAACGTTTAGGGTTGGAAATATAGTAGCCTTGTCTGGCAATAAATGCGCCAGGCCACCCCGACAGCCACCAGTTCATATACTCATAAGCCACGTCCTTTATTCTACCTTGTGTGGCAGAGGACATGCACATTACACCGTGCCATCCGCGGTAGCCTTCTTTCGGTGCTGCAAACGTAACCGGAATATCTTGACCGTTCAGTGCAGAGACCGCAGGCGAGAACATGCTTTCGATTGCAACCCGTCCACTTTTCATGAACTCAACAGACTCAGGGACCGAGGTCCAGAATCCATTGAAATGGTTTAACTGAGTCAACTCTATAAGTAAGCTAAACAAATCATCAAGTTCATACTCGGTCATGGCACCGATGTCTTGGAATTGAATGAATCCTTTAGCTTGTGCGGCAAGTGCTAAATCGAAAAGTCCGATAGTGGGGTCGTTAACTATGCCCACTTTTCCTGAATAGCGACTGTCTAAAAGCCAGCCCCAGCTTTCTTCTTGCCCTTGCAGTTCGTTGGGTAACTTTGATGTGTCATAGCCAAAAGAGTCAACATTGTGCACATAAGGTAAAAAGCTAATTGTGTCAGTATGGTTGGCACCTAGTGTGCCGTCGTCCTGAACATTAATAATTTTATGCGGTGCGTCGCCAGCGCCCATTCGCGCTTTCTCGGTAAGTTTTCCGGTCTTGCTTAAATCGTTTATTTCTTCCCAATACTGAAGGCGTTTTTTCTCTATGGGCTGAATAGCGTGAGCGCGCCACAATACATTAATGCTATTAGACCACTGCTCATAAAGGTCGAATGACGTGGGGTTCATCGACGCCTTTTGAAGAACGGTTGCACTGCCACCTGGCTCAAACTCAATATTAATGCCTAAGTCTTCCATGGCGCGCTGACGAATGGCTTCCTGAAGCGTGACATGGGTGCCTAATACGCGCAGCGTCGGTTTTTCTTTTCCGATTGAAAAAGGGGTAATGCCCGCAGTAAGACCAAAGGCGAGACCGCCCTTTAATAAGGTACGGCGCTGGAAAGAAGAAGCGACGTTTTTATCTGAGTTTGAAGGCATTAACGTACGTCCATAGTAAACGATGACCCTCCATTATTCTGGCATCTATTTCATAGAGTTACCAAAAAATGTTACCCCATAGTTAAAAATAAAATGTTGCTTTGACATATTTGGTAACACATCAAAATTAGCGAGTAGTTAAATTTTGTATTATAAGGATATCAAAATGATATCAAAGGTGAGTGATATGAAAGAAAAGAAAGGGTTTTCGGTAAACGGTTATTTGATGATCTGTGTTTTGCTAGTCGCACAGGTTGCTACGTTTTTCTATGCAGTGTCGGGTAACCCCGAAGCTGGTGTAATTCTAAGCGTTTTAGTGGGGAGTTTGTGGTTGGGCTATTTCATGGTGCAACCCAACCAAGCTAAGGTCATGACGTTTTTCGGCAGCTATGTAGGTACTGTCTCTGATGTTGGATTACGCTGGACAATTCCTTTGTTCCGTAGAGCTAATATTTCTCTGCGCATAAGAAACTTTGAAAGTGCCAGAATTAAAGTTAACGACAATCAAGGAAACCCCATTGAAATCGCCTCTATTGTCGTGTGGAAAGTGAGCGATACTGCTGAAGCAATGTTTGACGTAGACGATTACGAAAGTTTTGTGCGAATTCAAAGTGAGTCCGCGATCCGCAATATGGCAAGTAGCTTTCCTTACGATCCGCGTGACGACGAGCAAGCGGAAGTCGCACTTCGTAGCCACCCAATAGAGATATCAGCGCGTTTACAAGAAGAGATCCAAGCTCGCCTTGCGAAAGCTGGGATCACAATTTTGGAGTCTCGTATCAGCCACCTTGCCTACGCGCAAGAAATCGCAAGTGCCATGCTTCAGCGTCAACAAGCATCAGCTATTGTGGCTGCCCGGAAGCAAATTGTAGATGGTGCTGTGGGAACCGTAGAAATGGCACTTCAGCGATTAAATGAAAAGGGTGTAGTAGAGCTTGATGAAGAGCGTAAGGCGACGATGATCAGTAATTTATTAGTTGTGCTGTGTGGTGATAAGTCGACGCAACCGGTTATTAATACAGGTACAATCTACTAGCTCGTTTTTTTAATTTAAGTTTGAAATTGTAGTGCCGCAGCGATGCACTGCGGCACATAAGGTTTGTGATTTTGGCAAAGAAAAAAGCGTATCCACTTAGGATAAATGAAAATGTACTTGCCGCTATGGAGCGATGGGCTGCCGATGACTTGCGCAGTGTAAATGCGCAAATAGAGTATGTATTAAGACAAGCGCTAGTGAAGCAGGGAAGAGTGAAGCTGGTAGAAAAAGTGGTAGTAGAGGTTGAAGGTATTGAGCCGCCTGACGGGGGAGAAAACTAAGCAACGTGGCTGGACAGCCAAATCGATGCTGAGCTGATAAGCTAACGATTTAGGTTATTAAAGGTGAGCCGTAGTGAACAATATGCTCATGTAGCGTTACCACGAATCAATATTAGCTTTTACGTAACATGATGAGGTTTAGAACGAGACTCTGTGCCAGCTCTACCATCTTCACAGGGTTCTAACCCTTCGTTATCGATATCGTCATAACATTCGCACTCTATGGTATTGCGACCTTTATTTTTGGCTCTATAAAGGGCTTCATCTGCATCGCAAAGTAGTTGCTTTATGCTTACCTCTTTTAAGTCGCTTACATATACCGCTCCCAAACTAAGGGTAACTTGTCTTCCTTTCAACGGAGGATGGGTTTCATGGAGAATGCTGACTTTCTCGCGAAATCTGTCTAATAGTTGGCGAGGGGAGACTGGACTTGTTAGTACCATACAGAACGCAAACTCTTCGCCACCTATGCGGCCAATGGCATCTTCTTGACGAAAAAATTGCTGCATTGTCTGAGCAACGATGGTTAATACGTCATCGCCAAACCCGTGGCCGTAACTATCATTAATAGCCTTAAAGTGATCAACATCGGCGATGCCAATCAACATTGCATGTCCATTGCGTTTTGCGAAGTTTAAAGACTTTGCAAATGCGTCTAGAAATGCCCGTCTATTTGGAATGTTCGTGAGCGCGTCATAATATGCCAGTTTCTCTAATTTATGATTGGCTGAACGAAGCTCGCTGGTTCGACGGTTAACCAGGCTTTCTAAGTTCTGCTTTATTTTCTTAAGTTCTGCATTGCGCTTATCTAGCTGTTCAGATTGGAACTTCCTTTCGCTAACGTTACGCTGAACAGCTGCAAAATGGGTTACTTCACCGAATTCATTGGTAAGCGGGAATATGTTCATTTGAACCCAGAAAGGTGTGCCAGACTTCGTATAATTTAAAAGTGTTTCGGTACATGGGCGTTGATCAATAAGTGACTGCCGAATACGCAGCGTAGAGGCTTTGTCGGTTAGGGCACCTTGAAAAATGCGAGGTGTCTCACCCAATAACTCCTCAAGACTATATTCAGTATGTTTACACAATGCTTCATTTGCATAGATGATTTTAGGAGAAAGCGGGGCATCGATATTCTGAGCTTCCGTTACCAAAATCATATCTTGTGAATGTTGAACAATATCTTTGTAAGAGAAATCACTAATCTTTGCCGTGATATCAGTGAAATAAACCACTACAAAAGACGGTGAACTGCCATTGACCTTGTACTTTTCGGGATATGCGTTGACATTAAACCACGTTATTTTATCGGTATCTTTATTTATCGTTCCCAATATTCGGTTATTTATAGCGGTGCTAGTAGCAAGCACCTGGGCAATGGGAAGTTCGTGGTAAGGTACTTTTCTGTTTTGCATGTCAATGAACTCCCAGGAGTCCACGTCTAAGCTTTTCTCTTTAAGTTTACCTATACTCAATCGAAGTAGCGTTAACGCAGCGGGATTGGCATACTCTACAACGCCAGTAGCATTGTGAATGACTACGCCAATTTGCGTATTTTCTAATAGATTGAACAAGTTAACATTGTCGATGCTCATTGCACTACACCAATTGAAAGCGTCAGTATGTACTGTTTTCCTTGGTACATTGGCGAATCAACGTTAATTGGAAAAGAAGGTTTATATTATATAATAGACTTTAGTATAAAAAATAGCCAAAAGCTGCAGGTGCATGCAGCTTTTAGCTGATTAACTTTCCAAGATAGTTAGCAGTGTCGGCGTCTAACAGTTCGTCTAACAAGTACAATGCCACCTAATAGACACAGTGGGAGTAAAGACCATGCTCCGCCATGCTCTTCTACTATGACTACCGTATCTTCAACCACATATTCATTATTTTCACTTTCAAGGGGAAGATAGGCGAGTGCACTGTCATCATAGGCATCGGTATACGCCACAAGTATTTCGGTATCTGCATCATAAAGCTCTAATAGAATGTCGTACTCACCCGGCGGATAGCCAGAAACTAATGTGCTTTCAATGGTAAAGGTATCTGTTGAGTCTTCTGAGTAAATGTAAAATTCAGACGACACGTGAATAGACTCGTACACGTCGTTTTTGCCCAAATACAAGACCGCGTATACTGGCGCGCGAGTGAAAATGGTGTCGGCGTCAAACTCAATCGAAAACGTAGAGTGAAAACCATCGTAATCAATGTCTTGCTCAAGCGTTACCCAGCTTTCATAAATCCAAAACTCATTAATACTGCTGACTACGATATCGCTAGAGGACTTACTCACGGCTAAATGCTGTTGATGCTTACCCGCCTTGGCAAGGGACTGTTGATCAGTTTCAACGTCATCAACAGATTGAGAGATTGTTTCTTCGCTTGTCAATGCACCTGAGGTTTTAGGCAGCAGCGATTCAGCGGCAACAAATGGTTTGTTGTAACGGTATTCGTTAGAGGTAACGTTTTTGTTTTGTGCGCTATTTTCGGTACTGGCATGCACAGGTGACATAAGCGCAAGCTGTAATGTTGCAATAGCAGAATATGTAGTAAGTGAGAAAAGTAGCTTTTTCATCTGTCCATCCTTTTCCAATCGATAATGACAGTGTCATTGTTGACGGAAAAAGATGAACAAAAGCTGAAGGGTAACTTAACGCCTTCTCAGTTAAAACGGTGAGGGTGCCTTAGAGATCAGTCGTCGAAGTAGTGATCTTCTTCTTCGTATTCACCTTCTTCACGCGGCTCGAAGTAAGTACCCCAACCGTCGTAGGTTACATCATGCTTGTCGGCAATTTTAAGCAAGGTGTCAGAGTCCGCATTAAGCTTTTCAATATCTAGCTTTCGCTCTGCAACTGCGTCGAAGCAGAAAATGGTTTCGCCATCATCAAGAATAAGCTCTTCTGCGTCGGTGACTTCAAAACCAGCTTTAAACGCATCAACAGCTGCCTTTTCTAGCACGTCGAAGTCAGTGCTGGCGAAGTGGTGCTCAATGGTATAGTCGGCATCGGCTTGGCTGCCGTCTTCTAGAAGGGCATCAATAGTTTCTTGGTTAAACTCGTACCACTCTTCTCTTTCATCGAACTGGGTCATAATAAACACTCGTTAGCAATTTAGGCGCAAGTTTACCTGCTTTTTTCCAGTTCATCGACCTGTGTATTAAGCGCATCAAACTTTTGTTTCATTTCATCGTTAAAATGCACCATCCACTCTTTAATTGTCTTGTCTTCGCTCAAAGCCTGAGGGGCAGCTATATCAATAAGCACAATGCCGTTATTCCAACGGTTCCATTTTACTTTATTGTGCAAATTGCTGGCGGTTACCATGACAACCGGTTCGTTGGTGGTCTTAGCTAGGCGAAACGCACCTTGTTTGAAAGGTAATATGCCTCTGCCATAGCTTCGTGTACCTTCTGGGAATAGCCATACCGACGTTTTCTTTTTCGCAATGCGTTTTGCAGCAATATCGAGTGTATTACGGGCTTTACCGGAATTCTTTCTATCAATCATGATATTGCCTGACAACCAATAGATTTGGCCGAAAATAGGGATCCACTTTAAGCTCTTTTTGCCAATGGTTACCACGCCAGGCAGTGCAGCTTTACAGATAGTGATAACGTCGAAACTGTTTTGATGATTGGCGATGTAAACGTAGGGCTCGTTTATTTTAACCGCAGGATCTTTCTTTATAATAATTTTGAGACCTACGACCTTAGCCATAAGTGAATACATACTACCCGCAATATGCACGTTATCTTTGTGAAAAGGTCGTGCGATACAAACAATTAGCAGAACAATGTTAATGAGTAAAAAAGCGATAAAAAGTGCCGGAATGCGGAATAAAGCGATCAAAACAACTCCTAGATACAATTGACGCGCGCAGTATAGATGAAGTTTCAGCGTACACTTGTCCGATGAGTTTTTACAGTGCGGAAGGTATAGTTGAGCAATAAGTTGGAAAAGTGGCTATGTTTCTCACCTTTAGTATGAGGAAATTTTGCCGATACCCGATTACAATAATAAAAAGCGCAATCGAACCTAACTCGGTAACCACTATATGCAGACATTTACTCCAGACGACCTAGAAGAAGATATTCTTGCTGACCTTATGGAGGAAATAAACGAACTCTATGAATCAAGTGAACAAACCTTGATTGAATTAGAGCTTCGTCCGGAAGACAACGAATTGCAGCGTGCTCTGTTTCGCTCAATCCACACCATTAAAGGTGATTTAGGCCTGGTTAATTTCTCGCCCATGATCCCGCTTTTGCAGCATGTAGAGGACTTGCTAGATTATTTGCGCAAAGGGCAGGTGGCGTACACAAGTACTATGAGTGACTTGGTATTGCTTACAATGGACAGAGTAAAAGCCTTCGTAGAGGCTGTAATGGCCAGTGGCAAAGCCGAATACGATGACAATCTTCACAATCAGCTGGTTTTAGCTATCGGTCGTGTGACGCCTGAAAATACTGCTGAGCATGAAAAACGCCTTACCGAAGCGGTCTTATTACTTAACCCAGCGTTAGATATTGTTGCGGATGAAGACGACCCACAAAACGTTCAGATAAAGCCCCCTACGTTAGCGGCTACAGGTATCCCTAAAGATATTAGTAGTGAAAAGAAGCAAGATATTCTATTTTTCCGCGACTTAATGCAAACCATTGAACGCCGCTCTAACTACTGGTCTGGTCGTGGTGATCGCATTGCCAAACTGGCTATGTATATTAACGACGTGGCCGAAAACCCTATAGACGAAGATCAGCTTGCCGTAGCCAGCTATGTACATGACTTCGGTATGGCCTTCATGCCATTGAAGCTTTTGCACAAAGGCGATGCGCTAAGCGATATCGAATTTAATCTTATGCGCTCTCATGTGTATAAAAGCGCCCGTTTGTTAGAGCACCTAGACCAATGGGATATGGCGCGCAAAATCGTGATGCAGCACCATGAACGCACTGATGGAACAGGTTATCCATTGGGGCTAAAAGAAGACGATATCTGTGAAGGTGCGAAGTTATTAGCCATTGTTGATACCTACGATGCAATGACACACCCAAGAGCGCACAATGAAGATAACGTACTTTCTAAAAAAGAGGCGGTGATAGAAATAAATCGAAGCGCCAAAGGCCAGTTTAGTATGAAGTGGGTAAGGCATTTCAATCAGGGAATGACGGCGCTACTGACGAAAGGACATTAGGTAGCAAGCCGCTCATAAGCTAGCAGTGAGTTCCCTGCTAGCTTACGGCGTAATCACTAGGGTTAGTTCACACCCAATTCTTTTAACTTTCTTGTCAGGGTATTTCTTCCCCAACCCAAGCGTTTAGCCGCATCTTGTTTGTGGCCATGAGTGTGCTGAAGTGCTCGCTCAAGCATAATACGCTCAAACGTCAGCATCGCGTCGTTAAGAATATTGTGATGGCCGTCGCGAAGCTGTTTATCGGTCCAGCTTGCCAACAAATCTGGCCACTCACCCGATTCAGCGCTAGGTTTTTCAATACTGCTATCGCTGTGAATTTCCGGTGGCAGATCGCTGGGCAGCACTTCTTGACCACTCGCCATTACCGTTAACCAGCGACACACGTTTTCTAGCTGCCTTACGTTTCCAGGCCATGGTAGCTGAGACATTACGCGCTCAGCGTCTTTCGATATGCTTTTAGCTTCTACATCAAGTTCTTTGGCTGCTCGGCGCAAGAAGTGACGGGTCAGTAGTGGAATATCTTCGCGGCGCTCGTTAAGTGAAGGAAGGTGCACTCGGATAACGTTTAAGCGGTGGAACAAATC
Organism: Alteromonas macleodii ATCC 27126; assembly: GCF_000172635.2. Classification (NCBI taxonomy): domain Bacteria; kingdom Pseudomonadati; phylum Pseudomonadota; class Gammaproteobacteria; order Alteromonadales; family Alteromonadaceae; genus Alteromonas; species Alteromonas macleodii. Next base: position 3,501,143 of record NC_018632.1, on the reverse strand, counting down.
TTCCCTAAACTTACCTTCAGCAACCCTTTGTTCTAAATTCTGGTGAGTTGCAGCGATGATGCGTACGTCCACACTCACTGACTGATGGCCACCGACACGATAAAACTGGCCGTCTGCAAGCACACGTAAAAGGCGGGTTTGTACATCTAACGGCATATCGCCTATTTCATCTAAGAACAATGTTCCGCCGTCGGCTTGTTCGAAGCGGCCTTGACGAGCTGCCTGGGCTCCGGTAAATGCGCCCTTCTCATGGCCAAATAGTTCTGATTCTACAAGGTCGGCAGGAATGGCGGCCATATTAAGGGCGATGAAAGGTTTACTTGCTCTTGGGCTGTGCCTATGAAGGGCGTGCGCCACAAGTTCTTTACCCGTTCCTGATTGCCCGTTAATTAGCACGCTAATTGAAGAGCGAGACAAGCGACCTATGGCACGAAACACTTCCTGCATGGCAGGTGCTTCGCCAATAATTTCCGTTACTACGTCTTCCACTTGCGCTTTAGATACGGTGGACTGCTCTCTGGCATGTGCCAGCGCCCGCTGGGTTAAGGTTACTGCCTCGTCGATATCAAATGGCTTTGGCAAATATTCAAAGGCGCCTTTTTGATATGCGTTAACTGCGCTGTCTAAATCCGAATGCGCCGTCATAATGATAACGGGCAGCAGTGGGTGCGAGGCATGCACTTCGTTCAGTAACGTCATGCCGTCCATTTGTGGCATTCTTATGTCTGAAATGATGACTTCAGGGGCTTGGCCGCTTTGAAGTTGAAGCAATAAATCTTCAGGGTTTTCAAAACTTAAGCAGCTGATATCTGCTGCTTGTAAGGCCTTTTGCAGCACCCAACGAATAGAACTGTCATCATCGACAATCCACACAGACTCATTCGTCATCGTCTGTCTCCTTACGATCTATTGGTATGTAAATTACGAACTCAGTGTGACCAGGGTAGCTATCTACATCTATTTTGCCGCCGTGGTGGTTTATAAGGGTCTGTGAAATAGACAAACCCAACCCAGAGCCATTTTGCTTGCTTGTGACCATGGGGTAGAAAAGTGTGTCTTTTACTTCAGCCGGAATACCCGGGCCGTTATCAATAATTTTTATTTTTGCTACCAGCGCGTGACGCTTCGTTTGAATTGTCATTTGGCGCTCTATTCGCGTAATTAACCTAATTTGTGGGTTGGGGGTTTGGCTCTCGGTTAATGCCTGAACGCTGTTGCGCACAATGTTGAGCACCGCTTGCTGAATCATGTCAGGGTCTAACATAAGCGGTGGAATGCTGGGGTCATAGTCGCGAACTATGGTAATGGGATTGTCTGAGTCAAAGCGCATTAAGCTGCGTATTTTTTCAAGCGCTTGATGCACGTTGCTTTCTTCAAATCGAGGTAGTGAATTTGGTCCAAGCAATCGATCAACTAAGTTTCGCAGACGGTCAGACTGCTCAATGATCATGCTTGTAAATTCTTTATGCTCGTCAATCAGCTCTTTTTCTAATAGCTGTGCTGCACCGCGAATACCACCAAGAGGATTTTTGATTTCGTGTGCAAGGCCGCGAACCAATTCCCGTGCTGCGTAATGCTGCGCGTTTTGTAAAGTTTCTCGAGAAATTCGCTTTTGCTGGTCAATCTTTTTAACTTCAAATAGCAGTCGTGGGCCGTCTTCGAAGTGCAAGTTGGTAACGGTTAGGTCGGCAGATACATAGCGGTTATCTCGAAAAGCCAACTTAATTTCGTTTTCGGTGAAATCTTCACCTTTTCTGATGGCAGCTTTAAGTCGGGTGGTTTCTATTGTGCCCGGCAAGAAAAAATCTTGAAGTGGATGCCCAATAAGTTGTTTTAATCCAGTCTCAAACAAAGCTTCACCAGCGTGGTTGGCATAAACAATCGTAAGTTTGTTGTCTACCATTACCAGTGCGGTATTTAGGCTATTGATTAGCTGTTGTGTTTCTAACTCGGTGGAATGCATCCGAGCTCGTCTCCTTTGCACCATAATTGTGCATTGTAGCTTGCAATGATGCGTTGCGCGAATAAAGAGCTCAAGAAGAAATGTTCACTGAACCTCTATGGTGCGCATACATAACAGTGGTTGCACGCTATTAGTTATTAATTAACGCCGATGCCTGATGCAGGTAAAGGGTTTGTAATGGAGACGATGCAAGAGTCTTGCCCGTATTGTTCGTGAGTTCAACTTTATAAGTATGTGCCCCACGATGGATACCAGTAAGCTTAAAGACGCCTGAACTATTGCTAGCTAATGGGGCGTCGTCAAAGATTAATCGGTAGATTGGCGCTTTGGGTGCACCAGGTTGTGCGGCAGAAATAGTGAATTCACCCAAGTTATTGCGAATTGTCGCTTCTGGTGCAGGTGACTTAATGACTACGCGATAGTTGGGCTTGGGGGCAGCCGGCTTCGCAGGGGGAGGTGGGGTAACCTTTGCCGCGGTTACTACGTTTTGCGTTTTTACATCGAAAGCTAGGGGTTCTGCGTTTTGCTGCGGCTTGTCGGTGTAAGTCACAGAGCCGTCTTTACCTACCACCTTGTATATGGTCATTGGAGAGGTAGCTGCGGCTGATGTTGCATTGCTGCTTTGTCCGGTTTCGCTTTCTTGTGCTTCTTGCTGGGTACTTTCTTGGCTCAGCATTTCCGCTTGCACAGGCAGTAAGCCATTGCCGCTACTTAGTAATAGCGAAATTAAGCAAATGTGTCGCGTCATGTAGTGCACGTGTCGTTACCTAATCAATGTGGTTTTGGCTAGCTGGCTAATTCATATAGCTTGCTATGTTTGGCTTATGGATAACCTTTCTAGTTGTATGCAGATGCAAGCGGGCAAAGCCCTGTGCGCAGTTGATACAGCATGAAAGAGTATTCATTAGCATAGCTATAAAAACATAGTAGATAAATCGTACGCATAAAAAAAGCCCGCAGAGCGGGCTTTAGTATAAATTGCTATACAGTGCGAAATTACACGCTGTAGTACATGTCGAACTCAACAGGGTGAGTAGTCATGTTAAGTTTCGTTACTTCTTCAGACTTAAGATCGATGTATGCATCAATCATGTCGTCAGTCATAACGCCACCAGCTTTAAGGAAGTCACGGTCGTTATCAAGAGCTTCAAGTGCCATTTCTAGCGAGCTTGCAACTGTTGGAATTTCAGCAGCTTCTTCTGGCGGTAGGTCGTACAAGTCTTTATCCATTGAATCACCAGGGTGGATCTTGTTCTTAATACCGTCGATACCCGCCATAAGCATAGCAGTGAACGCTAGGTATGGGTTAGCTGTTGGGTCAGGGAAACGTACTTCAATACGACGTGCTTTATCGCTAGTTACGTGAGGAATACGAATAGATGCAGAACGGTTACGTGCAGAGTATGCAAGCATTACCGGTGCTTCGAATCCAGGAACTAGACGCTTGTATGAGTTAGTAGAAGCGTTAGCAAACGCGTTGATTGCGCGCGCGTGCTTGATGATACCACCAATGTAGTAAAGTGCTTCCTCAGAAAGACCTGCGTACTTGTCACCTGCAAAGATGTTTACGCCATCTTTAGAGATAGATTGGTGACAGTGCATACCAGAACCATTATCGCCAACAAGCGGCTTAGGCATAAAGGTAGCTGTTTGACCGTATGCGTGTGCAACGTTGTGAACAACATACTTGTAAACTTGAATTTCGTCAGCTTTCTTAACTAGCGTATTGAATTGGCAAGCAATTTCGTTTTGGCCAGCAGTTGCTACTTCGTGGTGGTGCGCTTCGATAACAAGGCCCATCTCTTCCATAACTAGACACATTGCAGCACGGATATCGTGAGCAGAGTCCACTGGTGGTACTGGGAAGTAACCGCCTTTAACGCCAGGGCGGTGTGCCATGTTGCCGCCTTCAAACTCTTCGCCAGAGTTCCACTTTGCTTCAGAAGAGTCAATCTTGTAGAAAGAACCCGCCATGTCAGTGTGGAAGCGTACGTCATCAAAAAGGAAAAACTCTGGCTCTGGGCCGAAGAAACATGTGTCACCGATGCCAGTTGATTTTAGGAATTCTTCTGCACGACGAGCAACTGAACGAGGGTCACGCTCATAACCTTCCATTGTTGAAGGTTCAACGATGTCACAACGGATGTTTACTTGTGTCTCTTCAGCGAAAGGGTCAACTACGCAGCTTGTTGCGTCTGGAAGAAGAACCATGTCTGATTCGTTGATGCCTTTCCAGCCAGCGATTGAAGAACCATCGAACATTTTACCTTCTTCGAAAAACTCTTCATCAACAACGCTCGCAGGAATAGATACGTGTTGTTCTTTACCCTTTGTATCGGTAAAACGTAAATCTACAAACTTCGCTTCACTTTCTTTAATCAGCTCTAATGCCTTTTCTACTGACATCGTGTCCTCCAGGTTTAATGTAAAAATGCGGAATGATCAGCTTCACTCCAACAGTGGCAAAAGTGAAAGCGATTATCATGCCATCTATATGTATACCGATTTCTGTGGCATAGACGGGCATCTATCACTTCCGTTTGAATTAAATTGCATTATATTGGTGCAATGTTGCACCAATATGGCGTTTTATGCTCATTTGTACGTCAATCAGCCTAGATTACTTTGTAGCGTATAGCCACCAAATATGATCAATTAGGTGCAACGGGGCTGGTTATTTGTTGAACAAGTGTTTGAAAACCAATAAAACTCGTTTCCATCAAAAAAAAGATGCGCAAACGTCGTGGTTTTTCTGTACAATCCGCGCAAATTTTTCTATCTGCATTTTTTTGCAACAAATCTAACGCATACTCCTTTCCACTGAATTGAAGTAGACGTTGATTTACACAGGCTCTATATAAGCATGAATACCACTGATATTAATAAATTGCGTAACATCGCAATCATCGCCCACGTTGACCACGGTAAGACCACCCTGGTAGACAAACTGTTACAGCAGTCTGGCACCCTTGAATCTCGAGGCGAGCAAGAAGAGCGCGTAATGGACTCGAACGACATCGAGAAAGAACGTGGCATTACCATCCTAGCTAAGAATACAGCGATTAACTGGAACGACTACCGTATCAACATCGTAGACACTCCAGGACACGCTGACTTCGGTGGTGAAGTAGAGCGTGTAATGTCGATGGCTGACTCTGTACTTCTACTTGTAGATGCGCAAGAAGGCCCGATGCCACAAACCCGCTTCGTTACGCAAAAGGCATTTGCTCAAGGTCTTAAGCCAATTGTTGTTATCAACAAAATCGACAAGCCTGGTGCGCGTCCTGACTGGGTTATGGATCAAGTTTTCGACCTATTCGACAACCTAGGTGCAACTGACGAACAGCTAGATTTCCAAGTTGTTTATGCGTCTGCACTTAACGGTTGGGCATCACTAGATGCAGATACTAAAGAAGACGATATGACGGCATTGTTCCAAACTATCGTTGACCAGGTTTCTCCTCCTGATGCAGATATCGACGGCGCATTCCAAATGCAGATCTCTCAGCTTGACTACAACTCATACGTGGGTGTTATCGGCGTAGGTCGTGTTAAGCGTGGTTCTGTTAAGCCAAACCAACAAGTAACGGTTGTTACTGCTGATGGCAAAAAGCGCAACGGCAAAGTTGGCTTAGTTTACGGCTACCTTGGCCTTGCTCGTCACGAAGTTGAATCTGCTCACGCGGGCGACATCATTGCAATCACAGGTCTTGGCGAACTTAAGATCTCTGACACCATTTGTGACATCAACACTGTAGAAGCACTTCCTCCACTTACGGTTGACGAGCCTACAGTAACCATGACGTTCCAGGTAAACACCTCGCCGTTTGCAGGTAAAGAAGGTAAGTATGTAACGTCACGTAACATTCTAGAGCGCCTTAAAGACGAACTAGTACACAACGTTGCACTGCGCGTTGAAGAAATGCCTGATCCGGACAAGTTCCGCGTATCTGGTCGTGGTGAACTTCACCTAGGTATTCTTATCGAAAACATGCGTCGTGAAGGTTATGAGCTTGCAGTGTCGCGTCCAGAAGTAATTCTGAAAGAAGTTGACGGCGCAACGCAAGAACCATACGAAACCTTGACTATTGACTGTGAAGAACAGCACCAGGGTTCAATCATGGAACAGCTTGGTCTGCGTAAAGCAGAAATGACTGACATGTCTCCAGATGGTAAAGGTCGTGTACGTATCGACTTTATCATTCCAAGCCGTGGCCTAATTGGTTTTCAAACAGAGTTCATGACGTTAACGTCGGGTTCTGGCTTGCTATATCACACGTTCGATCACTATGGTCCGTACAAAGGCGGTATCATTGGTAAGCGTAAGAACGGTGTTCTAATCGCTAATGCAAACGGTAAAGCACTAACTAACGCCCTGTTTAACCTTCAAGAACGCGGTCGCCTATTCATCGGTCACGGTGTTGAAGTGTACGAAGGTATGGTTATCGGTATTCACAGCCGTGACAACGACCTTACTGTTAACGCGCTTAAAGGTAAGCAGCTTACTAACGTTCGTGCATCAGGAACTGATGAAGCGCAAACACTTGTTCCGCCTATCAGAATGTCACTTGAGCAAGCGCTTGAGTTCATCGATGACGACGAACTAGTAGAAGTAACGCCTGAATCTATCCGTATTCGTAAGAAGCTTCTTACAGAAAACGAGCGTAAGCGTGCATCACGTGCACCTAAGTCTTAATAGCTTCTAAGACTTACATTGATTTTGAAAATGCCAGCGTCAGCTGGCATTTTTTTTCCATTTTGCCGATGAGTTTGGCCTGCAATCGTTCAAATCGTGTCTCAACTTACACACCGTCACTTCCCATCAGAAAAGCTGCTTTCTAGCATTATCACTAAAACGTTAGAAAAAGTTTAAATATCGACCAAAGGTTAGTGGTCAAAAGCGTTCAGAGATTCTATCCTTGAAAATATCAGTCCGCATAGATCAATACCCAGCGAGCATTTATCTATGCGGATTGGTACAATTGACTGACGTCTTAACACGTGAGCTAAGTCGTTGTAATATTTACGGCTAATGACCTAACAAAAAGGGGAAGGGTAGTGTTTTCTGTAGCAGTAGTTGAAGATGATCCTATCACGCTTGACCTTATCACTGACGCGTTGGAAACGCAGTTAGACGCCACCGTGTATCCATTTACACGTAGTAAATTTGCAAGGGATTTTTTGCTGCAACAAACCGCAGAATCTATCAGCTTGATCATCAGTGACCAAGTAATGCCGGATTATGATGGACTAAGTCTTCTAAAAACCTGCCAGTCTTCGGGTTTGGACGTTCCATTTTTACTCATTACTGCAGACCCTAACAAAGAGTTAGTGATAGAAGCGCGTAAGCTTCAGGTTACCGGTTTTCTTGCTAAGCCACTCAATATGGAAGAGCTAGTTCAAAAATCGAGAGAGGCGGTGTCGCAGGCCAGCTAAGCCTGTAGGTTGTTTTTCATTTTATGTATCGCACGCTAAAGGTGTGCATGCGAGCCAAAAATCTACTTCGTGGTTAACGATGACAACGTAAAACAGGTTAGGACAGCAAAGCGCAATTTACCTTTGGCCTTAACGTGTTAATTTATCTCTATTAAAGTACATTTCGATATAGAAAATTCGGGTTAATTCATCTCACGCCCCTAGTTTATGAGGCGCTAAAATTCTACACTGTTGGCATAAGTTTTTATGCAACAGGATGTAATGTGAGCGCCTTATTCGATAATACCCCTCCCAGAAAAGACACGTTTTCGTTTAAATGGCAAAAGTACAAAGGGAAAGACATCATTCCTGCGTGGGTTGCCGATACTGAGTTTCGTTGCGCGCAGCCAATTCTAGACGCCATTTCGGGTCAGGTTGAGCATGGCAACATGGGTTACATACTGCCTGCACATCACGAAGGCGCCATTCAGGCTGTAGTGAGATGGCTTAAAGATAAGCATAATTGGGAAATTCAACCCGAGTGGCTAGTGTGGACACCAGGCGTTGTGCCAGCGTTTAACGTAGCGTGTAAAGCCTATTGTGAACCCGGTGATAAAGTACTTATTCAAACACCTAATTATCCGCCTCTACTGGCTGCCCCAAAACTAAATGGTCTCGAACGGGTAGATATAGGCACGGTAGTGCAAAATGACGACGGCACAAGTTCTGAAACTATCTCGAGTGTTGAAGGTGCGCGCTATACGTTAGATTTTGAAGCATTAGAAAGAGAAGCGGCTGATCCTAAATGTAAGCTGTTTATTCTTTGTAACCCAATGAACCCGGTAGGTTCGGTGCTTACTAAAGCTGAATTAGATCGCATTGCTGAAATTTGTAACGCGAACAACGTTAAGCTATGTTCTGATGAAATCCACTGCGACCTTATTCTAGAAGAAGGCAAACAGCATATACCGGCGGGCCGCGAGTCCAACCTTGCTGAAAATAGCGTTACGCTAATGGCTGCCAGTAAAACATTTAATATTGCTGGTTTGGGAACGTCCTTTGCCATCATCCCTAATCGCCAACTGCGTCAGGCATTTACCAATGCCGCAGCGGGCATCGTACCTTGGGTTACTGTATTGGGCTTAGCGGCTACAGAAGCAGCATTCACTCAATGTGATGAGTGGCATCAGCAGCAACTTACCTACTTGCGTGAAAACAGAGATATGGTGTTTAACACAGTTAACAGCATTGACGGGCTTAAAATGCTCAAAGCCGATGCGACGTTCCTTGCGTGGGTAGACGCCAGTGGACTAGGTGTAGAGAACGTCCAGCAGTGGGCCGAAGAGAAAGGCGTAGGCCCGTCACCAGGCATCGATTTTCACAAGGCGGATCATTTCAGAATTAACTTTGGCTGCAGCAAAGCGATGCTCCAGGATATTCTGCAACGCCTCGCCAGCTAAAAATTGGGGTCAGAGTACTTTTTCAGCCCCAAAATGGGGTCAGAGTACTTTTTGCAGCTACGCTCTCTATTAAAAAGGGCCAAAATATTACTTTGGCCCTTCTCATATGCAGTAAGTTTGTTAGTCACGTAATTTCACTGTTACCTGCGAGTGCACACTATAATGACATACAAAGGGAGAAAATTACTCTGACCCCATTTTTGCCATTTTTGAGATTAGCTAAATACGCCGATTAGTTTATACAGGCCTAAACCAATCACAGTACCCACTACTAGAAAGCCTGCCAGGTTACTTTTCCATGTGTTTCTAAACTCCCCCAGTGCGGTGCTTTTATTCATAACGACCAATAGAAATATGGCAATAATTGGCAGTAAAAGAGCATTAGTCGCTTGAGCAAACAGGATGGCGGGTAGGGGCTTAAAGCCAAGTGCTGCAACGCTGACACCCACTACAATGATGATAAACCATACCGCTTTAAAGCTCTTGCTTTGCATATCGTCAGAAAGCCCCAGAGCTCCTGTTACCGCATAAGCGGCTGCTAGCGGCGCAGTGATAGCACTGGTTAAGCCTGCGGCGAATAACCCTAGTGCAAAGAACCACTGAGCTTTGTCACCTAAAACCGGTTTAAGCTGTTCGCCCATGTTTGAAGCGTCCATAGTGGCAGCTTGATTGAAGAACGCCATCATTGCTGTTGCCATTACGATAAGCGTAATAAGCCCACCCATACTAATAGCTCTAGCAGACTGGTTTCGGCACGCGACGACCGCGTCTTGTTTATCTTGGCCTTTCGATGATTTTGCAACTAGGCTCGCGTGAAGAAACAAGTTGTAAGGCACGATGGTGGTACCAATAAGCGCCAGCACCGTGGTAATGGCGTCAGCGTCCAGCCGCGGAGACATTAACTGACTAAACATCGCGGCGATATCAGGTTTGGCTACCAACAGCGTGATAAGAAATACGCCAGCCATAATAAAGACGAGATAAACCAGTACTGTCTCTATCCACTTGTAGCTGCCCGACCAGAGTAAAACTATAGCGATCGTGCCCAAAATACTGGCCCAGGGGCCAATGCCTATACTGATAAATGCGTCTAGCCCGATTGCAGCGCCGGTTAGGTTGCCCGATTCATAGGCTGCGTTGCCAATGCCGATAGCACTGACAATAAGCACGATAAAAAGATTCTTTAGCCATGGCTTGTAAGCCATGTTTTTCATTGCACTGGCTAGGCCTTGGCCGCTGGCCACACCTAAACGCGCAGCCATGTCTTGCAATACTATGGTTGCGAATATGGAGAAAAGGAGCGCCCATACTAGGTGAAAGCCAAAGTTTGCACCTGCTAGACTTGCCGTAGTTACTGTTCCAGGGCCAATAAAGGCGGCCGCGATGATGTATCCTGATTTATCTTTTGCCATTGCAACGACTCTTAGTTAAGTTTTGCTATCATGACAATAGGTAGGCGAGCACGCAACAGTACCGCTAAACCAATACAGTAACAGATTGGTTTTAAACCTATTGTCGCGTACCCAGTGTAGAAGTTTGTTGTTTACTCTTTACCTTATTTCCCATTATTTTGGGTAGATAAAAGGTTACAAAACATGCCCTCTACAAAGTGGCCGCGCAGACTACCGTTTCATAAAAGAGAACGCAAATTAAAATAGGATGGTAATGGTGAGAGATGGGTTTCCAATAAACACAATCAGCGATATTGTTTCGCTTCCCAGTTTCGAAAATGTGCTTCCGGATGCTTATTACGTAGATGGAATGATCTTTGCCGTTGCCTCCGCACCAGAAATTCCCATGCCCGAACAGTGGATGCCGTGGCTCATACAGTCTAGTGACAGCCACCTTGTAGACAAAGATGTAGATAAGCTTGCTGATACATTAATGAATGGCCTGCGGGCGCATTTGGATTTTATGCGTCAAGAAAAGTCGCCCATGCCTAGTGAATTGAACGTTGCGATAGAGGTGCAAGGAACGACGAGGCCTTCGAAAGAACTCGAAAGCTGGCTAAATGGGCTTTTACACGTGCACAAGCAATTAGAACCTGTGTGGCAAAATGCGTGGAACCATTGGGAAAAGCATTTAGAAAAAAGTAAGGCGAACAAGAAAGACTGTGACGATAACGAGCCTGAGAAAACAGAACCTGCAGAAGCTCGCCTGTCTCGATGTTTAAAGCTTTTCTCAACGCTTGCTAATATTGAATTAGCCTTGTCTTACAGAAACGACAAACAAGCTGCTCAGCTTGAAAGTAATATAAACATGCTTGTTAAACAGCTTCCTTCGGTGCTGGCAGATTACACTAAGTTGTCAGGGGAGCTAGCAGGCGCGTTACCCAATCAATTTGAAACCTTCAACAAAGTAACCTAGGGGAAAACTTGATAACTGGGAGCTGCAGGAGAAGCAAAAAACAAAAACGCTAATTCAAAATTAGCGCTGTCTTTGTTGTTGATGCCGTTGATTCAACGTGTGTTTAAGCGAAGCGGTATAGCTGTCTAGTTCAAGTTTTGCCTTTTCGTATTGCTCGTTAAGAAGCCGTGAAGCAGGCTCCCTCATGAGCGCCTTAAAGGCAATGTCTGTCTGTTTGAGCAAATGCTTGAGGTGTTGATTACTGTCATCCATGTATAGCATTCCGATAAAAACAATTCGTTAAACCCGAGAAACAGCAGGTTCTGGGCGACTATGTGCAATGCTTACAACACTCTCAACAACAAGCTTAAAATTACTTCTCACACTACACAGCAGTACTGGTTCCTTGAGTACTGACTTTTCAATAACTTTGTACGTGCGCCTTTACTATTTAGTTTGGCTTAAACTTTTATAAAGGTTTTACCACAGCCAGGCAAACGATGGCGAGAATGATAAGCACCGGCGCTTCATTTAAAAAGCGATAAAAGCGCGGAGAGTGTCTATTTTCGTCGCGTGCAAATTGCTTCATTAACTTAAACAAATAGAAGTGATAGCCGTAAATAGCAAGAAGCAGCAGCAACTTTATATGAAGCCACCCCGACATTTTAAACCAAGTTCCACCATAGCTGACAATAAGCGCAACGCCGAATGCCAGAGTTAACAAGGCGAATGGAGTAACAAAGAACCACAGGCGGCGCTCCATGACCTTAAATTCGTCTTTTACCACTTGAGATTTCGTTGTCGCGTGATACACGAAAAGTCGCGGTAAATAGAAAAGCCCTGCCATCCAAGCCAGCATGAAAAAGATGTGCAGCGCTTTAAACCATAAAATGTACATACTAATAATGAGCCTTTTGTAAGAAGCTTTGTAAGATATTCCACGTTACTACGCCAATAATATCGTTTAGCTCCTGATCGTAAATATAAACTGCGCCAGAGCGCGAGTTTTTAAGGTGTTCGTATACTTCGTGCAGCGTAGACTGCGCGCTAATACCTTCCATTTCGTAATAGTTTAACGCTGTTGCATCGTGTTCCAAACTCACATTGTATTGGACCAGCTTATACTGTACATCTATTTCAAATTTTAACTTCTGAATGACAATTTTTGTTGGATCGCTTTCTAAGTAGTTAATTAACGCTTGCTCCGGCGCATCGTGAAATAGCTTGTACTCGGTATTCATCGCTGCAAGTACGCCCGTTTTCTCAAGTGCTTCACGAATAGACGAGATAGCGTAAGGGAGATTTTGATAATCAAGCTGGCGTATGAAAATAGAGCGGTTGCCAAAGAACTGCGTAGAAGTCACGTAAGCAGGCACAATTACCAACATGGCTGGTAGAATAATTTGCGGGCTGTACGATAGTTCCATAACCGCGGAAAGCGCTGCAAGAGGCGCGTGCAATACTGCGGTCAACATGCCTGCTATGCCTAACAGGGCGAAGCTGTTGGTAAATTCGGGTACGTCAATAAAGTACGACAGTGGTAATAAAAGTACGGCGCCAGCAAGCATGCCAATAACCATCACTGGGCCAATGATCCCTCCTGGAATACCGAGGCCAATAGCAAATACCGCCAAGATAACTTTAAACACCAAAGTAGAAACCAACAGCAGCGCGCCGGGGGAGCTATCAAATAAGTGCTCAACATCGATAAAGTTGGCGCCAAGGGCTTCAGGTATAAACATACCAATGGTACCGGTAATTAGCGCAGCAAGTATTAAACGCCACACCATGGAAACCGGCCTGAACCACGTCATCACCCGCATAAGCTGGCTATTGAATAAAACGGCCAGCATGCCCAACAGAATGCCTAGCAGCACCAAGTAAAAATACATCCACTGGCTAAATGCATTAAACGATAAAAACGAAAGCTCGTTTACTTCTCCAAATACAATGCGAGTGAGCACCGAGCCACAGGCAGCAGCCAGCATGACAGGAACAAAAATATGTATTTTGTATTCCCTAAGTACCACTTCCATCACGAATATTACGGCAGCAAACGGGGTGTTGAAGGATGCGGAGATCCCTGCCGCAATGCCGCAGCCTGCAAGTATTCGAATACTGTTGTAGGGCAAGCGAAGCCATTGCCCTAAGAAACTACTGCCTGACGCGCCTAAATGAACGGAAGGGCCTTCTCGACCGACAACGAAACCGCCGGCCAGGGCTAGCATGCCCCCAAAGAACTGGTTAATGGTGGTTCTAAATGGAATATGACCGTAATAGTACTTCACTCGATGAATAACGAAGGGAATACCTAAACGGTAGTGCTTGAAGCCCGTAAGAAAGGCGATAAATAGAATTAACCCTACACTGATAAATGGCATGATAAGCCAAACTAACCAGTCATAGGTAAGCACCGACTGAAGCGACGAAACGCCTGTTTCTTGTAGCCATTCTACGCACAGCCGAAACAGTATAATGATAAGCGCCGCGCAGGTTCCCCCTACAATGCCCAGCATGCACAACTGAATGGATGTGCGTGGATGAGCTACTTCCTCTCTTAAAGCCTGCAAGCGCATGTTGTGGTACAGTAGATTAACGTAAAAAGAAGCTTACCATAAACACCTAAAATTCATAATGTTTAGAGCGCCTTAGCGCACGGTGTTTTTTGTTGATGTAGATATCATGACGACAGATCAGTTAAAAGAAGTTTTAGGCAACTACAAGTGGACACTGTTAGTGGCGCTTATTATGTTTGCCATGGTTGGGTTCGGCTATAAGCTAGCGCGAATTATTGACGAAGGTGACAGCAAGAAAGTACAGGCTCAGCAAGAAACTATTGCTATTTTGTCTGAAGAAAATCATGCGCTTACTACCAAAGTGAATCAGCTGGAAGTCGCCATGGAGCTTGCCACGCTCGAGACGGAGAGCATTACCAATACGTTAGGCGAACAGAAAAAAGAACTAGAGGCACAACAAGAATTACTGAGTTTCTATGAACGCGTCGTGGCGCCTGAGAAAACCGACGAAGGTTTTGCCATTGAAGGGGTAGAAGTTTTTAAGTTAAGTGACAATACCTATCAACTTAGATTGGTTCTGTTGCAGTCTAAACAGCAAAAAGCAGTGATAAATGGCAGTTTAGATATTGCCGTAGTCGGTCAGCGAAACGGTGAAGCGCTCACGCTGAAATCGGGCGAATCGAGCCTGCTGGCAGAAGATATCAAATACCGCTTTCGCTTTTTCCAAGCCGTTAACGTAACTCTCACTATCGAGGAAGATATAAACCCCGAATCCATTAGTTTTTCTACAACGGTCTATCAATACAAAACCCGTAAAGGCAACTATGAGATAAGCGTGCCGTGGAATGAAGCGCTTTCTGTCGAAATAGAGTAATCGCTGTGGGGCAGCGCTAGCCTATCCGTTAATTCAACCTTTTAACGCATCGAAAGCTTTATTCAAACAAATACCAGTAGCCATAACCCACAAGAAACGCAGGAATAGCAGAGTACACTGTGGCAATAAGCGCTGCTTTGGGTGAGAGCGCAATGGCGGGAAACAACGCGTCGCCGTCATTACTTATTGCATTGCCAAGTTGTGCTGAAAACGGAACTGCGCCATTAAGGTATAAGCTGGTTACCAATATCTGCGGACCGCAACCAGGTAAGAACCCGATGATGATCGCCAGGCCAACTAAGCCGGGGCCCATGGATTGAAGCAGCCCTGCAATGTCTAGCCCAAACCAGACAACAGACAGCTCGAACATAAGAAACGCGAGTACTACCCATGCCAATACAAATTGAGTGTCTAGTGCGGCTTTCTCTTGCCATTTAGGCGGAGGCGGAATTAAATCCTCTTTCGTAATCGAAGCGTATCCGCTTCCCAAACCACACAAAGACCATAGTCCAAGGCTCGAAATACATAACGCGGCACCAATCAGCGTTAGCGTACTTTCACTGATAGCAAGGTAACTGTGTACGGGAAGTTGAAAGGCCAAACCAAGCGCAATCGCCAACGAGGGTAAGCTCGCAATCATCCAGAATACTTTAGAAAGTGATATGGCTTTGTGGCTTACTGTTTTGGGTTTATCACAGGTTTGCGATTGTTGGAGCGCACCATCGGCTTCAGGAGCCTGGTAATTATGAAATTTATTGACCACTAGCCCCGTCATTGCACCCACCGTGACGCTGACGGCCATTACGGTTAAGGCATCTAACGGTGCTTGGGCGAGTAACAGAAATGCGGCATCGCCCATAGTGCTGGTTAGCACTGCTACCACGGCTCCAAAGCTTGTCACACCTCGCGTGTACTGAGTGACAACGATAATAGCACCGCCGCAGCCTGGCATAGCACCAAGTAGGGCAGATAATCCTACCTCATGTACAGGGTGCGCTTTCATATAATTACCAATGGCTTCGGCCGAAACGCGCAACGTGGCGACGTAATAAAGCGCAAGCGATGCATATACAAACGCTGCCACTTGAAAAAATGCATCTGACAACACCGATAAGGTAACCGCACGGGTGCTGTCATAAGTAAGAAGAATGGCTATAAACAGCGGCATCAACAGCCGCTTATTGGTTAAGTGAGGAAAAAAAACGTTTCTTAATAGGGCGCTAGTAAAAGAAGGTAAGTGCTTATACCGGACCACCGCCTTAGCGCTTTTTGATGTGTGAGACGCCGTATCCATTACAACTACACCCTCGACCTACTGTTATCCATGTTTAAGGCGTGCCTAGTTAAGCACGCCTAGTTTTCGCAACGCCTTAGCTCGAAAGCGTAACTGTGCCTTTCATGATGCCGATGTGACCAGGGAACGAGCAGAAAAACATGTATTCTTCATCTTTGCTTAACCCTTCAACAGAAAAGGTCGTAGAAGTTTGTTCACCGCCGCCAATAATGTCAGTCGCGCCAATTACGCGCTCATCGTCTGGCTTAACGTAATTGTTGTCTAAACCCGCACTCATACCGTCTGTTGCCACTGCTTGTCCGTTGGCTTTTGTTGTCATCACCCAGTTATGGCCCATGGCTTGTTTAGGTAACTGACCTGTGTGCTTTAAAGTCACGGTAAACTCGCTACAACTCGCCGGGATAACAACGTTCGACGTATTGAATTGCATGGCGTCGTTTGATTCCACAGTCACTTCGCATTCGTTAGCAAATGCACCAGAGGCCATAAGAAAAAGGGCTGTGCCACCAAGTAACTTCTTGATCATAAATAATGTCCTTTGAATTTTGGTTAACTTCACCTATCGGTGGAATTGGAAGATCCAATTTTCTTTACGAAAAAGAATAGCACTGGATCATTGTAAATGCTAACGATTATCATTTATATTGAGTGGTATATAAAGAAAGGGCTTTTATGTACATCGAGCTTTTTTGTTTTTTCACGCACAAGGGATGCACATGTCTTCGATACGAAATGCAGTTCAACACGTTCGATTTGGATACAACGACAATGAGCTGAACTCAACGCTTTTAAGAAACTATCTAGATGGCGTAACTTTCGTTGCCAACTTATTGCCAAGTGATAAAGACAAATTTTCTATCTATAAAAATGCGGTTGAGGTGCTTTATGAAACCCTGTGCGATCCGCAGGTCAGTCAGCAATGGCGGCATAGTTGTTTAGAGCATTTGTACAAGCCGTTGCTTAAAGCTGAGCGCTACGCGTGTAACGAGAGTGATCGAATTGCGCTTGCGAGAATAAAAATAGACATGAACACCAGAGAGCCTGTTGATCTTTGATGTATAGCAAAGGTCTGCAAGCGCTAGTGCACCATTTTTTATAATTCACTTACTAGGGCCTAGTTTTCTAATGCCACTAGCCCTAATAGGATTCTGATAAAAGCGTGGCAACCACGCCGAAAAACTAGCTATATCAACACAAGGATACGAGTCATGACAGCAACACGCACAGAACGCGACAGTATGGGCGAGCTACAGGTCCCCGAAAATGCACTCTACGGCGCGCAAACTCAGCGTGCCATTCAAAACTTCCCTGTAAGCGGGCAGCGCATGCCTGAAGCCTTCGTACGCGCGTTGATTACAGTAAAAAAAGCCGCAGCACAAGCCAACATGAAACTCAAAGTGCTGGATAAAGATCGCGGCCAAGCGATAGTTAAAGCCTGTGATGAGCTGTTGGCACTTGATGATGTGATGCAGCATTTTCCCGTTGATATATTTCAGACTGGTTCAGGCACCAGCACAAACATGAACGCCAACGAGGTCATTGCTCGCTTAGCCTCTCGTTATTCTAGCGAAGAGGTTCATCCGAATGATCATGTAAATTACGGGCAAAGTTCAAATGATGTGATCCCTACCACCATTCATGTTAGCGCGGCTATTGCATTGTCAAACGAGCTTATACCGGCCGTTGAAAGTTTAGTTCGTACTATTGAAGTTAAAGCAAAGTCGGTAGCGCAATACTGCAAAACCGGACGCACTCATCTCATGGATGCGATGCCTGTAGGCATGGATCAAAGCTTACTGGCTTGGGCTTCTCAGCTTAAGCAGCAGATTAAAACCCTGCGCGCTGTGCAGCCAGCTATTCAAACCCTTGCCCAAGGAGGCACTGCCGTGGGAACAGGTGTAAACGCCCATGCGGATTTTGCTACGACATTTTCAGATGCGCTAGGGGAGCTGACCGACATTGTGTTTAAGCCCGCTGACAATTTCTTTGCATTGATTGGCTCTCAAGACACAGCAGTGACGCTTTCCGGTGCGACAAAAAGTTTAGCCGTCACCCTCATGAAAATTGCTAATGACTTGCGCTGGATGAATTCTGGGCCTTTGGCTGGTTTAGGTGAGATTGCGCTGCCTGCGCTACAGCCAGGTTCATCGATTATGCCCGGCAAGGTAAACCCGGTTATTCCGGAAGCAGTGGCGATGGCTTCAGCACAGGTAATAGGTAACGATACGGCGATTACCGTAGGTGGGCAGTCTGGGAATTTTGAGTTAAATGTAATGCTACCAATGATTGCCAGCAATTTGCTTTCAAGTCTGTCGCTAATGACCAACAGTGCGACGCTAATCGGCGAGCAGGCGATCGAGGGCTTTACTGTAAATCAAGATAACATTGAAGCTGCGCTTTACAGAAACCCCGTGCTCGTCACCGCGCTCAACCCTGTTATTGGCTATGCTAAAGCCGCAGAAATAGCAAAAACAGCCTACAAAGAAAACAAGCCTGTTATTGATGTGGCTGAAGCGATGACAGATATCCCCAGAGGCGAGCTAGAATCACTACTAGACCCGAAAAAACTTACCACACCTTAAAGCGCTGTGAGAGAACGAAGATGATAAAAAGTGCGATCTACGATCGCACTTTTTTTGTGGTGAAAGAGATGTTTGTATACAAACAGGACGCACTAAAAACTCGCATGATCCACGCTTGATTAAAAACTGCTCAACGATTGGCACGTTCTTGGCTTGTTCTAGGGTTATTATCAGGGTAAAACGTGTTTTAACCGGTATACAGTTGCTGTATGCGAACGGGATTTTTGATACAGTGACGCAATAAATAAATTGTATAGCTGCGTAAGACAGCAACAGACACTAGCGCTAATAGGTTTTGCTTATTGTCATGGCTAATTGCTATGAGGAAAGTGACGCCTTTTCGGGAAGAAAAAATGACAGAAACTTGCTTTCGCATGAAGGGCACTACGCTCACCAGTATTGTGTTAGAAGTAATAGATTTTGAGCCAGATAATTTTGAAGCTCAGTTATCTCAGAAGGTCGCGAGCGCGCCGCAGTTCTTTACCCGTTCCTCACTGATTTTACATTTGATAAAGCCTTTATCTGCTACAGAGTTCGAGCTGCTGGTGGCGCTATGTCGTCGATTGCAATTACAGCCCATGGCCGTGAAAGGTGAGGTGGCAGAGCTGAAGCCCACCATCAATGATTTGGGGTTAGCCGATGTAAGCCAAAGCAAATTTACAGACAGCGCACTTCGTTCGAACAAAGCGAATGGTAGTGAAAACAATAACGGAAGCGGCGAAAACCCGTCTCAAACCGCACAACAAGATCAAACCGTTTCAGCGCCGCCAAAAAGTGAACCGGCTCCTGCAGCCGCAACCACGCTCAAACCTGCCAAAGTAATTAACCGTCCGGTACGTTCTGGTCAGCAAGTCTATGCCGAAGGCGGAGACTTGGTGGTAACGGCTTCTGTAAGCGAGGGGGCTGAGCTGCTTGCCGATGGTAATATTCATGTTTACGGCACCCTGCGCGGCCGCGCGTTGGCAGGCGTAAAAGGCAATACGGGAGCCCGTGTATTTTGCCAGTCGTTAGACGCGGAACTTATTTCAATTGCAGGGCAATTCATTATGCACGAAACCGTAAAAGGTGAATGCTGGAAGAAACCTGCACAAGTATATTTAGAAGAAGAAACATTACGTATAGAGCCGTTGGCTTAATGCTTTGTACGCACTAATAGGAAAGAATAGATGGCAAAGATTATCGTAGTAACCTCAGGAAAAGGTGGTGTAGGCAAAACTACATCGAGTGCAGCAATAAGTACGGGACTTGCGTTAGCAGGCCATAAAACGGTGGTGATCGACTTCGATGTGGGCTTGCGAAACCTTGATCTTATCATGGGATGTGAACGCCGCGTTGTTTACGATTTTGTAAACGTCATTAATAAAGAGGCCTCACTTAAACAGGCACTAATTAAAGACAAAAGAACGGAAAACCTTTTCATTCTTCCGGCATCACAAACTCGCGATAAAGACGCGCTTACCGTTGATGGTGTGCAGGCCGTATTAGATGAGCTTAAGAAAGACTTTGAGTTTATTATCTGTGATTCGCCAGCGGGGATTGAGCAAGGCGCACAGATGGCGTTGTATTTCGCTGATGAAGCCATTGTGGTTACTAACCCTGAAGTGTCGTCTGTACGTGATTCAGATCGTATTTTGGGGATTCTTCAAAGTAAATCGATGCGCGCAGAAAAGGGCGAACCGGTTAAAGAACACCTTTTATTAACCCGTTACAACCCAAGCCGTGTTGAAAGTGCTGAAATGCTAAGTGTCGCAGACGTTGAAGAAATTTTGGCGATTCCACTATTGGGTGTTATTCCAGAATCTGAAGCGGTACTTAAAGCATCTAACCAAGGTCAGCCGGTTATTCTTGACGAAGAAGCTAATGCAGGACAAGCTTATGCTGACGCTGTAAAACGTCTGCTAGGCGAAACTGTTCCACATCGTTTCCTAGAAGCAGAGAAGAAAGGGTTCTTTAAGCGTCTGCTAGGAGGGAAGTAATGGGAATTTTCGACCTGCTCAAAAAGAAGCAAAAGCCAAGCACCGCAGCGGTCGCCAAAGAGCGGTTACAAATCATTGTTGCGCACGAACGTAAAAAGCGGACAGAGCCTGATTACTTGCCAATGATGCAGCAGGAAATTATTCAGGTAATTCGCAAATACGTGACGATTGCTGACGATCAAGTATCAGTACAGCTAGACAATAACGATGATTGCAGCGTACTTGAATTGAACGTGACTTTGCCAGACAGCAATAACTAAGGCTTAATCGCTTAATTAGTTATGGCTGCCTGCCAGCGTTCTTTCACCTTAGCCGCTCATTAGATCTTCATCGACATCTAGTTGTTTGGAGGCTAGCGCGATTAAACGCTCATCAAGTGGAGGCGGAGAGATATCTACGCCTTCACTGAGTTTGTCGATAACGGCGTCAAGTACGTTAACCCTTGCTTGCCACTTAAACTCTCCGTTAATTACATGCCATGGCGCATAACGCGTGTGGGTGTGCTTGAACATGTCATTTGTAGCTTCTACGTAGGCGTTTCGCATCTTGCGGTTATGCAAGTCTTCTTCGGTTAACTTCCAGCGCTTGAAAGGATTGTGCAGCCGCTCTTCAAATCGCTCGCGCTGCTCGCTTGACGAAATATGCATAAAGAGTTTGATAATACGAACCCCGCTGTCACTGAGCGTTTTCTCAAATGCGTTTATTTCTTCATAACCGCGCTGCCATACCTCTTCATCAACCAACTTATCTACTCTTTCTACAAGCACTCTTCCGTAATGTGAGCGGTCAAATATTTTAAGTGTGCCAGGGGAGGGGATGTGTTGCCAAAAGCGATAGAGAAAGTGTTTGTCTTGGTCTTCTTTTGCGGGCTTTGCCACAGGAAATACACTCACGCCACGAGGGTCTAATTTCTCAGTAATACGCCTTATAGCGCCGCCTTTCCCTGACGCATCCCATCCTTCAAACACAATGAGTGCTCGTTTTTTCTGATGAAAGTAAGATTGCTGAACGTGAAAGAGTTTTTCTTGCTGTTTCACTAACGCGTCTTTGTATTCTTCTTTGCTCGTAAAGCGAGACTGTCCGAAATCGTCAAACAGCACTGGGGTGGAAGAAGGTAATTGGGAGTTGTCGGTTGTACTCATATGCCGCCCCTTTATTCGTGTATCGTCAATATTTTAGATACGTTGACCACACTGCTATTTTCTATCTGTTAGTGTTAACTAGTTTACTTAACTTTTCTATCTTAACGTGTCACTTAACAGAAATGCCGTTAATGTGCAGTAACTTGAATCGTTAAGTTTTGCCCCAATAATTGCTAACTATCCGCAAGTATTAGATAATTGCGACCAAGCACAAAGTGCGAAAGCACGAGGTTAATGTAGAGGTGGGTATGTCTGTAGAAACGGCGTTGCCAATTGAGTTTTCAGACGCTGCAGCAGCGAAAGTGAAAGCCCTTGTTTCAGAAGAAGAAAATCCTGATTTGAAATTACGTGTATACGTAACAGGTGGTGGTTGTTCTGGCTTCCAATATGGTTTCACGTTCGATGAGAAGGTGAACGAAGGCGATATGACTATTGAAAAAGACAGCGTAACTATGGTTGTCGACCCGATGAGCTTACAATACTTGGTCGGTGGCATTGTCGATTATGTAGATGGTCTGGAAGGTTCACGGTTTTTAGTTCAAAACCCAAATGCCACGACGACCTGTGGCTGTGGTGCAAGCTTTAGCGTTTAAGGGCTTAAGTTATACACTACTTCTCTTTTTAAGCGTTGAACGTTCAGCTTTGAGCGCTTGATGTTAATACGATAGGCATACATCGCATCATTTTGTATGCCTGTCGGTTGTCTTGTTCTCAACACTTCCTTTTATTTTCAAATTCCGGCTACACTGATTTCATAGAACGACTACGGTTTAGGACAGCGTTTATGAAATTATATGGCTCCACCACTTCTCCCTACGTGCGCCGCATTCGCATCGTACTTGCGTCTACAGAACATGAATTTCTTAATCTTCAAATTTTTTCAGGTGAAGATCGCGAGTTGCTCGCCTCTCGCAACCCTACGCTTAAAGTGCCTTGTCTTGAAGATGACGGCCAAATGATTTTCGACTCTCGCATTATTTATAACTACCTTGCCGATAAGCTTGATCACGAAGGGTTAAGTTGGGAAGAAGAGAATCAACTAACCCTGATTGATGCAGCTAACGACTCCTTTGTTCAGCTTATGCTGCTGAAACGTTCAGACTTTGATATTAGCGAAGACAAAATGTATTACCGTCTTCAAAACGAGCGAATTGAAGCTGTGTTAGATGCGCTGTCAAACCAGCTTGATGCGGGTGGATTTAGTGGTTGGACTTATCCCGAAATCTGTTTGTACAGCATGATTGACTGGGTACTTTTCCGTGAGCTACACAGCATGAAGGATTATCCTCAGCTGTTATCGTTTCATGAAAAGCACCATGATCGCATTGAGATAACGGCAACTGACCCTAGAATTTAAGCGTCAGCGTAACTAGCTACAGACAGGCTGTATTTTAGCCTTGAATGGATGACGAGAAGGGCTATTTAAACACTAATAGCCTTTTGCAAAATCAAACTGGTAATTAAGCGATTCACCGTTGATGTAACGCAGCGCATTCTCTAAAAACACGTCGGCTACGTCGCTTGGCTGTGATTCCGCTGCAGTGTGAGCGGTTACTGAAATACGAGGGTGCTGCCAAAACGAATGAGCTGGGTCGAGAGGCTCGTTACGAAAGACGTCCAATACTGCATGGGCCAATGCGCCGTTGTCTAAAGCTTGCAAGAGCGCATCGTCGTCAACCGCACTGCCTCGCCCTGCGTTAATAAATACACTGTGGGGTTTCAGCGCACTAAAAAATTCGTGAGAAAGCATGTTTTGCGTAGATGGCGTGTCGGGCATTAAATTCACCACGTGGTCACATGCTCTGGCAAACGCTTCGATAGTGTCAGGTGTATAAACAGCATCGGCACCTTCCACTGCTTGCCCGCTTCGGGTTAAACCCACAACGCTCATACCCAATGCGTGAGCAACGGGGATCAATGCTTGCCCAATACTGCCCAGTCCAGCAATGCCAAGCGTTTGACCATTTAGCGGCATTCGCTTTGATGCTTCCCATATTGGCTGAGCGGCACGCTGGTTTTGCTCAAAAGCCTTTACGTTTCTGGCATGCCCAAGCAAGTAAGCAAAAACATACTCTCTCATGAGTTTACCGAAAATTCCCTTTAGTCCGGTAAGTATGTAGTTCTTCTTATCGGCATTTAGAAGGGGAGCATTGCCTGCCCAGGTAGACTGACACCAGGTGAGTGCTGAACATGTATCAATGATTCGAGACGCAAGGTCGGGGTCTGCAAGCAGTACCGTAACGGTTTCTGGATTTACATCTTCTGGGCATTGAGCAATTTTTTTAAGCGTTAAAAGCGGGAGACCATCAGCGCCTATGAAGTCGTTATTATCTGCTATTCTTTGGCGAATCGCTTCGGCAATATCATTCGCCTCATCGCTTAAAATAGTCAGTTCAATCCTCTTTGAACTCCTTGCTGTCATTTGCTTAACACTCCTAAAGTAAACTTTTCTTTCCTCTGTCTGACTGCACAATCGTAATGCCAATTGTTCTAAAAATGTGATTTAAGTTTTACATTTTTGTAAACAGTGTTGGTGTCATGTACATGCACCTGAAGTCAATTTGCAACGGAATCGCTATGCAGTCAGAAAACAAATTCCAAAACTCAACAGATGTTGATGTAACGCACGCTAAGGTGCTTTCACCTAAGCGTAACACGACCCAAGCCGAAACAACGCAGGCTTTAGTTGAGGAACAATTATCTCATTTCGGTATAAATGCTGAGAGCGACTACGGTAGGGCACTCGCCAACACCGCTCATCACTTATATGGTGCTCAAGCAAGCGTTAGGCAGCTATGGGATATTACGAGTAATACGCTACAAGGACTTGATAAAGAAGACAGACTGGCTTATTTCAACGCTAAAAAGTTTCTGTCTTTTCAAATTGCGAAGATACTGGATACGTTGCAAAACCCATTTCGTGCCACGTACCAAAGTTTGTCGAGTGGCAATGGCTCGCAAGGGCACTATCCACTGTTCGACAATGTCACGGCACTTTTTTCTGCAACACCCGTGGTGGTAAGAACAGCGACTTATGTGTATGCCTGTACTGAATGGGTCGACGACGCGTTTCAAGGCAAAGAATTTACTCACCAAATTTATTCACGTCTGTTAAACCCAACGAATATTTCCCTTGCTAACGCCATTGTGGATATGGAAGCGGGTCCTTACGCTGCCGAATATCTAGCCTGGAACTTCAACTCGGGCATGGCTGCCATTGATGCGTGTTTATCAAATGTTCTTAGTCATGGCGATGTACTGATTGTTTCGAGGAACGTGTACGGCGGAGTGTACCAGCTACTTCATGATTATTTCGCCCGCAGCAACCGAATGGACATACGGATTGCGTGGTTTGACGGTTATGACGCACAGAGCTTTGCAGAGTTCATGCAGCAAACTAAAACTGAACATGCGTCGCGCTTGAACAATGGTGCGAAAATGCACGTGTATTTAGAGTCGCCTTGTAACCCACATGGTTACGTATTGGATGTGCCTGGGATCTGTGAATTAGCGCATGCACAAGATGCGTTGGTAATGTTGGACTCCACCCTTGCGACACCTCTACTGCACCAGCCACTTCAGCATAAAAACAAAGCTGCACGACCTGACTATGTGATCCACAGCTACACTAAAGATTTGTGTGGTAGCGGTGCTACCACAGCAGGCGTAGTTATTGGCGAAGGGCACCGCATGTTCCAGCCAAAAGGCAGTTCAGCAAATGGTGTTGATTGGTCACAGACCATGTTTTGGGATGTGTACTACATCAAAGGTGCGTTCTTAGATTCTGAAAAGGCCTTTGATGTATTAAACGGCATGAAGACCTTAGAGCAGCGCATGATGACCAAGGTCATCAATACGCAAGTGTTTACTGCATTTTTGAATGCCCACGATCAAATTCGCGTTAACTGTCACGCACTGCCTGAACACAGTAATGCCGGTTTGCGTGAAAAGCAGCATACACACGGCTGGCCGTGTACTTTATTCACGGTTGATATGGCGCCGGCAAACCTTCCTCGCGATGTATTTGTGCGGTTCTTCGATGCCCTAGAGCCTGCATTCAGCCACCAAGTGAGTATTGGCCAGAATAATACGATAATTTTATGCCCGGCGCTGACCTCTCACTCTGAGCTCAGCTCAGACGAGCAGAAGAAAGCAGGGATAGAACTGACCACTATGCGTATCGCCATGGGTACCGACAACGTTAAACAGCTCATTGCCCACTTTATGCTAGCCGCCAAACATTTTATCGAGCCTCATGTTCCAGGATTTTGTGAAAAGTTTATGGCAAATGCCGACATCGACAATCTGTATTTGTCGGTAAGTGAAAGAGTAAGTTCACAGCACTTTGGCAGCAAGGCCAGTATGGATTCACTGATGAAAGGTGCATAGGTTCATTTTTTAGCTCAAGAAGTTGCTTTGAGCTGTCGATAAAAAATATTGAGGATGTTCTCCTTCTCCCGGGCCTTTCCTTACGCGGGCTCGGGATTTTTTTATTTATAGCAAAGGTAAATGACGCTAGAGCGCCTAACTTTTGTTATAAGGTAAGATAGACACAGATCTTTAACGTCAAAGAATATCTAAGGCAGCCTTATGCACGAGTTTAAAATTGATGTAACGCTAGATGCATCATTGCCCTTTGTTTTTGCAGCATTTCACGAGCCTGAATATCTTAGTGAGTGGTTTGCACCGGGCGATTGTTCGGTCACACAAATCATGAGTGATTTCAAGGAAGGCGGTCGCTATCGCATAAAGATGATGGATCCCAGCGGTATTGAAATGTCATTAACTGGTGAGTATGTGACTATTTTAGCGAACGAGCAGCTGTCGTTTTCCTGGGCGTGGGAAGATGATATGGAAGAGTCGGTGATGACATCAGTAGACATTCACTTCGAAAAGACCGAAGAGGGGAATGTAAGGTTGGTGCTCATTCAGCAGGGCTTTCTCAATAAGCAAGAGTGCGATCAGCACAACTACGCGTGGATGTCGTGTCTAGAAAAACTTGCCGTATTAGCCGCTAAGAAAAAGTCGTTTAACTAAGGCCATACTAAAATAGTGAGAACGCGTTAGCATTACGCATCGTGTTATTTCAAATAACGCTTTTGAAAAGGGCAGAGCGCTAGGCTCTGCCCAAAGACAATCAGGTCAGCGAAGTCATCGCGTCCTTCCCACTCTTCTCGCGGTAGGTTTCAAAATCGTTGTAGCCTTCAACACCACCTCCGTACCACGATGATGGATCGTCAAAGGACTCGAGAGGGTAATTATGCTTAAATCGTGTCGGAAGATCTGGATTCGTGATCCAAGGTCTTCCAAACGCAATCATGTCACCATCGCCATCAGATAAACGTTTCTCGGCTTCTTCTTTGGTGTAGCCACAGTTTCCAATGATCATACCGTCGAAAAGCGCTCTAAATTCAGCAAGGGTCATGGCTTCGCCTCGTTCATGGAAGCCAAAGGCCAAGCCATCCATTACGTGTAAATAACCTATCTCCAATTTGTTTAGCTGTTGGGCAACAAAGGTAAAGGTTTCACGAAAATCATCGGCCCCCATATCGTTAAATACACCGTTTGGCGATAATCTCACGCCAACGTGCTCCTTATCCCACACGCTCAATACTGCGTCCATCACCTCGGCCAAAAAGCGGTAGCGGTTATCGACACTACCACCATAATTATCGGTGCGCTGATTGCTGCGGCTATCCAAAAATTGATTGATGAGATAGCCATTTGCCGCATGAACTTCCACACCGTCGAATCCGGCTGCCTTGGCGTTAATGGCAGCTTTTTTGTAGTCTTGTACTGTGCGTTTTATATCGTCAAAGGTCATCGCCTTCGGCACTTCGTAGGACTTCTTGCCTTTAGGCGTGTGAATTTCGTCCCCTTCAATTTTTATTGCTGATGCAGACAGGGGCAAATTTCCATTGTGGAAATCGCTGTGTGATGCGCGTCCAGTATGCCAGAGCTGCAAAACGATTTTTCCCCCTGCCTCGTGCACTCTATTGACCACCGAGCGCCAGCCCTCGACCATTTTGTCGGTATAAATTCCAGGGGTATCAACCCAGCCAATGCCTTCTTCTGAAATGGCCGTTGCTTCAGTAATAATGAGCCCTGCATCTGCGCGTTGTACATAGTGATCGCCCATAATTTTATTGGGTATGCGATCGGCGCCAGCTCTACCTCTCGTCATAGGGGCTAATACCATGCGGTTTTGCAATGTATTCTCTGCCCAATCAAACGAGCTAAAAAGTACTGAGTCTGTCATTCTTATTCCTTATTCAACGTAGAATAGATTGATGTTGAAGCGCTAAGCGTATTGGTGCTCAAAACGCTATAAGATAGTAGTGAATACAGAGATAGCGAGAAGTTGGATTGGTAGAAAGTTGTCCTTGAAACTAATTAAACACAACGGCAGGGAATGGCATCGGTTTGAAAAAAGCGCCCGAAGGCGCTGTAAAGTGTATTGCAGGGAGAATTAAAGTATCAAAGCCGCTAGGTTTACGTCGAACCTTAGGCCCAGAACAATCGCATCATCAAGTGCCATGGCTCTGTCGCGCTGTGCGAATTGGTCGGGGTTGATAATGTAGTGAACGTTCGGCTGAATTCTTACGTGGTCATTGAGTTGATAACCATAACTTAGCTCTAACATGGTTTGGCTGCTTGCTGGTGTACCAACCCCGCCGTTTATGCTTCTTAATATACGCTGATCCTCTAGCGCTTCGTCACTGTACTGTTGACGGGTAAATACGAAGCCAATGGTATCGTCAGGGCGTGAGGCCAGTGTGCCTCGTAATACAAAGCCCGCTTTTATATAGTAGTCTTCAATCAGCTCGCCCGATGTACCGGTTAGCACGGCACCGAATAGTGTTAACCCTTCTTTCGTAAGTGGGTTAGGACGAGTAACAGTTTGTTCAAAACGTGCGAATATACCCGAGCGACCGTTTCTAACAGCGTAATCATTGCCTGACTGCGCCGCATAGTTGCCCTCCTCATCAAAGACAGGGTCGGTGTAGTCTGCGCCATCGTACCAACCGCCAATTTCGTAGCGTCTTGGAAGTTCGTCATTGTCCCACGTAGTTTGATATCCCAGAGTGAAGGGCACAACAACACCTGTAGCCTCATTAGTCGCCCAATCGAAGCCGTGATCGCCTAAGTCTTGATGACTGGTGTTATCTTCATAGACGCCGGTATGAAAGTATGTTTTTTGCGAAAGCCAGTATTTCGCATGGCCACCCCAACTCGAAACCGGCCACCAAGTAAAGTTACTGGTTCTAAATACAAAGGTTGGGTTCCCACAAGCAGCATTGGTTTGAAAATATTGACAAAGTTCAGAGCCTAAAAAGCTGATATTCGCTACTGTGCGGCCACCTTCCAGTTCTAAATCGCCATCTAAAAACGAGGAAGAAATCGTAAACCGTGCAAGACGGGTATTTTGGCCGCCAAAGATTTCTTGTACGGACGTACTGTTACCAATGTAGTGCTCGGCTAAGTTTTTGCCGTGTCGGTTTGTCATGGCAATATGAATTTTGGTGTCTTTCCAGCCCGCTAGCGTATTTAAATCTAATTCCCCACCTACAAAGAGCTGACCAGCATAGGCACTGCCTCTGCGTTCACCACCGTCAATATTGGTGGCTGACTCACCCGTATAACTTGCTTGAAAGTCAAACGCGTCTTGAAACTTACTTTGTGATGCTGACGCAGTGGCGGCAACAATGGCGGTGCTTGCGAGGAGCGCTGTTTGCAAGCCTGTCTTACATCCAGAAAAGCGACGGGTAACTGTAGGTGTTTTCATCATTATTCTCTCAATTAAAAATGTTTATCAACCGCAGCTTGTTATAAGCGTGTGACTGATGACATCTACGCATTTGTTGCTAACTCCTTGTTGACGCAAGATAAATCAGAGTTAGCTAACGTTACAACGCGTTAACATATGCTTGTTTTGAACGAAATCTAACTAACCTTTGCTATTAAATCAACCTTGTTTATTTATTTCTTTTGCTACATTTGTGTGTTTTTCGTTAATAGTGGGGAGATGCGATGGCAATATTTCAAGGTGAGTAGAAAGCGTTCAGTGAGGCGTGCTATCTAGGTTATGTCATTGTCTATTAAGAAATTTTCAAAGGCGGTTTTATCCATTTAATAATAGTCACGCATTTTCTGTTAACGGTCGTCTACATATAAAGTCTAATTTTTAACGCAATCTGAAATAAGTAAATCAAATTGATTTATTGACAGGGGTAAAGAGCAATGCTTAAATTGGTTAACTAATTTTTTACAAGCGAAAGGCCGTTCTTATGAAAAACAACGCCCCTTTGGTTTCCAAAGACACACTGATTCCCTTTGTATTGTTAACGATTTGCTTTGCTGCATGGGGTGTGGCTGCGAACATGACAGACCCTTTGGTAAAGGTATTTAGTAAAATATTTACCATGTCGTCTTTGCAATCGGCATTGGTTCAATTTGCCTATTATGGCGCGTATTTTTGCTTAGCCATTCCTGCTGCTTTTATCAACAAGCGCTTTTCTTATAAAACAGGTGTATTGACCGGACTGGGCTGCGCGGCCGCGGGGGCATTTCTGTTTTATCCAGCCAGTCAAACCATGACTTACGGTTTTTTCCTTGCTGCACTTTTTGTATTGGCTGGTGGATTATCCATTCTGGAAACGTCGGCGAACCCTTACGTCATGGCGATGGGAAATCAAAAAAGTGCGACACGCCGTTTAAATCTAGCTCAAGCATTTAATCCTGTTGGTACTAATTTAGGTGTGTTTTTGGCTGCAACGCTTATATTACCAAACCTGAATCAGGCATCTGCACAAGAGCGTGCCGCCATGTCGGTAAGCGAGCTTAAAAACGTGATAGGGGCTGAGCTTGATGCGGTAATGCTTCCTTATGTAGGTATGGCATGTGTACTCGTTTTGGTTTGGGTTGCAATCTTCCTGATCAAAGCGCCAATTCAAGAATCGGTTGAGTCTAGTGTGGAAGACGTTAAGTTGGGCGCTTCGCTTAAGCGGTTAGTAGCCAACAAGCATTATCGGTTTGGCGTTTTGGCTCAGTTTTTTAATGTCGGAGCACAAACGTGCGTGTGGACCTTCACCATCCAATATGCAATGAAAGCGACAGGTGGCAACGAAGTGAGTGGTGGTGAAATTTTACAATACAGCATGATTGTATTTCTAATTTCTCGCTTCGTGATGACGTGGGTTATGCAGTACCTCTATCCAGCTAGACTGCTAATGATCATGTCACTGATTGCCATGGCGCTATGTATCTTCATGACACAGTCTCCTAATTTAGCAGGCGTAATCGCATTGGTATCTATCTCTGCCTGTTTGTCACTCATGTTTCCAACGATTTACGGCATTGCGCTTGAAGGTCTGGGGGAAGACACCAAGCTAGGCGCAGCAGGTCTTGTGATGGCGATTCTCGGTGGTGCCATTATGCCGCTCTTCCAAGCCGCCATTATTGATAGCGCAGGTGTTGTTGTATCATATATTGTTCCAGCTATTTGCTTCTTGCTTGTAGGTGGCTACGGCTACTTCGATATGCGCGCTAAAAAGAGCAGCGCTAAGCCTCAGTCCGATATAGACGCAGATGCCCTTAAAAAGATGGAAATGGGAATAGCTAAATAGTATTTCTTCAGAAACGTGTACGGGGCCAGTGATTCTATCACTGGCCTTTTTTGTATATTGAATACGTTATGTATTCCACTTTTTTGAGGAATGCACTCAATTAGTTAACAGCATTTTTTCACCGTATTTTCATCAGTTTAGTGCATGTTGAATATAACTGATTTTTCCCCTTGTATAGCGCAGAACACCTGCTAAAGCATGAACAGCAATCGTATAATTCACCCCTGACAATTTGGGAGTAAAACGTATGCTGGACTATGTGCTCATTGGCATAGCGGTAATGGCATTATTGGGTGTGGTATTTGAAGAAGTGCTACACGTGAATAAAGCCAAAACCACATTATTTTTCGGAACATTCGCATGGATCCTTCTTTTCATAGATGCGAATAGGGGCCCTCACCTAGCAGAGCTCAATGAACACCTCATAGAAAACATAAGCGAAATATCCACCCTCTGGTTATTCCTTGTAGCGGCAATGACTTTCGTTGCTTACCTTAACCGCAAAGGCATGATTGAAAACATGTTAAACATTATCATGCCGCAAAAAATAACCCTCAAAAAACTCATATTCTTTACCGCTATTTTTAGTTTTTGCTTCTCCTCGCTAGCTGACAACATCACAGCGACCTTGGTGTCTATTGCCATGGTTTTATCCTTGGGTTTGCCCTTTAACCAAACCATGCGATTTGCCGTGCTAGTGGTATTTGCGGTGAACTCTGGGGGCGTGTCGCTAATAACCGGGGATGTCACCACTCTTATGATTTTCTTGGATGATAAGGTCACTATAACTCAGCTGCTCTTACTTATTATTCCTTCACTCACAGCAGTACTATTTCTAGCGTTACTGTTGAGTATAGGTATGAAGGGGGAGGTTAAAATAAAAAAAACACGCCATGAACTTAGGCCGGTTGATTACGTAATTGCGGGAATATTCCTGTCCACTATTGTACTGACGTTAATTGCCAATGTGCTTTTTGCTATTCCACCTATGCTTTCGTTTTTAGCGGGTATGGCGGTTATGTTTCTAGTGGCAACCTTTATGGGAGAAGAAAAATATGATGATCCTATCTTGGACTATATTCGCCTAATAGAATTCGACACGCTTCTGTTTTTCCTTGGGGTGTTGCTGCTTGTCGGTATGCTCGATCACATTGACGCATTGGGCGCACTTTTACATGTATATAGCGTAATGCCTTCAACAGGGGCCAACTTTGTGATGGGGGTGTTGTCTTCCATGATAGATAATGTGCCATTAACAGCTGCGTTGTTAAAAGCGGACATTGCCATGTCGACAGCTGAGTGGATGGCGTTCACGTATGCAGTAGGTGTGGGGGGCTCGTTACTTATTATTGGCTCATCAGCAGGTATTGTTACCATGAGTAAGGTTAAGGGCCTGACGTTCGCCAAATACGGCAAGTTCGTGTTGCTTCTTCTTGCAGCGTATAGCGTGGGTTACGCGTTGGTATTGGTAATGGCGAATATGTTTGTTACGGCAAGTTAAGGTGGTGACGTTGCTTTTATAAACAGAACCAATAAAGCGTTTGAGGGTGATAGCCTGTCGCCCTTATGCTTTTTTATATAACGCTCCGAGTACCGTGGCTTTCGAAGCCCCTGTGACTTCAGGCACGTTGCCTGGAATATCATTCATATACGCATGTGCAAACCACGCAAATGCTGCGCCTTCAACGTGCTGTGGATGGATGCCCAGAGCATGGCTGTCTGTTACTACATAATCACTTAAAGCATTGCTCAAGTTATGCATTAATGCTTTATTGAAAGCGCCACCGCCACACACTATAACTTCGCTTTTTGCGCCTTCTTTATTTGTTTTAGGAAAATGCTTCACAATTTCCTGAGCGATAGTGCTACCTGTTAGCGAAAGTAAGGATGCTTGCACGTCTTTAGGGGCTAAATTATTGTTCTTTTCTTCGCTTTGCAGCTCTGCACTAGAAGGGAAGTATTCGGCGAGCGCATTGCTTAACCAATTAATATTGAAATACTCTCTGCCAGTACTTTTAGGCGCAGGCAAAGCGAAGTAATCATCCAGTAAGAGCCTGTCTAACAGACCTGAGTGACAATGCCCTGACGCAGCCCATGCTCCATCTTTATCAAAGCTTTTATTTAAATGAAGACTTATCCACTGATCCATCAAGGTGTTACCGGGTCCGGTATCAAACCCTTTAGGTGGCGAAGCATCTTGTTTTGGCGCAAGCAGTGAAACGTTTGCTATACCGCCAATGTTAACGAGTGCTCGGTGTTTATCATCACTGGCAAATACTGCATTGTGAAAAGCGGGCACTAAGGGAGCTCCTTGACCACCAAGGGCAATATCTTTGCGCCTAAAGTCGGCAATAACATCAATGCCGGTAAGAACAGCGATGGTATTAGGATCGCCTATTTGACAGGTGAAGCCGCGTATGGATGATTCTGCAAAGTGTGCTGACAATACATCGGAATTCGGATGATGACGTACGGTTTGGCCGTGCGAGCCAATAGCCGTAATATCCGAAGGATGTAGGTTGTTTTTCTCAAGCAGCGCTAAGGTGACCTTTGCAAAGGTTTCAGCAACCAGTCTATCAGCGATGGCCAAACTGTTAAGTTCATCAGGACCTTCACTACAAAGTGCATTGAGTGCAGTAAGTAATTCGGCAGAATAAGGAATTGAATGGGCGGCGAGGGTGGTGCAAGACGTTTGCGAGATGTCGCACAGGACGGCGTCGACGCCGTCCATGCTAGTACCTGACATCAGGCCAATATATTTTGCCATTTAGTCGTCGCTATTTCATTGCAAGCATAATGCGCTTGTTATTATCTAGCTGCTCTTGGCGTATTGCGGCAATTTCCATAAACCTTTCTTTCTCTTCCTTAGCAATAGGAAGCGCCTTCGGTAGTTCTACCGTTCGTGGGTTTCGGTGAACACCATCCACTAAAAACTCATAGTGAAGATGGGCGCCAGTAACCATACCTGAACTACCTAAATAGCCCACGGTTTGGCCTTGCTTAACCGTATCTCCCACTTTCACTGCACGCTTTTTAAAGTGAAGATATTTGGTTGTGTATTTCTCGCCATGCTGAATGAAAACATGGTGACCGTTATATTTATCGTATCCGGCTTTAATTACCTTACCGTCACCCGCAGCCATAATTGGCGTACCAACCGCAGCAACATAATCTGTACCGCGGTGCGCTTTCCAACGCTTTTGCACGGGGTGGAAGCGAGCTTTTGTGAAGTTAGAGCTTACATATCTAAAATTCACTGGCGCACGCAGGAAGCTCTTACGCATACTGCGCCCTTCAGGCGTGTAGTATGTGCCATCTTCGTGAAGAATAGCGCTAAAATGCTCGCCTTGGTTGGTAAACTCCGCTGCAACGATGTCGCCGTAACCGACAAATTCACCGTCGATGTATTGCTCTTCGAATACTACGTTGAACGTATCGCCAGAACGGATCTCAATGGCGAAGTCGATATCCCAGCCGAAAATACCCGCCAAATTCATAATTTGGTTGCTGGTTAAGCCTGCATCACTGGCGGCGTTCCAAAAGCTTGAGTGAATTTCACCTTGGGCGAAGTTGTAGCGAATGTCTACATCTCGCTTTTCAAGCTCAGCGGTTAAGGCGCTGTTCTCATCCGACGATTCTGGACGTACAAACAGGGTTTCAGTCGAAGACAATTTGTACTTTAGCTCGCCGAAGCTGCCGTCTTTATTCGCTTTAAACGATAGTTCATCGCCGGGCAATAAAGTAACCAGCGTTTTTGTTAGTTCTCCTGCCTGCGTTACGTTATATACGTCACGCGAAGTGAAGCCAGCACGCTTAAATAGCTTTGCTAATGTATCGCCACTGCGCACCTTGTACGTCTGCCATGAAGATTCTTCTTCACCAGAAAATACGTTAGTTGACGGCGCAATATGAAGCTCCACCGGATAGCGGACACCCGCATCCAGAATGTGTGCTTCTTGATGGCGACTGGCTTCTACTGGTTCACTTGGAAAAAGAATAAGCCCACCCAGAAATAAGCTAGCTACTGCTAACCCAGTTCTGTGCTGTTTCGGTAATTTTTTAAATAAATTGAGCGCTTTAGAAGCGTCTAATTTCTTTCTCATACTACTGCCCACCTGAGAAATGTTATGTGCACAACACTATTTCACATACGTTGCTTAAAAATGCAACTTTTCTCATTATATTGTTAGCGCAAATTGTTACACCCAATAGCTCTTATCATGAAGACTATTTCTTGAGATTACTGAATACAGTCCCCGTTAATTCAGCACTCTAATCCCACATTAAAAACTGTTGGGTTTAACAACATGACTGTTTGTAATCCGTTTTTTGACGCGCAA
Organism: Alteromonas macleodii ATCC 27126; assembly: GCF_000172635.2. Taxonomy (NCBI): domain Bacteria; kingdom Pseudomonadati; phylum Pseudomonadota; class Gammaproteobacteria; order Alteromonadales; family Alteromonadaceae; genus Alteromonas; species Alteromonas macleodii. Next base: position 3,465,609 of record NC_018632.1, on the reverse strand, counting down.
ACCTTTTAATGGTTCCGTTGTACGCGTAAAATGCCCGCCAATATTGAATATACAGTTTTTTTAAGAGTGTGACGTACAAATGAAAGATTGGCAAACAGCGCTAGCTGAGATTAAACGGGGCGTTGATGAAATACTCCCCGAAGAGGATTTAATTGAAAAACTAAAATCCGGCAAAACCCTAACCATCAAAGCGGGTTTTGATCCAACTGCGCCTGATCTGCATCTTGGTCACACTGTGTTGATCAACAAGTTGCGTACATTCCAGCAACTAGGCCACAAAGTTGTTTTTCTTATTGGCGATTTTACTGGCCTAATTGGCGATCCTACAGGTAAAAATGTAACACGCAAGCCTTTAAGTAAAGAACAGGTATTAGAGAACGCGAAAACGTATCAAGAACAGGTGTTCAAGATCCTTGATGAAGATAAAACGGAAATACGTTTTAACTCAGAGTGGATGGATGGCCTTGGCGCAGCAGGCATGATTAAACTTGCGGCTAGTCAGACTGTTGCACGTATGCTTGAGCGTGACGACTTTAAAAAGCGTTATAACAACGGTCAGCCAATTGCTATTCACGAGTTTCTGTATCCGTTAGTGCAAGGTTGGGATTCTGTTGCGCTAGAGTCAGACGTTGAATTAGGTGGTACAGACCAACGCTTTAACTTACTAATGGGTCGTGAACTTCAAAAAGAACAAGGCCAAAAGCAGCAATCTATTGTAATGGTTCCGCTTCTAGAAGGTCTAGACGGCGTTCAGAAGATGTCTAAGTCTTTGAACAACTACATTGGTATTACAGATGCGCCAAACGATATGTTTGGTAAAGTGATGTCTATTTCTGATGATTTGATGTGGCGTTATTATGACCTTCTAAGCTTCCGACCGCTAGAAGAGATCGCTGAGCTTAAAACTCGCGTTGCGAACGGTGAAAACCCACGTGATATTAAAATCATGCTAGCGAAAGAAATTATTGCTCGCTTCCATGACGACGCAGCGGCAGAAGGCGCGCATCAGGACTTTATTCAACGTTTCCAGAAAAACGCTATTCCTGACGACATGCCCGAGCTTGAAATTGCATTAAGCGATGAAGGTATTGCCATTGGTAATTTGTTGAAAGAAGCTAACCTTGTAGGTTCGACTTCAGATGCTATGCGCATGATTAAGCAAGGCGCAGTTAAAATTAACGGCGATAAAGTGGAAGACACCCGCTTAGTAATCACCGAAAAAGGTGAAAACGTGTATCAGGTGGGTAAACGCAAGTTTGCGCGTATTACGCTAGCCTAATGTTTTTCTGATAGTTTTTTAAAAGCCCGCTTAGTTTAGCGGGCTTTTTTTTGCCTGAAATATAAGTACTAGTGGATAGTAGGGCGATTATTTTTTTAGAAGGCCCTAATTACTCATACAAAGTTAAGCATCAAGCCAAATTTGAAAGTGGGGGATATTGGCTTTAATGTTTATAAGTGATTGTCGCTAAAGGTTTTTTTATTTTTCTTGCTTTTTTTTGAAAAAGTTTGTCAGGTTTTTGCAATCGCTATCGTCTATAGGGGAAAAATCAATCAATGAACCCAACTGTACGATAAGCAGTTAACGCGTAGCAGGCTGGGATGAAACAACAGTGAAACTCAATACTAACGCTTACGCAATGCAAAGGATAAAAACATGACAACGGTAACTTCAACTCGTGCAACATACCATCAAGCTAACAAGAGCCTTCCTGCGAAGGAAGCGTTCACATGGCTGAAAGAGGGTTGGCAGCTTTTTATAAAAGCACCTTTTAGATTATTGGGGCTTTCTTTTGTTACCTTATTAGCCGCGGGGCTCATTCAAGCGCTAGCAGGGCCAATTGGCTTAGGCATATCGAAATGGGTAGGTCCGCTTCTGGCTACCGTGATGTGGCTGGCCATTGCCAACTTAGCAGAAAATAACAAGGTGAGATTGTCGGGCGGAACCCTGCGCTCATGGACAAATGTTGCTTTGTGGAGTTTGACCGGGCCAGTGATCGCGTGGATCCAATTTCAAATTGGCGCTATGTTAATGGGCGCAGATTCAGTGGCGGCGTTAGCAAATGGTGTTGTAGTAGATGTACCCGCTTGGAAGGTCGGGCTAATGATGGGCTCGGCAACACCAATAAATTTACTGCTTTTATTTGTACCTATGTTGCTTATTTTAAAACATCGCTCAATCCCAGCATCTTTTACAAATAGTATTGCTGTAGTAGTGGGCGCTTATAAGCCGATGTTGATAATAGGTGCCATGATTTTCTTAACAGTTGCACTTGCGCCCTATACTTTCGCATTGTCGGGATTGGTGTTTGGCCCTATTGTTTCATGTATGTGCTTTGTTGCTTACCAGCGCTTATTTCGCTAATCAGCTAGGAAGCGTAATTCAACTGCTCACTTAAAGCGTGGAATTAAAAAATAATAAAAATGGAAATGCAGTGAAAGAAACCATTCAAATAGAAAAACTGCTTAGTGAATACGCGCCGCTCATGGCGCGTATTGCGGCAACATTTGAGGCTAATAAATCACTTCAAGATGAGCTAATACAAGAAATGTCACTGGCGGTTTGGCGCGCTTTTGAAGGAGCTTCAAAAGGCAGTGATAGTGGCTTTCGCGGTGAGGCAAGTGTGAAAACGTTTGTGGCCAAAGTAGCGCACAACAAGGCGGTCGATCACGTGATTAAAGAGCAGCGGCGTAAAGAGTTTACCCATGACGGCGAGTTCGATTCTTCTCACACAACCAGCGCCAGCTTATCTCGGGATGCCACGTTACAAGAGAATGCGATGGATCTCATGACAGGCTTACGTCAGCTAGAAATAAAGTACAGACAGGTACTGGCATTGCTTTTAGAAGGTTTCAGTCAGCTGGAAATAGCTAATATGTTAGGTATTAAAGAGACTGCCGTCGCTAAGCGGGTAAGCCGCGCCCGCCAACAGCTAACGCAGATAATGGAGCAACAGCCTTGAGCGATAATAAAAGAGCCTTGAGCGAAGAAAAATTAAGTATGGCCGAGAACAGCACGCAAATGAACGAATTAGATAAGCAACTCGCTCAGTGGCAAAGTGCCTACAAGGATGCAACCCCTTCAGTAGATACAGATTCACTGATTAAAGAAACCAAGAGCGCAAGATTCAAACTTAAACTAAAAGGTGCCGTTGATTTGGTGCTCGGGCTAGCGGTTTCTGTGTGGTGTTTAACTTTGGTGTTGTTCGAGCCACTTAGCACATATCAATTTTTGCTTTTCATGGTACTTACACCTATTCCCGCCGCCTTCGGGGCATGGGGATATTGGGTAAGGCAAAAACAGTGGAAGGTCCAGACGTTAGACGTTCAGTCAATGTTGGCGTTTAAACAAAACCAATTAAAACAGCAATTACATTACTGGAAAATTAGCCTCTATGGATGCTTTGCTTTGTGGTGTGGATTGCTGGCACTCGCCGTATTTAATGTACTGATGTTTAATACCTTCACGCTGTGGGGGACACAGCTTTTGATAAACAGTGTGGTCGTTTTTATCGTATACCGCCGGTACAAAAAGTTAGCCGCAGACTTGCCGTCGGCGTTAGCGAAAATAGACGATATGAAATAGCTGAAACTAATAGTCTTATAATTCCAGCATTGGTACGAAGCCCCCGTAAATAAGGCGTTTACCGTCGAAAGGCATGGGGTTTTCGTTTTCCTGCATTCTAGGATCTTCCATCACCTTTTTCCAAGCAGTATCACGCACTTCTTTTGAAGGCCAAAATGCAATGGAAAACACCACGGTTTCATTTTCTTTGGCTTTAACAGCCATCGGGAAAGACGTGACTTCCCCTTCAGGGACATCGTCACCCCAAGCTTCAAGTATTTTAGTCGCACCATACTCTTTAAAAATATCGCCGGCGAGTTTGGCGTGCTCAATGTATAACGCTTTATTTTCAGTGGGAACGGCTACAGCAAAGGCATCGATATATGACATGAGGTGACTCCGTCAAAGAATAGATACCTAAAATAGCCTAATTTATAGACAGCATGCAATGCTTAACATTAAAGTGAATCGTAATTTATAACCATTACTAGCGTTCTGCTATTTTCGCCCATTGGTACAAGCCATGCAGTGCTAGCCTTCTTGCTTTTGCAAAGGGGTAGGTTTTCAAAGGAGAACGATAAAGGGGAAGCGATAAATCGACGTCATTGCTACCCATCATACGTTGAGCAAGTCGTTGCCCTGCAAACGCGGCAAAAGAAACGCCCGAACCGCAATACCCCATGGCGTAACCGATATTACCGCTAGAGCGGTTTAAATTGTTGCCGCTTACCTTATTGTCGATAAAAATCCGCGGCATACTGTCTAACGATACACTTACCCAACCACTCCAAAAATAATCCATGGCGATACCGCTAAGTGAAGGGAAACTATTAAGCATCGCGCGATATAAGCGCTGTTTCTCTGAAACATTATCTGCATCTTTACCTTTTACGGCCCCACGACCGCCGAATAATAATCTGCCATCTGGCAGCACACGGTAGTAATACTTCATCATCCGCGTATCCATGAAGCTCATTGGCGTGGTTAGGCCAGACTTTGCGCGCTGTTCGCTACTCAATGGCGCAGTGACAAAAATGCTCGATTGAACAGGAAATTGCTTATTGTCTACGCTGTCATGAAAGCGCTTAGGGGTATAAGCATTAGTAGCAATGAGTATGTGTTTGGCCAAAACTGACCCGCTTGGTGTTGCGACAACATATCCGGTCTTGTGCTTTTCAATGCGAATGGCTGGCGAGTCGTAAAAAAGCGTTGCTCCAAGCTCCTTTGCTACTCTTGCATATTCGCTTACTAATTTTAGTGGGTGTAAGCATGCACCCTTTAGCTCAACGCCACCATACGCCCCTTCAATACCAAAGCGCGCAGTAAGGTCTTTATCACTAAGTGTAGAGCTCGGTACGTTGAAGTGTGACTCAAGATGCTTAGCACTGGCACGGAGTAGTTCGGCTTGCTTTGGGTTATGCGCCAGTTTTAAATATGGTTCTTCTACCAAATCGACCTGCATATTAAAGTCTGCAATACGTTGTTTAAGCAGGTGTACCGCGCCATCAAACTCGCCCTGCATAGCTTTGGCGATGTCGCGACCCCACTTGTCCTCTATGGCGCTTAAGCTCAATCGGCCGCTACCCGAGAGGATAAAGCCTCCGTTCCGGCCCGCACAGCCAAATCCCGGTGAATTCGCATCAAGTAGCGTGACTTCTTGTTTCGCTTGAGCAAGTGTGATGGCAGCTGAAAGACCGGTATAACCACCACCAATAACGAGGTACTCAGTGTTTACCTTCTTGTTTAAAGGCGGCAGTGTTGGTGGTTTGTGTGTGGCATGCCAGTAGCTGTTTGCCGCGGGTAACATTGATGAAACGCCGCGTGAAATAAGAGGATCGTAGGTCATAGAATGAAAACGTTATTAACTGTGTCGTACTTATGGGGCTTGAAATTGAAGTAGCATTTCCGCACCTTCACACTCGCAATAACCCTCGCATACAGGGCAATCGTAGCCTTCATGAATAGATGCGTAGCGCCACTTATTAGGGTGCTTCTTTATAAGCTGCCCCCCATTTTTAGTGAAGTACTTAAATGCGCTGTTGCCCGGACTTGCCAACCAAATATGTGCTAAACCCGCTTCTGCGCCTTGAGTTTGCGCACATTCAATCGATTTACTTAATAGTCTGCTGCCAATTCCACAGCCCTGCATTGCGGGGTCTACCGTATTACATTTGAAATAGCATACGGTATTTGGATCTACTGGCCAAAGGGAAGGGCTGCACCACTCATCTGCTTCCCATTGCGTATGCGCAAAGGTGAGCCTGAAACCAACAACTTTTTGTTTGTATAGGGCTACCCAGCTAGCATTAGTATTGCCAACAAAGCTCTTTGCATAGTAATCAGCAAGTAGCTCGTTGGTTAGGTAGTTATCTCCGTGCACGTGATTACCAAGAGCAATCACCCCTGCAAAAAACTCAGGCGCTAGAGACTCGTAGCTGATATCACTTTGAATTATGTGGCTCAAATGATTTGTGGGCTTCATACTTTTTCTTTACGCGGGGCGTTTTTCATCCCGTCAAGGTGCACATCCAAGGCTTCAACTGATATCAATATTTCTCTTACCGACATCCATAGTGAATACAGAAGTGATACTAAACTTGCAGCAAACACCCAGTTTCCTACCTGTTGATAGGTGAGGTATATCGCTAGCATGGATACTACACAAAGAAAAAAACTACCCACACCTGCTATTTGCATTCGCTTAATAAGTTGAATACGTAATCGAAGGTTTTTTATTTGTGCTTGAGTATTCTCATCTCTCTCTTCTTTTGAAAAGTTTCGGATAATAGTTGCAAGCGTTAAAAAGCGATTGGTATAGGCTAGAAGCAATAAAGAAATCGCCGGAAATAACATGGCCGGAGTAGCAATATCTATTTTCATGGGTGTTTCATACAATCGTCGAGTAAAAAGAGTGTATCACAGGGGCTCAGTTACACACAGTAATCAGCCAAGAGGTTGAACTTACAACATCTTTAGTGCCAAAGACTAATACGAAGGAGAAGGCGGAATATTGAGTCTACATTCGGTCAACTGTCATGCCAGCGGCACTCCAGCCTAACATATCGCCTTCTAAATGCATGACTTCAGAAAAATCGAGTTCTTCCAATACTTTCATTGCCAGTTTGGCTCTTCTGCCTGAACGACAATAAATGATAATAGGCTTGTTTTTGTGGCCTTCTAATTCGCTAAGGTAGTCATTGATATTTTCATGGGGCATATTTACTGCGCCAGGAATGTGACCATCGGCGAATTCTTGCGGAGAGCGAACATCAATAAGGAGCCAGTCGTTGTTCGCAACTCGCTCGATAAGATATGGTGATGCGGCAACAGAGGCTTGCGCGGTCGCTTTCGCTGTGCACTGAAGCGACACAAACAATGCAACACTGATAACAACTAGAAAACCCGCAACAACAATCCGCATGAATAAAAACTCTTACCTTTTTATAGAAGATTAGAACCTGCTCTTATTCTGTTACACAAAGGCGCTTAAATTGAGCCAAGTCGGTGTGTATCAATTGAAAACAGCCCAGCAGGTCTAGACTTAAGTATAACGCTTATGCGCTTTCTTTAATACCTTTACAGAGTACTTTTAGTTCATTTATTAATCGCAATGAAAACCGACTGGTGACGTCTGGATCCACAACAATTAAGGGGGCTTTGAGGAAAGAGCGATGATCACGCCAGAATACCTCAAGTTCTGAATGCGTACTTTTAGATGCCGCAATGAGTGCATGAGGTTGGCGAGTAAGTACATCTTTTAATGCGACTTGAGGATAGTCTACAGGGCTGTCTGCAAATAATGTTTGAGCACCACACACATTCAGCAGTTGGTTACCCCACGCGTTGGGACCGATGGTCATAAGTGGAGCAGTCCACGAATAATAAAATACTGGTATAAGCGAGGATTTGTCGTATTTACTTCGAAGTTCGGCTAGTTCGTTGAGAAAATCATTGGAGAGCTGGGTCGCCTGCTTTTGCGTATTTGTAAGTGCCCCAAGCCTTTTAATTTCGCTGGCTATATCAGTGATATTTTCGACCTTACTGCTAAATACGTTTAGACCCATCGAGGAAAGCTTATGGATATCTTGCGGCTTATTGCCTCCATCCCATGCAAGAATTAAATTAGGTTCTAACGCCACAATGGTAGCGATATCGGCACCTTGAAAATCCGCCACCCGCTTAATATTTTTCGCGGCGTCAGGATAGTCGCTATAGTCGCTTACACCTACAAGGTTAGGGCCTAAGCCCAAACTAAATGCCCATTCGGTAAGGTGGGGCGCAAGGCTGACTATCTTTAGCTCGACGGAATTTGATAAGGCGCTTGATTCCGAGCTTGGTGCAACATCGGCAGAAGCAAATTGATCTGAATGAGCTAGGTGTATTGTCTCGGCATCTGATTCTGAGTTAGCAAATGTGAGAAGAGGTAAATAGCTTAAAATTACAAAAAAAATGGTTTTCATCATATCTGCTGTTTTTATTGTGCCACGGCCATTGCCAGCATAGCTAACGATGCGAAGGCGCTAACCGCAATCATGGCATGAGTAACGGTATTTTTGGCTGTCAACATGTGAGAGTACTTTACCTCGTTAGCGCCTCCCACGCGGGTGTATCGAATCTTCTTGTTGGCATAAATTGCTGGGCCGCCGAGTTTAATATCAAGCACACCGCCCATAAGCGCAAGCAGTAGCGACGTTTTATCTTTCACTGGGGAGCGCTTTATGGCGCGAAACCCTTTAATAGGATGGCTGACCAGTAGTGTTGCTAGACCACCAATGACCGCGGGCGGCACATTAAGTAAGTAAACGAGTTTGCGTACGGGTTTGGCAAAGAAAGTCATTGCAGGGGTTCGGTAATGCCACTGCCAAGATGTGAGCAAAAGCAATCGATAAATGAGTGCGCCTATGGGGCCTGCCACTACAAAGTAGAAAATGACGCCGCAATAAAGATAAAGAAACTTCAGCCATAGCGATTCTATCGCGGCTTTGGCAATTCCTATATCGGAAAGTGAATCGCATTGACGTGCAGTAATGGTTTGCGCCATTTCACGTGCGAGGGATTTTTTATTTCTTCCCACACTCGCCAGCACTTTTTTGTACTGTTGACGCTGGTAACCGTAATCGAGCAGTGCGACAAGAATAATCGCCTCAAAGAATACGGGGTATTGGGCCATGTACACCAAGATGGCAACACATACTACCAATGGCGCAAGAAGAACTAGGGCGGCTAATGAGCCTGAAATATAGTGCTGAGACCTACCGTATTCGCGAGAGGGCACCACTTTGCGCCCCATTTGCTGAACGAGGTAGCGCATGAGCGTTAATGGATGAGTACTTTGGGGCCAGCGCCATAATGCGTCAACGGCGATAGCCAGCCAAAGTACGAATAGCGACTGGTATTGCGGGTCGCTAATTACCTCTGTCATCTTATTTTGCGAGAGCCTTAATCATTGCCATAACTAATTGTGCTGAGTGTTTAGCGGCAGTGTCTAGATACTCTTTAAAGCTCACTGACGACGTTTTTCCTGCAATATCCGACAATGAACGAATGACAAGGAAAGGCGTGTCGAGCATATGGCAAGTTTGACCTATAGCTGCACCTTCCATCTCAACCGCTTTCATGTCTGGGAAGTTTTCACGCAGTTCTGCTACAGCTTCGTCGCTACCGATAAACGCATCGCCCGTACAGATTAAACCTGTTGTCGACTGAAGCGACGTAATGCCTGTGGCAGCACTACGAGCGGCTTCCATTAACCTTGTATCGCAACGGAAATCTTCAGGCATACCTGCGCATTGACCGAGCTTGTAGCCAAAATGGGTTAAATCGGCATCATGGTGAATAACGTGACTGGCGATCACTAAATCACCGATGTTTAGATTCTTGTCGAAACCTCCGGCAGAACCGGTATTGACAACAGCATCAGGGGCGTACTGTTCGATAAGTACAGTAGTAGCAATTGCTGCAGCCACTTTACCAATACCGCATTTTACTAGCACCACTTCTATGTCGTTAAGTGTACCTTCGTAAAACGTCAGGTGCTTCCACTGGGTTTCTTTTACATTCCAAAGTGACGCTTTAAGTAGCGCAACTTCTTCGTCCATTGCACCTAAAATACCAATTTTTTTCATAACTTTACCGACGGTGTTGAGGGAATTTAACGCGTGAATACGCTGCTGAAAGCGTTAATTGTATAAGGAAAACGGGTAAACTGACAGAAAAATGCCTCTGTTACCGCTATTTGAGAGTAAGAAAATAGCAAAGCAACAAAGGCCAGGGGAAGTGGGGTTATGTCTTAAGCTGCAGCTGGTCTGCTTGAACGCACTGGGCGAGTCGGGCGCTTTGGTGGCTCTGGATTATGCGTTGGCAGCTGTGCCATTTTTTGCTGTAAACGGCGATAAGGAATGAGTTTGTTTTCCAAACACTCGCGAATATCGTCAACGGTATAACCAGACTTCACTTTAATTCTTGCGTGAGGAAGGCCGGCAGCATCAAGTGCTCCGGTTACAAACCAGTCTTTTTGTGATTTATAACCATCTTTGCCTTGGCTATGAACTAAGTCGATAGCAAGAACAGGACTCATGTCGTGTTTATCTACTAATACAAAGTCGAGCTGTCTGCTAGAAGCTCTGCTGATGGCTTGGCTTGCCGTCTTTTTATTTGCAGACTGGCGAACCGCCACTAAATCGTTAAGACGCACACGGCACACTATGCGAAACTCTCTTCCCATAGCCTGTTCGATAAGGTTCAAAAAAGAGTGTTCAACGGGGGTGAACAATTGCGGCTTTCGCCTAAATGGAAATGCGACACCGCCGTCTGACAACTTTATGGCACCCAGTGCAACGACAATAAGTAACATCATTAGAATAATTGCCAATTCCATCGTAACCCTCGCAAATTTCAATAGTTAAAGCCCACGGAATGCATAATAAAGAAGCCCGCTAAAGTGTTTATATCGAAAAAAGCTTGGGCTCCGTTTGCAGTTTGAGCGTCATAAAAATGACACTCACTGTTGCCGTGGAGTAGTTATTGATGATTTTGCAAAGCAGATGCCAACATGAGTAGATTTTTTAGTTGTCTTGCTAAAAGGGCTCATTTCGTTGTGGATGTAACAAGAATATCCACTTGAGAGCCAGTATTATCTGGGCTGATTATTACTCTGACCCCTTTATCTTCTGAGGATAACAACGTGCGGCCGCTAACTGGTGTGTGAGTTTTTAAAGCGGGGTGCGCCGTTTGGTAAACATCCAGTAATTCACTCGGGGAGCGAGGAGAGTGGTAAACCATTACTGCTGTCTTGCTTTCGTCAAATGCTTGGCATTGTCTTGCATCATCAGAAATCTTAATTTGCTGAAAATCAGAAGGGCAAGAGATGATGCTTGGCTTACTAGGTGAAGAGTTGACGCTTTGTTTCTTAGTTTGATCGTTAACTTGCGCATTTAATGAAGCGTCGACAGCAATGGTATCAGCTAAGCTGGCATTGCTCGCTGCTATCGCTAATGTTAGACACAATGTAAGTTTCTTAATGTTTAAATGCTGCATAGATAGATTCTTCACCCGATGTGCGATGTCTTTAATTGCTTAAACGATAGTAGAGTCGTAACACTCGCGCTTCAACTAAACCTTGGTCTATTAACGTATATTAGTGAGGTTTTCCGTATAGGTTTTGGTTTAAAGCATCACTTCATCACTACAACTCTATTACTGGTCATAAGGCGTGGTCAGTAATTGATACAGCGCATTTGTTCCACTGTAAAAGTTCCCTATACGTAAGTTTTCATTAGGGGCGTGTTGATTGTTATCAGCATTGACTAATGGAATAAGAATTACCGGCTTCTCTATACTGTTTACTAGCGGTGCGGTTGGAACAGTACCCCCCATCATTGGAATAACTACAACCTTCTCATCGCTTACAGATTCTAGTGCCTTTTGCGCCCATAGACCAACTGGCTCATCGAGGGACGTTTGTAGTGCTGCAGTGCCGGGGCTAACTTCTATAAGAATGAGTTTTTCATGTTTTAGACGGGTTTCTTTTGATGGCAATTCGTCCACAATGTGATATCCCTTAGCTGTTATATAGTCTTTTAACAGCTTAACTTGTCTGGACGAGTGAGCCTCTTTTGTAGTTCTAATATCGATGGACGCTGTAGCGCTAGCCGGAATGATTGTCCTTACTGCTGTTGTGCTTGCAGCGCTCAATCCATTGATATTTAGAGACGGAAGACTAATGGATTCATAGTAGTTGCCACCTACAGACTCTGACTTTGCTACCCCAAGGCGTGCCAATAGTGCAGTTTCATCAATAGGAATGTCTCGAAGCACCTGTTTTGTTTCTTCTGACAGAGGAGCGTCTCCGTAATAATTAGGAATAGTCACCTTGCCATTTTCATTTTTCATCCCTGCTAAGAGTGTTGAGAGCATAAAAGCGGGGTTTTGAATGTAGTTGCCAAAGTGCGTACTATGGCTATCAGAGTTTGGTCCGAAAACAGTGAGCTTAACCAGTGTCGCACCGCGATGACCGAAAACTACGGTAGAAGCGTTGGATGGATGCATGGGACCGTCTAACATTACTACGGCATCTGCAGAAAGCTGCGCTTTGTTTTTTTCTATCACTTTTGCGAGGGTAGGAGAGCCACCTTCCTCGTTTGAATCAAGGAGCACTTTGATATTAACTGATGGCGTCACCTTATTCGTCGAAAGTGAGTTTATGGCTGCTAGTAACATCATAATTGGGGCTTTGTCGTGAGATGCCGAGCGCGCAAAAATACGCCAATTAGGGTCATAGTCTTTATCGAGTAAAGAGAGTGGTTTTTCAACCCAGCTGTCATTTTCTTCGATTTTTAGAACGGGCTGCCAAGGGCTGTCTTGTTCCCACAACTCAGCGTTAACCGGTTGACCATCCATATGTACATAAAAAAGCAGGGTAGGGGCATTTTTCCCAGCTAGCATGTAATCAGCATACAGCATCGGCATGCCGTTGTTTTCCAGCAGCTGAGTATTAAAACCATACTCGCTGTATTTCGTTGCCGTCCAACGCGCAACCTTTTCTATATCAGTTGCTGATTGCGTTGCAACGTTGGGTAGCGTGAGATATTCCAAGTAGTCTGCGAACACTGCTTTAGCCGAGCGAGTGGTAAGTGCGTTACTTTCCTCTGCCTGGGCGCAATATGAAACGGAAACTAAAAATAACCCGTAAAGTAGCCCTGTCCGCAATCTCATGATGTCATCTCTTTATTCAATTATTCTATCTAATGTAAATCGTATCTCTTTAGTTTTAAATAAAAAAAGCTCGATAGCAGAACTATCGAGCTTTTCGTGAATGGACAATAGGCCTTAGTTAGCGAAGGTTAAACGCCAATATAGTCCATAATCCCTTCTGCGGCTTTACGGCCTTCGTCGATAGCAGTAACAACCAAGTCACTACCACGTACCATATCGCCACCGGCAAAGACTTGCGGGTGAGAGGTCTGGTAAGCAAATTTGCCAGCAGATGGCGCGCGTACGCGACCTTTTTCATCAAGCATAATGCCGAAGTCAGCAAACCATGGCGCAGGGCTGGGCTGGAAGCCGAAGGCGATAATTACCGCGTCTGCTTCTAGTACGTGCTCTGAACCTTCCACTTCAACAGGGCGGCGGCGACCATTGGCATCCGGTGGCCCCATTTCGGTTTTAACCAGCTTAACACCACATGCCTTACCGTTTTCATCTACTGCAATGTCTAGCGGCTGAAGATTGAATTTAAACTCAACCCCTTCTTCTTTCGCATTAACAACTTCGCGGCGAGAGCCTGGCATGCTTTCTTCGTCACGGCGGTATGCACAGGTAACTTGGGCAGCGCCTTGGCGAATTGACGTACGAACACAGTCCATGGTGGTATCACCACCACCTAATACAACGACGCGCTTGCCTTTCATATCAATGTAATCAGCAGGATCTTTTTCAAGGCCCATTACGCGATTGGTGTTGGCGATAAGGAAAGGTAAGGCTTCGTGAACGCCTTCAACTTCTTCGTTATCGAAACCACCTTGCATCGACTTGTACGTACCCATGCCTAAGAAAACAGCATCGTATTTATCAAGCAAATCCTGGAACTGTATGTCTTTACCAATTTCAGTGTTAAGTACGAACTCAACACCCATCTCGGTAAAGATTTGGCGGCGTAGCTTGATCACGTCTTTCTCTAATTTAAAAGACGGGATACCAAATGTAAGTAGGCCACCAATTTCTTCGTATTTGTCGTAAACAACAGGTTTAACGCCGTTACGAACCAGAATATCAGCACATGCAAGACCAGCTGGGCCTGCACCTACAATCGCCACTTTCTTGTCGGTCCATACCACGTCAGACATATCTGGGCGCCAGCCCATTTTGAATGCTGTATCGGTAATGTATTTTTCAATACTACCAATGGTAACAGCGCCAAAATCATCATTCAGCGTACATGCACCTTCGCACAGTCTGTCCTGTGGACATACGCGACCGCATACTTCCGGCAAACTGTTGGTTTTATGAGAGAGTTCCGCAGCTTCCAAAATACGGCCTTCGTTCGCCAGGCTTAACCATTGTGGAATATAGTTGTGTACAGGACACTTCCATTCACAGTATGGGTTACCGCAGTCCAAGCAGCGATCTGCTTGGCCTTCGGTTTGAGATTGGCTCAGCGGTTGATAAATTTCCGCGAACTCTTGTTTACGTACCATGATCGGCTTTTTCGGCGGATCGATACGTTCAACATCGACAAATTGATATACGTTCTTTGCCATAAACTAAATCCTCCTACTGAGCCTGAATGCGTAATTCAGCACTTGAACGACTGATGTGACCAAGCAAGTTTTTCACATCACTGGTTTTTGGCTTAATAAGCTTGAAGCGTTTCAGCGTTGCGGCGAAATCAGTAAGCAACGACAACGAGTGCTCGCTTCCTGTTTCTTCGTAATGCTGATTAATTAAGCCACGTAAGTGCTCAGCAAGAATCGCTTTATCTTCAATTGGCATTACATCGACCAGTTCGGCATTTACACGGTTATCAAGGTCGTCGCCATCATCCATAAGATAAGCAAAACCACCAGTCATACCTGCACCGAAGTTAACACCAACCGGACCAAGTACAGCCACGATACCGCCTGTCATATATTCACAGCCGTTATCGCCAATGCCTTCAACTACCGCAATAGCACCAGAGTTACGTACGCCAAAGCGCTCGCCAGCACGGCCAGCAGCAAACAGCTTACCGCCTGTTGCACCGTAAAGGCAGGTGTTACCCATAATGGCGCTGTCGTGGGCGTCGTAAGAGATATTGCGTGGTGGGTGAATAACAAGCTTACCGCCGGTCATCCCTTTACCTACATAATCGTTGGCATCACCTTCAAGGTGCATATGCAGGCCGCCAGCGTTCCACACACCGAAGCTCTGACCCGCTGTACCGGTAAGTTCAACTTTGATAGGTGTATCTTCAAAGTCGTGGTTACCGTGGTGTTTAGCGATTTCACCTGATAGCAATGCGCCGACAGAGCGATCCGTATTGCGGATTGGGTATTTAAGGGTAATAGATTTACCGTCAACAACCGCTTGCTGGCCGTCTTTAAGCATCTGCGCGTTCAATTCACCTTTATCGATAGGTGCGTTGGTCGTTTGTGAGCAGAATAAGCGCGTATGGTCGCCTGCTTTAGGCTGCGCTAGCAACGGAGACAAATCTAAACGGTTTTGCTTAGCGGTAATGCCATCTAAAACTTTAAGTAGCTCTGTGCGACCAACAAGGTCGTCGAACTTAGCAATACCCATAGACGCCATGATTTCACGCACTTCTTGAGCAATAAACTTGAAGTAGTTCATTACCATATCAGGTAAGCCAATGAAGTGGTCGTCACGCAGTTTTTGATCCTGCGTCGCAACACCGGTCGCACAGTTGTTCAAGTGGCAAATACGCAAATATTTACAGCCTAACGCAACCATTGGACCTGTACCAAAACCAAAGCTCTCAGCACCTAAAATACCGGCTTTTACTACGTCTAAGCCTGTTTTCAACCCGCCGTCGGTTTGAACGCGTACTTTATGACGTAAGCCGTTTTCAATAAGTGCTTGCTGAGTTTCAGATAAGCCAAGCTCGAACGGACTACCCGCATATTTAACTGATGTTAGCGGGCTTGCACCTGTACCGCCGTCGTAACCTGAAACGGTGATAAGGTCGGCATAGGCTTTCGCTACACCTGTTGCAATGGTGCCAACACCCGGCTCAGATACTAGCTTAACGGATATAAGTGCCGTTGGATTAACCTGTTTCAAATCGAAAATTAGCTGTGCCAAATCTTCAATTGAGTAAATATCGTGGTGTGGTGGTGGTGAAATAAGGGTTACACCCGGCACAGAGAAACGTAGCTGTGCGATGTATTTATTTACCTTATCGCCAGGAAGCTGACCGCCTTCACCCGGTTTTGCACCCTGCGCCACTTTAATTTGAATAACGTTTGCGTTAACCAAATAGTGAGGCGTTACACCAAAGCGACCTGAAGCCACCTGCTTAATTTTAGAGTTCTTTTCAGTTCCAAAGCGAGAAGGGTGTTCGCCACCTTCCCCAGAGTTAGACTGACCGCCCAGGCGGTTCATGGCAATCGCTAGCGCTTCATGCGCTTCAGGGCTTAGTGCACCAATTGACATTGCCGCAGTATCAAAGCGTGGGAATAAGTTTTCCGGTGCTTCTACTTCACTAATATCAATAGGGTCGCAATCAGGGTTTATAGCTAGCAAGTCGCGAATGTGCGCAGGCGCACGCTCGTTAACAAGCTTTGCATATTGCTGGTAGTCGTCGTAGTTACCAGACACCACAGCCTTTTGAAGCGTACTGACTACGTCTGGGTTATAGGCGTGATATTCGCCACCGTGCACGTATTTAAGCAAGCCGCCGTGATCGACAGATTTACGCTTAAGCCAAGCAATACGGTTTAGGTTGATAAGATCTTGCTGGAAATCATCGAAGCCCGCACCTTGAATGCGTGAGGTCACACCTTTAAAGCATAACTTCATCACTTCGTTGTTAATACCCACTGCTTCAAACAGTTTAGAGCTACGGTAGCTAGCAACAGTGCTAATACCCATTTTCGACATGATTTTGTACAAGCCTTTGTTGATACCCTTACGGTAGTTCAACGTGGCCTGCATAGGAGAAATATCTAGCTCGCCTTTTTCACAAAGCTGCTCAATAGTTTCATATGCTAGGAATGGGTAAACCGCAGTGGCACCTAAGCCAATCAACACCGCGAAATGGTGTGGATCGCGGGCACTTGCTGTCTCAACAACAACGTTAGCATCGCAGCGTAATGACTTTTCAACTAAGCGACGTTGTACCGCACCAACTGCCATTGCTGCAGGGATAACCAAGCGATTTTGTTTAATGTTTCTGTCAGACAGAATAACGAACGCAGCACGCTTGTTTTTAACCAGCATCTCGACTTCGTTACACACGCGCTCGATGGCTTTCTTCAAACCTTCTTGCGGCGCATACTGAAGCTCCACGACTTCTGAGTAGTAGTTGTCTGGGTTAAATTCGCGCAGTTGCTTAAGGTCGGTATACATTAGCACTGGCGAGTCAAACAATACGCGGTCAGCGTAACCTGAGGTTTCGCTAAATACGTTTTGCTCGCGGCCAATACAGGTTGCCAACGACATAACGTGGTTTTCACGTAGCGGGTCGATAGGCGGGTTAGTAACCTGTGCGAATTGCTGACGGAAATAGTCGTAAACCGTACGTTGACGCGAGGACATAACCGCCATTGGCGTGTCATCACCCATTGAACCAACGGCTTCTTGACCGTCTTTCGCGAGTACTTTTACAACTTGTTGAATTTCTTCATAGCTGTAGGCGTGTAGCTTGTGGTACACCGCCATGGCATCGTCGTCAAACACGCGTTTACCAATTAATGACGCATCAAGCTTTTCAATTGGTGTAAGTCGACGAATATGCTTATCTAGCCACTCTTTATAAGGGTGACGTGCTTTTAAGTCTTCATCAATTTCAGTAGAGCGCCAGATTTTGCCTGTGTAAGTGTCTACAGCAAGCATTTCACCTGGGCCTACACGGCCTTTTTCAATTACGTCAGCTTGCTCGTAATCCCAGATACCTACTTCTGAGGCTAGGGTAATGAAACCGTTCTTAGTAATAACGTAACGTGCAGGACGTAGACCATTTCTATCAAGGTTACAGGCAACGTGGCGACCGTTAGTTAAAACGATACCCGCTGGGCCATCCCATGGTTCCATGTGCATAGAGTTGAACTCGTAAAATGCACGAAGATCATCGTCCATGGTCTTGTTGTTTTGATAGGCGGGTGGAACAAGTAACCGCATAGCACGGAATAAATCCATACCGCCGGCTAAGAATAGCTCCAGCATGTTATCCAGCGAGGATGAGTCCGATCCTTCAGTATTAACGAAAGGGGCTGCATCTTTAAGATCTGGAATAAGTGGCGTTGCGAATTTAGCAGCACGTGCCATGGCCCAGTCGCGGTTTCCTTTAATGGTGTTAATTTCACCGTTGTGCGCAAGGAAGCGGAAAGGCTGAGCAAGCGGCCAGCGTGGTAGTGTATTTGTTGAAAAGCGTTGGTGGAAAACGCAAATTGCGCTTTGCATACGCTCATCGGCAAGATCGTGATAAAAGGCGGGTAAATCTTTTGGCATTACCAAGCCTTTGTAGATCGTTACCAAGCCCGACAAACAAGCTACGTAAAAATCGGGATCTTTCTCAAGACGTTTTTCAGCGCGGCGGCGGATCATATACAAACGACGCTCAAGGTCGCGTTTTCTCCAACCTGCTGGCGCGTTCACAAATACCTGTTCAATTTGTGGAACACCCGTTAGCGCTAATTCACCCAGTACTGAGTGGTCGACAGGCACTTCGCGCCAACCCACTACTGAAAGTGTTTCTTTTTCTAGTTCTTCATTAAGTACTTCACGCGCGGCTTGCGCAAGTACCGGGTCCTGACTTAAGAAAATCATGCCCACGCCGTATTTTTTGCTGAGTTTCCAGCCATTTTCTTCGGCGATTGCATGGAAGAACGCATCCGGTTTCTGTAGTAATAAACCACAGCCGTCACCGGTTTTCCCGTCGGCGGCGATACCGCCACGATGCTGCATACGGTCAAGACCGTGTATTGCAGTAGTTACCAATTCATGACTGGCTTCCCCATGAGTGTGAGCGATTAAGCCAAACCCACAGTTGTCCCGGGAATCATTGGGATTATATAAACTCATCTCTTAACTCCTTCAACCTTTTGACTGGGCAAGGTATGCGTTGCGTGTAGATGCGCCTAGGTTTGCGTATCACAACATTATTAGACGTCTTTTATGCCTGCGAGCGGTATTGCTCGCGGCGTGCGCCTTTCTTGTCGTTATTTTATTATTAGAGGATTCCAGTCGTTTCCGCATTTTTATGCATTATTGCGATGCGGGCCGTACAAAATACCCACATTAAAAACTAAAATCAAACGCTAAAAGTATAAGCTTTATAGTGAATTAGTATAAATATAATTAAATATATATTAATCAGTTACTTACGTGTCGTCATTTATGTTTGTAACAAAAATGTTATCAGTATTGCAAAGTGAATAACTCACCCCTTATAAATGATATTACTTCTCATTTGTGTTTTGTTAATGAATAAATATGCTTTGAAATTGATGTTTTATGTTGTCAATAGCGGTTTGCGGTGTATTTTTATTAATTTGTAAAGCTATGGTTCCACTAATATAAGTAGTTTGCTATATTGGTTGAAAATTAACCACAGGTAAGGCTCGTGGTGCGCTGAAGGATGTTGATAGAGAGCCCTGTGTGTGAATTGAGTGTACGCTTATGTGGAAGGCGAAGAATAAAAATTCACTGTGGTGGCGTGCTGTTAAGACAATAAGGATTATTGTATGAATACACTACATGCTTCACCACTGCCTTTATTTAGTATAGATGATCATATTCTAACTGGCGACAATATCACCTTCAGGCTTTCTCCTAACACATCTGGGCGTTTTCAATCTGGCTCTCCCGATACTATTGTTATTCATTTTACCGCCGGTAGTAGCCTTTCATCTTCGGTGAATGTCTTGACCAATGCCGATAGCGGTGTGTCAGCTCACTTTGCCGTTGGACGCAATGGTGACATTGTTCAAATGCTTCCGACTAATAAAATAGCGTGGCACGCAGGAGAAAGTTATTACGAGGGGCGTAGTGGCTTGAATCAGTACTCTATCGGCATTGAATTAGACAATGCCGGCCAGCTTAAGGCTAGAGGAGACGGCACCTTTGAAAGTTGGTTTGGCGAAATTTTTGGCGAGAATGAAGTATTAGCTGCCCAGCACATTAACCAACAGTCTATGGGCTATTGGCACAAGTACACCGACGTACAAATTGTTAGGACGCTATCGCTGTGTAAAGCGTTGTGTAGCCACTACAACATCTCTACTATCGTCGGGCACGAAGAAATAGCGCCGTCACGAAAGGTCGATCCTGGCCCCGCTTTTCCCCTTCAAAGACTCAAAGCCGCTGTTTTGCAAAGTGATAGTGAAACGTGGGCAACTGAGTCAAGTGATTCGAATTCACAGCGAGAGGCGCATGATCAAATTCAGCGGGATCTCGCTAGCCCTGTAAAGCGGGTGGCCAATGTAAGTGCCAATTCGCTGAATGTGAGAAAAGGGCCAGATGTTTCGTACCCAACTGTCGAGAACGGTTTGAATAAGGGCGAAGTGCTAAAAATACTGGAAAAGCGAGGGGAGTGGGCGAAAGTGTCTTACACGAAGGTGGGATGGGTGAATACCAAATACATTAATGAAATTACTGAAAAGTCGCCTTTCAAATCCTAATTCTGAGCAGGGCCACAGAGTTATGCTTTGACAAACCGCATTCCCGAAAAGAGGAAAGCCTGATAGGATAACCGCAAAATAAGCTTAAATTAGACGTACATGCATTCAGATTCACCAAACGATTCTTGGGCAATTCGCTTTGCCCAATTTGTTCAGCGTTTTGGCACTCTAAAGCTCAGCATATTGTTTGTTGTTCTTTCGCTTGTGTTTACGCTAGGGGGCTCATACGTAATTCGCGTGAGCATGGGAAGCCAGGTTCAGCCCGATGACTTCATCAGTGCTGTAGTACTGACCATGTTATCTGCGCCTTGGGTACTTTATTTCTTTAGTGAGTTAATCAAGCAATTAGAAAACTCACGTACCAACTTAAAGGAAGTGGTAAGCCAGTTGGAAAGTTTGCGTGAAGAAGATGTCTTTCTTAACCGCGAACTTCAAAGCAACATCAGACAGCTTAATCACGAGATAGAGCAGCGCAAGCAAGCACAAGAAGAGCGTGAGGCGCTGTTTAAAGACTTAGAAAAAGAAATTCAGGATAAATCAGAACAAGAAGCACAAGCACGCCGCTTATCAACCTTGTTACGTTCAATCATCGATGCTTCACCAGACTTAATATATTACCGAAATGAAGAAGGCAGGTTTGCTGGTTGTAACCGTATAGCGGAGCTTATGACGGGCAAAACCGAGCAAGAGCTGCTTGGCTTAACGCCAAAAGACGTATATGAGGAAGAGCTTGCCCGCCAAATTGTAGCGAGTGATCACGAAGTTCTAGAAACCAACGCCAGTATTACCGAAGAGCTGTGGCTTCGCTTTGCTGATGGACGTCGTCGTTACTTCGAAATGAAGCGTGTACCTTTCTTCGATAAAGACGGTAATCGCCTTGGCTTGTTGTCGTTCGGTCGAGACATGACTGAGCGTAAGCAAGCTGAAAATGCTGCTGCAAAAGCAAGTACCGACAAAACTCGCTTTATCGCAACCATAAGTCATGAGCTACGCACACCGCTAAACGGTATTGTGGGCTTAAGCCGTATGCTGCGTGATACCGAGTTGAGTGAAGAACAATTTAACTGGGTAAGTACGATATACGCCAGCGCTATAACATTAGGTAATATTTTTAACGATATTATCGACCTTGATAAGTTAGACAGAGATAAGCTTGAGCTGAGTCTAAAAACCATATCGTTGAAAGACTTTACCGAAGAACTTAGCAGCATTATTCGTCTACTTGCAGCCGACAAACAGCTAGAGCTTAAAACGACAATTAACGAGCCGCTTCCCCGTCTTGTTGAAATAGATGGTACGCGCCTTCGTCAGATATTATGGAACATCCTGTTTAACGCAGTGAAGTTCACACAAAAAGGTCACGTAAGTTTAACGGTTTCATCGACGAAACCTGATGGTGATAAGGCGTATGTGACATTTGTGATTGAAGACACGGGCGTAGGTATTCCTGAAAGCGAAATTGATAAGATTTTTGCCATGTACTATCAGGTTGATCACCCTGACCACCAATCGGCCACAGGTACCGGTATTGGATTGGCAATTTGTAAGCAAATGGTCGACTTGATGAAAGGTGAAATTCACGTTTCAAGTAAAGTGGGTAAAGGCACCCGTTTTGAAATTGTGTTGCCAGTTCAAATTTCTAATAGCCCAATGAAAGTCGCGCAGCTTCAAGTGACAGGGCTCAATATCTTGTTAGTAGAAGATATTGAATTGAACGTCATGGTCGCTAAAGCCTTGCTCGAGAAGCTTGGCCAGAAAGTCGATGTAGCAATGACCGGTCAAGAAGCCATAGACAAAGTCAGGGAAAACCAATACGACCTTATCTTGCTTGATATTCAATTGCCTGACATGACAGGATTCGATGTGGCAAGTACGATTATTGAAGAAGATCTGGTTATGCAAACGCCTATCGTGGCGCTAACGGCAAACGTCATTAAAAAGCGTGATGAATACTTAGAAAACGGTATGGATGACGTTATTGCGAAGCCGATTAAAAAATCTCGCGTTATCGAGGTGTTTAACGAGCTGTTCCATGCACCACCTGCACCGCTTGAAATTGATGGCGAAGTAGAGCGCCCTGAACCTAACAAAACATTAAGTAACATTTTAGATATGGACTTGTTACAGATGTTAGTTGATACCATAGGGGATGAAATGGTGCGCGCTAGCGTTAAAGTATTCCAAGAAAAAATGCCTGAATACATGGAAATACTGCAGCTAAGCTTAAGTGCGGACGAAAAGTCAGAAGTGTGCTCACAGGCTCACAAAATTAAAGGCGCCGCTGGCTCTGTTGGTTTGGCTCGTGTACAGCGTATTGCTAATCAAATTCAACAGGGCGACCACCCTACATGGTGGGAGAACGTGCATGATTGGGTGGAAGAGCTACAAATGGCGGTTCAGCACGACATGAAGGCACTACACGATTGGCTGAATGAACAGCAGGTTGATGACTAGTTAGCATAACGCGCTCTTTAATAGGAAACGTAAAAAAGAGGGCTTGCCCTCTTTTTTGTTATAAAAACTGCGCTAGAGAAAGCGTTCAGAGCAGCGTTGCTAAGTAGCAAAGTAGCAAAGTAGCAAAGTAGCTAAGTAGTTAAGTAGCTAAGTAGTTAAGTAGC
This sequence comes from Alteromonas macleodii ATCC 27126, assembly GCF_000172635.2. Lineage (NCBI taxonomy): Bacteria > Pseudomonadati > Pseudomonadota > Gammaproteobacteria > Alteromonadales > Alteromonadaceae > Alteromonas > Alteromonas macleodii. The sequence goes on along the minus strand of NC_018632.1, from coordinate 3,442,594 downwards.
TAAGCCTCTCCTTAAAAAAAGCGGCAGGCTGAACTTATTTATACAGTGGTAAAAGGAATTAATGCGATGACAATTAGCGCACAACAAGAAACCGTGTTTTCAAATAATCAGCTCAGTGTTGAGGAAATTCCCTCACTTCAAACGCTCGCATTACTTCCTATATCCAAAAAGTACCGGACACTAAATATCCTCTCCATTGGATTGATAGCCTTAGTGCTAATCGGTGTTGCTTCTGCGTTACGATTCCAAAGCTTTTGGTCATTGCCAGAAGGACTGCTGCAAGCCTACCCGTATGTTGTTGCTGGTATCGTCGCTGTAGGCTCTCTATGGGCGCTGTACCACTTTTTTGCTGATGTACGCATATTTTATGCGATTCGAGAGCAAGACATCAGTAAGCAGTCAGGGCTAATTTTTAGAAAACTCTCGTGCCAACCTATTTTGCGTGTTCAGCATGTAGAGGTTAATCGCGGTCCATTGGACAGGTGGGCGGGTCTTGCCTCACTTCAGGTGTTTTCGGCTGGTGGTGAAATGCACACGTTTGAAATACCTGGGTTAAGCATTGAAAGGGCAGAGCAGTTGCGTGAGTTCATTCTTGCTCATAAAGACATAGGTGCACGCTAATGACGGTATCAGAAACGCCCTCACACCAAGCGCCTACACTTAATCAGTCAAAAGAGCTGAAAGAAGATGCTGTGCTCAAATCCCATGGGCAAGATGCTAATATGGAAGAACCGAAACTTAAAGTAGAGACGGGTGATGAGTGGCAGCGCCTCTCTCTAATTTCTATTTTGTATTTTACTATTCGCAATTTTACCAACTCGGCTCAAGTGCTTATTTATACCATTCCCGCCTTAGCCATATCGTTCAATATTTGGGATAACCTGCTGTCGCCTGAAGTACTAATCGGTGCTGGAATCCTCTTTCTATCTACCAGTGTCAGCGGCGTAATAAGCTTTTTAATGTACAAGTTTCGCGTGCACAACCAGCACGTTGAGATTCATCATGGCGTGTTTCAACGCCGCTATACCAACTTGCCCTTGTGGCGTATTCAAAACGTTAAGATAGAACGCCCTTTTTATTACCGACCTTTTGGGTACGCGCTAGTGGTGCTTGATACCGCAGGAAGTGGGAAAGAAGAAGCTAAAATTGTAGCGGTTCCTGAAGATTATGCTGAAGCGCTCAAAAAGCAGGTGTTGTATGAAAAAGCGCTGCACGATGAGGGTGACCTGGATTGTTTGCCAAATGAAGATTTATCCGACGAGCAGAGTTCGTCTTTTCCCACGCCACGAACGCGCACTAAAGCGATAGATTCTTCCCATTCAAATGAAGAAGTATTAAATCGACGGTCCGTGAAAGACATCATTATTCACGGTATCACCAACAATCGCGTGTGGATCATACTGGGTGCTGCGGCACCTTTCTATGACGATGTGTTCGGTCTAGTTTCAGAGTGGTTAGCCGATAAAGGCTTGCAGCTTAATCAGCTGGTTGGTGAACAAACGGTTGCGTGGTGGCAATTTGGATTGTATGCCTTTGTCATTCTCACGATGCTTATGGCGTTAGTGGCACTGCTGAGTGTTGGTGGCGCGCTTTTCACTTTTTACGGCTACACACTTTCACGAACAGGTGATCGCTATATCCGTCGCAGCGGCTTGCTTAATAAACTGGAAGTCAGCATGCGAGCTTCACGCATCCAAATGATTACGGCGAAGCAAGACTGGCTGGATAAAATACTAAAGCGGGTGAATTTGTATTTTGAGCAGAACTCAACGGCTGGGCAGCAAATGCAAGAACTGATGTCGCCAAATAAGCTTATTGTGCCATCGGTAACCGAAGATGAAGCCTTCGCGCTTAGTCAAGAAGTGATGCCTGGATGTGACCTGCGAGGTCAAGATTATCAAACCATTAGTAAGCGATTTATTACTTTTTGGTTGCTTGCGGGCTGGACGTTGCCTTTTATTACCTTTTTCACTATTGGCGCTGTGTCATCCCATCTAGATATTATGCTAGGTTCACTCGTTGTCTTTAGTGCGGTATCGCTGTTACTCACGCTTAGGTGGTGGCGATGGGGTATAGCCTACGACAGTAAGTACGTTTATATAAGGCGAGGTAGAATAGGCATCGACTATCAATGCTTTGAGCCCTATAAAGCGCAGCAAGTTATCGTTAAGCAAAGCGTGTTTATGAAGCGAAGAAAACAGGCCACCGTTAAGTTTGTACTGGCTTCGGGGGCAGTGACTGTGCCGTTTCTACCAGAAGACTACGTTAATAAACTAGCTGATAGTGTGCTATTCGAGGTGGAGTCAACCAGAAGGTCTTGGATGTAACGTACACTGTTTCTTTGAGCGCTGCTTTTTTATACGTTTTTTATGCAAATAGACCGAGTTTATGTAATGGTAGGTATTTAGTTGCTTAACCTTGCGTTTATATGGATATTCTTGATTACAGTGTCATCGCGATTTACCTCATCACTTTACTCGTCATCGGCTTTAGCTTGCGTGGACAGCAGTCAAAGAAAGATTATTTTCTCGCTGGAAGAAGCTTAAGTTGGAAACCGCTGTTACTTTCAGTGATGGCGACGCAACTCTCGGCGGTCAGTTTCATTTCCGCTCCTGCATTTGTCGGCTTCCGTGAGGGTGGAGGGCTGATTTGGCTCTCTTATGAACTGGCAGTTCCGTTAGCCATGCTTTTACTCATTACCACCGTGTTGCCTACATTATACCGAAGCGGTGTGGTGAGTATTTATGACTATCTTGAGCGACGTTTCTCTACCTCTACCCGTATTTGTATCAGTGTTGTATTTCAATTTAGCAGAGCCTTCGCTACCGGCATAATGGTTTACGCGCTATCCATTATATTGCAAGGAACCATGCAGGTTTCATCCACGCAGGCAATATTACTCATTGGTGTGATTACCGTTTTGTACTCCTTACAAGGAGGCATGAAAGCAGTTGTATATGGTGACGCGGTACAAATGGTTGTCATCGTTTTGGGCACAGCTATCTGCATTGCTTTTGGTCTTAACGCATTAGGCGGTTGGGAGCATTTTTTACAGTTACTTCCAAGCGAGCGGGTCTCTACCCTTAATTTTTCATCTCTGGGTTTTGATGGTGACGGCTTCGGCTTTTTTCCTATGGTGCTAGGTGGCGTGATCCTTTACGCCTCATACTACGGTTGTGATCAATCAGAAGCACAGAGGGCATTGTCAGCGAAATCGGAAAGCGATCTTAAAAAGATGATGTTAGCCAATGGCATTTTTAGGTTCCCTATAACACTTCTATATTGTTTAGCAGGCTTGGTGGTCGGCACACTAGCGTTTAACGACGCCAACTTGCTATCGCAAATTCCTAAAGATAATCCGGACTGGCTTATGCCGGTCTTTATTCTTAATTATTTACCTCATGGGCTTATCGGCTTGCTTGTGGTCGCTATTCTTGCTGCAGCCATGTCATCACTGAGCTCAGCAATAAACTCTCTTGCCGCTGTTTCGCTTGAAGATTATTTCAAACTCACTCGGAAACGCGCAAAACCTGAAGGCTACCTGAATCATGCTAAGTTTGCGGGCTTGCTTTGGGGAGGGATTATTTTGCTGCTTTCGCTCAATGCTGGCGATATAGCGCCTACCGTAATAGAAGCGGTGAACAAAGTGGGCTCTGTTTTTTTTGGTCCTGTCTTGGCTGTGTTTCTACTTGGCATGCTAACGAAGAAGATAAATGCCACACAGGTCAATACCGGCCTGATGTGTGGCGTGCTGACTAATTTGTCGTTCGCATTTTTTGTCGAGGACGTGTTTTGGTTTTGGTGGAATGTAACGGGGTTCGCGAGCACAGTGATACCCGCTATTATCTTGTCTGTTTTGTCAGCTAATGATGAAAACGATACAGCGACGATCACCACCTCTGGTCAACGACGCTTACTGATTGATAAGCCGATTGCCACCCTATTGCTTGGCTATTTTTGCTTATTGGTCGTTGTTTGCTACTTAATACCGCGTTGGCTGCAGTAGACTCAGTGATTTACGCCTCTACTGTTTTGGCGACTGAGTCTCTCAGAATGATCTGATCTTTGCCCGCGTGCTTAGCTTCGTATAAGCGCGCATCAGCCACTTCTAACTGCGACTCCAAGCACTTGTGTTCCTCGGTACATACGCCGATACTGCACGTGATATTGAACTTGTGATTGGTAAAAATAGTAGAGCGCACTGCATCCATAAACGCTGAAAGCGCAGATAGATACACTTTAGGTGGCCTTACCGATACCACTGTAAATTCTTCACCCCCATAGCGCACAATAAGATCGTCGGGGAAGTAATCTTTTAACAATGCTGCAAATTCCTGCAATAACATGTCACCCGTTTTATGGCCGTAGGTATCGTTTACACTTTTGAAGTTGTCAGCATCGATCATAGACACAATGACATCCTTTCTCGACGCTTTATTGGCAAATAACTCCTCTGCTTTTTCGTAGAGAAAACGGCGATTGTATACCTTGGTTAGCGGGTCTAAGTTTGCTGAATTTCTAATGGTTTGAATCATTTCTTGTGATTCAAGGTTTTGCATAATTCTGCAGTAGAATTCTTCGTGATAAAACGGTTTGGACAGGAAGTCATTGGCGCCGCTTTTAATGAATTTCGAGGTCAACACGCTGTCGCCGTTTGCCGATAAACCGATAAATACCAAGTCTTGCATGCGTTTTTCGTGGCGTATTGCTTTAACCAGTTCATAACCGTCCATATTGGGCATACGGTGATCAGCAATAACCATTTTAATATCGCGGTGATTATCAAGCTCTTCCAACGCTTCTAAGCCATCGTTCGCTTCATGTACCTGAAATTGGAATTTGCGAAGTAATGAGCAAATGTGATTTCGGCTCGTTCTAGAATCTTCCACCACCAACACTTTGGTAGTGAGATTCTTTCTTAAACGGTCTACAAGTTTAGACACTTGAAGGTATGAATAGCGAGACTCTTTTGTAATGTAATCCAGTACGCCCTGATCGAGTAACTGAGCACGGGTAAATTCGTCGAAATTCCCAGTAAGTACGATGGTTGGAACGTTGTAGGAAAGTGCAAGCTCAACGCTCTCGCCGTTGGGCGCGTCGGGAAGGTTTAAGTCGACGATGGCTGCCAAGTATTCGGTGTCACTCTCGAGGGCACTTTTAGCTTCCGCAAGATCTTCGCACAGATCACACGTAAAGTGAGGATTATCCTCAATAAGTTTGTTTACAATCTTTCGGACAGTGAGACTGTCTTCTACTACAAGAACTTTATACATGTGATCTACTCTCGGCACTTAGGCTTCGATAATAACCAATTATAGACAAAAAAGCCCTCAAAGAGAGGGCGTTTTATACTTATGTCTAAATAATTTTATTCTTATATAACATTGCGTTGTACTAACTTTGTTCAGCGGGAACACGCACGGAGCCTTCCATCAAAATACGTGCGCTTCTGCTCATTACAGCTTGCTTAATTTGCCACTTGTCGTCTTCAAACGTAGCTCTTGCTCCTACTCTAAGCGTTCCAGATGGATGCCCAAAAGTAACCGAGTCTCTTTCGTCGCCGCCAGCTGCGATATTTACAAGAGTGCCGGGTATCGCCGCAGCCGCTGCGATCGCGACTGCTGCCGTGCCCATCATAGCATGATGAAGTTTCCCCATAGACAGTGCGCGAACCAATACATCAATGTCTGAACCCAAAATATCTTTGCCACTGGAAGCTTGGTAACCTCTTGGAGGTGCAACGAACGCGACTTTTGGTGTGTGCTGCCTGTTTGCAGCTTCACCCACATCATTGATGAGCCCCATCTGAACCGCGCCGTGTGCACGAATTGCTTCGAACTTGGACAGCGCCTCGGAGTCGCTGTTTATATCATCCTGCAGTTCAGTGCCTGTGTAGCCAATATCTTCTGCGTTGATGAAAATAGTCGGAATACCCGCGTTTATCATGGTCGCCTGAAGTGAGCCTACGCCTGGAACTTCAAGTGTGTCGACTAATCGTCCTGTCGGGAAGATTGCCCCTTCACCGTCAGCTGGGTCAACAAAGGCTACTTCTACTTCTGCGGCAGGGAAGGTGACACCGTCTAGTTCAAAGTCGCCCGTTTCCTGTACTTCCCCGTTAGTCATTGGCACCTTAGCGATAATGGCTTTGTTGATATTGGCTTGCCAAATATTGACGGTGGCAATGCCGTTTTCTGGTAATTTACTTCTATTCACTAGCCCATTGGTTATCGCAAATGCGCCTACGGCTGCCGTTAGGTTTCCGCAGTTTCCACTCCAGTCTACGAATGGCTTGTCTATGGCTACTTGACCAAATAGATAGTCCACATCGTAACCTTCACGTTCACTTTTGCTTAAGATAACGGTTTTGCTGGTACTTGATGTAGCACCGCCCATACCGTCGGTTTGTTTACCGTACGGATCGGGGCTGCCAATTACGCGCAGAAGCAGGGCATCGCGCGCCGGACCTGGCTTTTGCGCGGCTTCTGGCAAATCGGTTAAATTGAAAAACACACCCTTACTGGTACCGCCACGCATGTAGGTAGCCGGTACTCGAAGTTGTGGCGCATACTTTGTCATGTTTTTTCCTTTCGTCGGTATGAGTGCGTTGAGGCACAGTTGAAACACGCCGTAAATACATCCTTGTAGGCTCTCGGGGCGCGTCCATGCGCCCCGAAGGTTTCAACCGTGCCTCAACGCACTCTTAAACTAAAAACTATTTTATCTGGAGAGAAGTAAGGTTGTTCGTGATTTGAAACACGCTGTGAACACATCCATGTGCGCTCCCCAGCCGCATCCTTGCGGCTGGAGGGTTTCAAATCACAAACAGCTTCCAACCAAACTAGCTGATACTAGCTACGGAGGAGGTGGATTAGTTTCAGGGCCCTCAACTCGCAAGGATGCGAGTTGGGAGCCTATAGGGACGTATTTAGGGCGTGCCCTATGACTGATTCACCTCCTCCCACTGAAAGGTCTTCCTATCACAATCAGCTAGCTTCAGCTTCTAAGAAGTCCTTGGCGAAGCGCTGTAATACACCGCCTGCGCTGTAAATAGAGACTTCTTCTGCTGTATCTAAGCGACAGGTTACCGGCACGTCTAGTTGCTCGCCGTTTTGACGGTTCACTACCAGTGTTAGCGTTGCACCTGGTGACGGTTCGCCGCTTACGTCGTAAGTTTCTGTGCCATCTAGCTCTAGTGTTTTACGCGTAGTTCCCGGTTTAAACTCAAGGGGTAATACGCCCATACCGATAAGGTTAGTACGGTGAATACGTTCGAAACCTTCAGCCACAATGACTTCAACACCCGCAAGGCGCACGCCTTTGGCTGCCCAGTCTCGTGACGAGCCCTGACCGTAGTCAGCGCCAGCAACAATAATCAGCGGCTGTCTGCGGTTCATGTAGGTCTCAATAGCTTCCCACATGCGCATAACTTGTCCTTCTGGCTCAACGCGCGCCAGTGAACCTTGCTTCACTTCACCGTTTTCCAGCACCATCTCGTTGAACACTTTCGGGTTCGCAAGGGTAGCGCGCTGTGCGGTTAAGTGGTCACCACGGTGTGTGGCATACGAGTTAAAGTCTTCTTCCGGTAAGCCCATTTTGTGGAGGTATTCACCTGCCGCGCTGCTGGCTAAAATAGCGTTTGAAGGCGACAAGTGATCGGTGGTGATGTTATCTCCCAAAATAGCCAGTGGACGCATACCTTTCATGGTGCGCTCAGCATCCATTGCGCCTTCCCAATAGGGCGGGCGACGAATGTAGGTGCTCATTTCACGCCAGTCATAAAGCGGGTTAATGTCTTTTCCGTAGTCAACGCTAAGGTCGAACATTGGCTCGTACACTTTTCTGAAGTGCTCTGGCTTTACCGATTTCGCTACAATAGCGTCAATTTCTTCGTCGCTTGGCCAAATGTCTTTAAGCGTTACTGGGTTGCCTTCTTTGTCGGTGCCCAATACGTCCTTTTCAATATCAAAGCGAATGGTACCGGCGATGGCGTAAGCTACAACCAGTGGTGGCGATGCTAAGAATGCTTGCTTTGCGTAAGGGTGAATACGGCCGTCGAAGTTACGGTTACCCGACAATACTGCTGTTGAGTAAAGATCGCGGTCGATGATCTCTTGCTGAATTTTGGGGTCAAGCGCGCCGCTCATACCGTTACAGGTAGTACACGCAAAGGCAACGACGCCAAAGCCTAAATCTTCCAGCTCGCTCATCAGGTTAGCTTCTTCAAGATACAGCTTAACGGCCTTAGAGCCTGGTGCTAGTGAGCTCTTAACCCACGGCTTACGGGTTAAACCGCGCGCGTTGGCATTTCGAGCAAGTAAACCTGCAGCAATTACATTGCGTGGGTTAGATGTATTGGTACAGCTGGTGATAGCCGCGATAATAACCGCGCCATCAGGCATTTTGCCTTCCTCCTCGGTCCACTTCGCTGCTATACCGCGACTTTCTAAATCGCTGGTAGGTAAACGTGCGTGTGGGTTAGAAGGGCCAGCCATGTTACGGCCAACAGCAGAAAGGTCGAACGTAAGCACCCGCTCATACTCGGCAGTTTCTAAATCATCAGCCCATAAACCTGTGTGCTTAGCATATTGCTCAACTAGCGCAATTTGCTTTTCCTCACGCCCTGTTAGGCGTAAGTAATCGATGGTTTGCTGGTCAATGTAAAACATGGCTGCAGTGGCGCCGTATTCCGGTGTCATGTTCGATATGGTAGCACGGTCGCCCAGCGTCAGGTGCGATGCACCTTCACCATAGAATTCAAGATAAGCAGAGACTACGCGCTCTTTACGCAAAAATTCAGTTAACGCTAATACAATGTCGGTAGCCGTAATGCTTGGCTGTGGTTTGCCCGTTAGCTCAACACCTACAATATCAGGCAAGCGCATATATGACGCACGGCCCAGCATAACGCTTTCCGCTTCAAGACCACCCACACCCACAGCAAGAACACCAAGTGCATCAACATGCGGCGTGTGGCTGTCGGTACCTACTAGCGTGTCAGGGAAGGCTACGCCGTCGCGAGCTTGAATAACCGGCGACATACGCTCCAAGTTGATTTGGTGCATAATGCCGTTACCTGGAGGGATAACATCCACGTTTTTAAACGCGGTTTTCGTCCAGTTGATAAAGTGGAAACGGTCGTCGTTACGTCTGTCTTCAATTGCACGGTTTTTCTCAAACGCGTCTTTTTCAAAACCAGCGTGTTCAACGGCTAACGAGTGGTCAACAATCAGCTGCGTAGGAACAACGGGATTAACCTTCGCCGGATCGCCGCCTTTTGCTGCAATAGCATCGCGAAGGCCCGCTAAGTCTACCAGTGCCGTTTGCCCTAAGATATCATGACACACCACGCGAGCAGGAAACCACGGAAAGTCCAAGTCGCGCTTGCGATAAATCAGCTGTTTAAGTGAGTCGGTAAGCATTTCAGGGGCGCATTTACGCACCAAGTTCTCAGCCAGTACACGTGAGGTGTAAGGCAGCTTGGCGTAGGCGCCAGGCTCAATAGCATCTACCGCTTCACGGGTATCGAAAAAATCGATACCCGCGTTAGGAAGCGGTTTACGGTAATCAATATTCATAAAACCCCAACCTTAATCTTAAGCGCGTTCGCTGATAGCAGGCACTGGGCGTAGTTCTTCGCCTGTGTATTCTGCTGACGGACGAATAATACGGTTGTCAGCGCGCTGTTCCATAACGTGTGCTGCCCAACCAGTTAGACGAGACATTACGAAGATTGGTGTAAACAATGGCGTAGGGATACCCATAAAGTTATACGCAGAGGCATGGAAGAAATCGGCGTTACAGAAAAGCTTCTTCTCGCGCCACATCACTTCTTCACAGCGAACAGACACAGGGTAAAGTACGTCGTCACCCACATCAGCAGCGAGTTTTTCAGACCATTGCTTGATAATTTCATTACGCGGGTCAGAGTCTGAGTAAATAGCGTGGCCAAAGCCCATGATCTTCTCTTTGCGCTCAAGCATGCCCATCATCTTCTCTTCAGCATCATCAGGAGAAGTGAAGCCCTCGATCATTTCCATGGCGGCTTCGTTAGCACCACCGTGAAGTGGACCACGCAGAGAACCGATAGCACCGGTTACACAAGAATGCATATCAGATAAGGTTGAAGCACAAACACGTGCAGTGAAGGTAGACGCGTTAAATTCATGCTCTGCATAAAGAATGAGTGATACATGCATGACTTGTTCATGAAGTTCACGTGGCTTTTCACCGTGAAGCATGTGAAGGAAGTGACCTCCAATTGAATCGTCATCGGTTTCAACATCTACGCGCACGCCGTCGTGCGAGAAGCGGTACCAGTAGCAGATAATACTTGGGAAGCATGCCAACATACGGTCTGTCACGTCTTGCTGCTGGTCAAAGCTCGTTTCCATTTCAAGGTTACCCAGCATTGAACAACCCGTGCGAAGTACATCCATTGGGTGAGCATTTTTAGGAATGCGTTCTAGCACTTCTTTAAGCGCTGAAGGAAGACCGCGCATACCGCGAAGTTTTGCTTTATAAGCGTCTAGCTCAGACTGGTTAGGTAGCTTGCCCTTAAGAATAAGATACGCCACTTCTTCAAATTGACAGTTTTGCGCTAAGTCTTTTACGTCGTAACCACGATAGGTTAAACCAGAACCTGATTTACCTACGGTTGATAATGCTGTTTTACCTGCAACTTGGCCGCGTAAACCCGCGCCACTTAACTGTTTAGCCATCTTGTTGTCTCCGGTCTTGTAAAATTTGTAAGGTACTTTTTTAAAAATTTAGAAATAAAAACTATATTGAACTCATCAGGCGAGTGGGGTGCGAGGCACCGAGAGAGTGGGGGCGGTGCACGGGGCGTTACCCCTTTGAGGCATGGATGCCGAAACGGAGCCCCCATGGATGGGTTCACGGCGTGGTAACGCCCTGAGTACCGTTTCAACTTCAATGGTGCCTCGCACCTCACTCGCTTCCTGCTGTTTCGTATTCGTGTTAGTTCTTACCTTCTGCGAATAGAGCATCTAGTTTTTGCTCGTACTCGTGGTAGCCAAGATAATCGTACAGTTCCATGCGTGTCTGCATGCTGTCGACAACGGCTTTTTGGTCGCCGTTTTCAAGTATAGATTTGTAAACCATTTCTGCTGCTTTATTCATCGCACGGAATGCACTTAGTGGGTAAAGCACCATGTCGGCACCCCATTCACCAAGCTCTTCTTTATTCCATAGTTCGGTTTTGCCAAACTCAGTGATATTGGCAAGGATCGGAACGTCTAGCGCTTCAGCAAATGCACGGTAATGTTCTTCGGTTTGCACTGCTTCGGCAAAAATACCGTCAGCACCTGCTGCAACATAGGCTTTTGCACGTTCAATGGCTTTGTCTAAACCTTCTTGTGCGAACGCGTCGGTGCGCGCCATAATGAAAAAGTCTGGGTCAGTTCTGGCGTCAACTGCAGCTTTTATGCGGTCTACCATTTCTTCTGTGCTAACAATTTCTTTGTTAGGACGGTGACCACAGCGCTTTTGCGCAACCTGGTCTTCCATATGAACTGCCGCCGCGCCTGCTTTTTCCATGTCGCGAATAGTTTTGGCAATGTTAAATGCGCCGCCCCAACCGGTGTCGATGTCTACCATTAGCGGAAGATCGCACGCGCTGGTAATGCGCTGAACGTCTGCAATCACATCATTAAGTGACGTCATGCCTAAATCCGGTAGGCCGTAAGACGCATTCGCTACGCCTCCACCTGAAAGATAAATCGCTTGGTGCCCAATAGCCTTTGCCATCATGGCAGTATAGGCGTTAATGGTGCCGACAATTTGTAGCGGTTTGTTGTTCTCTAATGCGGTTCTGAATTTCTTTCCTGCACTCATGATAATCACTCGCTTATTTGAAAGTAGGGTAGAGGTGAATTAGGTATGAAGAAGACTGAGTGGTGTTAACCATGATTAAGCTTCTTCTCAATATTATTTTTTGAATAAAGAATATGGCGACGCATTAGCATTTCAGCCAGTTCCTCGTCGCGATTGGCAATAGCGTTAACGATGTGTCTGTGTTCATCAAACGCAGTACTTACGCGAGGGCCAGCCATACCGAGCTGTACGCGATACATACGAACAAGATGGTAAAGCCCGTCTACAAGTACGCTGATGAGATGATCGTTTTTACTGCCGGTTACAATTCTGTAGTGAAAGTCTACATCGCCGGCTTCTTGATAATAGCTTTGACCGTCTTTTACTTTATCGAAGTGGCTATCAAGCAACGCCTGCATGTCGGCAATTTCTTCATCGCTCATGTAGCGTGCAGCCAAGCGGGCGGCCATACCCTCTAATGCTTCGCGCACTTGGTATAGCTGAATAAGGCCTTCGGGGGACAGTGCAACCACACGAGCACCCACGTTAGCTTTACGTTCCACCAAGTGACAGGTAGCGAGACGATTGATGGCTTCTCGAATAACGGCGCGACTGACTTCATACTTTGTCGACAATTCCATTTCACTCAGCTTACTGCCTGCTGGAATGATACCCTCAACTATATCCTTCCTTAACTGAAAGAAAGTACGGTCGGCATTGGTGATGGCTTGTTCGCTTTTTGCTAACACTGTATAGAATCTTTTAATGACTAATGTCGACAATATATGCCCATTTTGGCGTTTTTTCAACCTTAAAAGGTTAGGATTGTCGACAACGAGAGTAAGATATTAGTCTGATAGTCTTGTTTAGAGGCCTGTGTTGACAGTTGTGCAATGGTTTAATGCGATACGCAAACAGAGCCATGTGTCAGCTTACGTCTATTAGGCGAACCTTGCGCAACCATATTGATAGCTACTGCCCGGACGGAGGAGGGAGTTTGGTAACGAAAGTTACATACAGAGGTTCTGAGCTAAAGAATGATTCAAGCCAATGGTGATTTGTTTAAAGTTTGTCCATCTGGTCTAGGTCTTCTTTACTTTATTCGCTTAGGTGTTGTGAAGAGATAGAGTAAATTATCTTTATTATATCTGATTGTTTTTATGGAATTTATACATACTTTTTGTTTGATGCTTAACCTAACCAATTAGTCTAATTTTGAAGTCTTATTTTAGTAAAAGTGTAATATTTTACTTTGCAAGATCGTAATCTAACGGTAACATATCGTTCCAGTCTTCAAGCCTAAATTCTTCGTACTGAATTTTAGAGGGCTGGAAAAGTAAGTTCTACTTTTAAAGCAGAGTTTCATTGAAAGTAAGTTTGTAATGTTTTATTGCGACTTACTTTTTTATTGCCTGTAATCCAGTATAAGCACAAGGTTATGTGCGCCTCTTAAATTAGTGAGTTTAGTCTTTCAAAGTTCCAAAGAAGAACTTGAAGCGGCCTAAAAATATTATTACACCTAACACTCACGCAAAGGGGTTATACCATGAAAACCAATACTGACGTGTCTAAGGCACTCGCCAGTAAGCTTTCACCTGTCGCACTAGCAGTAGCGATGACCGTTCCAGCAATTTCAAATATTGCCGTTGCCCAAGAAGCAGAAGCAACTGAAGAGCAACAATTTGAAGCCATTACCGTTACCGCAACAAAACGCCCTCAAGTTATCTATGAAGTTCCAATTGCTATTAGCGCCTTCGATGGCGACAAGTTAGCTGACCAAGGTATTACTGACCTGACTGACGTTGGTAAATTCGTTCCAAACCTAAATGTTACTGGTTTCTCTGCCGGCCACACATCGTCTGTAAACCCATTTATTCGTGGTATTGGTCTTCAAGATCACCTAATCACAACCGATCCGGGTGTGAGTGTTTATGTAGACGGTGTTTATCTGGGCCGTCAGGTTGGTCAAAACTGGAGCCTAAATAATATTGAGCGTATTGAGGTACTTCGTGGCCCTCAAGGTACGCTATATGGTCGTAACTCGATTGGTGGTGCAATTAACATCATCACAAAAGAGCCAGACCAAGGTGATGTAACCAAAATCAACACTGAATTTGGTACACGTGGTCGCGTTAAAGCTGATCTTTTTGTTAACCACGGTCTTTCAGAAACCGTAGCGTTTAACATGAACCTGTCATTTAACAAGCGCGATGGTCTTGGTGAGTTCATCAACGTGCCTAACGCCGAGTACGATGTTGGTGAGACTGAAGATGTTTCTGGCCGCGTTTCTCTTAAGTGGGAGCCATCAAATGACTTCCGCATGGTATTAACTGCAGATGCTAACAATGGTGACGGCGGTCTGCGTCCTTACACTGTGCTAATTGATGAAGTGGGTTCAGATCGCTACTTCGGTGGTCAGAATGGTGTTGGCGTACCGTTACGAAACACAGATGTGACACCTGAAGGCGCTGATATCTACGACAATGCAACAGGTACTGAAGCAGTAACTGGCGTGTCGAACGAAGCGCGTGGTCTTTCACTCACTACGGAGTGGGACATTAACGAAGACTACACTGCAAAGGTTGTTGCAAGCCAGCGTACATCTAAGTACAAAGCAGGTCTTGATGATGACGGTACAATTTACTCGTTGGATCAGTTCCCTGAGCGTGGCGAAGCCGATCAAACATCAATCGAACTTCAGCTTAACGGCTATATCAACGAATACACTGACTTTGTTGCTGGTGTTTACTACTTCAATGAAGAAGGTAGCAACCGTCAAGGTGATGACTCTAGTTTTGACGGTGGGGCTAACCTGCTAGAGCTCGATCAAGAAACCACTTCAAAAGCGGTTTACGTTAACGTTCGCCGTGACTTAACTGATGAGCTTAGCCTTTCTGGTGGCCTTCGTTACACGAAAGATGAAAAAGAAGCATCAGCGAACGTATTTTCAGCACTTGGTACTATCTATGATTCAAATGATTGGGACGAAGTGACGTGGGAACTCGCCACTAACTACACATTTGAAAATGGCATGACAGGCTATGCGACAATTCAGTCTGGCTACCAGTCGGGTCAATTCCCAGCACGTCCTTACTGCCTAATTGGTGAGTTCTTCGGTGCAGGTGGCTTTGATGATATCGAAGGCGCTCAAGCGGCGGTTCGCGCAAATAACTGTTTTACGGCGTCTGACAATATTACTGCTACTAACTATGAAGTAGGTATTAAAGGTCGTGTGAATGATTACTTCGACATTAGCGTTGCAGTATTTAACACTGAGTTTGAAGATCTTCCTTACCAAGTAAGTCGCGTGAGCGAAGGTGGCTTCGACACCGCAAACCTTGTGGTAGAGCAAACATCTCGTGGTGTTGAAGCTGATGCTACGTTTACCTATGGCAACTTCAGCATGATGACCAGCGTTGGTTATATGGATGTTGATGTTGAAGAGCAAGATGGATTCAATCCTGTAGCGCCACTTACTCCAGACCTAACCCTTGCAATTGGTCCGCAGTATACCTTTGAGCTTGATGGTGGTGATTCAATTCGCGTACGTGCAGATTACTCATATCGTGCAGAAATGTATGGTGAGCCTACTTCAGCACCTGAGCGTATGACTAAACTTGATAGCCGTGAGCTTGTTAACTTCGACATCGCTTATACGCCAGCGAATGATGCGTATACTGTTGCACTTTACGGTCGCAATATTTTTGATGAGCGTTACGACAATGCACGCTTGAATACAGGTGACTACATCCTGCAAATTCTAAGCAACGACGCAAGCGAGTTTGGTGTTAGATTCTCAACTGAATTCTAATAGCTACAACGAGTTACAATTATAAAGCCAGTCTAAAGACTGGCTTTTTTTTGCTTATTTTTTCTTGTTTTATCTTCATTATTAGCATAGTTTTAAAACTGTTCTAAAAATGCCCAGCAACTATTTATGAAAGTGAAAGCACTTTACGGTATTGGTTTTCTTGTTGTTAATATGCTTTTGTCAGGGTGTACCTACACGGTGTATTTACCCGACGATGAAGATATAAACGCGAAGAAAAACGGCAAGGTTGTAGTTGCTAAACCTGAATTTGGTAACCAATGTCGTTATAGCGGAAACGGTGAGTATGGCGCGTGCCCAACGTCAAATAGTGAAATGGTTGGAACATCGTGTTCTTGTCCAACACCTTCAGGGCAGATTATGGGAACGGTGTCGAAATAGAAGACGTGCTTTTGTAGTAAGTAGGGCCTTTCAATCATACGGAGATGGAGCGTGGGATTGTTTACCAGTTTTAAAAAATCGCGGTTAGAAAAAAAGTTTAAGAAAAACGAATGGGTAATCATTCAACCTATTCCGTTCGCTCAATTTGAACAACTTATCGTAGACCATGTAGACGGAGGTTGGGAAATAGAAGATGACTACGAACGGCTCGCTGAAACGACCGCTAAGTGGCAGTGTGAATTACGCAAAGGTACGAGTATTTTAACCTGCGTATGGACCGCTAAACAGCAAGGTATCGTATACGGTCCCGAACGCGTGCTTACCGGTTTGTCTGAAAAGCTAAATATACCGACGTCTACAGCAATTGCTACGACGTGGTTTTAAGCCTTTATTATAGCCAACCTTTTTGTTTAGCTATGCGAGCAGCATCTACGCGGTTGGTCGCATCGAGCTTTGAAATAGCCTCAGAGAGGTAGTTTCTTACCGTACCTTCAGATAAAAACAGTGATTGAGCAATGCCTTGGGTTTTAAGCCCTTCTGAAGCAAGTTTTAGTGCGGACATTTCTTTTTGCGACAGTGGATTGTTGTCGTCAAGAGCCATGATGGCGAGCTCAGTCGAAATTACCTTTTCTCCCGCAGAGACTTTGTGAATGGCATCTATCAGGTAGTCGCTGTCAGACTCTTTCAATATAAAACCCTTAACCCCTAAACTTAATGCACGCTTGATGTAGCCTGGTTTAGAAAAGGTAGTCATTAATACCACCTTGGTATTGAGATTTTGCTTTGCAATGTGGGCGGCTAGATCTAGCCCTGAAACCAGCGGCATTTCAATATCGCTCAAAATAATGTGTGGTGCAGGGTTATCATTTAAATAATCAATGGCTTCCTTTCCATTACTGCACTTTTCAACAATGGTTAAGTCGTCTTCTAATGACAGAAGCATGGCAATGGCATCGCGAACCAGCGACTGATCTTCAACAATCAAAATGGTAGTTGGCGCTTTTGAGTTCATAGGGAAGCCTTATGTGACAAAGATTGCTCGGCAGTAAGCTGAACCCTGACAATAGGGTGGGGAAGGAAAGAAATGTCCACATCCGCATGAATAGACGCCGCGCGTTCTCTAATTCCCATTAATCCGTTTCCTTCTTTAATTGATGCGGTGTTCTCAACTACGCCATGATCTTTATAGGTCATTTTCACGGTTTGCTCATTAACTTCAAGATCAAGGGATACCGCGTTACCGTTTGAATAGCGTAAGGTATTGGTTGTCAGCTCTTTGATAATAAGCGCAAGCTGGCTTTCTTGTTTAGCGCTTAAACGTGCTTCAGCGCCGCCTTCAATATCGGTTGTAACATTAAAGCCGTTTTCTTCTAACAGTGATTTGTCTTTTGCTATTTCATCGCTAAGAGAAAGCTGCTTGATATCTGACACTGCTTGACGAATATCACTCAGTAGCGCTTGAGAAAGCTGTGCCAGCGCTTTCACCTCGCGATGCGCGTCTTCAATCTTATCTTTGCTTATGAGTTTATCGGCCAGTTGTGCCTTTAACGAAATAGAGCTGAGTGCGTGACCCGCAACATCATGTAAGTCTCTGCCTATTCGCTCACGTTCAGCGATCGCAGACAATACTCGTAGTGCTTCGGCTTGCTGGCTCTCTTTCAGACTATGGAGCGTTTCTTTGCGCTCCATAACACCAAACCCGAATAGCACTAAGCTGTTGAGCAACGAAGCACTTAAAAGAAAATGTGCGTTATTAAATACGGTAATGTGCAGTGACACGAGTACCAGCATCATCACGCCTATGCTCATTATGCCTGTCTTGAGCGAATTGTAATAACCTACGATAAAAGCAATAAAGCCGATAATGGTTGCGCCACCAGGGTTTTGAAAGCTGCATGCTACCGAAAGTAGAAACATGAGTAGCAAATAAGTGGGCAGTGTTTTAACAGGCTGGTTTATGGCTTTAATGTAAAGAATGACAAAGCTAAGGTATCCCAGGGTTTGAAGTACCCATGTTTCGATGGGAAGAGGACGGGAAATAATGAGTGGAACAAAGAAGAACAGTGAAAAAAACAAGCTTCCGTGAGACCAGCGCTTTTTCCGTCCACTTGCCAAAAGGGGCATGTCAGGCGCGGTGCTCTCGTTTTTGACGGCAGGCACCGCGCTGTAACTATCTTGTATGCTTTTATTGCTGAGCATTGTGAGTACTTCGTCCCTACTGAAATACAACGGCAGACTTGCTAGTAATTAGCAGCGTACCAGAGATAATCAACATAATACCCAGCACGGCATAAATGTCGAAAGTTTGTTTCCAAAATACCACCGAAGCAGCAGTGATAAGTGCGATTCCCATACCCGACCAAATGGCGTAGGCGACCCCAATTCCCATATTCTTTAAGACCATGGCAAACAGCATCCCAGATATCGCGTAGAAAAAGATAGCGCCGTACCCAAAAGCCCACTTCTCCCATCCGTTCGACATTTTAAGCAGCATGGTAGCGGTAACTTCGGTGATAACTGCAACTGCTAAAAGTAAATAAGTCATAATGCATTCCTTCTTAGTTAAAGTGAAATTAGTTAGATTTGATTGATTGAAAACGGCGTTCAAGGGTGATTAATGACACAATGTAGACAGCGACAATCACAGCCGATATTGCCTCTACCCGTGCATCGGGAAACAAGTACCAGGCGGCGACAATGCCGAAGGTTCTGGTTAGCGTGTGAAAGTAGCCTATCCAGTGTTCGATAGCCCATGATAAAGGCATCCACATCAGGCCTGCGAGAATGCCAATACTCAATGGAACGGTGGTGTGGTCGATGGCTGCAACGGGAAGCGCAATGGCAAATACCATTAGGCTCATGATCATGCCAACGAAGAAAAGACGATCAAAACTGTTCTTTGCTGCCTTCTTGGCAAAAAATCGCTCGCCGGTGAGGTAGGAGAGACCTGCACCGAGGTAGAAGATGGCACCTGTGCCGATATACAGCAACCAGGTTATGGTTAATTCAGATACAAAAGGAGCGCTGATACCAAGCAGAGCCCAAACAACAGTGCCTGCCAGCGGCATGGCAATGAATCGGTTCTTTTTAAAATCTTCGCGCTGCTGTTCCAACGGGATGGAAGCATTCTGAGCGGGAGTTATTGACGAAGCGTGAGATACTTGTTCCATGAGCTTTACCTGATGTTGTAATGTCTATAGGTAAAGTATGCCGAGGTACCTCAGATTGCGTTAGTCACAAACGTCACCAATCGCGTATGACAATTGTCATCAGTTCACTTAATGAAGCCTATGAACTAAGTCTGTCGTGCTTTTTTCGCTTTTCGTTTGTTTAACACTGAATCACCATCTTCCTTAGACAGCATTAAGCTATCGTAAATGCTGACAAGTGCTACTGCGGCCATAAACATCATAGATAGCGTAAACGTTTGTAGGTTTGGCATATTGGCGCTTTGTCCAAGAATGAATGCTGCAGCAGCGATAGCAAGCGCAGAAAGGGTAATGCCAAGACCGCGGTTCATTTGCATTAAAATGGCGCCTAGCGTGTTTGCGTCTCGCATTTTATTGGGTGGTACGTCGGCAAAAGCAATGGTGTTTATTAACGTTAAGTGCATTGAGCGAGTAATACCGTTAACAAATAAAATAACGGCAATAGTAAATGACGATGTGGAGTGATTTATCATCGCGAGCGCCACAAAACCAAGGGCGATGAGCACGCCGTTTACTACAAGCACGCGTTTGAAGCCGAAGGTATTCATGATCCACGTTGTCGCTGGCTTTATCGCTAAGTTTCCAGCAAACAGCCACAGCAACAGTGAGCCGGCTTCTACAGGTGAGTAACCTAATCCAAGCTGGAGCATGAGTGGCACAAGAAACGGTGCACTGCCAAGTGCGACACGCATAACAGAGCCGCCAAACACAGTAAGCCGGAAGGTTTTGTGTTGCATCGCATCGAAAGAAAATAGTGGGTTCTTGGCCGTTTTTACGTGTTTGACTGCCAATACCATGAGTACTAAGCCAATAGCGATGATGCCAAGTGGTCGAATAAGCTTGTCGCTGGTACTCGCTAAAAACTCGATCCCCGCCATAAATAGCGCAAAGCCGATACCGGTGAGCAAAAAGCCTTTAATATCGAATTTACCTACATTGCCTTTAATGTTTTTAAGGAGATACAGTGACGCGATGATAGCGATTATGCCCAGTGGAATATTCATATAAAAAATCCACTGCCAGCTGAAATGAGTGGCGATGTAACCGCCTAGCACAGGGCCTAGTAGCGGTGCGCTTAACGCAGGCCAGGTTATAATGGCCACGGTTTTTACCAGCTTTTCCTTTGGCAAGTCCCGCAGAACTACTAATCTTCCCACGGGAACCATCATTGCCCCGCCTAAACCTTGAAGAATTCGAGATAAGGTAAATTCGAATAAGCTGGTACTCAGACCACAAAGCACCGAGGCAAAAGTAAATACGGCAATCGCTGCTACAAATATAGTGCGAGCGCCAAATTTATCGGCGGCGTAACCACTTAATGGAATAAAAAGTGTTACGGCTACTAAGTATGCCGATACTCCAATAGATAGGTGGGCTGCCGGCACATTGAAGTCGGCAGCAATGACAGGTAACGCCGTGGTGATAACCGTGGCGTCTAAAATTTCCATAAAGAGTGCCCCTGCAACCAAAAGGGCAGTGGCGAACTCTCTATTGAACAATTTCAAAGGCTCTAACTACGCGCGCGACACCCGTAATATTGCGAGCAATATCTACAGCGGCTGTGGCTTCTAAATTGGTTAACCGACCCATCAGGAATACTTCTGAATCTTGAACCACTACCTTAACTTGTAGAGCAGGCACTCGTTCGTCTGCCACAATTTTAGTACGCACTTTTGACGCTAACCACAGGTCGTTGGCTTGTGTGCCTGCACCTATCGCCTCGCCAATTCTAATTTGGTTGTGAATTTTTTTGATATAGCTTACTTCTTGGGCGCGGCGCACAGCTTCGTCAACTAAGCCTTGGTTTGGCGCTTGCCCGGTTAGCAACGCTACACCGTTATAAACATCCACTTGCAGGTTAGCCTGCTCTTTAAGCGCATCGCTTTTCGACCATTGATACGACACCGCAGCATCGGCATTTTGGTCATCAAGCTGCGTGCCCACAGTACGTCTGTCATTAGCCACTTTCGCAGCCATAGCGCCTGCAGCTCCAACGGCCACTACACACCCTTGTAATGTAAGAATTAGGGCTAATAAAGAACCCAGTAGTCCCAAATTTTTCACTTGTGTCCTCTTTACTACTCGTCGCCGTGATCGGCAGGGAATAAGCTGTCGTCAATGCATTCACATAAATTGTGAATTACCAGTAAATGAACTTCTTGAATACGCGAAGTGCGGTTTGACGGTACGCGAATTTCAACATCATGTTCACTTAAAAAGCCCGCCATTTCACCGCCGTCTTTGCCAGTAAGCGCGACAATGGTCATATCGCGAGATAATGCCGCTTCCATCGCTGCTATGACGTTACGAGAGTTACCACTGGTTGAAATAGCCAACAGTATATCTCCGGGTTGGCCGAGCGCTCGTACTTGCTTCGCAAATATTTCTTCGAAGTTATAGTCATTCGCAATAGACGTCAGGGTTGAGGTGTCTGTGCTTAATGCGATTGCCGGTAAGCTGGGACGGTCGCGCTCGTAGCGATTGAGCATGTTGGAAGCAAAATGTTGCGCATCACCTGCAGACCCGCCATTACCACAGCTCAGTACTTTATTACCTCTAATTAAGGCTTCAACGATCATGTACGCCGCTTTCTCAATATGCTCTGGCAATATTTCCGATGCCGCTATTTTGGTTTGTATGCTCTCGGTAAAATTCGCTTTTATCTGTTCAATCATGTGTCATCTCTTTGTTTTCACCAAATGGCAGACCATTTAGTGAAATTTTTTGCGCTGCATTACAGCGCCTTGATTTTTGTAATGGCCAGTATCTGAAAGTCAGAGGTTTAAACTGTGGCCTCAGCGCGAGAGAAAAAGGCCTAACGTTTATCGCTCGCGATAATCAACCCGCATTTTCTATTGAAGCGTGCGAAAAAACTCAACCAAGTTTCTTGCTTCATCTTCAACTTTAAAATTTTTCACAACGTGTTCGCGCCCGGCTTTGCCCATTTCTGCAAGTTTGTCCATATCCGAAAGCAGCAAATCCATCTTTTCTGTAACAGCTTGCTGATCTTTGGTAGGTACAATATACCCATCAACGCCTGGCCTAATGATGTCTTCCCATGCGCCCGCCTGAGTAGCTAATACCGCAGCTCCAGCACTCATGGCTTCAGGTACAGTTAATCCAAACCCTTCGTTATAGCTAAGTGCACTTACTAATGACAGTGCACTGAAGATTCTAGGAATTTGCTCAAACGGCAATTCACCGGTGAAAACAATTCGGTCAGTTAACCCGGCTCTAGAAACTTTTTCTTTAAGCTCGTTTACAAATTCTTGGTTACTCGAGGATATGGCACCTACAACTACTGCGTTCACGTCAGGGTATTTGGGCAATACTTTGATGCACGCTTCAACAAATAGATGAACGCCTTTTTGCTCTCTAACTCTGCCCAGAATACCAATGCCGTACTTGCCGCCGTAGCCTAATGCTTGCCATGCTTCTTGCTTGTTTTCTGCTGGCGTGTAGTTGTCTATTTGCACACCGTGTAGATTTATCTTGGCGGGGGGCTTATTTAGATATTTTGCAGAGCGATTACCCATTGCAATAACCGCATCCATTTTATTGCTTAACCACACCGTAGAAGCCGAACGCTTTCGCTGAGCGGCAGAGCTAAATACAAGCTTTATCTTGGCGCGAAACACGTATTTGAGGATCACACCCTGAATCATCTCGTCAACGCGACGCGCATGAAAAATTCGCCACTTACCATTACTAAGCGGGCGTCGACACATTTTTGCGACCTCCCAAAAAGTAATAGTCATTGATGGGTCTGGAACAAAATGCTTGCCCATTATCCGCAAATTAATCATATGCTTCTGTAGCGATGTTACTTGCAGCATCGTAGACGTTACGCCAGAAAAATTAGAGCTGGAGTTGCCGACTATTAGCTCTATTTCTTGGTTATCAACGCTGCTGGACGAAACCTTGTTGTTGGGATGACTCATTATTTGTGGGAACCTAAGAAACTTTCATCAAACCGATGAAGGGTTGCAAATCATAAGATAAAACAAACGGAATACTTCTGACATAAAGACATTTTCATCAATATCGGCCACGCCCATCGTTGGCGTACGCTTCTAGCCCTCTTTGGGGGACATCAGTTTAAAAGCTGGATATTGTCAGTCTTTAGCCCACGTTCTTCAACCACTGAAGGTTGTCTCCGTCTATGGCAACAACGTCTATTCGCAGAGAAGTAGACGCTGGATTTAAGCCATTATCTAACAAATAGAAATCAAACGCAGCCTGAATTCGCTGGAGCTTTTTGGCAGTCACAAACTCTAGAGCACTGCCAAACTGATTTCGTCTTCGGTATTTAACTTCAACGCACACTATGGTGCTGCCGTCTTGCATTACAATGTCGAGCTCGCCACGCCGAGTGCGGTAATTTCGACATCGAAGGGTAAGGCCTTGTTCCATAAGATATTTACAGGCCTTGTCTTCTGCTGCACTCCCTTGCAGTGTTGACATAATTTTACTCCGAAAGCATTTGAACTTTTTCGTTACGAATAATTGCCTGAGGCTGTTTGCGTATTACTTCACCTTGTTGATTAAGGGAAAGTGTACCCGTTAACCCTTCGTGTGAAAGATACTTCAGCGTGTTAAGCATGCCTAGCTGAGGCAACAACTGATAGGCATCAAAACCGAACGCAAATAAACGTTTTTGCATAGTATTTTGATTTTGCCAAGCCTGTTCAACCTCCTGCTGAAGAGGTTGCCAACTATGTGAAGGCATTAACCAAGGCATGTCGATAAAGTGCACATTCTGCAGGTCACGCCATTGGTTTTTCCCGCTGTCGTAATCCATTGAACGAGAGGTGGCATACACGGGGACTTGTTTGCCATCGTAAGGGTTTAAGCTCGCTTCGATAATGGGGTTAAGCAGTTCTGTGTCTTGAGGTGAGGCAAATGCAACAATGGCATCAATATCACGCCTACTGCGAGGCATGTTGTACACTTCATCATTTGTCATGTACTCAATTTGATTGATACGCTCGTTGCTTTGCGCCACATCTAGCGCCTGTGTAATTCCCTCTCGAAGTGAATTACTGTCGTTAAACGATACCGACGTTATGTTGGCGCGCTGCTTGTTTTCCTGATTGTTGAGTATTCGCCAGTGCTTTTTAAAGGTGTCGTCCATTCGCTGGTACAGACTGCTTTGTGCGGCAATAACGATAGGCGCACGATATCCTTTATTAAAGATAAATTCAGCAAGCTGCTTTGCTTCATCTTCTGGTGCTAGCCCGTAATAATTCAGCGAGGTAGGCAAGCCTAATGAGTGGAGTTCATTTTGTGTGTCATCACCTGCGAGACCTGTACCAGAGGCAAGAGCATCATCGGCTATCGCCGGATTTGACGATCCTGTTGCCAACCCTTTAGCAGACGCATTGTCTGGCAATTCGTCAGGCCTATTTAATGCAAGTACGTTCACACCAAGCGGCAAACTGGGAATTAAACGTTCAACAGTGTCTTTTAAAAGAGGGCCAATGATGAACTTGGTATCGCCAATTTCGCTGAGTAAATGCTGTGTATCTACTTCGTTGGTGTCGATAAAACGAAGACGAGGTAGAAGGTGTTCATCTTGGCGCTTTTCAACATCGGTGTAATAAGCCGCCATGATGCCATTTTTAACTACTTGTCCTGTGCGAGCTAACCTGCCAGAAAGTGGTAGTAAAACCGCAATATCGTTGGCGCCAGCATCGGTAAGCTGGGTTGCTTCAATTACGTTTTCAGGCAAAGCGTTTTCTAATACATGACCGCGATAAACCTGCTTAAATTGCTGCAGGCTTTTGGCTAATTTTTCCGGTGACGACGCGTTTTCTTCGGTTAGTTCGCGAAGAGTAATGAAAGGAGAAAGGTCGGGATAAGCACTGCCTACTGAATCTAGTGACGATGCAGGAATGGAGGTAATCCACTGCCAAACTTGTTGCACTTTTTCATCGTCAGTAAGATTGGTCTTTAATACGCTATTCGCTGCCGCAGCCAGGTTGCCTTGCTGCGTGAAGAGCTGGGTTTGAAGCTCCGCTTTTTGGAATGCGGTTTCGCCTGTACCGGTTACGCCATCCAACATAGCCAGCAATTCTTCTGCCGAGGCATCAGGCATTCCCGCATAGGCTTTGGTTACCAGAAGGGCGTAATAAGATTGATTTACACCTGAAATACCGTCTTCTTTTACCTCATATAGCACTTGCTGAGCCAAAACGGGCTGTTGATTTTGAAGGTACAGGTCAGCCGCTTGCAGCAACAGCGTATCGCGCTGTTCTTTGTTGCGGGTGCGCTCCCATACTTTTTTTGCTTCAAGGAGTTTGTGCTCAGGCGTGACGTTATCTTCAACCTGTGTGGTTTCAATTGGGGTAGGTTCCACTACCACAGGCTTTGACTGGGTTTTAGGTGTACTTCCACAGCCCGTTAGCACCAATACAGAAGCGACGGCTGATAGCGTAAAGATTTTTCCAGCTTGTCCAATATGACGCACAGTTTCATTCCTTTTACATCGTTATAGGCCAAGTTTATCTTAACCAGTGTGAAAATCTACGCTTGCCAGCATAATCTGGACTAATGGCGTGATACACTTATCGCATATTCTTCAAAATTAACGTAAGACTTAATCACTGTTATGACAGACACCGCCACCTTATATATTGTTCCAACACCTATCGGTAATTTAGACGACATAAGTGCCAGAGCAATACGCGTATTAAGTGAAGTAAGCTGGATCGCTGCCGAGGACACCCGTCACAGCGCTCGACTCTTACAGCACTTTAGCATTGGAACGAAAACTCTTTCTCTGCACGAGCATAACGAAGATAAGCGCACAGCAATGCTTTGTGAGCGTTTAAAGGGCGGCGAGTCGGTAGCATTAATAAGTGATGCTGGAACGCCGTTAATCAGCGACCCGGGCTTTGTTTTGGTACGCAAGTGCCGTGAGCAAGGTATTCCGGTTAGCGCTCTGCCGGGCCCATGTGCTGCAATAACAGCATTAAGCGCGTCGGGACTGCCGACAGACAAGTTTATTTTTGAAGGATTCCTACCGGTTAAAGTGCAGGCACGTGAAAGCGTGTTGTCAGCGCTAATAGATCGAACGTTCACCACAGTTTACTATGAAGCCCCACGACGAATTTTAGACACCGTTACTGATATACAGCGCGTTTTAGGCGAACGCCAGATTGTTGTAGCGAAAGAGCTATCCAAAACCTTCGAAACCTACGTGAGTGGCAGCGCGCAAGATGTAATTGATTATCTCAATGCGGATGTTGCGCACCAGAAAGGCGAATTCGTCGTCATGATTGGTCCCGCGAAGGTAAGTGACCAGGCGATACCCAGTGAGGCAATGTCGTTGCTAAGTGTTTTGTGTGAGCACATGCCGCTTAAAAAGGCCGCGGCGGTGGTCGCCACTCACTATGACTTGAAAAAGAATGCGCTTTATCAAGCTGGGCTAGACGCAAAAGCGTAAACACGTTGTTGATCTTAAGGGCCTTGGAATAAATACAAAAGAGTGTAATCCACGTCAACTGCTCAGTTCAAAAAGGACTGAGGTTTATGGAGGCTCATATGACAAAAACACTCAAAATCACCATGTCAGAAGGAAAATGGTTAGTTGATATATTTTCTCAAGCTAACGACTCAGGTGTTTACGACTTAATCCACCCTAATACCTTTGCGGAAGTTTCTCTTAATGAAGGCGAAATGTACGGCTTTCGTTATAGCCTGCATGGAAAAGCAGGAACGTCATTTAAAATTGAGTTAGATGACGAAGTGTTGGCTGAAGGTGAGATAGACAAATCTGAGGCGGCGTCGGGAAGTGGAGTTGTATAGCCACTAACCCCATCGCGCCGCCATAAAAATCAATGCGCGATGAATTCCTACGTTGTTTACTTGAATGCTAAGGCCTCGCTCTGACCTGAAATCAATTCAGTTTTTCCTTTTTCAGGAAATAATGTGAGCGAATCAACGTTTTGTGGGTCTTAGTTAACAAAGAAAAAGAAAAAATTTCGTAAAAGAATAGTTTTTATTGGTATTATTTCAATATTCCTTTTGCATTCTTTTTCTTTGTAAATTCATTTTCTTATATTCAACGGCATTATCATGTTTCAGCATTTCATATTAACGCGCTTTAATCTTCGAAAAAAAGGTTGGGATGAGACCAAATCTCAATCCAAAGTTTTAACTGATAGCTGGATGGAAAACAGATTGAAGCTGTTTGAGCAGTACTGTTATTCGTCTATAAAATCTCAAACGGTAAAAAACTTTGAATGGCTAGTATTTTTCGATACGAATACACCAGAAATTTATCGCGAAAAAATAAACGAGCTAGCTTCAAAATTCTCCAATTTTATCCCTATTTACGCAGACGGAATGGAAAACTTTTACCCGTCTATAAAAAAAGAAATAGCGTCCAGATTAACAGCCCCCTTTCTTATTACGACGAGGCTTGATAACGATGATAGCCTTCACCAAGACTTCGTTAAAGAAGTACAGAATCAATTTTCAGAGCAATCTTTTATGGCAATTGACTTTGTTGACGGATATACGCTGCAGGTAGCGCCTCGTGTAAGGCTAGGCCTGCACTCACATGTGCATAATCCGTTTATGAGTTTAATTGAAAAAAGTGAAGATTTTAAAACCATCTGGTGTCAAGAAAGGCACGGATATTGGAGTGGTGTAAAAGAACTGACGCCTGTCAGAGGAAAGCGAATGTGGATGTCGATTATTCATTTTGAAAACAAGGTGAATGAATATAAAGGCTATGGAAATGTTCCAAAAGAAAGGGTTGAAGATTTTAATTTACACCCTGCAGCCCTTGAAGACGTTATTGCAAACGTTGAAGATCCCAAAGTCAGTAGAAAAAGCGCGCTAAAGCATAAAATTAAGACAAATTGGAAGGTGAATTTTAAGCTGATGAAGAGGGCGTTATTTTCTTAAGTAGTTATCTAAAACTACTTAGTGTTCGCATCAGTCTTCTCTGGTGACTATTAACTCATATTTGGGTTTAATATTAACCTGAGAAAAATGAGGGGTTCATTGATTAAGGTGAATCAGATAGTAGGGAATTTACTGTGTGAGCCGTGTAAATTAGCAAGCTGTTTGTTTAATCAAACAGCTTGCCCGTAAAAAGGCTTATGAACAATTAGCCAATTACAAAAAAGCTAATTAAGACAAACGACCTTTAAAGTCTTCGTAGCTAAATTCGCGAACTAGTTCGAAATCGCCGTTAGAACGCAGGATGCCGATAGCAGGATGCTCTACACCGTTGAAGAAGGTGGTTTTTACCATGGTGTAATGCATCATATCCTCAAACTGTAATCGATCGCCGGCCTTAAGCGGCGCATCGAATGAGTAGGTATCAATGACATCGCCAGCAAGGCACGAATTGCCACCTAGCTTCACATTATATGCTTTTTCATCAGGCATACCCGCGCTCAAAATTGTAGGTCGATAAGGCATTTCCAGTACATCTGGCATATGTGCAGTAGCTGAAATGTCTAGAATAGCGATATCTCCGTCATTTTCTACCATATCAACCACTTCGCAAATTAATGGCCCTGTCTGCCATGCTACCGCAGACCCTGGCTCAAGAATTACGTCTAGGTGTGGGTAACGGGCTTTAAAGTCTTTTAATGTGTTGATGAGGTGCTCAACATCATACCCTTCACGGGTCATCAGGTGTCCGCCACCTAGGTTTAACCACTTTAATTGACCAAGCCATTTGCCAAAACGCTTTTCAATGGCTTCAAGCGTGCGTGCAGTAGCAAAAGAATCACACTCACAAAGGTTGTGGCAGTGAAATCCTTCAATACCCGATAAGTCTGCGCCTTCTAGCTCACTAGCACGTATGCCTAAGCGCGAACCTGGTGCAGCTGGGTCGTACAGTGGCGTATCTGCTTCTTGATGCTCAGGGTTTATGCGAAGGCCTAACGACACGCCTGCTAGCACGTCTTTATGCGCGTTCCACTGGGTCAAACTATTAAAAGACAGGTGATTAACAAGACCCGCCAATTCCTTTGCGTCATTAACCTTGTACGCAGGAGAATATGCGTGAACTTCTTTACCCATCTCTGCAGCAAGTTTCGCTTCCCAAACCGAACTGGCCGTTGCTCCGTGTAAGTACTGTTTGATGATGTCGAAGCAAGACCACATAGAAAAGCCTTTAAGCGCCAAGATAATACGCGCGCCAGATTCGTCTTGAACCCGTTTCATCAGCTCAAGGTTTTTAATTAATTTTGCTTCTTCAAGCACGTAGCAAGGAGAGGGAATATCAGTACGTTGAGTTAAATCGGTCAATGGGATAAAGCTCCAAAAAATAAAACGGCTTTCAACATTTATCAAACGCCTAATGTATTACATTACAGGTCGTAGCTCAAAACTACTCTGTATCCTACATTCCAGTAATCTGATCTAGATTTAAATAGTGGCGTTAATAAAAAAGGGCGCTTGAATTAAGCGCCCTGATGTTTCAATTATTTAGTGAAAGGGCTACCTTCACATTCGAGTACGTGCCATGGCAGACCATGCTCGTTAAGCATATCCATGAATGGGTCTGGATCGAATTGTTCCATGTTCCATACACCTGCTTCTTTCCATGTGCCGTTAAGCATAAGCGCTGCGCCAATCATCGCAGGAACACCTGTGGTGTAAGATACTGCTTGCGCGCCTACCTCTTCGTTACATTTCGCGTGGTCACAGTTGTTATAGATAAAGATAGTTTTTTCTTTGCCGTCTTTAATGCCTGTGATGTAAGTGCCAATGCACGTCATACCGCTATAACCTTCAGCAAGTGAGCCTGGGTTAGGAAGTACTGCTTTCAAGAACTCTAGTGGTACAATCTTCTGGCCTTGGAATTCAACTGGCTCAATGCTAGTCATACCAATACCTTCAAGTACACGCAGGTGGTTAAGGTAAGCATCGCCAAAGGTCATCCAGAAGCGTGCACGCTTAAGGGTAGGGAAGTGCTTAACAATAGACTCTAGCTCTTCGTGGAACATCAGGTAAGATGCGCGAACACCAATGTTTTGATAGTCCAGATCTTCACGTACGCTTAACGGATCGGTTTCTTTCCACTCGCCGTTTTCCCAATAGCGACCGCGTTGGGTAATCTCACGAATGTTGATTTCAGGGTTGAAGTTAGTCGCGAAAGCCTGGCCGTGATCGCCGCCATTACAGTCTACGATATCAAGATAGTGGATTTCGTCGAAGTAATGCTTAGCTGCATATGCTGTGTAAACGTTAGTTACACCTGGATCAAAGCCACTGCCAAGAAGGGCCATAATGCCCGCGTCTTTAAACTTGTCTTGGTAAGCCCACTGCCACGAGTATTCAAACTTCGCTTCGTCTTTAGGCTCGTAATTGGCGGTGTCTAGGTAATCAGTATTAGTTGCAAGACATGCATCCATGATTGGAAGGTCTTGATATGGCAACGCAAGGTTGATTACTAGGTCTGGCTTTACTTCGTTGATAAGTGCTTCCACTTCTTTTGCGTTGTCAGCATCAACAGCGAAAACACCCTTAACGCGATCTGCACCTACTTCTTGCTGTAGCGCTTCACACTTAGATACCGTGCGGCTTGCTAAGTAAATTTCGTCGAAATGTTGCGGTAAACGTGCACATTTTTTCACAGTTACCGACGCAACACCGCCAGCACCAATAATTAAAACGCGAGACATAATAACTAATCCCTAATTTTGCTAATGAATTTTGGGCTGAATGCTAGCAGACCAATGGGATTTGGCAAGCAAAGACAGCCCATGACAGTACAAAAAATTTTAATCGTAACAACGAATGTAAAAGGTATTGCACACCTACTAGCGGCCTACCTTTCCAAGGCCTCATTATTGACCGTTTATGGTCTACGCCGAGATACGTCGTTCAATAGAAGTTTGAGCTGATACGAAAGCAGACACGTTTTTAAAATTACTAACGTGTCTGCAATTCTGCTCGGTTTAAAATATAAAGTCGCTCGAATTTCACCGGGTAACCGTATCAATTGGTGGCGATATGACTACCTTATCATCAACTTTGTAATAAGGGTAAAGAATCAAACGCTCTTCATGATTTGGTGTAGCAGTGGCTATGGCAATGGCGTCGAGGGTTTTACTGTCTTGGGTATTAACCGCCGCAGCATAAACCAATACGCTGTAGCTGTTTGTGTCGGTGGTGGTATCGATAATTCGCCACTGAAGCTGCTCGATAAGCTGTGACTCTCGCTTTTGACCTTGTGTTTCGTCGTTGAAAATACAACCTACTCGGCCGTTTTCATAGATGGCAGCAAAGGGGTAAAACACATCGCATACGGGTAATATAAGCTCACATAAGCTTAGTGACTTCGACACGAGTACGTTTAATGGCGTTGGCAATGTAACTGGACGGTCGATCATAGCGCATCTCCTGTGAGTTAGCGTTGCTGGACACTTGCTAATACCTACGCTTACTACGTCACATTAGTTTAATATTCACCATTGCGATAGCTAAACATTACCATTTCATACTAAAAGATTAAGAGACTAACCTAGGGCCTGTTGACCTTTGTTGTACATTTGGCAGCGGTCTGTGTGCCATCTAGACAAGGCGAATGTACACCAAAGGTCAACAGGCCCTAGGGCGATTGCTTTTTATCGGTTGTTTTTCAACGCGACTTAATAGTTCGGCGATAAGGAAGTGGACATTAGCTTTAAGGCGCTAAAAGTTGTTTTTGGTATTTCAGTGGTGTTGTTGAGTACCACTTTTTAAAGGCGTGGGTAAATGATGATTGTTCCTGAAACCCCAATAAATCTGCGGTATCAGCGATGGAGTGATGTTTCAGCAAATCATCTAAGCGGGCTTTGCGTTCGCTATTGAGAATTTGTTGAAAACTAGTGCCACTTTGCTTCAATTTTCGCTGTAAGGTGCGCGGACTGATAAAAAGTGCATTGGCTATGCGTTGCTGATCGCAGCCTTTTAAGGTTGGATTGGCTTTTAAAAGCGCAACGACTCTATGACTTATGTCTTCATGCTGATTGGCGGTGAACTGGCTATTGGCAAATTGAACACGGTCGCCGCCTCTGCTCGCCATTAGTTCTTCTTCGGATACTTTTACGAGCGCACTAAACATCGCTTTGTTCTCGCTGGTAAATGGAATATGTAAAAGGTGCTGAGGAAAAATAATGGCGTTGGTGTTGGCGTTATCAACCACCTCACAATTGAACCACATCGCTAGCATGGCTTTTTCCGAATCGCTCAAAGGAAACGTAAAGGTAACGGCATTCAGTTTACAGGCAGAACCTAATATCTTGTAGACGGTTGCTACCCAGGCTGTGGTGTTGCGCAATACCATCTGCTTGCAATCGGCGCTTTTGGGTACCCACTCAACGCGGGTATTGTCAGGTTCGAAAAACACGCTAGTGGTGCCGATGTCAGCGACTAAAGCGTCAAAGCGAGTAAGCGCATTTATGGCTTGAGCCAAGTTTTCGCAACTTTCAACAAGGTAACCCAGTACTCCGTAATCTTTCGCCTGAATATGTTTACCCAACTCAAAACCAAATAGCGAATTGTTGGTTAGTGCTACCCCTTGGTTTAACAGCTCAACGTATACATTCATATCAACACGTGAAGAGCCAGACAGTGAGTCATGCTTTTGGGTAGTTAACGAAACATTGTCGGCATTAACGCCTAAGCTAACTAAATAGCTCACCGTACTTTGGATATAGGCTGAGGAAACTGATGGCATATGCTTGTCGCAAAATAACAAAAACACTGTCGCATTAACGCAAGATAAAATAAAAATGTCAATTTATGCTAGGAGCCATCAGAAAAGGAAATAACGTAGATGGTTAACGTTTACTACCAAAAAAATATTGCTGCAACGCCCAAAGAACTGCGCGATACGCTGCTTGATCACCAGAATTTAAGCGATTTTTTCAACGCGTCGTTTAAGGTATTGAAAGCAGAAAATGATAATGAGATTAGCGGTGGAAAGGGCTGCGTAAGAGAAGTCTCTATTCTTAGTGTACGTTTTAAAGAAGAGATTATTCACGCAGATACCAACGGCATTGAATATAGAGTGGTTGATGACTTTCCAGTCAAAGCTCACAGGGGCGTTATTGCGTTCACGCAGCAGGAAAATTTAACAAACGTTTCTTATCGCATTACCTGTCGGGCGCCCTGGTATATACCAAACTGGTTACTGACGCGCTTGTTGCAAAACGATATTGAGCAATGTCTAGATAAGTTAGGAGCACGCTTTGATCCCCGTTGAACTTATTTTGCTAGGGTTAAGCCCCGTATTTCTACTGTGTGTTTTTGTTGAATTTAAGAAAGCGCGACAGTTTTACAATGTAAAAGACAGTGTGAACAATGCCTTACTTGCACTATTGCATCAGGGCTCTGATGCATTGGTCTTGCTTCTACTAATGCCTTTTTTTATTTGGTTACACCAGTTTTCACTATTTAAAATAGAGCTTAGTGCACTATCACTTTTTGCAGGTTTTATCCTTCAAGACTTTTTGTACTACTGGTTTCATCGTGCTTCACACAACATACACTGGTTTTGGCTAGCGCATGTGGTACATCACAGCTCGACAAAAATGAATTTCACAACGGCTTTCAGGCAAAGCGTTTTGTACCCTTTTGTTGGCATGTGGCTGTTCTGGGTACCAATGATTTTTATTGGTTTTTCACCAAGTCTGGTTTTTGCCATTGTCGCTATCAATCTGGCTTATCAGTTTTTTGTACACACTCAGACAATTGGAAACCTAGGCTGGGTAGAGCGTATCTTCAACACGCCTACGCATCACCGTATTCATCACGCAACGAATAAACCATACATCGATAAGAATTACGGTGGCGTACTTATTATATGGGATAAATTATTCGGCACTTTCGCTAAAGAAGACAAAACGATAACGATAAAGTACGGCATTGTAGGAAAAATGCCTGAGGACAATCCTCTTAGCGCTAACTTCAGTCAAATAGGTGTGCTTCGTGAACAGCTTCAGCACGCAAAAGGGATAAAAGCAAAGTTAAAGAGGTTGTTTGGCTATCCTGTCGCAGATTGATAGTAATGGTGCTCGCGCGCCTGAACTATGTTTTTACAACTCATTCAATTTGCACACATTCATTGGCAGAAACGCACCAAAGTAAAGCATATTGTTGACCGAGATGAAGCAAAGTGGGAATGCCATTTAAATAGACTTTCCACACTCAAGGATCCGCAACCTCTAGAGTTGCATTACAACCAACAGCGTCTGACTGAATTCGCTTTCCTTAGGCGCACTTTTTGCAGATTAACACCTTATCAGTTGGTAACAACATACTAGCCAAGCTTTTACAGTAGCTAAAAGCGCCAAGGAAATAGGGAAGTTAAATGAAAGAGTTTATTGAAAATATGCCAAAAGCCGAACTTCACGTTCATATTGAAGGCACATTAGAGCCTGAGCTAAGTTTTGCCTTAGCGCAGAAAAATAACGTTTCACTGAAAGCCAAAACACCTGAAGAAATGATAAAGGCGTATGATTTTTATGATTTACCTTCTTTCCTCGATATTTACTACGCGGGTATGAGCGTGCTCATAGAAGAGGATGACTTCTACCAGCTTACTATGGCATACCTTAAGAGAGCCGCAGCACAGAACATCGTTTATGTTGAGCTTTTCTTTGACCCCCAAGCTCATACAATTCGAGGTGTGAGTTTCGATAGCGTTATTAACGGAATACATGCAGCGCAAAAAGATGCGCGCACTGAATTGGGTGTAGAAAGTCAGCTTATCCTGTGCTTCTTGCGAGATATGTCGGCTGAATCAGCAATGGAACATCTGAAGCTAGCTAAGCCCCACCTCAACAAGTTAGTCGGCGTCGGGCTCGATTCCGACGAGAAAAATAACCCGCCATCAAAGTTTGCAGAAGTATTCTCAAAAGCGCGTTCATGGGGACTTAAACTTACAATGCACTGTGATGTTAACCAAGACAATACGCAAGAGCACATACGTCAAGTAATTGAGGATATTAAGGTCGACAGGATTGATCATGGTGTAAATATTCTCGAATCTGATGCTTTATGCGAGCTTGCAAAATCAAAAAATTTGGGATTAACGGTCTGTCCTGTTTCAAACAAATTTGTTGTTCAATCACTCACTTCTTGTGAATTGAAACAAATGTTGGAAAAAGGGTTGCTGCCGAGTATCAATTCAGACGATCCGTCTTATTTCAGAGCCTACTTGAATGAGAATTTAATTGCCCTACAAGAAGAAGGGCAATTCAGCAAAGAGGATTTAATCACGCTTGTTGAAAATAGCTTTAAAACCAGTTGGCTTTCTGAAAAGCGTAAAATGGATTATTTAGATACGTTGAAACGTTACACGGACACTGTTGCAGTAGCGTAATTTTGCTTTAACTATTTCGTTTTAATTAAAGGTGCTGCGCAGAGCGGCACCTTTAACAAGGAGTAACGTTATTCTTTACTAGCAATTTTCTGAAGGTTGCTGTGAATTTTGAAAAGTACGATAAGCAGTTCGCACCAGATTCTTGCGCCAATACAGCCAGACACGATAATAAATAGGCCGTATACAAAACTCGCGTCGTACCCTACAAACATCGTTGTTACGCCACTTACCACAGATCCTAAAAGCAATAGCCAGTACACGAAAGTGATAATCTTAGGGGTTAACATTGAGTCGAAGAAGAAAATATCTTTCATAATCATTCCTTGATGAAGTTTGCAGGTAGCAAGCGCTAATGTTTATGCCGCATCCTGCGACAAACTTCTTGTTGTTATCGTTGTTTAGTGTTTAAAAGAATTGTGAGCAAGCTCACAAGGATAGTTGTAACACCGAAAGGTAGTGAGCGCAACACTCTGTTATAAAAGGGTTTTATCTTGCGCCTTGCAAGCCGCCTGTGTGCAGTACAACAATGCGTGACCCGTCTTCAAACATACCTTTGGCCAGCATATCTTTAACTGCCCAGAAGGCTTTGCCGGAATAAACAGGCTCGATATCAAAATCGAAAGTATTATTAAAATTGTTGCAGAAGGTTTGAAGCTCATTTGGCGCTTTGGCGTAACCACCGAAGTGGTAGTTGTGTTCAATATGCCAATTTGATCGCCCAAGCGAGGCTGGAAGAAATTGTTCGACTAATCCTTCTAAGTAGTCTTCACCCTTCAGCACGCCAACACCGACAGCGTTGCAACCAGTGTGATGGAGAGTGTCTTTCGCATTATTTTCATTACGTTTATTTAATGCACTGACTATTCCCGCCAAAGTGGCTCCACTAGCGACAGGAGCGACAATAAAATCAAAGTCTATGTCGATTTCATCAACCATGTCCTTTATCCCTTGAAGCGCTTGTGCTTGGCTTCCGCCCTCAGGAATGATCATCGCGTCAGGTTGGTGCTGCTTAAGATGAAGTAGATATGCGCTATCGTTTCGCTTTTTGTAAGTGACTCGGTCTACATAGTCGATACGGGTGCCCCAACTTTTCAAATCCTCAATCATGGGTGTAGGTGCAGCGCTGTAGTCACCGCGAATAACGGCGTTAAAAGGAATGCCCAATTTATAACAAACAAAGCCTAGTGCATGCAGGTGGTTAGAAAAACCGCCGCCGAAACTCACTATCGTTTTTGGCAACGGGCTGGTGAGCGCATGACTTAGCTTTCGCCATTTATTACCTGACATTACAGGGTGAATAGCATCATCACGCTTAACAAATAGCGATACCTTGCTGGCACCTTCCCAATTTGGCTTAAATGGGATTAGCGGTGAGGGCAGGGTTAATGACGATTTAAATGCATCAAGGGGAAGCACAACGAGAGCCTAGTATCAGTTGATCAAATGTGTGAAGGCAAGAGTATAACCAGATAGAAATTCAATAAAAGACCTGTAAAGTTTATTACGCTAATAAGAGCATAGTTATGGTTATCAAAATGTATGGCCTATGGCGCCAGTTGAGAGCTAAATCCTTATCAATGCCCCCAGAAAGTGCCAGTGGTGTGTGGGGATATTCGATGTATAGCGCTAGCATGGCTGCGAAGATGTTTTCCATCATTCTTTTTGTTTCGTTATCAACAAGCGGGCTAACCATGTCAAAGAATGCGGTTGCGCAAGAGCCAGATGCTAAGCACATCAGCAATTATGTTCCCAATGCAAAGCTCGTTGGAAAAGGAATGTTCTCTTACTACTTCTGGGACGTGTATACCGGAGAGCTTTATGCGCCTGAAGGTGAATACGCCAACCAGCCCCCCTTTGCACTAAAGTTAACGTACCAGCGAGACTTGGAAGGCAAGAAAATTGCCCAGCGTTCTATTGATGAAATGAAAAAGCAAGGAGACCTATCGGCTGATGATTCAGACAAGTGGCTTTCCCTGATGAATAGTATCTTTCCTGACGTCAGCGAGGGCGACGTCATTACCGGTATCGCTACGAAAGATGGCACGAGTGTGTTTTACGTGAACGGTGAAAAGGCTGATGAAATTGGAGACAAAGTATTTACACAGCGTTTTTTTGATATCTGGCTAAGCGATAAAACGTCTGAGCCAAAATTTAGAAAGAAGTTATTGGGAAACGGATAAGGGCAACGCTTTATTAGCATTACGCCAAGTCTATCTCGTCAATTGATTAAGGTTGCGAAAGTGATAAAGAATACGGTGAAGTTTGTTTTAGGAATCGGAATTGCCGCTTTAACGGTGGCAGGGCTATCCGGATGCTCTGTTTCAGTCGATGGTGAAGACTACAGATCTGTATCGCCTGTTTTCGATATTGAGCAATTTTTTGATGGGAACGTTAAAGCCTGGGGCATTGTTCAGAACCGCTCGGGCGAGGTGGTGCAAAGGTTCGTAGTAGACATCGATGGTTCAGTAGATGGCGATACGTTAACCCTTGATGAATCCTTTAATTACGGTGTGGGCGACGGTCCAACGTCCCGTACTTGGACCATCGTAAAGCAGAGTGATAATAGCTATGTGGGTCGCGCGAGTGACATTGATGGTCCAGCCAAAGGCACAAGCTTTGGCAACGCATTTAACTTTCATTACGAGATGGATTTGCCGGTGGATGACACTACCTATTCAGTGACGTTTGACGATTGGTTTTGGGCATTTGACGACAGTACTATGATGAACCGTTCGTATATTCGTAAGTTTGGCATTGTGATGGCAGAAGTCACCATATTTATGCAAAAACAAACAGACTAATACGCCATTAACCTCGTTTTTTGAAAAATGCTGGCCAGTAGATTTACTGGTCAGTGAGTTGTTACTCGTCGGCCCTCCATCTTCATATATTTCCGTTTTCGTTTCACATTTGAAACTAATCGACATTTACTTTGGCATTACCCGTGAGGTGGCATTTCGTTCCATGCTAATGTAAGCGTTTAATTCGTTATTTTTCTTTGCTTAGGAGCGTTCATGAAAGTTGCATTGATGATGGAAAACAGTCAGGCGGCTAAGAATCCGGTAATATTAAATGAGCTCACAAGCGTGGCGGACTCACTGGGACACGCTGTATTCAATGTGGGTATGAACAGCGAAACTGATCACCATCTTACCTATGTGCACTTAGGCATAATGGGAGCTATTCTACTCAACTCAAAAGCTGTCGATTTTGTGATTTCAGGCTGTGGTACGGGTCAAGGGGCTATGATGTCGTTGAATGCTCATCCAGGCGTATTTTGCGGTTATTGTATCGATCCTTCAGATGCATTTTTGTTTAACCAAGTTAACAATGGAAATGCGTTAGCGTTACCTTTTGCAAAAGGCTTTGGATGGGGCGCTGAACTTAATGCGCGTTATATCTTTGAGAAAGTGTTAACAGGCGAGCGTGGCGCTGGCTATCCCGTTGAGCGTAAAGAACCTCAAGTAAGAAACGCAGGTATTCTTGCAGATTTGAAGCGTGCGTTGGCGCCTGAGAGCTATGTTGATTCACTAAAGAAAATGGACGTTGAGCTGGTTAAAACAGCTGTGTCTGGCGAGCGTTTCCAACAATGTCTGTTTGAGCATGGTCAAGATGAAGATATTAAAGCGTATGTGAAGTCGCTGTTAGCGTAAGCGGCCGCCACATACTACAACGTTAAAAATATCGTTTTAAAAAACGCTGATGCTCTGAAAAAGACCTCAGCGTTTTTTTGTTCACAAACTAAAAGCGAGAATCTAGAACTTAACGCTTAAACGTAAACACCACGCCCAACCCGTGCCCCTTTACAAGCGGGTCGTGAACAAACCAAATGTGGCCGTCATGTAACTTCACAATGGCAGACACGAGCGATAAGCCCAACCCATTTCCCTTACTGGTTCTACTGCCGTCTGCCCGATAAAAGCGGCGTTCTAGATTAACAATTTCATGTTCACCCACGCCAATTCCCGCATCGTTCACAGCAATCACGATATGACTTGCCGTGGTAGAGAGCTGTACGGTGACCACACTGTTTTCGTTAGAGTACTTTATGGCGTTGTCTAACACGTTAGCTACAGCTTGAAATAGCAGGTTAGGATCGGCAAGCATAGTAACTGCATCGAGCTCGCTCGATAGGGTAATGTCGCGTTCTTCTGCAAGGGGGTGATATAGGTCAACTACGTCTTCTACAATAGCGCGTACATCAGTGGTACAAAAGCCTTCTTTTTTATTGGTGGTTTCAAGCCCACTTATGCGTAACAAGCTGTTAAACATATTAAGCAGGTTATCGGCTTCTTGGGTTGTATCTTCCCTTAGTTGGTCGTCTTCTATTTTTTCTAACGTGTTGCGAAGTCTAGATAGGGGCGTTCGTAAGTCGTGAGCAATGCTATCGGTCACTGACTTAATATTGTTGACTGAGCTTTCGAT
Source organism: Alteromonas macleodii ATCC 27126 (assembly GCF_000172635.2). Classification (NCBI taxonomy): domain Bacteria; kingdom Pseudomonadati; phylum Pseudomonadota; class Gammaproteobacteria; order Alteromonadales; family Alteromonadaceae; genus Alteromonas; species Alteromonas macleodii. The sequence continues at coordinate 3,402,576 of NC_018632.1, read as the reverse complement.
AGTATCGAGCATTTGATTAAACACAAATGACAAACTGCTCAGATCGTCCCAATTACTGTCAATTTCTAAACGCTCTTGCAGGTTTCCCGTTTTGATAATCTTATCTGCCGTTTGCGACATGCGGTTAATTCGATTAACCACGTAAACGGCTATAGCGAAGCTCAGCACACTCAAGGTACAAAGCAACACCACAATGATCCAGCTGAACGTTTTACCAAACCACTGTGCGCTGTATAAATCGTCAATGCCGCGACCAACGTAAAGCACGTGATCGCCAAGGGTTACTTCTCTCATAAGTGCTTGGCGCAGCGTTTTTCTCGTTGTGCTATTGGGGCGGGAAATAACTATTTCTGCGGTAGCAAAACTGGCGCTTTTGTGGCGCTCAAGAACAAGGGGAATTGACGACAAATTGCCAGCCACTACTTGTTCATCTTTACTCAGTGCAACAAATGAACGTAGGTGGTCGGACGCTGAGGTGATTGTTGAGCCATTTGGCGAATGTTGGCCATTGTCTTTGGCTATCGCTAACTTAACCGCGTCAATACCGAGGTTTTCATAGAGAGTAATAAGCGCGTTTGTTTTGGCATTAACTGCAGCATTCGATTCCGAAATAAACAAGTCGCTGCTCGTTAATCGCCAAAAATAAACAATTAAAACAATGGCAATACAAGCTAGAGTGGTGAGCAATACGCCTACGCGAAAACTTGAACTACGCGTAAAGTCGCGTATTGCTATCATGCAAGCCCATCCGCTATTCGATATCCTGTGCCTCGCACAGTCTCTATAAGCGGGACATTAAACGCCTTATCCACTTTTTGACGCAAGCGGCTAATGTGAACATCTATCACATTCGTTTGCGGGTCGAAATGATAGTTCCAAACCTGCTCAAGCAGCATGCTTCGCGTCACGACTTTACCCTTGTGACGGAGCAGGCATTCAAGCAATTGAAATTCTTTAGACTGCAGGTCGATCTCTTGATCGCCACGCAATACTTTGCGGTTAACTAGGTCTAGAGTGAGGTCGCCTACTTTTATCAGCGTCTTGTCTTCACCTTCTTTGTTACGACCTGCAAGGCCTTCAACGCGAGCAAGTAACTCTTCAAAGGCAAAAGGCTTAGTTAAATAATCATTAGCGCCTGTGCGAAGGCCTTTGACCTTGTCTTCAACCTGACTTTTTGCACTCAGTAATAAAACGGGCGTTGTATTGCCTTCTTCGCGAAGTTTTTCTAAAACAGAAAAACCGTCGAGTTCGGGCAGCATCACATCCAGAATTACGGCGTCTAATTCGTTACTCGACGCCTGTTGGTAGCCTGATGTTCCATCACCTACAGTAATACATTCATGCCCTTCACCCAATAGTCCATTTGCAATGTGCGAGGCAACCTTTGGATCATCTTCTACAAGTAGCACTTTCATTATTACGCTTCTTTTGTTTATCAACATTCACACACTTGTTTGGCGTTGCTGTCGCCATTATGTGGCGATTAATCGTCAGCAAGCAAAATCAAGCAGTCGCAAAGCAGTATCGCTTTCACATGCTTTTACGAGTGTTAAGTAACGAAACGATCACTTTTAAGCTTTTTCGCATGTAGCGACAATTTGTTCAGGTGTCTAGTGCCCTAGAGGGCGCATGCACAGTGCTTTGGCTTGCTCTACACTATTGAACTACACTGGGGCCCCGGTCAACGTGCATCTTGATCAAACACTTAACTTAGTTAGCCTCTGTCAAAACGCATGCTGGCGTTGTAAGGCGTGAAGTGTTGAACATCGCCTCGTGCACATTTTTCCTGAACTTCGTGCCAATATTCAGGGGTCATCAAATCACCGTGCAACGATTTAAGTATATCTTTGAACTTGCGTTTACCTACAATGAAGTGCTCAAACTGCTCGGGGAACACGTCGTTAGGCGCTACCGAGAGCGTATCAATAGCATAAGGATCGTCAGATTTCGGCAGGGATCTAAAATTGCGCTCATTCATTAAACAAATTTCATCATAGTCGTAGAAAATAACACGGCCATGACGGGTAATACCGAAGTTTTTATGTAGCATGTCGCCAGGAAATATGTTGGCCATGGCAATTTGCTTAATGCACAGTCCAAGCTCATCTAGTGCACGGGTAATTTTCTCTTCATCTGTTTCTTCTTGTAGATACAGATTAAGCGGCGTCATTTTCCGTTCAATGTACATGTGTTTAATGATGAGTTCAGATTCAGTGAATTCTAGACTCGATGCACACGTCTCTTTGAGTTCATCAATTAACTCAGGCTCAATTCTGTCTAGCGGAAACCTAAAATTCACATATTCATGAGTGTCGGCCATTCGGCCCACACGATCTGACATTTTCACGAGTTTGTAGCATTCCTTAACGTGCTCACGCGTGATTTTTTTGCTCTCTGCAAACTCGTCTTTAATAATCTTAAACACCACGCCATAAGACGGAAGATGGAAAACCATCATGACCAGGCCTCGAATGCCAGGGGCCGCCTCAAATTTGTCGTCTGACTCGTCCATGTGCTGCAAGAAGTTGCGATAAAACACTGTTTTACCGTGCTTGTAGTGTCCCATTGCCATGTACAGCTCGAAGTGCTTTTTATTGGGGAGAAGCTCTTGAAGAAAGGCGGCAACTTCCGCAGGGTTTTGAGTGTCAGCCATAAAGTAGCTGCGAGCAAAACCGAAAATAACGCTTAAGTCTTTGCGATCAGTTAACAGCGCATCCACAAACATATGGGGTTCGTTATAGCGTCTCATGGCGATAACAAACGGCAGCGTTTCGTCGGGCATGCAAATTCGCCCAATCAGGTAAGCGGCTTTTCCTCTAAAAAACGTAGGCTTAAGGATTTCCACAGCTTGAACGCTGGCTAGCTGCTCCTTGTTCAACCGAGCGCGAAGCGCGCTTTCAAGGTTCTGTAGGTCTCGCTCGAAGTTTTCAAATGGAATGTTGTATCGATATATCTTAAAAATTGACTCGTACATTTCACGCACCGTGGTGGTGGTGTCGAAGCTGTTAATCACTTTGTCTCTGTCTTGCCCGGGTAAGAAACAGCGGCTGGGCAAGACAAACATCATATCGTTATCGATTTTTCTATGTTTAAACAAGCGACCAATTACAGAATTGTAAAAGGTTTCGGCTAGCTCAAACTGCGGGTGGCCTTCTAGCTGTAAAGCAAATACTTTCTTAAGCTCTTGCCAGAAAGCGTCGTCTTTTTGATGTACTTGAGTTAGCTGATAAATTTCGGCGACAGCGTCTGACAGGCTTTGCTCGTAAATGGTTATTCGCTCTTTAGAGGCAAGCTGAGTTTCTTTCCAATTTCCCTTTTCGAACCTTTCTTGAGCGCCACGAGTGATGCGGGTGAACCATCGATAACTCTTATCGAAATGAGACAAAATTTGATAGGCAACTTTTCTTACCAAACTCTTATCTTGGCTAGTAGCTAACTCTTGCATGGTCGTGTGTTCCTTATTTTGTTACTCGCTATATCTACCACAAAATAGATAGCTTGAAGAGTGAAGTTTGGCGCAGATAGCGATTAAGTTACCAATTATCAGACACTTTTTTGTTTTATTATACTTTCGTTTAATGTATTCTGTTGACGGATTAATAACCAATTATAAGTTTGTATTTGATGGGTTTTAATATTCTTATTTGTGATGACTCGGCGCTGGCGCGAAAAATGGCGAGAAGCAATTTGCCAGATGGCTTTGCTGAAACTATTTACGAAGTGTCAAATGGTATGGACGCGTTGGAAGTATTGGCTCATCACACAATAGACTTGGTTTTACTGGACCTGACCATGCCTGTTCTTGGTGGCATCAGTGTGTTGAGTGAAATAAAACGCCGTCAGCTAGAAACGTTTGTTATCGTCGTGTCTGGCGATATTCAGCCAATGATGCAAGAAAAAGTGATGTCTTTAGGTGCACTGGGTTTTATAGAAAAGCCGATAAAGCGAGACGTGCTAACGTCAGTTTTGCAGCGCTTTGGTTTTATTCTTCCCGATACTTACAAACCAGCGATTGCGGTTTAAGATTTTAACGACTTATAAAGAGCGTTGTAAAAAGCGTCGATAAAGGTTGATGAGAAAAATTGATGAAAAAGGGCGAACTGTGGTTCGCCCTTTTTCATATGCGCTTAGTCAAACCAGTGGCGCGTTTTGTTCGCAAACCACACTAGCGAAAGCATTACGGGCACTTCAACTAATACACCCACCACAGTGGCAAGTGCTGCGCCGCTGTGTAAACCAAATAGCGAAATAGCGACAGCTACCGCCAATTCAAAAAAGTTAGACGTCCCAATCATACATGCCGGTGCTGCAACATTATGCGGCAGTTTCATACGTTTTGCCGCAAAGTAAGCAATGGCAAAAATACCGTAAGTTTGTATTAGTAGCGGTATTGCGATAAGCACGATGTCTTGCGGTTGCGATAAAATAGTTTCGGCCTGAAGACCAAACAAAATAACAATAGTGAGTAGCAGGCCGATAACTGAAAAGGGTTTGAGCTTGCTAACCAATGCGTCAACAGCGCCATTTCCTTGCGTGTTATTGCCTTTATTTTCCAAGCGACGGCGCGTGATATAACCCGCGACCAATGGCAATACAACATACAGTGCAACAGAAAGCAGCAGGGTATCCCATGGTACGGTTATATCTGTTACGCCCAGCAGCATGGCGGTAAGAGGTGCAAAGGCAACGACCATAATCAAGTCGTTAATTGATACCTGGACTAATGTGTAGTTAGCATCCCCTTTGGTAAGGTGACTCCACACAAATACCATCGCTGTGCATGGAGCGACGCCCAGTAGGATCATGCCTGCAATGTACTCAGTGGCAGTTTGCGGATCTACCCAGTCGGCAAAAATGCCCTTAAAAAATAGCCAACCCAATAGTGCCATAGTGAAGGGCTTTATCAGCCAGTTAATCACCAAGGTCAGTACAAGGCCTTTCGGCTTTTTACCAACGTCTTTAATTGAGCCAAAGTCTATTTGTACCATCATTGGGTAAATCATTAGCCAAATAAGTACTGCCACTATCAGGTTTACGTGCGCATATTCAAGCGTCGCAATAGACGCAAATACACCCGGCATGGCATAGCCTAGGCCCACCCCTGCAACAATGCAAAGGCCAACCCACACTGACAAATAACGTTCAAAGAAACCCATTCTGATTCACCTTTGTCTTACTTTACAACGATTTTTGATTAACACGCTTACTCACTTCCTCTGCGCTTTCAACGCGCTCGGAATAGCGGTCAACTAAAAAGTCCTTGTTGTCGCGGGTAAGCAAAGTAAATTTCACCAATTCTTCAACTACATCCACTATGCGGTTGTAGTAAGGGGACGGCTTCATGCGACCATCGTCTTCAAATTCTAAAAACGCTTTTGCTACAGAAGACTGGTTTGGGATGGTTAACATGCGCATCCAGCGTCCTAAAATACGCATTTGATTTACCGCATTAAATGATTGTGAGCCACCAGATACCTGCATGATCGCCAGCGTTTTTCCTTGGGTTGGTCGAACGCCGCCAAGGCTAAGCGGTACCCAATCGATCATGCTTTTCATAATGCCAGTCATGCTGCCGTGACGCTCTGGTGAACACCAAATTTGCCCTTCAGACCACATCATAAGCTCACGCAGTTCTTTCACTTTTGGATGTGAGTCATCTTCAGTATCTGGCTGCGGCAATCCACGAGGGTCAAAGATTTTGGCTTCAGCGCCAAAGTATTCGAGCAACCGCGCCGACTCTTCAATTACTAGGCGGCTGTACGAGCGTTCTCTGAGCGAGCCGTAAAGTAGCAAAATACGCGGCTTGTGATCTGAGAACCTTGATGCAAAGTTAGCCATAATTGGCTTGTGCATTTGCGCCATTACCGCGTTATCAGATGGGCTTTGTGCCGTTGAGCTTTCTTGGTTGCTTGATATATCTTGGCTCATTGATTTACTGTTACCCATTACTGGGCTCCTAATTTTGAGAGTGTCTCTTTAAGCGCTGCTTTATCTAAGTTTTTCTCAGCAAGTTCTGCTAATGCCGCTACACGCTTTTCAATAATATCGATGGTGTTGTTGAATGCCTCTGCTTTCTCTTGTTCGCTACCTTCTAACTTAGACGGGTCTTCTAAGCCCCAGTGCACCTTAAGAGATTTACCGAAATAAACAGGGCATGACTCGCCCGCCGCTGAATCACAAACCGTGACAACAAGATCAGCATCGTAATCTTCAAATTCATCCCACGACTGGCTTTGAAGGCCGTCTGTACTGAACCCGCGCTCTGCAAGGTACTTAAGAGAAAGAGGGTGTACTTCACCGACAGGCTGGCTGCCCGCACTGCGCGCTTCTACATTGCCGTTCGAGGCGTTAGTGATGGCCTCGCAAAGAATGCTGCGGCAACGGTTGTGCGTACAAATATATAAAATCTTCATATAAAACCTTGTTTAATGGTCGAGGCTACTGTGGGTAGCTGTAATAAATAGAATAAGACTTCGAAAAAACAGATACTTGGCGACGTATTAAGCTGCAATTAACACCAAGACCTGTTGACCTTTGCTGTGCATTTTTGCAGCGGTCTTTGTGCCATCCAGAAAGTTTGGAATCTAGCAATTCTCGCAGGACAAATTCGCTAACGCCTCGCTAATATATTCATTGTTATGAATAGCGGTGTTTTTAATGACCTCCAGTGCCCAAGCGGGTAGGTCAGGATGGAGCTGGTAATACACCCATTTACCCTTACGAGTATCGAGAACTAAACCGCACTTTCGTAAGTCAGCGAGATGGCGTGAAATTTTGGGCTGGCTTAATTGAAGCGCATCAGTAAGGTCGCACACGCATAGCTCACCTTTTACACTGAGCATAAGTAGCGTCTTTAAGCGGGTGTCTTCCGACAAGCATTTGAAAAATGTTAAAGGCTGTAGCTGCGAAGAATCAGAACAAGTCGACATAAATCACATCACATATGAAATTTCGTATGTGATGTATCGTATATGAAATTCCGTATGTGTCAATGATAAATCTGAAATTTCATATGTGTTTGGTAAGGACGAGAGGGTCTTAGACCGCCATTATTCTCGGTAAGACAGAAATTTAGTGGTTTTCAGGAGCGGCAGCCTCGAACGACATCGCTACTTCTTTACCGTTTACCTCATTGTAGTGGGCAATTACCTCGTTCATGAAGGCGAACCATGTTGGATTCGGATGCCAAATAGCCATAAGGTCTTTTTGGGCGGCTTGTTCATTTTCACCAAGTACGTTAATTCTGTATAGATACGTAAAAGCAGCGCCTCGCCAATTCAGTTTACAGTGCGTAAGTACCTTGTCTTCTTTGATATCGACGGTTTGCATAAACGCAGCGTAATTTAAAAAGTTGGCTAATGTGGGGCCTTCCCAATCCACGGGCACATTAAAGTAATCGAGTCCTAATTTTGAGGTAGTTAAGATTTCACTGGTTCTATCCCCTGGGATCAAATCTACAACGTGCGTCACCCCTTTTTCTTTCAGTAAAGAAAGGTGAGAGGCATCGGGTAAGCCCGAAGAGAACATATATGGCGCGTTTTCTTGGTAGTTGTTGAGCGTTGTAAGTGTCGGTTTGGTATTCATTTGCGCTTGGTCACTGGTTTGCGGTGTTGAATTGTCTTCATGATATGCGTTCGCATGTGCACTTAAACCTAGCCCTAAACCAATACAGGCCGCACTGACAGCGAGACTACGCTAATACGTTTGAAATGACAGTGTATCTTTCAATATTTTAAGTGCTGCTGATTGGTGCTTTTTCATAATTTAGCGCTCGATGTTCACACTGGTTAGTGGTGGCGTTATTGCCATTTCTTACGTTACACATTTGATGGCTTGTTGTCCAAGTGGCAATGCCACCGTTATGTAAACAGGCCCTAACCGTGGCATTGATAACAACTGCTGAATTGAATTTTTATATATCACTTTTAAGTTTAACTTTTCATTACCTTAGGTTTTAAAGAAGACGTATTACGACCAGATGATTTTGGTTTGTATTTACAGCTAAGCCAGATTGAAAAAGGAACGCCTATAAGGGCAGGTAGAACCCAACTGACAAGTTGTAGTGACGGCGAGCCTTCGAATAATGCGCGTCCTCCAAAGGCAAAAAATGCGGTATATGCACCAATACCAGAGCCAATGATATGCCCAATGTGCTCAGTTACCCACGAACCTGCAACGATGTCTTTTTGATGAACATAGCGCACAATACCAATGGCATTTAACAGTGCAATAGGGGCAAAGATACAAGTTAGCGTGATGCCGTAAGTAATACCCTGATACAACGCAATGGAAGCGACGACAAAAAGCAGTACGGGTAGCCATAAATATTCAATTGTGCGCAGCTGCTCAAGATTTTGCTTCACTTTAAGCACCGCTACAGAATGCCTCACGTTGTTCCACACCAACAGGCTTAACATCAGCAAAAAGATATATTGACCTCTAAGGTATGCAGTGAAATAAGCAACAGACTCAAAGTGCTCGGGCATTGTTGGGTAGATGACTAGCGGAATAAACAACACCATAGTAGAGCTGATAACGCCACTAATAGACGTAAATAGCATTGCTTTTATATAGTAACCACCAAATTGCTTGTGGGCTTTTCCGCCCTTTTTCGTAAGACTAGGCACCCAAAACAGTAAAAGTGACAGAGCACCCGTTAAAATATGAAGCGTTACTATAAAGCCATGAATTGTTTGCATCTTGCTTTCCTTTGGCAATGAACAAAATTGTAGGCTTATAGTGATAACTTCACGAGATTGACAACAGTGCCAGAAGTCATGAAATAAAAAGTGACTTCTGGCCTATGCATTGAACTGTGTTTTTTGTCAAAGTAACGCTATAAGAACGAAAAGATATAGGTAGTCAGAAACGAATGAAAATCTCAATCCCTGCTCATTGGCGGGTGAGCATCGATGTTGAGCGCGCATCTGCATGCATTACGTGGATGTTTGTAAGCGGCTCTGCACTTTACTTCTTGTATCATCAATACTCGTTCATGCATTGGCGAACCCTCTCCGCCATTGCTATTTTTTGTATGCTAGCTGCGACTTTTGTGATTGTCAGTAGGCATGACCACAGTATGCCTTCGTTAAGGCTGCCAACGTTATGGGCGATGTTTCTATTAGCGGTACTTTGCCAGTTTTTGCTTCCCTATGCCTACCTTGCCATCTTCATTGTTATTTGGTCCGCCATTCTTCCTTACTATGTTAATTGGAAAAAGTGCGTCGTACTTTCAATACCATTGGCTTTGCCCACCATCCTCATCCAAGGGTGGGTGTGGCAAGAGCAGCAAGCTGTCTTAACTGGCGCGCTGTTTTGGACATTCAATTTATTTGCCATGATCATGTCGAACACGGCCATTAAAGAATCGAAAGCGCGTGAAGAAGCTGACGCGCTTAATAGACAATTATTAAGTACTCAGCAACTAATGAAGCAGGCGCTTACTCAAGATGAACGCCTGCGTATAGCGCGAAACATTCATGATGTTTTAGGGCATCATTTGACGGCGCTTACTATCAACCTTCAAGTCGCGTCGAGAAAGGCGGATTTATTAGAGAGCACTGAATCGCAAGCCATAAAGCAACACGTTGAGCAGTCCCACAGTATCGCTAAGCTTTTGCTCTCTGATGTTAGAGAAGCGATTTCTGACATTCGGGAAAATGCGGCTATTGATTTTTCATTAGCAGTAAACGCACTAATTAAAGATTTGCCTAGGCCGATGGTAAATCTGCACATTGACGACAATTTAATGTTAACCAACGTGCGAATTGCCGATTGCCTGTTGCGAAGTATGCAGGAGGCGCTAACTAACGTGATACGCCATACACAGGCGCATTATTTTTCCCTATCACTGACGCAACACAACGGCGTTTATAACCTACTAATGCACGACAGTATAGTGCCGCATGCTGCATATGAGAAACTCAGTGATGAGCAGCCAAGTAGCATACAGTTCTTCGACAAAGCACCATGTAGCCATTCAGAAGGCGCTTTTGCAGAAGGGGTTCGAAAGGAAGAGCGATCAAGCGAATCTGACACTTCAAGTCATGTGGTGGCTGGCAATGGTCTAAAAGGAATGCAGGAACGGGTTCATGAGCTAAATGGAACTATCAGCTGGCAGCGAACCGAGCAGGGTTTTCGCATCGCAATTCACATTCCGGAGGGCGAATGAAAACACGCCTTATTCTAGTAGAAGATCAAATGCTGGTAAGGGAAGGCATCAAATCACTTTTGGGGCTTGATGATAGCGTTGAGGTTGTTGGCGAATACGAAAATGGTCAGCAGCTCATTGACAGTGAAAACGGTACACATTGCGATGTGATATTGATGGATATTCGCATGCCCAAATTATCGGGTATCGATACTTTACTTGCGCTGAGAGATAGGGGAATTAAAACCCCGGTTCTAATGCTTACTACGTTTGACGATCACGAGCTGGTAAACGGTGCTATGCGCGCCGGTGCAAAAGGGTACCTGCTTAAAGATGTGTCGCTAGAAACTCTGGTAGACACTATTACGCAAATAAAAAATGGCAAAACGCTGATTCAGCCCGCGGTAACCGAAAAAGTGTTGCAAGGCTTGAAAGGACTGAACGTAGAATTTGAGTCGTTTGAAAATCCAGAGCCACTTACTGAGAAAGAAGTCGAAATTCTCCGTTTGATCGCTGCGGGTTACAGTAATAAAGAAATTGCAGATGCGATGTTCAAATCAACAGGCACCATTAAGAACCAAGTTTCTTCAATCATGGCTAAGCTTGGTGTACGAGATAGAACGAGGGCAGTGCTCAAGGCGTTAGAGCAGGGGGTTATTTAGTTATACTTTTATACAACATGCTAAAGAATAAGATACACAGGTTGGACCACTTGGTAAAATACAATCATAGGATCACATGTGATTTCGGAGAAGTACATGAGCAAGTGGTTAGTAGTTTTATCTTTAGTTTTCGGTGTGAGCACGACAGCTCACGCCAATTTGATTTTAAACGGTAGCTTTGAGAACAACGATATTAAGAGTAATAGCTGGAAAGCCTTCACTGCTGGAACAGTTGATGGGTGGAGTGGCACAAATATGGAGCTATGGGATAACTTCCAAGGGTTAAATGCATTTGATGGTAGCCAATATGCTGAGCTTAATGCCAATGGCAATAATGGCCGATACTTTATTTTTCAAAGCTTCTCTACTGAAGCAGATGCTACCTATGATGTGTCATTTGCTTATGCAGCACGAGGCAAAGGTGAAAGTTTTCAGCTAGACATATTCAGCGATACGGATGACATTTTGTTCAGTCAAGTGTTTGACGATCACGCTATTAAAACTTGGTCTGAATTCTACGGTGATTTTGTTGCGCAAACTGCGCTGACAACCATCCGTTTTTCTACCATCAATACAGGAACCTATGGCAATTTTGTTGATGATATCGTGGTAACTGAAGCGCCTAGATTAGCGAGTGTATCCAGTGTTTCAGTTAGTGAGCCAGCGAGCTTGGCTATTTTGCTACCTCTTTCAGCTTTTGCGTTTATAAGACGTAAGAGAGCCAAATAGATTTACACATATGGTAACTACAAAAAGGCCCGCATTTATGCGGGCCTTTGTTTTTTATGCAAAAATATCTGCGCTTTGGTTCTAATGCTCATTTATCCATATGCACAACAGAGCGGATACTTTCACCTTTATGCATTAAATCAAAGGCATTGTTAATGTCACCAAGACCCATAGTGTGAGTGATAAACTCTTGAAGACCAAAGTCACCATTTAAGTATTGCTCTACAATACCTGGTAGCTCTGAACGACCTTTAACACCGCCAAATGCAGAGCCGCGCCATACACGACCTGTCACTAACTGGAATGGGCGCGTTGAAATTTCTTGTCCTGCACCAGCTACACCAATGATCACAGATTCGCCCCAACCCTTGTGACAGCACTCAAGTGCAGAACGCATCACGTTGACGTTGCCGATACATTCAAACGAGTAGTCAACACCGCCGTCAGTCATTTCGACAATCACTTCCTGAATAGGCTTATCGAAATTCTGAGGGTTTACCACGTCAGTTGCACCAAGCTGTTTTGCTAGGTCAAACTTACTTTCATTAATATCAATACCAATAATGCGGCCGGCGCCTGCCATGCGTGCACCAATAATGGCAGATAGACCGATACCACCTAACCCAAAGATAGCAACCGTGTCGCCTTCTTGTACTTTCGCCGTTTTAAGCACGGCGCCCATACCGGTTGTCACACCACAGCCAAGTAAGCATACTTCTTCTAACGGGGCCGTTTTGTTTACTTTTGCTAGCGATATTTCTGGTAAAACCGTGTACTCAGAAAACGTTGAACAGCCCATGTAATGATAAATTGGCTCACCATCTTTAGAGAAGCGGCTTGTGCCGTCTGGCATTAAGCCTTTACCTTGTGTTTCGCGCACTGCTTGGCAAAGGTTAGTTTTGCCTGACTTACAGAACTTACATTCGCCACATTCTGCGGTGTAAAGAGGAATAACGTGATCACCAACTTCTACGCTGGTTACACCTTCGCCCACCATTTCAACAATACCACCACCTTCGTGGCCTAGAATTGAAGGGAATACGCCTTCAGGATCATCACCGGACAGCGTAAATGCATCAGTGTGGCATACGCCAGTTGCAACGATGCGTACAAGTACCTCGCCTTTCTTAGGAAGCTCTACGTCAACTTCTTCCATCTTTAACGGCTCACCCGGGCCCCAAGCCACCGCAGCTTTTGACTTGATGTGAGTTTGACCTTCTTGCAACGAATCTTTAAACGATGTCATGTGATGACTCCTTAATCATAAATATACGATGATGTTTTATAGGCCAAAGTATAGGAGACGGATTACTAATGATAAATACGGTTTTAGTAAATCACTATTTCATATTTGTAATAATTGATTTGGCCAAATAGAATGTACTCAAATAAACCAGCGCTGTGTTGAACAACGCTAAACTAACGAGTGGCGATAATGAAATATCTAGAAGGCATAGCCGAGTTTTGTGCCGTAGCTGACGTTGGCAATTTTACCGGGGCTGCAAATAAGCTCGATACGTCAGTGGCGCAGATAAGCCGTAAAGTCGCATCACTTGAAAAGCAGCTAGGCGTAAAATTATTACAGCGTACAACGCGCAGCGTATCGCTTACTGAAGCGGGTACGCAGTATTTTCAGCAGGCAATGCCCGCGTTAAAGGCGCTCGAAGATGCCCAGCTAGCTGTGAGCGCACTGCAAGCATCGCCGCAAGGGCTAATTAAACTTACCGCTCCCGTAGCGTTTGGCGAAGCATTCATAGCGCCATTGCTCAATACCTTTATGCAAAAGTACGCTGGCATTAGTGTGCAGTGTACGTTCTCCAATGAAAAACTCGATATTGTGGAGCTTGGTCTCGATCTCGCTATTCGTATTGGCAAACTAGAAGACTCGACGCTGGTTGCAAAAAAGCTGGCTACACGTCATTTGTTTGTATGCGGAAGTAGGGATTATTTTAAAGAGCAAGGTCAACCCAAAAGTATTGAAGAGTTAAAAGAGCACTCGTTGCTGGTGGGGTCACAACCCTATTGGCGTTTACTTATCGATAATAAAATTCAATCAATTCCTGTACAGGGAAGAGTACGGTATAACAGCGGGAATGCCCTATGCAGCGCCGCGGTTGCTGGTTTGGGTATTGCACAGCTACCCGGTTTTTACGTGCGTAAAGCGCTAGCCTCTGGTCAGCTAATAGAGCTGTTTCCCGAGTACAAAGACAAGCAAGAGGCTATTTGGGCCGTATTTCCTTCAAACCGAAATGTTGCACCTAAAATTAGATTGCTGGTGGATTTTTTAGCTCAACATCTCATCTCAGACAGCTGATGTGTTTGTTTAAAAATAGTGATCGAAATACAGCGCCTGTATCTAAATATTCTTTAATAAAGGTGACATGCAGGTGATGAAGTGCACAATGATGAGGGAAAAATTAACGTACGCGGCGCTCGTGTACACAACTTAAAAAATATCAGTATTGATATACCGCGAAATGAAGTGGTGGTGTTTACCGGTGTATCTGGCTCAGGAAAATCTTCTTTGGCTTTCGGTACGCTTTACGCAGAAGCTCAGCACCGCTATTTAGATTCAATATCACCTTATGCCAGACGACTAATTGAGCAGGTGGAGAAACCTGACGTAGACGTGATTGACGGCTTACCGCCTGCTGTGGGCCTGCACCAGCGCCGGGGCGCACCTTCAGTTCGTTCTTCCGTTGGTAGTATCACCACGCTTTCTAATAGTCTGCGAATGCTTTATTCCCGGGCCGGGGATTATCCCAAAGGGCAGAGCATTGTCTACGCAGACGGGTTTTCTCCTAATACGCCCGAAGGTGCATGTGAACATTGTGACGGTATTGGAAAAGTTTTTGACACACAAGCTCATCGCCTTGTACCCGACGACAGCCTCACCATACGTGAGGGCGCTGTGGCAGCTTGGCCTGGTGCATGGCAGGGCAAAAACCTAGTAAGGGTATTGTTGTCGCTAGATATCGATGTTGATATTCCATGGCGTGAACTGCCTCAAAAAACCCGTGACTGGATCTTATTTACCGACGAAATGCCTCAGTTACCTGTATACCGAAACTATAACCTAGCGCAAACCCGTAAAGCACAACAAGAGGGCGAGCCTGCCAGCTACAATGGCAAGTTTATCAGCGCGCGACGTCATGTGCTCGATACGTTTAAAACCTCTCAAAAAGAGAAAATGAAGCAGCGAATTGCTCCCTTTATATCTGTTGAAGCATGTCCGGTTTGCCGTGGAAAAAAGCTTAAGCAAAATGCGCTGGCAGTGAAAGTTGATGGCTTAGATATTATTGAGTTTTCAAGGCTGCCACTACAGCAAGTTCACGAAAAGCTTCAGGCATTAAGAAAGTCAGTCAACGGTGATACTTCAGAGCGTGGTCAGGTGATACGTACTATTACGGGCGACATTATTGAAAGAGTGAAGCCCATAGTAGCGCTTGGGCTTCATTACCTTTCGTTAGATAGAAGTACAACAAGTATCTCAGTAGGCGAACTACAGCGATTGCGTCTGACGACCCAGCTTAAATCGAATTTATTTGGCGTTGTCTTTGTTATGGATGAACCCTCATCAGGTCTTCACCCTCGCGATGTAGAAGGGCTTATTCACGCGCTTCACAATATTACCGATACGGGCAATTCACTGCTCGTTGTCGAGCACAATCCTTACGTCATCAAAGGGGCTAACTGGGTCGTAGATGTAGGGCCGAAAGCGGGAGTGAACGGAGGTGAGCTTGTCTATAGTGGGCCGGTTAAAGAACTGGCAAGCACAAAAAACTCTTTAACGGCAGACTATGTTTTTAACAATAAAGCACTAAGCCAGCGTATAAAACGTAAATCATCAGGGGGATTGCGTTTAAAAGACGTGTCCAGAAATAATGTCAGCCATGTTGATATTGATATTCCACTAGGTGTGATGACCTGTGTCACTGGCGTTTCCGGCTCTGGAAAGTCGAGTTTAATTAGCCAAGCATTAGTTGAGTTGGTCAAAGATGGTTTAAGTACAGCCGAGAAAGAAGGGAAGCGAGCGCAAGAAACAAGAGAAACGAAAGAACTGCTTACTGACGCCAATTCGCTTCTTACTAACGACACTTTTTCACTTAAAAGTGAACCGCGACAAGGCTGTATTGAAAGCGGACTTGAAGCGTTAAGTCGTATAGTTGTGGTAGATCAGTCTCCCATCGGCAGGACACCCCGTTCAACTTTGGCAACCTATACCGGCATATTTGACCAAATCAGAAGTTTATTTGCTTCAACCGAAGAAGCAAAATCCCGTGGTTACGATGCGGGTCATTTCTCGTTTAACGTTGCAAAAGGGCGGTGCCCACATTGTGAAGGCTTGGGTGTGGTATCGGTAGAATTACTATTTATGCCGAGTGTTTATTCCCCCTGTACTGTTTGTAACGGTCAGCGTTTTAACGATAACGTACTGGAAGTTGGTTACAATGAGCATTCTATCGCTGATGTATTATCGCTTACGGTTGAAGAAGCACTATCTGCATTTAGTGATAATCAAGTTATTACGCGGGGACTTACAACGCTAATGAACGTAGGGCTTGGCTATCTAACCCTTGGGCAAAGTGCCACTGAATTATCAGGCGGCGAGGCGCAGCGCATTAAATTAGCGTCAGAACTTAAACGTGCTCAAAATGCTAATACCCTATACGTGCTTGATGAACCTACAACAGGTTTACATCTTTCAGACACTGCATTGCTTATGCAGCATTTAAGCACCTTAGTTGAAGCGGGGAATACTGTGGTGATGGTTGAGCACAATATGCAGGTGGCTGGGGCTTGCGACCACATTATTGATATGGGGCCAGGCGCTGGTGATGAGGGAGGAGAAATAGTTGCTGAAGGCAGACCAGAGGAGGTTGCTAAAGTTCAGCAAAGTGCAACAGCCCCATTTTTAAAGGCGAGTTTGGCTTAAAGAAAGGTTTTGATTGAGTTAGGTTTGAATGATCTTAGAAATAAGTCGTTGTTTAAAGCTACTTGAATACTAGTAAGCCAGCAAAGAAACGGCTTGAACTCGTATTTGTACCTTAAAAAGAAATATTAGTTAAAGAGTGTTGCACTTTTTGCAACACAGTGTAGTGAAAACTGCGGTTGACATATAGACGTCTATACGGCAAATTGCTTGTATGAAAAAGATTCTACTTACTCGCACCACCATTATGTTAATTACCACCTTAAAAAGGGCGGTCGCTGACTAGTGCAAGTAAGCAAAAGACAACGAAAGCCCGCCTAACACAGAGCGGGCTTTTTTTTACACACGTTTTAGCATGCGTAACCTTAAGGAGCAGCATATGAAAGTCTTAAAGTTTGGGGGTTCTTCTCTAGCCGATGCACCGCGATACATGCGCGTTATGGAGATTAGCACGGCGACCCACCAAACCGACGGTGCTGCGGTTGTACTCTCTGCCCCAAAGGGGGTAACGAACGCGCTTTCACTACTATGTGAACAAGCAGCCGCGGGTGAAGATTTCCAGCCGTTATTCAATAAGTTGAACGACACGGTTACCGGCATCGCCAACAACCTAAACGAAGAACTCGACGGGTTTGCACATGCAAGCGTGGTAGAATTCATTAATAGTCACCTTTCCGTATTAAAACAGCACCTTGAAGGTATTAAGCTGCTTGGTGTTGCACCTGATAATGTCGCTGCCGGTATTCTAAGTATTGGTGAGTACATCTCGGTGACGCTTTTTAGCGCTATGCTATCTGCTAAAGGTATTGCTAATCGCGTTATCGACCCGGTTAAGTATGTGCTGGCCGAAGGCGATTACCTAGACAGCATTGCCGATGTGTCGCTTAGTAAAGCCCGCTTTTCAGATGTGCCTACTGACGGCAGTGAATTTCTTGTCATGCCGGGGTTTGTTGCTGCTAACGAAGCGGGCGAGAAAGTCACGCTTGGGCGTAACGGCTCAGACTATTCAGCGGCCATTTTAGCGGCGTGTATAGACGCAAATTGCTGTGAAATTTGGACAGACGTAGACGGTGTTTATAACGCTGACCCGAATCAAGTTGAAGGGGCAGTGCTGTTAGACAAGCTTACCTATCAAGAAGCGATGGAGCTATCTTATTTCGGTGCTAAGGTGCTTCATCCGAAAACTATCGGTCCTATTGCCCAACACCACATCCCTTGTTTGATCAGAAACACACTAAACCCAGCTGCGCCAGGTACGCTAATCAGCAATGAAAAAAGCGAGGTGTGGACGTCAGTTAAAGGTATTTCACAGCTTGATAACGTCACCATGTTTAACGTTGCAGGCCCTGGCCTTAAAGGCATGGTAGGTATGGCAAGTCGTGTGTTTGAGGTGATGTCGAACGCCAATATTTCAATAAGCCTTATTACCCAGTCTTCTTCAGAATACTCAATCAGTTTCTGTATCCAAAGCAAAGACGCCAGCCGAGCGTTAACGCTTCTTGAAGATGCGTTCGCGCTAGAGCTTCAAAATCAATTGCTAGATCCTATTGAAGTGCGTCATGACCTAGCCATTGTTACTTTGGTTGGTGACGGTATGCGTCAAACCAAAGGGTTGGCTGCGCGTTTCTTTAACTCGCTTGCCCAAGCGCGCGTAAACAACGTAGCCATTGCTCAAGGCTCTTCAGAGCGCTCTATTTCAACGGTAATTGAAAGTAAGCGTGCTAAGAAAGCAGTAAAAGTCATTCATCAGAATTTTTTCTCTGACCGCCATACCATCGACGTGTTCCTAGTAGGGTGTGGCAATGTGGGAACCGAACTGCTAGGTCAAATTGAAAAACAACAGCCTGCGTTGTTAAAACGCAACGTGCAGCTGCGAGTTTATGGTATTGCAAATAGCCGTAAGCTGCTGTTAAACAGCCAAGGTATTGATTTAAGCGGTGACTGGAAAGCGGCACTTGAATCGGCAAGCGAAGGATTAAGCGTTGAACGCCTGCATCAGTTTGCTAACGACAATAGTCTGGTAAACCCGGTGATTGTTGACTGTACTAGTCACGAAGCGATTGCACAGCAATATGTAGATATGATGGAAAGCGGTTTTCACGTGGTAACGCCAAATAAAAAGGCGAACACGAGCGCAATGTCTTACTACCGTAAGCTTCGCAAGACCGCGCAATCGACAAATCGTCAGTACCTTTACGAAACCACTGTCGGCGCAGGGCTACCGGTTATTGATAACTTGCAAAAGCTATTCAGCGCCGGCGACACCTTACACCGCTTTGAAGGAATTCTATCGGGCAGTTTGTCTTATGTATTTGGCAAACTTGAAGAGGGCATGAGCCTGTCGCAAGCGACACAAACAGCCAAAGACAACGGTTTCACAGAGCCTGATCCGCGCGATGACTTAAGCGGCATGGACGTAGCGCGCAAGCTGCTTATCATGGCTCGTGAAGCTGATTTAGCGTTAGAACTATCTGACATTGAAATTGAGTCTGTACTGCCAGAAGGCTTTGCTGAAGACTGTTCAATTGACGAGTTTATGCAGCAGCTGCCAGAGTTAGATGCGTCGTTTGGTGAAAAGGTTGAAGCGGCTAAAGCAGAAGGTAAAGTACTTCGTTATATCGGCAGCATTGAAGACGGAAAATGCAAAGTAAGCATTCAGGCTGTACCGGCAAGTAACCCTCTTTCGCAGGTAAAAGACGGTGAAAACGCGCTGGCGATTAACAGTGACTACTATAGCCCAATCCCTTATGTAATTAGAGGATATGGAGCAGGTGGTACGGTAACAGCAGCAGGGGTGTTTGCTGACATTCTGCGTACTATGCCGTGGAAGCAAATGGCGCACTAAGGGCTAAATAACGCTTAGCTTGCTTAGCGTAGATAGGCGGCTAAAGTAAGATATTCGAAGGTGTGACTTAGGCCAGTAATGTTGTGGCATCGATTTAAAGCGCTAATTTATTGAGCTAATTTGAAGCGCTAATATAAAGAGCACGCCACAAGCGAAGTAAGAGTAATAATATGAAAGCATTCACGGCCTTCGCGCCGGCATCAATTGGAAATGTGAGCTTAGGCTTTGACGTACTGGGCGCAGCGCTTGCGCCCGTTGATGGCACTAAGCTAGGTGATGAAGTTGAAATAAAGGCGGCTGAGTCATTTTCACTAGAAACGGTGGGGCGCTTTGCTCACAAACTCCCGGGCGATGCAGACAGTAATATTGTAACCAAGTGCTATCACTATTTCTGTGAGCAAATGGAAAAGGCTGGAAAAACAACCTCTCCTGTTGCGCTTACGCTTCATAAAAACCTTCCAATAGGCAGCGGGTTGGGTTCAAGCGCAAGCTCTATAGTGGCAGCGTTTGCAGCGCTAAATGCTTACTTCGACACCCCGTTCGATGAAGATACTCTACTTATAATGATGGGCGAATTAGAAGGCCAAATAAGCGGTAGTATTCACTATGATAATGTTGCTCCCTGTTACTTAGGTGGTATGACGTTAATGACAGGTAGCGATGCGCCTGTCACGCTGTCGTTGCCGTTAAACGACGAATGGTACTATGCCGTTTGTTATTCAGGCATTAGCGTATCAACGGCGGCTGCTCGCGATATCTTGCCTAAACAGGTGGAAATGGCGACGGCACTAACCTTTGGTCGACAGCTAGGTGTGTTTGTACACGCCTTACATGTAGGTAACTTTGATTTGGCAGCATCGGTAATGAACGATGTCATAGCCGAACCTTACAGAAAATCGCTACTGCCTGGCTTTGATGACGCTCGTGCGTTTAGTGAGCAAGCGGGTGCGCTCGCTTTTGGTATTTCTGGCTCGGGACCTACGGTTTTTGCCGTGTGTCCAAGTAAAGCGCAGGCGGAAAAAGTCGCCGCCTATTTAACAGAGAACTACATTCAAAATGAAGATGGCTTTAGCCATGTGTGCCAAATACCAAGCCAAGGCACCATTGTTTCTTAAGGTACATAGCTTTTTAAGGTACATGGTTTCTTAAAGGCAAATGATTTCCTAAAAGCACAATAATTTTTTAAAAGATTAAAAGGGCAGAGTACTTGCCCACATAAAAAGGTAACAGCAAGTGGAATTGGTAAATTTAAAAGATTCATCGGACACAGCAAATTTTGCTGAAGCCGTTAAGCGGGGCTTAGGTAAAAACCAAGGGCTTTATTTCCCAGAGCATATTCCTACCCTAGACAATATTGACGAATTGTTGGAAAAGCCATTTGTAGAGCGCAGTATTGAAGTACTTCGCGCCCTTATCGGCGATGAGCTGAATAATGGCGAGCTAGAAGAAATTGTTCAGACCGCATTTGCTTTTGGTGCACCAGTTGAGCAGGTCAACGATAACGTATACTGCTTAGAGCTTTTCCATGGTCCAACGCTGGCGTTTAAAGATTTTGGCGGCCGCTTTATGGCGCAAACCCTGTCGCGTATTAGCGAAGGGAAGCCAGTTACCATTCTAACAGCGACTTCAGGTGATACCGGCGCAGCGGTTGCACATGCATTTCACGGCATCGACAATATCAACGTGGTTATTTTGTTTCCAAAGGGCAAGATTAGCTCGCTGCAGGAAAAGCTATTCACTACGCTAGGCGGTAATATTCATACCGTTGCTGTTGAGTCAGACTTTGACGCATGCCAATCACTAGTAAAAACCGCGTTTGACGACCCTGACGTACGTGAAGGCCTTCACCTGAACTCAGCAAACTCAATCAACATCAGCCGTTTACTAGCGCAGGTTTGCTATTACTTTGAAGCAGTAAGTCAGTTGCCAAAAGAGAAACGAGACCAACTCGTTATTTCAGTACCTAGTGGTAACTTTGGTAACCTTACGGCTGGCATGATTGCTAAATCGTTAGGTTTACCTATAAAGCGTTTTATCGCAGCAACTAACTTAAACGACACGGTACCTCGATACCTTAAAACCGGCGAGTGGGAACCTAAGGCGACGGTTGCGACCATGTCTAACGCAATGGATGTGAGTCAGCCTAATAACTGGCCGCGAATAGAGGCGCTTATTGAGCGTGGCTATATCGACAAAGCGTGTCTTAAAGGTGAGATGGTTGACGAAGAATATACGCAGCTTGCTATGCGTCAATTAGCGCAACAAGGCTATACCAGCGAGCCACATGCCGCGATTGCCTATCGCGCAGTAAGTCATGACTTAGAAGACGGCGAAATTGGTTTGTTCTTAGGAACAGCGCACCCGGCTAAGTTCAGAGAAACCGTTGAAAACGTGCTAGGTAATCCAATCAGCTTACCGAAAGCGTTGGCCGATGTAGCAGGCGAAGACAGCTTAGCGGTAGACTTGCCAGCGTCTTACGATGCACTTAAGCAGCATATGATGGATTTGCTTAAGTAATGACACCCTCGGCTACAACATGGCAAAGCGCGCTTGGTGATGAAAAGCAAAAAGACTATTTTGTTACGTTGCTTGAGCGCGTGAAGCACGCTCGTGAAGCGGGAAGCGTTATCTACCCGCCTCAGTCTGACGTATTCAATGCGCTTAAATACACGCCGCTAGACGAAGTAAAAGTCGTGATCTTAGGTCAAGATCCGTACCACGGTCCTAATCAAGCCCATGGACTTTGTTTTTCAGTAAAAGCTGGCGTTAAAACACCGCCATCGCTTAAAAATATGTACAAAGAGCTGTTGTCTGATATTGAAGGTTTCACTGAGCCTAATCACGGCACGCTGACGTCGTGGGCGGAGCAAGGGGTATTGCTACTTAATACTGTATTGACCGTTGAGCAGGGCAAAGCACATAGTCACGCGAAATGGGGATGGGAAACCTTCACCGATAAGGTTATCGATGTGGTCAATGAGCACTGCCAAAACGTTGTGTTTCTTCTGTGGGGTAGCCATGCGCAAAAGAAAGGTAAGCACATTAACCGTGAAAAACACCACGTTTTACATGCGCCTCATCCGTCGCCACTCTCAGCACACAGAGGCTTTTTAGGTTGCAAACACTTCAGCCAAACAAACGAATACCTTATTGCTAAGGGCAAAGAACCCATTAATTGGCAGGTATAGTACTGGCAGAAACAGCAGCTAGCCACACAGCAAGTGTGATTGCCCCATTCAGCGCCCTATCAATAGCTAGCTCACTAGATAAATGCCTAAATAGCTATGAGACCATGTTATGCGGTCTGGCCGCAATTAGGCACAGAGCATATTCCTTAGCTATTACGCTATTACATAGAGCCAGCGAAGAGACACCATGCTTGCAAGTGAAGCATTTACAGCACGCTAGAAAGTAAAAAGGCCGCCTGTTTAACAGGCGGCCTTCGTTTTATCTTTCCAGTGTCTCTAGCTCGTACTCGAAACCACAGTCGAGTTCGGCCAGTTCTTTTTCTAATTTGTAGCGATCTTGTAGCGCTTCGATTTCTCTCCACTTACGTTTTTTGCTTTTGGTTTTTGCTGGGCTTGCTTCGATGTCTAACATGGCAAATAGATCTGATTTATCCACTGGGATCTCCTTTTTATACCACTACAACTAATACAGAGTTTTTGTTTTTAATTCCCTCTGTACAATTTTGTATCACAGCCGCCACTAAAATAAAATAGTTTAATTTACCTTTTATTAACAAATTGTGACGATATGATGACAACGGTAAGGAAATGTCCAGTGTGTTTAAAGCGTGAACAATAACTGTATGTAATTGATCCTATTTGTTTTGTTAGTAATCAATTGTACAGTGTTACGGATATCAAAAATGTCTGTCGTATAGTCGATGAAAACCGCAACAAAAAACGGCTAGCTTCCGAAAAAGCTAGCCGTTCAGTTTGTTATTTGCACCAATTGGGTGATTTTAAATCACCTCGCATTCCTTATTTTGGTGCATTCGCTGCTCTGAATTTGGCAATCAATTGTTGTGTTGAAGCGTCGAAATTATCTTTGTCTGCCTCGCCTTGAATGCCTGCAAGCACTTGGTTTCCTAGTACTTTACCTAACTCTACGCCCCATTGGTCGAATGAGTTAAGGTTCCAGATAACACCCTGAACGAATACCTTATGTTCATACATAGCAACCAGCGCGCCAAGTGTTTTAGGCGTAAGGCTATCAAACAAGAAAGTATTGCTAGGCTTGTTGCCAGGCATGGTTTTATGAGCGGCCAAGCGTTTGCGTTCAGTGTCGTCTAGGCCTTTACCGTCAAGGTCTGCATAACACTCTTCAAAGGTTTTACCCTGCATTAGCGCCTGGGTTTGACCAAAACAGTTAGAAGCAAGCATGGCATGATGCGTGTCGTCTTGATTAGGGACGTTAAGCGGCAACATGAAGTCTGCCGGGATAACGCCAGAACCTTGGTGAATAAGCTGGTGGAAGCTATGCTGGCCGTTTGTACCTTCACTGCCCCAAATAATTGGGCCAGTAGGGTAGTTTACGTTCTCACCTTCTTGCGTCACTTCTTTACCATTACTTTCCATATCTAACTGCTGTACGTAAGCTGGTAAGCCACGAAGATAGTGATAGTAAGGTAATAAAACGTGTGATTGTGCGTCGAAGAAGTTTCTATACCACACACCTAGCAGTGCAAGTAGAACCGGCATGTTTTCTTCTAGAGGTGCGGTTGTGAAATGGGTGTCCATGTCAAACGCACCTTCAAGTAAACCTTTGAAGTTTCAAACCCAAGGGCTAGCGAGATAGGCAGGCCAATGGCAGACCACAGTGAGTAACGACCGCCAACCCAATCCCACATAGGGAAAATATTGTCGGCGCTAATACCAAACTCGGTGGCTGCTTTAACGTTTGAAGACACGGCTACAAAGTGTTTAGCAATATCTTCTTGTGTACCGCCAGACTTTAAGAACCAGTCTTTAGCCGTAAGTGTATTTTGAAGCGTCTCTTGGGTAGAGAACGACTTTGATGACATGACCACCAAAGTTTCTTCAAAATCTACGCTAGATAGCACATCGTGAATGTGGCAACCATCAACGTTGGCAACAAAGTGAACTTTCACGGCATCAACGGTATGCGGCTTAAGTGCCTCGGTCATAATCTTAGGACCAAGGAACGAACCACCAATACCAATTGCCACAATGTGCTTGATAGGCTTGCCGGTATAACCTTTGTGTTCACCGCTGTGAACCGATGCGGTAAACGCTTCAATTTTTGCAAGCGTAGCATGCACTTCAGGCATTACGTCTTCGCCATCTACCAGTACTTTACGGTCTGAGAAATTACGAAGTGCGGTGTGAAGCACAGCGCGACCTTCTGTTGAGTTAATCTGCTCACCAGAAAACATCGCGTCGCGAAGGGTTTCTAGTTTGCACGCTCGGGCAAGGTCGAATAGTCCTTTAAGCGCTTCATCATTTACACGGTTTTTTGAGTAATCAAGAAAAATACCGCAGGCTTCAAGTTGCATCTTGTCCGCTCGATTTGCATCTTGTGCAAACCAGTTGCGCATGTGCGCATCTTTTACCGTTGCAGCATGTTCAGACAGCTTTTTCCATTCAGGAAGAGAAGTTAAAACACTCATTGTTTCAATAGCCCTTACGCGCTTAGTTTTTCGCGAAGCATGGTTTCAAGTTTTTCCTGATCTGCGGCGAAGTTGCGGATGCCTTCAGATAGCTTTTCGGTTGCCATTGCATCTTCGTTCATTGCCCAGCGGAATTCGCTTTCTGTTAAGCGGTCACCTGGTGTTTTTGTAGCGCCATTGTCTTTAAGTTTAACCTCTAGATCGCCAGGCTCGTTTGCCAGTTCTTCTAGCAGTGCTGGGCTAATGGTTAGACGATCACAACCTGCCAACGCTTGAATTTCACCAATGTTACGGAAGCTTGCACCCATTACTACGGTATTGTAGCCGTGCTCTTTGTAGTAGTTGTAAATTTTAGTTACAGATACTACGCCTGGATCTTCATCTGGTGCGTAAGACTCAGTTCCGGTCGCTTTTTTGTACCAGTCTAAAATGCGCCCTACAAATGGAGAGATAAGATAAACACCGGCCTCTGCACAAGCTTGTGCTTGGGCGAAGCTAAATAGAAGCGTTAAGTTACACTGAATGCCTTTCTTCTCTAGCTCTTCTGCTGCCTGAATACCTTCCCAAGTAGAGGCAATTTTAATAAGAATGCGTGACTTATCGATACCCGCGTCTTCATATAGCTGAACCAAACGTTCCGCTTTTTCGATAGTGGCGGCAGTGTCGAACGATAGGCGTGCGTCTACTTCAGTTGAGATTCGGCCTGGAATCGTTGCAGAGATTTCTTTACCAATGGCTACCGCTAGTTTGTCTGCTGCATCGGTAAGCTGCTGGTCAGCGTCGTTTGACTGAAGTTTTGCCCATGCTACAGCATCATCAATTAGGCTTGCATATTGAGGAAGACCAGCCGCTTTTAAAAGTAGCGACGGGTTAGTTGTGGCATCGACTGGTTGATACTTTTTAATGGCATCGATGTCGCCCGTGTCGGCAACAACGGTAGTGATATCACGTAATGAAGCTAACTGATTGCTCATAATTCTCTCTGTTCTTTATCAAAATAAATTTGGACAACTCGCTGGAAAAGCCAGTTGAATAAAACGGTTCGCTTGCGCGTGTGTAGGGCTTCGCGCTTGCGTTCTTTTTTACCAGTTCTTAGTTCTTTAATAAGTACTGGTACATGCAGCGCTTTGGCAATTGAGGTACGTTCACGGAGGGTGTATCTCAATTATTGTTTGAATAATTATTTGTAACGCTATTTATATCAAACCCGTGTGACAATTCATACATTGAATAGCGACAAAATGGCTAATCGGATTTCTCTGTTAAGCCAATTTACGTCTTTCTTATGCCATTTTGCTTTTTGGAGCGTATCAGGTGGTACAATACCAGCGTAAAAATTAAGGAGTCGAAATGTTAGTTGTAGTATCCCCAGCAAAAAATTTAGATTTTGAAAGCGAAATTCCTGTGAGCCAGTTCACTCAGCCTGCCATGCTTGAAGACACTGAACGTTTGATGGAAGTTTGCCGCACCTTATCGCCTGCTGACTTATCATCGCTGATGAAGATAAGCGACAAGTTAGCAACGTTGAACGCCAACCGTTTTGCTGAGTTTTCTACGCCGTTTTCGCCCGATAATGCACGCCAAGCAATGTATGCGTTTAATGGTGATGTGTACACTGGGTTAGATGCTTACTCGCTTGATAGCGAAACGGTCGAATATGCGCAAAAACATCTTCGAATTCTGTCTGGCCTATACGGATTGCTTCGTCCTCTAGACTTAATGCAGGCCTATCGTTTAGAAATGGGTACTAAATTAGCAAACCCTGAAGGTAAAGACCTGTATGCGTTTTGGGATGATCGCATTACTTATGTGCTAAATAAGGCATTAGAAGCACAGGGTGACAATGTGTTGATCAACCTTGCTTCAAATGAGTACTTTAAAGCAGTGAAGAAAAAGTCTTTAGATGGCATGATCATTACGCCAACGTTTAAAGACTGCAAGAATGGTCAGTATAAAATTATCAGTTTCTTTGCGAAGAAAGCCCGTGGTTTAATGGCGCGTTATATTCTTGAAAACCGTGTAGAAGACGTAGAAGGTCTGAAAAACTTCGACGTAGATGGCTATGTGTTTAGCGAAGAACAAAGTTCATCAACGGAACTTGTGTTTCTGCGTAACCAGGAAAGTTAATAACACCCGTTCATCCATAATCAACTTAAAAGTAGGACATAAATTTGAGCATATTAGTTCGCAATTTACCTAAAACATTTACTCAGGAGAATCTTGAAGACTTGTTTTTCGAGTTTGGCACCATAGCGTCGTGCGACTTGGTGATGGATGAGGCTACTGGCTTATCGAAAGGCTTTGGTTTCGTAGAAATGAGCACGCAAGAAGAAACCGATAAAGCCATTGAAAAACTTAACGCCAAAGTTATCGACGGTAAGAAAATTCGTGTTAAGTGGTCAAATCAAGAGAAGAAGCAGGCTGAAGCGATAGCTAGTGCGCCAGCGCCTAAAAGAGACATTCCCGAAGATGTATGGGGAAGTGCTTCTTGCAATAACTCTGATCGTGAAAACGACGCCGAGTAATACCGAGGGAATACAACTAACAAGCGCTGACAACAAAGGTTGTCAGCGCTAAACCTTCATTTAACCAGATACGGTTGCTGTTTGTACTTGAGTATTGCGAGCAGTCATAACAATGGCCAGCCACACCAGTACACCACCACCGGCAAGCGCTAGGCCTACCCAACCCGTTGATGTATAGCCATAACCTGCTGACAGTGTCATTCCTGCCAACCAAGGGCCAAGCGCATTAGCGGTATTAAAAGCCGCATGGTTCATGGCGCCGGCTAAAGTCTGAGCCTCGCCAGCGACGTCCATAAGCCTTGTTTGCAGCGGCACCACCATGCCACCACCGATACCAATGAAAAACAGTGATGCTGCCATTAAGTATGGATTCCCCATCGACGCAGCGTAAGCTGCAGCTGATAGGCCCAGTAAAACCTGAAACGTAATCGCTGAGGTCAGTAGCCTGCCTTCAGAATAGCGGCCTGCAATAATATTGCCCAAGGTTACGCCTATGCCATAGATAAGCAATGTGGCCGAGATTCCCCACTCAGGTGATGAGGTTGTATTGAGGTAAGAGGCGCTGAAATAAGAATAAACTGAGAACATACCACCAAAGCCAATAGCGCCCATAAGTAGTACCAGCAGCACGTCTTTGTTTTTCAGAGCTTTAAGCTCGGTTAGTGGTTTGGCATCTGGATTAGGGCCGCGGTAGGGTGCGGTTTTCCAAACCATTAATGCAGTAACTAGCGCAAAGGCTGAAATAATAAAGAAGCCAGTGCGCCATCCGAACATTTGCCCAATACCGCTAATTGACGGCACACCAATAATATTGGCAATAGCCAAGCCTAAAATGACGTTACTGACTGCTTGCGCCCGTTTATTCTTACCGGCAATGTCTGCAGCAAAGAGCATGGCAATGCCGAAGTAAGCGCCATGAGGTAGGCCAGCAATAAAGCGCGCTATGTTCATTGTCCATTCTGACCACGCTAGCGCTGTTAGTAAGTTTCCGCCAGCATAAAATACCATCAGGGAAATAAGCATGGTGCGTCTTGCAAGCCTGGAAAAAAAGATAGTGATAAGCGGCGCGCCCACTACAACACCAATGGCATAAGCACTAATTGCGTGACCGGCGACATTTTCAGTAATGCCAAAATCTTCTGCAAAGTAAGGTAATAAACCCATTGCCGCAAATTCACTGCAACCAATCACAAAGGTTCCGAAAGCCAGCCAAAAGGTTATAGTGGCCAGTGAGTATTCACCCAACGCTGAGGGCTGCTCTGAAGATGCCTGCTTTGAAGAGGCTTGGTCAGAAAGAATCTTGTCAGTTTGATTCGTCATAAACGTCCTTTTGTTCAATGAGTTCAATCACGTACTTAGTGGCTGTTTTAGCGAGGGGCTGTTGAGCTTTGCTGTGCATTCTTACAATGTCTGTGTGTCATCAAAGATAAAAGACACTCAGCAGACTAGCGCTTTGATGAAACGCAAAAACCGGCTCAACGGAGTGTTTGCCGGTTCTCTTCGAATAGTCGCCCTTATCATCGATAATATTTAGCAATGATCAACAGCCCACAGGTTCGTGCTTTTCGTATTCGTTTAATGCAAGAGATCGTAGCATCGCTCAGATAGCAAGTAACGGTAACTGATAAGGTTTCTTAATCAATTCAGCGATTTAAATGTAGTGCTTTTGTTAATAAATTACGTCGGACCTTTTGCGTTAGAAAGTCGAATGGGCGTTTAAGAAAATCGAAGGTTACTGTTTTCTGTGCACAAATATTGGTTACCTTTTAGTTCATCCCTTTGTCATCTTTTAACATTTGTCACGTATTCCAGTCGTGGCGTGAGCACAACGCCGTATCTATACCCCCATTTAAAACAAACTTCTTGACTTTGAGGTGTTCTATATATAGAACGCTCTTTAAATGGAACGACATTAAGTTGGTAAGGTGTGAATCAATCAACGCTCAACATCCTCGGAAGGCATTTGCAGAAACTCAGGCAAGACAAAGGTGTCTCGCTGTCGCAATTGGCAGCAGGGGCAGGTATCGCTAAATCTAACCTTTCAAGATTGGAGCAGGGCAACGGCAACCCGACGCTAGACACCATTTGGCGGTTAGCTAAACAACTAGACGTTCCGTTCGGTCAGCTAGTTCAGCCTCTTAGCGCAAGCGTTGGAGAAAAGGGCGTAGAAGTTCGTTTAATTGAGCAAGGACAAGGTATCCCGAACGTTGATGCTTATTGGATGTCGGTTGCACCCAATACTTTTCGAGAGGCAGAAGCTCACGCCACAGGAACAGAAGAAACGATTACCGTTGTTAGCGGCTCTCTGGAAGCTGGGAATAGTGGAAATACTCAATGGCTGCATCCGGGTCAAAGTTTAGCATTTAACGCTGATTTGCCCCACGTATACAAAACGGGAGACGAGTGGGCGACATGTCTTATCACAATCGTTTATCACAAAGAGGCAAAGGAATGAGCCAACTTTCATCAAAAAGTGGACTTAAGCAAGGGGTTATTGACGGGTTACCTTTGTTAGGTGGCTATATTCCGGTAGCCATTTCATTTGGCGTGATCGCAGTTCAAGCCGGTTTTTCTACGCTGGAAGCCACGCTAATTTCCATATTCATTTACGCAGGCGCGTCGCAGTTTCTTTTGGTAGCCATGGTGGCATCAGGTGCGCCACTTTGGCTAGCGGTTTGTATGACGTTATTAGTTAATGTACGTCATGTGGTTTATGCGCCCAACTTGGTGCCTTATTTACCGCAAAGTAAAGCTTGGCCCTATTTAATGCACGGCCTTACTGACCAGATTTTTGCGCTAGCCCATACTCGCTTGCCGCTAATGGACGATGCTAAAAAGGTAGATTGGTTTAAAGGTGTATCGATGGTGGCGTGGCTTAGTTGGATCGTAGGGACAGCGCTTGGCGGTATCGCAGGGGACTCCCTTACCCAACAATGGCCAATATTAGACAGCGTGATGCCCTTTGCCTTACCTGCACTTTTCCTTGTGCTACTCGCGCCTAAATTCTCAAGTAAACTGTGGAGCGCTACCTTGCTCGTTACAATGACGGCGGCTCTCTTTTTGGCTCTCAGCGCCTTTAAAAACGCTGCAATTCCACTGGCAGCACTATGCGGTGCGATAACCTTTTATCTTCTCACCTCGCACGTTGAAAGGAAGCAATCTCATGCACGTTGATATTTGGATAGCTATTGTTGTAGCGGCCATCGGAACATATGCATTGCGCGTAGTACCGTTGCTGTGGACTCAGCGTCACTTTAATAAACACAAGGCCAATAACACTGAGGCGCGTTTACCTACGTGGCTAAGCGTGTTAGGGCCGTTAATGATTGCCGCTATGCTAGGAGCGTCACTTATTCCAAAAGCACCGTCAGCGGCGAGTTGGATTGCAACCGCAATAGGCACTGTTGTCACTGTGCTTGTTTGGCGCAAATTCAAAAGCTTAGGGCTGCCAGTGTTTTGCGGCGTGCTTTCTTTTGGTGTGGCTTTTGGTATCGCTTTGGTTTAGCGTTGGGCGTAGATGTTAAGTTGCTGGGCTAAGACTTATTCTTACCCAAGGCTTTCTCGCCCCAAATTTCTTCCAAGCGCTGGTCACGTCCACAGTTCCATCGGTAGAACTTATAGCGAACGGGACTTTTTTTATAAAAATCTTGATGGCCAATTTCGTCGCCTTTTATCGGATAAAAGGTAGAAGCATCGAGTATGGGCGTTACCACCTTTTTATTGGGAAATTGGGCTACCACGTCAGCTTTTGTTTTTTCTGCTATAGCACGTTCTTTATCGTTTGCTACAAAGATGGCGCTTAAGTAACTGGGTCCCTTATCACAAAACTGACCTCGGTCATCGAAAGGGTCAATGTTCACCCAAAAATGATCGAGAATATCATTATAAGAAAGCATATCGCCGTCATAGGTGATCTTTACCGCCTCAAAGTGTCCCTTGTGATTGCCATTATAAGTCGGATTTGGCGCGCTTCCGCCAGTGAACCCCGACACCACATCAGTAACCCCGTCTAGCTTTTCAAAATCAGACTCCATGCACCAAAAGCAGCCCCCAGCTAGTATGGCCTCGTCGGCACTTGTTGATGGCGTAAAAACCGAAGCGCTTAACGCAGTGCTAATAAAAACTGCAGAAAGTGTTAATTTCATCATTCACCTTTTATGTGTTGGTTTAACGTTGTAGCGACCTTCGCGTTTAATTCGTCAGACCCCAGCTTGCGAAGATATACGGTTAACAAATAAAGAACGGTTTAAGCTGAAATTAATTTCATCGCGGTGCAGCGAGTTAATTCCATTTTTGTTTTACAAGCGTACATTTTTTCTAAGCGCACATTGCGAAGCTTGAGGCTTTGCGCGAAAGCATAGGTACTGAAAAAGACTAAAAGGATGTAAGTAAAATTTTCATCTCACTCTGTAGTCTTCTTTCAAAAAGGGAACTGTCTCTGATTCCACCATTTACAAGATGAGGCTGTAAAGCCGCTATGACAAGGGATAGAGCGATTTCTTATGATCGGCAGAGCACTTGCATCTTATCCAACTACATGAAAATCAGTTTAGTTAAAATGAAAGGAAAGATGATATGTCGATAGTCAAATCAGGTAGTGCAGTTTACAAACCGCTAGGTAAAAAGGGAAAGGGGAGCATTTCTACACAAACCGGTGCTTTATCGAACCAGCCTTATGGTTTTAACACGCGGTTTGAAGATGGAAAGGGAACCAACCCCGAGGAATTAATTGGTGCGGCGCATGCGAGTTGCTTCACCATGGCACTCTCTTTTGCGCTTTCAGACGCGGGATACGATGACGGCGAGTTAAATACCACTGCAAAAATCAGTTTAGAGAAAAACGATGACGGCTTTGAAATAACTCAATCGGCACTAAGCTTAGATGCTGAGGTTGAAGGGATTACCGAAGATGAGTTTGAGAAAATTGCACAGGAAGCAAAAGAAAATTGCCCAGTATCTCAACTTCTTAATGCCAACATCACATTGGAATACCGATTGAATATTGAATAAGGGATAAAGGCTATTACTATCCTTATCGAAGATAGGACTCGCTTTGTTAGACAAGACCAGGCAAGTTATTTTTATCAAGTGAAGTATAAAAAGCGGCTTTAGAAGCCGCTTTTTTGTATAAGATGTTGATTGCATAACATGAGGTGGTGTTAGTTTATTTCCCAATTACGCCACATGCTACGCGGTCACCACCGCCACCTAACTTTTTAGGTGAATCAGAGTAATTGTCGCCACCTGCGTGAATCATTAAGGCGCGGCCTTCAATATCATCTAACTCAAGCTCTGGTGCAAAGATAGGCTGGGTTGCGTTTCCATTTTCATCAACATAAAGCACGGGTAGATCACCCTCGTGACCCTTTTCAGACCAAGGAGCACGGTGTTTACCGGTATCTTCTGGATCGAAATGGCCGCCCGCTGCGCCGCCCAACACTTTTTTTCCATCTTTCATTGCTGGTGAACAATCACCATTTTGATGAACATGAAAACCATGAATGCCCGGGGTTAACCCTGACAGATTTGGCGTAAATACTACACCGTCATCATCATAACTGCTCACCACTACTGAGCCCATGCTCATCCCTGTTTCCAGGTTATTCATTATCACTTCTTTTCCATCACTATCATGATGACCTGCGAAACTGCTCGCACTTAACATTAATGTCAGTGAACCTGCTAAGGTAGATAGTAAACGTTTCTTCATCGTGTTCTCCTTCACTCAATTATTAACGAATTTGTTAAAAGCATTGAAGTGAGATGAGCATAAAGTGAACCATTGTGGCGCATAACTCAGGGATACTACGCAAGACTAGGAATACTAGGGCGTTGAAGCGACAACCGAGTTGTGTGTTAGCGCATAGCTACTGGCATTTACGGAAATCATTATATTGGTTACGTGAAAAAGTTACCGACCATTACCTTATCTTTTTGGCTTTTCCTTATTATTTTCACTCTTTTTGAAGGTAGCCTCTTTATATAGTCTTTGGATATGGAGCCTCTCCATAAGTAGGCGGTACTGTCATACAGAAGTTACAGTGTTAAAACTCAGTAACAATATGGCAGTAGCACTTTTTTCCTATTCGACTTACAGTTAGCTCACATTACATAAGCAAGGGCATAGGTATGTATACACTTTACGGATATCCGAAAACTCGCTCGGTTCGCGTGGCATGGGCACTGGAAGAGCTAGGTTTACCTTTTGAGTACAGCTTAGTTGACTTAAAACAAGGGCAACACCTGTCAGAAGAATATAAAGCCATCAGTCCTGCCTCTAAAATCCCAGCGCTTTCGACGCCAGAAGGTACCTTGACGGAATCGGCGGCTATCGTCACTTTTTTAGCTGAACGTCACGGCTTGCATGAATTCATTCCAGAGCCTGGTAGCTTCGAGCGAGCCAAATATGAAGAAATGATGCTGTTCCTTACCAATGAGTTAGAGCAACCGATTTGGAATTTAGCAAAGCACACCTTTGCGTTGCCTAGAGAGCAAAGACTTGAACAAATGCGTGATGTAGCGGTGTGGGAGTTCAAGCGCGTGTTGCCCGTATTTTCTTCTATGCTGGGCGATAAAGAATTTGTATGCGGCACCATGTTTACCATGGCCGACATAATAGCCGGTCATATTTTGGCGTGGGCAAAAGGCAGCAAGCTAGATATCACGCTAGACGGTAAAACAGACAATGTAGCCGCGTACGCACAACGTGTATTAGGCCGTGATGCGTATGAGAGGGCGTGGCGAAAAGAGATGGCTCATTTGCCTGAATAAATGGTGCAGCCCGAAAAACCTTACATGAATAGATACCGTGTGAACCTGTGACTTATTAAGTAAACGCTGAATTGTATTGTATCGGCGGTATGCCTGATATCGGCGTCAGGTACGCATTATTAGGGTTAAATGCGCTTATCACGCGGTATATAGAATCAAGAAAACACATAACGACAGCGCTTTTTTTTGCGAAATATACGCAAAAACAGAGAAGAAATAACAAGGGAACAAAAAAATGAAAGCATTCAAAACACTACTTGTAAGTAGTGCAGTAACCATGGCACTGGGCCTTAGCTCAGCAGTGTCACATGAACACGGCAACGCAAATGTGCAGAGTTCATCAAAAAGTACTTCAGTGTCAAAAGAAGCGTCTGAGCACGAGAAACTTTTTGCGTTATTTGCAGCCGCTGACCAGCGTGATATTGAGCTAAACCCAATCATGGCCATTTTTCGCGGCGACATGCGTTACGCGGACAGAATGGGCGACTTCTTAACAGACTCTCACGCTTTAGCGGGAAAAACAGCGACATTGCTAAACTTGTCAGAGCTTAAACAAATTGACCGCAGTAAGTTAAGCGACACCGATAAACTCGCCTACGACGTATTTAAATACAACGAAGAGCGCTCGCTAAAAATGTCTACCGACGAGATTGAAGCGCTAACGGAAGTGCGTCCTGTTAATCACTTCAGTGGGTTCCACACCTTCTACCCGACCTTCGCGAGCGGAAAGGGCGCAGCGCCATTTAAAACAGTAGAAGATTACGAAAATAACTTATCTCGCCATAAGGATTACATTGCTATTTCTGACCGCGCTATCGGAAAGTTCCGCGAGGGCATGGAAAGCGGTGTTCTTGAAACTAAGCTGACAATCGATCGCGTGATCAAGCAGTTCGATACTCAGCTGGCTATCCCAATTAAAGAGTCACAGTTTTGGGGGCCAATTACTATGTTCCCAGAAAGTTTCTCTGACGAAGAAAAAGCCCGTTTAACCGCTGACTACGAGAAAGCGACGCAAGAGATTTACGATGCAACCACGCGTATGCGCGACTTCCTTCGCGATGAGTATTTGCCTATTGCACGTGAAAGCATTGGCCTTAGCGATATGAAAGGTGGTGCAAAGCTTTATCAATTGATGGTGGAAGGTTCAACGACACTACCAATGACGCCTGATGAACTGCATAACCTTGGTTTAAAAGAAGTTAAGCGTATCAAAAATGACATGTTTGAAATTAAGGACGAAGTGAAGTTTGAAGGGACATTAAACGAATTCTTCGACTATGTACGTACCGATCCTAAGTTCAAGCCTGAAAGCCGTGAAGCGCTAACACAGAGCTATTACGATATTGGCCGTGAAGTTGATGAGAAAATTGATCAGTATTTTTCACTGTTGCCGAAGTCTGAGCTAGAAATCAAACCCTACGACCCTGCTATCGAGCAATTCAGTGCGGGTGGATCATATCAGCCGGGCACGCCAGACGGCTCTCGTCCAGGTACTTTCTACTTTAATGCCTACGATTTGCCTAGCCGCTTAACCACCGGCAACGTTACCTTGTATCTACACGAAGGCGCTCCAGGTCACCATTTCCAAGTGAGTCTAGCGCAAGAAAATGAAGCGCTACCTTCATTCATGCGCTTTAGCTTCCTACCAGCCTTCGGTGAAGGTTGGGCGCTGTATTCTGAAACGCTAGGGTATGAAATGGGGTTCTTTGACGATCCATGGAATCGTTATGGAACGCTTCAAGATGAGCAGTTGCGCGCCATGCGTTTGGTGGTAGACACAGGTATTCACGCGAAAGGTTGGACCCGCGAACAAGCCATCGACTTTATGCTTGATAACTCAGGCATGACCCGCACAGAAGTTATTGCCGAGGTAGAGCGCTATATTGCGATCCCGTCGCAAGCGCTATCTTACAAAGTGGGCGCCCTTAAAATTCAAGAATTGCGCGCGCGCGCAGAGAAGGCATTAGGTGATGATTTCGATATCCGTGAGTTCCACGCACAAGTGTTAAACACGGGAGGCATTCCACTTGCTATTCTTGAGCAGAAAATTGATCGCTGGATCGCTAGTCAAAAAAGTTAAGGAATAATATTTTCATTTAAACTTTTTACAGCGCAATCAGCGTTAGGTTAAGAGCAGTAAGACGCCGATATTTGACGTAAAGCCAGTAATATTCAGTATTACTGGCTTTTTTCTTTTGCGACTAATGGCAGTGATATTGTTCAAAAGCTTCACTAGAGTATTAATTGGTATAAGTGAACAATGGTTACGAAATTTAAGGGAGAATAAAGTGGAGTTAGGGCTATTTTCGTTAAGTTTAACGGTTAAAGACATCAGCAAGTCGAAGACGTTTTATGAGGCCTTGGGCTTTGAAGCCATGCCTTCATGCGGCTCGGTGGAAGATAAATGGTTAATGATGAAAAATGGCACCACCATGATTGGGTTATTCGAAGGGATGTTTGAAGATAACATTATGACCTTCAACCCAAGTGATGTTAGGGCACTTCAGGCAAATCTAGTTGAACAAGGCATCGCTTTAGACGTGCCTGTGAAAGGTGATAGCGGCCCCGGGCATCTAATTGTTAAAGACCCGGACGGCAACGCTATCATGTTCGATCAGTTTTAAATTCGCGCTGCCAGTTCAGCGCCCTGACGAATAGCGCGTTTAGCATCAAGTTCAGCCGCTACGTCAGCACCGCCGATAATGTGCACGGTAAATCCTGCCTCTTCTAGAGGTTGTTGCAGAGGCTTAAACGGCTCCTGACCAGCACATACAATGACGTTATCGACCGGCAATACTTTGGGCGTGTCGTTAATCAGCACGTGCAGGCCTTCATCATCTACTTTCTCGTAGCTCACACCATTTATCATTTGAACATTGTGGTGTTTCAATGATTGCCTGTGGATCCAGCCCGTAGTTTTGCCCAGCCCTTTGCCCACTTTAGACGTTTTACGTTGCAATAGATACACTTCGCGATCTGAAGGCTCTATGGCTTTTTCCTTTAGTGCACCCGGTGCCGCATAGTCTTTATCTATACCCCAATGCGCTAGCCATTTTTCTTTATCTTTGGCTAAATGTTCGTGTTCAACCAAGAACTCTGCTACATCAAAACCAATGCCGCCGGCGCCAACAATAGCCACTTTCTTGCCTACTGGCTTGTGGTCGCGCAATACGTCTAAATAACTCATCACTTTAGGGTGGTCGTGCCCTTCAATTTTAAGCGTACGAGGATTAATACCGGTGGCTAGCACCACTTCATCAAACTTCTCATCGGCAAGTCTTTCTGCGTTAATCTCGGTGTTAAGGTGAACCGTAACGCCCAGGCGAGCTAGCTGATTGTCAAAGTAGCGTAGGGTTTCGTAAAACTCTTCTTTACCCGGCACTTGCTTGGCGTAATTAAATTGACCGCCAATTTCACTGGCTTTATCAAATAGATGTACCTCGTGACCGCGCTCTGCGGCATACATGGAAAACGCCAAACCCGCAGGCCCTGCACCTACTACCGCTAGTCTTTTCTTATTGTGAGTAGGGGGAAAGGTAAGTTCGGTCTCGTAGCACGCTTGTGGGTTTACCAAGCAACTTGCACGCTTTTGTTCGAATGCATGGTCTAGGCAAGCCTGGTTACAGGCAATACACGTGTTGATTAGCTTAGACTCATTGCGCATAGCCTTCGCTACAAAGTGAGCGTCAGCCAAGAAAGGTCGCGCCATCGATACCATATCAGCATGGCCTTGTGCGAGTACCGATTCTGCAACTTCAGGCGTATTGATACGGTTAGTGGTAATAAGAGGGATAGACACCTCTTTTTTCATGCGTTCGGTTATCCAGGTAAACGCCGCGCGAGGCACCGATGTGGAAATAGTAGGTACCCGCGCTTCGTGCCATCCAATGCCGGTATTAATTAGCGTAGCGCCTGCTTTTTCGATTTCTTTGGCTAAATATACAACCTCGTCCCACTTAGCGCCGCCTTCGACTAAGTCCAGCATAGACAGGCGATAAATAATAATGAAGTTAGTGCCCACTTTCTCGCGTACACCTTTTACTATTTCTATTGCCAGACGAGCCCGATTTTCTAGGCTGCCACCCCATTCATCATTTCTATGATTGGTGCGCTCACAGAAAAACTGATTTATGAGGTAGCCTTCAGAACCCATAATTTCCACGCCGTCATAGCCTGCTTGCTGGGCAAGGGCTGCACATTTTACGTAGTCTTTTATTGTGCTTCTTACGCCACGTGAGGACAATTCGCGAGGCTTAAAAGGGGTAATAGGCGACTTCATAGGTGAAGCCGAAACAGCAAGTGGGTGATAACCGTAACGGCCTGAATGCAATATTTGCATGCAAATTTTGCCGTCTTCCTTATGCACAGCGTCGGTAATAACACGGTGCTTTTTCGCGTGGCGAGAGCGGGTCATTCTGCCAGCAAAGGGCGCTACCCAACCTGAAATATTAGGGCTAATACCACCTGTTACGATTAGCCCCGCACCACCTTTTGCTCGCTCAGCGTAAAACGCAGCAAGTTTGTCAAATCCGCCTTTCTCTTCTTCCAAACCTAAATGCATTGAACCCATTAGGGTACGGTTGCGAAGTTGAGTAAATCCCAAATCCAACGGAGATAATAAGTTAGGGAAGTAAGGTGAGAGTTGTTCTGAATTGTGGGCAGACTGTGGTGTAGCTGTCTGAGACGAGGGCGTATTCATAATTGTTCTCTTTTTATTTGCTATGAAGGCAGTTAGTGCATGTCGCTCTTTGCTGCGGCGCAGTGCTCATCTGTCTTTCATGACTTAAGTGCTAATGGTTACACATAATCCGACCACACTAACTTGCCCGACCAGTTGCTTTGATTATTTACCACCACATTCAATTGGTAAAGTGCAGTTACCCTATTTTTAACATAATAAAAAAGCGAGATACCGGGCTAACGGATATCTCGCTTCGTTAATCACTGCTTTTCATCACAAGCATGAGTGCGTTACAGGTGAGCGCTTACTTATGATGTTGGCTTTATTAAAGCAGTGCTCGCCTTATAAATTACTCGTCAACGTACATTTTTTGCTGAAACTTCAGCGTTTGTTTGCTGCTACCTTTTTGAACGTCAATCTCAAACCTAAAGGTTTCCTGATCGCGAAATGGCAGCACGGCAAGGTAATAGATAGCATCACCTTCTTCCACCTTTTTGAAAGTCAGCTTACGCGAGTTACCTAACAGATTCTTAGCCGTACCTATGACATCTGCCCGTTGCGCTTCACCGGAAACTTTGTCTAACACCGAAATGTTAACCAACGCATTAAACTTACTTCTCACAATGCCGTAGCTAGCCGCCACTTCAGGTGTGAGAAATGGCGTACTCACCACCATATAGTGAACATCCCATTCACCAAGCGTTTGCTTCTGCTCGGCAAATGCGGAAACGCTTAAGCATGACATAGCCATCGCAAGAAGTGCTACGTAAGCTTTTTTGATATGTTTTATTCTACCCATGATAGAAACTACCTCTGCCTTCATCTTGTTTTTAATTCTTACCCATTACAGCTTGTTTTGCTCTATGAACCAAACTGCAAGACCAATACTTTCCCTAACAGTGTCTTGAACTGACATTAGTTACATAGGGAAAGTGTCTTGGATCAGAAGCTGTAAAAACTGTAATGCAATGATGGCAATAAGCACTGATAAGTCCAAACCGCCCAATGGTGGAATGACTTTGCGTATTGGCGCTAAAAACGGCTCGGTTAGCTGATACAGAACATAGTCAACCGGAGACTGACCTTGTGACACCCAGCTCAAAATAGCGCGTAGTAGCAACACCCAGAACATTAACGACAGGGTTTCTTTTATCACGCCAATCACTGATAAAATCGCAATGCCGACTGGGTTTAGACTACCGCCAAACATTAAACCTAGGGTTATTAGCTTAAGCGCGCATACCGCTACCGCTAACACAAAGGTAGCGGTGTCGAACCTGCCGATTGACGGAATAATACGGCGCAACGGCCCCACGATAGGGTGGGTTGCTTTTACTACAAATTGACTGAGTGGGTTATAAAAATCTGCCTGAACCATTTGTAACCAAAGGCGCAGAATAACCACCATCAAATAAAGGCTAAATAAGGTATCAACCAAAAATACCGTTGCGTTCATGTTGTGTTTTTCCTAAAACGTTATAGCTGTTTTGCCATTTCTTCAGCACGTGCTACGGCGGCGCGCATCGACTTGCTGACAATATCTTTTAAACCTTCATTAATGAAAGTGTTAACGGCTTCTGCGGTAGTGCCGCCCTTAGACGTAACTTGGGCACGAAGCTCGCTTAATTCAAGGTCTGGGTTGTTACAAACCATTTCGGCTGCGCCTAACATCGCTTGTTGGACCATTAAGCGAGATTGCGCTTTGTCAAAGCCCATGTTCATGGCTTCTTCCTGCATATTTTGTAAGAACAAGAAGAAATAAGCTGGGCTGCTGCCCGCTGCGGCGATAACACCGTTAATACCCTCTTCTTTATCTACCCAAACGGTTTCGCCAACGCTGTTCATTACATCGTCAACGTATTGCCTGTCAGACTCAGAAACCGTGTCGTCGGCATACATCCCAGACATGCCCTTGCCTAACAAGCTCGGGGTGTTTGGCATAATACGAACAACAGGGTATTCACCACCTAGCATTTCTTGCAATCTGGCTACCGGCAGCCCAGCTGCAATGCTCATAAACAACTTGCCCGAAAGGTCATTGTTTTTCTGAAGCTCGCCGCACATATCGCCCATTATTTGTGGTTTTACCGCAAGGACTATGGCATCAGCGAATTGGCAGGCTTCATCATTAGATTGTGTGGTGTGAATACCAAACTCGGCCTTCAGGCCGTCTAACTTTGGTGTGGAAGGGTTTGCCGCAAGGATGTTTTCTTTCGCGTACCCAGATTTGATAAGACCACTGATGATGCTGCGGCTCATGTTACCCGCGCCAATAAATGCTAATTTTTTCTGTTGCATGTAAATCCTATTTGTTGGTTGCATTTAAGTCTGTGTAGCGAGGCGAAGCGCTATCCGTTGGGTTAGCGCGCTAGTTTCGCTTACCGAAAATAGCGGTACCGATGCGCACCATAGTCGACCCGTGTTGAATCGCTTCTGTCATATCACTACTCATTCCTACGGATAGGGTATCAAAATTGCTCAATGATGTATGGTAGTGGTCGAATAATTCTTTTAGCTTAGACAGTGTGGCGCGCTGTTGTTCTTCACTAGGATCAGCTTTGGGAATGGCCATTAGTCCACGCAAGGTCAGGTGCTTTTGAGAGTTAATAAACTCCACTAGCGCATCTAATTCACTTAGGGCTACCCCAGACTTACTCTCTTCATCATCAATATTAACCTGAATGCACACGTTTAACGGCGGCATAGAGTCAGGGCGCTGCTCATTTAAGCGACGAGCAATTTTTTCTCTATCTACAGACTGAACCCAATCAAAGTGTTCGGCGACTACTTTGGTTTTATTCGATTGGATTGGACCAATCATGTGCCACTCTATATCGCTTAAGTGAGAAAGTTCCTGAACCTTTTCAACACCTTCCTGCACGTAATTTTCGCCGAACATACGTTGTCCGGCATCATACGCTTCCATGATATCTGATACGGGTTTTGTTTTGCTAACCGCTAGCAATTTAACGGAATTTGGTGGACGATGTGCACTGGTAGCGGCTTGGTCTATTCCTTTTCGTGCGGAATCTAGTCTTTCTGCTATTGTTTGCATTATTCACCTTGTTTTGGAGAAGTGGTTGTGGATATTACCGAACTTTTGGCTTTCAGTGTTAAGAATAACGCCTCAGATTTACACTTATCAGCGGGCCTACCACCAATAATTCGTGTAGATGGCGAAATGCGTAAACTGAACGTGCCAGCCCTTGATCACAAGCAAGTACATGGTCTCGTTTATGAGATTATGAATGACATGCAGCGCAAAGAATACGAAGAAAACCTGGAAACCGATTTCTCTTTCGAAGTGAATGGCTTGTCGCGCTTTCGTGTTAACGCGTTTGTGCAAAACCGAGGCGCCGCGGCAGTATTACGTACTATCCCCAGTAAAGTATTAACCTTAGACGACCTTGGCGCGCCTGAAATTTTCAAGGAAATTATAAATCAGCCTACCGGCATTGTACTTGTTACAGGTGCCACCGGCTCAGGTAAAAGTACCACGCTTGCGGCCATGGTTGACCATATCAACACCCATAAGCGCGAGCACATTCTTACCATTGAAGACCCTATCGAATTCGTGCACGACAACAAGCTTAGCTTGGTAAACCAGCGGGAAGTGCACCGTGATACGCACTCGTTTAATAACGCACTGCGCTCGGCGCTTCGTGAAGACCCAGACGTAATTCTAGTCGGTGAGCTACGTGACTTAGAAACCATACGCCTTGCCATTTCCGCTGCCGAAACCGGCCATTTAGTATTCGGCACTCTTCACACCAACTCTGCACCAAAAACCATTGACCGTATTATCGATGTTTTCCCGGCAGAAGAAAAAGCCATGGTGCGTTCTATGTTGTCGGAATCATTGCGTGCGGTTATTTCACAGACACTGCTTAAGAAAGTAGGCGGGGGCCGAGTTGCGGCTCATGAAATCATGGTGGGGATCCCCGCTATTCGTAACCTTATTCGAGAAGATAAAGTGCCGCAAATGTACTCGGTTATTCAAACGGGCCAGGCTCACGGTATGCAAACTATGGATCAGTGTCTTCAGCGCTTAGTGGCGATGGGGGTTATCACCAAACAAGACGCCGCAGCAAAGTCAGTTGATAAACAGTCGATGAACAGTTTCTAGAGGCCAATATGTTAGATTCACTACTACA
Source organism: Alteromonas macleodii ATCC 27126 (assembly GCF_000172635.2). Taxonomy (NCBI): domain Bacteria; kingdom Pseudomonadati; phylum Pseudomonadota; class Gammaproteobacteria; order Alteromonadales; family Alteromonadaceae; genus Alteromonas; species Alteromonas macleodii. The sequence goes on along the minus strand of NC_018632.1, from coordinate 3,359,491 downwards.
AAAAATGGTCGATACCAACGCATCGGATTTATTCGTAACGGCGGGGTTTCCGGTAAGTGCCAAAATTAACGGCAAGCTTACGCCAGTGACGGAAAGCGCGACCTCGGAAGAGGCATCGCTGGCGCTGGTTCACGAAGCGATGACTGAAAAACAGCAGAATGAGTTTCACACGACCAAAGAATGTAATTTCGCCATAGTACGAGAGGGCATTGGTCGTTTCCGCTGCTCTGCATTTTGGCAGCGTGACCAAGCGGGCATGGTGATTCGCCGCATCGTTACTCAAATTCCGAAAGCTGATGATTTGGGTCTGCCGCGAGTATTAAAAGAAATTATTATGGCTAAACGCGGTCTTGTTCTATTTGTAGGTGGAACAGGCACGGGTAAGTCCACGTCATTGGCTGCGCTTATTGGGCATAGAAATGAAAATTCGCACGGGCATATACTGACTATTGAAGACCCCATTGAATTTGTGCACGAGCATAAAAACTGTGTTATTACCCAGCGCGAGGTGGGCATAGATACTCAGTCTTTCAACGACGCCCTTAAAAGTTCGCTACGTCAGGCACCTGATGTCATTCTTATTGGTGAAATTCGTTCAATGGAAACCATGGAATATGCCATGTCGTTTGCTGATACAGGGCATTTGTGTGTGGCTACGCTGCACGCTAACAACGCGAACCAAGCTATTGAACGTATTATGCATTTAGCGCCGAAAGATCAGCACGATAAGTTGCGTTTTGACTTAAGCTTAAACATCCGCGCCATTGTTGCGCAGCAACTAGTACCTACGCCAGACGGCAAGGGTAGGGTTGCGGCAATAGAAATATTGCTAAACTCGCCGCTAGTGCGCGACCTAATACAGCGCAATGAAATAGGCGCGTTAAAAGAAGCAATGAAAAAAGGCAAAGAGCAGGGCATGCAGAGCTTTGATATGGCGCTGTATGATTTGTACAAAGCGGGTAAGATTGATATGGACCAAGCGCTGCACCACGCCGACTCGCCTAATGACCTGCGCTTAATGATCAAGCTTGATACCAGCGACGGTTCTAGCTTAGGTACACTGTCAAATGTATCTATTGATATGGATGACTAATTGCTTTCGCTTTATGCTGAAATCCCTTTAGGGGGAGCTGCATTTGAAACGCTTACTGAAATAAAGCAGTAGAGAGACACGTTTTTCTCGCATGATGAGCAGCCCACGGGCTGCTTTTGTGTTTAACAAGAGGGTAGCCATTGAAAAAACTCTTCACTTCACAAGACGCTTTTGAACTTCAAGCGGTTCGCAGCGAGCTTGATGCTTTATCTATTCCTTATATGGTAAAAAATGAGTTTGCCAGTGGCGCAATCGGAGAGCTGCCTTGGCAAGATTCTCAGCAGGAAGTGTGGCTTGTTGACGATAGCTGGTATGCAAGAGCGTCGAAAGTTATTGAGCCCTTCATTCAGAAATCAAACGATAAGGCATTATCTAGTGAAGACTGGATTTGTGGTAAGTGCAGTGAACAAAACGGCGCTGCTTTTGATGTCTGCTGGCAGTGTGGGGCAGAAAAATAATAACAGCAAGAGCCAGCAGCATACAAAGGGCAACAGGCCCTAACAATTATTCGTACTGACTCTCGCTCCAGCTAGCGAATATTACACAGGCCGACACACTATCAACCTTATCTTTAGTCAGTTTCTTATAGCCACCTAACTCAAACAGCATGGCTTTAGCGTCTGTGGTAGTCAGTCGCTCATCACAGGTGTCAACGGCCACTTTAAAACGCCCATGTAGACGGTTTGCAAATTTGCGGGCGCGTTGAGTCATCTCCTGCTCAGTACCATCCATATTAAGCGGTAAACCCACCACCACGATTTGCGGTTGCCATTCTTCGTAAAGCTTTTCTATTAACGTCCAGTCAGGAATACCGTCTCGTGCCTTCAGCGCTGCAAGAGGGGAAGCCGTACCGGTAATTTCCTGACCTACCGCCACGCCAATGCTTTTGGTACCAAAATCAAACGCAAGTACCGTACGATTTCCTATATCAGGCATGTCCCGCTCCCGGTGCTAGCTGCCATACATCCACACCGAGTTTATTTACTGTTGCTTGCCATTTCTTGTGCATAGGCGTGTTAAACAGAATTTCTTCGTCAGCTTCGATGGTGAGCCAGGCGTTTTCCTGCATTTCCTTCTCAAGCTGACCGGCTGTCCAGCCCGCGTACCCCAAAGCAATCAAAACGTCTTCAGGGCCTTCATCATTGGCAATAGCAGTCAAAATGTCCTTGGAGGTGGTCACCATAACCCCGGGTGCAAGCTTTAAGCTAGATGCCCACTCTCTTTGCGACGAGTGCAGCACAAATCCTCGCTCTTGGCTTACAGGACCGCCAGCCAGCACGATTTGCTCTGCTTTGTCGTCAGACACAGTGAGTTCTTTGTCAGTCTGTTCAAGAAGCTGCTTCACGTTCATGGTGGAGGGTTGATTTACTACAATACCCATAGCACCTTCAGCGTTGTGTTCACAAATATAAATGAGTGAGCGAGAAAAATACGGATCGTCCAAACTAGGCATCGCGACCAGAAAATGATTTTGTAGGCTTTTTAATTCCGTCATAGTTTGTCTTTTATCTACTATCTTTTGCTCTGTGAGGGCCTTTACACTATTGAAGCTAAAGGCGCTCTATCCACTCATATTTGCTTTTTACGATACGAACTGCACTGTGTTACCAATACAACCTTACTTTATTTACTGGCTAAGCGCTTTTCAATGGCGTCAAACAGCGCACCCATTATATTAACATCGTAAGCTGCTTCTATTTCTCTTACGCAAGTTGGGCTAGTAATGTTTATTTCAGTAATTTTGCTGCCAATAACATCAAGTCCTACAAATAAAATGTTATTTTCCTTGAGCGTTGGCGCGATGGCTTCGGCTAGGGCGCGGTCAGAATCTGAGATTGGCTGAGGGCGTCCTGTACCGCCAGCGGCTAGGTTACCTCTGGTTTCCCCTTTTGTAGGCAGTCGCGCTAAGCAATACGGCATGACTTCACCATCAACGATGAGTACGCGCTTATCGCCGTCTTTAATCTCTGGAAGGTACTCTTGTACCATCATGTAGCGCGTGCCTAACTTAGTTAGGGTTTCAATAATAACGCCTAAGTTATTGCCATCAGGCTTCACTCTAAAGATAGACGCGCCACCCATACCGTCTAAGGGTTTACAAATAATGTCTTGGTGCTTGGCGTGAAACTCACGGATAAGCGCTTGGTTGTTCGTGACTAAGGTATTGGGAATGTGTTCTGGGAAGTACGACGTAAACAGCTTCTCGTTGTAGTCGCGAAGCGCTTGAGGGTTATTCACAACTAGCGCTCCCGCGTCCTGCGCAAGCGACAGCACCTGAGTCGCATACAAAAACTCGCTGTCAAAGGGTGGATCTTTGCGCATGAGTAACACATCAATGTCGCCTAAATGCAAGGTCGACTCGTCTTCAATGGTGTAGAAATCTGTAGCTTGATCCTTGACCGATACAGTTTTACCTAAACCCATAGGCTTACCATTGTCTAAATACAGGTCTTTTAATTCAAAATATACAACCTTTGCACCGCGGCGCTGAGCTTCAAGCATCATCGCAAAGCTTGTATCTTTATGTGGCTTAATGCTCGCGATGGGGTCCATAATTACGCCAACGGTATATTGCATAATGTTTTCACCTTGAATGTTGATAAAATGCCGGCTCAGATGGCCCAGCTGATTGTAAACATATATGGGGGCACACCTGAATTCTTCAAGTTACTGAGCTAGCACTATGCTTGCTATATAGCTGCCTAAAATACTGACTTAGAAGTCGCCGTGCTGAGCTTGAAGAATACTTAGGCTTGTAATCGCCGCTGTCTCGGTGCGCAAAATACGTGGGCCCAAACTTACCGACTGATAACCGTTTTCGTTTGCCTGATGAACTTCTGTTTCAGATAACCCACCTTCAGGGCCAATAAGCAAACGAAAGCCTTGAGCATTATAAGGTTGTCTTGCCAAACTTTGTTCAGCGCCCGGTGCGAGAACTAATCTTGTGGTATTGGTTGAAGACGACAACCATTGATTAAGACTAACCGGGGCGTTGAGCGCGGGAATAATGTTGCGACCGCTTTGTTCACAGGCGCCAATAATAATCTTCTGCCATTGCTGAATTTTCTTTTCCCAGCGCGACTCGTCGAGTTTAACCGTACAGCGTTCAGTGATCACGGGCGTTATTTCTGATACGCCAAGTTCCACGCTTTTTTGTAGCACGGTATCCATTCTATCGCCTTTAGATACCCCTTGACCTAAGTGCAAATGAAGCGGGGATTCTTTCGCTAGCGATAAACAAGCGTCGGCTTCAACCGTCACTTTTTTTCTTTGAACGCTAATAATTTGCGCACTGTATTCATTGCCGTCGCCATTAAAAAGCACAATAGGGCGATTGGGCTTTATGCGCAGTACCGTCGCGATGTGATGACCGGCGCCTTCAGTTAACTCAAACTCTTGTTCTAACGGGATTGGGTTGGGGTAATAAACTCTTGGTATACGCATAACAAATCAGATGTGTAGTTTTAACGCGTATAATACGTGTGTGAATACAGGTTGCAATGCTGTCGACAACATCGCGTAAGTAAATATGCAAAAACTTACGCAAACGACAGCATGCTGCCTATTTAAGAATCACATGACTCACTCTCTAGGCCGCGGAAGGCGAAGAGTTTCTCGAAGTAGATTTCAACACGTTGGATGAAGACTTCGATTGGGCTGCTGGGCGGTAGTCCGCTCTTGCGTACTTAGTATGTTTTCCTTTATCGGTGCGCAGTGAATATAAAAATAAACACAAAACCACCGAAAACAGGGTTATGAGAAGCAACATGCGTTAATCCTTTACGTGACATAGTTTGCTAAAGCTCCTTCATGAAGTTGCTCAACACACACTGATGAGGCGTAGTGAACAGTCAACTTTCATGAGACTTTAGTCTAAAACTTTGAGGCTAAAAAATCATCAAAAAAAATGTCTTATAACTCGGTAACTTCCAAAAAATGGAAAAGAAACACAAAGCGCATTTAAGCTTCGTGATGAAGGATGCGCTTGTTGAGTGACAAGCGTGTGACAAGTGAAGAAAATACGTTCATTTTTTGTTTTTTCATTCTAGCGCCTATGTGCCACCTATAAGGCATAGAAACTTGTCGATTTAGAGCTACTAGACCGTCAAACACCCGCCTTGCCTAGATGGCCAACAAACCGCGGCAAAAATGTACAAAAAAGGACAGTGGATCCTAAAGTAAAACAAATGAATTTCCTCTACTTTTGTATAATGCTAACGCTTTTAAACACCTATGTAGCTTAGACTTTAGAGCAAATTTACTGTGTTTGAGCCCATATTATATTGGTCTTAAATCAAATAGCTGCTACCGTATTTGAGTAATTATCAACTAACCATGACAAGGACCATATTATGGAAGAAAAACTTTCGCTTTTTTCTGCAAGCGATGTTGAAAGGTACATAAACGATTACGCCATCCCGTGGGGGATTAACATTCTGATGGCAATCGCGATTTATGTAATAGGTAGGATCGTAGTTGGATTCATTTTATCTGTATTTAGACGCCTAATGGCCAAGTCTAAATACGACAACATGCTAGTGGACTTCCTGGAAGCTATCCTTAGCGCCATTCTAATGCTGTTTGTTATTGTCGCTTCGCTTGATCAGCTAGGCGTAGATACAACGTCATTAGTTGCTATATTAGGTGCTGCTGGTTTAGCTATTGGTTTGTCATTGCAAGACTCGCTTAAGAACTTTGCAGCTGGCGTAATGCTTCTGGTTTTCAAACCATTTAAAGCGGGTGATTTTGTCGAAGCTGCAGGTACTGCTGGTTCGATTGTTAAGATTGGTATTTTCACAACAACAATGAACACACCAGACAATAAAGAAATTATTGTTCCTAATGGCAACATCTACGGTGGCAACATCACTAACTATTCAGCAAGAGACACGCGTCGTGTAGACATGGTTGTTGGTATAGGTTACGACGCTGACCTTCTTAAAGCGAAAAGAATTCTTGAAGAAATGGTGGCGGCTGATGAGCGTATTCTTGCAGAGCCAGCGCCTAAAATTGCAGTATCTGAACTGGCCGACAGCAGCGTGAACTTTATTGTTCGTCCATGGGTGAATTCTGCCGATTTCTGGGGTGTTAAATTCGACTTCACTGAAAACGTTAAACTGCGTTTTGATGAAGAGGGTATTTCAATTCCATTCCCACAAATGGATGTACATCTTCACAAAGCAGACAGCGAATAATTTCGTTGGTTTCAAACAAAAAACGCTGCATTTCGCAGCGTTTTTTTTATCCTAAGATTACGTGCGACGTAACACGCCGCGATTACGAACGTTTTAACTCTCGATGAGCGGGTAATGACCTATGCGGAATGGTATTACTTACTTTTAGCGACAGTTCGGGCGGTAAGCAGTAGCTTGATAGTCTGCATAGGCGTTAGGCATGTTCGCTTGTAAATTATCAATTCTGGTTTGAGGTGCTGGGTGAGTCGACAAAAGTTCCATTGGGCGGTTGCCGCCGCTTGCTGCGTCCATGTTTTGCCACAAGTTTACAGATTGTCTTGGGTCAAACCCAGACTTCGCCATTAGCTGAAGGCCAATGACATCGGCTTCAGATTCATGAGTTCGGCTAAAAGGAAGTTGGACACCGACTTGAACACCTAATCCGATCGCAGCCATGATGGGACCCGACTGAGGCACTTCATTCGCGGCTAAAACTTGGCCTACCGCCTGACTGCCCATATTTATCAATGTTGACTGCGACATTCTCTCATTACCATGCTCTGCAATAACATGACCTACTTCATGGCCAATGACAGCAGCAAGTTGATGCTGGTTTTCTGCAACGTTGAGCAAGCCTGTATAGACACCAATTTTTCCACCGGGTAGCGCAAATGCGTTAACTTGTTCATCGTCGAATACAACGACTTCCCATTGACCATTGAATACCGTGGCTGGTACTTGAGCAGTGATGGCATTTGCAACGCATTCTACGTAAGAATTTTGAACCGCTTTATTCGAAATTTTTAATTCTTCTTTCATGCCCGTGAATGCCTGATCACCCATTTGCGCGAGCTGAGTTTCAGAATAGAGCAACACTTGATTTCTACCCGTAGGAGATGTTGCACAGGCTGTTAAAGTAAGCGCTGCGGCAATAACTGCCGAAGCTGTGAATTTCAATTTCATGGTTAATCCTTTTTTATCACTGAATGTTCTCGCTTCGCTCACTTTTGCGCGCTAAAGCACTATCCCATTCAGTTTATACGTCTATTTGGCAATATTAGTATCAGATAGTGCTTATAAATAAAACTATACCTTTGAAAAAGCGAAGCGTGTTCCGCTGTTAAGCTAAACCGTTTTTCCTTACACGCATTAGGATATTTGAAATATATGCTTACAATTGCATGAACGAAGTGTGATTACTTTGAGCCTACTGCTCCGTGCTGTCCATATTTAAAGCGGCGTGTGTGCCATCATTGTTATAGAAAAGTTACGCGCTTTTGCCTATTTAATATTTGTGTCATAAACTGATTCTAATTTATACATAGAAGTTACATAAAATTTCTGGTGTACTAAGGTTAGGGATCCCTGTTTTCTTCCTTCGCTTTGCGAGAACAAGGTGGAAAAATCCTCGGGTTTCTCGAGCCTCATAACGTACGACAAAAATACAAATAAAAAGGAAATCAAATGGCAGTGCGTAATAAGTTTAAATACGGGTTACTTGCATTTTTAGTATCAGCGGCGCTCACGGGATGTGGCCTTGATGGTGACGACGGTGCGCAGGGCGAAACAGGAGCTCAAGGACCTCAAGGGGAACAAGGTGACCCAGGGACAGACGGAAGTGATGGTACCGATGCGTCAATCGGCATTGCAATGGATATCGTTGGTCGTGCTTTCTTAGGCAATCAAACGGCCGCAGAAATTGTTCAATACCACGCTGAGACCAATACGATTTACGCGACAAACGGCGAGACGAATACAATAGCAGTTATTGATGCCTCTAGCGTAAGCACGGCTACTATGGCTGATCCGATAAACACCACTACGCTAACGCTTACCACTATCGCACTGCCTGCCGATATAAATGGTGTGACTTTAGGTAGCTTAACAAGTATTGCGGTTAGCGGTGACCTTATGGCTGTAGCTGTACCTGCAGACGTTAAAACTGATAACGGTTATGTGTTGTTCTACAACGGGCTAGATAGTTCTGCTCCAGCCTTTTTGGATTCTGTCGAGGTTGGCGCACTACCGGATATGGTCACTTTTACGCCAGATGGTGGCAAAGTGTTGGTAGCGAACGAGGGTGAGCCTTCTGATGACTACACCATTGACCCTGAAGGTTCTGTTAGCGTCATTAATATTCTTGCAAGTGGTGAGCCAGAAGAAACGGGGACGACCGTTGGCTTTACTGCTCTAAACGGTACTGAAGCAGATTTGATGGCGCAGGGAATGATGTTTCCTAACCCAGCAGGACGCACGATTAACGGCACAGCTATTACCTCAACGGTAGCGAAAGATCTGGAACCAGAATACATCACCGCTACTAACGACGTTGCATACGTTAGTCTCCAGGAAAACAATGGCCTTGCGATTATTGACTTGGAAGAGTTAACGGTAGATGTCGTCGGCCTAGGAACTAAGTCTTGGGCTGGACTTAATATTGATATCCAAGAAAATGATGCGGTGAGTTTTGGTCAGTACACAGGTATTTATGGTGTATACCAGCCTGATACCATTGCTAATTTTACGTGGAAGGATGCGACTTTCATTCTTACCGCTAACGAAGGCGATGCCCGTGAGTACTTCTTTGACGCTGCTGATGAGGCGGCATGTACTGCTGCAGGTGGTGTTGATTTTGACGAAGATGATGGCTGTCTAGCTTATACAGACGAAGTTAAAGTAGAAGATCTTACCGCTGCCGCCAACTCTGAATTAGCTATGCTACAGGCGACAGGTGAAGCGGACGACTTACGTGTAACTTCAGCTATGGGTGATGCTGACGGAAACGGCGAGTACGATGCAGCGTACGCTTACGGTGCACGTTCATTCACAATCTGGGATCAAAACGGTTTAGTGGTTTATGACTCGGGTGATGATTTTGAACGTATTACAGCGTCGGTTCATGGGGCGCAGTTCAACAATGGTGACGATGAAAATGCAAGCGACTCGCGCTCGGAGAATAAAGGTCCTGAGCCAGAAGCGTTAACCGTGGGTCAAGTTGGCGATCGCACTTATGCGTTTATCGGCACAGAGCGCATGGGCGGTATTTTCGTATACGACGTTACTAACCCTTATGATGTTCAATTTGCAGAATATGTAATTAACCGTGACCTAACCGAAGGTTTGACAAGCGATGATGTCATTGGTGACCTAGCGCCAGAAAGCCTGGTTTTTGTTAGCGCTGAAGACAGCCCAAGTGGTGTGCCTCTTCTTGTAGTAGGCAACGAAGTTAGCGGCACAGTAACAGTGTGGCAAATCAACCAGCTGTAAGTTCCCGTATTGATTACATGAAACCCCGCTTTGAAGCGGGGTTTTTTATTGGTAGCTTGCCAGACCTTCCCGAAGGCCGAGTTCAAAGTGTCCTTAATCTTTGTTGTGTCACCTTGATGTAGAGCCACTATACCTTCGAAAACACGCCACGATTACGAACATTTTAAGTCTCGCTGAGTGGGTAATTATCTATGCGGGCTGGTATTAAACGGAGGAATAGAGCTTTCCTTGCGTTCACTATGGTTACACCGTTTAAGGATTAGGGTAAGCTATAACACATAAAACGCAGTCGTATTTTTAAAGGTAAATACGATTAGGCTCAATTGCACTGGTATAGATGCGTTTAGGACACAGAGTAACGCAATGCTCAATACCGCCATAGTGCTATCAAATAATAGAGAATGCCTATGTCTCAGCAAGTTGTGATTAGTGGTGTGGGTGTATGGCACCCTAAAGACAGTATAACTAACGAAGAGCTCGTAGATAGCTACAATGCTTACGTAGATGCGTTTAACGAAGAAAATAAAGCGCAAATCGAATCAGGTGATGTAGCAGCAATGCCTTATTCAAGTGCAGAGTTCATCGAAAAAGCATCAGGAATTAAAAGTCGCTACATCTATCGAAAAGAGGGTGCGCTAGACATCACTCGAATGAAGCCTAAGATTGCCCCTCGAGCAGATGACGAACTTTCTCACCAAGGTGAAATTGCCGTCGAAGCGGCCAAGTTAGCTCTTGCATCCGCCAATGTTACTGCCGATGAGATTGATGCTGTGATTGTGTCGTGTGCATACACCCAGCGTGCTTATCCTGCGATTGCAATTGAAGTACAAGAAGCCCTTAATATTGAAGGGTTTGGTTTCGATATGCTAGTTGCTTGTTCTGCAGCAACGTTCGGTATGCATCGCGCCTATGAAATGCTGAGCGCGAAAAATGCGACTCGCGTGTTGGTTATTAACCCTGAGTTGGTCTCACCGCAAATTAACTACGCTGATCGCGACAGTCACTTTATTTTTGGCGATGTGGCTACGGCGACGGTGCTTGAGCTTGCTGAAACCGCCAAAAGTGAGCACGTGTACGACGTGCTAAGCACCAAAGCATTGACGAAATTCTCAAACAATATTCGTTCTAATTTTGGTTACATGACACGTGCCGAAGACGTTGATCCGTATGGACCTGATAAGCTGTTCCATCAAGCGGGTCGCAAAGTTTTCAAGGAAGTGTGTCCATTGGCAGCAGCGCATATTGAAGCGCATTTAGCGAGTCACGACATTACGCCAGAAGGCGTCAAGCGTTGGTGGCTTCACCAAGCTAATATCAATATGAACACCTTGATTTGCAAACGCCTGTTAGGTCGCGATGCTGACCGTACCGAAGCGCCAATTGTGTTGGACGAGTATGCCAACACGGCTTCTGCGGGTTCTGTGATTGCGTTTGGTTTAAACCATGAAGACCTGGTTGCCGGTGACGTGGGAGTACTTTGCTCTTTCGGTGCAGGGTATTCAATTGGCTCACTAGTGATCCGTAAACGATAGTTTTTATCATAGCGCGGGCGATGCCTGCGCACCGTACCTAGCTAAAAAACGTTATGTGCTGTATATCGAAGGTTTCAGGGACGTTGCATCAATGCGCCTCCCTGTATTTCATCTCCTAAATAATGATAATAAAGGTGAGATAAAAGGATGATTTCAGATGTAGGCTATGGGTTAAATAGTCTGGCGCACTTAGCCCTTTTATTGCTGTTGTTAACGGTACGCAAACCCGGCGTAGCCAAGCATTTATTGGTGTTGGCGACCGCAGCCACCTTTTTATGGTCTACAACCTTAATCACTTCGCTATTTGGACCTATCTCGCTAAGCTGGTTACTCAGCGCTGACGTGCTTAAGCAGCTCGCATGGCTACTCTTTTTGGCTGGCTGTATACAGACCAGCTTTAGTAATATCTTCGACGTTCTAAAACGACCTGTAACGTTAATTATTATTGCCCCCGCACTAGCAGCATTGCTCGCCCCTTATCTATTGGTAGTAAATCCCGCGTGGAGCTTTCTTGTACTGATCGTGCTGTCATTAGAAGTGCTTGTTCTTCTGGAAGTTGTGTATCGACAGGCGGGGCGTGAGCAGTGGGCGTTTAAACCCATTATTATTTATCTGGGAGCTACCAACCTGTTTGAGTTCGTTACCTATGCAAACGCTACCATGGTAAACCAGGTTGAAATTGGCTACATAGCGGCACGAGGCTATATTTACTTCTTGTTAATGCCCTTACTCGTCATATCGATTCGACGAATTCATCACTGGGGCATTGATATCTTTATCTCGCGGGACGTGGTATTGCACAGCTCTCTACTCTTAGTGGCGGGCGGTTATCTTTTTGTGATGGCTGTTGTCGGCTACGCCATAAATTATATGGGAGGCAACTGGGGAGCGACGGTTCAAATCATATTGGTTGTGATGTCATTCGCATTGCTCGCCACGGTATTCTTGTCCAACGGCTTTCGCACTAAGATAAAAGTATTTATCACTAAACATTTCTTTGCGAATCAGTTCGACTACCGGGTTGAATGGGTGAAATTAACGCAGTGGTTAACACGTGCAGGGGATACCTCATCAGATGTTTACCACGCTGGCCTAACCGGAATGCTTAACGCCATTCAATATGAGTCAGGTCTGCTGTTTAAAGTAACGCAGAATGGCTATGAATGCGTGGCTAAGGCATCACCTATTACAAACACTGCGTCAACAGATAACAATGAAGCGTCAACTGATTCGAAAGAAAACAACGCTACCTGTACAACGTTGGAAACGCTCGCAAGTTACAGCGACAAAAATGGCTGGATCATTGATACGGACGCCTACCTCGTCAAACCATTCGATTACGAGGGGTTAAAGCTAGATAGAGATGCACTAAAAGCATGGGGCTACCAACTCTTCGTGCCTTTCTTAAAAGAGGGAAAACTGTGGGGATTTGCTGTTCTCGCGTCAGGAGACAATGAAAAAATCACTTTAAATTGGGAAGTGAAAGACTATCTAACCGCCGTATCTGAGCAAGTAGGCACATACATGCAGCACCACGAGGCCGCTCAAGTGGTAGCAGAAAACGCCCAATTTGCGGCATTCAATCGAATGTCTGCGTTCGTTTTACATGACTTAAAAAATGTACTTGCTCAAGTCGACCTTATTCTTGCCAATGCTCAACAGCATAAACACAACCCTGAATTTATCGAAGACACCTTCGAAACCTTGGAGCATACTAAGGCAAGAATGGAAAAAATGCTCAAGCAGCTGACTGATAAGAAGGCCGTTGAAGAAGGTGTAAACTCAGAATTTTTGATTTCGGAGCTGGCCAAAGATGTGGTCAACAACCGCTGTTCAGGTTTACGTCCGCTACCAACAGTTCATGTGCTAAAAGAAACGGCCGTGACGGTTGATAAGGATAAGGTGGCAAACGTGCTTTATCACCTAATCAGCAACGCTCAGCAGGCAACCGCAGATGACGGAGAAGTCGACGTGGTGATTACTGGAAATTCTGACAACAAAACGCAGCTAGTTTTGATAGAAGATACAGGGTCAGGTATGGATAAAGCGTTTATTGAAGAGCGACTATTCAAGCCATTTGATACCACGAAAGGCAATGCTGGTATGGGTATTGGTGCATATGATGCAAAAACATATATCGAGTCTATCGGTGGCAAACTAACTGTTCAAAGTGAACCTGGACGCGGTAGCTGTTTTACGCTTTATTTTCCGATAGGATAGGGTGTATAACTAAAAAGTGGATATTATCAAATCCACTCCCTTTCGATGGATGAAGTAGAATAATAGGATGATGAAATGACCGATACCATTTTGGTAGTAGATGATGATTTAGGTATCCAAAAGCAACTTAAATGGAGTCTTACCGATTACAACGTTGTTTTTGCGGACGATCACACATCTGCCATAGCCCAACTCCGTCGTTTTGAACCTAAGGTTGTTACCCTAGATTTAGGGCTTCCGCCAGATCCAGCGAATGCGTCGGAAGGTTTGCGTATTCTTCACGACATCATTGCGCTAGCGCCTAGAACCAAAGTTATCGTTGTTACAGGTAATAACGATAAACAACACGCATTAAAAGCAATCGATTTTGGGGCATACGATTTTTATCAGAAGCCTATCGATTCAGATACCATCAAATTATTGGTGCACCGTGCGCTTAACCTGTCTAAGTTAGAGCATGAGAATAGCATTCTTGCCCGCACCCGTTCTGGCATGTCCAGAATAGTGGGTAACAGCGAAGCTATTCAAAAAGTGGTACGTCGCGCTGAGAAAATTGCCAATACCGACATAAGCACTCTGTTACTTGGTGAAAGTGGCACAGGTAAAGAAGTTTTCGCGCGCAGTATTCACGAACACAGCCCTAGAAAAGACAAACCTTTTGTTGCTATTAACTGTGCGTCTATCCCAGAGAACTTACTAGAAAGTGAGTTGTTCGGTTACGAAAAAGGGGCGTTTACTGGCGCGAACAAAACCACCGTCGGCAAGATAGAAACAGCACAAGGCGGAACACTGTTTTTAGATGAGATTGGTGATATGCCCATTGGTCTGCAAGCTAAGATGCTTCGGTTTTTGCAGGAGCGCGTGATCGAGCGCGTTGGTGGACGCAATGAAATTCCCGTTGATATACGCGTAATTTGTGCAACGCACCGCGATTTACAGGCTATGGTGGCGCAAGAAACGTTCAGGGAAGATTTATATTACCGTGTGGGGGAAATGCCGATCATGATCCCTCCTTTACGTGAACGAGACCAAGACATTATTTTACTTGCACGTACGTTCTTGAATATTTATCGCGAAGAATTCAAAGCTAAAGCGAAGAGCTTTTCAGAAACTGCAGTTAACGCCATGCTAGCCCATAAGTGGCCGGGCAACATTCGAGAAATGCAAAACAAGCTAAAGTCGGCGGTTATTATGGCTGAAGGTACGGTAATTCAACCTGACGATTTAGGCTTGATGCCTGTAGATGCTCATGATGAGCCTGAAACGTTGAATCTGCGTGAAGTGCGAGAAATTGCTGAAAGTCGAGCTATTCGCAGGGCCTATCAAAAAGCAGATAAGAATATGTCGAAAACGGCAGAATTACTTGGCGTCACTCGTCCCACGTTGTATTCGCTCATTGATAAATACCATATGGAAGACATCAAAAATAGCGACTAGGGTAGACATGACTACCAAACAGGAGAGAAATGTACTTCTCACCTGTTGGTATCTGGGCGAACTCGCAGTTCGCCTTTATCCTTGTGTACCCACCTAAAAGACAAACTGGCAGTGAGACTCTGCTAAGACGTCATGACCGCTGAAGGTCACCTCAACCGACACTTGGTTAGAGCCACGCTCAACAAAGATAACGCTCCCACAAGTGTTACACACGTGGTGGGTTTCGTCATTAGCCTCGTGTAGTTCCGCTAGCGCTGACGGTGCACAGTCAATAACCAGCTGCTCTTTTTCAATTGTAACGCGCAGTTCACTGGTATCTGAATGGCTTAGCGTTTCGTCATCGGCGTCAAGCTCTCCGATATGATCTATTTCATATTGAATTGCTTGGCAGCTGCAGCTTCCTCTGTACATATCTCTATTCCTCTACTGCTATTTCTCGAGGGTCTCCGGCCATTTGATACTTGCCACGTTGTTGAACGATGTGGCAATTCTCGAACCAGGAAAATTAAACTTCGTATCTAGTGGAGTGGGGTATTCCCTTGGAGTTTTAAGCGTTTCGATTACGCCAACCCATCCATTTCTCCCTGATAATTTGGTGGCATACAGCGCGTAATCGATAACGGCGAATGTGCGTTTCCACGCGGTATCAAAGTCTTCCTCTCTATCTGGAGGAAGCAGCGAAAAGCCAATGCTACAAGTAATATTGATTGGTTTTTCTAAGCCGATATCAAAAGGAGTGTTAGCGACCATTTCTCGGCAGCGCTCGGCAACCTCAGGGAGCTCTTCACGAGTAGATTGGCGACAAACCACCAAAAACTCCTCGCCTCCCCATCGAATAATTAAATCCGTTTGTCTGAACACCTCTTTGAGGACATTGGCAAACGCTGATAGCACTTTATCGCCGGCAATATGCCCATAGTCGTCGTTGATGCGCTTAAAGTGGTCGATATCAATAAGTAAGCAAAGTAAGTCTTGTTTCGTCTTTCCTGTACTGGGGCTTTGTTTTGCCGAGAACTGGCTGCGCCTTATTTCACCGGGAAGCTGCGATTCGAGGTAGTGCCTATTGTACAAACCCGTTAACGGATCGCGCAGGCTTACCTCTTCTAGCGTTTTATAGGCTCTTTCCAGTTCTTGATTTTTTTCTTGAAGATTTAGTGTTTGCTGGCGTACTTCTCGGCGCAAAATAATCGTTTGCTGACGTTGTTTGTAGCGGCTCCACACTAAAAACGTCAAGAGTAACGCTGCTAATGATATACTCCAAAAAAGAGTCGTCTGCAGGTTTTCTCGCTCAGCTTGCGCTAACGCCAGCTGCTTGGACTCTTCCAGTTTCTCCAACGTCCTAGATTGCCTCACAAGCTCAATCTCAGCCTGCAGGCCTTCAATGGCAGACTTGTTTTCTGAATCAAGTAGCACCTCACGCAACTGCTGCATAACAGATTGAATATCTAAGGCTTTTTTGAATTCGCCTAGTGATACAAAGGCGCTTAGCTGTAACGACAGAAAACTAAGCTGTCCTCTAAGGTCTCTATTTTTTCTCGCGTCAATAGTACCCGTGCGGGCCTCTTCTAAGGCTAATTCGAAACTCTGCTCTTTCATATAGGCTTGCGCTAAAGCGAGTCTGCCTTCTTTGACCAATTTTGCCTGACCCGATGAATCGGCAAATTGCATGGCTTCTTGCAATAACTCTCGCCCTTTAGCTGTATCGCCGTTTTCAACCAATGCTCTTCCCAATAGCATTTTTGCTTCGGCTATGGCCCCTACATCAAAGGTGGATAGCAGGAGTTCAAGACCTTCGTTAATTGCTCTTATTGCTTGGTCTACAGAGCCTGTTTTGAGAGATAGGGCACCAATACGAGTTTTGATCACACCAAGTAATCGGGTCTCCTGTGTTTCCTCGATACTGTCGAAAGCGTCTTGGTAGTAGGTATGAGCCAAAGTAGCTTGATTGAGCAAACTGTATATCTCACCGATGCGTAGCAACGTAACACTCATTTCACTGGCCATGTTATTTTCACGAAAATAACGTAGCGCTTGCTTTAACGGCTCCAAAGCGGTTTCAATTTCGCCTTGTTCTTGTTGAATTATGCCTAGCTCAAGGTTCAATTTAGCCTTAAGTAATTCATTACGCTCAATTTGAGCAATAGACATAGCGCGACGCACATAAGTCAGTGCAATGGAATAATTTGAAAGGTGTCTTTCTGAGGTGGCTAGTTGTAATAGCGTTGACGCCATTTTGTTTAATTCACCATCTGTGGTGTAGCGCTCTAAGGCGGCATTAAAAATGGCTTTTGACACCTCAAAACGCGATGCGTTTTGAAGTAAGAGTCCGAGGGCAGAAAATGTATCAGCAGACATTTGTTGCTGTTGTAGCGCTTGCTCTAAAAGCAACAGTGCCTTGCTATCGGCGTCAGCATATTGCTTGGCATTTAAAAGGTTCTCGACATCAGCAATCTCGGTATTGAAAAGCTCGAACGCTTCTACCGTTTTTACCTGTGCGCCATGCACAGCAATTAGCAGGGCACACACCAGCACGCGCACTGTGCTAAATCCTTCACGGCCCATTCGATTGTATCTCCTATACGCTGTCAGAACATGCTGTCGGTGAGTATCCCAGTAGGCTAACGCCAAGGCAACATTATTATTGTGAAGGATAAAACGAATGAAATACGTATTTGGATTTATACTTTAGTCTAATTTATGCTGTTATTTTCAATCCACTCTCGAATCAGTGCAGACTTGGCTTTACCTGTCTTTTGGGCAATGTTTGCAAGTTTTTCAATACATTGCGGTGTTAACGTAAAGGTAGCATGTCGCATACCTTCTGATTTTGCAGGCTTTCTTATCGGCACAACGCGGTCTGTACGAACGTCTTTTAAATCGTTTTTTGCCGCCGATGGTTGCTTTTTATCCACTTTACCTTGGGCATAAAGCAGCGCATCGTCGATAAAATCTTCTACAGTTCGTAGATTGGGCTTAGCTAACGGCTTCGACTTTTTGAGGTTGAGTAAACTCATAAGCATCCTCCACTTTGCCAGCTAGTAGCTCTTCAAACAAGGTTCTTATTTCTGTGGCCGCTTTACCTTCTGGTTCACTCTCAATAACTGACTGCCCTGACTCTTCTGAATCGTCATACATGTTTCTACTAAAAGTAACAGAGTTTAGGACGGGAATACCAAATGAGCGACACACTTCTTTTGCCTCTAGAATACGGTTTGCCAGGCTAGGTAGAGAAGGGCACTGTGTGATAACGAACGCGGCGTTCATTTTCGGGTTAACCATTTTACAGGTAGATAAAATATCTTCCATGTGAGGTACCGTTTTGAGATCGCGACGTTTGGGTCTAAGTGGAATCAGTATATGGTCAGCAACCGCCATTGACGAGCGAAGCGCTAGGTTATCTTGTCCACCACAGTCTATTACAACGTAATCGTAATACTGACGCAGGCTAAGTAATTCGTTACGTATTTTACCGTATAACTGAACACAGTTAATTTCAGCGAGACGAGGGTTAGCTTTACGCTCTTGGATCCAGTCTGAGGTCGTTCGCTGCGGGTCACAGTCGACCATTAACACCTTGGCACCTTTTTCAGTGCGAAGATACACTGCAATGTTTTGTGCCAGGCAGCTCTTTCCGCTACCGCCTTTTTCTCCACCAACCAAAATAATCATGGTGATAACCCTCGAATATCGCTTATGTTAAAATACTGAGCGTTACGGTGGGTCGTGAATGGTGTTACGACCGTACCTAACCTCCACTCAAAGCATAGGCAGGCTATCAGCTAGGTTCAGCATCAAAATCGATATTAACGAATGTAAGACAATACCTATTGATTTGTGCAAAAACTCATTCTAGTCTTCTTACTTTATAATTGAGATTACCGATAAGAGGTTGTTATGTCAGAAAGTCGCTTCACTTCCAAAGAAGGCCAAAAAGTACCTAGCGTTTCATTTCCGTGCCGAGAAGGTGAGACGTGGGTAACGAAAACGACAGATGAATTATTTTCTGGCAAAAATGTTGTGGTCTTCTCACTTCCAGGTGCTTTTACACCAACCTGTTCTTCTACCCACTTGCCTCGCTATAACGCTTTAGCGAAAAAGTTTGCGAAACACGGCATTGATGAGATTGTTTGTGTATCGGTAAACGATACTTTCGTTATGAATGCATGGGCCGCAGATCAAGAAGCCGCTAACATAACCGTTATTCCCGACGGTAACGGAGAATTTACCGATGGCATGGGTATGCTAGTCGATAAAGCGGATTTGGGTTTCGGCAAAAGAAGTTGGCGTTACTCGATGCTAGTGAAAGATGGCGTGGTAGACAAAATGTTTATTGAACCTGATGTAGCTGGCGACCCGTTTGAGGTGTCGGATGCAGATACCATGCTGGCTTACATTGCGCCAGAGGAGCAAACTAACGCACCTGTTTCTATTATCACAAAACCGGGTTGTCCTTTCTGTGCTAAAGCGAAAAAACTGCTTGATGAAAAAGGCTACGAGTACGAAGAAATCGTGTTGGGCAAAGATGCATCACTAACCAGCTTAACGGCGATTAGCGGTCGTGAAACTGTGCCGCAGGTCTTTATCGGTGGTAAACATATCGGTGGTTCTGACGATCTAGAGGTTTACTTTAGCTAACGTAATATACGTATTAATCGTCACAAGAAACGGGAGCATGGTAAACTGCTCCCGTTTTTTATTAATTATCCGTAGCGGAGAATAATAGTGTCATCGAAGTTTTTTGTAAAAATGCTCATAGGTATTGTTGCGCTTTTAGGTGTAAATATGGCTATAGCCGCAAATTTATCTATACCCGATACGAGCGAAATGAAAAGCAGAAGTTTTTCAGACCTTCAAAATCAGTTCAAAGCATTTTACGAAAAAGAGTGGGGCCAAACCCAGCCGTGTAGAGAAACGGCACTCAATCGTTTTTCGGTATGCAGCAACGTATTGCGCAATGAAGGCAATTCGCCTTTCATGCTGACCAACAAATCAAGCAGCAAGGTGGCAGTGCTTATCCACGGCTTAAGCGACTCACCTTTCTTTATGCGTGAAATCGCCAACATCTTATTTGAACAGGGTTTTACTGTAGTCGTGCCGCTTTTGCCTGGGCATGGTAAACGAGATGCAGATGATGACATGTCTGACTGGGATTTAGCTGAGCGCTGGCAGGGGCATGTTGATGAAGTCATTAAATTGGCTGATAGCATGGGTGATACTTTGCTTGTAGGTGGCTTCTCTACAGGTGGTGCGCTGGCGGTTGAACATTATCTGGATAGTGCAGGAAACGAAGTAAATAATATTGATGGTCTTATGCTATTTTCTGGCGCGCTGGCGCTGTCTGATAATGCTGAAAGTATGTCTCGAATTTGGGGCATTAAACTTTTAGCCAGAATTATTGATGGAACCTATCAAACTCATGGCCCCAACCCTTATAAGTATCCAAATGTGGCAGGTTTAGCAGGGTTGGAATTGATGGATTTAATAAACATCATTCGGGACAAAGTCGAGGAAGGACAGCAAATTGAAGTGCCGCTATTTGCCGCTCATTCTCAAGCTGATGTAACCACGCCAATTCGCGGCATAGAGCAGTTAATGGACGCAAGTAAAGGTCCGAATACCTTTTTCGTTATCGATGAATCGTACGGGTTGTGCCATGCAGATTTAGTTGTGAATACAAGCTTGCTCAATAAAATGAATTTCAACGCAAGCATGGTTAATCAGCAAGAAGAGTGTGCGGTACCTAAAGCAAACCCGCTATTTTCAACCATGGGCCTTATGTTGCGAGATTACCTGTCTCAGTTTGAATAAGTTACTGGGGCTTGTTGACCTTTGGTGTACAATAAAGGTCAACAGGCCCTAGCTTAGCGACATTAACGGCTGGCTTTACTGCTTGGTCACATCACGCTATTATTTCGTTGCACAATAGACAGCAATATTTTGAGTACAGTATTTGAGAAAGTTTCGGATTAGTTTAACGCGCAAACGGTATAGGTCGGCGAATGCAAGTTCGTTTATCCTTACACTGTTTTTAATGGTGGCCCTCGTGTCGTCAGGTAGCGCTGTATCTATCGAACATTCATACGAACATGCTCATTCAATGGCGGTGATGACACCGCAGTCGGATGCTGCTCATGCTAACCATCAGGTTCGAATGCCTGAGTCTGCTAATACACATTGTCAGCACCAAGAATTGTCATCACAACATGCGGATTTAAGTGCTAAAAACAGCAAGAGCAAACCCGCTCAGCTCGACGGCGTCCAAGTTAGCAATGCAGGCGTGAAAAGCGTGAAAGCATCGCAGATGAGCGACATGCCTTGCTGCAAGGATGAATGTAATTGCCCAGCCGATCACTGTTTTAATCTTAGCGCGAGTGCTGGTATTAAACGGAGGAATAGAGCTTTCCTTGCGTTCACTATGGTTACACCGTTTAAGGATTAGGGTAAGCTATAACACATAAAACGCAGTCGTATTTTTAAAGGTAAATACGATTAGGCTCAATTGCACTGGTATAGATGCGTTTAGGACACAGAGTAACGCAATGCTCAATACCGCCATAGTGCTATCAAATAATAGAGAATGCCTATGTCTCAGCAAGTTGTGATTAGTGGTGTGGGTGTATGGCACCCTAAAGACAGTATAACTAACGAAGAGCTCGTAGATAGCTACAATGCTTACGTAGATGCGTTTAACGAAGAAAATAAAGCGCAAATCGAATCAGGTGATGTAGCAGCAATGCCTTATTCAAGTGCAGAGTTCATCGAAAAAGCATCAGGAATTAAAAGTCGCTACATCTATCGAAAAGAGGGTGCGCTAGACATCACTCGAATGAAGCCTAAGATTGCCCCTCGAGCAGATGACGAACTTTCTCACCAAGGTGAAATTGCCGTCGAAGCGGCCAAGTTAGCTCTTGCATCCGCCAATGTTACTGCCGATGAGATTGATGCTGTGATTGTGTCGTGTGCATACACCCAGCGTGCTTATCCTGCGATTGCAATTGAAGTACAAGAAGCCCTTAATATTGAAGGGTTTGGTTTCGATATGCTAGTTGCTTGTTCTGCAGCAACGTTCGGTATGCATCGCGCCTATGAAATGCTGAGCGCGAAAAATGCGACTCGCGTGTTGGTTATTAACCCTGAGTTGGTCTCACCGCAAATTAACTACGCTGATCGCGACAGTCACTTTATTTTTGGCGATGTGGCTACGGCGACGGTGCTTGAGCTTGC
The DNA here is from genome assembly GCF_000172635.2 of Alteromonas macleodii ATCC 27126. Lineage (NCBI taxonomy): Bacteria > Pseudomonadati > Pseudomonadota > Gammaproteobacteria > Alteromonadales > Alteromonadaceae > Alteromonas > Alteromonas macleodii. The sequence continues at coordinate 3,337,544 of NC_018632.1, read as the reverse complement.
TGAAACCGCCAAAAGTGAGCACGTGTACGACGTGCTAAGCACCAAAGCATTGACGAAATTCTCAAACAATATTCGTTCTAATTTTGGTTACATGACACGTGCCGAAGACGTTGATCCGTATGGACCTGATAAGCTGTTCCATCAAGCGGGTCGCAAAGTTTTCAAGGAAGTGTGTCCATTGGCAGCAGCGCATATTGAAGCGCATTTAGCGAGTCACGACATTACGCCAGAAGGCGTCAAGCGTTGGTGGCTTCACCAAGCTAATATCAATATGAACACCTTGATTTGCAAACGCCTGTTAGGTCGCGATGCTGACCGTACCGAAGCGCCAATTGTGTTGGACGAGTATGCCAACACGGCTTCTGCGGGTTCTGTGATTGCGTTTGGTTTAAACCATGAAGACCTGGTTGCCGGTGACGTGGGAGTACTTTGCTCTTTCGGTGCAGGGTATTCAATTGGCTCACTAGTGATCCGTAAACGATAGTTTTTATCATAGCGCGGGCGATGCCTGCGCACCGTACCTAGCTAAAAAACGTTATGTGCTGTATATCGAAGGTTTCAGGGACGTTGCATCAATGCGCCTCCCTGTATTTCATCTCCTAAATAATGATAATAAAGGTGAGATAAAAGGATGATTTCAGATGTAGGCTATGGGTTAAATAGTCTGGCGCACTTAGCCCTTTTATTGCTGTTGTTAACGGTACGCAAACCCGGCGTAGCCAAGCATTTATTGGTGTTGGCGACCGCAGCCACCTTTTTATGGTCTACAACCTTAATCACTTCGCTATTTGGACCTATCTCGCTAAGCTGGTTACTCAGCGCTGACGTGCTTAAGCAGCTCGCATGGCTACTCTTTTTGGCTGGCTGTATACAGACCAGCTTTAGTAATATCTTCGACGTTCTAAAACGACCTGTAACGTTAATTATTATTGCCCCCGCACTAGCAGCATTGCTCGCCCCTTATCTATTGGTAGTAAATCCCGCGTGGAGCTTTCTTGTACTGATCGTGCTGTCATTAGAAGTGCTTGTTCTTCTGGAAGTTGTGTATCGACAGGCGGGGCGTGAGCAGTGGGCGTTTAAACCCATTATTATTTATCTGGGAGCTACCAACCTGTTTGAGTTCGTTACCTATGCAAACGCTACCATGGTAAACCAGGTTGAAATTGGCTACATAGCGGCACGAGGCTATATTTACTTCTTGTTAATGCCCTTACTCGTCATATCGATTCGACGAATTCATCACTGGGGCATTGATATCTTTATCTCGCGGGACGTGGTATTGCACAGCTCTCTACTCTTAGTGGCGGGCGGTTATCTTTTTGTGATGGCTGTTGTCGGCTACGCCATAAATTATATGGGAGGCAACTGGGGAGCGACGGTTCAAATCATATTGGTTGTGATGTCATTCGCATTGCTCGCCACGGTATTCTTGTCCAACGGCTTTCGCACTAAGATAAAAGTATTTATCACTAAACATTTCTTTGCGAATCAGTTCGACTACCGGGTTGAATGGGTGAAATTAACGCAGTGGTTAACACGTGCAGGGGATACCTCATCAGATGTTTACCACGCTGGCCTAACCGGAATGCTTAACGCCATTCAATATGAGTCAGGTCTGCTGTTTAAAGTAACGCAGAATGGCTATGAATGCGTGGCTAAGGCATCACCTATTACAAACACTGCGTCAACAGATAACAATGAAGCGTCAACTGATTCGAAAGAAAACAACGCTACCTGTACAACGTTGGAAACGCTCGCAAGTTACAGCGACAAAAATGGCTGGATCATTGATACGGACGCCTACCTCGTCAAACCATTCGATTACGAGGGGTTAAAGCTAGATAGAGATGCACTAAAAGCATGGGGCTACCAACTCTTCGTGCCTTTCTTAAAAGAGGGAAAACTGTGGGGATTTGCTGTTCTCGCGTCAGGAGACAATGAAAAAATCACTTTAAATTGGGAAGTGAAAGACTATCTAACCGCCGTATCTGAGCAAGTAGGCACATACATGCAGCACCACGAGGCCGCTCAAGTGGTAGCAGAAAACGCCCAATTTGCGGCATTCAATCGAATGTCTGCGTTCGTTTTACATGACTTAAAAAATGTACTTGCTCAAGTCGACCTTATTCTTGCCAATGCTCAACAGCATAAACACAACCCTGAATTTATCGAAGACACCTTCGAAACCTTGGAGCATACTAAGGCAAGAATGGAAAAAATGCTCAAGCAGCTGACTGATAAGAAGGCCGTTGAAGAAGGTGTAAACTCAGAATTTTTGATTTCGGAGCTGGCCAAAGATGTGGTCAACAACCGCTGTTCAGGTTTACGTCCGCTACCAACAGTTCATGTGCTAAAAGAAACGGCCGTGACGGTTGATAAGGATAAGGTGGCAAACGTGCTTTATCACCTAATCAGCAACGCTCAGCAGGCAACCGCAGATGACGGAGAAGTCGACGTGGTGATTACTGGAAATTCTGACAACAAAACGCAGCTAGTTTTGATAGAAGATACAGGGTCAGGTATGGATAAAGCGTTTATTGAAGAGCGACTATTCAAGCCATTTGATACCACGAAAGGCAATGCTGGTATGGGTATTGGTGCATATGATGCAAAAACATATATCGAGTCTATCGGTGGCAAACTAACTGTTCAAAGTGAACCTGGACGCGGTAGCTGTTTTACGCTTTATTTTCCGATAGGATAGGGTGTATAACTAAAAAGTGGATATTATCAAATCCACTCCCTTTCGATGGATGAAGTAGAATAATAGGATGATGAAATGACCGATACCATTTTGGTAGTAGATGATGATTTAGGTATCCAAAAGCAACTTAAATGGAGTCTTACCGATTACAACGTTGTTTTTGCGGACGATCACACATCTGCCATAGCCCAACTCCGTCGTTTTGAACCTAAGGTTGTTACCCTAGATTTAGGGCTTCCGCCAGATCCAGCGAATGCGTCGGAAGGTTTGCGTATTCTTCACGACATCATTGCGCTAGCGCCTAGAACCAAAGTTATCGTTGTTACAGGTAATAACGATAAACAACACGCATTAAAAGCAATCGATTTTGGGGCATACGATTTTTATCAGAAGCCTATCGATTCAGATACCATCAAATTATTGGTGCACCGTGCGCTTAACCTGTCTAAGTTAGAGCATGAGAATAGCATTCTTGCCCGCACCCGTTCTGGCATGTCCAGAATAGTGGGTAACAGCGAAGCTATTCAAAAAGTGGTACGTCGCGCTGAGAAAATTGCCAATACCGACATAAGCACTCTGTTACTTGGTGAAAGTGGCACAGGTAAAGAAGTTTTCGCGCGCAGTATTCACGAACACAGCCCTAGAAAAGACAAACCTTTTGTTGCTATTAACTGTGCGTCTATCCCAGAGAACTTACTAGAAAGTGAGTTGTTCGGTTACGAAAAAGGGGCGTTTACTGGCGCGAACAAAACCACCGTCGGCAAGATAGAAACAGCACAAGGCGGAACACTGTTTTTAGATGAGATTGGTGATATGCCCATTGGTCTGCAAGCTAAGATGCTTCGGTTTTTGCAGGAGCGCGTGATCGAGCGCGTTGGTGGACGCAATGAAATTCCCGTTGATATACGCGTAATTTGTGCAACGCACCGCGATTTACAGGCTATGGTGGCGCAAGAAACGTTCAGGGAAGATTTATATTACCGTGTGGGGGAAATGCCGATCATGATCCCTCCTTTACGTGAACGAGACCAAGACATTATTTTACTTGCACGTACGTTCTTGAATATTTATCGCGAAGAATTCAAAGCTAAAGCGAAGAGCTTTTCAGAAACTGCAGTTAACGCCATGCTAGCCCATAAGTGGCCGGGCAACATTCGAGAAATGCAAAACAAGCTAAAGTCGGCGGTTATTATGGCTGAAGGTACGGTAATTCAACCTGACGATTTAGGCTTGATGCCTGTAGATGCTCATGATGAGCCTGAAACGTTGAATCTGCGTGAAGTGCGAGAAATTGCTGAAAGTCGAGCTATTCGCAGGGCCTATCAAAAAGCAGATAAGAATATGTCGAAAACGGCAGAATTACTTGGCGTCACTCGTCCCACGTTGTATTCGCTCATTGATAAATACCATATGGAAGACATCAAAAATAGCGACTAGGGTAGACATGACTACCAAACAGGAGAGAAATGTACTTCTCACCTGTTGGTATCTGGGCGAACTCGCAGTTCGCCTTTATCCTTGTGTACCCACCTAAAAGACAAACTGGCAGTGAGACTCTGCTAAGACGTCATGACCGCTGAAGGTCACCTCAACCGACACTTGGTTAGAGCCACGCTCAACAAAGATAACGCTCCCACAAGTGTTACACACGTGGTGGGTTTCGTCATTAGCCTCGTGTAGTTCCGCTAGCGCTGACGGTGCACAGTCAATAACCAGCTGCTCTTTTTCAATTGTAACGCGCAGTTCACTGGTATCTGAATGGCTTAGCGTTTCGTCATCGGCGTCAAGCTCTCCGATATGATCTATTTCATATTGAATTGCTTGGCAGCTGCAGCTTCCTCTGTACATATCTCTATTCCTCTACTGCTATTTCTCGAGGGTCTCCGGCCATTTGATACTTGCCACGTTGTTGAACGATGTGGCAATTCTCGAACCAGGAAAATTAAACTTCGTATCTAGTGGAGTGGGGTATTCCCTTGGAGTTTTAAGCGTTTCGATTACGCCAACCCATCCATTTCTCCCTGATAATTTGGTGGCATACAGCGCGTAATCGATAACGGCGAATGTGCGTTTCCACGCGGTATCAAAGTCTTCCTCTCTATCTGGAGGAAGCAGCGAAAAGCCAATGCTACAAGTAATATTGATTGGTTTTTCTAAGCCGATATCAAAAGGAGTGTTAGCGACCATTTCTCGGCAGCGCTCGGCAACCTCAGGGAGCTCTTCACGAGTAGATTGGCGACAAACCACCAAAAACTCCTCGCCTCCCCATCGAATAATTAAATCCGTTTGTCTGAACACCTCTTTGAGGACATTGGCAAACGCTGATAGCACTTTATCGCCGGCAATATGCCCATAGTCGTCGTTGATGCGCTTAAAGTGGTCGATATCAATAAGTAAGCAAAGTAAGTCTTGTTTCGTCTTTCCTGTACTGGGGCTTTGTTTTGCCGAGAACTGGCTGCGCCTTATTTCACCGGGAAGCTGCGATTCGAGGTAGTGCCTATTGTACAAACCCGTTAACGGATCGCGCAGGCTTACCTCTTCTAGCGTTTTATAGGCTCTTTCCAGTTCTTGATTTTTTTCTTGAAGATTTAGTGTTTGCTGGCGTACTTCTCGGCGCAAAATAATCGTTTGCTGACGTTGTTTGTAGCGGCTCCACACTAAAAACGTCAAGAGTAACGCTGCTAATGATATACTCCAAAAAAGAGTCGTCTGCAGGTTTTCTCGCTCAGCTTGCGCTAACGCCAGCTGCTTGGACTCTTCCAGTTTCTCCAACGTCCTAGATTGCCTCACAAGCTCAATCTCAGCCTGCAGGCCTTCAATGGCAGACTTGTTTTCTGAATCAAGTAGCACCTCACGCAACTGCTGCATAACAGATTGAATATCTAAGGCTTTTTTGAATTCGCCTAGTGATACAAAGGCGCTTAGCTGTAACGACAGAAAACTAAGCTGTCCTCTAAGGTCTCTATTTTTTCTCGCGTCAATAGTACCCGTGCGGGCCTCTTCTAAGGCTAATTCGAAACTCTGCTCTTTCATATAGGCTTGCGCTAAAGCGAGTCTGCCTTCTTTGACCAATTTTGCCTGACCCGATGAATCGGCAAATTGCATGGCTTCTTGCAATAACTCTCGCCCTTTAGCTGTATCGCCGTTTTCAACCAATGCTCTTCCCAATAGCATTTTTGCTTCGGCTATGGCCCCTACATCAAAGGTGGATAGCAGGAGTTCAAGACCTTCGTTAATTGCTCTTATTGCTTGGTCTACAGAGCCTGTTTTGAGAGATAGGGCACCAATACGAGTTTTGATCACACCAAGTAATCGGGTCTCCTGTGTTTCCTCGATACTGTCGAAAGCGTCTTGGTAGTAGGTATGAGCCAAAGTAGCTTGATTGAGCAAACTGTATATCTCACCGATGCGTAGCAACGTAACACTCATTTCACTGGCCATGTTATTTTCACGAAAATAACGTAGCGCTTGCTTTAACGGCTCCAAAGCGGTTTCAATTTCGCCTTGTTCTTGTTGAATTATGCCTAGCTCAAGGTTCAATTTAGCCTTAAGTAATTCATTACGCTCAATTTGAGCAATAGACATAGCGCGACGCACATAAGTCAGTGCAATGGAATAATTTGAAAGGTGTCTTTCTGAGGTGGCTAGTTGTAATAGCGTTGACGCCATTTTGTTTAATTCACCATCTGTGGTGTAGCGCTCTAAGGCGGCATTAAAAATGGCTTTTGACACCTCAAAACGCGATGCGTTTTGAAGTAAGAGTCCGAGGGCAGAAAATGTATCAGCAGACATTTGTTGCTGTTGTAGCGCTTGCTCTAAAAGCAACAGTGCCTTGCTATCGGCGTCAGCATATTGCTTGGCATTTAAAAGGTTCTCGACATCAGCAATCTCGGTATTGAAAAGCTCGAACGCTTCTACCGTTTTTACCTGTGCGCCATGCACAGCAATTAGCAGGGCACACACCAGCACGCGCACTGTGCTAAATCCTTCACGGCCCATTCGATTGTATCTCCTATACGCTGTCAGAACATGCTGTCGGTGAGTATCCCAGTAGGCTAACGCCAAGGCAACATTATTATTGTGAAGGATAAAACGAATGAAATACGTATTTGGATTTATACTTTAGTCTAATTTATGCTGTTATTTTCAATCCACTCTCGAATCAGTGCAGACTTGGCTTTACCTGTCTTTTGGGCAATGTTTGCAAGTTTTTCAATACATTGCGGTGTTAACGTAAAGGTAGCATGTCGCATACCTTCTGATTTTGCAGGCTTTCTTATCGGCACAACGCGGTCTGTACGAACGTCTTTTAAATCGTTTTTTGCCGCCGATGGTTGCTTTTTATCCACTTTACCTTGGGCATAAAGCAGCGCATCGTCGATAAAATCTTCTACAGTTCGTAGATTGGGCTTAGCTAACGGCTTCGACTTTTTGAGGTTGAGTAAACTCATAAGCATCCTCCACTTTGCCAGCTAGTAGCTCTTCAAACAAGGTTCTTATTTCTGTGGCCGCTTTACCTTCTGGTTCACTCTCAATAACTGACTGCCCTGACTCTTCTGAATCGTCATACATGTTTCTACTAAAAGTAACAGAGTTTAGGACGGGAATACCAAATGAGCGACACACTTCTTTTGCCTCTAGAATACGGTTTGCCAGGCTAGGTAGAGAAGGGCACTGTGTGATAACGAACGCGGCGTTCATTTTCGGGTTAACCATTTTACAGGTAGATAAAATATCTTCCATGTGAGGTACCGTTTTGAGATCGCGACGTTTGGGTCTAAGTGGAATCAGTATATGGTCAGCAACCGCCATTGACGAGCGAAGCGCTAGGTTATCTTGTCCACCACAGTCTATTACAACGTAATCGTAATACTGACGCAGGCTAAGTAATTCGTTACGTATTTTACCGTATAACTGAACACAGTTAATTTCAGCGAGACGAGGGTTAGCTTTACGCTCTTGGATCCAGTCTGAGGTCGTTCGCTGCGGGTCACAGTCGACCATTAACACCTTGGCACCTTTTTCAGTGCGAAGATACACTGCAATGTTTTGTGCCAGGCAGCTCTTTCCGCTACCGCCTTTTTCTCCACCAACCAAAATAATCATGGTGATAACCCTCGAATATCGCTTATGTTAAAATACTGAGCGTTACGGTGGGTCGTGAATGGTGTTACGACCGTACCTAACCTCCACTCAAAGCATAGGCAGGCTATCAGCTAGGTTCAGCATCAAAATCGATATTAACGAATGTAAGACAATACCTATTGATTTGTGCAAAAACTCATTCTAGTCTTCTTACTTTATAATTGAGATTACCGATAAGAGGTTGTTATGTCAGAAAGTCGCTTCACTTCCAAAGAAGGCCAAAAAGTACCTAGCGTTTCATTTCCGTGCCGAGAAGGTGAGACGTGGGTAACGAAAACGACAGATGAATTATTTTCTGGCAAAAATGTTGTGGTCTTCTCACTTCCAGGTGCTTTTACACCAACCTGTTCTTCTACCCACTTGCCTCGCTATAACGCTTTAGCGAAAAAGTTTGCGAAACACGGCATTGATGAGATTGTTTGTGTATCGGTAAACGATACTTTCGTTATGAATGCATGGGCCGCAGATCAAGAAGCCGCTAACATAACCGTTATTCCCGACGGTAACGGAGAATTTACCGATGGCATGGGTATGCTAGTCGATAAAGCGGATTTGGGTTTCGGCAAAAGAAGTTGGCGTTACTCGATGCTAGTGAAAGATGGCGTGGTAGACAAAATGTTTATTGAACCTGATGTAGCTGGCGACCCGTTTGAGGTGTCGGATGCAGATACCATGCTGGCTTACATTGCGCCAGAGGAGCAAACTAACGCACCTGTTTCTATTATCACAAAACCGGGTTGTCCTTTCTGTGCTAAAGCGAAAAAACTGCTTGATGAAAAAGGCTACGAGTACGAAGAAATCGTGTTGGGCAAAGATGCATCACTAACCAGCTTAACGGCGATTAGCGGTCGTGAAACTGTGCCGCAGGTCTTTATCGGTGGTAAACATATCGGTGGTTCTGACGATCTAGAGGTTTACTTTAGCTAACGTAATATACGTATTAATCGTCACAAGAAACGGGAGCATGGTAAACTGCTCCCGTTTTTTATTAATTATCCGTAGCGGAGAATAATAGTGTCATCGAAGTTTTTTGTAAAAATGCTCATAGGTATTGTTGCGCTTTTAGGTGTAAATATGGCTATAGCCGCAAATTTATCTATACCCGATACGAGCGAAATGAAAAGCAGAAGTTTTTCAGACCTTCAAAATCAGTTCAAAGCATTTTACGAAAAAGAGTGGGGCCAAACCCAGCCGTGTAGAGAAACGGCACTCAATCGTTTTTCGGTATGCAGCAACGTATTGCGCAATGAAGGCAATTCGCCTTTCATGCTGACCAACAAATCAAGCAGCAAGGTGGCAGTGCTTATCCACGGCTTAAGCGACTCACCTTTCTTTATGCGTGAAATCGCCAACATCTTATTTGAACAGGGTTTTACTGTAGTCGTGCCGCTTTTGCCTGGGCATGGTAAACGAGATGCAGATGATGACATGTCTGACTGGGATTTAGCTGAGCGCTGGCAGGGGCATGTTGATGAAGTCATTAAATTGGCTGATAGCATGGGTGATACTTTGCTTGTAGGTGGCTTCTCTACAGGTGGTGCGCTGGCGGTTGAACATTATCTGGATAGTGCAGGAAACGAAGTAAATAATATTGATGGTCTTATGCTATTTTCTGGCGCGCTGGCGCTGTCTGATAATGCTGAAAGTATGTCTCGAATTTGGGGCATTAAACTTTTAGCCAGAATTATTGATGGAACCTATCAAACTCATGGCCCCAACCCTTATAAGTATCCAAATGTGGCAGGTTTAGCAGGGTTGGAATTGATGGATTTAATAAACATCATTCGGGACAAAGTCGAGGAAGGACAGCAAATTGAAGTGCCGCTATTTGCCGCTCATTCTCAAGCTGATGTAACCACGCCAATTCGCGGCATAGAGCAGTTAATGGACGCAAGTAAAGGTCCGAATACCTTTTTCGTTATCGATGAATCGTACGGGTTGTGCCATGCAGATTTAGTTGTGAATACAAGCTTGCTCAATAAAATGAATTTCAACGCAAGCATGGTTAATCAGCAAGAAGAGTGTGCGGTACCTAAAGCAAACCCGCTATTTTCAACCATGGGCCTTATGTTGCGAGATTACCTGTCTCAGTTTGAATAAGTTACTGGGGCTTGTTGACCTTTGGTGTACAATAAAGGTCAACAGGCCCTAGCTTAGCGACATTAACGGCTGGCTTTACTGCTTGGTCACATCACGCTATTATTTCGTTGCACAATAGACAGCAATATTTTGAGTACAGTATTTGAGAAAGTTTCGGATTAGTTTAACGCGCAAACGGTATAGGTCGGCGAATGCAAGTTCGTTTATCCTTACACTGTTTTTAATGGTGGCCCTCGTGTCGTCAGGTAGCGCTGTATCTATCGAACATTCATACGAACATGCTCATTCAATGGCGGTGATGACACCGCAGTCGGATGCTGCTCATGCTAACCATCAGGTTCGAATGCCTGAGTCTGCTAATACACATTGTCAGCACCAAGAATTGTCATCACAACATGCGGATTTAAGTGCTAAAAACAGCAAGAGCAAACCCGCTCAGCTCGACGGCGTCCAAGTTAGCAATGCAGGCGTGAAAAGCGTGAAAGCATCGCAGATGAGCGACATGCCTTGCTGCAAGGATGAATGTAATTGCCCAGCCGATCACTGTTTTAATCTTAGCGCGAGTGCGCTTATTCAGCCTACCGTTGAAACCGAAATATCGGTAGCCAGAATGGCTGCCACTGCACCTATACTGGGGCAGCGCTCATCTCCTCACTTCGGGCAGTTTCGCCCACCTAAGTCACTTTTCACAGCATAGATCTATCTCGCGGATTTATTTCGCAGCAGAGACGTTTTTATGTCACGACGTCGTCTAGTCGTTTTGAGATGTCTCTAATCTTTTATCTATGTAACGCGTGGTAAGCCTTTTTGCTAATTCCCTTTGTCGAATTTAGCGAAGAGCGGGGCAACGTCAACACGCCTTACACCTGAAAAGTGATGTTATACATGAGCAACTATTCGGTACCTAAAAAAGTGAACGAAAGCGCTAACAGACCTTGTAAAGTAAGCGCCTTGTTCGCCTTAATTTTTGTGCTTTCTTCTTTTTTGATGGCTAATAAGCCTGTTGTCGCGCAGACCCTAAGCCTGGAACAAGCGCTGCAGTTAGCTATTCAATACGACCCTTTGCTTAAAGGGAATGCGCATCGAAAGGATCGCTTTAATGCAGAAGCTGAAGCGTCATCATATTGGGCAAATCCTCAGGTTTCAGCGTCTGTACAAAACTTGCCTACCGACGGCTTCGCATTTGACCAAGAGCCTATGACGCAATTTAAAGTTGGGTTGAAGCAGCAGTTACCGCGAGGTGATGAAAACCTCTACAGCCAGCAAAAGTATCAGGTTATGGCTGATCAAATGTCGGTAGAGAGCCAAGCTAGAAAGGCGTGGCTTAAACGTGAAGTTACCCTTACTTGGTTAGATTGGGTCTATGCAACACGTCGCATTGGATTATTGGACAAAGAGAAATCATTGCTTACACAGCTACTCGATTTTACTGACTCCAGATACAGCCAAGGCGTTGGTGCAGCGGCGCAGCAAGACATACTGCAAGTGCGCTTGGCATTGTTGTCACTAGACGACAAATATGTGCAGGCCTACCAGCAAAAAAGTGAAGCGAGATCGGCACTTTCAAAATGGTTTGGTGCGCCGCTAGATGACTCTGTAAGCGCACCGCTGGCTCAATCAACGCAAGAATCAACGCTTTCTTATCCAAAGCGTATCGAGCTCGATGCTATCTTAAACGACAGCAACCTCAGCCTTTCTTCGTTCTTGACGGTTATTGAGAGCAGTGAGCCTTTTTCAATACTACAGCATCACCCCGAGGCAACATTACTTAAGATTCAAACCCAGATAGAGGCGCAAAATTTAAATATAGCGCGAGAACAAACTAAATCTCAGTGGGCATTTGAAGCAAGCTATGGATACAGACAAGACGCGCAAAATGGTGCGAGCCGGGCTGACTTTGTGTCATTGGGTGTTCAAGTAGACCTTCCGCTTTTCAATAAATCTCGTCAAGACGCTTCAATAGCCGCGGCGGCTTCCAAAATGAGTGCGTCTGAAACGGACTTCCGCTTGAAAGTGAACGAGCTTGCCGCGAATGCAGAGGTGCTTAAATCACGCTTGTCGGCGCTAAGTGAGCGCAAAGCGCTTTATGAAACGGCGTTAATTGGAGAAACACAGCAACTTTCTGAAGCTGAACTGACAGCTTATACCACAGACACCGGTGATATCGGTGATGTTGTCAATGCCAACCTCAAGCAAGTACAGGTACAGGATGATTTACTCAAAATCGACATAGAGCGCGCCAGAACATTGGCGTCACTTGCTTATTTGTACCTGCCCACTCACGCCCATTTTTCGAATAAAGAGTAGTTAATATGACATCTTCAACTAACCCTGCTCCAGATACAAAAAGCACGCTAATAAAGGGCTTGCTAATAGGTCTGCTATTTGGCGGCCTGATAGCGTTCGGCTTGGCCTCACTATTGTTGTCTGATTCATCAAAACACGGAAATGGTGAAAGTGCCCACAGAGGTGACAGTGCCCACAGCGATAAAAGTGCCCACAGCGATAAAAGTGCCCACAGCGACGAAACTGATAATAAAGCCCCTTTATATTGGGTAGCGCCTATGGATGACAGCTATCGCCGTGACAAACCAGGAAAGTCACCAATGGGAATGGACTTGGTGCCCGTATACGCCAATGACGACGCAACGTCTGCGAAAAGTAATGAGCGTTCGCCTGGTACCGTAATGATTCCGCCAAATGTACAGCACAATATAGGGGTTAAAGTCGCGCCCGTTACCATTGGAACACTTCAACAGACTGTAACGGCGGTGGGCAACGTTGCTTACGATGAAGATAGCATTGTGCACATCCACCCTAGAGTATCAGGTTGGGTCGACAGGCTTTTCATTAAATCTCAAGGTGAGCAAGTAGAAAAAGGACAGGCACTTTATACCCTGTATTCGCCAGAATTAGTTAGCGCACAAGAAGAATACGTTTTAGCTCTTAAGCGAGGAGATTCACGTTTAATTGAGGGTGCAGCCGAGCGCCTAAAAACTCTAGGGCTATCAAAGGGCGTTATCGAAGAATTGCAGAAAAGTAGACGGGTAGCACAAACCGTCACATTTAACGCGCCGCAAAGCGGTGTAGTAGAAGCGCTGAATATCAGGGAAGGATTTTACGTTCAGCCCGGGACAACCTTGATGAGCATCGCACAGCTAGATACGGTGTGGGTGATTGCTGAGGTACCTGAAAAATACGCGCAAATCATAGCGCCTCATAATAGCGCTGTGGTTACCCTCGACGAAATGGACCATGGGTCCGATGCTAAATGGGAAAGCCACGTAGAGTATATTTATCCGTCTTTGTCAGAAACAACCCGAACCCTGAAAGTGCGCATACCGCTAAACAATAACAACCACACGTTAAAGCCCAATATGTTTGCCCACGTTGGAATAAAGCCTACTCAACGCAAGGCGGCGTTACTGGTTCCTCGCAGTGCCGTTATTCGCACGGCCGAGGGCGCAAAAGTAGTACTCAGTGATGGCGATGGCAACTTTAAGTCGGTACGCGTCACGCTGGGGCAAAGCGATAGTACACATTTTGAAGTCGTCGAAGGCTTGCTGCCAGAGGATGATGTTGTGGTATCAGCACAATTTTTGATTGATTCAGAGTCGTCGAAAAGCAGTGACTTTGAGAGAATGAAAGCGCCCGATCATCAGGCCACGACAACAGGTACTATTGAGGCAATTGAATTGCCGGCTGACACCGAAACGAATAGCGCTTCGAATAACGCAAAGTTAGTGATCGCTCGCGGGCCGATTGAAAAATGGGGACGGGGACCTGCGACAATGTCATTTGCGGTATCAAAGCATATTGACTTATCTCAGTTCAAAGAAGGTGACAACATCATGTTTACCTTTGTGACTGGCGAAGAATTCACGGTTATTGATATGCGTAAACATAGTGAACATGCGGTGGACAAGGGCATGGTGCATAACTCAGGTCACAGCAATCATAACCATAATGCGGGCGAGCGGAAGGGCGATGGATATCAAAGCGATGCTCACGAGTCAATGGTTCATAAGTCAATGGTTCACAAGTCGGCAGAACAAAAATCGATAAATCATAAGGAGCATATGCACCATGATTGAATCGGTAATTCGCTGGTCGGTAAACAATAGAATACTGGTATTGCTGAGCGCTATTATGCTCAGTATTGCGGGTGTCTGGGCGGTGAAAAACACCCCCGTTGATGCTATCCCTGATTTATCTGATGTCCAAGTTATAGTGAAAGTAAACTATCCCGGTCAGTCGCCGCAAGTGGTGGAAGATCAGGTGACATTTCCTCTCACCTCTGCGCTAATGTCAGTGCCTGGCGCACAGACGGTGCGAGGGTATTCATTCTTCGGCGATGCCTACGTATATATAATCTTTGATGACGATACAGACATGTACTGGGCTCGAAGCCGCGTTCTGGAATACCTAAGCCAGGCGTCTTCGCAACTTCCAGAAGGCGTGACACCTCAGCTAGGTCCAGATGCGACAGGGGTAGGTTGGGTTTACATTTATGCGTTGGAGAACGATGCTAGTCAGCCAAATGCGCTAGATGCTGGTGAGTTAAGGGCGTTGCAAGACTGGTTCTTGAAGTTTGAGCTTCAGTCAGTTGAAGGCGTATCTGAAGTTGCGTCTGTTGGAGGGATGGTTAAACAATACCAAGTTATTGTCGACCCTGAAAAATTACGTGCCTATAACATCCAGCCATCCATGATAGATATTGCCCTTAAACGGGGTAACCGTGCGTCAGGCGCTTCGGTTTTTGAAATGGCCGAGGCAGAGTACATGGTTAGCGCGCAAAGCTATATTCAGGGCATTGATGACATACTGGCGTTGCCCACAGGCGTTATCAAAGACGGTGTTAGCATAACGATTAACGATGTAGCTCAAGTGGTAGAAAGCCCGTTGATGCGCCGCGGTATTGCTGAACTAAACGGGAATGGCGAAACCGTGGGTGGCATTATAGTGATGCGCTATGGCGAAAACGCAAAAGCCACTATCGATGCGGTTAAAGCTAAGCTGGATACATTAAAAGCGAGCTTGCCGGAAGGGGTGAATATCGTCCCCGTTTACGACCGCTCCACCCTTATTGATAAGTCCGTCGATACCCTCACCAATAAGCTAGTGGAGGAATTGCTAGTTGTTGGTTTGGTATGCGCTATCTTCTTGTTTCACATACGTTCATCTATGGTTGCGCTAATCAGTTTGCCCATTGGTATTCTCGCCGCCTTTATCGTAATGAAGCTGCAGGGACTTAATGCCAACATCATGTCTTTAGGTGGCATTGCTATCGCTATTGGTGCAATGGTGGATGGCGCTATTGTTGTGGTTGAAAATTTACACAAGCACCTTCATCAGCATGCTGTTTCATCAAGTCAGGGAGCCTCAGCGAGTCAAAGGGATTCAGCAAGTCAGGGGGGGGCAGGGAGTGCCCAGTCGCGAACATCTATACCAGCCTCTGCGCCAACATTTGCAAAGCTTTCGGCAGCCAAACGCTGGGAACTGGTGATTAAGTCGACCACCGAAGTTGGTCCAGCTTTATTCTTTGCGCTCCTAATTATAACCGTATCCTTTATTCCTGTTTTTGTATTAGAAGCGCAAGAAGGTCGTCTTTTTGCGCCTCTTGCCTTTACCAAAACCTATGCCATGGCAGCAGCTGCGGCGCTGGCAATTACTTTAGTTCCTGTGCTGGCGGGTTATTTTGTACGCGGAAAAATACGATCTGAAGCCCAGAACCCGGTAAATCGAGCTTTAGAACGTGTGTATCAGCCATTGCTAACGCGGCTGCTTAACTACCCACTGCTCACCCTGGCGGGGGCATTTTGCTTATTGCTTTCCATGTACTGGCCGTTAAACCAACTAGGTAGCGAATTTATGCCCGAACTGGACGAAGGCGATTTGATGTATATGCCTACTACCTATCCGGGTATTTCAGTGGGTAAAGCCAGAGAGCTTTTACAGCAGACGGACAAGCTTATTGCAACCTTGCCCGAGGTTGAAACGGTATTCGGGAAAATTGGACGCGCAGATACGGCCACAGACCCTGCACCATTGACGATGATTGAAACCTTCATTCAGCTTAAACCGAAAGCCCAGTGGAGGGCGGGCATGACCACTGAAAAGCTCAAAGAAGAGCTTAACGCTCTGGTGCAATTTCCAGGGCTGACCAATGCGTGGGTAATGCCAATTAAAACCCGTATCGACATGTTGGCAACCGGGATAAAAACCCCTGTTGGGATCAAGATTGCGGGGCCTGACCTAGCAGGCATTGAAGCCATAGGAAAGGATATTGAGATACTGCTTAAAGACCTGCCCAATACAGCATCAGTATACGCTGAGCGTGTGGTGGGTGGCCGTTACGTTTATATCGATATCGACAGGCAGTTGGCGGCGCGCTACGGCATGACGATAGACGATGTTCACAGTATTGTAGGCTCGGCAGTGGGCGGCAAAGTGGTTACACAATCAGTGGAAGGGCGTGAGCGTTTTCCTATTGCCATGCGCTTTTTACAGCACTACCGCGATACGCCTGAATCTTTAGCATCCATGCCTTTCGTCACACCAAGCGGTGTTCACATTACCCTTGGCGATGTGGCGACCGTGCGTATTGACGACGGGCCGGCTGGGATTAAAAGTGAAAATGCCCGATTAAACGGATGGGTATACATTGATATCTCGTCAGACTCAGCCACGGGTATTGACTTAGGGGGTTATGTAGATAGCGCAAAACGTCATTTGTCAGAGCAACTTGATTTACCCACTGGATACTCCATTACGTGGGCGGGGCAGTTTGCTTACCTTGAGCGCGCGAAAGCAAAACTGTCGGTGGTTATACCGCTAACGTTAGCCATTATCTGCCTTTTACTTTATCTGGCATTTAAACGCCTTCGCGATGTGGCACTCATACTCGCGACCTTACCGTTGGCGCTGGTGGGCAGTGTATGGTTGCTTTACCTTCTTAACTTCAATCTGTCGGTGGCGGTAGGTGTCGGGTTTATTGCCTTAGCAGGTGTAGCGGTAGAAATAGGCGTTATCATGTTGGTCTATCTAAACCAATATGTATCAGATGCACTTACTAAGCACGCAACAGAAAATGGCAACACTAAAAAAGATGTGCTTGTGAAAAAGGCTATTGTCCATGCCGCCTCGGCAAGACTTCGCCCAGTTATGATGACATCGCTTTCTATTATTGTTGGCTTGTTGCCTGTGCTTTATGCCACTGGAACTGGTAGTGAAGTGATGCAGCGCATTGCGGCGCCTATGGTAGGCGGTATGGCGAGTGCACTGGTATTAACACTGTTGGTATTGCCAAGCGCGTTTTACTTAATTGTGTCACGCAAAAAATAATAGAGTTGAAAGTGCAGTAGAGTAGATAAAGCATGTGGAAGCGATAACACGCTTCCCTACGCTTCATTTTTAAAGCATTGCGCGACTAGTGCGCTTTCGCATAGTCTTCCACTTGTTGCCAAACGCGCAAAAGGTTTCCGCTCAATATCTTTTCAATGTCGGTACGGCTATAACCTCTATCCAGCAATCCTTGTACTAGGTTTGGAAAACTCGCCACGTCTTTAAGCCCAATGGGGAGTGAGTCACCTACACCGTCATAGTCTGAACCAATACCCACGTGATCAACACCAATCAGTTTTACCACGTGATCGATATGGTCAAGCACTTCATCAAGGGTTGAATAAGGGTATGGCACTTCTTTGCGATAATTCTCTTCAAAGTTCTCTAGCTTAGGGCTGTCTTCGCCTTCTTTTTCAACCAAGGCTTTGCGCGCTGCAGTAAGGCCACTACGCCACTTTCCAGCTTCTTTAGATACAAAACTAGAACCAAAGTTAATCATAATAACACCGCCATTTTCGCCGAGTTTTTTGATCATCTCGTCGTCCATGTTGCGCTCAAAACCGGGGGTAAAGCGGCGCAGTGAAGAATGTGACGCTATAACTGGCACCTTTGTTAACTCAATAACTTGGTAAAAGGCGTCGTCAGACACATGGGAAATATCCAGCATAATACCAATGTTGTTCATTTCGCCCACTAAGGTTTTGCCAAACGGGCTAAGGCCTTTCCATTTTCTGCGCAGGTCATACGAAGAGTCAGAAATGTGGTTAGCTTGACTATGAGCAAGGGTGATGTAGCGAATCCCGCGCTCGTAAAAAGCCGTTAGATTCGCCAAGTCACCTTGAATAGGAGAACCATTTTCCATGCCCATTGGCAGTGAAATTAACCCTTTTTCAAATTGGGCTTTTACGTCAGAAGGGCTTTTAGCAATGGCAAATTTATCAGGTGCACGGGCAACAATGGCTTCTACTGAATCGATGAGCTCATGGGCAAGCTGCGTAGATTCTGGAGAGTTGTCTAAACTAGCAGGCACGTAAATACTCATAAAAGGGGCGTTCAAACCACCAGATACTGCACGAGGGTAGTCGAAGTCGCCGTCCTGCGTGGCTTTAGTGACATCAACCCACTTTTCCTTTACGCGATAAGGAACATCAATGTGTCCATCAACAATAATAGTTTCTTGTGCGATCTTGATAGCTTTTTCAGATGCTGAATAAGTAGAGGTCTCAGCAAGTACAGAGTGTGAAGCAAAAAGCGCAGAGATAAGTAATGCGCAAGATGAGAGTGGGAAGCGCCCCTTCATAGAAAATCCTTATTTTGTTTTTTTATCGCTTAGGTCAACAACCGCTAACTTAATAGCTATACGAGACTAAAGGATAATGCGCACTGCGACAATAGGCTTTTACTTGCTATGCATTTACCCCAGATTGCTCTCGTTAAGCCCTAAATTAGTCGATATTGCTCATTTTTAGAGCGCTTGTGCTTGTTTACTTCAAGTTTACATTGCAATAAAAATTTAAAACTTGTTATGGTGAAGACTGCGTGACTTCATTGCGCGAATACGGGATACTCCCAAGCGCTCCGCCAATTATCGATGACTACTATGCATCAGCGCGGCCGACGTAATTTTTTAGTGGCACCCGCTCTTCTCACATAATCAAGCCGGGGCCACAGCTAACAAGTATGAGAAATAAATATGGCTATTAATTTTGTACCGCTAGATAAAGAAAAGCATAAAGACCTAAAGGTTGCGGTAAATACATCTTTCAGCTTTGCGAAAAATACACACCTTGCAGCAGCAACGATCCGTGAATTTGCACAACTAGCTGCGACAATGCCGCTAGTGTTCATTGAAGACACTACATCAAAGCGTCACCACGTTGTGACTATGCTTGGTATGGAACAAGGTCAAAACCTTTTTCTAACTGGCGACAGCTGGAAAGGCCCTCACGTTCCAATGAACATCCTTCGCTATCCATTTGACGTGCGTCCAGACGGCGACAAGCTTGGCGTTTACATTGATGAAAACTCTGACCTTATTTCTGACGAAGGCCAAGCGCTATTCACTGAAGCTGGTGAAGCAAGCGAGTTCCTAGATAACCGTCAGAAATTCCTAGCAGACCTTGCGAATAGCGAAATGCTAACTCAGCGTTTTGTTGCGAAAGTCGTTGAACTGGACCTTCTTGATCCAATTCAAATTCGCCTTACTTACCAAGATGGTAAACAGCGCAATGTTACCGGCATGATGAGCATCAATGAGAAGAAGCTTCTTGAGCTGCCAGAAGAGCAGGTGCTTGAGCTACACAAGCAAGGCTTCCTAGGTGCTATCTACGCAGTAATGATGTCTGTTGGTCAGCTAAACCGCCTTGTTGAGCTTTCTAATGACACAGAAAACCCAATTCGCAGCATGCAGCTTTCTGCGGTTAAAGCAGAAGAAGCAGCACCTGAAGCGGCGCCAAACGCGTAATCGCTCCCTCATTTTGAAGTTTAAAAGCCCGCAAAGTTGCGGGTTTTTTTGTACCTAAAATTCACGTTCAGACTTCGTCATGTTTCGTTCAGAAACCGTTAAGTTTTAATGTCTTATCTTACACCTCGTTCCCAACACATTTTTTAAGGACAAAAGACATGAACACTAACACTAATAAGCTAAAAACTACGCTAACTGCACTATCACTTATCACGGCTTCAGTATTTACAGTCTCAGCAGCACATGCAGCTACACAAAACGAAGTACAGGTAACTGCTGTCGATTTTGAAGGGGTAGATGACAACCTCTACGGTGCAAGATATGTGCGCTACCTGGAAGAAGTTAGCGGAAACAGCGGCGCTTACCTTATCAACCCTTATCTTCAGCGTGTATCGAGTTTATCTGGTGGTTACGCCAATTTAGATGGTATTGACGTATTTAATTTAGGCAGCACTTTTTACCTAGACGATACGTGGATGCTTGCCATAGAAGGCGCTCACAGTAAATTTGACGACGAATTCAGTGAAGAGGATTACACAAATATTGATTTAAAAGTCGGATTTAACTTATCCCGTCAATGGCAAATTGGTGCAGGTGTCATCTATCAGCGTGCCACTTACGACATTAATACTGGTACAGATAATTACAGCGAAAGTGAGAATGAGACTTCACCACTTGTATTTACACGTTATACCACGGTAGGGAATGCGGGAACAGGCTGGGACTTTACCGCTCAGTACGTAGCAGACGATATTGACGTTCTATCAGGCAGCGCCAGATATTTCTTCACTCCAGGTTTGAGCGTTCAGGGAAGCTACAGCTATACCAACGCACCTGATGGGTTCGATAATGTAAAAACCGCAGGTGTTGCGCTTGATTACTGGGTAAATGAGCAGTTTTCAGTGTCTGCTAGCTATGAAACAGATATAGATAGTGACGTTGACAGTGACGTGGCCTCGCTAACCGCATCCTATCGTTTCTAAGTTAGGACACCTTGATTATCGCTATGCGTTAGCACGCGTTGATGTAAATGCAGTGAGTTAGCACTAGTCGGGTTAACTCACTCGTTTTTTAACGTGCTGATGTGGCGCAGCTGTTTGAATTACGACTCAGCATACGTGCAATAGGGCTGAAAACAGCGTTAAACATAATCGTGAGATCTCGCCGCTTATTTACGGTCAAAAACAGCAGTTCATCGATTAATTACACCTTTATTTTTTCTCACCTGAATATTTTTTAATCTTTTTTACACGCCTAATCATACACTTCCTAAAAACACTGTATATCCAACCAGTTTGAACCCAGTGTTTATGCGGCCTTCACGCCTTTTTTCTACTTGACAGTGGGGATCATTGATACCTAAACTGTATCACAGTGGGTAAATGTGGCGAATTGTGGATCAAATCATCATCACTTTGCAGATTAGTACTCAAAAAACAAGAAAACCAAGAGCAAATAATAAAAGGCTAGGGGAATGTTCCGCGGCGCTAACGCAATCAATCTGGATACAAAAGGCAGACTGGCTATACCGACGAAGTATCGTCAGTCGCTGCTGGATGATTGTCAGGGACAACTGGTCTGTACAGTCGATACACAACAAAGTTGTTTGCTACTTTACCCACTTCCCGAATGGGAAGAGATTGAGCTTAAACTCTCTAAACTTTCAAGCATGATCCCAGCCGAGCGTCGCTTGCAGCGATTGCTACTAGGTTATGCTTCTGAAGGTGAGATGGATAAAAGCGGGCGCATTCTTGTTCCTACTCCACTGCGAAGTTTCGCAAAACTCTCAAAAGAAGTCATGTTAGTTGGTCAGTTAAACAAATTCGAAATTTGGGATGCCGATATTTGGGCACAACAAGTTGAAGCTGATATAGACACCGAACGCAAAGGCGAATTTGAACTTACCGAACGATTACAGGACTTTTCTCTATGACGCAGCCTAGCGAATTTAAACATATTTCAGTATTGCTTGATGAATGCATTGAAGCCCTAGCGATTAAACCGAACGGTATCTACATTGACGCCACTTTCGGCCGTGGGGGGCACTCAGCACATATTTTGGATGCATTGGGTGAACACGGGCGTCTCATCGCCTTTGACCGCGACCCGCAAGCAATCAAAGCGGCAGAACGTTTCGCCGATGATAAGCGTTTTAGCATTATCCACTCACCATTTGGTGATATGGCAGAAGAAATCGAAGCGCTGGGACTAACCGGTAAGATTGACGGTGTGCTTATGGATTTAGGGGTGTCTTCACCTCAGCTAGATGATGCCGAGCGTGGTTTTAGCTTCCTTCGTGACGGCCCGCTGGATATGCGTATGGACACCTCACGTGGACAAAGTGCTGCAGACTGGTTGGCTAACGCCGAAGAACAAGACATTACGCAGGTTATTAAAGAGTTTGGCGAAGAGAAGTTCGGCAAACGCATAGCCCATGCCATTGTAAACACGCGAAAAGAAACACCCATTACGCGCACAGCTCAGCTAGCCAAAATTATCGACGAAGCGGTTCCTGTAAAGGATAAGTTTAAACATCCGGCAACCCGTGCATTCCAAGGTATTCGCATTTATATCAATGCGGAACTTGAGCAACTTCGTGTTGGCCTTAAAGCCGCGACACAGGTGTTGGCGAAAGAAGGACGTCTTGCCGTTATTTCGTTTCACTCTCTTGAAGACCGTTTAGTAAAACGCTTCATTAAGGATCAAAGTAAAGGGAAATCAGTACCGCACAACTTACCGATTACTCAGGCTGAAATAGATGCAGATAAAGTGTTAAAAGCCTTGGGCAAAGCGATAAAACCTTCAGAACAGGAGATTGCGAACAACGTTCGCTCTCGCAGTTCGGTATTACGTGTGGCAGAAAAGTTATGACCAAAGCCGCGCCAGACAAGGCCAGCACTAATTTTAAATTACTGCTAATAATTGTTTCAGATTTGACCCGCAACAAGTTGCGGGTTTTGTTGTATTTAATGGTTATCACAAGTGCCATGGCAGTGACACTAAGCAGTCATCACAACAGACAGCAGGTCATTGCCCTTGAAGACCTTATGCAAGAGAAAGATGAGCTTGATGTCGAGTGGCGTAACCTAGTGCTTGAGCAACGCGCGTTGACCGAGCATAACCGCATAGAAAACCTGGTTGAAAAACAGTTAGAAATGTACCGTCCAACCGCAGACGATGAAGTAGTGGTGAAGTTAAAATGAGTACAACAGCACTTTCTCGCCAACGTAAAAAAACCGGTGCAAAACAAAATGTCACGCCAAGCTTAGTGCACTGGCGCTTTGTCGTTGTGCTTGTTGTTATTATGCTAGTTTTCAGCGTGCTCGCCGCCCGTGCAGCCTATATTCAAGTTATTGAGCCAGACGAGCTAATTCAACAGGGCGACAACCGCACACTAAGAACCCGTGATATGCCAACCTATCGCGGGCTCATTACCGATAGAAATGGTGTTGAGCTGGCGGTGAGTGTGCCTGTTCGGGCCATCTACGCAGACCCTAAGGTTATCCATGAAAACAACGGCTTCGAGGAAGAGCGCCGTTGGGAAGCGCTGGCAGATGTACTGCGCCAAGACGTGAATGAACTCAAAGAAAAAGTGGCAAACCCCAAACGCCGCTTTGTTTACTTGCAGCGTCAGGTGTCGCCTGCCATGGCAGAGTACGTTGATAAACTGGACATTCCAGGCATTTATCTTCGCCGTGAAAGCCGCCGCTACTATCCTACAGGTGAAGTTTCAGCGCAGTTGATCGGCGTAACCGATGTTGACGACATGGGCGTTGAAGGCTTGGAGCGCATGTATAACGAGTGGCTAACGGGCACGCCGGGTTCTCGTAAAATTCGCCGCGATGCGAAAGGCCGTCAGGTAGAGATCTTGGAAACAAAGTCTGGTGAAAAAGCCGGTGACCTGCAGCTGACCATCGATCAGCGTATTCAAGCACTTGCTTACAAAGAAATTAAAGAAGCCATGATTTACTACCAATCAAGTTCGGCTTCCGCCATTGTCATCGATGTAAAAAGCGGTGATGTATTAGCCATGGTGAATGCACCGTCGTTCAACCCTAACGATAGAAGCGATATTTCTGCGCACAGAATGCGTAACAGGGTTATTACCGATGCGTTCGAACCAGGCTCGGCGCTAAAACCGCTGGCCGTCCTTACTGCATTAGAGTTTGGTGAAGTGGAGCCTGAAGACTCAGTAAACACTCATCCAGGATGGATGCGATTAGGCGGCAGCCTAGTAAAAGATTCGCGCAATTACGGCGAACTAACGCTAGAAGAAATTATTCAGCATTCCTCAAATATGGGGACGTCGAAGCTGGCGCTTTCTGTGCCTAAACAGTTCCTGCTGGATACCTATTACAATATGGGCTTAATGAGCGATACCGGGCTTAATATGGCGGGTGAGAGTAGCGGTATCTTTCATGAGCGCAGCCGCTGGTCTGAATTTGAGCTAGCCACGCTGTCATTTGGATACGGCATTTCTGTGACAACTGCACAGTTGGGGCGTCTTTACGCAACGTTGGCGAACGGCGGTATTAAAACACCGCTTAACGTCATCAAGTCGCCAGAGCAACCTTCATGGCAGGCTCAATCTGAGCGGGTGATCAGCGAAGAAAACGCTAACGCTATTGTTCAAATGATGGAAAGCGTAACCCAGCGTGGCGGCACAGCAACAAAAGCGTCGGTACCAGGTTATCGCGTTGCTGGGAAAACAGGAACAAGCCGAAAAGCGGTGGCCGGCGGGTACGGCGAAGAGTACGTCAACATTTTCGCCGGTATCGCACCTGTGTCTGACCCCAGGCTAGTAACTATTGTATTGATCAACGAACCTGGCGGTGATTTGTATCACGCGGGGGATACCGCTGCACCTGTCTTTTCATCAATTATGGGTGGCGCACTGCACATGTTAAACGTTACGCCCGATGACAAGCAGGTTACATCTAGCCGCTTATTGAAAGGAGGTCAAAGTGGTAGTTAGTGCCTTTATTCAAAGTATAAAAGCTTTATTGGCGAAATTTGGTGTAGACGCCCCAGATATCCGCATTGAAGGTTTAACGCTAGACAGCCGAGAAGTGAATACACGCTTAGCGTTCTTGGCAATTAAGGGCCACGAACGCGATGGTCGAGATTTTATACCCCAGGCAATAAGTTTAGGGGCCCGTGTAATTCTGGCGCAAACTGAAGACAGTAGTGCCCATGGTCAGATGGAAATGCGTGACCACAGCGTCATTATCTCGCTGTATGAATTACCACAAATGCTCTCTGCATTAGCTGCTGCATTTTACGACTACCCTGCTCAGAAAATGACGACGGTAGCAGTGACAGGGACAAACGGAAAAACCTCTACAGTTCAATTGCTTACCCAGCTTAAGGATGCGTTAGGTACACGTAGTGCAAGCATCGGAACTCTAGGGAGCAGTGTGTTTGAAGGCGATGAAACCCAGTGGTCGAACACGCCGGCAGCAAACACTACGCCCGATGCCATACGTATGCAGTATTTGTTGGCAGACTTTGTGCAAAGTGAAGTGCGCCATACGGCCTTCGAAGCAAGTTCTCACGCATTGGTTCAAGGGCGGCTTGGTACAGTAAAAACCGATATCGCTGTTTTCACCAACCTTACTCGAGATCATCTCGATTACCACGGCACCATGGAAGAGTACGGCAAAGCCAAGCGCTTGCTGCTTCAGCAGCCAGGTTTAAAGGCTGTTGTATTAAACGTTAATGATGATGAAAGTAAGAAGTGGGATGGTGCAGCAGATAAGTCGATTACACGCATCTGGACAGGTATAGACGAAAGTGGTCTGGATGGAAGCGGTGAAAGTGAGTGCTTGCGAGAGCATAACAATCCTCAAAGTCGCCATTGTTTCGCCACAAATGCTTCTTATCATGCAGGTGGATGTAGCTTTGAACTGGTGAGTTCGTGGGGAAGCGCTGCTATTTCGCTGCCACTATTCGGAAAGTTCAATATCAGTAATGTATTGAGTGCTATAGGTACGTTACTCGCTGAAGGTGAGCGTTTTGATGACGTGGTTAACGCGGTAAATGCGATCACGCCTGTACCCGGGCGAATGGAAGTTTTCCCTGTAACGGGTGCGGCTAACTTGGTGGTGGACTACGCGCATACACCAGACGCTCTGGAGAAAGTGCTGTTAAGCGCCAAATTCCATACAACGGGCAAAGTGTGGTGTGTGTTTGGCTGTGGCGGGGACAGAGACAAAGGCAAGCGACCGTTAATGGGGCAGGCTGCCGAGGTTGGTGCTGACGCTATTGTGATCACCACAGATAACAGTCGCAGTGAAAGCCCTGAATCTATCGCCGAGGATATCATTGCGGGTTTGAAAAACCGTGAGCTGGCAGTGTCTATTCCCGATCGCGAGCAAGCTATTCGTCATTGCCTTGAGCATGCGCATGAAAGCGACATCATCATCGTGGCCGGAAAAGGCCATGAAGATTACCAAATTATCGGTGACAAAAAGACTAACTATAACGAACGTGCAGTTGTGGCGCGACTGCAACAGGAGTACAGCAAATGATAACAACAACGCTGTCATGGATAGCCGAAAAGGTTAATGGAAAATTATTGAAAGGCGCTGCTGACGTTGAAGTGTCTGCAGTAAGTACCGATACCCGCACCCTAGAAGATGGCGCAGTTTACTTGGCCTTGAAAGGTCCGAATTTTAACGGCCATGATTTTATTTCAACGGCGGAGAAAGCGGGAGCAAGTGCGGTTATTGCCAGTGAAGACGTAGCAACCTCGTTACCTGTCATCATGGTTGAAGATACCAAAGAAGCACTTGGTCTATTAGGTGCGGCAGTAAAAGCTTATGTGGCACCCAAAACGATTGCGATTACCGGAAGCAGTGGCAAAACCACCGTAAAGGAAATGTGTGCCGCTATTTTGGAGCGAAGAGGCAATGTATTAGCCACAAACGGTAACTTCAATAATGACATTGGTGTGCCGCTAACCCTTTTACGCCTAGAGCCTCAGCATGAATACGCGGTTATGGAGTTAGGCGCAAATCACATTGGTGAAATCGCCTATACCACGAACCTTGTTAAGCCGGACGTCGCGACTATCGTAAACGCCGCCGCTTCTCATCTAGAAGGCTTTGGAAGTTTGCTAGGTGTAGCGCGCGCCAAAAGTGAAATTTTTAAAGGCTTAGGCAGTGACGGCGTGGCGGTAGTCAATGTTGATAGCCAGTTTTCTGAATTTTGGCAAGGCAAACTTAAACAGACCAAAACGCTAACGTTTTCGCCCCAGCAGAAAAACGATGCTGATTTTAGAGCAGAAGATATCACTATTGGGCTAGATGGGTGCGCCGCATTCCACTTGGTTTGCCCGCAAGGAGATATGTCTATTCAGCTTACTATTCCTGGCGTTCACAACGTAGGGAATGCCCTTGTTGCTGCGGCATTAACGCTGCAAGTTGGCGCCTCACTAGAAAACGTGCGCGACGGCTTACTTGCCATGAAGCAAGTTAGCGGCCGCTTGAATGTAAAGCAGCTTACCGAACAGGTTCGCCTGTTAGATGACACCTACAACGCCAATGTGGCGTCTGTAAATGCGGCAATTGATACGCTAAGTAGCTTTTCAGGTATCCGCGTTCTTGTTCTAGGCGACATGAAAGAGTTGGGTGAAAAAGCGCGTTTTTACCACGAGCAGGTGGGGGAATACGCTAAACAAAAAGGAATTAATTACCTGTATACCATGGGTGTTTTGAGTCAATCAGCCAGTGCTGTGTTTAATGAAAATGGTGGCCATTTCAGCGATGTTGAAAGTTTGTTGGCCGCAATGGAGAGTGATTTGTTAGTGCAGCAGCGCGATATTTCAATTTTAGTTAAAGGTTCACGCAGTTCCAGAATGGAACGTGTGGTAGAGGCGGTAGAGGCCTCTGCGCTGGGAAAGCACGATAGCCGTCGGGAGCGAATAGCATGTTAATTTGGCTAGCCGACTGGCTGACACAATTCGATTCAGGGTTTAACGTATTTTCATACCTTACCCTTCGTGCAATTTTAAGCACGCTGACCGCATTACTTATTGCCATTCTTATTGGCCCTAAGATGATTCGTTATTTGCAGCGTATGCAAATTGGTCAAACTGTACGAGACGATGGCCCGCAAAGCCATTTGTCAAAATCAGGCACACCCACTATGGGCGGGTTACTAATACTCGCAGCAATTGTAGTAAGCGGCCTGCTTTGGGCTGACCTGACTAACCGTTATGTGTTGGTAACCCTTACCGTGGTTGTGGCCTACGGTATTATTGGGTTTGTTGACGACTACAGAAAAGTGATCCGCAAAGATTCGAAGGGGCTTATCGCCCGTTGGAAATATTTCTGGCAATCTGTGGTTGCGTTAGGCGTCGCATTCTATCTATACAGCAGTGCAACAATAAGCGCTGAAACCTCACTACTGGTGCCTTTCTTCAAAGAAGTGTTCCCGCAGTTAGGTGCGTTCTTCATCATTATTACCTACTTTGCCATTGTAGGCACAAGTAACGCGGTAAACCTTACCGATGGATTGGATGGACTTGCCATTGTGCCCACTATATTGGTGGCAGGCGCATTTGCCATTTTCGCCTATGTGACAGGTAATGCGAACTTTGCTGAATACCTGAATATTCCTCATATTCCGCTTACCAGCGAACTGGTGATTGTGTGTACCGCCATGGTCGGTGCAGGCTTAGGCTTTTTATGGTTTAACACGTATCCGGCACAAGTATTTATGGGTGACGTTGGCTCACTAGCGCTAGGCGGCACACTAGGTGTGTTAGCTGTATTAGTGCGCCAAGAACTCGTGTTAATCATCATGGGTGGTGTTTTTGTTATGGAAACCCTGTCGGTCATCCTTCAGGTAGGTTCTTACAAATTGCGTGGCCAGCGTATTTTTCGTATGGCGCCTATTCACCATCACTATGAATTGAAGGGCTGGCCAGAGCCGCGCGTAATAGTGCGTTTTTGGATCATTTCAATCATTTTGGTGTTGGTGGGTCTTGCTACCCTCAAACTTAGATAAGCGGTAAAGAGATAAATCGTAATGTCGTATAACGTACGTGAGCATAGTTATGTAGTCGGTGGCCTAGGTGTTACAGGTCAGGCTTGCGTGCGCTTTTTGTTGCAAAAGCAGGCAACGGTTAAAGCATTTGATACCCGTGCTAATTTTACTCTAGTTACCGACCCTGATTCTGATCTTGATACCGACATGCAAGCGTTTATGGCAGAGAAGGTCACTTGCACTGCTCTAAGCGAAGATTACTTTGATGGTGTAGACACCTTGGTGTTAAGCCCAGGGCTTGCTCTTGATATTGAACAAGTGGCTTTAGCGCAAAAGTGTGGTGTTGAGGTGATCGGCGACGTGGAATTGTTTGCCCGTTTAAATGCCTCCACGAGTGATGCTACGCCAGCTAAGCGCGTAGTAGGTATCACCGGCTCTAACGGTAAAACCACGGTTACTTTATTAGTGAACCATCTGCTCAAAAACTGCGGCGTAAAAAGTATTGAAGCGGGTAACGTAGGTCGCCCTGTGCTTGAAGCGCTTCAAAGTGATGCAGATGTAGTGGTGATGGAGTTATCAAGTTTTCAACTTGAAACAACGTCTAGCTTGGTGCTCGAAGCTGCTACTGTCCTTAATATTTCCGATGATCACCTAGACCGTCACGGTACCCTTGAAGCCTATATCGATGCCAAGCATCGCATTTTTGATAACGCGAAATCTGCGGTTGTGTGGCGAGACGGTGAGTTTGTAGCACCTTACGAGCAGCTTATTACCGATGCTAAGGGGATTGCTGCATCAAATGCAGTATCTGATGGCGAATCTAATGCCGCGTCTAATGAAGAGTCGCTAGCGTCAA
Source organism: Alteromonas macleodii ATCC 27126 (assembly GCF_000172635.2). NCBI lineage: Bacteria > Pseudomonadati > Pseudomonadota > Gammaproteobacteria > Alteromonadales > Alteromonadaceae > Alteromonas > Alteromonas macleodii. Next base: position 3,307,940 of record NC_018632.1, on the reverse strand, counting down.
AAAATATCGTTGAATATGGACTGGGAGAGTCGACCACAGGGTTTGCGATTGCGTCTTTTGACGGTGACGATAGTGCTCGTGACGATGAACAAAGTCTATATATAACGTTTAAAGACGAAAAGCTTATTGCCCTTAGCGATATTCATTTGGCGGGCATGCACAACGTACTAAACATCATGGCTGCATTGGGTATCTGCCTTCAGCTAGGTGTTTCGCCAGCGCTCGCTGTTAAACATCTACGCAGTTTTAAAGCTGCGCCACATCGTTGTGTGGAAATAGCCCGTGTAAACGACATCCGCTATATCGACGACTCCAAAGCAACCAACATTGGCGCCACTGTAGCTGCCCTTGAAGGGTTAGCCCCGACTATACAAGGGAAGCTCATTCTTATTGCAGGTGGTGACGCTAAAGGCGCTGATATAGCCAGCCTCTCGCCTTATCTAACTAAATATGTATCGCACGTGTTTGCTTTGGGCAAAGATGCACACCTGTTTGAAAAGAGTTTTGCGCATACAACTCGTGTGGCAACGATGAAAGACGCCGTAAAAGCAGCAACAAGACTTGCTGCCCCTGGTGATGTTGTGCTGCTTTCGCCTGCGTGTGCAAGTTTAGATATGTTTAAGAACTATATGCATCGCGGTGACGTGTTTAAACAAGATGTACACGACCTACTTAATCTACACAGTAAGAACGACGACGCTGTGGAGGCCACATCATGATTGCTGCCTCTACCAAACTTAGCGCGTTATTTGCCGCGAAGCACGACGGACAACCTTCGGCAACGCACCCCTATGACGTGACGCTTATCTTAATTGCGCTCGCGCTAATGAGTATTGGCATTATTATCGTCACCTCGGCGTCGATGCCGGTGGCCGATAGGCTGCACGACAACCCCTTCTATTTTGCTATTCGCCACGGTATTTACATTGTTGGGGCGATCGTTGCCGCTATGGTAGTGCTGAATTTGCCCATGCAGTTTTGGCGCATGACCAATCCCTATCTTCTGCTCGCGGCCATCGCGCTATTGTTAGCAGTTCTGGTAGTGGGAAGAACTGTAAACGGGAGTACCCGTTGGTTGGCGATTGGGCCTATAACCATTCAAGCTGCCGAGCCTGCTAAGCTCTTTTTCTTTGCCTATTTGGCGGGTTATCTGGTTCGCCGCTACGAAGAAGTGACCGAAAATCTAAAAGGATTTATTAAACCCCTTGTCGTGTTCTTTGCGTTAGCGATGCTATTACTGCTACAGCCAGACTTAGGTACCGTCGTTGTGATGTTTGCAACCACGATTGGCTTGCTGTTTTTAGCGGGTGCACGACTTTGGCAGTTCTTCGCACTGGTGTTTGCAGGCATATTGGCGGTTGTAGCGCTTATCGTGTTTGAAGAATACCGAATGAAACGGGTTACTTCCTTTTTAGACCCTTGGGCTGATCCGTTTGGCGCTGGTTATCAGCTAACCCAGTCTTTGATGGCCTATGGCCGCGGTAACTGGTTTGGGCAAGGCCTAGGCAATAGTTTGCAAAAACTGGAATTCTTACCCGAAGCACACACTGACTTTGTTATGGCCATCTTAGCGGAAGAGTTAGGCTTTGTTGGTGTGCTTGCCGTACTCGGCCTAATTTTGTGGATGGTGTTGCGTGCGCTGAGCATTGGAAATAAGGCACTTGAAAAAGGGCGAGCGTTTGATGGTTACATGGCTTACAGCATAGGCATCTGGTTCAGTTTCCAAACGGCGGTAAATATTGGTGCAAGCGCAGGTATTCTGCCAACAAAAGGGTTAACACTGCCGTTAGTTAGCTACGGCGGCTCGTCACTTATCATCATGTCAGTAGCAGTAGCCATATTACTTCGTATCGATTTTGAATTACGGGTTGATGGCGTACAGGCGATTGGCCGGGGCGACAGCAAATCCGGTAAGAGCAAGGCCCGCCGTAAAAAGCCTATTCCTACAAGCGCGTCGCAAACTAAAGCGTCACAAGCTGAAGGTGAGGCAAGTGTAGAGAGCGGGGCCGATGAAGCGGATTTTTCTACAGCGACGGTTGAAGCTAAACCTGGCGCCAAAACATCAAGTGCAGAAGATGAAGGAAAAGCTGGCATTAAAGCTATACTCGCGCGGGTAGCGCAGGAGGCTGATAATGGCTAAGCGTTGCTTAATTATGGCTGGCGGTACAGGCGGGCATGTTTTCCCAGGCCTTGCAGTGGCAAACGCGCTTCGAAAGGAAGGTTGGGACATTCATTGGCTAGGCACCGCCGAGCGGATGGAAGCGCAAGTTGTGCCTAAGCACGACATACCTATTCACTTTATTCCGGTAAAAGGGCTTCGTGGCAAAGGTGTTACGGCACGTCTTCAAGGTGCTGTTGCGTTAGTTAAAAGCTTATTTTCTGCAAGGCGAATTATAAAGCGCCTTCAACCTGATATCGTTGTTGGGTTTGGCGGTTACGCTAGCGGCCCTGGTGGGGTTGCTGCAAAAAGCTTAGGTATTCCCGTTATTGTGCATGAACAAAATGCAGCGGCAGGCATGACCAATAAGCTTCTTAGTAAATTCGCAAGTCGCGTGCTTCTGGGCTTTGACGATGCCAAAGAACAATTTTCAGGTGGCGCTACTAAGGTGCATACTGTGGGCAATCCTGTTCGTGATGAAATTTGGCAGGTGAAGCCCAAATCTGTAGACATTGACGCAGACGCTCGTGAAAACACCACAGAGCATAAACAAGGCCTTAATTTACTTGTTGTAGGCGGCAGTTTAGGCGCACAAATTCTCAATGAAACCGTGCCGGAGACTTGCGGGGTGCTAGAAGGTTTATCAATCAAACACCAATGTGGAAAAGGTAACAGTGAAGGTGTCATTAAAGCCTACACGTCGGTGGGCGCAGATATGTCGAAAATCGATGTCAGTGACTTTATTGATGACATGGCCGCAGCTTATGAATGGGCAGACTTTGTTGTCTGTAGAGCCGGTGCGCTTACGGTAAGTGAAGTTGCAGCTGCCGGACGCGCGGCGATTTTCGTACCGCTACCTTTTGCGGTAGACGATCACCAAACAAAAAATGCGCAGTCGTTAGTTAAGCAAAATGCGGCACTGATGATTGCTCAATCTGTATTAAAAGAAAATTTAGGGCAGGCGGTGCGTCAGTGGTTACAACACCCTGAAGACTGCTTAAAGATGGGCGCTGTAGCAAAAACATGTGCAAGCACTCATGCCACGGAAAATGTAGTAAGCCACGTAAAAAGCGTGGTAGGAGTAGGGGACTAATGGTTTTTAAAACCCCATTTGAAAGCCCGCAAATGCGCAGGGTTAAAAATATATTCTTTATTGGTATCGGCGGTGCCGGTATGGGTGGTATTGCCGAAGTATTATTAAACGAAGGTTATGCTATTGCTGGCTCTGACATTCAAGAAGGGCCAATGACACAGCGGCTAAGCGAATTAGGTGCTGATGTGAAAATAGGCCACCGTGCGGAAAATGTTGAAGGCATGGACGTTATTGTGGTGTCTAGCGCCATCAACGAGCAAAACCCAGAGATTATCGTGGCTCGTGAAAAGCGCATTCCGATTATTCGCCGTGCAGAAATGCTGGCAGAATTGATGCGATTCCGCCACGGTATTGCGGTGGCGGGTACCCACGGCAAAACGACCACAACCAGTTTAATTTCAACGATTTTCGCAGAAGCGGAGTATGACCCTACGTTTGTTATCGGCGGTTTGCTTAACAGTGCTGGTACGAATGCGCGTTTGGGTAAAAGCCGTTATCTTATAGCAGAGGCTGACGAGAGCGATGCGTCCTTCCTTCACTTGCAGCCGATGGTTTCCGTGGTGACCAATATTGAAGCCGACCATATGGATACTTATGGTGGCGATTTCTCAAAGGTGAAAGATACCTTTGTTGATTTCTTGTCGAACCTACCCTTTTACGGGCAGGCCATCGTGTGCGGTGACGATGCAAATATTCAAGAGATTCGCCCTCGTATAGGCCGAAGTATTCTGACCTACGGTTTTGAATCTCACAATGACTATCGCGCAGAAAATGTTTCACTGTCATTCGGTAAAGCGAATTTTACGGTTATTCGCCCAGAACGCGAACCGTTAGATATAACGCTGAACCTCACCGGTAACCACAATGTGCTTAATGCGCTTGCCGCTATCGCTGTAGCAACGGATGAAGGTGTAGATGACGACGCTATCATTCGCGCACTAGCTAGTTTTGGCGGCATAGGTCGTCGTTTCGAGCAGCTAGGTACGTTTACTACCAGTAAGGGCGAGGTGTGTTTGGTGGATGACTATGGTCACCACCCAACCGAAGTAAGAGCGACTATCGCTGCGGCTCGTGCAAACTGGCCTGATAAGCGCTTGGTTATGGTTTATCAACCACATCGCTTTACGCGAACCCGCGACCTTTACGAAGACTTTGTTGAAGTACTGTCGAGTGTTGATGCCTTGTTGCTTCTGGATGTTTACGCAGCCAGTGAACAACCTATTGAAGGCGCTGACAGTAAAGCGTTGTGCCGCTCCATTCGTCAGCGTGGTCAAATCGAGCCTGTATACGTAGGTGACAAAGACGCCTTACCAGCTATTTTGGCGAATATCATGCAAGATGGCGACATCGTCATGACACAAGGGGCGGGCAACATCGGACAAATTGCTAAGCTCTTAGCTCGTCACGCGCTAGAGCCGATCACACTTGCAAAGGAAGGGGAATAGGATGTTTACACCTTCAGTAAGTATTCACTCACAGAAAACCCACTCGCCGAACGAGTATGGCAAAGTAGCTGTGCTGCTCGGCGGTGACTCTGCCGAACGGGAAGTATCGCTTAATTCGGGCAATGCGGTGTTAAATGCATTGTTACGACAAGGCGTAGATGCGTTTGCGTTTGACCCAGCAGAGCGACCTCTGACCGACCTTATCGACCTTAACGTCGATAGAGCGCTCATTATGCTGCACGGTCGCGGTGGTGAAGATGGCTCTATGCAAGGAGCCCTTCAGTTCCTAAAAATCCCCTACACGGGAAGCCGAGTTTTAGGTTCTGCGCTGGCAATGGACAAAATTCATACTAAGCAAGTGTGGCAAAGTTTAGGCTTACCCACTGCAAAATATGAAATTGCTGATAAAAGGCACTTTGAAGCTGGTAAGTGCAGCGCTATAATGGATAAATTGGGGAATGAAGTCATGGTAAAACCGGCCAGAGAAGGGTCGAGTATTGGCATGGCGAGAGTGACAAGCGCTAAACAGCTCGAAACTGCCATTCAGGACGCCTTTAAATACGATAATCAAGTCCTGTTAGAGCAGTATATAGATGGCCCCGAATTCACTGTTTCTGTATTGCAGGGACAGGCGTTGCCGTCTATTCGCATGTCTACTCCACATACATTCTATGATTATGCTGCGAAATATCAGGATAATACAACAGAATACTATTGCCCAAGCGGCTTGTCTGAAGAGCAAGAAGCACAGCTAGCAAAACTAGCATCCCGTGCTTTTGATGCTATTTCTGGCAGCGGCTGGGGTAGAATTGACGTTATGCAGGACAACCAAAGGCAGTTTTATTTGCTAGAGGCGAACACAGTGCCTGGCATGACAGAAAAAAGTTTGGTGCCTAAGGCAGCCAAAGTTGCAGGATTAACTTTTGATGAACTGGTATTAAGTATTCTTTCTACCAGTTTTGATGACGTTGCAAACAAGGCGTAAACGTGGCTGATACCAACACTAATCAAGGTAAGCCCGCTTCTGCAAAGAACGGCAAAAGTAAAACGGCAGTGTGGGGCGGCGTCGCTTTCTTACTGTTTGTTATTGCTGGATTAGTGTTTGGTGGGCTTAAAGCAAACCAGTATTTGCAGGATGAACAGCAAATGCCGGTACAGGTTATCGATTTTTCTGGTGATTATCAGCACATCGATATTACCAAGCTAGAGCGGTTAATACGCAAGGCGCAGCCTGGAAGCTTTTTCGCGCTTGACGTCAACGAAGTATTTGAGCTTGTTGAAGCGCAGCCCTGGGTTTATCGCGCGTCAGTAAGAAAGAAGTGGCCAAATACGTTAAAAATTTATTTGGTTGAGCAGCAGCCGGTTGCGCAATGGAATGAAGATTTGTTGTTAAACCCTTATGGCGATACGTTTAACGACGAAGGCGTGAAGTTAGACTTACCGCGTCTTTATGGCCCGGGTGGCAGCGAAAAAACCGCCCTTGAAGGCTACAACGCCATGCACGCGTTGATTGCGACGACGGATATGACGTTAGACGAGCTGTCCTTAAGCGAGCGATTTGCATGGCAAGTGCAGTTGAAAAACGGCATTAAATTGAATTTAGGACGCCAGGAGTTTATCGATAGGCTACAACGCTTTATTGATGTTTATCCACTTCTGGCGCAACAAGAGAAGGCGGTGAAATACGTCGACCTTCGCTATGACACGGGCGTAGCAGTCGGATGGAAAGACGACAGCGCCACAGATGAAGAGAGTTAAGGAAACCATGTCAAAACCTGCTGAACGCAATTTGATTGTAGGACTAGATATCGGCACCAGCCAAGTAAAAGCTGTGGTGGGTGAATTACTAGAAGATGATCAAATCAGTATTGTTGGCGTGGGCACCCATGCATCGAAAGGCATGGATAAGGGCGGCGTTAACGATTTGAACCTGGTGGTTAAGTCAGTGCAGCGTGCTGTGAACGAGATGGAGTTAATGGCAGATTGCCGTGTGTCTTCAGTTTTCATGTCTATCTCGGGTCGCCACGTTAAGTGCCAAAATGAAAATGGCATGGTACCGATTAACAATCAGGAAGTAACACAAGAAGACGTAGATAACGTTATTCATGCAGCGCGCAGTGTGCCAATTGCAGCTGAACGTCGTCTACTACACGTGTTACCACAAGAATTTACTATTGATGTGCAGGAAGGGATTAAAAACCCTATTGGTATGTCAGGAGTAAGAATGGAAGCTGATGCTCACATTATTACCTGTGCCGACGATATGGCAAAAAATATGGTGAAATGTGTAGAGCGTTGTGAACTTAATGCCGATCAGTTGATCTTCTCAGCATTGGCATCGAGTTATGCGGTTCTCACTGACGACGAGCGTGAGCTTGGCGTATGCGTGGTTGATATCGGTGGCGGCACAATGGATATGGTTATATTCACAGATGGTGCCATTCGTCACACCGCCGTTATACCGGTTGCGGGTAATCAAATTACTAGTGACATCGCTAAAATATTTAGAACGCCTATTAGCAATGCAGAAGAAATTAAGGTGAATTACGCCTGTGCATTGAAAGATATGGTGAGTATGGAAGACAGCATTGAAGTACCTAGCGTGGGTGGACGCCCAGCTAGAGTGATGTCTCGCCATACGTTAGCTGAGGTTATAGAACCTCGCTATCAAGAGCTTTTTGAGCTGGTACATGATGAAATTCGTGCCAGCGGTCTGGAAGAGCAAATCGCAGCAGGTCTTGTACTTACTGGCGGTACCGCTAAGATGGAAGGTGCTGTGGAATTTGCCGAAGAACTTTTCCAGATGCCCGTGCGCGTGGGCAAACCCATCAACGTAAAAGGCTTCTCCGAATATGTTGATGATGCTGGCTTTGCGACAGTCGTAGGACTGCTGCAATATGGCAAAGTACAATCTGATAATAAGAAGTCCAGTACGCAGAAGACCGGTGAAAGTTTATTTCATCGAGTGCAAAGCTGGTTTAAAGGTGAATTTTAATTTTATTTTGGGGGCGCTATAGCTACGGCATCAAGGCTAGCAGGAAGCAATTAGCCTAAGGGAATGACCTGGCGTAGTGTTTAAAAAGACGTACAACCGGAGAGTAAGTATGTTCGAATTAATGGATAGTCACGGCGAAGAAGCCGTAATCAAAGTCATCGGTGTCGGTGGCGGCGGCAGCAATGCTGTTGAGCACATGGTGTCTCAAAGCATTGAAGGCGTAGAATTTATTGCAGTTAATACCGATGCACAGGTGCTTCGTAGCTCAAGTGCAGACGTTACACTTCAAATTGGTTCAAGTGTAACGAAAGGGTTAGGTGCGGGGGCTGATCCGAACATTGGTCGTGAAGCAGCACAAGAAGACAGAGAAACCATTCGTCAGGCGCTAGACGGTGCAGATATGGTTTTCATCACTGCCGGTATGGGTGGTGGTACAGGTACGGGTGCAGCGCCAGAAGTGGCGAAGATTGCACGTGAAATGGGTATTCTTACGGTAGCTGTGGTAACTAAGCCATTCCCATTTGAAGGTAAAAAGCGTACTTCGTTTGCTGAACAGGGTATTGTCGAACTGTCTAACAACGTTGACTCGTTAATTACTATTCCAAACGAAAAACTACTTAAAGTAATGGGTCCGGGCACGCCGCTTCTTCAAGCGTTTAGCGCAGCAAATGACGTATTACGCGGTGCAGTTCAAGGTATTGCTGAACTGATTACCCGTCCTGGTCTAATCAACGTTGACTTTGCAGACGTACGTACTGTTATGTCTGAAATGGGTAAAGCCATGATGGGTAGTGGTGCTGCAAGCGGTCCTGACCGTGCTGAAGAAGCTGCTGAAGCAGCGATTGCTAGCCCACTTCTTGAAGATATCGATTTGTCAGGCGCGCGCGGTATTCTTGTGAATATTACGGCTGGTCCAGATTTCGCTATCGACGAGTTCGAGACTGTAGGTAACGCCGTTAAAGCATTTGCTTCAGAAAATGCCACAGTGGTTGTGGGTACGGTTATCGATATGGAAATGACAGATGAGCTTCGCGTTACGGTTGTTGCAACCGGTATTGGCGCAGAGCGCAAGCCTGACATTTCGCTAGTTAGCTCTGAAGGTTCTCGTCTAACTCAGCCAGCAAAAGAATATGGTAGCACGCAATCAAGTGAGCCACGTTCTGCAGTAGGCGGTACAGAGGGTAACCAGGCGCTAAAAGCTGATGATAGTGCGCAGCCAGACAACGATTTGGAATACTTAGATATTCCTGCGTTTCTTCGTAAGCAGGCAGACTAATTTAGCTGCTTGAAACGGAAGGGAATTATTTTGCGTTTGTGATGTCTTACCCAGTAAGGTGTATTTACACAACGTGAAAAATTTCGCGTGGATAGGTTGATTAAATACGTAATCTGACAGAGTAAAATCCGTCAGATCGGGTGTTTTTTGACATGTGAGTAATAACTCACTATAATTCGCGCCCGCTTTTTTTAATAGGTAAAAGCTTAAGCAGATGATTAGACAACGTACAATCAAGCAATCGGTACAAGAGACCGGAATTGGGCTTCATAAAGGGGAAAAGGTCACAATGACTCTCCGACCTGCGCCAGCAAACACGGGTATCGTGTTTAGGCGTGTTGACCTTGAACCACATGTTGACATACCTTCGCGTGCGAACGCGGTAGGTAATACCATGCTGTGTACGTGCCTGAATAACGAAGACGGTGTGACTATCCAAACGGTAGAACACTTAGCGTCTGCGCTTGCAGGTTTAGGTATCGACAATATTATTGTTGAAGTAGACAGTAACGAGCTGCCAATTATGGACGGAAGTGCTAGCCCGTTCGTATTCTTACTTCAATCTGCCGGTATCGAAGAGCTAAACGCGCCTAAGCAATTTATTCGTATTAAAAAGCCAGTTCGTGTAGAAGATGGCGATAAGTGGGCCGAATTAGTGCCTTATGACGGTTTCCGCGTTGATTTCCAAATTGACTTTGATCATCCTGTGATCAGTCAAACTCGTCAGCATATGGTGATGGATTTTGATTCATGCTCGTATGTGAACGAAGTAAGTCGTGCGCGTACCTTTGGCTTTATGCGTGACTTAGAGTACATGAATGCTAACAACCTAGCGTTGGGTGGCAGCATGGAAAACGCGGTGGCGCTAGACGAATTCCGCGTGCTTAATCCTGAAGGGCTACGTTACGACGATGAATTCTTAAAGCACAAGATTTTGGATGCTATTGGTGACTTGTACCTTGGCGGCCACAGTCTAATTGGTGAATTGCGTGCGTACAAAACAGGCCATGGTCTGAATAACAAGCTATTAAATGCAGTACTTGCGCAAAAAGAGTGTTGGGAGTTCGTGACCTACGACTCGCAGGAAACAGCACCAATTCGTTATGCTCAGCCCGCATTAGCGTAAGAATTTTAAAAAGCCGCCTTACGGGCGGCTTTTTTTCGTATGGCATTTACTGAAATAAATGATACAGTAGCCGAATAATTAATATAAATTTCACCCATGTGACATAAAAACTATAGGTCGAAGGTTGTCGCCTTTGGCTAAAAACACATTCATCGTTGTATGAAGTGGTATGAAAAGAGTGGCGTGAAACAGCAATTTTCTTCGTGGTATGAAACTAACAATTACACTCGCTGGTAAAAATAAACGCTATAGGCACAGTATTAGTGTCCGTACGCTTGTGAGCGCAACCGTGCTCTCGTCTATTTTTATGCTAGTGTCGAGCCGTTCAACAGAATCGGTATCAGAAGATATTGCACGAGTTCGTTTGGCGCAGACTGAAGTCAACGAACGACAAAAAGACGTTGAAGCGTTAAAACAGCAAACAACGGTCAAATTACAAGCTTTGCTTTCTCACGTCGCAGAGTTATCTGCGCAGGCTACATTGCTGGACGAGAAAGGTAAGCAAATCGCAACAGAATTAGGTATGTCAGCGGCTGACCTGGACGCTTTCGTACCGGTATCGATACCGGATAACCTTCAAGATGATCCCATCCTTCACGAAATAGCCAAACTAGAGCAATCACTCGATTTGAAGTCTCAACAGTTGTCTATGCTTGAAAGTTTGGTCAGGGGTCACCATATCCACGAACAGAGCCAATTATCTGGTCGTCCGATAGAGTCAGGGTGGTTGTCTTCTTATTATGGTATGCGGGCCGACCCGTTTACCGGCGAACCAACTATGCACAAAGGGCTAGATTTCGCTGGTAAGGCAGGGGAAAACGTAGTGGCAACTGCTGCAGGTATTGTGACCTGGGCGGGTGATCGCTACGGCTATGGCCAACTTGTAGAAATTGATCACGGTGATGGTTTTGTTACCCGCTATGGGCATAACGACACCCTTACTGTCTCAATAGGCGACGTGGTAACCAAAGGGGAACCTATCGCTAAAATGGGCAATACGGGGCGCTCAACTGGCGTTCATGTTCACTACGAAGTAATAAGAAACGGAAAACAAGTCGATCCTCTGCCTTTTGTCTACAAAAAGTAGCATAGGTAGCAGCCAGGTAATTCTCGTAGACGGTGCCTTTATTAATTAAAAGTCATCTAAAACGAAGAAGCATAATTTTAGAACATCGCAAAACACAACGTGGTTACCGTTGTGTTTTATACGTTTAATTTAGCTGTGCACATTGTGCGGCGCCTCGACAAGTAGTGGAATAATAAAGCTAATGTTTTCAAGCATCCTTCGAAAAGTATTCGGTAGTAGAAACGACCGACTATTAAAAAAATTACGCAAAAACGTAGATGCCATCAATGCACTGGAAGCAGAATTTGAAAAGCTTTCCGATGAGGCGCTAAAGGCTAAGACAGACGAATTTAAAGCGCGTATTGAAAAGGGTGAAACCCTTGACGATATTCTTGTAGAAGCCTTCGCTACTGTGCGTGAAGCAAGTAAACGCGTATACGGCATGCGTCACTTCGACGTTCAGATGCTAGGTGGTCAAGTACTTCACCAAGGTAAAATTTCAGAAATGCGCACGGGTGAAGGTAAGACGCTTACTGCTACCTTGCCAACTTACCTTAATGCTTTGTCTGGCAAAGGGGTTCACGTTGTTACTGTGAATGATTACCTTGCTCGTCGTGATGCTGAGTGGAGTAATCAGTTATTTACTTACCTAGGTATGCGTGTGGGCTGTAACGTGCCTGGTATGTCGCCGCAGCAAAAGCGTGAAGCTTATCAAGCTGACGTAACCTATGGTACGAACAACGAATTTGGTTTTGACTACCTTCGTGACAATATGGCATTTAGCCCACAAGACCGCGTACAGCGCCCGCTTAACTATGCGGTAGTGGATGAAGTTGACTCAATTCTTATCGACGAAGCCCGTACACCACTTATTATTTCTGGTCAGGCCGAAGATAGCTCAGAGCTGTATCGCCGCATCAACACCATTATTCCTAAACTTGTTCAGCAAGAAAAAGAGGATGAAGAAGGCCAAGAGGGCGATGGTGACTACACGATTGACCTTAAGGCAAAACAAATTCATCTTACCGAGCGCGGTCAAATTCACGTTGAGGAAATTCTTCAACAAGAGGGCATGCTGCCTGAAGGCGAGTCGCTGTTTGCTGCAGGTAATATTTCACTGCTTCATCATATTAACGCTGCGCTTCGTGCACACAAGTTGTTTGCTAAAGACGTAGACTACATCGTTAAAGAAGACCAAATCGTTATTGTTGACGAGCATACGGGTCGTACGATGGAAGGCCGTCGCTGGTCTGAAGGTTTACACCAAGCTGTAGAAGCGAAAGAAGGGGTTCGTATTCAAAACGAAAACCAAACCCTTGCGTCAATTACCTTCCAGAATTATTTCCGCTTGTATAACAAGCTTGCGGGTATGACAGGTACAGCAGATACAGAAGCCTTCGAATTTAATCATATTTACGGCTTAGAAACGGTAGTTATCCCAACAAACCGTCCTATGCAGCGTAAAGATATGGCTGACCTCATCTACCTAACGGCAGAAGAAAAATACGAAGCCATTGTTGAAGACATTAAAGAGTGCGTTAAACGCGGTCAACCTACGCTTGTGGGCACTGTGTCTATCGAGAATTCAGAACTCATTTCTCGCATTCTTAAGAAGTCGAAAATTCCTCATAAAGTGCTTAACGCTAAGTTCCACGAACACGAAGCAGATATCGTCGCTCAGGCTGGTAAGCCAGGCGCGGTTACGATTGCGACTAACATGGCAGGTCGTGGTACCGATATCGTGTTAGGTGGTAACTGGCAGGCAGAAGTAGAAAAGATTGAAAATCCAACTGAAGCGCAAATCGAGAAGATCAAAGCCGAATGGAAAGAAAGCCATGACGCTGTGCTTGCCTCAGGTGGTTTACACATTATTGGTACAGAGCGTCACGAGTCTCGCCGTATTGATAACCAGCTTCGCGGTCGTTCGGGCCGTCAGGGTGACCCGGGTTCAAGCCGTTTCTACCTTTCATTAGACGACGCACTTATGCGTATCTTTGCCTCTGAAAAAATGGGCAACATGATGAAGCGTTTAGGTATGGAGCGTGGTGAAGCCATTGAGCATCCGTGGGTAACTCGCGCCATCGAGAATGCACAGCGCAAAGTAGAAGGTCGTAACTTCGACATTCGTAAGCAGTTGCTTGAATACGATGATGTGGCCAACGACCAGCGTAAAGTCATCTACGAGCAGCGCAATGAGCTTCTTGATGAAGGCGATATTAGCGAGACTATCGCGGCTATTCGTGAAGACGTTATTTCAAGTGTTGTCGATGAGTACATTCCGCCACAGTCTCTAGAAGAAATGTGGGATGTAAGCGGACTTGAAGAGCGCATGCGTGCCGATTTCGCCGTAGACTTGCCAATCAAGACCTGGCTTGAAAATGACGACAAACTTTACGAAGAGAAGCTTCGCGAGCGCATTCTTGCCGAAGTCGTTGATGCTTATAAGCAGAAAGAAGCGGTAGTGGGCGAGCAGGTACTGCGCCAGTTTGAAAAAGCGGTAATGCTTCAAAACCTAGACAGCCATTGGAAAGAGCATTTGGCGGCAATGGATCACCTGCGCCAAGGTATTCATTTACGCGGCTATGCGCAGAAAAATCCTAAACAAGAATACAAGCGTGAGTCGTTTGCTTTGTTCTCACAAATGTTAGAAGCGCTTAAAGTTGAAGTGATCACTATTCTTGCGCGTGTAAAAGTACAAGCTGAAGAAGACGTGCAAAAAGTAGAAGAACAACGTCGTCAAGCTGACGATGTGCCAAAGAACTTCGAGCACGAAGAAGCGAACGCAACGCCAGAAGAGGCAAGTGACAAAGTACGTACGCAAGTTCGCGAAGGTGCGAAAGTGGGCCGTAATGACCCATGTCCTTGTGGCTCTGGTAAAAAGTATAAGCAGTGTCACGGCAAGCTTAAGTAATGAAAGTAGTACATGTTGCTGTGGGCGTTATCGCCCGCGGCGATGAAATATTCATTACTCTTCGCCCTGACAATGTTCATCAGGGCGGAAAATGGGAATTTCCCGGCGGCAAAGTAGAAGACGGTGAGACCGTTCTACAGGCGCTGAAGCGAGAGCTTGCTGAAGAAGTTGGGATTATTGTGAACCGCAGCGAGCCTGTGATTGTGATCACCCATGATTACGGCGACAAGCAAGTTAAACTAGATGTTCATCGCGTGTGTGATTTTACCGGCGAGCCGCACGGCAAAGAAGGCCAACAGTCGCGGTGGGTCAAGGTAACGTCACTAAAAGCCTCTGACTTTCCTGAAGCAAACGTTCCCATAATTAACGCTTTACAATAGTTCTGCGTTATCCACCGTACAAAGTGAAGCGGCGTTCAGCCGCTTTTTTCTTATACCTAAGTATAAGTTGCTAATTCCTCGGTAATTTTTTTAAAAATTAATCTCAATCCTCAGAAGCGCATTAGACTATTGTACTTTGACAAAGTCGCTAGCATCATCTTTCTAGAACACACGTATATAAGTTTTTGATTTTATATTGATATGTAAAAAAGTGTCATTTATGACATTTGCGCCATTTTGCCGTTGAATTATGTTTCTACGGAAACAACGTACCCCTCTCCATACAAACGTATTTCGTTTAATACATTAATGCGCCCGGTTCTCAACGATATTTGAATAGTGTTTTTACAGCCATTCACATATCGAGGTTACTTATGGCGCTCAAAAAATCTACCGAACAAACAGTCGCTCCAGCAGTGCGAGTTGATGCAAAGATGCGTAAAGAAGCGGAAGAGGAGCGCCGCAAAGCAAGAACACTCGCGAGGCAGCAGCAAGCCGCAGAGCGCGTTGCTTCCGCCACGACTGAATTAGCAAGTGGTATAAATCAGGCCTCAAGCGCAACCGATCAGTTATCCACTGCAGTTAACGAAATTGCAGCAGGCGCCGAGGAATCGAGCAGTGCAAGCCAAGAAAGCTTAGCGGCTATCACTCAGATTTCAGGTGGCCTTGTTGCACAGCTTGAATTGGCAGGCTCGACAATGGACAAAACCAACGAGCTTCAAACGTACCTTGAGCGTGTGGTTGGCGATTTAAGCACCATGATGACCAGCGTTAAAACTGCGTCTGAGCATCAATCACGCTCAGTGGTCATGATGAGCGAGTTAGAGCAACAAGCATCAAACATCGGCGAAGCTGTCAAACAAGTGACCCGCATTGCTGATCAGACGAACTTGCTAGCGCTTAACGCTGCTATTGAAGCGGGACGCGCAGGTAAGCACGGGAAGGGATTTGCTGTAGTTGCCGATACGGTTCGCGCGCTCGCAGAAGTCTCAGACAAGAGTGCTGCTGATATAGCTAAGCAGATAGAGCGTATTCAAGAGCAATCAAATCGAGTCTCTGACGCCGTTAAATCCTCCTCAGAAGCAGCGCTTGAAGAAGTAACGAAAGGCGAAGCGGTTACAGAGCAACTCATTACGATTAAATCAGATATGCAAAGTATCGCAGACGGAGCAGGTGAGTTGCAGGCACAGGTCAAGGGGATGGATGCCGCAGCCAAAGAAATACAAACTGGTTCAGAAGCAATCTCGTGCGCAGCCGACGAGCAGTCAACCGCTGCCCAGGAAGTGTCATCTAATGTCTCTGAGCAGAGTGTTGCTTTGTCTCAAGCTGAACAGGCTGCACAGTCACTAGAAATAATCACCGAAGAGCTTAAAAACAGCACAGACATTAACAAGAGCGCAGAAGAGGTGGCATCGTCAGCTGAAGAGCTGTCAGCAACCCTCGAAGAAATCAATCGCTCATCAAGTGAAATAATGACGGCGTTGACTCAAGTGAATAACGGTTCGCAGCAGGCAGCAAGCTCTGTCGACCAAGCCGTGGGAAATATCGACCTGTTAAGAGAAGGTGTTGATAAAGCCTCAGCGCAGTGTGATGTAGCGTTAGAGAAAGGCAATGCTATCACTGGATTACTTAAAGAAAACCGTGCGCTGATTGAGGGAATGGTTAGCGGCATAAATCTGGCGCTTGAAACTAGCAAAGAAAATGTGAGTGCTATCAGTGAGATGGAAGTTATGACGCGCCAAATAGACAAGGTTATCGACACTATTACCACGGTATCAGTGAAAACCAGCATGTTGGCAGTAAACGGCGCAGTAGAAGCGGCGCGAGCAGGTGAGTATGGCAAAGGTTTTGCGGTTGTGTCTGCAGATATTCAAAGCCTAGCAGATGAAGCTGCTGAAAATGTAGAGCAGATAAAAGACCTCATCAAAGCCATTCAAGACCAGACAATGAGCGTAAAAACAGACTTAACTAATGTTGCTGAAAGTGCATCTAGAGAGGTCATGAAAGCGAAGCAAACTACGCAAGATGTCGAGCAAATTGCGACTGACATCAACGAAGTTGTGCAATATAACCAGGCAATGAAAGAGCGGGGTGAAGAAATTGCCGCGGGTGTTACACAGGCCCAGCGGGGACTAGAGCAAATTGCGACGGCAAATGAGCAAGCGAGCAGTAACTGTCAGCAGGCACTTAACGCAGCAGACCAGCAAAGCAAAGGCATGAAAGTGTTGGCCAAGTCCATTGAAGAAATTGCTTCAGTGGCTGACGAAATGCAAAACGGCTAATTGATAGCGCTTGTGTCTAATAGAGGAGCTTGCCTCATGAGTAACGAAAATACGAATAACGAGACCGCAAACGAAACTGAGCCAATGTCAGGTGGTGAACAACAGTTCGTGTCCTTCATGGTCAACGAGGAGCGTTTCACTTTTCCCATGCTTGCGGTGGGCGAAATCATTCGCGTACCGACTATGGTGTCTGTCCCCCTTGGTCCCGCACAAATGATTGGCTTAGCAAACTTACGTGGGAACGTGTTGCCCGTGTATGACTTAAGCACAATCTTACTTGGAGCGAAGTCACAAGAGAGTGACGTGACCCGCGTAGTTGTAGTGGAGTCTGAGCTTGGTAGCGTAGGATTTCTGGTAGACAGAGTACTGCGCGTCTACAGTGTTAGCAGCGATGCTGTTATCGATAAAACCTCAATGACGGATTCTATCGCCTACGACTATATGCAGGGCATCATTAAACAAAGCGACCAGCCTGTAGAGCAAATCCTTGATGTTTCTGCGCTTGCAAAAGCACAGGCAGTCGTCAAGCAAGATGGCAATACTATGCAGCTGTCGGGAATGCAGCATATTGATAACGATGCGCCTGAAGATTCTCAAGAGGACGAGAATTTGCAGCAGTTAGTGTGCTTTTCGCTAGAGGAACAAGAGTTCGCATTTCACCTTCAAGACGTAGAAGAAATTGTGCGTGTTCCCGCAGAGATATCGCAACTTCCGGACAGTGCACCTTCTGTTTTGGGGCTGGTCAATCTGCGCGGCCGCATCATTCCCATTGTCGACTTGTCGAACTCCATTGGCATGATGCGCACTGAAATTAACGAAGCATCGCGCATTGTAGTAACGCAAAACAGCGAGTTTGGTAGCGTTGGCTTTGTGGTAGCCAAAGTCAGTAATGTGGTGTCTATTTCTGAAGCTGAACTGGAATCTGTTCCTTCGGTATGTAATGACGGCGCGGAATCGGGGCTGCTTGAAGCGGTCTACCGCAGCGATGGCGGCAAACGTCTGGTGTCTATTATCAACCTTTCTAACATCTACAGCCGTGCGCTGATGAGCGCTTTAACCAGTCTTGATGCCGATATTCAGCAGGAGTCTCAAATGAATGATGGCAACGATTTAGCAATTGATGAAGATGACTGCGAGCAATACGTCATCTTTTGGATTAATGGGCAAGAATACGGTGTAAGCATTGACGATACGCAAGAGATTACGCGAGTACCAGAGAAGCTTGAAAGTGTGCCGAGTACGCCAGATTACCTGAAAGGTATTGTTAACCTTCGCGGTACAGTGTTGCCGGTTATCGACTTGCGTAGCCGCTTAGGCATGCCGTGCAGCGAAACGTCAGAACGTCAGCGCATCGTTGTTCTTACCAAGGATAAACAGCGTACCGGGTTTATCGTTGATGGCGTTGCCGAAGTGAAGACCGTCGTTAGACAGACTATTGAAGAAGCGCCTTCTCTTTCTGAGATGCAATCTGAGTTCTTAAACCGCCTGATTAAGCTGAACGATGAAAAACGCATTATTCAAATTATCGAGCCCAAAGTCTTGCTCGATGACAATGCGGTATCTAAAGCTCAAGAGCAATGCTAGCTAATATTCGAGGTTATTTATGACAGTAAAAGTACTTATCGTCGACGATTCCGCGTTAATGCGAAAGCTGTTTACGCAACTCTTCGAGAAAGAGGGCTTTATTGTTCAAGTAGCACGTAACGGCGAAGAAGCGCTAACTAAAGCTGTAGAGTTCGAGCCAGACTGTATAACACTGGACATTAATATGCCGGTAATGGATGGCATGACGTGTCTGGCGATGCTCAAGAAACTTTATCCTTGTCCTATTATCATGGTGTCTTCGCTCACGCAAAAGGGGGCCTCCATTACCCTAGAGGCACTCGCGCTTGGCGCAAGTGACTTTGTGTTAAAAACAGGGGGTACTGTTTCGCGGGATATTTCAGATTTAGAGGCGCCTTTAATAAACAAAATTCACGCCCTAGCCAAAACTGGCAAACCACAGCGTCCTACAATTAAACCGCCCCCAGTCGTGACACAGAAAGTTGTTCGCCACAAAACGAGCGTACCCTTTGAAGTCGTTCTGGTAGGCGTTTCCACTGGTGGTCCCAAAAAGCTTGAACACCTGGTAGCTAACTTAAGCCCCGCATTTCCGGTTCCTATCGTTATTTCACAGCACATGCCAGCCTCTTTCACCAGTGCGCTGGCTAAGCGCTTGGACGGAATCAGTCCGCTCAACGTGGTTGAGGTGAATGCGAAGATGCCCATAAAGGCTGGCAATGTTTATCTTGCAAAAGGGGATGCTGATCTTGCCTTCTCAAAAATCGGCGGTGAAGTCTCAGCGCGCCCTGTGCCATCAAGCCCAAGTTTTCTGTGGCATCCAAGTGTGGATCGTATGGTAGACAGCGCACTTAACTGCTACAAGCCACTTTCTATGCTGTGCGTACAGCTGACCGGAATGGGGTGTGATGGTGTTGCCGCTATGAGCAAAGCGTTTAAAGAAGGTGCGACAACGATCGCAGAGAGTGAGGCGACCTCAGTTGTCTTCGGTATGCCAAAAGAGCTTATTGAAGCGGGTTGCGCCAGCTTCGTACTAGATAGTCCCAAAGTCGCATCTAAATTGAACGCGCTTTGTCGTTAAGAGGAGAAGTAATTATGGGTCTCAAGAAGAAAGTAGAACCTATTGCCGATGTTTCCGATGACTTTGAGGAAAAGCGCGAACACCCTCGAACGAAAGAGCAACTCATTAGCGACCTAAACTCGAGCGACAGTGATGTGCGCCGGTGGGCAGTAAGAGATTTGAGTGGCCAAAAAGATGCGCACGACGCTTTTATATATCGATTGCCACAAGAAGATGACCCCACAGTGATCGAGGCTTTATTTAGTGCGCTCGAGCATGATATGACTCAAAGTCATGCCTCGCAGGTTATTACCATGCTTAAAAGCGAACACGTGCAATTGCGAAATGGGGCTATTGAGCTTATGCAGCAAAACCCTGATATTTTTGCTGCGAATGTCAATTTACTCATGCACGACGAGGACCCTGACACCCGTATTTTCTGCGTAGACATTATAGGTGCGGTTGCTCACATAGATGCAGTGAACTGGCTGCACCAATTCGCTCTAAATGACGACAATGAAAACGTTGTGGGTACTGCACTGGACAAACTGGCTGAAATTGCTGATGTGTCTACTTTGGATATTTTGCAAACTGTTGAAAGCCGATTTCCGAATCATAACTACATTCAGTTTGTTATTTCACTAATTCGTAATCAAGTGAGAAACGCCGATGAATAGTGTAGCACTAGACAAAATAGGTGCTGCCGATTTCGAACGGTTCCGCTCTATGTTTTACCGAAAAACCGGGATCCATTTCGAAGACTCGAAGCGCTATTTTGTAGACAAACGTCTTCATGAACGCATGAAGGCTACAGGTCATACGAGCTTTAAAGGTTACTTCACTTACATGCGATTCCAAGCGTCAGGTGAAGAATTTCAAAACCTCGTGAATTCAATGACTGTCAATGAAACGTATTTCTTTCGCGAAGAATATCAATTTGAAGCGATGACAAGAGAAATAATGGATGAGTTAGACGGTTATCGTCCTGCCGGAGAAGATTTGCGCATTTGGTCAGTACCCTCAAGTACGGGCGAAGAGCCATACTCAATAGCGATATATCTTATCGAGTATTGGAAAGGGTTGGCGCACAGAGATGTAGAGCTCATCTCTTCTGATATTGACAGCAACGTGCTGGCATCAGCAAAAAAAGGGCTTTATTCCAAGCGCTCTGTTCAGAACATTCCGCTCCCGCTGGTGAAGAAGTATTTCAAAGAAATCAATGGGCAATTCCAGCTTAGTGAAGATATTCGTGAGTCGGTGTCATTCACATTGGCTAATATTTTGTCGGGCAGCAACATGAAACAGTTTCGGCATTTTGACCTTATTTTTTGTCGCAACCTGCTTATTTATTTTGATGATGAATCTCGAAAAAAAGCGGCGCACGTGCTTTACGACGCCATGAAGCCTGGCGGCTATATCTTTTTGGGACACAGCGAATCTATGAGCCGTATTTCGTCTATGTTTAAAGTACGCAAATTCGGTGATGTGATTGCTTACCAGAAGCCACTTGCAGGAGGGGCATAACATGAAAACAGTAATGATTGTTGATGATGCCTCTACGGTAAGAATGTTCCACAAAATGCTGGTGACTTCGCCTGACAGAATTATCGAAGAGGCGGAGAATGGTGTAGAAGCGCTTGAGAAAGCTATAGGTACAAACGTGGACTTGTTCCTTGTTGATGTGAACATGCCAAAGATGGACGGTTATAGGCTATGTAAGGAAATACGGCTCAATGAGGCACTACGTGCTGTCCCCATTATCATGATAAGCACCGAGTCGGCTAATCAAGATGCCGAACGAGCCTATCAATGTGGAGCAAACTATTACATGACGAAGCCTGTGGATGCAGACACGTTGAAGTCAGTAGTAAGTGCAGTGATTGGGGGGGAAGCCAATGAGTGAATTACTTGATGTGTTTATTGGCGAGTCCCGCGAGAATTTAGAGTCGGCGAGCCAAGAGCTTTTAGAAATTCAGTCGTCGGGCCCAGCTTCTGAGCGTGTGGACAAAATTTTTCGCGACCTGCACACCATTAAAGGTTCTTCTGATTTATTTGATATTAAACCTTTAACTCGCTTGGCTCACGCAGCAGAAGATTTGCTTGATAGTGTAAGGTCTAACGAGGTCACCTACAGCGATGATATAGGCGATTTGTTGCTTGAAGCCTTAGACCAAATTTCAATATGGTTCGACGAGCTCGAAGTAGGTTCTCAGAATGTAGAGCAATGGAAACCAATATCGACACAGCTTAGTGCTCAATTAAGACACTTTATCGACCCGACAGCTTCGAGTGAAGTCGATGAAAGCAGCGCCACGGTTAACAACGAAAGCCCAATAGCTGACCCGCAAACGCTAAGCGAAGAGCACATAGCACTGATCGTCAATTTTGGTAGAAACGCTGACTTAGACCTACTTTGTAAAGCGACTGGCCCAGACTGCTATTTCATTCAGTACACGCCCGACGAAGGCTGCTTCTTTCGCGGAGAAGACCCAATAAATGTCACCGTAGCCTTACCTGGAATAAAGGCGTTTAATATTGAAATGCCCGAATTAGGCGAAGATGCAGATATCTATAACTGTTTCACTTCAATCAAAGCGCTTGGCGTTGCCGGCGAAGATGAAATTAAACAGCATATGGCGTATTACGAGGGGCAGTACTCTTGCGTTAGTTTTTCCACTCAAGCCTTAAAAGCTGCATGCACCGGTAAAATTCAAAAGTGCGTCGAGACTATCGACGACGAAACCTTAAACAGTGCCCTGAATGACACAGATATAGAGCAAGTGCATGCTAGCGCTGGACTACTGCTTGCCTCACTGAACTTTGACGACAGCGAAGATGGTAGCGCTAATAGGGCTGTGCTGAGCCTGCTATCTTCAATCGACGATTTGAGTTTTCTTAATAACGAAATCCGAGAGGATGGATGTTCAGGTAAAGACACTAATATGAATACGTCTCCTGAAGTCGGTAATAGTTCGGCAAACGAAGCAGGCGACTCAAAGAGAGAAGCGTCTAAGCCAAAAAACCTAGCATTGCATGAACGAGCAATGCTGACACAACAGCTCGCACTACTTAATTCGGATAACTATAAATCTGAGTTCATGTTTCCTTCTATCGCAGGGCTGGTGGGTAATATTCTGGGCGCTGAGTTTGAAAATGAGGACGCGCTGGCGGTTGCCATTAGTAACGCGTTAGATGAGGAAACAATTCAAGCGCAAGCAAATGACGATCAAGCACAACAGACGTCGAATGACGCGACAGCTGAGACTACACAGCCAGCTAATACACAGCCAGCTAAGGCACTAGAAACGACAGAAGACACAGCTGCTCCTGTAAAAGCTGAACGCCAAGCGGTGAAAATGCTCAAGGTCGATCAGTCAAAAATAGATTACTTAATGGACATTGTTGGCGAGCTAACCGTTGCCAAAAATTCTCTGCCTTATCTTGCAAAGCAGGCAGAAGAAGAGGGAGGCAGTAGAAAGCTCAGTAAGCAAATCAAAGCCCATTTTTCCATTGTTAACCGATTAACAGAATCGCTCCAAAGTGCAGTGCTTCAGATTCGTATGGTGCCTGTTTCCCACGTATTTCAACGCTACCCTCGCTTAGTGCGGGATTTAGCCAGAAAGCTCGATAAAAAAATCGAGTTGTGTATGCAGGGAGAAGATACCGAGTTTGACAAAAATTTAATTGAGTCCTTATCTGAACCGCTTATTCACTTGCTAAGAAATAGCATAGATCACGGCATAGAGTCTCCTGCAGAGCGGCTTGCAGCAGGAAAACCTGAAGTAGGTCGCATCGACCTCATCGCAACGCCGCTTGATGATAGTGTAATCATAGAGATTCGCGATGATGGTAAAGGCATTGACCCTCAAAAAATTAAGCTTTTGGCATTTCAAAAAGGGGTTATCAGCGAAACGCAGCTTGAAAACTTGGATGATAATGAAGCGCTACAGTTAATCTTTGCCGCTGGTTTTTCAACGTCTGAGCAAGTGTCAGATTTATCTGGGCGCGGCGTTGGAATGGATGCGGTAAAAACGATGGTTAGTCAGGCCGGCGGCACAATCGAAATGCAAAGCGAAGTGGGAGTAGGAAGTACTTTCAAACTATTGCTGCCCCAAACTATGTCAGTGAACCGAGTAATGATGTTCGAAGTGAACGACCAAATGTTTGGTGTTGGAATGGATGCCGTCGTTGAGACTGTCAAAGTGCCTACTGCCGATATCCAGCGTATTCGCAACGAACACGTACTGGTTATCCGCGAAAAGCTCATACCTCTTTGTGACTTGCGTGAAGCGTTAGGTTTCGAAGCAGCCGAAGAAAGGGAAGAGCATTCAATTCTTGTGGTATCAACGCCTCAGGGAGAGTTTGGATTAATCATTGATAAATTTCACGAAGGGATTGACGTTATTCAAAAACCGCTTGAAGGCGTGTTGGCCGGATACGCTCACTTCTCGGGAACGGCGCTGCTTGGCGACGGGCGTGTGTTATTGATTATCAACGTTCAAGAGGTATTAGCAAAATGCCTATAACTTACAAAAAGAAAGTCGCGGTCATGACCGGGCACTGTGAAATAGAAGAAGCTGAAGCGCTCTTTGCTTGGTTGAATGAAGAGACTTCCCGACAAGTTAATTTAAAAGCCTTAGGTAGCGCACATACCGCTGTGTATCAGGTATTGCTAGCGAAAAAGCCAAAAGTGAGCGTGTGGCCTGAAGCTGATGCACTATATTGGCTGACTGAAATGATGCAAAACAAGCAGAGTAAAGTGTGGTTCGAATGAGAGTGATCACGGTAGCTAATCGCAAAGGCGGTACGGCGAAAACCACTACGGTGGTAAATCTTGCTTATGGCTTCGCACAAGCGAATAAACGGGTCATTGTGTTGGATCTTGATAATCAAGGCCATGTTATGCATGGCTTAAAAGCACTAGGGTGCGTTCAACAAAGCGATATAACTGAACTGCCTCTCAACACCTTCTTTACCTCTATTGTGAAGTGCGCTGACAACATATATGCCACCGATGTTGATACTTGTAATGCGAATACAAATGAAGAAATCACGCTAGATGTATTGCGTAACTGGTGCGACTCGGAAGCGGTAACGAAACATTTCGATATTGTTCTTATTGATACGCCGCCAACATTGAGCCCGCAGCTTATGGCTGCGCTATCGGCAGCGACCGACATTATTATTCCAGCAACACCCCTTCCACTGGCAAGTGACGGTGTTCAGAAACTGCTCAATGCCTGCAGAAATGCAATGGCAGAGCGAAAGTTTAGAGCAACCAAACCACTATTTTACCTGTCATGGTAGAACAAAATCTAAAGCTGCACAGACAGGAGTTAAGTAACTGGTACGGGCGCTATGGACGAAGCAAAGTGCTTAATCCCATTAGAAAGAGCATCAAACTCGCCGAGGCATTTGCAGAGAATAAGCCTGTATTTGCCTATGCTCCTAACAGTCGTGGCGCACATGACTATACTGAATTATGTAAACAATTAATTGGCTAACACGAGAGGTAATGCAATGAGCGCAATACACTTAGTAGATGACTCGGCCACCATGTTAATGAGCATGGAAATGTTATTAAAACGAGCGGGCTATACGGTCACAAAATCAGAGAGTGCGGAAGCGGCTATGACAGCCCTTGAATCAATCAGTCCTAAACTAATTATCACAGACTTAAACATGCCAGGTATGAACGGCATAGAGCTTATTAAAACGTTGAAACAGCAGTCTAAGTTCAGGTTCACCCCTATGTTGATGTTAACCACTGAATCTCAACAGAGTCGTCGCGAAGAAGCGAAAGCGGCGGGCGCGACAGGTTGGCTTGTTAAGCCTGTTGAGCCAGAGCAGTTATTAGGTGTAGTAAAGCAGTTGGTGCCAACTGCATAAGGTTAGATTATGAAAGTACTTGAAAAAACAAAGCAGTATTATGAGTTGGTACTCGCTGAGAAGTTTAAAGTGCTTAAGGATAAGACGAACAAAGTTCAGGACTCACTTTTACTTTGGAGCGGTTTGGTTGGTGTGTCTATATTGAGCATGGCAATTTCGTTGAATATATCGCCACAGCTATTAAATGGGCAAGCAGGTACCGTTGCCACAATACTGGGTTTCTTGAGTTTTATTACATGGTATTCGCATAGGCAAACAAGCGTATTCAAAGCCAGTCTTAATAAACAGGAGAGTTACTTACAAGAAACTTCTGATCAACTCAACGAAACACATGCTCAAGTCAGTGAATATGTAGCCATCCTCAAAGGCCAAATGGACGGCATAAGCGCCATCACAGAAGATGCATCGATGGAATTGATGAAGGCGCTGTACGAAATTGAAAGTAGCATTCAAGACAGTATAGATAACGTTGAGTTAGGGCAAAAGAACGCGCTTAGCTGCAAAGAAAAAAGCGCCGATGAGTTTGAGCTAGCTGCAAAGCGCTTATCGAGTATTAAAGCCATGATAAGCACCCAGCGGGAACAGCAAATCGCAGATACAGAAGCGATTCAAGGGGTAATGCGTGAAGTTGAGAACCTCAAAGAACTCACCGAACTGGTTAAAAATATTGCTTCACAAACCAACTTATTAGCGCTAAATGCGGCTATCGAAGCAGCTAGAGCCGGAGAATACGGAAGGGGCTTTGCGGTAGTGGCAGAGCAAGTACGTATATTGTCTTCCCAGTCTTCAGAAGCGGCTGAAAAAATAGAATCAGGTATAAAGTCCGCTCTTGATGCCGCGCATCATCAGGGAGAGAAAATGCTTAATTCAACGCGTGCTAACGACACGCGTGAACTATTAACGGGGTTTTCTGAATCGTTAGAAAACATTACGAGCCACTATCGGGTGTTAGAAGAACTTAATCCCAAAATGCTGGCATGTTTTTCACAAAGCGCGACGGAAGTGGCGTCTAAAGTGAGTGGTGCAATAGCCAAGATTCAATTCCAAGATATTATTCGCCAGCGCACCGAACACGTGAAGTTAGAGCAAGATGCCATTGTTAGCTTGTTCGGACAATTCTCGTCTTACATCAATAATCGCGAACATTTTGACGAGTCTTTTAATTTAAGCACGAAAGAAATGTTTGAAAAATACGTTATGGAAGATCAGCGTAAAATCCATTTTGACATCAATGAATCTTCACCAGAAGAGAAAAATGAGTTTGAAGAGGCGCGAGAGCCAAAAATAGAACTCTTTTAGCTGAGGGCCCATCAGGGCCCAATAGCCTTTCTGACTGTGCTTTTGTTATTCTCTTGCTGGTAAGTCAAATAACAAGATAACTTACGCTTAAAGCATTATTCGTTCAGCGGTGGCAAATGCCACATCCAGTTTGAAATAAGCGGCTTCATTAATAAAGTGCGGGTAGGTTTCAGTTTCGTTTTCCCACACGATATCTTTGCCGTCAAACGTCCGAAATACCGGTGCCCCAGGTATGAGAGGTTTGAAATCGTTATCTTGCAGTGAATGATGGATCATGGCGGTACGTTTTCCATTAGCATCTAACGGAAAAGACACATTATCGCCTAAACGAAAAGCTTCACAGGCAGGCAAAGCGTCAGTATTAATTTGCCCTTTATTATACGCGGCACAAAAATCCAATATTGCTTCAGCCATGGTTTGTGTTAGAAGGTAAACATCTTCTCTTAACACGCCCTGTGGCTGCCCACCCACTTCTATCATTACACCTTTCTTACCAGTGGTGCACAGGTAACCATGTTCAAGGTAGGGCTTTTCGTCTTCTACCAAAATGTTGGCTTCTGGCATTTGTTGCTTTACGTATCGCGCCAGCTGAATATGAAATTCATCCGCTTCCAAAATGATAAGCGTAGCACCCATTTCGCTGGTGGTGTTGTGAATATCAATCACAAAATCTGTGTTCGAATCACCCTTAGGCCCTAACTGTTGGTTAAGAGCCTTAGCAAGCTCAGCTTCTTTCGCAGAATTGTTATTCGATAAACGTTCAAAGGTAAACTGACGGTTTAAGTCTTCGTCTACGAAACGAACGTTTGCCGCAATGGCCGCTTCATTGGCGATGCTTAACGAAACATCTAGCTCATTAAATCGCGAAGGTAGCCCAAACTGTTGCCAGTTTCGAATAAGCTGAATACCACTGGTTTCATTTCCATGAGTACCACCAACAAGCGCGATAGAATTAAACATTCATGTTCCTTTTTGTATAGGTTGAGGATGAGGAAAGCTGCGCAGCGAGCTATTGATTAATATTGTGACGAATTAATACGTTCGATTGCTGAGCATCTACCTACGGCTTGGAGACCAAGTAAACCGATACTACACCACTGCGCTTTGTACGAGAATACGTCTTAGTGGAATTTACCTAAATACTGATGTTTGCCAAATTGTGTGGGAATGACATCGCGTATTAGTGCTTAAAGAAGTCATCTGATTGCTGTGCTAGCATCGCCTCTATCTCTTCAACATCGATATGCTTGGGCGTTGCGTCTTCTGCAGGCTTGCCGGCTATTTTTCTGTCTTCAGCGGCCCATTCACCTAAATCGATAAGTTGGCATTTTTTACTGCAAAAAGGGCGATATTCGCTTGTTGGTGCCCAAACAACCTGCTTGGCACAAATAGGACATTTCACTTCCATTATTTACTCCAGTGAAATACGTCTAAACGGCGAAGTTTGCGATTTGCTATCACTACCGCAGACGGGAAATAATAAATTAAAGACTCGGGCCTGCTGATCTTTGCGGTACATCAAACATCAACAGGT
This sequence comes from Alteromonas macleodii ATCC 27126, assembly GCF_000172635.2. NCBI lineage: Bacteria > Pseudomonadati > Pseudomonadota > Gammaproteobacteria > Alteromonadales > Alteromonadaceae > Alteromonas > Alteromonas macleodii. Next base: position 3,279,866 of record NC_018632.1, on the reverse strand, counting down.
CTTAAGTTTAACAGGCAGCTAAACGAAACTGAATACTGCTTTCCACTGCGCCAGATTGGCCCTCTTGAGGAGAAAATAGCATGAAGCGGAGTGCGTAACGGTATTTATTGCCGCTAAGCGTAGGGTAATACCCTTCATCAACGCTACATTTAACGCGAATTAACTCGTTTTTATCTTCTGCAGCACCTTGGTAAAAACCGTTGTCAGCAACCACATTGACAAATTGACCTCGTTCGCGAATGAACGACAGGCTAACAGCAATAGCATCATCGAGTAAGGCTAACGTTTCAAGCCATTGCGCTATTTCAGCGAGGCGTTGTTCAAGGGGTTGTTGTAACCAAAAATGAAGATTGGGCAAATCGAAGCTACACGCGCCACCTGGAATGGCAAAGCGCTGCCTGATTGCGCTTAGCAGTTTATCTTCTTTCAAAGCACTACTAAAACGGCGGTCTGTTTTTAGCTTTTGTTTTAGGGTAAGCACGGTTTTTAGCGCTTGTTCTAAGGCGGTGCTGTCAATTTTCGGGTGCTTAGACCAATAAACCAAGTTCTTTTCATGGGCTTCGAGGTCTTTGGTAAGATCGGAGCGAAGATCCAGTCTTTCAATAAGATCAAGTAATTCGAAAAGCTGTTCAAAGAACACCAGCTGCAGATGAGTATGTTCTGATTTAGCCATAATTTTAAGTTGCCCAAGCAGCTGCTCAACACGTAAATAGTTACGTACTTTTTCCTTTAGTGGAAATTCGAAAACAGCGTGACCCATGGAACCCCTTAAAACACATAGACTTAGAGAAATGTCGCTAAAAATTTAGCTGAACAGTGAAAGGCAACAAGCCTAAAGCATCAAAGCGTTTAAGCCAAGTATACTTGTTCGCCAAATCTTTACTTTGACGTTAATTGGTCAAAAAAGTTTCAAAAATCAATCCGTAAGGCTATAACGCCCTGCTTTTAGGTGGTGAATTTAGTTATAAGGGATGTGTTTTTGCGTTAACTTCGTCTATCAACTTCACGCTTTAGATAGCAAAAGTAAGTGTTCATGCAAGGCCGAAACTTGCGAAAAGAGGGCGTTTAGGCTGGTGCTATTGTCTAGTACATGGTCTGCAGCGCTCAGCCGTTCTTTACGGCTAGCTTGTGACGCCATAATACTTTTTATCGTTGCTTCAGAGCTACCATCTCGCTTTAAGGCGCGTTCAAGCTGAAGCGCTTCAGGACAGTCAACCACTACTACGTAGTTACACATTTCAGTAAGCTTGTTTTCAACCAATAGTGGAACAGATAAGATGCAATAGGGAGAAGTCGATTCTATGATTAGCTGTTGCATGCGAGAACGAATAAGCGGGTGGAGAAGGCCGTTCAGCCAGATTTTTTCATCTGGGTTAGCAAAAACCTTCTCTCGAAGTGCGGCGCGATCAAGGCTACCGTCTTCAAGCAAAATATGCTCGCCAAAATGCTCAGCTATTTGAAGTAACCCTTGTGAGCCCACGGCAACCACATCCCTTGCGACCTCATCGGCATCCACGATGTCTATGCCTAACGACGCAAAAATATCAGTGGCAGCAGATTTACCGCTACCTATGCCGCCAGTAAGGCCTACTACAAAGGGAGTCTGCTTATTCATAATGCCGGCACCTTCTAACTAAAGTACGTAATCAAGATAGGTGGTAATAATGGCATCTTTAAAAAGCAGTGTCAGCCAACCCGCCACTGCGAGATAGGGACCAAAAGGAATTGCCAACGACTTACCTTTGTTTTGAATCACCATTATGAGTATGCCTGCAATTGCACCAACAAACGAAGAGAGCAAAATAATAATGGGCAAACCTTGCCAGCCCGTATAAGCGCCAAGTGCGGCGAGCAGCTTGAAATCGCCATAGCCCATGCCTTCTTTGCCAGTGGCAAGTTTAAATAGCCAATAAACAGACCATAAACTTAAATAACCCGCCGCTGCGCCAACAATAGCGTCGGTGGTGCCTACAAAAATGTGTTGCGTGCTCAACAATAACCCTAACCACAGTAGAGGCAGTGTTAACTGGTCAGGTAATAGCATCTTATCTAAGTCAATAAACAGCAGAGCAACGAGTATGTATGTAAACAATACGGCCCATAGGGCTTGCGATGTGACACCAAATTGATAGGCCGCAAACGTACAGGCTAAAGCAGTAAACAATTCAACCAGCGGGTAACGAACTGATATTCCAACTTTGCATTTAGCGCATTTACCTTTAAGGAACAGGTAGCTAATAACAGGAATATTTTCCCATGCGCGAATTTTGTGGCCGCAGCTAGGGCATGTGCTGTCTGGTTTTACAAGGTTGAATACTTCCTCTGACGCTGTTGAGTTTTTATCGTTAGGTGTCGGCTCACCCGCGCTAAAATAGCTTTGGTACTCTTGCTGCCAGCTGCGTTCCATCATAATAGGCAAGCGGTAAATCACCACGTTCAAGAAACTGCCAACCATTAAACTTACAAAAAAGACTAGGGAATAGAATACAGCAGGGTAAAGCTGACTAAGCGTAATTATCGCGTCCATGGTATGTGGTTCTTATGATTGTTGATTTTCGTTCTTTTAATGCTGAGCCACGTTATACCACGTTACCCATCTGGAATATAGGGAGGTACATAGCCACAATCAAGCCGCCGATTACCACGCCAAGTACGGCCATGATCATAGGTTCAAGTAGGCTGGTTAAACCGTCTACCATATCATCGACTTCAGCTTCATATATGGTGGCAATTTTGCTGAGCATTTCATCAACCGCGCCCGACTCCTCACCAATGGCAATCATCTGCGTCACCATGTCAGGGAATACTTGTGTAGCGCGCATTGCAACATGCATTGGCATACCGCCCGCCACTTCTTTACGCATGTATAAAATGGCCTCGCGGTATACTGCGTTGCCCGAAGCTCCGGCAGCGGATTCTAGTGCGCCAATAAGCGGCACACCTGCTGCGAAGGTCGTGGCTAGGGTTCGGGTAAAGCGCGCAATGCTGGCTTTTTTTAATATTTCGCCAATGACGGGAATTTTTAAAATGTTGCGGTCCACCGTGTCACGTAGCTTCTGGCTTCGCTTGTAGGTGCGCATAAACATAAACCCAGCACCGCCAATACCTATGGCGATAAAAATACCGTAGTCTTGGACGAACCGTGAAATAGCCAATACGAACTGGGTGAAGGCAGGGAGTTCTGCGCCAAAGCTGCTGAAAATCTCTTCAAACTGCGGCACAACAAATATAAGAAGGATAGTCGTAACAATAAAAGCAACAACCAAAACTGCAATGGGGTAAAACATTGCTTTTTTGATTTTTGATTTTAGTGCTTCGGCCTTTTCTTTATAGGTCGCAATGCGGTCATAAATGGTTTCAAGTGCGCCCGACTGCTCACCGGTATAAACCAAGTCGCAATATAAATCGTCAAAATAAAGAGGGTGTTTTCTGAGCGCCGATGACAATGGATTACCCGCTTTTACCTCATCGGTTATTTCGCCAAGAAGTTTGCGCATTGAAGAATTGGCGTGACCTTGGGAAATCATTTCTAACGATTGGATAAGGGTAACACCGGCGGCGAGCATGGTGGCGATTTGACGTGATATGACAGAGATGTCTGCAGCAGTAATTTTCGGGCTTCCGCCAAAAAGGGGTTTAGCTAACTTTTTAACTTTGTTTGCTGAGATTCCTTGGCGCCGAAGTAGATTTTTCGCTTCTGACAAAGAGGCTGCGGAGATCTCACCTTTGCGAGATTGACCATGTCGATCTTTCCCTTGCCAAATGAAAGTTACGGGAGCTCGTGCCAAGATTGAACCTCGCTAGTATAAATAAAGAAAAAGGCTCACAACGTGAACCTTTTTTGTAAGTTGACTATGATTAGCAAAGAGTTGCAGGGTCGCAAACTGTTGTCCATGTAACGCGTCGTGTAGCGACATCTACAGCTGGAGTCATTTCATAAGTACCCGCACCAGTGATAGAAGAATCAGTTGGCTTAGTCGCCGTGATAACGCCGTCTACAACCGCTAATCCAACTACGCCAGTATCAGCGGTTACTACATCCGCAATACCTTTTGCGTTGCTGTCACAGGCATCTAAAATTTCTGTAGCGGTTGTTCCTGACTCAGTTTGCGCACAAACTTCAACTGCAGATTTAGCTGCCGCTGTAGCGTTTACAACCTCTGTAAAGCGAGCTTTCTCTGTGTAGTTTTGGTAAGCAGGAAGTGCGATTGCTGCAAGGATACCGATGATTGCAACAACAATCATTAGTTCGATTAGGGTGAAACCTTTTTGGTTTTTAGTATTCATGTTCATCATGGTTTTTCTCCGGGACGTGTATAACACGTAAAGTTTAAATCTAATTCAAATTGACGTTTATACCCGAGTCGTCCATTTAACGCCCCTGGTACTTGATACTCAGTATAGAATTTTATTTGTTACTGACAAGTATAGGCAAATATACCTATGTCTAGCTTTTTCAGTATGACACGGTTCGCCGCGCCTTGGCAGGCTTTATCACTTGAACTTTCGTATAAAAGTTAATGACTTAAGTGCGTATGCCTATCTATACACAAAAAGCATTATCGAGAAATGACTGAACAGAATGACGAGTAATCGTATTGTAAATTATACATCTACTCGGTGATTTAAAATCACTGTGCAACCTCAATCATTAAGGTCTCAGTAATTAAAGCCACAGTATAGGGAAGTGATAATTGCGATAACGTAAATTTCACTGAAACACTGTAGCTTTATAATAAAACACGTGCAACAAAGAAGCCGCGTTATAAAGGTGGAAGTACAAGGGGATAAGCAACACATTCGCTTACCTAATGTTAAATCCACCTTTACAGCTTTTAATTTGGCTCTTTATCTTTCTTGCTCTGCTATGACAAATTAATGCGCAGCGACAAATCAATGGCCTGAACGTGTTTGGTTAAAGCTCCAGATGAAATGTAATCTACGCCTAGCTTAGCGAGAGAAGCCAGTCGTTCATCAGTAATGTTTCCTGATACTTCCAGTTTACATTGACCTTTATTGAGCGCTACTGCCTGTTGGATCTGTTCGTTAGAAAAATTATCCAGCATGACAATGTCGGCACCTGCACCAAGGGCTTGTTCAAGCTCGGTTAAGTTCTCTACCTCTACTTCAACGGGCTTGCCCGGCATCATTGTTTTCGCTCGGCTTACGGCTTTTTCGATGTTTCCGCAAGAAAATATGTGGTTTTCCTTAATTAAGAATGCATCGAACAAACCCACACGATGGTTTTGACCCCCACCACAACGCACCGCGTATTTCTGTGCGTGCCGCAAACCTGGCAACGTTTTGCGGGTATCGAGAATTTTAGTGTTGGAGCCATCTAAATACTTAGCGTAAAAGGCAGTAACAGTGGCGGTTGCCGACAGGGTTTGTAGGAAGTTAAGCGCCGTACGTTCTGCCGTCAATATCGCGCGAGCAGAGCCTTCCAAACTAACCAGTACGGTGTTGGCATCAACTTTGTCACCATCTTTTACATGCCACGTTAGCGACACCGACTCGTCGATTAGTGCAAATGCTTGGTTTGCCCATGCGATTCCACAAACCACGCAAGGCTCTCGCGTAATAATAGTGGCTTTTGCATTAACGCTTTCATCTATCAGGTTCGCCGTAATGTCGTTTGCAGCATTTAATTCGCCGCCAAGATCTTCAATAAGCGCGTTCGATACTTGCTCTCGAATCGCTTGCATGTCTGGTGATGTCATCTTCATCGCTATGATCTATGCTATCTGTGTATTTAAAGGGTACGCAATATTAACCATTCTCCGCGCTGAGTAAACTCTAATTGGCGAAGAACACTCATTCCCAGCAATATATGGTCATCTTGCATACCGGGGTTTAAGTTTGCTTTTACATCGCGCACCACAATTTCACCAATGCGCAAAGTTTCAATGGTCGATTCGGCAACTCTTACAACGCCGTTAGCTGTGCTGGCCAACCCTTCTCGACCCGCTTTGAGTTGAAGCTTGTTAGCCAAATGAGCGGGAACGGCCACGTCAGTGGCACCCGTATCAACAAGAAATACGACTTCCTCACCATTAATATAACCTGTTGTCACATAGTGACCTTGGCGATTTTGCTTAAGTCGGACTTCGGTTTGTGAACCAATACGCTCTGATGTTGGTTCGCTATTTGGGTTAATTTGTTTTTCTAAAAGATCTGAGAAAACAAAAACCAGTAGACCAAAACCGCAAATCCAAGCAAGCGCAACCATCCATTTACCCGTTGACGCTGTCGGGTCTTGTTGTTCATTCATGCTTCTACCTTTCTTATAATAGTGGTGCACCGCTTTTCGTATTGCTAAATACTCGGCGTAATCTCTTAAGCAAAGGACTAACGTGCTGATTAGCTTATTAGAATGCAATGTATAGCCCTATACACTTATATCCATATACAATGTAGGCTATTACCCAGAAAATCAATTATCGAAGCAAATACTATGGTGCTTTACAACGAAGCAAAGTACACAGCAAGTCCGCATTATGATGCCCGTCCTGACAGCACAGACGTTAGTCTGTTAGTGATACACAATATTTCACTACCTCCTTCACAGTTTGGTACGCCGGGCATTCGCCAATTGTTTACCGGAACCATCAATCCTGATGAACATCCTTTCTATAGAGAAATTGCTGGGTTACGGGTCTCTGCTCATTGTGTAATTTATCGAACGGGTGAAATAGAGCAATTTGTGCCCTTTGAACAGCGGGCATGGCACGCGGGCCTGTCTTCATTTCAAGGCCGCAGCCGCTGTAACGACTATGCTATAGGTATTGAACTTGAAGGTACTGATACGTTGTTTTACACCGATGCACAGTACCAAGCCCTTGGCGAACTCACTGATTTTATTACGAGATACTATCCTCGGATCACTTTAGGGCGTATCGTAGGCCATAATGATATAGCACCAGGGCGAAAAACTGACCCTGGTGCAGCTTTCGATTGGGCAAGATATAGAATGCGCGTTGCTGGGTTTAAATAATTTAACTAATCCGCACTGCAGAAAAAAGGAAACTCAATACCTATGATGTTAATGAGCTTGCTATTAGTTCTCAGCCTCGAGCGGTTGATAACAAAAACACCTAATTGGCATATTGAAAAGTATGCCGCTCAATATCGTGCTTTTCTTCAAGATAAAGGGTTGATTAAGTTTCAAGAAGGAAATGAAGATGAGGAGGGAAGTAAAAAGGTCTCATCCACAGCACTTTATTTCTATCTTTTACTTCCCGCAGTAGTGCTGGGAGCAATTGAATACTGGGTACTTGGTGCATTTCTTACGTTTATTGAGCAAAGCATAATTTTGTTCATCTGTATTGGCTGCCCTGCATTGCGAGCCGTCTACAAGAGTTTTTTGAATGCTGCTGATCGAGGTGACCTTCAGGCGTGCAGTATGTACACCGACCAATTAGGGCATTGTGCAAGTCAATCAGACAGTGACGGAAGTGCGGGTACAGAAGGCAAAACTTTTGGCCAACACCTTACCTGGCTTAACTATCAACACTATGCCGCTGTGATGCTGTGGTTTATTGCTTTTGGTGCACCTGGTGCGCTGTTTTATAGCTTGAGTCGAAGCACAACCGAGGCATTGTGTGATGCAAATCACCCTTTAAAAGCCGCTGCGGGAAGATTGATGTTTGCGCTCGATTATATTCCTGTTCGCGTTACCGCTTTTGGCATGTTGATGATGGGACATTTCTCACGAGCGTTGCCTGAGTGGATTAAGTATGCACTTCAGTTCGATGTACCTGCATACGATGTGCTTACACAAATTTCTTCGAAAGCTGAGATTCTAACGCCTGATGAACAGCAGTTGCAGGCTGAAAATGCAGCAATAGAACCGAAGGTGCTTGTAAAGTTAGCAAAACGTAATGTTATTTTTCTTCTTGTAATAACATCAGCGCTCACGCTTGTAGGCAGTCTTGCATAGTCATTATTTTTAACATTTACTAGCCTACTTGGCTTAGAAGGGCGTTTGGTCTATTTATTAATTGTATGTAGATCAGGCGCTTTGCCCCTATTACTGCATTCTCCCTTCCTCATCAGACCAGTTTGCGGTTACTGATTTTTCTTAACAAATTCAACAATAAAGCTTAACACCCAGCAAAAGGTAAATGCTTTGCTATGCTTGTGAGTATTTACCTCGAAATCGATCTGCCTTAAACTAGATAGGTAAAATGGTATTACCAATTGTGTTTGTGATTAAATATTCCACGATTATTTTTTACATTCACCGCTCTTATAACGTCGCTATTGTTATAGAGCAGGGTTTAAATAAAAGGATACGTAGCGCGCATGCGGCAGCAGCGAAAAAAACTCTCTGATGTGATTACCGAGCAACTCGAGTCAATGATACTCGACGGTACGTTATTGGCTGGTCAGAAATTACCGCCAGAGAGAGAGCTTGCGCTTGAATTTGATGTATCGCGACCTTCGCTTAGGGAAGCCATTGGTAATTTACAGGCACGTGGGTTGGTAGAACGTAAGCAAGGCGGCGGTACGTTTGTTAACCGCAACCTTAACTCAGCCATGACAGACCCCCTAATGGACTTAGTTAGCCAGCGTCCTGAAACTCAATTTGATTTGCTTGAATTTCGTCATGCGCTTGAAGGGATGGCGGCGTACTATGCAGCACTTCGTGGTCAACCTGAAGATTACAACGCATTGAAGCAAGCATTGAACGACGTACCTACGCCTAAAGCTCACGAAAGCAAGCGTGCCCAAGCTGAGGCGCTAGGACAGTTTTATATCATTATGGCAAGAGCATCACACAATATGGTGTTGTTGCACGTAATGAGCACCATGCAAAGCATGCTGGTGGACAATATTGAACGAAACTTTGACATGCTGGCAGCGCACCCTGAAGCGGTGGAAGACATTGCTAAGCAGCGTCGTGAAATTGTAGAAGCCATTGCTTCTCGCGACCCTGAAGCTGCGCGTCAGGCATGTAATACGCATTTGGCGTTTATTGAAAAAACGCTATTAACCATTAATCAACGCGATACCCGCGTACAGCGCGCATTGCGACGATTAGAGATTTAGTTACTAGTCTGACCTTTTATAAGATAAGAGCTAGATAGCTATTCATTCGCAGAGGCCGGTCAGGTTTTTCCTGTGCCACTGCAAAAGCAGGTGAGCCAGATTGGGTCACTGTGAGTACAACGTAATTTAGTTTTCCTTCTTTTAGCGCCTTTAAGAGTAGAGGCAATGCTAAGGGAGGATTTTCTATATAAGCAAAAAATAGGATGGCACCATGTCTGATATGATGCACCAAGATGTAGATCCTCAAGAAACTAAAGAGTGGATTGATGCGCTTGAGTCGGTTTTAGAAGAGGAAGGCGTAGAACGCGCCCACTATTTACTCGAAAAACTTATTGATAAAGCACGTCGCAGCGGAGCGCATCTACCGTATGACGCAACTACTGCCTACATCAATACTATCCCAGCAGCGCAAGAGCCAAAAATGCCTGGCGACTTGACCATCGAAGCGCGCATCCGTGCGGCGATTCGTTGGAACGCATTGATGATTGTATTGCGTGCATCTAAAAAAGACCTAGAGCTTGGTGGCCACATTGGTAGCTTCGCATCATCGGCTATGCTTTACGATGTTGGCTTTAACCACTTCTTCAAAGCGCCTAACGAAAATCAAGGCGGCGACTTTATTTTCGCTCAGGGCCATATTTCTCCAGGTATTTATGCGCGCTCATATATGGAAGGCAACTTAACTGAAGAGCAGTTAAACAACTTCCGTCAAGAGTGTGCTGGCGATGGTCTGTCGTCTTACCCACACCCTCACTTGATGAAAGACTACTGGCAGTTCCCAACCGTATCTATGGGTCTTGGTCCACTTCAAGCTATCTACACAGCGCGCTTCCTTAAGTACCTAACTAACCGTGGTATCAAAGACTGTTCAGGTCAGCGCGTTTACTGCTACATGGGTGACGGTGAGTGTGATGAGCCAGAAAGCTTGGGTGCAATTGGTCTTGCTTCTCGTGAAGGCCTAGACAACCTAACGTTTGTTATCAACTGTAACCTTCAACGTCTAGACGGCCCGGTACGTGGTAACGGCAAAATTATCCAAGAACTTGAAGGCACATTCCGCGGCGCTGGCTGGGAAGTTGTGAAAGTTATTTGGGGTAGCTACTGGGATGAGCTACTGGCTCGTGATAAATCTGGCAAGCTTATCCAGCTTATGGGCGAAACGGTAGACGGTGAATACCAAAACTGTAAAGCCAAAGGCGGCAAGTACACCCGTGAAAACTTCTTCAACAAGTATCCTGAAACAGCGGCACTTGTAGCGAACATGTCTGACGACGATATCTGGCGCTTGAACCGAGGTGGTCACGATCCAGTTAAGGTATTCGCAGCTTACCAGAAAGCCATTGATACGAAAGGACGTCCAACGGTAATCCTTGCTAAAACGGTTAAAGGTTTCGGTCTAGGTGCATCAGGCGAAGCACAAAACGTAGCGCACAACGTTAAGAAAATGGACGTTGATTCAATCAAAGCGTTCCGCGATCGTTTCAATATTCCAGTAGCAGACGAGAAAATTGCTGACCTACCTTACTTCAAGTTCGACGAAGACAGCGAAGAAATGAAGTACCTTCGCGAGCGTCGTGAAGCTCTAGGCGGTTACTTGCCTTCTCGCCGTGAACAGGCTGAAGAACAGCTTGAAATTCCTGAGCTAAGTGCATTCGACGCTATCTTAAAAGGGTCAGGCGATCGTCAAGTATCATCAACCATGACGTTTGTACGTGTACTTAACGCGCTATTAAAAGATAAGAAAATTGGTAAGCGTATTGTGCCAATTATTCCTGATGAAGCCCGTACATTCGGTATGGAAGGCTTATTCCGTCAGGTAGGTATCTACGCCAATGAAGGCCAGAAATACGTACCTCAAGATGCCGACCAAGTCGCTTACTATCGCGAAGATAAGAAAGGTCAGGTATTACAAGAAGGTATTAACGAGCTAGGTGCAATGGCATCGTGGGTTGCGTCGGGTACGTCTTACTCAACGTGTAACGCTACCACTATTCCGTTCTACATCTACTACTCGATGTTTGGTTTCCAACGTGTTGGTGACTTGGCATGGGCAGCAGGCGATAGCCAAGCACGTGGTTTCCTTTTAGGCGCAACTGCGGGTAGAACCACACTTAACGGTGAAGGTCTACAGCACCAAGACGGCCACTCGCATGTTCAAGCGAACCTAATTCCTAACTGTATTACTTACGACCCAACGTATGGTTACGAAGTAGCAGTTATCGTTCAAGACGGTCTACGTCGCATGTACGGTAATAACGAGAATATCTTCTATTACCTAACATTGATGAACGAGAACTATCAGCACCCTGCAATGCCAGAAGGTGATGATGTTGCTGAACAGATCATTAAAGGCATTTACAAGCTAGAGCGCGTTGAAAATGACAAGTCTAAGCTGAATGTTCAGTTGATGGGCTCAGGCACTATCTTGAACGAAGTGCGTAAAGCGGCGCAGATTCTTTGTAACGACTACAACGTATCTTCTGACGTTTACTCAGTAACCTCGTTCAACGAGCTAGCGCGTGAAGGTCAAGACGTAGCACGCTGGAACATGCTAAACCCAGAAGCTGAGCAAAAAGTACCTTACATTGGTCAGGTAATTACGAAAGACGCAGGTCCTGCGATTTCTGCCACTGACTATGTGAAGAACTACTCAGACCAAGTACGTGCGTTCATCGAAACTGAATACCGCTGCCTAGGTACAGACGGTTTCGGTCGAAGCGATAGCCGTGAAAACTTGCGTACTCACTTTGAAGTTAATGCGTCATACATTGTGGTGGCATCACTTTACGAATTGGCTCAGCGCGGTGACGTTGAGAAGAAAGTGGTAGCAGAAGCCATTAAGCGTTTTGAAATTAACGCTGAAAAACTTAACCCACTTTACGCGTAAGCCAGATAAGGTATTTTACATATGTCAGATATTCAAAAGATTATCGTACCCGACGTAGGCGGTGACGAAGTTGAAGTTATCGAGCTATGTGTTGCCGTAGGCGACAACATTGAGGCTGATGAAGGCGTTGTTACTGTTGAAAGTGACAAGGCGTCAATGGACATCCCAGCACCGTTTGAAGGTGAGATTGTAAGCCTAACTGTATCAGTAGGCGATAAAATCAAAGAAGGCGATGTGATTGGTGAAATGAAAGTTGCCAATGGTGACAGTGCCGATAAAGGCGCGTCTGAAGAAAACGCTTCAGATGAATCTTCTAAAGAAGATGCACCTAAGCAAGAAGAAGCACCAAAAGACGAAAGCAAGTCAGAAGCAGCGCCAGCTGCGTCTGGCAGCAGCGAAGTGATTGAAGTTGCAGTACCGGATATCGGTTCTGACGACGAAGTAGACGTAATCGACGTATTGGTTTCAGTGGGCGACACCATTGAAAAAGAAGATGGGCTAATTACCCTTGAAACCGATAAAGCAACCATGGACGTTCCTTCAACACACGCAGGTACGGTGAAAGAAGTATTCATCAGTACTGGCGATAAAGTGAAAGAAGGTACGGTAGTGATCAAGCTTGAAGTAGCGGGCTCAGGCTCGTCTTCAAGTGAATCGGCGTCTAGCGATGCTTCTTCTGAAGCATCTGCACCGGCTGCGCAGGAAAGTGCAAAGCAAGAGTCAGCACCAGCCGCGTCTTCAGGTAGCGAGACTATCGAAGTTGCTGTACCAGACATTGGTGAAGACGGTGAAGTTGACGTTATCGATGTACTTGTATCAGCTGGCGATACCGTTGAAAAAGAAGACGGTCTTATCACGCTAGAAACTGATAAAGCGACTATGGATGTGCCTTCAACACATGCAGGTACGATTAAAGAAGTCTTTATCAAAGCGGGTGACAAAGTTAAGCAAGGCACCTTGGTTGTTAAGCTTGAGACCAGCGGTGGTTCGTCTTCAAGTGCAGCTGAAAAGCCTGCTGAAGCGCCTAAGCAAGAAGAGACTAAACAAGACTCACAGCAAGAAGAGACTCAACAAGCGTCACAGCAGGAAGCCTCGCAAGGTCGCTCTCCTGTGCCCCCAGCGCCAGAAGCCAAGAATACAGGTAAAGCACATGCTTCTCCTTCGGTTCGCCGTATTGCTCGTGAGTTTGGTGTAGACCTTACTCAAGTTAACGGCTCTGGTCCTAAAAACCGTATCTTGAAAGAAGACGTTCAAGCCTATGTGAAAGCTGAGCTTGCGAAACCTCGCACAGCAGCAGCTTCAGGTAGTGCGCCTGTGGGCGACAACGTACTTCAAATCGTTCCGGTTAAGCCTGTTGATCACAGCAAGTTTGGTGAGATTGAAGAACAAAAGCTTTCTCGAATTCAAAAGATCTCTGGACCGTTCTTACACCGTAACTGGGCGACTATCCCGCACGTTACGCAGTTCGACGAAGCAGATATCACTGAAGTTGAAGAATTCCGTAAAGAGCAAAATGCTTACCACGCGAAAATTAAGTCTGGTCTTAAGATCACACCACTAGTATTCGTTATGAAAGCGGTAGCGAAAGCGCTTGAGAAATACGAAGTATTCAACTCATCACTGTCTGACGATGGTGAGAGCTTAATCATTAAGAAGTTTATCAACATTGGTATTGCGGTTGAAACACCGGGAGGCCTTGTTGTACCTGTTATTCGTGACGTGAATAAGAAAGGTATTGAGCAGCTGTCTCAAGAGCTTATTGACACCTCTAAGAAAGCCCGTGAAGGCAAGCTTAAAGCGGCTGACATGCAGGGTGGAACGTTCACCATCTCTAGTCTAGGTGGTATTGGTGGCACGGCGTTTACGCCTATTGTAAATGCACCAGAAGTCGCCATATTAGGTGTGTCTAAGTCTGAGATGAAGCCTAAGTGGAATGGTAAAGAGTTTGAGCCGCGCTTAATGGTGCCGCTAAGCCTGTCATACGACCACCGAGTCATCGATGGTGCGGTAGGTGCAAGATTCTCTACTGAGGTTGCTGCAAACCTAACTGACTTACGCAGAATCATACTTTAAATAAAAGGTCGAAAAAGTTTACAATATCAGTAACATTTTCGACGATTTTATAAGCCCATTTGGTGGCATTTAGGTTATGCTATTACACAAAAGTAATAGCATGACCCTACAAGAACAGGATTGAGGTTCACAATGAGCGAAATTAAAACGCAATTGGTGGTACTGGGCGGCGGCCCTGGCGGTTATTCAGCAGCATTCCGTGCGGCTGACTTAGGTATTGAAACAGTTATCGTAGACTCTCGCGACACGCTTGGTGGTGTTTGTCTTAACGTTGGCTGTATCCCTTCAAAAGCCCTTCTTCACGTTGCTAAAGTGATGAAAGAAGCGAAGCACCTTGCTAGCCACGGTGTATCGTTTGGCGAGCCTACCATCGATTTAGATAAAATCCGCGAATACAAAGACGGCGTTGTTAAGCAATTGACAAATGGCCTTAGCGGTATGTCTAAAATGCGTAAAACCAAGCATGTACAAGGCTTCGGTAAATTTACAGGCGCAAACACCCTAGAAGTAAAAAATGGTGACGACGTTACTACTATTACTTTCGAGAAAGCGATTATCGCTGCGGGTTCTGAGCCAGTAAGCCTACCGTTCATCCCAGAAGATGATCGTGTAATCGACTCAACTGGCGCACTGGAAATGAAAGACATTCCAGAGAAAATGCTAGTACTAGGCGGTGGTATCATCGGTCTAGAAATGGGTACTGTGTACGAAGCACTTGGCTCGAACATTGATGTAGTTGAATTCTTAGATCAGCTAATTCCAGCAGCTGACAAAGACATCATGAAAGTGTTCATGAAAGACTACAAAGACAAGTTTAACATCATGCTTGAAACCAAAGTGACTGCGGTTGAAGCAAAAGACGATGGCTTGTACGTAACATTTGAAGGTAAGAACGCACCTGCTGAGCCAGTGCGCTACGACAAAGTACTTGTTGCTGTTGGTCGTAAGCCAAACGGTAAGCTAGTTGGCGCAGATGCAGCTGGCGTAAACGTTGACGAGCGTGGCTTCATCAACGTTGATAAGCAAATGCGTACTAACGTTGACCACATCTTCGCAATCGGTGACCTTGTAGGTCAGCCAATGCTTGCGCACAAAGCGGTTCACGAAGGTCACGTTGCTGCAGAAGTTATTGCTGGACAGAAGCATTACTTCGACCCACGTGCTATTCCTTCAGTAGCGTACACTGAGCCAGAAGTTGCTTGGGTTGGTCTAACTGAAAAAGAAGCGAAAGAGCAGGGCGTAAGCTATGAAACAGCAACGTTCCCATGGGCTGCTTCAGGCCGTGCAATTGCATCTGATGCAACTAACGGTATGACTAAGATGATTTTCGAAAAAGAAACGGGCCGCGTAATCGGTGGTGCTATGGTAGGTACCAACGCGGGCGAAATGCTTGGCGAAATCGGCCTAGCTATTGAGATGGGTGCTGACGCTGAAGACGTAGCATTGACTATCCACGCTCACCCAACGCTTAACGAATCAATTGGTCTTGCGTCTGAAATCTTCGAAGGAAGTATTACTGACCTACCAAACCCGAAAGCAAAGAAAAAGAAGTAAATTAGCTTCTTTGTTCGAACTACGAAAAAACCGCTCATTGAGCGGTTTTTTTATTAGGGCTTTGAATGTTTTAGAACCACTTTACCTGCGATAGCACAGCGCGATGACGAACATGTTAAGTCTCGCTGAGTGGTTAGTTATCTAGGCAGACTGGTATTAAGCCGTTTCTTTTCCAACCGCTACAGTGTCGCGTTCTTCGTCCATTTCATCATTGCTGGGCGTTTTCAAATGCGCTGGCGTAAATTCTTCACAGTCCATATTGCGCTGGTCCATAAAGCGCTTAACCGTTTCGGCGCAATAGGCTTTTCTACAGCATTGAGAGAGCAGCATTTCATGACGTTGTACGCGCTCGCGAATAAATCTAACTACGAGACCTCTAAGCCACTGTAAGCCCGCGTCTTGATCCTGACGTTTGTGCCACATTACAGACAGCGGAGAGCTGACAATTTCTATTGGCGTTTCAAATACCGCCAATTCCCCTGAGAAAATTTCTTTTTCCATTACCAAAGATGGTGCTACACAAATAAGGTTGCTCTCTTTTAATAACGGTGTAGCGTTATAAAACTGGTTTACTGACATTGCCACGCGGCGCTTAAGGCCTAAATTCGCCAGCACCTGATCTGTAGGGCCAGTCACATCACCTGTAACAGAAACTAGAAGGTGGTCTGCCGCAACAAAGTCTTCTAAGGTCAATTGAGATTTTGCTAATGGATGATCGGGGCGCATTACCACAACCCAGCTTGGATCGAGAACATGTTCGGCACGAATAACAGAGCCAGGCTCCTGATATTTAGAGAAAGTGAGCTCTGCTTCAGCATCTTTGAGTATTTTATCGGTTTCCATGTCGTAATTAGGAATGGCATGGATGTTAATACCAGGCGCTTCATTCTCAATAACTTTGCGGAGCGGCCCCCACACCATAGAAACGATGCTGTCAGTTGCAGCTATACGAAAGGTACGCTTAGCCGTTGCAGGGTTAAAGTCAGTTGGGTTAACGGCGACTTCGAGCTCGCCTAAAGGGCCCTGAATCTGACTCCATAAATTTTTAGCAAATGAGGTAGGTTGAATACCGCGGCCGTCTTTAACGAACAGTTCATCTTTCCAAGCTGTGCGCATACGAGAAAGTGCGTTAGATACCGCAGGTTGCGTCATCGACAGCCTGTCAGCTGCGCGGGTAATTGCACCCTCGGTCATGATGGCATCAAAAATCATCAATAAATTTAAATCATGTGGACGCATGGTTGTCTCCGGTGTCTTTTGCGGACAGTCTACTTTCATCTATCGAACAATGAAAAAAGCTGCCGTTTACTTCGTTTTTGGCTATGTAATTTAACTGACATAGTTTAGTTATAGGTTATAGCTAAAAGCATTTATTTTCCAAATGAATGCGACGAGCGACACTGGTACACTATATCGCTGTAACCGTTGATTTCTCTAAGCTCTCGCTTTTTATACGGTTATTCTCATTTTCTCTGCGAAACCATCCTTCTAAATTTTTAAAAGCAGTTGTCTCTGTCAGCCCGTTCTTTAATATATAACATCATGTGATGTGTTGCATATAAAAAGATAATTATTTTTATTGTTGGTGGCGATGCATAATGCACAGCATCAAACTTTAGTTTAATTTTTAAGAGAATCTTGCAATGAAAACTTTTACCCGTTTATTGGCAATAGTAAGCCTAACTGCGCTTGTCGCTGCATGCGGTGGTGACGAGCAGGATCCAAGCCAATCAATGAGCGCTGGCGCAAATGCTGGTGTTCCTGTTGATGTGGCAACGGTAGTGTCTCAGCGTTTAACCGAGTGGGATAATTTTACAGGTCGTTTAGAGTCTCCGCAAATTGTTGCGCTTCGCCCTCGCGTGTCGGGCTATATTGACTTTGTTGCATTTGACGAAGGCGAATATGTCGAACAAGGACAAACCCTATTCTTAATTGATAACCGCACGTTTAAAGCAGAAGTTGATCGATTGACTGCACAGCTTGAAGAAGCCAAAAGTCGCGTTCAGTTGGCTGAGCAAAACTATAGCCGTGCTTTTAAACTTCGTAAAACCCAGGCGGTTTCTGAAGAAGTTCTTGATGCCCGTTTAGCTGAGAAAAACCAAGCGCTTGCGAGCTTAAACCAAACGCAAGCCGCACTTGAAGTAGCGCGCCTAAATCGAGGCTTTGCTCGTGTTGAAGCACCTATTTCTGGACGTATTTCTCGAGCAAACATCACTGAAGGTAACTTTGTTACCGCAGGACAAACAGAGTTGACTCGCATCGTATCGACCGACCGTTTATATGCGTATTTCGATATTGATGAGCAGACCTACCTAAACTATCTAACCGATAAATCAGCGGCTTCAACAGCAGTGAGCGAGCAGCCAGTAGCGATGCGCCTTGCTAACGAGTCTGATTATAACCACTGGGGTCAAATTGATTTCATCGACAACCAGGTTAACGGTAGCACCGGCACACTTCGCGTTCGCGCCGTATTTAATAACGAAGAAGGTCGTTTAATTCCGGGATTATTTGCACACTTAAAATTGGCAGGTGACACCGATGAACAGGGCATTCTTATTAAAGAAAAAGCTATCGGCACAGATCTTAATAATAAGTTTGTACTGGTTGTAAACGACGAAAGTAAAGTGGAATACCGTGCGGTTAAGCTAGGCGACAAAGTGGGCAGCATGCGCATCATCACAAGCGGCTTGAATGTAAACGACACCATTGTGGTTGATGGCTTACAGCGCGTTCGCCCTGGTGCCCAAGTTGCCGCTAACGAAGTGCCTATGGGTGATGAAGATGCTTTGGCAAACTTATCTAGCTGGCAGTCACGTGTTGATAATGCAACACAAGTAACCCAAAACATGGCGCAGTATGAGGATGTTTTATCTGGTGGTTCATTTGCCACAGGTACAGCAACAGCAGGTCTTAAGTAATGAACATTTCGCAGTTTTTCATTAGCCGCCCGATTTTTGCGGGCGTGCTTTCCCTACTTATTTTTATAGGTGGTGCAATTGCTGTCTGGCAACTACCTATCACTGAATACCCAGAAGTAGTGCCGCCTACCGTGGTGGTAACTGCGAATTATCCCGGTGCAAACCCAGAAGTTATCGCCGAAACAGTTGCAACGCCGCTAGAGCAAGAAATTAACGGTGTTGAAAACATGCTGTATATGTCATCACAGGCAACCAGTGATGGCCGTATGACACTAACAATTACGTTTGCCATTGGTACGGATCCAGATGAAGCCACAACGCTGGTACAAAACCGTGTAAATCGCGCGACACCGCGTTTACCTCAAGAAGTACAGCGTTTAGGTGTGGTAACTGAAAAATCGTCACCAGATTTAACCATGGTAGTGCACCTGACGTCGCCTGATAATCGTTATGACATGCTTTATCTTTCAAACTATGCTGATCAGTTTGTTAAAGACGAGCTAGCGCGAATCAATGGCGTTGGGCAAGTGCGCCTGTTCGGTGCTGGTGAATTCAGCATGCGAGTATGGTTAGACCCTAACAAACTGGCTGCGCTCCAGTTAAACCCTGGCGATGTGGCAGCAGCTATTGCCGACCAAAACCAGCAAGCGGCGGCAGGTAGCCTTGGTGCACAGCCTACGGGTACCAGCGAATTTCAGCTGCTTATCAATGTGCGCGGCCGTTTAAAAGATGAAGCCGAATTTGAAAATATTATTGTTAAGTCGGGTGAGAATGGTGAAATAACCCGTCTTAAAGACGTTGCGCGTATCGAACTAGGTTCAGAGTTTTATGCACTGCGTTCACTTATTAACAATAACCCTGCGGCAGCGGTGCCGGTTTTCCAAGCACCAGGCTCTAATGCAATCCAAATTTCAGATGACGTTCGCGCTCGTATGGCGGAACTGTCTAAGGCGTTCCCTGAAGGCCTTGAATACGAAATTGCCTACGACCCTACCGTATTTGTTCGCGGTTCGATTGAAGCGGTAATTAGTACACTTCTTGAAGCTGTATTGTTAGTTGTACTTGTTGTTGTACTGTTCTTACAAACATGGCGTGCGTCTATTATCCCACTCGTTGCAGTACCTATTTCACTTGTGGGAACGTTCGCCTTTATGCAGCTAATGGGCTTCTCGCTGAATGCACTGTCGCTGTTTGGTCTTGTGTTGGCAATCGGTATTGTAGTAGACGACGCTATCGTTGTTGTCGAAAACGTAGAGCGTAATATTTCTGAAGGCAAAGCGCCGTTTGAAGCCACCGTACAAGCAATGAAAGAAGTAACCGGTCCTATCATTGCCACAACACTGGTACTTGCTGCGGTATTCGTACCTACTGCTTTCATGAGCGGTCTTACTGGGCAGTTCTATAAGCAGTTTGCGCTAACAATTACTATCTCTACGGTAATTTCTGCAATTAACTCGTTAACGCTTAGCCCTGCATTATCTGCATTGCTGTTAAAACCTCACGGTAAAGCGAATGACTGGTTAACCCGTTTAATGGATAAAGTGTTTGGCCGCTTTGTATTTTCACCGTTTAACCGTTTCTTTGACCGTAACTCAAAGCGCTACACTGGTGCTGTGGGTGGGCTTATCCGCAAGAGCAGTATCATCATGGTGCTTTACGCGGGTCTGTTAGGGCTCACTTACTTCCAGTTTGCCAATACACCAACAGGCTATGTTCCGCCGCAAGATAAGCAGTATTTGGTCGCCTTTGCTCAACTGCCTAATGCAGCAAGCTTAGACAGAACTGAAGAAGTGATCCGTGAAATGTCTCGTATTGCTATGGAACACCCTGGTGTTGAAGATGCAATTGCATTCCCTGGCTTGAATATTAACGGGTTTACCAATAGTCCAAGCTCAGGCGTGTTGTTTGCAACGCTGACTGACTTTGATAAAAGAACGACGCCTGATCTATCTGGTGGCGCCATTGCTGCCCAGCTTAACCAGAACTTTGGGTCTATTAAAGGTGCCTTTGTGGCAATATTCCCGCCGCCACCAGTAATGGGGTTAGGCACGATTGGTGGTTTCCGTTTACAGGTTGAAGACAGAGGAAACCTAGGCTTTGAAGAACTTGAGCGCGTAACGCAAGAAGTGATTGGCAAAGCGTGGGCACACCCAGCGCTTACCGATGCATTTACCAGCTTCACTGTTGCTGTACCTCAGCTCGATGTAGATGTAGACCGTGAAAAAGCGGTGAGCCAAGGTGTAAACATCGATACCTTGTTTACCACCATGCAGGGCTACTTAGGTTCGTTATACGTGAACGACTTCAACTTGTTCGGTAGAACTTACCAAGTAAATGTACAAGCTGATGCCCAATACCGTCAGGACATTGAGAACATTACGCAGTTTAAAGTGCGTAATGCACAAGGTGAGATGATCCCGCTTGGCTCATTCTTGAACATTGAGCACAGTGCAGGCCCTGACCGTGTTATGCACTATAACGGATACGTCACCGCTGAAATAAACGGTGCAGCAGCGCCAGGCTATTCTTCTGACCAAGCGAAGGCAGCTATTGAAGAAATTCTGGCTGAAACGTTACCACTTGGCATGACTTACGAGTGGACTGAGATCACCTATCAGCAAATATTAGCGGGCAATGCATCGGCGTTTGTATTCCCATTAGTTGTGCTTTTAGTGTTCTTAGTACTGGCTGCGCAATACGAAAGCCTGCGTTTGCCACTGGCAATCATATTGATTGTTCCCATGACCTTGCTGAGCGCGCTTATTGGTGTGCAAGTTTATGGCGGCGACAACAATATTTTACCCAAATAGGTTTGATTGTACTGGTTGGCCTTGCAACGAAGAACGCCATTCTTATTGTCGAGTTTGCAAAAGAGCTACAAGACAAGGGGATGGACGCGCTTTCAGCCATTAAAGAAGCAAGTCGCTTACGTCTTCGTCCAATACTAATGACATCCATTGCTTTCATCATGGGTGTGCTGCCAATGGCGGTATCAACCGGTGCCGGCTCTGAAATGCGTCAGGCCATGGGTGTGGCAGTATTCTCAGGCATGATTGGTGTTACCGTATTTGGACTTATCTTAACTCCGGTATTTTATTACCTGATACAGCGTAAAGGTTAACTCTCCCGTCTACCCAAGCGTTGCCCTCTTAAGGGGCTCTTTAGGCCACTCATTTGAGTGGCCTTTTTTTTGCCACCATTGGTCAGCATTTATCTCGTTTTGTGAAACCGAAAAGCTTATATTCGCTTGTATCCTGTTGAAAACAGAAAGAATGGAGATTCGAATGAAAATAGGTGCGGCGATAGTAATGGCGATGGGCATGGTGGTTGCTGTGTCTTTGCTTGGTGTTCAGGTGTCTTCTGCCATGAACGATATGCAAACGTGGGATAGAGTAGTAACCGTAAAAGGATTGTCAGAGCGAGAATACATTGCTGATCAGGTTATTTGGCCTATTCAATTTGTCGACGCGGGCAATGACTTACCTCAACTGTATGAACATATTGAAAAGAATAGCCTTCAGGTAGCTAACTTTTTAGAAGAGAAGGGCATTTCAGCAGAAAGCATTACTATTGGAAAGCCAGAAATAAATGACAAATTGGCACAACAATATGGAAGTAGTGAAAAAGCGCCATTTCGCTACAGTGCCATTCAAACCGTTACTGTCTTTTCAAATGATGTTGAAAAGGTGCGAGCGCTTATGCAGCAAATTGGGGAGTTAATTAAAACTGGTATTGTATTATCAGACCAAAGCTACCGCGCTCAGCCCGACTATGTATTTACCCGCTTAAACGAAGTAAAGCCGGAAATGATTGAAGAAGCTACGCTCAATGCGAGAGAGGTTGCGGAAAAATTTGCCAAAGATTCAAAAAGTACTTTGGGCAAAATTAAGCGCGCTAACCAAGGGCAGTTCAGTATTTCTAGTCGCGACAGTCATCATCCACATATAAAGAAAGTGCGCGTGGTTTCTACAATCGAATACACACTTATCGACTAGCGCATCAGGCTTTCGAACATGGTATAGCAGTCAACAGGCCGTATTTCGTGCTATGCTTTGTCATATCGAAAAGGCCTGCGAGTCGAATTGCTTAGTTTTAAAGCAGCGTGGCTTAGAAGATTGGAATGCCTTACTGCTAATGTCTAGTGGCTAGATGTTGGAGTATGCGTTTTAATTTATATTGATAAAGCTAAAGCGTGGCCACTGTTGCTTGCTTGAAAATGCAGCCCAAGTGGTATTCGTTTCACCTTTTGAAGGTTATGCCACTGACATGACGGAACAAAAATCACAATCCCAACAGCTGGAGTTTTTTGAAATTCCAAGCCCATGCATTGGTGTGTGTGAGTCAGGTCCAAGGGGGTTCTGTAAAGGGTGCTATCGAAGTCGCGACGAGCGCCTGTACTGGCTTAAGGTTGATGATGCAACTAAACGTAAAATAATCAGCGCCTGTGCTCGGCGCAAAAAAGCGGTGCTAATGCGCGCTCGCAAGCAACAGCAAAAAGAGCTGGGGGAATCAATTGGGCAGTTCACGCTGTTTGATGATCCGCCAAGTTCAGAATAAGCGGCCTTGAGTTTGTAAAAAGTAGACTGAGAGTTTCTAGATGTCGTTAGATAAGTATGTTTCGTATGCCGCGAAATCATTTACGTTACCGGATATTTGCGTGCGCCTGCGTTCAACATTAGACGATCCCCGTTCCAGCGCCGAGGATATTGGCGAGCTTATAAGTGCTGATCCCTCTCTTACCGCGAAGGTACTAAGGCTGGCGAATAGCTCGCTGTTTCGGTTTCCTTCTCAAGTAGAATCTGTTGCCAAAGCAATCAGTGTGATTGGAGGCGAAGCCCTGTATAACTTGGTAATTGCAGAAACTGCCAGCACAGCATTTAAACGCTTTGATGCTAAGCTAATAAATTTAGACAAACATTGGTATGCATCAGTGTATTGCGGCATGGTGGCCAAAAGTCTTGCGATGAGACTTAACGTGCGCGGAGCAGAACGCTTCTTTGTAATGGGTATATTGCAAAACTTAAGTGAGCTGGTCGTGGCCAAGAAAGAAACTAAACGCTATCAGTCATACCTGAATGCTGAGACGAACGCGTTACCGCACGTTAATCAGTTGGAGCATTTCGGTTTTACGTTTGCTCAATGCAGCGGTATCATACTAGAAAATTGGCACTTACCTATTGGGTTGTACTATCCGGTAACGTTCATGAATGATGAAGCTAAACATAAATCCGATGTAGATATCTGCGTCCTGTGTTTAGCAAATCGAATTACGGTAAGTCAGTTAAATAAAGAAAGTTACGCTGACATTGAACTTTTTACCCCTGAGATAGCCAATACAGTAAGTCTCAACATGGAAGTGATAAGTAATTCAATTGAATACGCCGAACAAGAAACGGCAAAAATTGTGTCGCTTATTCACTGAGCTTTCGGTGCAACAACTCCGTTACTTTACTGATAATTAGCAAAATGTAGTAAAGCTCATCCAGAGGATTGGTATAACAAGCGTCGTACTAAGACGTAATCTAAAAACTATAAAGCTCAACGTAAATCAGATTATGTTCAAAAAAATCTTCCGGCCAAGCATTGTTGTTGGCATTGTTTGTTGCTGCGTGTGTGTGCACGCAAGTGCGAGGGATCTTATACAAACCCTCTATCACGCAGACTTCACGCCCGACACCGATGATGAAATTCCTCGTTTTACGCTAGACGGTGAACTAGGTGTACTTGTAAACACCGGAAACACCTCAGCTGCCAGCGTGAAAGCCGCGGTCAATGCGGACCATGAAACAGAAAATTGGAGCAGTATCTACTTCGCAGAGTTGCTCTATAAAGAAAGCGGTACGCCAACAACAGAGCGGGACATCAGCGCCCAGCGCTTTTTCACTAGCGCGCAGTTCGACTATAAACTAATGACGCCTGGTCGCCGTCTTTTTATGTACGGTGATTACGAAGACGATCAATTTACCGGTTACGATCACCGTGCTTCGCTGGCCGCAGGCTGGTCTCAGCGCCTCTGGCGCAGTGAAGACAGTGAGTTTCGCTATAGCATTGGTCCTGGCTACAGTTTTATTGAAGCTGAAGAAGATAATGAAAGCGTAGTCAACGATGGCATCATTGTAAGAGCGTCCGCCGAATACAAATACCACTGGAGCTCAGGCGCCAAGTTAAGGCAGTTTGTTAGCACTGAGGCGGGTGAAGAAAATATGAAATCGCGCTCAGAAACTTCGCTTTCAGCCAACGTATTCGGTTCACTGGCGATGAAGTTATCCTTCATACTAAACCATGAAACAGACACCGCCGAAGATGTCGCAGCCTTAAGCACAGAGACCTCCGTGGCGCTGGTCTATCAGTTTTTTTAGTCAATTAGTGTAAATTAACGGGTTATCTTTGGCTTTTTACCGTGTTCGCATTGACTGAGAGCTTTGAAAATGTACACTGCGCACCATTGTTTGCAGTGCTTGCTGTCTCGCGGCACTGTCTAGCAGATCTCTTTTAAAACTCGTGTTGTACCGCCTTGCAGTTCAAAAGGTATCGAGTACAACGAATGGACCGATAATCAATAGGATTGTTCAATGAAAAAGCAAGTGCTTGCATCTTTAGTTGCAATTTCTCTTTCTCCAGCCGCTTTCGCTCAAGACGATGAAGTTAAGCCTTTTACAATGGAAGGCGAACTAGGTTTTATTTCGACTTCAGGTAACACTGAAACCACGTCAATCAGTGCGGGTATACAGGCTCACCAAGAGCTTGAAAAATGGAGTAACGACTACGTTTTAAAAGGTCTGTACAAACAGGAAACTGTTCAACAAGAAAATGATGCAGGCGAGCAAGAAGATATCGAGTTTACTTCTGCACAGAAGTTCTTTGGTTCAGCCCAGGGTAACTACAAACTAGAAAATCCTGATAACCGTTTATTCGGCTTCGCTTCATATGAAGACGACCGCTTTAGTAACTTTAATTACCAATCAACTATTGCGGCGGGTTGGAACCAAAAAGTACTTGAGAACAAGCGCCACACCCTTGAATATTCAATCGGTCCTGGTTACTCATTCATCGAAACTCAGGATGGCGAAGATCTTGACAGCGTAATCGTTCGTGCGTCATCAGCTTATTCTTGGAAAATTTCAGATACCGCTAAATTTACGCAAACAGTGAGTACCGAAGTGGGTTCTGACAACACGAAATCTCGTGCTGAGTCTGCACTTACAGCTACAATCAGCGGTAACCTTTCAATGCGTCTTTCTTTCAAACTTGATCACAACACCAATGTTGACGACGACGTTGAAAAACTAGACACAGAAACTGCAGTTAGCTTAGTTTACAACTTCTTCTAAGCCTACCTTATATGCTCAGCGCACTGAAGTAGGGCTGGGCACTTCAACGCATTGAAGTAAAATCACAGGCATAAAAAAACGCTGCACATTGTGCAGCGTTTTTATTTAGTCTTAAAACAACTCTTCTTAGTGAAGAATACGTGTCTTAATTGTGCCATCAATTTGCTGAAGCTCTGCAAGTGCTTCATAACCACGGTCTTCTTTAACATCAACTACTACATAACCAATTTCTGCGTTAGTTTGTAGGTACTGGGCTTCGATGTTGATGCCTTTTTCTGCAAACGCTTGGTTAATTTGAGTAAGAATACCTGGCTGGTTTTTGTGTACGTGAAGTAGGCGTGAACGACCAGTATGTTCTGGCAGTGACACTTCAGGGAAGTTAACGGCTGACAGCGTTGAACCGTTGTCGCTGTACTTCGCGAGTTTACCCGCCACTTCAATACCAATATTTTCTTGCGCTTCTTGCGTGCTGCCGCCCACATGCGGGGTCAGAATGACATTATCGAACGCGCGAAGCGGCGACTCGAATTCTTCAGTATTAGATTTAGGCTCAACCGGGAATACATCAATAGCAGCGCCGTTTAGTTGGCCGCTTCCCAATGCCTTCGCAAGCGCATCGATATCTACCACAGTACCGCGAGACGCGTTAATCAAAATGCTGCCTTTCTTCATTTGAGACAGTTCTTTTTCACCAATCATATCTTGAGTTTGTGGTGTTTCAGGAACGTGAAGTGAAACAACGTCAGAGGTATTAAGCAGCTTTTCAAGCGATTTTACTTGGGCAGAATTACCTAGCACAAGCTTGTCTTCGATATCGAAAAATTGAACGCGCATACCTAGGTGTTCAGCAAGAATACTCAGCTGTGTGCCTATATGACCATAACCAATGATACCAAGTGTCTTACCACGGGCTTCATATGAGCCGACTGCCGTTTTTTCCCACTCTCCGCGGTGAGCCTTGGCATTTTTACTCGGCACCTGGCGAAGTAAAAGGATAATTTGGCCAAGTACAAGTTCTGCAACCGAACGTGTGTTGGAAAATGGCGCGTTAAACACGGGAATGCCGCGGCGTTGGGTGGCTTCAAGATCAACTTGGTTGGTGCCAATACAGAAACAACCGATAGCCACAAGCTTTTGTGCTGCTTCAACTACCTTCTCTGTAATTTGAGTACGCGAGCGAATACCAACAAAGTGGGCGTCTTTAATTTTCTCAATTAACTCGTCTTCAGGAAGAGAGGTCTTGAGAAATTCAATATTGCTATACCCATTGCTTTTTAGTGTCTCCAAAGCACTTTGGTGAACACCTTCCAACAACAAAATTCGGATCTTATCCTTCTCTAATGAAACTTTGCTCATGAACTCGCTATCTCTCACTGATGTAATTTGGTTTGCTTGCACCGCCAATCCAAGACTCTCAGAAACCTGCCAGTATGAAACACAAAGCTGTGTATAACCTGCGCTGCAACGACATCGCTTTGCAGCTCTGAAAGCCTTGCTTGGGCGTTATTGCTACCAAGCTTTTATAATCACGTTGATTGCTTTCGTTATTAAGGAATTGGCCTTAACTAACGTAAAAGTTGAGACGCTTAGTGAACTTCTTTTAAGGACATCTAGACGTCTAAACGGAAACTAACAGAAAACGCGTTAAGTTGAAAGTAGTATTTTGTATAGCTTTTCACCGCACTATACGTCTTACTCAGTTATCACTTAAAGGTTTCAACACCACTATCTGTAGCACTTAGCACTATGTCCGCGCCTCGTAGTGCGAAAATGCCGTTCGTGACCACGCCAGGAATATTATTTATTTTTTGTTCTAGCTCACGAGGATTCAGAATCTCAAGGTTGTGAACATCTAAAATAACGTTGCCGTTATCGGTGACAACACCTTGTCTATATTCAGGATCGCCACCAAGCTTTACTAGCTCTCGTGCTACGAAAGAGCGAGCCATGGGAATAACTTCAACGGGAAGGGGAAACGAGCCCAATACAGGAACGCGCTTACTTTCATCAACAATACACACAAACGTGGTCGCCGCACCGGCTACAATTTTCTCGCGAGTGAGTGCTGCGCCTCCGCCTTTAATCATATGCTTGTGTTCGGTCACTTCATCGGCACCGTCGATATAAACCGATAGATTGCTGACTTCGTTTAACTCGAATACCTCAATGCCTAAGGCTTTTAAACGCTCGGTAGAGGCTTCTGAACTTGATACTGCACCTTCAATTTTGTGTTTAATTTTACCGAGTTCTTCAATAAAGAAATTTACGGTAGAACCTGTACCCACACCGACAATGCTGTCTGCTTCAACATATTCGATGGCTGCTTTGGCTACGGCTTGTTTTTTTGCGTTCTGATCCATGGTCATTCTCCGACTTATTGTGTTCGCAAGTGTAACTTATAAGCGAACGTGAACCCACAAGTACGTATGTTCAATTTGTTATAATGACTATCACGGTTTAGTGAGTTGCAGTGTGCGCGAGGGCGTCACGATGGCATCAAGGGGGACATCCCATGGTGCAACGGGCAGAGCATCTACTTCTTGAATGTCGTGGGCAATACCCACTAACTTGGGCGCTTTACTACCCGAAAATGAATGTGAATCTGGCGCGCGTTGGGTAAAACTCAAAGTTCGGTCGTAGTAGCCGCCCCCCATACCCAGGCGATTGCCGTTTACATCAAACCCTACAAGCGGCATAAGAATAACGTCACATTGCCTAACAGGAACGACGTTTTTACACGACAATACTGGCTCTTCAATGTTGTACTTATTCTTCACCAATTGAGAGTGCTGGGTATAAGACAAAAATAACAAATGTCCTTTACATACGGGGTGTAATACAGGTAGAGCGAATTTTTTATCATGTAAAGACTGCCAAATAGACTCGATAAAATAGGTTAAATTGACCTCGCCATCGTTAACCAAATATCCGGCTATGGTCGTGCTGTTATCAAGAAAGGGCAGTGTACGTAGTCGTGAAGCAATGCGCTTAGCGGCGTCCGTATGTTGCTGGTTAGTTAACCCTCGGCGTGCCTCGCGAAGCTTTTTTCTAAGCTGAGCGCGGGCCTGCATGTCTTCATTAGAAACGCCTGTTTGTATGGTTTGCGACAGCGCAATCTGCGTTGGTTTTATTGCTAAAGCTGGTGCTGAAGCCGTTTCCGTTGAATTAACCTTGTTAGACGTCAACGATCTAGAAGTACCGCTTCCTGAAGATGAGGGGGACATGGTAGAGGAGTTCTCCTGTCTTACAATTGAGTTAGCTTATACTACCACGGCTGTTAAAAAAGGTTTGTTGGGCTAGGTAAAGATGACTCAGGTAAAATCACTTTGGTAAAACTACTTAGACAAAACTATTTAGATAAAGCTACTTAAATAAAACAAATAGAATCATTGGTCTGGATGCCCTAAATATTGATTGAGCACACGCACCAATTCACTACTATCTATCGGTTTAGTGAGTACGTCATCAAGACCTTGTTCTCGCAAATATTCAGGCTGGGTAATGACATCGGCCGTCAATGCAACAATAGGCAAGTTTGGCTTAAACCCCTTTATTTTTACTGTTGCTTCATCGCCTTGAATACCTGGCAAATTAAGATCCATAAGAACTAAGTCGACGGGATTAGATTTGGCGTATTCAACGCCTTCCTCGCCAGTGCTTACCACAGAAAGTGACACGCCCAGTTTTTCAAACAAAGTTTGAATAACCACTTGGTTTATATAGTGGTCTTCAACTACCAATACATTTACTGAGTTATCTATGTTTACTTGGGCAACAAAGCTACGCGGTTGTGCCTCAACGAACTGGTTGGCGCTTAGGGCGTCGGCAGGTAAGGTCACACTTATTCGGGTACCGTGATTCAACTTACTACTAACTTTAATAGACCCGTCCATGAGCTCGACAAGGCGCTTCGATATGTTCAAGCCTAAGCCGGTTCCACTTATCTGACGGGCGTTTTCCATTCGCTCGAAAGGTGTAAAAAGCCGCTTTTGATCGTCATCGCTCATACCAATGCCTTGATCAATGACATTAAATATTACCTTGCCGTTTTTATATTTTACCTGCGCTTTTACTGACTTACCGTGATTAGTGAACTTAATCGCATTCGACAGCAAGTTAAGCGCAACTTGACCAAATTTGGTGTCATCGAAAAACAACGAGTCGGGCACAGCGTCATCAATACTGGTGCTAAATACGATACCGCTGTCTTCAGCGCGGATCTTAGTAAGCGAAAATAAGTGGGTGAAAAAGTCTTTGGTATTCACCGCGCGTGGCATCACACGCATTTTCCCCGCTTCTATCTGCTTTATATCTAAAACAGAATTTACTATTTCTAAAAGCCTTTCACCGCTTTGGCTTACATGAGAAAGCGGGGTGGTAAATGACGAGGGTAAATTTAACTTTTGGGCTTCGCCTTCAAGCAACTGACTAAACGTATTTATGGCATTAAGCGGTGTTCTAATTTCGTGGCTTACGTAAGAAAGAAAGTCAGACTTGAATTGACTGGTGCGCTCAAGCTCTCGGTTTTTCCGCTTTAACTCTAAATGTGCTACTACCGATTTACTTAAGGTTTGGAGCGAGGATTTTTGTGTTTCGGTTAGCTTGCGTGGTTTGCTATCAATGGCGCACAGCGTGCCAATTGCATGGCCAGACGGGGTAATCAGTGGTGCGCCGGCGTAAAACCGAATATCAGGCGCGCCAGTCACCAGCGGGTTATCGTGAAACCGGGGGTCTAACGTAGCGTTAGGTATTTCAAACACATCGCTTTGCAAAATAGCATGTGAGCAAAACGCGATGTCTCGTGATGTTTCTTCTGCGTCTAAACCTACTCTTGATTTAAACCATTGGCGGTTTGGATCAATGAGGCTGATAAGCGCAATAGGGGTTTCACAAATTTGAGAGGCCAGGGCTGTAAGGTCATCAAAGAGTTGTTCAGCTTCAGTATCGAGTACGTCGTAGCTGAGCAGTTCGGCAAGACGTTCATCTTCATTTTGAGGTAGGGGCGCCGCTTTCATAACCGTTGAGTTTAAACCTAGCTGTAAATAAAAAAGGGATTGTGTATTAACAATCCCTTAAACATATCATAGAGCGTAGGTGTCTATGAATAGTTGTTCCAGCTTTTTGTGGTCAACTTTGGTCGCTACCTTTATGGTATTTGCTTCATTCCATAGTGGACTCGGTGTTGTACCTTTAGGCGCAACTACAGTTTGCCCTCTATCTAGTGTCCCTGTTCCAACGCGAACGTGACCTTCAGTCAGTTCAAATAGCTCAGGGTGGCGAAGGTGGGCAATCGGGAATGCATCGTGGAAGAAACACACGCGATCTTCACGGTTTTGCGAGTAGAAATCCATGTAGAACTGGGCACTTTCTTTCACAAAACCACCAAGGGTATTGTTTTTCTCTTCAAGCTTTTCAACAAAGGCTGGCGAGAACGGCGTGAAGTTTGTTACGTCCAAACCAAACATGGTGAGTTCCCAGTCTGCTGCGAAAACGATTTCTGCTGCATGTGCATCGTTCCAAATGTTCGCTTCAGCTACCGGCGTAACATTACCTGGTACAAACGCTGCACCACCCATAATGCTAACGCCTTTTACCAACTTAGGAAGTTCTGGCTCAAGACGAAGCGCAAGGGCCAAGTTACCTAGTGGGCCAATAGCAACAATGGTAACTTCGCCAGGGTACTTACGTGCCATATCAACGATAAACTGCGCAGAGCTGCGTGGGTCAAGCTCGGTTTTAGGCGCTTCAGGTTTAATATGACCAAAGCCGTACTCACCGTGTACGAAGTGTGCGTACGTTGACTCTGGGCCAACCCATGGCATGCCAACACCTTTAGTTACAGGGATATCTTTACCTGCAATTTCACAAAGTGTCAGTGCGTTTTGCGCTGCCATTGTTACTGGAACGTTACCGTAAACGGTCGTTAAGCCAAGTACTTCAATGTCTGGGGACTGAAAGGCGAAAAAGATCGCCATTGCATCATCAATCCCCGGATCCGTATCTAATATGATCTTATGTGCCATCAATTTATCTCAGTGCGTCTTGCTAGTTGGCGTGTTTCGCTAAGAAACGATCCACTTCTTTTTGTGTTGGAATACTCTGCGCTGCGCCCTCGCGTGTTACCGCAATGGCTGAAGCTGCACACCCGCGACGCAATGCTTGTTTAGCATCGGTGTGGTTGCTGTATGCAGACAGGAAATAACCGATAAAGGTGTCACCGGCTGCGGTGGTATCTACCGCGTCTACAGAGAATGCTTTTACTTCTACAACATCGTTTTTGCGCAGCATCATTACACCCGCTTTACCCAGTGTAATAATAACTTCGCTGTGTGACCACTGCTCTTTGAACACTGTCACAATATCTTCAAGTTCTTCTTTACCGGTGATCGCAGCAGCTTCGGTTTCATTTACAATAAGTAAATCTACACAGTCTAACGGAAGCTGTTTAACCGACTCGCTCATAGGCGCTGGGTTAAAGGCTACTTTAAGCTGCTTTTCTTTCGCTTGGCGAAGTACTTCTTCAATGCTGCTTGTTTCATTTTGGGTTAGTACCCAATCTGAAGGACGCGTATCGTCTAACGCTTGCATTACGGTTTTTGCGGTAATGGTTTGGTTAGCACCACCAAATAATACAATGGCGTTTTCACCGCTAGGCGTGACTTGGATAATCGCGTGACCTGAAGGAACTTCTGAGCACTTTACGCCACGACAATCAACACCCTTCTTAATAAGAGCTTGTTTAAATGAGGCGTCGTTTTCGTGAATGCTGCCGACGTGTCTTACGTCTGCACCTGCTTGCGCTAAAGCAATAGACTGGTTTGCACCCTTACCACCTAATAAGGTTTGATAATGGGTAGAGGCCAACGTCTCACCAGGTTGTACAAAGTGATCTACCTGATAAACGTGGTCAATATTTATAGAGCCAAAATTTATTATTGCCATTTCTTCTTCCGTCGAAAGAGGGCGCTTCCCAGAATGCCGCTGTCCATGTTTCGCCCGTGAACCGAAAAGTTCAGGGCGGAAGTATCACAATTGCCGTAGGCTTCTCGATACGCGTCGAGCTTGCACAATAGCAGCTGTTTCAACTTCCTTGGTTTAAAGCATCGGCCAGGGACATGAATGAACTAGCAAACATCCCAGGAAACATTGTTGTTGTATTAACGCAACAGGGTATAACAAACGCGAGATCCAGTGAAGAGGATCACCTAAAGCGCTTTATAACTATTTTGCGTGGTGATTATAAAAGCGGTAAAAAAATATTACTTTTCTTGACCAATTGGTCAGCAATTATACACGCATATAAGAGAAGCTCAATAATAACCAATCAGCTATTCAGGCATTAAAGGCTAATGAACGTTGTCACGCTGTTGCTAAAGGAATTCCGTATCCAACACCAGCGATCTTAGATGAATTCTGACGATGTTGCTAGCCGTCCGGCAACGAATTTAGCTAAATAGCCGCAAATTAAATATCGTTTGAACAGTGAGTAAACAACGTTTAAGTACCGTTGTGTAAAGTGTGTACGACACAGTGTTATTAGACCCTGAAGGTACTTTTGCTGTTTGTTCAAAGTTAGAGCAGTGGCAGGGCAAAAGGAGGCGTTACACATTGATTTTTGCTAGTATTAACTCCATCAAGAGATGACATTGACGTAAGTCGCCGCCAAAATAGACGGTAATTAATCGCTAAATAAAAGTGGCGCCTGTATCTCAAACTATTCAAAACAAAAGAGAACAATTCGTGGAAAAACAGCTCGATTACGATAGCGTAAGTAATAAATTGTCTCAGCAAGGCGTAATTGTTGATGCTGCAGAAGTGCATGGCATCCTGTGCGGTATGCTTTGCGGAGGCATGTCGCTTACCGACCAAAAATGGCTAGAAGCGTTAAGTGAAACCATTAATCAGGGCGATGCGTTTAGCGACCCTACCCAGCACCTTTTAAATAGCCTTTTCAATCAAACCTGTCAGCAGCTTCTTGAGCCTGAGTTCGCGCTCAATTTGTTACTTCCTGATGATCAAGCGCCTATCAACGATCGCGGGGCTGCGCTAATAAACTGGGTGCAAGGTTTCATGCTTGGGTTTGGTCTACACCAGCAAGACCTTATGCAATGTTCTGACGATGTAAAAGAAGCACTTGAAGACTTTTCAGATATTTCACGTATGGAAGAGCCAATGGACGCGGACGAAGAGTCTGAAAAGGCGCTGTTAGAGGTTGAAGAATACGTGAAAATTTCAGCAATTTTGTGCTTCAGCGAACTGGGCCAATCACTTCTAGATGATCAACAAGACACGCCATCCGTACACTAGTAATTAACTGAAGATATTAAAAGTGGCCGTAAGTCGCCATCCGTTTTAACGAGATTTTTTAGGGTTTTCTCTTTTATGATTAGTGCGCAAGAGTTTATCGCCAGGCAGGACCGACTGCTTGCACAGTGCGAGCCGAATAGTGTGTGTATTGTGCCTGCAGCAGGTATGGTAACCCGAAGTCGCGATACCGAATATACATTCAGGCAAGATAGCGACTTTTGGTATCTGACAGGATTTGAAGAGCCTAATGCTTGGTTGATATTGTCTAACCACCCTCGTTACGGTGAAAGTTATCGTGCAATGGTGGTACAAGAGAAAGACAAAAGTGCAGAAATTTGGCACGGCAAACGTTTAGGGGCTGAAGCTGCACTTGCTCGATTTAGTCTAGATGAAGCGTTTGAGTTGCAAGAACTTGAAGAAGCGCTGTTAGCGTCAATTCAAGGTCAAGACAATGTGTACTTTTCGTTGGGTCACAAGAAAGACAATGACCTATTATTTTCTGAAGCGCTAAACACCTTGCGCGATGCGCCTAAAGAATCACTGGCGCCAAGGGCGATTCACGACTTACAGCCTATTTTACACGAAATGCGTTTATTCAAGTCAGCATGTGAAGTGGCCATGATGAAAGCGGCGGGTGAGATAAGCGCACGTGCGCACAAGCGAGCTATGCAGTTCGCCGCGCCTGGTTGTTACGAGTACCAGCTAGAAGCTGAAATTCACCATGAATTTGCGATGGCGGGAGCCCGTTCACCTGCTTATAGCACTATTGTTGGAAGCGGCGACAATGCGTGTATTTTGCATTACACGCAAAATAACGCGCAGGTAAATGACGGTGACTTGATCTTGATCGATGCAGGTGCTGAATATCAAGGTTATGCTGCGGATATCACGCGAACGTTTCCTGCAAATGGAAAGTTCACGCATGCTCAGCGCGAAATTTACACCGTTGTATTAAAAGCGCAAAAAAGCGTGCTAGACATGTTAGCGCCCGGCGTTACGCTTTCTGAAGCCATGTTACATAGCGTAGAAATTATTACTCAAGGTTTAGTTGACCTTGGCGTTCTTGAAGGTAGTGTGGCAGAAAACCTGGAAAATGAAACGTGGCGTCAGTTTTACATGCATGGTTTAGGGCACTATTTAGGTCTAGATGTGCATGATGTAGGCAACTACAAAATTGACGGTGAAGACCGTCCGTTAAAGCCTGGCATGGTGATCACTGTTGAGCCCGGCATTTACATTAGCCAAGACAGCAACGTGCAGGAAAAATACAAAGGCATTGGTGTAAGAATTGAAGATGATGTGGTGATTACTGCGACGGGTGTCGATATTCTTACCGCAGACGTGCCAAAAGGCATTGATGAGATTGAAGCACTTATGGCTGAAAGCAGAGACTAGTTGTCAAAATTTGCTAGGTTTACCAAGGTTTGAAAAACTGCGATAAGTGTGAAATACGGAATTTTGGTTTAAGTTACCGGTTTAAATTACGCTAAAAACTAGCCTTTAATATAAAGAAAAAAATCTCAGAATTAACGCTTTTAATAATTAGAGCCTCTGGACGACAGGAATATAAAAACAGTGGAATCGGCAGCAGCGGTTGATGTAGTAATTATTGGTGGTGGTATTGTCGGTACTGTATTAGCCAAAGCACTCGCAGAGAAAGTATTTCCTGCAAACAGCTCTGGCTTATCTGTCACCCTAATTGATGCGGCTGACCCAGAGCAAACCAGTAAAAGTTTAGTCGACTTCAACCCTTTTACCGACACCCGAGTGATTGCCTTGGCAAGACGTACTGTTGAAGAACTGTCTCACATGGGGCTAAACCTTGACGATGTAGCTAAGCAGCATAACGGTGAGTTACCTCCTCAAATTAAGTACATTGAGGTTAGCGACAAAGGGCACTTGGGGCTTTTAAACCTTCAAAGCAGTGACTACCACATTGACGCGTTCGGCCAGGTGGTGAGCTTAAGCGCACTAACGCGATTGGCGGCAGGTGCAGCCTCAAGCTACCAATATATCGCACCTGCCAAGGTAACAAACGTAAAACAGCAGTGCAATTTTGTAGAGGTGCAGCTAGATAATGGGCAATCGCTTACCACAAAGTTGCTGGTACTGGCCGATGGCGGTCGCTCAGGATTAGCTGACCAGGTTGGCATTTCAAAAACAGTCAATGATTATCATCAAACGGCCATTGTCTTTAACGTTCACACTCAGCTCCCTCATGAAAACAGAGCTTACGAGCGTTTCACCCAAAATGGCCCGTTAGCGTTCCTGCCTTTCGACAGTGAAATCGATGATATCAAGGCTAGTGGAAACGGCTTTTCAGTTGTATGGACTGTAGATACTGACGCCGCAAAGTCGTTAATGGCATTAAATCAACGCGCATTTATCAAGGCCCTACAGGAAGCATTTGGCTATCGACAGGGCAAAGTACTGAGAGTCAGTGAGTTGGCAAGTTACCCGTTAGCGCTTACTAAGGCGCAGCAAGTTGCTAGTCATCGCACCGTGGTGGTAGGCAATGCGGCACAGGCGCTACATCCTATTGCAGGGCAAGGCTTCAATCTAGGCTTACGCGACTTAAGTACTTTAGTGTCTGTGCTGCAAGCGTCAGCGGAAAAGCACGGCGAGCATAATTCATGCGAAGAGAAAAACAATACAATCGCATCCGCTAATTTCGATGCAGGTGCTTTTAGTATTACTCAGCATTACGCCAATTCGCGTAAGAATGACAGGGACAACACGATAGCCCTGACCGATACGCTAGTTCGCACCTTTTCAAACCAGTATTATCCAACGGTAATTGGGCGTAATGTGTCGTTATTGGCATTAAGCATGATGCCCCAAGCGAAAAAAGCGTTTGTTAAACACACGACGGGCTATGGCGAAACACCACTAAGAAAAAGAGATAACAATGCAGCATGTTGATATAGCGATAGTGGGCGGCGGAATTGTAGGGCTAACCCTTGCAGCGGCGCTTAAACACAGTGAATTGAGCATAGCAATAGTCGATAAAGCGGCGTGTTATCAGACTCTGGACGAGAAGCCAACGGCGAGAGTGAGTGCCATAAACCAGGCTAATATTAAAGCGCTTCAACAGTTTGATGTGTGGTCGCATTTGCAGCAAGACCGCGCCAACCCTTACACCGACATGCATGTATGGGACAAAGACAGTTTTGGCGACATTCACTTTTCATGCGATGAAATGGGCAGTGATGCGCTTGGCGTGATTGTAGAGAATCAGGCTTTAGTCAATGCACTGTCTAAATCTGTGGAAGCGCAGCCTAATGTGGAGTTGATCACTGCGGGTATTGATAGAGTATTAGCTGGCCCAAACCAAACCATGCTGATGCTTGATAATGATGACGTGCTAAGCTGCAGGTTGTTAGTAGGCGCCGATGGCGCAAATTCGTTTGTGAGAAAGCAGGCTGGCTTGCCAATTACATTTAAAGACTACGAGCATACGGCGATTGTCGCTAATATCAAAACGGTAGAGCCGCATAATAATGTGGCGAGACAAGCGTTCACACCCACGGGACCGCTCGCGCTACTGCCTATGTCTGAGCCAAATGTATGTTCTATTGTATGGTCGCAAACGCCAGAGCAAGCGAACTTATTAATGGCATTGGATGACGCTGCGTTCTGCAATGCGTTAACTGCGGCTAGTAATAGCGTTCTAGGCACTATTTCGCTTGAAACCAAGCGCGCCGCTTTCCCGTTGACCATGCGTTATGCACGCCAGTGGGCGAAAGACGGTGTGGTGCTGGTAGGCGATGCAGCGCATACCATTCACCCGCTTGCAGGGCAGGGCGCTAACTTGGGAATGCAAGATGCGCTCGCATTGGCTGAAACCCTAAACAGCTTAAAGGCGTCGGGTAAAGACATAGGTTTGTACAAGCACTTACGCAGCTACGAACGAAGCCGTAAAACAGAAGCCACGAAAATGATTGCCGCAATGGACGGCTTTAAATTCTTATTCGACGGCGACGACCCACTCAAAAAGTTGGTCAGAGGAATTGGTCTTTCAGCCACAGACAAACTCAGCACCATTAAAACCGCCTTCGTCAGCCACGCCATGGGCCTATAAATCCAAAAAAAATGGGGTCAGAGTACATTTAAATAATGGGGTCAGAGTACTTTTTTCGCCACCACTCGAATAGTGGGGTCAGAGTACATTATTGGCTTTCCCTATTACAAAACCGAATAAATGTACTCTGACCCCATTATTGAAGCTTGGAAGTGTACTTTTTCACACATCATAGAAAACAGGCGGCAAAGCTCTCTAATTATCTATCTCGCTCTAAAAGCAAAGAAATGTACTCTGACCCCATTCTTGTGGTTTAGTCGTTTCGGCGTTGAGATAGTCAGCGGTACAGGATACTCTTCGGTATCCTTTTTTATTTGTACCAATGGCTTATGTTTACTTATCTTTGCAAACCTTATCGCGCCTTTTCCTTTGTCTGCGCTGCTTCCGTACTTACTTCTACTTTAATGACTGGTTCGGCGAATGCCGAAGTACCTGCTTCTAATTTAGCCTCGGTTGAATCGTCGGCGACAACAAACAGCAAAATGATGACGCTGAGTAATGCCTCCATCGATTTGGACGTTTATCGTCAGCACGTTAAAACACTGGCAAGCGATGAGTTTGAAGGGCGAGGGCCTTTATCGAAAGGGGAAGAGAAAACAGTCGATTACTTGGTAACCCAATACAAAAAGCTAGGGTTGAAGCCAGCCTTTGGCGATAGCTACACCCAAGCTGTGCCTTTAGCTAAAATAACGCCTAAGAACATTTCATCGTTAAAAATAGGCGGGCTTGATTTTAGCGCAGGCAGCGAGTTTACCGCCCGTACTCAGCGCATTGTTAATGACTACTCACTTACCAATAGTGATGTAATTTTTGTGGGTTATGGCATTAATGCCCCAGAGTACAATTGGAATGATTACGCAGACCTTGATGTAAAAGGAAAAACCGTTGTAATGCTGGTAAACGACCCGGGTTTCGCTTCTAAAGATCCAGAGCTTTTTCAGGGCAACGCAATGACCTATTACGGTCGTTGGACATATAAGTACGAAGAAGCAGCCAGGCAGGGGGCAGAAGCGGTTTTCATTATTCATGAAACCATGCCTGCGGGTTACGGGTGGGGCGTAGTCGAAAACTCAAATTCCAATACCAAATTCAGTTTAGTCGACGACGACAACAATGCTTCACAAGTCGGCGTAATGGGTTGGCTTCATTTAAATGCCGCAAGACAGCTATTTGAAAAAGTGGGTATGGACTATGGCGAGCTTAAAGACAAAGCTTCAAAGCCAGGGTTTATGCCCATCGCGCTAAACACAAAAGCATCATTGGGTTTCACCAATACTATTGAGCGTGCCGAGTCGCAAAATGTTGCAGGCATTTTAGAAGGTACAGATAAGCCAGAAGAATGGGTAATGCTTCACGCTCACTGGGACCACCTAGGCAAAGTTGAGAAGAACGGCCAAACCACTATTTACAATGGTGCGGTAGACAATGCGTCAGGCGTAGCAGGTGTAATTACATTGGCAGATGCGCTTTCAAAACGCGAAGAGGGCTTTGCACGTACACTAATGTTTAGTGCTTTTACCGCCGAGGAAACAGGGCTACTCGGTGCCGATTATTTTGCAAATAACCCGCCGGTACCAACATCGAACATGGTGGCTTTTTTAAATATCGACGGCATGAATGTAAACGATGATGTTGATTACATTTTGCAGTACGGCGAAAGTTATTTATCTATTGAAGACGATTTAGCGACAGCTGCCGCATTACAAGGACGAACGGTTAAAATGGATCCGAGACCTCAAAATGGACTGTTCTTCCGCTCAGATCACTTCGCGCTTGCTAAGCAGGGCGTACCTTCAATTTTGTTCATGAGCTTAGGCGATACCGACCCTAGCTTTATCGCCAAACGCTACCATAAAGCAGATGATGACTACCTTCCAAGCTGGACATTAGGTGGCGTGCAACAAGACCTCTCACTTATCGGCTCTATGCTGAACTATTACGCCCAAGGCGACGTGTGGCCATACTGGAAACGCGACTCTGATTTTAAAGACAAGCGCACACAGGCAATGGAAGTGAAAAAGGCAAAGTAATTCGCGCTTAACTATAGGTAGCGATATAACAAGGTAGAGCGACGCTAATGAGTTGGATTTTATTCACATTGGGCGCGGTTATTTTGCAAACCGTGCGCAATGCGCTGCAGAGCAAATTGAGCGGCGCAGTTAACACCTCTGGGGTAACGCTCTCTCGCTTTATCTTGG
The DNA here is from genome assembly GCF_000172635.2 of Alteromonas macleodii ATCC 27126. Lineage (NCBI taxonomy): Bacteria > Pseudomonadati > Pseudomonadota > Gammaproteobacteria > Alteromonadales > Alteromonadaceae > Alteromonas > Alteromonas macleodii. The sequence goes on along the minus strand of NC_018632.1, from coordinate 3,239,463 downwards.
CTCCCCCAATAGCGCTTGTTTATTTACTCATTCTCTACAGCGGAAGCGCCAGTCAAGTGCCTGAGTTCTCAGGCTCTTTTATTGCAGTGGTACTGTGTGCTTCGCTACTTCAAATAGCGGCCACTTCTTTAATGGTGATTTTGTTCAAGCAGAAGAATTTTGCCATTGGCGCAGGCCTTGCTAAGAGTGAGGCCTTGGTGGCCGGCGTTGTAGGCATGCTCTTTTTCGGAAGTTATTTAACGCCCCTTGGGTGGGCGGGCATAGTAATAGGCGCAATAGCAGTATTTGTGTTAAGCAGCGGCAATCGGCTCCATGGCATTAGTGTGAAAACCATGGTTATAGGTCTTGCCTGCGGTACCTGTTTTGCGCTTACATCACTGTTGGTGCGCGAGGCTAGCCATATGCTAAATGTTCAGCATACAGTGGCTGCTGCTTGGGTGTTGTTATGGGTGCTATGTGTACAAACGATAAGTTTAAGTGGTTATATTGCGCTAACTAAACCCTTCGTGTTCAGACAGCTAACCAACGCTAAAAAGCAGGTGCTAGCGATTAGCACGGTAAGCTGTTTGGGCTCAATTTGTTGGTTCACGGCCATGGCATTACAACATGTGGCGCTGGTAAAAACGCTTGGGCAGTTAGAGGTGTTGCTTACCTTGGTACTTTCACATTACTGGCTAAAAAATGCAGTCACAAAACGCGAAATTGCTGGCTTACTTCTTATTGGGCTTGCCGCAATCTTTGTTATGTGGGCATAAAGTACTGACAATATTAAACACTGAAATTTTTAGTACAAAATCAATTCAATGTTATTTTCATAAAACAAAAAAAGTGTCAAATGACCTTAATTAAAACGACAGGAAGGGAACATGGATAAGCGACATTTCTTGAAATTAGCGGGCGCTAGCTTTGCGCTTGCTCCTGTGGCTTCTATGGCTGCAATTAATCAAACCAATGCAACAGACACTAACGGTTTTAGCGGGCTAAGTGATATCACCGCAAATGCGAAGCCGATTACCGTAGAAGAGCGCAAAGCGCGTATTGAAAAAGCGCAGTCGCTTATGAAAGCCCAAGACATTGCGGCGATTCTGGTCGAGCCTGGCGCTGCAATGGATTATTTTTCAGGGATTAAATGGTGGCGTAGCGAGCGCTTGACCGCGCTGGTTATCCCTCAAAAAGGTGACATGGCGGTGGTAACGCCATTTTTCGAAAAGCCAAGTGTGCTTGAGTCGTTAGCTATAGGCGATGATGTAAGAGTGTGGCAAGAGCATGAAAGCCCGTTTGATGTCGTAGCCAATATTTTAAAATCGCGCGGTATAACAAGCGGCAATATCGGCTTTGAAAGCAGCGTACGCTACTTTGTAGTTACTGGAGTCAGCCGAGCGCTGCCAAACATTAATATCGTTCCCGCCGAGCCAATTACACTGGGTTGTCGCATGTATAAAACTGCGAGTGAACTGGCACTTATGCATAAGGCCAATGAAGTTACTCTACGTGCTTACGAGTTTGTTTTTAGTAACCTAAAGCTTGGCATGAGTCAGCAGGATGTAAAAAGTTTGATGAACACCGCACAGCAGCACTTAGGCGGCAGCGGTACATGGTGTTTGGCGCTGTTTAACGATGCAAGTGCTTATCCTCATGGCACAAATGCAGCACAAACTATCAAAGAAGGTTCGGTGATCTTGCTAGACAGCGGTTGCAGTGTGCACGGTTACCAAAGCGACATAAGTCGTACTTTGGTATTTGGCAAGGCGTCTCAGAAAGTTCAGGACGTGTGGCACACAGTAAGGGAAGGGCAGAACGTAGCATTTGCCGCAGCTAAAATTGGTGAACCAGCAGGAACAGTGGATGATGCAGTGCGCCAATTCTACGCCAGCAAAGGGTACAGCAAAGACTATGCATTGCCTGGGCTAAGTCACAGAACAGGTCACGGTATCGGCATGGAAGGACACGAGAGTGTTAACTTTGTGCGTGGTGAAAATACGCCACTTAGAAAAGGCATGTGCTTTTCTAATGAGCCAGGTATCTATATTCCGGGTGAATTTGGTGTGCGCTTAGAAGACTGTTTGTATATGACTGAAACGGGCCCCGCTTACTTTACCGAACCGCCTGAAAGTTTGGCTAAGCCGCTGGGTAAATTACTGAATTTAAAAAGCTAAATAAGAAGTTAATAAACCTGTCTCTCAAAATTTTTATTAGCTGTTACACTTAAAATTATTACCAAAGTGAATGATGGATAAACTATGCCTGAAAGAAAATTTAGATTGGTTACGCGAAGTGATTTCGATGGACTGGTATGTGCGGTTTTATTGAAAGATTTAGACTTAATTGACGATATTTTGTTTGTTCATCCAAAAGACATGCAAGACGGTAAAATTGATATTACCGAGAATGATATCACCACTAACCTGCCTTACGTTGCGGGTTGCCATATTGCCTTCGACCATCACTTAAGCGAAACAGTGCGTAACTCAGGCGATATTGATAATCACATCATAGACCCGAAAGCGCCGTCGGCGGCGCGCGTTGTTTACGACTATTACGGTGGTGCAGATAAATTTCCTAATATCTCAGTAAATATGATGGATGCAGTAGATAAAGGAGACTCTGCACAGTTTAGCGAAGAAGAAATCCTTGAGCCCACAGATTGGGTGCTCATGAATTTCATTATGGATGCGCGAACTGGGCTTGGTCGTTTCAGAGATTTCAAAATCTCTAACTATCAGCTAATGATGAAGCTAATAGATGCGTGCAAAGACCACAGCATTGAAGAAATACTGCAAATGGAAGACGTGGCCGAGCGCGTGAGTTTGTACCACGAGCACAATGAAATGGCGAAGGCGCAAATTGCCAAGTGTTCTACCGTATACGACAACTTAGTTGTGCTTGATTTAACCGACCAAGAAACCATTTACGCGACAAACCGGTTTGTTATTTATGCCATGTACCCCGACTGCAATATCTCTATTCACAAGATGTGGGGGCTGAAAAAGCAAAACGTGGTATTTGCTATTGGTAAATCCATTACTAATCGTAGTTCAAAAACCAATGTGGGAGAGTTGTGCTTGAAGTATGGCGGCGGTGGTCACATGAACGCAGGTACATGTCAGGTTGAAACCAGCAAAGCCGAAACTGTACTCGGCGAGCTTATCGAAACCATCACGAGTGATGGCTAAAGCTAATTGAATAAGAGCGGTGGGGCAGAAAAAGTACTCTGACCCCATTTTTTTTATTGGGTTAGCCTCACTTTAAAGAATTCGGCCAGGGTTTTACTGATCACTGGGTGCTGTGTATCTTGATTGAACAGGCAAATATTCACCTTGCCTAATTTGGGCAGGTGCGGGTGGTTTAGCGCTACTAGGTTTGCCGGTAAGCTAGATTTTGCTAGAGCTGTCACGCCTAGCCCCTGTTGAATGGCGGCAACCAGCCCGCCTAAATCTGCATTGGTATAGCTGATTTTCCATGCAAAGGTTTGTTGCTTTAATTGCTCAATAACGCGGCTTCGATACATACAACCGTCGGGAGCAAGCACCAAAGGAATATTGTTGCCAACTAATGGATGAGCCGTGTCGCCAACCCAAACCACGTCATCTTCTAACACTACTTCGCCTTCTGTCTGTTCGCCCGGGTTAACCAACGCCAAAATCAAATCGAAATGATCGCGCTGCGACGGGTGCAGCAAATCACGACTTAAAGCAGAGGTCACTTCAAGTGATACATCGGGATAGCGCTTTGAAAATTCGCCAATTAGACCCGGCAATAATGTAGAAGCAAATTCATTGGGAATGCCAAGACGCAAGCGACCGCTTAGCGGGGCAGGGGTTAAGCTGCGAAAGATGTTATCGTTAAGCTCTAGCAGTTCTTTCGCCTTTGGGTACAGCCAATTGCCGTCGGCGCTAGGTACATGCCGTTGCCCAACTTTAGTAAATAGCTTGCGGTCTAACTGCGACTCTAGCTTTTTAATTTGTAGGCTTATTGCCGGTTGAGAACGGCCCAAAAAATCGCCCGCTTTAGCGTAGCCACCAAGCTCAATAACGCTAACGAAGGTGCGTAAGGTATCAAGGGAAAGCTGCTTCATAGTTAATTACACTTTCTAATGAATTTGCCTGCTTTTATTATATTTTTAAATGTAAGCGGGCGAAAGGCGTAATTTTGTATGTTTGTGCGTTCTAGCCAAGTTAGGGTTGCCTTACTCGATGCGCTCCCTCTACCGATTGCCGCATAGTGCGAAGTGCAAGGGTGTTGGGTTGCGCAAGTGGCGTTGTGTTATTAGAAAAGCGCTTCATTCCCGCAAAAATGCAGTACCACGAAGGTCGCAAATAAACCAATTTGTTATCTACTTCATTGAGCGCATGTTCAAAGCTGGCGCCTTTGTCCCATGCATTCAGCAAATAAGAAAGGGTATCCGGCACCTTTAAGTCTTCGCGACAGGCAACCCAGTAGGCGGAATCGTCGCGAGTATTTAAATAGTAATGAGCAGCAATGTAGTCCCGAATACCATCGAACATTCGGTTTATCTCAGAATTATAGCGTACCTCTCTTCGCGGATTGTTACTTTGCCAGCAATCGATAAAGTGATGCAGTGCGTACTGCACCAGCATAAGTGCGGTGGCTTCCAATGGTTCAATAAAGCCCTGAGACAACCCTATGCATAAACAATTACCTTTCCAGTGTTCTTCTAGTCTGCCTACGGTCATTTTCAAATGTCGGGCTTGCTGATGGGATTGGTCTGGTTCTAATGCAAGTCTAAGTTCTTCTTCTGCTTGGGCTTCAGTGCAAAACTGTGAACTGTACACATAGCCGTTGCCTGTGCGACTAGTTAGGGGAATGTGCCACTGCCAGCCGTGACTAAGCGCAATAGAGCGAGTTTGTAGTGCAGTTTCTGGTGATGCTGTTGCGTCGCTGGCAATGGCTACGGCAGCATCGTTAAACAAGGTGTCGGCATAGCTTGTAAACCTTCGCGACAGGGCTTGTTTGCCAAGAAGCCCTCGAAACCCCGAGCAATCAATAAAAAAGTCTGCGCTTAATGTATTTCCGTCATCCAGTTTAAGCGCAGTAATAGTGTGCTCATGACATTCTACATTTGCCACAGTACCTATTTGATGAGACACCCCTTTATTTAGCGCGTATTCTTTTAAGAAGTCACCTAACAGCCCTGCATCAAAATGATAGGCATAATCAATATTCGCAGAACTACAAATGGCGTCGGGCGTAATGCCTTTTTCTACCATGTGCGCAGCAGTAAAGTAGTGCGACGGGTTAATGTCGTGCGAAGCGCCTTTTCTGTATTCATTTACCGCATTGAAGTACATATCCGCGGTGGGAATATCTAAAGAAGAGAAGAACGGGTGAAAATAGCTGTCTGAATCGGTGAAAGCGGGGCGCGTTGTTTTTGATTCAGCCGTTGTTGTCCAACGCTCAAAGCTAATGCCCATCTTATACGTGGCGCTGCACTTCAGCATCCAATCACTTTCATTTATTTCGAGAAACTCAAAAAAGTGGCGCAGATAAGGCGTTGAACCTTCGCCTACGCCAACGGTGCTGATAACCGCAGATTCAAGAAGCGTTATTTTAGGGGCGGGGGCAGGTACACTACTGTTATTGGCCATCAACTCAGCGGTTCTTGCCAAGTAGCACGCCGTCATCCAGCCTGCTGTTCCGCCACCCACAATCACGATTTCTTGAGGTAATTTGTTCATTACTGTTTCTCGGTTGACGCGCGCACTACCAGTTCAGGGATGAAAGTATGGTTAAGGTTGTCATGGGCGGCTTTGGCTTTTTTAGCTCGTAAATACTGAATTAACGACGCCGCAGCATGCTGCGCTATCTCATTAGTTGGCTGAGATGCCGTAGTTAACGGCGGAAAGGTCTGACGAGAAAAGGGACTGTTCTCGAACCCGGCAATTGCGAGTTCTTGAGGAACATCTACCCCCTTCATTCGTGCACCAAACAACGTACCCGCTGCAATCTCATCGTTACACGCAAATACAGCGGTAGGATGCGGCGACATGGCAAGCAGTGTTTCAGAGCTTTTTACCCCAGTTTCAAATGAGTAGGTGCCTTTAATAATTAACGACTCATCAATTGCAATACCCGCTTTTTCTAACGCCGCTTTGTAGCCGTTCAAACGCTCAATGGTGGATTTGTGAATTTCTTCACCTGCAATAAAAGCAATGTTTTTGTGACCCTGGCCAATAAGGTGCTCAGTAATATCGTATGCCGCTTTGAAGTCGTTCACCAACACGTAGGGGAGGGGCGATGGAAAGAGGCCGTCTCCAGATAAAATACGCACATAACTTATTTGGTTTTGATCAAGTTCCGATAATACCTCAGGCATTTCTGATAGCGGAGGCGAAAGGATAAGGCCAGCCAATTGAGCAGTGTCTACCATGTCCACCAGTTCTTTCGCTATGTTTTTAGAGCTTGCATCGCACGGGTGAATTAACAATTCGAAATTGTTTTTGCGACACACATCCAATATGCCTTTTTGCATATCGATTATGTAGTAGGCGTTGGGGTTGTCGTATACGTAACCCAGTACCGATGCTCCTTTGCTCGCTAAGTCTCGTGCTGCCTTATTCGGCGTGTATTTTAAGGCCTTTATCGCCTCTTCAACACGTTGCAAGGTGTCGGGTTTTACCGTGCCTTCTTTGTTTATTACGCGCGAAACGGTCTTTATCGAAACACCCGCCATTTCGGCAACACTTTTGATGGTAGCAGCCAAATTCGATCTCACTCTAAAAATTGGTTTAATTTTCAACAATTAAGAAGCTTGTATTACTTTTTTGTTAAAAAATTAATTGCAGCCTTACATTGTGTCATGTAAGTTAACATTCAATGACAGCGTTGTCATCAAAAAGCTGTACCCCACAGCAACGCCTGTCATTTTATTATTTCAATAAATGACAGCGTTGTCATTTTTGGCTGAGAGAAGGTAAATACAATGTTCAAAAACCAACAACATAAACTAACAAGAAGTGTTCGCCTCGCCATAGCTATGGGCGCATTAACAAGTATTTCAGCACCTATTGCGGTAGCACAGGAAGCAGGTGAAACTGAAATCATCGAAGTCACAGGGATCCGCGGAAGCCAAAAGGCCAACATCAATGCCAAGCGTTTTTCTAACGCTATTGTTGACGCTATCACTGCTGAAGACATTGGTAAGTTCCCCGATAAAAACGTGGCAGAAACACTTGCCCGTGTTCCGGGTATTACCATCGACCGCGATTTTGGTGAAGGGCAAGGCGTAACTATACGCGGCGTTCAGCCAGACCAAAACTTGACCCTAGTGAACGGTCAAGCCGTGGGAACCGGTCAGTGGTTTGTGTTATCAGACGCAACCCGTAACTTTAACTTCGAAATTTTAGCGTCGGAAATGATTGCGGGTTTAGAAGTGTACAAGTCGTCTCAGGCAGATATTGATGAAGGCGCATTGGGCGGAACGGTAATCCTGAAAACACGTAAACCGTTCGACCTTGACGCTAATTCTGGACAAATCTCGGTAGAAGGCCAGTATGGTGATATCGCCGATTCACTCGACCCAACGCTATCTGGTTTGTACAGCTGGAAAAACGATGACGAAACCTTTGGTATTCTTTTCTCAGGCTCTTATCAGGAAAGAACGGTAGAGCGTGAAACTAACGAAGACTTCGGCTGGTTCGGCCCTAGCATTCCTCGTATCGACCCACTTATTGAAGCACCTGTTGGCGCTTCACAAAAAGGCGCTATTCCATGGGGAATGGGCTCAGCGTTGTTTAAGCAAGACCGCGAGCGCGTTGGTTTTGATGTTACTGCCCAATGGGCACCTACCGACGACTTCGATGTGTCTGTCCACTATCTATCGTCAACGCTTAAAGCTGACAACGTAAACTCTAACTTAATTGGTATTCCGTTTCGCGGTGTGGCGTACACAGGTACAGACACCAGTCCGGGTACGGTGAGCAGCGACAACGTAGTAGAGTCGCTTAGCATGATGGGCGTAGATAACCGCCCTGAGTGGGCGCGCTTTATGGCGTATGACAACATCTTCCGCGATGGTTCTGAAATGTCTACCGAGATTGTAGATATTGAGGGGCACTACCTTATGGGTGATGGCAAGTTGCACTTCCAGTTAGGTACAACCACGGGTGAAGGCGAAAACCGAGATTTCTTTACTGAATTTTGGGCTAGCGCAAACGACCCGCGTGCAGCCATCGATTTTTACAACCCAGGTGGCGACAACCCGTATATCGATTTTACAACGGCAAGCCCATGGCTAGCTAATCCAACGGATGAAATGTGGTTGGGAGGAATATTCGACCAGCTAAATGCAACGGAAGATAAAGAAAACTATATCCAGTTTGATTACGAGCATTCAGTAGACTGGGGTGCAGTAACCGAAATCAAAACGGGTATTAAGCGTCGCGATCGTAGCTTTGCGCAATCTCGCTACAGAACTGACTTGGCCAACTTAGCGCCGGTAGGTGAAGGTAGCCTTGGCCCAGCGTCATCGTTTTGGAATGGCGACATGATTAACGTGTCTCACGACAACACCAACGGTGTGGCTGCCAGCTATTTCTTCCCTGACAAAGACAGCATGTACAACGCGCTATATAGCGTAGCCGAATGTGCAGATGACACTACTATACTTTGCCGCCGTACCGATGAATTCTTAGATGAATCTTCATTTGAGATAGAAGAAGATATTACTGCACTTTACGCCATGGCGAAATTTAGTGGCGATGGTTTCAGAGGTAATGTGGGTATGCGTTACGTTGAAACCGATTCAACTTCGAACGGTTACGACCTAACAACAGGCGAAGCGGTAGCGTTTGACGGTGGTTACAACGAATGGCTGCCAAGCATCAACTTGTCGTACGACTTATCTGAAGATGTGTTACTACGTATGGCGGCAGCACGCGTGCTTACACGTCCAGCACCGTTTCAGTTAGCACCTGCGGTAAACTTAACGCCTGAAACTAGCTCTGGCTCTGCTGGTAACCCGCAGCTAAACCCGCTAACTGCTAACCAATTTGAAGTGGGTGCAGAATGGTACTTTAGCGAATCGTCGGTAGCCGCGGTAACGGTGTTTAAGAAAGATATTAACGACTTTATCTTTACCAAAACCGTATCTCGTGAAATTGATGGTCAGCAAATCAATCAGCTAAGAACGCCGGAGAATGGTGGTTCAACCACAATCGACGGTATCGAAATGCAAATTCAGCATGTGTTCGACAACGGTTTCGGTGGCTACGCTAACTACACCTACACGGATGTGGCCGACGCACAAGTAGATGAAGCGGTTGCCGTTACAGACGATGACGGCAACATCATTGGTGCTACTATCGCAACGCGCTCAGTAAGCTTTCCGAACACGTCAAAAGACTCGTTTAACGTAGGTGTGTTCTACGAAACTGATCTTTACAGCGCGCGCTTAAACTACAACTACCGCTCTGAGTACTTTATTGCCCAAGCTGAAATTGGCGATCAGTACCGCGACGAACAGTCGCAGCTTGATGCGCAGGTAAGCTGGAACGTGACAGAAACTATTACACTTAAAGCTGAAGCCCTTAACCTTACCGACGAAATCTGGGAGAACTACTATGTTCGAAGCAGTGACGGTAAGCGACTTGGTGGAACGCAAAGTGCCAATGGACGCCGTTTCTTCATTGGCGCTAGCATGAAGTTCTAGTTGCTAGTATGTGAAGATAGTTCGTGTGTTCACTATCTTCACTTAGCATAGGGTAGGGCGTTTGCTTTGCCCTTGTTTTACTCTGAAATTGTGATTTAAGGATGTGCGACGTGATCCGCAATTCGACGAATTTTGTCAAAGCGTGCTTGAGCTTATCGTTACTACTAGTGGGTAGCGCTTCGGCAATGGCTGAAACGCCTTCGCTACAGCAAGCCAGCTTGAATGCGCTAGGAGAAAGCCTCGATATACATTACGAAGTATTAAGTAATATGGACGATAGTTTGTGCCGGGTACATATTCCAAAAGGCGACTGCTTTTCGTCAGAGCTTACGATAGCAACCATGGCAACTCCCATTGAAGCCTCTACGTCGCTTTACTTTAGTCATATTGCGCCTATTCGCGGGTATGACTCAAAAAATGCAATTCGCATTGAGCATATAAACGGTGACCTGCACCGCCTGACGTTCGAAGATAAGGTGAGTGCAAGTGATCAAGTTAAGGTAACGCTATCTGCGCCTTTTTGGCACGCCTCTCGCTCGGACGCAATGCCGAACTATTACTTAACTTACCCTGCTTTATCACCAGTGGTGGTTGCCTCCACAATCCGTGTGAAAGAGCCGGGAAGTAATTTGCTAATCAATCAACACACTGGCCTATGGAGCAAACAAGCCCAGTACAAACGTACTGAAAACGACAATACACCGCTTATGGACAGCGCGTATTTATACAATAAGGGCGATTCAGCGCTAATTTCAGGTGATGCCCAGAACCGTGTTATTCCCAACGTAAGTCAAAGAGATGATTCGGGTAAATTTGTTTCTGCCGCTGGCATTAATATTGATAAGTCAGACCAAGACATGCTTGCTCCAGCCATTGACCAAATGGCCTATTTTGGCCTGACTAACCAGAAAACAGGCTTACCGCTTAAGGTTATTATTCGCAGCGCTAACAATGCGAACGCCCTTGCAAATGACCCCGCTACAATAAACTCAAAAGAAGGCTATGCGCTTAGCATAACAGAGCAAAGCGCTACGATAATTGCCAACGATAACATTGGTGCTAACTACGGTCTGTTAACGCTAATGCAAGTATTTGATGTGCAGCAAGGCCGCTTTCCTATCACTGAAATTGCAGACTCACCACGATTTGAATTTCGCGGAATGCACTTAGATATTGCTCGACACTTTCCAGGAAAAGCCGTAATTGAATCTTTTGTTCGCCAAATGTTTACCTATAAGCTCAATAAGCTACACCTACACCTAAGTGATGACGAGGGCTGGAGATTAGCTATCGATGCTTTGCCCGAACTTACCGAAATTGGTGCGTTTCGATGCCACGATTTGTCTGAAACACAGTGCTTGCTACCTCAGCTGGGAAGCGGGCCTTTTAAAAGTGCTACAGGTAACGGCTTTCTTACCCAGCAAGACTACATTGATATTTTAACAATGGCGCATGCGCGCGGTATTGAAGTTATTCCGTCGCTTGATATGCCTGGCCATGCCCGCGCAGCAATTGTTGCTATGAATGCGCGCTACAAGCGGCTTATGGCAGAGGGTAACTCAGATGCTGCAAATGAATTTTTATTGGTAGATAAAGAAGATAAAACCCAATATGAAAGCGTTCAATTCTATTCAGATAACACCATAAACCCCTGTTTAGATAGCAGCTATCATTTTATCGAAACCGTACTTACTTCTGTGAAATCACTGCATGAAAAGGCCAACGTTCCGTTGACGCACTTCCATGTTGGCGCCGATGAAACCGCCGGTGCTTGGGTGGAATCTCCTGTATGCGCTGCGAAAGGCCAAAAAGCAGATGAAATACTGCCAGCGTTTGTTACCGAAGTGCAGAAAATTGCGCAAAAGCACAATATAGCAATTGGTGGCTGGAGCGATGGCATGGAAAAAGCCGTAAATACACTGGATAACAGCAGTGCGTATACCAACGTTTGGCATTTGCTTGCAGCAGGTGGAGAGAAAACAGTATCGCATTTTGCGAAGGAAAATATTCCGGTAGTACTTTCGTTTCCAGACGTGCTTTATTTCGACTTTCCTTACCAAAGTAATCCTTATGAGCCCGGTTATTACTGGGGTTCGCGGGCAACCAATACCGAAAAAGTATTTTCGTTTATGCCAGAACAGCTGCCGCTTCATGCCGAGTTATGGACCGACCGTATGGGCCACAGTTACAGCAGTTCTGCTGAGGCCGACACATCATCAGTAATCGGTATTCAGGGGCAGCTGTGGTCAGAAGTCACCGTGAATCAAGATGCCGTGGAATATATGGTGTTTCCCCGACTATTGGCCTTGGCTGAACGGGCTTGGCACTACGCACCATGGCAACAAAACGCGAAAGCACTTCATGAAAAAGGCGGTTTAGTAAACCAGCAAGCAAGCGACTGGCAAGCGTTTGAGTTAGCGTTATTCAACCGCCATGCACCCGCGCTAGTGCAGCAGGGAGTGAATGTGCGTGTACCTACGCCAGCAGCGGTAATTAACAATGGTAAGTTACATATAAAGTCAGTGTCTGGTCATACGATGGAGTATTTAACTTCAGGTAACAAGTGGGAAACCTTTACTGCTCCTGTTGAAGTGAAGGGGAACGTAACTGTTCGCGCCAGAATTGCGGGAACACAGCAAATGAGTCGACAGGTGCAGCTGTAAGCGCCTGTTTTTATTGGTTAAAATGACAGCGCTGTCATGTTTTACCAAGTGCATCTATGCATTTAACTATACTGAGATGTTTAAATGAGCTCTGATTTATTTTTTATTGGCATAGACGGTGGTGGCACCAAGTGCCGAGCACGATTAGAAGACGTTGACGGAAATGTCTTGGGTGAGGGCGTAAGTGGCCCCGCCAATATTATGCGCGATAGCGATTTAGCTAAAGCGTCGATAGTAGATGCGATTAATATCGCTATTTCGAATGCGGGGAACGCCAACACATTTGAGCAAATTTCGCTGTCGCAGTGCGTGGTAGGCGCCGGTCTAGCTGGCGCAAACATTGAGTCTGCGAAGCAACAGTTTGAACAATGGCAGCACCCGTTTCATTCGCTACACGTGTTAAGCGATTTACACGCCGCATGTGTTGGCGCACATAACGGAAACCCGGGAGCAGCGATAATTATTGGTACGGGTTCATCGGGCACCATGTGGCAAGGTGAATCTTTTCAAGATGTTGGTGGGCACGGTTTTCCTATCGGCGACAAAGCCAGTGGGGCTTGGTTAGGCTTAAAGGCCGTTCAGCACACGCTATTGTGTTTAGATGAGTTGGAAGAAAAGGATGAACTTGCAGCAGAAGTGTGTAACGCCCTGCAATCATCATGTACCCAAGAAATTGTAGCGAAATGTGCGGAATTTAACACCCATCACTATGCCGCCTTGGTAGAACGTATGCTGCCTTTGCTATACACAAAGCAAAACAAGGTTACCGCACTTTTTGAAGAGGGTGCCGTTTACATTGAGCGTATGGCAAAGCGACTTCTTGCAGATCACAACCATTGTTTAGCCATGATAGGTGGGCTTAGCAATGTTTATTCAGCCTATTTTTCAGAATCCATCAAAGCGCGTTTAGTACCCTGCAAAGCTACGCCGCAACAAGGTGCTATTTATCATGCAAAAGCCGCGTTTAATCACAAAGAAGGTGAGAAATGAGTTTATCTATAATGGCAAAAGAAGCCAGAGAGTTTCCGTCAGTTATTGCACAGCAGTTAGATAAGAATGATGAAGCGATCAGTCAGTTAGCGGGTAGGTTACAGCAATTAAACCCTAACTTAATTTACATCATTGGTCGCGGTTCGTCAGATCATGCCGGCGTGTTTGGAAAGTATCTCTTTGAAACCGAAATGGGTATTCCAGTGTGCAGTGCCGCCCTTTCAATAGCAGGCATATTCAAACGCCAATTAAATTTGAAGGGGGCAGTAGCTTTTATCATCTCTCAATCTGGTCGCAGCCCAGACATACTAAAGCAAACCGAGTCGGCCAAAAACGGCGGGGCATTTACGGTTGCCTTCGTGAATGATGAAACGTCGCCATTAGCCGAGCTGGCTGATGCCGTTATTCCTTTATCTGCCGGGGAAGAAAAGGCGGTTGCGGCTACTAAGAGCTTTTTAGCAACGCTGTCGGCGCTTCTTCATTTGTGTGCCCGTTGGAGCGAAAATACCTCGCTATTTAATGCGCTAAAAGCCATGCCTTCGCAGCTAGAGGCAGTGATCAATGCGCCGTCTCAGCTAACAAAAGCCCATTTAGAAAATACGCGAAACACCATTGTTTTAGGGCGTGGCTTTGGCTATGCGGTTGGGCGAGAAGTAGCGCTCAAATTAAAAGAAGTATTGGGTATACATGCCGAAGCGTTTAGCAGTGCAGAGTTCATCCATGGCCCAGTGACGTTAGTTGAGAAAAAGCTGAAGCTTATTTCGTTAAACATAGAAGATGAGAGCGCACCTTTTCATCAAAACATGGTGCAAGATGTGAGATCCCGTGGCGGTGAGTGTATAGATCTGCAAGGCGGAGTAACGTCTTCACACCCAAGGCTGGACGCACTTTTACTAATGCAACGCTTCTATCTGGATATAGAGAAAATTGCCGTTGAATTAGGTTTGAACCCAGATACGCCACCCGGATTAAACAAGGTAACGAAAACCCAATGAAGACCATTATTCTGGCTGAAAAGGTGCTGATGAACGGTGCCTGGCAGCATAATCAGGTGCTGAGCATTGAAAAGGGTGTGATAGCTGACATTGCACCTCTTTCTTACTTTAAGAAAGACGCAACGGCGACAATCAACGAGCGCATACGCGGTGCAGTTATTCCAGGCTACATCGACACGCAGGTAAATGGTGGTGGGGGCGCAATGTTTAATCATGCTCCTACGCTTGAAAGCATAAACGTGATGGCCGAAGCGCACTTGAAATACGGCACCACTACATTGTTTCCAACTCTCATTACCGACGATATAGACACCATTGAGCAAGCGGCAGATGCAGTAAGCGAGGCCATTGCACAGGCGCACCCCAGTGTTGAGGGGGTTCACTTTGAAGGGCCGCACCTTTCTGTTGAGAAAAAAGGCGTGCACTTGCCACGCTATATTCGCGCACTTTCAGACCGTGAACTGGCAACCTATACCCGAAGAGATATTGGGCAAGTCCTTATCACCGTTGCGCCTGAAAACGTGCCTTGCGACATCATCCGAGATTTGGTGGGGCAAGGAGTTATTGTTGCTTTAGGGCATTCAAACGCACCTTTTGAAACCGTGCAGAATGCATTAGACGCTGGGGCATCAGGCTTTACCCACCTTTATAACGCCATGTCGCCACTGACTTCTAGAGAGCCTGGAATGGTGGGGGCGGCGCTACTTAACAACAGCGTGTGCGGGATAATAGTGGACCATCATCACATTCACCCGAAAGCGGTAGAGTTGGCTTATAAGGTGAAAGGGCCGCATCAATTAATGCTAGTAACTGACGCCATGGCCCACGTGGGCGCAAGCGACGATACCATCGCGTTCTTCGATACTCATATCACGCGCCAAGGTAACAAGTTAACCACGCCCGATGGCACGTTAGCTGGTAGCTGTTTAGATATGCACGGCGCAGTAACGAACAGCATTAACGACATCAATATCGCATTAGAACATGCCAGTACCATGGCAAGCGCAACGCCAGCACGCTTCACCAAAATACATGATAGGGTAGGTGAAATAGAGGTAGGAAAGCGCGCTAACTTTTTAGCGATAAACAACGAAAATACTCTGTTAGAAGTGTGGCAGAACGGAATTAAACGCCTTTGCGCTAACTAACAACATAATAATAAATAAGAGATCTTTGCTATGACAACACAAGCTCAGTCGCAAGTACCCAACGCAACAGGAATGGGGCGCTTTGTACCTATTTTAAGTATCGGTTTACTGTTTTCATTTTCGGCTTCATTACATGGTTAAACGGGGCATTAATTCCGTTTTTGCAAATGGTGTGCGAGCTAACCGAAATGCAAGCGTTGCTTATCGCCTTTTGTTTTTACATCGCTTACGTAGTGATGGCGCTACCCATGGCAAAGATCCTCGAAAAAACAGGCTACCAGAAGGGCGTGAGTTTAGGGCTTAGCATTATTGCAGTGGGATGTTTGTTGTTTGTACCTGCCGCGCTGAGCGCCATGTTCCCCGTGTTTTTGCTGGCACAATTTGTGGTAGGTAGCGGTTTGACCATACTCCAAACTGCATCAAACCCGTTCATTGTTCGACTGGGTAACGAAGAAAGCGCTGCCGCTCGCATTGCCTTTATGGGCCTTCTTAACAAAGCGGCTGGCGTGCTGGCTCCTATTGTTTTTACTAGTCTAGTGTTAAGTGGTTTGCCTGACGTAAATCAAGAGTCGTTAAACGCCATGCCACAAGAGGTAAAAGCCACGCTAATTAATGATATGTCTGTCTCACTTATTCAGCCTTATGTTGCAATGGCCATCGCATTGGGCGTACTGGCTCTGGTATTTATGCGCCTTGCATTGCCAGCCATTAATGATGAGCAAGCAGAAGGCGAAACTGCGGAAGCATCGCTTTCCTCAAATAAAGATAAAAAGATCCTGCATTTCCCACACTTAGTATTGGGCGCAATAAGCCTGTTCTTCTACGTTGGGGTAGAAGTTATTGCTGGCGACACCATTGGGTTGTATGGCTCTTCAATTGGCGTAGAAAACGCGACCACGCTAACGTCATTTACCATGATTGCTATGGTTATTGGATACGCAGTAGGCCTTATTTGTATTCCTCGATTTATTTCTCAGCAAACGGCGCTACTAAGCTCTGCGGTATTGGGCGTAGTTTTTACCACATGCATTCTAATGAGCTCAAACACTGATACTGGGATCTCTGAAGTGTTGTGGGGATGGACGGGTGTGCAATCGCTTCCTTTCTTACCTAACAGCGTGACGTGTATTGCGCTTCTTGGCTTGGCAAATGCCATGGTGTGGCCTGCAATTTGGCCGCTGGCGCTAAATAATTTAGGTAAATACACTGCACAAGGTTCGGCACTACTTATTATGGGTATTGCAGGTGGTGCCATTTTGCCCATGGTTTACGGCGGAGCTAGTGAGCTAGTAGGTGGTCAAAGTGCCTACGCGATTATGCTGCCTTGCTACTGCTTTATTGCTTATTACGCCGTATTGGGCTGTAAAAAACAACGCTGGTAAATACCAGTGTTTTACCGTGTGGCTCACGGTTCAACTGTTTAAAGAAATGCGCTTTTCAGCGCATTTTTTGTTGTTGGTCTGCGCTGCTGCAGTAAAACTGGTGCTGTCGCATTAAAGTCGGTGCTGCCACATTAGAAAAGGCAAGTAGCTGCAGTAGTTTGACGAGTCTTCACCAACTCTTACTTATACTGAATATTTGTATTTCTGATGTTCAGTGTTTAATACATTTGCTTTTTAAATGTATTGATAAAAATTTCCAATTTGTTGCATAAACGTTAGCTCACTATACTCAATTTCGTTTTCTACCTTTCAAATTAAAAAGAGTAAGTGGAATGTCTAGTACCACCGCCCTACACGCAAAGCACCTAGAAGCCGGTGCGAAAATGGTCGATTTCTTCGGCTGGGATATGCCAATTAACTATGGTTCACAAATTGAAGAGCATCACGCTGTGCGTCAAGACGCCGGTATGTTTGATGTGTCTCACATGACCATTGTTGACGTAAAAGGCGCGCAAGCCAAAGCGTATCTTCAGTACCTTTTAGCCAACGACGTGGCAAAATTAAAAGACAAAGGCAAAGCGCTATACAGCGGCATGCTTAACGAAGAAGGCGGTGTTGTAGACGACCTTATCGTTTATCACTTCGACGAGACTAACTATCGTTTAGTGGTTAATTCAGCAACGCGCGAAAAAGACATGAACTGGTTAATGAGCAAAGCAGAAGGCTTTGACGTAACCATCACCGAGCGCCCTGAATTTGCCATGATTGCCGTACAAGGCCCTAACGCAAAAGAAAAAGCAGCCACCTTGTTCAGCGCAGCGCAAAAAGAAGCGGTAGCGGGCATGAAGCCATTCTTTGGTGTACAAGCAGAAGACTTGTTCATTGCCACCACAGGTTACACCGGTGAAGCAGGCTATGAAATTATGGTGCCAGCGGAGCAAGCGGAAAGCTTCTGGCAAGCACTACTAGACGCGGGCGTTAAGCCATGCGGCCTGGGTGCTCGCGACACACTTCGCCTAGAAGCTGGCATGAACCTGTACGGCCAAGATATGGATGAAACCGTATCACCACTAGCGGCTAACATGGGCTGGACAATTACGTGGGAACCGGCTGATCGTGACTTCGTAGGGCGTAAAGCACTAGAAGCGCAGCGCGAAGCGGGTACCGACAAGCTAGTAGGCTTGGTGATGACTGAAAAAGGCGTGCTGCGTCACGGTCTTAAAGTGAAAACAGAAAGCGGCGAAGGCGTTATCACTTCAGGTACGTTTTCTCCAACACTAGGTCACTCGATTGCGATGGCACGAGTACCAAGTGATGTTGGTGAAACAGTAGAAGTGGAAATGCGCAAAAAGTGGGTTACAGTAAAAGTGGTTAAGCCCTCCTTTGTTCGCAATGGAAAAAGTGTTTTATAAGTTAACAGAGAATAACAGGAACGATTATGAGCAACATCCCAACTGATTTACGCTATGCCGCTACGCACGAATGGGTTCGCCCTGAAGGTGACGGTGTTTTCACTGTAGGTATTTCTGAGCACGCACAAGGCTTACTTGGCGACATGGTTTTTGTTGATTTGCCAGATGTTGGCGACGCAGTAAGCACTGGCGACGACGTATGTGTTGCTGAATCGGTAAAAGCAGCGTCTGACGTTTACGCGCCAATTTCAGGTGAAATTGTAGCGATTAACGAAGACCTAGAAGATTCACCAGAACTAGTTAACTCTGACCCGTACGGCGACGGTTGGCTATTCAAAATTAAAGCTGACGACGCGGCAGAAGTAGAAGGTCTACTAGACGCTGAAGGCTACGAAAACAGCATCGACGAAGAGTAATTCGTTACGCAGTTTTAAAAGAACCATAATTTGAAAAGGGGCATGAAGATAATTCAGCCCCTTTTTAACTTAAAGATTTAACGCGCCCTTGCGGCAACCATTACGAGTGCTTAACAACGTTATGTCGAATACTTCCCCTACATTGGCTCAACTAGAGCAAAAAGATACATTTATCCGCCGTCACATTGGCCCGGGTAAAGGCGAAATTGAAGAAATGCTGTCTGCTATTGGTGCAAGCTCACTAGACGATTTAATTGAGCAAACTGTACCGGCAGGTATTGCGCTACCAGAGCCACTAAAATGTGGTGAAGGGGCGACAGAAGTTGAAGCATTAAGTGAACTTAAAGCCGTTGCGCAAAAGAACAAAATTAACCGTTCTTTCATTGGTATGGGTTACTACGATACCCACGTACCAAACGTTATTCTTCGCAACGTGCTAGAAAATCCAGGTTGGTACACAGCGTACACGCCTTACCAGCCAGAAATTGCGCAAGGTCGTTTGGAAGCCATTCTTAACTTCCAACAAGTGACCATTGACCTAACTGGCCTAGAGCTAGCATCTGCGTCATTACTTGATGAAGGTACAGCGGCAGCAGAAGCCATGGGCCTTGCTAAGCGTGTGTCTAAGAACAAAAAAGCGAATGCGTTCTTTATTGCTAACGACGTTCACCCGCAAACGGTTGACGTGGTTGAAACTCGCGCTGAAATGTTCGGTTTTGAAATCATCAAAGGTGCGGCAGAAGAAGCAGCTGAACACGACGTATTCGGTGCGCTACTTCAATATCCAACTTCTACAGGCGAAGTAAAAGACATTAGCGATATCATTGCTGCGGTACAAGCGAAAAAAGGGATTGTGGCAGTAGCCGCTGACCTAATGAGCTTGGTAATGCTGAAGTCGCCTGGCGAGCTAGGTGCAGACGTTGCACTTGGTAGTGCACAGCGCTTTGGTGTACCTATGGGTTATGGTGGCCCACATGCGGCATTCTTTGCTACACGCGACAGCTACAAGCGTTCACTACCTGGCCGTATTATTGGTGTAAGTAAAGACACTCGTGGTCGCCCAGCACTTCGTATGGCGCTACAAACCCGTGAACAGCACATTCGCCGCGAAAAAGCGAACTCGAACATTTGTACAGCGCAGGTGCTGCTAGCCAACATGGCAAGCTTCTACGCTGTGTACCACGGCCCACAAGGTCTTAAAACTATCGCTGAGCGTATTCACCGCTTCGCCGACATTCTTGCTACTGGTTTGAACCAGAAAGGTGCGGAAAAAGGTGTAGCCCTTAAGCACAGCACGTACTTCGACACGCTAACCGTAATGGTAAGCAACAAAGAAGACGTACTAGCGAAAGCCTACGCAAAAGGCATGAACCTGCGTGCAGACCTTGAAGGTGCGGTAGGTGTGTCGCTTGACGAAACCACCACACGTGAAGACATTGTTGCGCTATTCGACGTACTGCTTGGTGAAGAGCACGGCTTAACAGTGGAAGGTCTGGATGCAGAAGTAACCACGCAAGACGTAAAATCTATTCCTGAAGGTTTAGTACGTACTAGCGACTTCCTAACCCACGAAGTGTTTAACAAGTATCACTCTGAAACAGAGATGCTTCGCTACATCAAGAGCCTTGAAAACAAAGACTTGGCGCTTAACCACTCAATGATTTCATTGGGTTCGTGCACCATGAAGCTAAACGCAACGGCTGAAATGATCCCAGTAACATGGGCTGAATTCGGTCAGCTTCACCCGTTTGCACCACTAGACCAAGCTGCGGGCTATCAAGAAATGATTGCCGAGCTAAGCGAGTGGTTAATTAACGTAACAGGTTACGACGCGCTTTCAATGCAGCCTAACTCAGGTGCGCAAGGTGAATACGCGGGCCTATTGGCTATTCAGCGTTACCACGAAAGCCGTGGCGAAGGTCACAGAAACGTGTGCCTAATTCCAAGCTCTGCCCACGGTACTAACCCTGCGTCTGCGCAAATGGTTAGCCTTAAAGTGGTAGTAGTAGCGTGTGATAGCAAAGGTAACGTAGACCTTAACGACCTTCGCAAGAAAGCGGAAGAAGTGGGTGACAACCTATCGTGCGCCATGATCACATACCCTTCTACCCATGGTGTATATGAAGAAACCGTACGCGAGATTTGTGACATTGTTCACCAATACGGCGGTCAGGTTTACATGGACGGCGCGAACATGAACGCGCAGGTGGGCATTACGTCACCTGGCTTCATTGGTTCAGACGTGTCGCACCTTAACCTACACAAAACCTTCTGTATTCCACACGGTGGCGGTGGCCCAGGTATGGGACCAATTGGTGTTAAGTCGCACCTTGCGCCATTCCTACCAAACCACACGGTTGTTAACGTAGAAACCGCAGGCAAAGACTGTGGTGCGGTATCGGCAGCGCCATGGGGCAGTGCGTCAATTCTGCCTATTAGCTACATGTACATCAAAATGATGGGTAGCGCTGGCCTTCGACGTGCAACCGAAGTAGCTATTCTTAACGCTAACTATGTGGCTAAGAAGCTAGAAGGGCACTTCCCAGTGCTTTACAAAGGCAACAATGGCCGCGTAGCGCACGAGTGTATTATTGACCTTCGCCCGCTTAAAGAAGCAAGCGGTGTAACCGAGCTAGACATTGCGAAGCGCTTAAACGACTACGGTTTCCACGCGCCAACCATGAGCTTTCCAGTAGCGGGTACGCTTATGATTGAGCCAACCGAGTCGGAAGCGAAGTACGAACTAGACCGTTTCATTAACGCCATGGTTAGCATTCGCCAAGAAATTGCGAAAGTAGAAAGCGGTGAGTGGGATGCCACTGACAACCCGCTACACAATGCGCCGCACACACTAGCGGATATCTGTGACAGCGATTGGAACCGCAGCTACGACCGCATGCTAGCAGCGTACCCGGCACCAGAAGTACACAGAAACAAGTTCTGGCCAACGGTTAACCGTATTGATGACGTTTACGGCGACCGTAACCTGATCTGTTCTTGCCCTAGCATTGAGAGCTATTCTGAGGAATAGGGTGGTCTAGTAGCTTTGCTGTGAAAGCTTGATTGATTTGGAAGGCGAACCGAGTGGTTCGCCTTTTTTGTTATCTTTAATTTCTAGTATTTAAACGTAAACGGCCGATGTGAGCGTAGATTGGAGTTTCTTATGTTTAGTATTCGAAGTCTGCTTTAAACAAACGGCAGACGCTCAACGCCTCGTTAATAGGCAAAAATGTTGGCTAAAATAAACGACGCAGGAACAAAAGCCAACTTTTTTTTGTCTTTTTGAATGAATTGTTAGGCTTATCTTTAGGGCGAATTCCATTAACTGCTTTACCAAATTTCAAAGATAAAGCCAAAATAAGAATATAAGGCCAATAGAAAAAGCTAAATATACTTGCAGTGTCATTCGATATTTTATCTTTATTTATCTTTATTTTAGTTTTTACATCGTTAAGCTTACCTTGTTTATGCTCTATCTCTGTCCTCCAATTCATTAAATATCCATTACGGACAGATTCTGGAGCTCTAAAGCAAACACTTAAAGATCGTAAAATTGACTTCGAAAAATATAAACTAGCCTCAAAATTTTCCTTTAATCTGTTTTGTGACTCTTTGTCGAAAGAGTCATTTACAACTTCCCTTTGAAATTCCTTTTCTGCTTGTCTATCAAAAGTTTGCATAAAGTCATTAACTTCATCATAGTTAGATTGATGGAAGCCCTGCTCTAGTCCCATAGAATAATATTTTGGCAAATAGTAAGTAAATATTGAATCCAAGGCTTTTATGCTGACAACTTCATTGATTAATGACTGTGATTGAGAGCAAACGGTATAAACTCGTTCAACTCCATTTTTCTGATTAAATAAAGATTCATACTTAGAGGTTACGGGGGATAAATTTTGAGAAATTGAACATAACCTAGAGCGATGGTAGTTTCCGCATGCTTTTGAGTAATCTGAAATATGAGTCAAATGTTTTCCAAACTGGCTTATTAAGGAATCCTCATTTGTATAATCATCAAATACAGGCTTTTTATTTTGTAATTCTGCCAGTTGTTTCGTAGCTTCGTTTTCTAGCTCAAGTAGTTTAATTCCGGCTCTATCTGACTCAGTTTGAAAGAAGACGAGAACAACACCAATAGCCCCGAGGGGATAATATAGAATATCAATCCATCCCCAAAATTTCCAATTTGTAAAATATCCTAAGAGACCTAAAAGTACGAATGTAGAAATTAGGAAATACAAAATATCCATAAAAAATTACTGCCTATCCTCTTGAAGCTTGCTTTCGGCGCCAATATACAACACATGCCTAACATTTAAATGATGCGGTCCCTAAGAACTGCATATAAATGAATCACTATTGGAATAGTACAGCTTTTCGCCGCCAAGTCATACACTTGGGATTTTCACAAAACTGGTGCGTGAAAAAGTAAAGCGAATCGACGCTTAAAGCGGCAGCAATAAGTACTAAGCAGAAGTAAGTAACACCACTCCTGTCCACAGTAAAAATACCTTAATTTGAAACGATTGTTTTTGGTACTTACAACTTGATAGTCTTATGAATGCAAATCATATTGACGCTTCAGCCTTTTCTAATTCGTCGTTTAATGATAATTTCGCGCTATCATTATCAAATATTTTGAGAGATTGATAATATTCATCCGCGCTAGGGATTCTTGAAATAAGCGCATCGATATCCATTTTTTTCAACTCTTGTTCGATATCTTCAATTGATACTCTGAAAAACTCTTTTCGGCGATTTACCTGGTTCAATCGTTTTGTGTCAAACACTCTATGTAATGTTGATTCAAGATTCGGTGCATCATCTGACTCGATAAGAGCATGTACATCAAATGTGAAGGGCACAGATGCATCACCAAGTTCCCTTACACGGTCCATTGGCTCTAAGCGCCTTGTCATGCCAATTTTAAGTACGTCTTTTCCGAAGCTTCCAATATTAGAGATGATGTACACGTGGCCTTGTTTCGTCTCTTGAGCGCGACTTTTTGCGCGCTCCATTTTTTCGTGAGCTAGTGCTAATTCAGATTTAAGTGCGGCAAGTTGTTCTTGATAAACCAGTCGTTCTTGTTCTGATTTTTCGGCCAATTCAGCTTCAAGTTTGGCTACTGCCGCCGCCTTAATCGCCTCTTCTTTTTCTGCCTCCTTCTGAGCTTTCATTGCCTCTTCACGTGCTTTTTTCTCTTCGCGCTGTTGCTCTCTTAATTCTCGCTGCTCTTCTTTTGCTATCTGCTTTGCTTTCTTATAATTTATTTCGATCTCTAGCCGCTTCATCAAAAGTGCTTTCATTTCGCCATTAATTTCCGCTCGGCTATCAATTGCTTTAACTAGCGCTTCAGTCGCTATGATCGTCTCTGCAAGCTTTTCCGCTGCAAGGTGACCACTTGATGATGTTACCTTGGAACATAGCATTTCTACTACACTAAGAAGTAATGCCCCTGCCATGTCTGCCTTCGCAGAAATAGCCACGAACTTACCTACGTTTACATCTGCATTGTGACCTCTGACGTTCTCGATAGCATCAGTAGCGAGTTTCTTTAGCCTCGCTTTAACTGCCTTTCTGTCGTCCACATAACTCTTACTTGATTGAAGATCTTCTTCTGTTAGTAGTTCGATGTCCGCAGCATGCTGACAGCTTCGGTCAGTAATATCTTCAATTAGTGCTCTAGACTCTTTTAATCGTGCGCGAATTTCTCTATCAGCTTCTTTTAGCCTTTCAATTCGTGCTTCTGAGGACGCTTCGCGGGCATTTATCTCCTCGATACGCTTTTCTATATCAGCGTCTGTCTCGGCTTGTTTAGCTTTTGCCTCTCTCAGTATTTTCATACTGCGAGATTTTGCGTTGCTGATGAGTTTATTGAAAAGTCGCTGCTTTGTAGTAAATCGGTGTGCAACCATCAAGAGGATGATGACGAAGAGAAGAGAGGCTATTAAAGCAAAATTGTATTCCATTGATATTCCTTTATCTTTAATCTTAGGTGTAAGAGTTACATAATTACTTATCGGTTACCGATTTCATTATTGCGCATCAATCCTTAACGCTAATTCATTCTAACACCCCGAATACTCCCATCCATCACAAGCGCCTTAACCAATCCGCCATCGCTTTCAGCATCACCCTCAAACCGAATACTACTCCCATTCTTAGCAAAAAATCGTCCGCCACCCTCATGAAAATATTCTTCATTCTCAACGTAAGGTAAGGCGTTAAGCACAAAACCATTGGCTGTTTTTTCTAGCACCACATTAACGTTAACAGGTTTAGTCACCACATAGGTTCCAATGTATTTACTCAGTTCCTTTTGGCTTATGGGTACTAACTTCCTAACTTCAGCTTTCGAGTAGCCTACTTTTAACGCTTCTTTTAGCCGTATTTCTAGTTCAGTTATTAACTGCCTGCCGTTATTGCCGTTCGTCATAATGGCGTAGCCGTTGCCCGTATCTAGTTCAATATATAGCTGCGACATAAACCCAGCATCTGCGCCGCCGTGGCCAAAGCCTAGAATCTCCCCATTGTCATCCATATTGATGAAGAAGCCTATTCCTACATTGGGTGGCTCAATACTCGGCGTATTGTTGGTTAACATTTCCTGCGCGGTGGCTTGCGATATCCAGTCGGTTTTCTGCCCTAAATACGCACTGCGCACGCCGCTTGCCAATTTCAACATGTCTGATGGCGTACTCCACATGCCTGCAGCTGCTAATGTGGCGTAGGTATGGGCGCCACCCTTAATTGGCGCACCGTCTCCGTCATACGGCGTAGCCATATTGTTTGATAAGTTGGTCGATATGGGTTGTTCGAAGCCAGAACGCGTCATGCCTAAAGGTTTAAACAAAAGCCGTTGTGACATAGATGGCAAGGGCTCGTTAGCTACGTCTTGCAAGGTAAGCTGAGCAAGCGTAGTACCGCCACCGGAATAACGCATTTGCGTGCCAGGTTGAATATCAACAACAACGGCATCGGTATTGGCGGGAAATGCACCTTCTAGCACTTGCTGCAAGTTAGGTACTGGTTCGCCCGCTGCGTAACCAGGAAAACCATGTACTGTGGTACCCGCCGTGTGGCTTAACAATCTGCGTAAAGAAACAACGTCTTGCCCAGTCCATTCATGTTCAGGCAACTGCCAGCTGGTGAGTAAGGTATTAACATCTGCATCTAAATCTAGCGGGTTATCTTCGCGGTACTTCATCAATACTGCTGCAAATGCGGGTTTAGAAATACTTCCGGCTTGGAACACTGTGTTTTCATCAACAGCCAATTCAGAAGTCAAATCTTTAACGCCGCTTTGCATGGTCCAAGCTAGTTGCCCATTTTTCATAAACGCGACAGACACACCAGGTACATCATAATGCGCTTGTCTTTGCTCTAAAGATTGGTAATCAACCTCTTGCCCTTCAATTCGAATGCGTTCAGTAAGCCCAGATTTTAAAAGGTTGGCTTCTTTTGATTCTGCTGCAGCAGAGGGAGAGGCGGACAGGGTTTCAGGCTCTGTACAACCCAATAACGAAGCTAAACAAAACGAAAGTGTTAAAGAGGAAAAGAGCTTGATTGATGTCATTATGTGTATTCCATTACGAGTGAACGTACCAGAGTACGTTCCTACTATTATTCGGTCAATGCTGACGATTTTCTAGTTCAGGCACTTGATAGCTAGTCGCCTGTACCTTCCGCAATCTTCTGTCGTAAGTTTGCCAGCCGCGTTTTAAAAGCACCATTTTCAACATTTTCTTTATAGCTCATTGCTAGTGCTTTCTCTCTCATTTCAAGTGCCATGGTTAAATCGCCGTTAGCTTCATAACCGTCTGCCAGGCTGTCGTAGGCATCAGATTTGTTAGGGAAGCGAGCTATATTTTTCTTAAAAATTGCAATGGCAGAGTCAAAGTCTTGTTTGTTTAACGCCGCATAACCCGCGTGGTTTACGGCTTTATATTCTGGCTTTGCTTCAAAAGCGTATTTTGCAGAAAGGTCTTTATAGTATTGCTCTACCGCAGGAATACCTTTTTGTATTATCGCTCCTGTTGGGCGTAAGGAATTTAGCTGCTTTTGAAGCGCCAAGCTCATACCTGCAAGTGCAGTAGTATTGTGGCTTTCAGATGTATCTAGCTCGGTATCAAAGTTAAACCCTTTTCGTTCGCTGCTATTTAGCAGTTCAGCGTAACGTTCGTATGCGCTTAGCATGTTTCCACCTTCGTTACCCATGTTGATATAAAGGTATTTGTTAAGGTCGCTATCTGATGCAAAGAACGCTATTGCCTCTGGAAATATCACTTCGTCGTGCCACCACAAACTTGGGCTAAATGCGAAGTAAGCTTGAAACAGTTCAGGCCGCTCTTGCAGTGCGTATAAGGTAAAAAGGGCGCTTAATGAATGCCCAGAAACAATCGCGTAGTTATTGGTGCGATAGTTTGCCTCTACATAAGGCTTTAGTTCTTTTTCTAGAAAGTCTAAAAAGTTGTCGGCACCACCAGATATTCCCCACTGGTTGTAGCTTTCATCATAGGTAGGTGTGAAGTCTCGCGTGCGCTCGGTGTTGGTAATACCGATAACAATCATTTCCTGCGCCATTCCAGACTGGTTGAGCAGGTCAAGTGTGCCTACTGTATGCGCAAAATTACGCTGTCCATCTAGCAAATATAAAACTGGGTAGGTGGTGTCTTTGTAGCGGGAATAGTTATTAGGTAAGTGAATAAGCAGTTCTCGCGACTCATTCAAAATTTCTGACTTTATTGTTGTAACCACGGCCTCGCCACGCACTTTGGCGTTTACGTGAAAGCTAAGGCTAAAAGTAAGTAAGGCGCCGATAAAAACACAGACAAGCTTTTGATACATTTGAAATTCCCTTTCCCGCGATCAGGCGCGAGTTTCTTTTTATAATTGAATTTACCTAAGCTGTCATAGTCACTCAAACTTGTCAAAAAATAACCAAGTCATTAATAGGCAAGCATTAACTTTTCAATAGATTGCTCGATGATAGTTCGCAAGTTTTGTTTGTCCTGAGCGGGCAAATAGCGCGTGTGAGCATTAATAAACTCAGGTGTTAAATAGATGCGTTTTATTGCAGCGTTTATACGCTCTATGTGCTCTGCACCCTGAGGAGTATTGGGGCAGATAACGTGGCCTGATACATAGTCAGGGTTATCTGCAATAGAGTAACTGCGTACTTTAATAGGCATGTTCTCTCCAAAACTTCTGTATAAAGTTGCTGGAAAAATGAGTGCAAAATCAGACTTTCCTTTTGAAAACATTTCCATAAAGCGAGAGTAATAAATATTATTTGCTATACGAAGGATTTGCTCTCGATTAACTTGCTTTAGATCGTCGTCTATCCTTTCACCGAATGAGTATTCTTCTGGTAACACAATAAAAGAGTCTGGAAAGGCTTCTAATACGCGAGATATGCTCAGTATTCGGCCTTTTTCATCTAAAAATTCCTTTTCTATTGGTGGCAGTGAAGCCAGTTGGTAAAAACGCTGTGTCTGGAAAAAGCTAAGCGGTAGTGAGTAAAGGTGATTTTTTTCGCGTTCAGGTGCTTTTATTTTATTAAGTACGCAAATGTTTTCGCCATGCTGCATATACGCAAAAGAACGCACAAGTGGAACATGAAGCACGGGATCTGTATACCCTATTTCATCAACTAGCATTTGTACCGTATCGACAGAAGTAGAATAGGGATTGCCTTGCAGATTTACCCTTTCAGTAAGAAATGCATTGTCTGCGTGAAACGCCAAAACATTATTCTGCTCATTGCTGTCACTCGAACTTGCATGAGCAAACTTCACTAATGTTATTAAAATGAATAGTCCAACCCTGAACAACTTTTTACTCCTTGGCAAAACCTCAACGCTCGTCACCTTGTCTCGTGTTAAACGTACTTTTATTTTGTGACTCTATTAGGAAAGGTAACAGCGTTTAATTTACGTAGTTTTTAAGCGCGGCTTCTACGATTTGATCAATTTACCATCTTTTTAATGTGTTTTTATGAATATTAGAAAGGTTTTGACGCGCGACTAACGAGAAATTTAGCCTTGTGTAATTAAATTCTGTAAAGGGAGTAAAAAAGCCGCAATCAGCAACGTGATGCGGCTTTCCGAGCTGGGCTGACTAGGCAGCCTTATAGAGCAATTGCGTAAAAGGGGTTAGCTAGAACGACCCTCACTCATAGCTGCCTGTTCAAATACCTTAACTCTAGACATATGATCACCTCCTTATCTTCGTTGCTAAAACTTCTTGGAAAATAACATAGGCGGTATTTTAGTAAAGTGTCGCTGCATTAAAGAAAGTTTAGGAAAAGCGAGCACAACTCAAAAACACGAATAGCGAAACCAAGTCGATAATATAAACCTGTTTAATTAAATCTACGTAACCAATGCTAACTGAAACCCTTTGCGCCGCCCGTTTACGTGCAATTAACGTCTTAACGTGCAATCAGCAGTACGCAAACCCTCGAAAAGGCTAGAACTTAATGCAAACAACAAGCACGCACAAAACCAGCAAGAGTCGGAAAGGCGCACTATTGGTTACGCTTTTTGCCACCTCTTTTTTTACCTTTGCTCAGTCGAACGTATCTGAACAAATTGAAATGAAGGGCAGTAAGGGCACTACTGTAACGGGTAATGTTCAGGCGTCCTTCGATAACCCCTGGGCTATGACATTTTTGCCAGACGGGCACAGCTTGGTAACGGAAAAAGCTGGCACTCTATGGCTGCTTGATGAAAACCAGCAGAAGCGTTTTGCTGTTAGTAATGTGCCAAGTGTTACTGCGCGCGGGCAAGGCGGTTTAGGTGATGTCATTATTCACCCTGACTTTGTGTCGAATAACACCATTTACATTTCGTACATTGAACGAGATGAAAAAGACGATGCGTTCAGCGGTGCGGTGATAGAGCGAGCCACGCTTACCTTATCTGATAGTGGCGCGAAGTTGACTGATAGAGAGCTAATTTGGCGTCAGTCGCCGAAGGTGACGGGGAATGGGCATTACTCTCACCGCATGGCGTTTTCACCTGATGGTCATTTATTTATCACCTCGGGCGAGCGCCAGAAATTCACGCCCGCACAAAACATGGCGATGAACTTAGGTAAGGTGCTGCGCTTAAACGACGACGGTAGCGTGCCTGAAGATAATCCGTTTTATGGTCAAGGCAACGTAACAGAACAAATCTGGACATTAGGTCACCGCAATCCGCTAGGCATCGATTTTGATGAGAAAGGTAATTTATGGGCTCATGAAATGGGGCCGCGCCATGGCGACGAACTTAATATTATTGAACGAGGTCGCAACTATGGTTACCCAGCAGTGTCGCAGGGCGACCATTACTCAGGCGTGAAAATTCCTAACCACGAAGACTACCCCATCTTTAAGTCGCCTGAATTGGCGTGGGTGCCTGCCATTAGTCCTGCCGGTTTTATCATTTACAAAGGCGATAAGTTTAGTGACTGGAAGGGAAATGGTTTTATAGGCGGTTTGTCTTCAAAAGCGCTGGTTCGAGTTGCATTTAATAAAGACGATGAAGGCAACTGGAAGGTGGAAGAAGCAGAGCGCTATGAATGGGGCAAGCGAGTACGCGAGGTTGAGCAAGACAGTAAGGGCAATATCTATGTGCTTGAAGATAAAGAAGGCGGAAGGCTGATAAAGCTCAATTCGTTGAATGATGAGTAGAGTTTTAAAACTGCGTAAAGAGGAACAGTGGTTGCTTGAACACGGTTTTTTTGGTGTTTTGAAATTGCCGGTAAGCGAACATTAAATTAACCCAAACCGCATACAGAGCATTACAAATCTATATGCCGATATGATACGTTGCGAACTATAGCCAGCGTGGCTTAACTGATACAAACCTTAGGAACTCTATGACTCAATCGACTCAGAACTTTAACTTTGAACGTTGTGAAGATGAACCTATACATATTCCCGAAAGTGTCCAAAGTTATGGTTTTCTCATCGCGTTCAACTACGAAGATTTAGAGGTTTCGATTGTTAGTGAGAACTGCAACACGATATTTGCCGACGAGATCATAGGTAAAGGTTTTTTAGATATACTCTCTTCTGATACAGATGAGCGCGCCTTCCTAGAAGAAACGTTTGATAGAGTTTCTAAGAGTAAGATAAGACTGCCTGTTAAACTGCATCTTAAAGCTTCGCTTTTAAAGGAAGGTGCGGCAATAGATTATTTAGCCGTAGTCTATGATTCAGGTTGTCACTATGTGGTTGAGCTTGAGCCCGCAACTGAATTTAGAGACACCTATAGTGCAGAGCAATTTGTTAAGCTCTATTCAATGTCTATCGCCCCACGCTTCAAAGAAATGACATCGTTGAGAGAGATGGCTCAAGAGATGGTATCAACCATCAGGTATCTGACTAACATGGACAGGGTAGTGCTTTATAAATTTAATAAGGACTACTCGGGGAAGGTAATAGCGGAAGCCAAGTCTGAAGACATGGAATCTTATCAAGACTTGTACTTTCCCGCGTCGGATATACCAAAACAAGCCAGAGAGCTGTACAAGACGAATTGGGTGAGGCTTACTCCCGACACAGAGTTACCTGCATCTAGGTTGATTCCGTCTGTCGAAGAATCGGGAAGGGAGCGACTAGACCTCACTCGTTCGTTGTTGCGCACATTTTCACCTATTCATCTTCAATACATCAGAAATCAAGGTTTACGTGCTTCATTTTCCATTTCGTTAGTAACGGATGGAGAGTTGTATGGGCTTATTTCCTGCCACCATCGCGAGGCTTGTTATATTCCACAAAATGTACGACTGCAATGTGAGAATTTAAGTCAACTGTTCAGCTGGCATTTGTTAGCGAAAGAAGAAGAAATTGCGAAACGCAAAAAGCATGTTACTGATAAAGCGGTTGATGCGATGTTGGATAGAATCGGTCCAGCAAATCCTATTAGCCGTGTAGTCAAGAGCGGTGAACGCGCTTTTTTAGACGCGCTTAATAGCTCAGGGTTTGTTTATTATTCACAGTACGAGACTATTACCCTCGGTTCTACTTTACCGGTAGAAGTCATCAAAGACATTTTTTCTAAAGCAAGTAGTGAAGGCGGCTTTCCTTACACTAACGATTCCCTTTATCATGATTACCCTGAAGCCAGAGAACATGGTATTGCGGGTATTATGATCATCCCACTGTTTGAAAAGAAGCAGTATTTTACTGCTTGGTTCAGGAAGGAAACCCATCGAAATCAAAAGTGGATAGGCGCTAAAGATGAGAAATCGGAAGATGCACCAAAAGCAGAGCGTCTTAAGCCCCGTTCATCTTTCACTATTCATACCCGTACAATTAAAGGGCGCTCAACAGCGTTTGATAAGACGGACGTCGACACCGCAAACCGGTTAAATAGAATGTTTCTTGTTTACGCGCTTGATGTGCAAGAGCGCATGCATATAAGTATTCAAGAGCTTGAAAAACAAGATAATTACAGGAATGAATTTCTCGCTACTTTGGCCCATGAACTTCGAAATCCGTTAGGGCCTATAATGTCTGGGGCAAGTATTCTAGAAACGGTTGATGATGAAAAAACGCGAAAAAGAGTGACAGCTATCATTAATCGTCAAGCTGAATATATGTCTAAACTTATCAATGATTTGATGGACGTGTCTCGCATCACGCGAGGGAAAGTTAAACTTGAATTTGAAAGATTGAAAATTCAAGACGTGCTTTCAGACTCTCTTGAAATTGTTGAGCAACAAGTAAAAGCGAAGAAGCATGATATAACGGTAAACTGTCTTGAAGAAGATGTGACAGTATACGGAGATAAAGCACGTTTAAGCCAAATCTTTTCTAATATCATTCACAATGCAACTAAGTATACGAAAGAATCAGGAAAGATAGTCGTAGAGATCAGAAAAGACGGGGTCATGATTGTTGTTGCTGTTAAAGATAATGGCATGGGAATACCCGAGGATAGGCTAAAAGATGTTTTCAATATGTTTACCCAAATTGAAGCGCACTCTACTCACACTAAAGGCGGTCTTGGTATAGGGTTAACTTTAGTGAGTAAGCTTGTTGCGTTGCATCATGGTGAAGTGTCTGTGATGAGCGAAGGTGTTGATCGAGGAAGTACCTTTGAAGTCAGGTTGCCTATTTCTAAAACAGCCTACGAGCAATCTGAAAATCAAAAACTGGACCCTGTTATACAAAGCAGAAGTAAAGTCATGTTCGTTGACGACAATGCTGATCTCATTGACGCTTATTGTCTGCTGGCAGAGTCTATGGGTGTGACTGCCATAGGCATTACTTCTCCGAAAGAAGCTGTTGATGCATTTAAAACCTTTAAACCTCACTCTGTATTTCTTGATATCGGCATGCCAGACATAGACGGCTATCAGTTAGTAAAAATGCTAAAAGCCTTGCCGGAATCAGAAAATGTTAAGTTTTATTCTCAAAGCGGGTGGGGCTCAGAGAAATATGTAGAGGACTCCCAAGCGGCAGGGTTCGATCAGCATTTCGTGAAGCCCTTGTCAAAAGACACAATTCAGTCGGTACTAAGCTAAAACATCTATTAAGAGGTTGAAGCTTACCGACTGAATGACTCAAATGCTGTGAAACGCGTTATAATGCCGGACAAACGTAATTAGGAATAAATATGAAAGTCTGTGGTGTAGATTTAAAAGGTAATGAAGCAATTGTTAGTTTGGTGTCGCTGGCTGACGGCTTGTTTCATTTGCCAGATTGCCGTACGCGCCGTTTAACGCTTGCCGATACCAGTGCGAAGGGGCTAAAGAGCTTCCAAAGTACCTTTGCTAAACTTGTAGAAGACTACAAAATTGATGCAGTGATAATTCGTCAGCGCCAAAGCAAAGGTAAATTTGCAGGTAGTGCAATTGGCTTCAAGTTAGAGGCTGCCATTGAATTGATTGAAGGGCTTCAAGTTGTAGTATTTAGCCCAACGGATATTAAAGAATCACTACGTAGAAATCCGCTTGCAGTGCCATTTTCTGACACGGGTTTAAAACAGTTTCAAGAAACCGCTTTTACAACGGCGTACGCGTGGCTTATGAAAAATGAGTATGCCTCTCAAGAGTCAGACGAGTAATAATCGGGAGCGGTTGGCTCAACGTGTATACTACTGTGCCTGCATTTATTGTGCGGGCATTGTTTTTCTTAATTTCTCTTCTCCCAGCCTGAAAGGCTTTACTTCACCATTCCCTCAACTTTCGCATTCATCTCTACCAATGCTGTGTAAAGTGCTTCTAACTGATCGCTAAAACCAGCTACGCTTCCATGCTCATTACGTTTTATCGTTAGCTCAATCGTTGCAGCTAGCTCAGCTAAGGCGTAAGCACCAATGTACCGAAGGGCAGTTATGTAGATATGCGCTATACGAACAATAGAAGCATAGTCTTTTTCATCAATGGCTTTTCGAAGGTTATCTAGCTCTTTGTTAAGTGCTGCAAAGTCGTTAAGTAACTCTTTATACAAAGTCTCGTCATTTAACATTGCTTGCATGGCTTGAGATTTATCTATAAAGTTCAGCGGTATTGTGTTTGCCGATGGCCCGCCGATTACTTCAGTGGTCGCCGTCGACTTTACTTTATTTAGCACTTCAACAAGCACGTCAAAGAAGCGGTTTGGGTCAACCGGTTTGTTGATGTGGCCGTCCATGCCCGCTGCCAGGCTCTTGTCAATGTCTTGCTGCATGGCGTGAGCCGTCATGGCAATAATCGGCAAAGTTAATTTCAGCTCATCTCTGATTTTTCTAGCTGCTGTTAACCCGTCCATAACGGGCATTTGGATATCCATCAATACCACGTCATAGCTGTTATCTTCACGTAAGGCTTTTATGGCTTCAAAGCCGTTGCTAACCACTTCAATATTTGCGTGGGTGTCGTTTAACAGACCAAGGGTTACTTTTTGATTCAGTGTATTGTCTTCTGCGAAAAGGATCTTCGTTCCGCGCAGATTAGGCACAGGCGCAGCATCTGCTGGTAGGGTTCTAGTGTTCACGTTTAAGCAAAGCTCTTGTAGCTTATCTACAAGCTCACTAGTGCTAAAAGGCTTTTTAATGAAGGTTCGAATACCTAGTTGGTTAGCCTGCTCTCGCATATGAGGCGACTCGAATGCATACAGCATTATCACCTTCGGTGGCTTAATTGAAAACTCCTGTTTCATGATGGCTGCGACTTCCAATCCATCAATGTCAGGCATATTCCAATCTAAAATAAGTACGTCGTAAGGCGCACTGTTTCCCACAGCAGCACGCATTTTGGCTACGGCTTCTTTACCGCCGGTCGCAACATCTGCTTTAATGTTAGCCACTGATAGCGACTCGATAATAGCGTCGCGCGACACGCCAATGTCATCAGCAATAAGTACCTTAAGTAACGAAAGTTGCTTAGACGGCGATACAATTTGTTGGGAAGCATCCTGTTTAACGGTTACGGTAAAATGAAAGCTTGCGCCTTTTCCAAGCTGGCTCTCAACCCAGATCTCTCCGCCCATTAATGTGACTAACTGCTTACATATTGCTAAGCCTAGGCCGGTGCCGCCGTATCGACGAGATATAGACTCATCACCTTGGTTAAATGGTTGAAATAGTAATGCCTTTTGCGTGCTGTTTAGCCCAATCCCTGTGTCTTTAACTTCAAATTCAAGCTGAATGTCTTCTACATTATGCGTGCATCTAACGCTTACCGAAATCAGTCCATCCTCGGTAAACTTAAGAGCGTTACTGACTAAATTGCTTAGAATTTGCTGTATGCGTAACGGGTCGCCGATAAGGTTTAACGGTACGTCACGTGATATGTGCTGAATAAGCTCTATGTGCTTTTCCTCAGCGCGCCCTAAATGTAATCTAATAGTTTGGTTTACTAGCGCGTCTAAATTGAATTGCGTCGATTCAATATCAAGCTTGCCCGCTTCTATTTTCGAGAAGTCGAGTATGTCGTTAATTATACTTAGTAGGGTTTGCGACGCGCCTTCTATCTGAATAAGGTTCGTTTGTTGGTCTTTATCTTCTGCAGCCCGCTGCGAAAGCTTGGTCAGGCCGATAATGGCGTTAAGCGGCGTGCGAATTTCGTGACTCATGCGTGCAAGAAAGTCAGATTTTGCTTTTGTTGCTTTCTGAAGGTCTTGAGTAAGTGCATCGAGCGCCTTACGTTGTTGGCGAGTTCTAAGCCATAGGCCAACGACTAAGCCTAATGAAAGGATCACAAAACCGATGAAATACAGCTGAAACGTGTTTTGCTTTTTCTGTATAAGGTTACGCTGCTCTTTTAGCTGGTTGTCTTTCTCTAGAAGCTTGATGGTTTCTTCTTTTTCGGAAATAGAAAGTCGCACGCGGTTAAGGGCTAACAATCTTGACTGCTGTTCATTAAAACTTTCTTCATAAGTTTTCGTGTATAGCTTTGAATATTCTAACGCGGCTTCAAAATTGTTGGTTGATTCAAGGAGTGAAATGAGCTTTTCCAACATGCTTAGCACCACGGATTTGTCGTTCTTTATGGCGTCTTTTTTTAATCCACCTTCAAGTTCGCTAATAGCCAAGTCTATTTGATTGCGTTTAATGTAGATGTCGACCAAGCGCAGTAGTCTAGACCCTTCGTTGTATTTAAAACCAACTTTGCGGTCTGATTCCGCAGCGCGGTTCAACATAGTCAGCGCTTCAGTTAAATTGCCTTGGGCGATATGTAGCTCAGCCATTTTGGTATGAACAATACCAATAAAGGGGTAGTGCACCTCTTTGAACAATTCTTCTGCCAGCAGAAGGCTTATTTTAGCGTCTTGATAGTCGCCCAGTTCCGTTTGCGCGTAACCTTGGAAAAAGTAAGCAATGGCTTTGTTTTCTTTATCATTTAAACGCTGAGCTGCGGCGAGGAAGTTTTGACCTAGCTGCAACATCATTTCGTAGTTTTGCAGCGACATGTACACATTGCCCATAGCGCTATATACAAGCAAGGCGTTATCGCTATTTACTTCAATGAAAGCAGCAAGGGATTTGTTGAGCGCTTCGAGTGCACGAGCATGCTCTCCTGACAAGTCCAAAATTAGCCCTTCTAAGCGAAAAGACTCTGCCAGCGCCATGGTGTTGCCGCCTTTTTTCGCAAGCTTGCGGGCTTCCAACAGAGTTTCGTACCCCGCAACAAGGTCTTGCTCAAGAATGTGCTTATAAGCTATTAGGTTGAATAAGCGGGCTTGCTGAAAAGCGTTCGGGTGGGCGTCGAAGAAGTAGCCTAGCTCGGTGAATGTGGTTTCTACAGACTCATCGTTGTTTTGAATTCGCTGTTTCAGTTCGTCTAGCGTAGTGACTGATGATGTGATGTTAAGTGGTTCTTTTAAAAGCGCAAAAGTAGGAAGCGCCATCGTAAAACAAACGATAGCGAAGATGCATTTCAAACAGCGCTTCACTTTCTACTTCAGCTAGCTTAAAAAGATAACGACTAGTAGCTAATTACGCGGGTAGCCTTGCTAGTATCATCAAAGCGTTTGGCTACTTCGTCCCAGTCTTGGTCTTTAATTAGCTGAAGATCTTCACCAGATAAACCGTACTTTTCTGCAGTGCCCACAGGGTTCTTTTTATACGCATCCATTAGTTTGCTGTTGCTGTCTAGCTCAACCAAGAAATCTACAATTGTTTTCTTTGCCATGTCGTTTTTTCCTTTTAGTTTACTTTTGGAGATCTAAAGTCAATAACTTGTTGCTCAGTTAAACCTAGCTTTGCCAAACGATCCTGACGGTATGCTGGCATGCCAAGTGAGGGTACTACTAGGGTCGAAATTAATGTTGGCTTGGCGAACTGTAATTCGCGAAGCAACACTTTTTGTATTTTTGGCTCGCAAAGGGGCAGGGTGGCTGCCTCGTAAATAATCAGCTCGTGATCTTCTGGATAGTGCTCGGCTAGAATGTCAGCCAGCATGGCAAGCCCAGATTCACTGTGATTAGCATCTAACACGCTTAGCGTTGCTTCTCCGGCTAAACCTATTTGCCAGATGATTTGCGTCATGTGAGGATCAATGCGGTAATCGCGAAACAAAAATTGAGTTGCTTCATAAGACTGACAGCCAAAGCGAGAGGGATCTATTCCCAAATCCGCAATTAAGCAGTCTTCTGCAGACACGCCGGGGAGCATTTGCGCATCTAGGCCAAGTTCCCGTACTCTGCGAATAGCCTCATGAGAAGGCGTAACAAATACGCCTGGGTGACCATAAAAAGCCACGCACACTTTTTTACCTTCAACAACTGACTGCACGATGCGGTCGGCCATTTGGTCATAGGTGACAGCGCGAGATTTCCCTTCTTGATAAAGGTCGTCTAAAGACACACTGTTCGGGTTTATATTGGTGACCACGTGTTCACCAACTTTGTTCATGATCCCCATGTACACAATGTCAGCATTTTCGATGTGGCTTTTGGTCGCTATCGTCATTTGACCCGCAACACTGATTCCAGTGCCAACTACAACTAGCGATCCCTTAGGAGTATGTTCTTGTCCCTGAATTAGCGTCATATTTTCCTTTACCACTTGCTAATTGTGATTCACTCAACACTATAAATTAGATTTGGGGTATTTGCTACGTTCACTGATTTATAGCATCTACCATTGCTTTCACATCAGCATATCGGCAGTTTTCACAAGAACCAAAGCCCTTTACTTGTCTCACTTTAAATCGAGTGAACAAAGGCATGGTCATGCCAGTTAGAAAACGACAGCAAATAGATGATGTGATTGGGCCATCAAATTTTCCGCTCAAATGCGCTTTTAGTGCTGCTATGGCCTCTGATATTTGGTCTGGGTTCGGTGTGGGAATTGGGTTTGAATAGCTGAGCCTAGCCACATTTCCCTGACATACACTGCAGTGCCCGCATTCATTGGGCGCTTGGGAATCGTCAAAATACGCCGATAAGTTATAGCTTAAGCAAGTATTGAGTTCGAAGAAGCTTACCAGCGCGGCGATACGTTCTATTTCTTTGCGCTCGTTTTCAGCGAAATAGCGAGCCAACCTTTCTGCCAAATCGGCAGCTTGCAGTTTTTCGTAGTCAACGCGGTATACGTCAGTTATTAAGCGTGAGGCAAGCTCAATATGATTGTGTTCATGTAAATACTCTAGTGCGGCCACCACCCTGGCACGCTCTGCGCCGTAATGCTGATAAATACTGTCGAAATCTATAATGCCCCACACCTTTTTCATATTTGAATGAGTGAATACGGCGTCTAGGAAGCGAGCCCGTTCTTCTGAGAAAAGGCCAAGTATGGTGGTTTTCTCTGAAATAAAACGAAATTTATATTCAGCAAAATAGGCATACAAAGGGCGAATAACGTTTGCGAGTTCGAGCTGTACCAGGAGGGTTTTAAGCGGAAGCTGTCGTATGTTGCTGGCACTCGATAAGCTATTTATTTGCGTTTCCCACTGGTAAACATTGTTTTCGCCGTTGGTAGGTGAATCATTTTGCGCCGCTGAATTTATGTGAGCGGGGGCCTGTGCGCTGATATCATCTATTACGCGTTGAATGGCGCTTTTATCTGGTGTATCGCCATAAACGAAGTTCTCTATGGTGACTAGCCCGTCAAGGTTAGCTAAAACCGTGCAGTTTGCGGCTTTACCGTCTCGTCCACCCCGGCCAATTTCTTGGCTGTAGTTTTCAATAGACTTTGGTAAGTCGTAATGAACAACAAAGCGAATATCCGACTTATCAATGCCCATGCCAAATGCAATGGTAGCCACAACAACTTGAAGCTTATTGTGCATAAAATCTTGCTGGATACCTTGTCTTACATCACTGTCGAGACCAGCGTGATAAGCCTTTGCAGCAAACCCTTGTTGCTGTAGGACCCGGGCTACTTCTTCTGCACTATTTTGCAGCGTGACATAAACGATACCCGCACCTTTCTGTTTTTGAATTTCTTCAAGTAAGGCTTGGTTTTTATATGGTTCATGTACTGGGCGAACATGCAAATTCAAGTTGGGTCGATAAAACCCTGTTTGAATAATGTTGGCTGGCGCAACATCAAAGCGCGCTGCCATATCTTCTTTTACTTTTTTAGTGGCAGTAGCTGTGAGCAGAAGTACTAACGGAATATTAAGCTCTTTCTGATACGCGGGGAGTTTTAAGTAGTCAGGGCGAAAGTTGTGGCCCCACTCAGAGATACAGTGTGCTTCATCGACAACTAGCATACTTACTTGAACAGATTCAATAAACTGTCTAAAACGCTCGTTCTTAAAACGCTCCACTGACACCATTAAAATTTTACACTGCCCAGAACGCACGTCGTTCATCACCTGCTTGTTTTGCTCGGGCGTTAGCGTAGAGTCGATACTCGCTGCTGCAATGCCTTTGCTATGAAGAAACTCCAGCTGATCTTTCATCAGTGCTAACAGTGGCGACACAACCAAGGTCAAGTGTGGCAATTGCGTAGCAACAAACTGATAGCACAATGATTTGCCCGAGCCAGTGGGAAAAATCGCTAACGTTGAATTTCCACCAAGCAGTGATTCCACTGCCTTCTTCTGTCCCTCGCGAAACGCCGAAAAACCAAACAGCTGCTGCAAAATATTGGGGTCAGAGTACATTAATAAGCTTCCAAGTCGCGATATAAAAAATGGGGTCAGAGTACATTAACTTATTTCCAAACAGTTTGTGGTTAAGTGTTCGCAGGTTTGAGCTAGTTGAGCCAACGCGATGTTTTTAAAAATAAAGGGGTCAGAGTACATTAAGCTATTTCCGAGCAACCAGCGGTTAACTGCTCACTGATTTGCGGTGGCCTACCCAACGCTTCGTGTTTTAAGCGATGCCCAGTCAGGCTTTCAATTTGCTGTTTAAAAGTATCGCTTCCCAGCACTAGTCCTCTTCGAGTACCGCTTTGAATTTTATCAATGTCAGTTTGAGGCAGTTCATCATCGAACAGAGCGCGGTAAGCGGCAAGACGTTGGTTTTCTGAAGCTCCTAAATTTAGGTATACAGGATGAGGACTGTGCAGTGACGAAGACGTGCCTAACGCATTTATTCTGTAGCTTGACCATTTATATTCAACCGGCTTTTCGACCATGTTCGCTCTTACAGGGTTTAGCTCGATATATCTATAAACCGTGAGAAGATATTCGTCGTTAGAGACCAGACTGGAATGAAACCTTCCTTCCCACAACGTTCCAGAGCGCTCATATTTGTGGTTAAAGTACCTCACATACATGCGGCCAAGCGCTTGCATCATTTTGCTTACGCCAAGGTTATCAAGCTTAGGAGTGCAAAGTAAATGAACATGATTGGTCATCAATACCCAAGCATGTATGCCTACATCAAATTTTGCAGAGAACTTTTTAAGCCAGCTAATATAGGCGATGTAGTCGTTTTCACACTTAAAGCATATTGAGCGATTGTTACCTCTTTGGATGACGTGTTGTGGATAGCCTGCGGGAGCCAAACGAGGTTTCCTTGCCATAATTTCACCAAATTCCTTTCTATATTCTCTCTAATAAAATGAGTGAATTGAGTAAAGGCTACAACCCTGTACCTACCAAAACTGGTCTAACGGGCAAGCTGGAAGAATGAAATGAATGGCTTGTTTGGCTCTCCTAAATTAGAAAATGTACTCTGACCCCATTATTCATATCCCCAGGGGGCGCTTGGCGTTGCTATAGGATTTTCGAGATCAAAATCTACCTGTACTTCGCGGGCAGGGCGAATTAGTCGATAGCTAAAGCGGCTAGGGTAGATCATCATTTGCCAGACGTTATCCGTTGATGCTGCAATTCCCGATTCTATAAATAACGCTTTTGAATATACATCTGCAGGAAACGACTGCACTTGGGGGAACCCTTCATCTACTGTGTGGCCGCCATACATGGTTGAAGAATGAAAGCTGCCATCTTCATTTCTATGGTCGTGCTTCAGCATAAGACCCGCGCCGGTTTTCGCTAGAATCCAAGTGCGAGATGCATCGTCTCCCACGTGAAAAGGAATTTGAATTTCCGAGTCTGTACACTTTCGTACGTGCATAACAAGCTTCGCATTACCGAACGTATTACCCACATTGTCTTTGCTAACTTTGCCCTGAAATGCTTTACCGCAGTGGGCCTTTATCGCATTAAAAAATGCATCGTGAGTAGGAATCGA
Organism: Alteromonas macleodii ATCC 27126; assembly: GCF_000172635.2. Classification (NCBI taxonomy): domain Bacteria; kingdom Pseudomonadati; phylum Pseudomonadota; class Gammaproteobacteria; order Alteromonadales; family Alteromonadaceae; genus Alteromonas; species Alteromonas macleodii. The sequence goes on along the minus strand of NC_018632.1, from coordinate 3,197,713 downwards.
GACCAACGGTGCCTCTTTTGCAAGCGCAGCATTGCTTATTACAGCAAGCCCAAGTAAGACATACGCACAATACTTTTTCATTTCTTAATTCATCATAGCAAGTTGATACAGGCTTAGCAGTGTAACCCATCTTAGTAATGGGGTCAGAGTACTTTATTGATAAAGCTCATGGCGTGATGTGTGATTAGGAGAGAGGCGGTACCACTTGGTGTAGCCGTTGGGTTGCTTCGCGTAAAAACTCATAAAAATGTACTCTGACCCCATTTTTCAGCGTGCGAGAAATGTACTCTGACCCCATTTTTTTGGGTGTATAAGTGGTCGAAACGCATATGTATTCGCAATATAAATATTGCTGATAGTTGTGGCGTGTTAGCTTAGCACTACATTCAGCGTTTAATTTTCAGGGCGAAATAATCACATGAATAAATCAAAACAACTGTTTACGCTAATTACCTCAGAAGGTGAACTTCAGGTATCGTTAAAAGAAGTTGATGTTCCAGAGCCGAAGCCGCACGAAGTGATTGTGCGTATGGAAGCATCTCCTATTAACCCTTCAGACATGTGGCCGATGTTTGGCCCGGCAAGCTTGGATAAAGCGACCTTCGACGCAGACAAAAAAGCATTGGTTGCGCCGGTGCATAAGCCTTTGTTAAATCGTATTAAGTCGCGTTTAGACCAGACTCTGCCTATCGGAAACGAAGGTGCAGGTACGGTTGTTAAGGCGGGTGATAGCCCGGAGGCACAAGCTTTAATGGGCAAAACCGTATCTATTCTTACTGGTGCAGCGTATACCGAGTATGCCTGTGTTCCTATGCAGGCATGCTTGCCTCACCTAGATAGCACCACGCCGCAACAAGCTGCGTCTTCATTTGTTAACCCGCTTACTGCTCTTGGTATGGTTGAAACAATGCGTATGGAAGGGCATAAAGCCTTGGTTCACACTGCAGCAGCGTCTAACCTTGGGCAAATGCTAAATAAAATTTGTTTAGAGGAAGGCGTAGAGCTTGTAAATATTGTTCGCAGCCAAAAGCAGGTGGATATGCTTAAAGAGATCGGCGCGAAAATAGTGCTCGACTCAAGTAGTGAGAATTTTAAAGCCGAACTTTATCAAGCCATCGACAGCACGGGTGCAACACTAGCGTTTGACGCCATTGGCGGCGGTGAGCTAGTTAGCGATATCCTCACTATGATGGAAGCGTCGGGCAGTAAAGATGCAAAAGGCTTCAACACTTACGGCTCTGACAGCAATAAACAAGTGTATATCTACGGTGGCTTAGATTTCTCGCCTACTATTTTGAATCGCGCTTACGGCATGACGTGGAGCATTGGTGGTTGGCTATTAATGCGTTTCTTAGGCAAGCTTGATAAGAAGCGTGTAGGCGAGCTTTACCAAAAAGTTGCTACGGAAATTAACACTACCTTTGCGTCGTCTTACACCAACGAACTGAGTCTTGAGGAGACATTACAGCCTGAGAATGTAGCGCTTTATAACGCTAAAAAAACCGGTGAAAAATACCTGATTGTGCCAAACAAGGGCTAATCAGCGCAGCGTTTAAATACGGCATTTTCAGCTTAAATTTGTTCAATAATAGGGTCTGTTGATCTTTGATGTACAAACTTCGGTTTAAAGTACATCAAAGGGCCACAGACCCTTTTTGTATTCGTTATGTTTCAGCTGCAAAGAAGCTGACAATGATGCGAAGTAACCAGTAACCGAGATAAAAGGTATTTGAGACAACATGCCTGAAGGCCCAGAGATTCGTCGCGCTGCAGATAAAGTTGAAGCGGTGATAAAAGATATTCCCCTAGAAAAAGTAGAGTTTGGATTAGCTCAACTTAAACCCTACGCTAAGCAGTTAGAAGGCGAAAAAGTGCTGCGCATGGAAACTCGCGGCAAGGCGTTAATTACCCATTTTAGCAATGGGCTCTCTATGTATTCACATAACCAACTCTATGGCGTGTGGCATACCTGTAAACGCAATAGAATGCCGGATACTACCCGCCAGCTAAGGGTAGGGCTTCATACCGAAACACACAGTGCTATTTTATATAGTGCATCTGACATTAGCATTTGGCCAACGCAAACTATTCATGAGCACCCTTTTTTACAAAGAGTTGGACCCGATGTACTCAACAATTCGGTGACAGAAGAGTTGGTATTAGAACGTTTACGTTCAAAAGCTTTCTATAACCGCGCACTAAGCGGTTTATATCTGGACCAACGCTTTATGGCAGGTCTGGGCAACTATCTTCGCAGCGAAATATTGTTTGCAGCAGGTGTTCATCCTTCACTCAAACCTTCTCAGTTAGCTGATGAGCAGCTGCGCAGCTTGGCACATCACACCTTAACAATATGCAAACGCAGCTATGAAACCGGTGGCTATACCGTGTACACAGAACTACGCGAAGTGCTTGAAGCAAAAGGCGTTAACTTTGAAGGTACGCGATTTATGGTGTTCGACAGGGAAGAGCAGCCTTGTAGAATCTGCGCCACTCCAATAAAACGCCAAACGTATAACGGGCGACGTTTTTATTGGTGTAGCCGGTGCCAGGCGAAGTGAACCACATCCCCGTTTTTCGATGATCAAATAATAATCTGTTTGACTTGTCTCCAATTACGATTAATTATATCCGTAACTGGTTACGGAGTTTTTTGAAGTGAAGTCATTTAATGAATTGGGGCATATTGCATTAGGTACTGCCTTACGTCAGTTAGCCGCGCAGGTGTCAAAGGATGCGGAAAATACTTATGCGAAATTTGGATTTGCGATAGAGCCAAAGTGGTTTCCAGTATTTTACGTGCTCGCGTCAAAAGGTGCTGATTCCGTCGTGAATATCGCTAAAGAGATAAATCATTCTCACGTGTCGGTGAGTAAGATCGTAAAAGAAATGAAAGCACGCGACCTAATTGAAAGTTATAAATCGAGCGACGATTCGCGGGTTACGCTGGTGGCGCTAAACGATAAAGCGAAAGCGATGGTGCCCAAAATGGAAAAGCAGTGCGATGCCATAGACACTGCCATGCGCGAGCTAAAAGATGAAACGGGTATCGATTTATGGGAAGCGGTGAGCGTAGTTGAAAGGCATCTTCGATATCGCCCCATAAGTGCGAGAGTGGACGGTGACTCGCCTGATATTAAGGTAGTCGATTATGCGCCAAAGTATCGCGAGGCATTTAAATCGCTCAATGTTGAATGGATAAGCAAATATTGGGAGCTCGAAGAGCCCGACTTTAAAGCGCTCGACGACCCTGAAGGCTACATTTTGAATCAGTCGGGTGTGATATTGATCGCGTTAGATAAGGGCGAACCCATAGGCTGCTGTGCACTTATTAAACAAGCTGACGATACGTTTGAACTTGCCAAAATGGCGGTGTCTCCCAAAGCTCAAGGCAAAGGGGTAGGGCTGCTGTTAGGTAAAAGTATTGTCGAAAGAGCGAAACTGATGGGGTTAAAGCGGCTTTATTTAGAGAGCAATTCGGTACTTAAGCCCGCAATATGTTTGTACGAAAAGATAGGGTTTAAACCTATTAAGGGGGCGTCGTCGCCCTATGCGAGATGTGATGTGCAGATGGAGCTTTTATTCAAATAAATAATAGTTATCGTAAAGTGCAGCTATAAGTAAAGCCACGCAACACAGCGGTCACTGTTTTGGTTTAACTGAAGGTTCAATACCACCGTTGTCAAAACGGTTAACTCTCGGCTTTCATTATAAAATGATAAAAAGCTGAAACGCATTCAGTCCATTCTTGCCAAAAGACGAGTGTGCGCCTTGTTAACCGCACACTCAAATTTTCACTTAAATATTCACTCAAAAACTCTCAGGCACAGAAAGTATCATTACTTTCTTTGTGAGTAATAATGCTGCTCTCTGCCTTCGTTTACCATTTTCACATCGGCGCAGTATTCTGAGACAGGCCTTATCAGTAACCTAGGAATGCCAATGGGTTCTCCGGTCTCCAAGCAGTATCCAAAAGACTTGTCTTTTATTCGTCGCAACGACTTATCGATTTTAGGAAGTAGCTTTCGCTCCCTGTCCAAAATTCGAAGAGAAAGCCTGGATTCTTCTTCATACTGCGCCCGATCAACTTCATCGTTTATCTCAGGAGGTTGACTTAACGATGCCTTCATCTCTTCAATATGAGCCATGGTTTGCTGTTTTAAATCGTTGAGCAATTCTTTAAAAAATTCAAGCTGCTCATCGTTCATGTAGTCGTCTTCACTGGCGGCAAGAAGCGCTTCTTTAGTCAACGTTTTACTCATTTCAGCTCCACTAAGGCTTGATGAAACCAGCCTAAAACCTGCTTATAGTGTGCCTCGCCATACAAACGTAGAAATTGCTTTGTATGCTGATCCTTCATGTTCGAAAGCGCCGCTATCCGTGATTCTAAAAACGCTTTGTCTAACGCTATGCCACAATCGCGGACAATACAGTTTTGCCATTCAACGAAGTTAGAGGGTATTACCGGTGAATTCATGAGGCCTCCTGTTAGTCGAGTTTGGTTTTAAGCCCTCTGCGAATAAGCAGAGCATCTGTTGTTGGCGCTTTTCCTCGGAATGCTTTATAAGACTCCATCGGGGGACGAGAATTGCCGGTAGATAAGATTTCCTTTCTATATTTCATACCGTTTTCTAACTTTAATCCGCCGAGTTCTTGCATATAAGCAAAGGCATCAGCAGCTAAAATTTCACTCCACATATAGGCATAGTAGCCAGCGGAATAGCCGCCACCCATTGAATGTGCAAAGAATGCTGACTTATAACGAGGCGGTACATAAGACAAGCCAACATTATGTTTATCGAGAGCTTGGGCTTCAAAGGCTTGGACATCTTCAGGCGCCTGATCGGCAGAGATAGAATGCCACTCCATATCAAGCAGTGCTGCAGACATATATTCCAATGTGTCATAACCCATATTGAATGTACGTGAACGAATCACCTTTTCCAGCAGAGCCTCTGGAATAGGCTCGCCAGTTTCATAATGCTTGGCATAGTTTGCAATAACGTCAGGGTGGGCTGCCCAGTCTTCTTCGAAGGTAGAAGGGAACTCTACATAGTCTCGCGAGACAGATGTGCCGGCCAACGTTGGGTAATTTACGTCTGACAGCATGCCGTGAAGTCCGTGACCCATTTCATGGAACATGGTAGTAACATGATCGTAACTGACTAATGTAGGCTCGCCATCAGGCGCTTTGTTTATGTTCATTACATTAACCACAACAGGCTTTTGCGAGAGCAATTTCGACTGTCCTACGAACGAACTCATCCAAGCTCCACCGCGTTTACCTTTGCGAGAAAAGTAGTCGGCATAAAAAATCGCTAAACTGTCACCATTTACATCAAACAGCTCGTAAGCCTTTACATCAGGGTGGTAAACCGGCAAATCTGGACGGGGCTTGAAGCGCACTCCGTACAATTTATTCATAGTGAAAAATACGCCATCTTCAAGCACGCGATTAAATTCGAAGTATTGTTTCACCTCGTTTTCATCTAGCTCGTATTTAGCTTGTCTTACCTTTTCTGCGTAGAAAGCCCAATCCCAAGGCTTTAGTTCGAAGTTATTACCTTCCGCTTCAATCATTGCTTTAATGTCAGCGGCTTCTTTTTCAACGTTTTTAAGCACAGCGGGCACCATACTGCCTAGCATGTCGTATACAGCGCTTGGCGAACCGGCCATTTGTTTGTCTAGGCTGTAGGCCGCCCAGCTATCAAATCCAAGCAATGCTGCTTTTTGTGCGCGCAGTCCTGCCAATCGGCTAATAATTTTGGTGTTGTCGTATACCCCAGATTGGTTTCGGTATGCTGATGCTTCCCACACTTGCTGGCGAAGTGCTCTATTTTCTAGTGAAGTAAGGACAGGTTGACGAGTAGTGTTCGTGATACGTAGAAGATACTTGCCTTCTTTATCAGCAGCTTTAGCAGCATCTGATGCGGCCTTTATTTGGCGCTCTGACATCCCTGACAGCTGCTCTACGTCATTTACTACCACCGCAATTTCAGATGACTCTGCCAGTAGGTTTTGAGAAAACTGCGTGGTTAAGGTTGAATGTTCTTCGTTTATTTCACGTATCTTCTGTTTATCTGATTCATTGAGTTTAGCGCCAGCGCGAACAAAATCAGAGTAATACTCTTCGAGTAGTCGGATTGATTCAGTATCTAACTCCAACGCGTCGCGCTGGTTGTATAGCGTTTCAATACGCTTTAAAAGCGCACTATTTAAATTAATGGTATCGCTGTGAGCCGCCAGCTTTGGCGCTAGAATTTTTTGGATTTCTCTGCGTTCAGGCGAGCTATCTGTTCCTACTAAGTTGAAAAATACTCGGCTAGTTCTGGTGAGTAAACTTCCACTTTTTTCAAGCGCTAGCAGCGTATTATCAAAGGTGGGGGCGTCAGGGTTAGACGCTATTTTTTCTACTTCTTGTAAGTGCTGTTCCATTCCTTTTTCAAATGCAGGAATGAAATGCTCGTCCTTTATCAAATCAAATTGCGGCGCGCCGTAAGTCAGTGAACTTGTCATAAATAAAGGGTTCGTCTGCTCTGCTTTTGCTGAGTCAGTCTGCGTTGTAGCAGTCTTATTCATTGTTGACGCCTGTTCGGTGCAGCCTGTTGCCAAAAGTATAGAAGATATCGTGGCTGAAATAAGGAGCTTTTTCATAGGGTTCCTAAATTTTAGGGTAATTAATTGTTCGTGAGTGTAATGTTATATTGTAACAATTGTCAATTATGAGAAAGTGCGAAGAAATTAAAGGAAGCGATAGAAGTGCTGCTGGGTTACGCCTTAACTAGCGATCTGCTAGTTTTTTTTGAATAAAACTTAGCGTGCTTCTCGTTTTACAAACATGAACACTAACATCACGTTTAAGCCAAATATGGCAATGCACAACGACCCAATAGTGGCATCTCTGAAGCTAAAAAATTGAGCCACGGTGCCTGCGCCAATGGTGCCTAGCATCATACCCACCCGAGTGGCGTTTGAATAAAACGCTGAAGTGAATCCAGTTAAGTCGGGCGCTTGTTGTTGCAGTAAGGTCAATCCAATACCAGCATATAAACCGTAGAACAGTGCGTTCAATATTTGAAGGGTCAATAACTCCCAACTTGACTGAGAAAAGTACACGCCAACGTAAAAGCAACAGCCGAAAATAAACGCCACAGCCATGATACCCGCAGGTGGGAACCGTCGGGCTAATTTGGCTGCTAGCAGCATGGTAGGTATTTCAAGTGCTGCCACAACCCCCATCATTAGCCCAGGCAAATTTTCCGGCAACCCCAGTTCATTCATTACGTACAAAGGCATGGATGATAAATACATGACATTGCCTGCCATTCCGGCAAGTATGGCTAACCCCACAAGCCAAAACGGCAGTGATAGCGAGCCTTTAAGCGTTGTATTGAGTGACTGTTGATTGGCTTTTTGAGGCGGCACAACGTTCACCACAAAAAGCGTTGCAACAATCACACATGCAATGGCCACCGAGAAGGACGCTGCGAAGCCAAAATTGGCAACCAGCGTAAATGCTAGCGGCGGGCCTACCACCCAAGCGAGAGAGATGGCAGCGCGAACTTTTGAGTTAAATGCAGCTAAGTCAATGTCTTGGTTTTTTGCCCATAATCCCGAAACGGTCAACATTTGAGACACGGCTCCAGCGCCCACCGACATAAACAAGACGCCAGCGAGAAATACGTGCCAAAACTGTTTGCTAAAGATAAAGGCGACCATGGCAATGCCCACGCAAATCATGGTTAGCCCGTAAAGGCGATTTGCGTTAAAACCTTTGTCTGCCAAGTGCCCGAGGTACTGACTGATCACCAACCCTGATAGCGTAACGGACACCATATAAATACTTATATAAATAGGCTCAACGTTGATCTCATCAATGAGGAAATAGCTCATCAGTGGCGTAACAAACGACGATGTTAGGCCAGTTAATAGACTTAACAGTAAAAAAGGAAGTTGTGGAGAGAATGCGTGACGCGATGACATGAGGATACGAGCTCCGAGGGACTGTTAAACGTGGTTGACCGAAATTCGTAAAGAAAAGGTCGCAGCCCTTAATAACGAGGGCGCATTATAAGTGCTGCGTATCTCATGTCTATGCCAAAGCTTTTATTAGTTATGCCGTTTTAAATACTTAGTTTACTTCATGCGCCCAGGTCAATAGCGCTTTTTAAATTTAAAGAAAGCTCGCAATTTCGCTAAGCGACTTTTTTTGCATGGCGTGTGCAGGAATTGTGGCGTTATCCGCCGGATAGCCTGCAATAATAAGCATATAAGCACGCTCGTTATCAGGCCGTTGACAGACTTCGGTTAAAAAGTTCATTGGCTTTGGTGTGTGAGTCAAGGTTGCCAAACCTGCGTTGTGGAGTGAAGTAATAAGCATACCCACCGCGATACCCACCGATTCGTGCACATAGTAGTTTTGGCTTTTTTCGCCCGTTTCTGTCTCTCCAAACTTTTGACTGAATACGGCAATAAGCCAAGGCGCGGTTTCCAGATAGGGTTTACTTGCGTCAGTGCCTAACGGCTTTAGGTCATCTAGCCACTGTTGCCCCGCACGCCCATTATAAAAACCGCGCTCATGCGCTTCAGCCTGTTCGCGTATTTGTTGTTTTACTTCGGGCGACTGAATGGCGGCGAAATGCCAAGGCTGATGATTCGCTCCACTGGGTGCCGTGCCAGCAGTCAAAATACAGTTTTCGATTACCGCTTTATCAACGTGCTTGTCACTAAAGTGACGAATACTGTGGCGGCGCTGCATGGTTTTCAAAAAATCTTCGCTTCGGGAAAGCATTTGCTCTTCAGGGTACTCAATAAAATCACTGAGCGGAGAATGGTCGTGAGGCTGCATTTATAATCTCGTTTTTCTGCTTTTTTACTACTCTATCGTTAGTGACGGGTTATTAAAAATAAAAACGCGCTAACTAGGGCGTGTTATATACATCGAAATAGAAAATGGCGTAAACAAGTATGCACAATAAAAAAGCGACTCACTCAGGCAAAAGTGAATCGCTTTGGTGCAATGTGTTGGTAGTAGAAAACGCTGTTAGTGGCGTTTGAACGGCGGACGAGTGCCGCGTTTTTGCGTGTCAGTTTGCTCTTCTAGCATTTCAAGTTGGGCAACGTCATACACAGGCATCATTGTTGTCACTCTGCGATACGGTGGCTTACCGCGCATGATGACTTCTTTCACTTCTACGTATTCAATAGCATCTTGCCCTACTGATTCCAATTGCGCTACATCGTTTACCGATAAGCTTACGATCTTGCGTTCAAATGGAGGCTTTCCTGAATAATCAACTACTTGTACATCAACCGTTTCATCAGTTGATGATGTCATCGCTTGCGCTGCGTTTGCAGAAAAACCAAGTGAAACAGCCGTAATTAATGAACCCAATACATAGCGTAATTTCATGTCGTGTCCTCTCGTTGACATACTTACCTTTCTACATTGTATGAGCGAAAAAGTTCTAAACAATGACGATTGGTGATAGGTGATTGCTATCACCTAATTGGATATAGAGAATTTGAGTAATCAAGAGAATGGAGAGCGGTTGAAAGAGAAGCTACTCCGTTGAAAACGGAGTGTTTAACGATGGTGCGGAATGGATGGTTTTGTGCACTATTATGGTGCTTTGGCACCGCCTGGTATTGTAGAGTTTCGGTAAAATCAATCATTTACCCTTTGGTCTTTATCTTGCTGTCAATCAACACCTATGTAAAGAGTCGACAAAGGGTGTATGTGCGGTGAGTGTAAAATCTAAAATTCCCTTATTTGTTCTGCTAACTTTTTGGTTAGCGTGCACATCTGCCGTGTCAGCGATAGAGCAAAATATTCCTCTTTCACAAAGCAAAGGCGGAACACTGTATCTAGAAGCGACCCTAGAATCGAACATAAAGGCTTCGTTTCTATTAGATACGGGTTCAAGCTTGTTAACCCTCAATCAAGCTACGTTCGATGCGCTAACAAGAAATCAAAAGCTTCTTGCCACCAGAACCTCTGCTGCCAGAATGGCAAATGGAAAGATCGTTAAAATATCTCAGTATCAATTAAACTCGGTTCGTATAGGAAATACGTGCGAAGTGGGGCCAGTTGAAGTGGCTGTGCTTCCCAAAGGGAACAATATTTTAGGTATTAATACGTTGCTTAGGGTCGCACCTTTAACTATAACACCAGACGCTGTGATTTTAGCCGGGTGTGAATAGCGTGTATGACTCACTTTTGTTTGATTAAACACCAACAAAAAAGCGAACCCGAAGGTTCGCTTTCAAATTTGCTTTTCGCTGGAAGATTAAATTAATCGTCGCACTCGCTAACGTCGCCGCCCATTTGCTCTTTCATTTTTACGCAAGCTTCATAAGCTTTCTTCGCTGCGGCGTCTTTAAATTCGCCTGCTTTCTCAGCCGTTGCGTCATACGCGTCAGAGGCCATTTTCTTGCCATCTTCATATGCGTCTGAAGCCATCTCTTTGCCGTCATCAAAGGCATCAGAAGCCATTTCTTTACCGTCTTCATACGCCTCAGAGGTCGCGTCTTTGGTTTTATCCCAAGAATCTGCAGCACTTTCTTTTGCACTGTCATAGGCATCAGCTGTTGCTTCGCCCGCTTTTTCCATCTCTTTTTTTACTTCGCTTTTTGTCTCTTCGCTAGACTCAGTACAGCCCATTAAAGACAGTAACAGTGCTAACGCCATTGCTTTAGTTTTCATTGTGAAGCTCCTTTTGCTGGGATAGTGGCTTGTTTCAAAGCCGGTCAACATGGTGTGTTCAAATATTCATTGTAAACGTTCATGATGCCTGCCGTTTTATTGTCATATTCGGCAAGCTGAATATTCGACGAGACCAGTCTAGCCTACTTACCTGATAAAGTGTAAGTAGACTTTATGAGGAAAAATGAAAGGTTTATAACCAAAAACAAACCTAGCTAAGATTGAACAAAGAAGTTGGATATCCTGTTCTGCAAAGCGTGATGTGGGTTACTCTTCTGGGCCTTGTGTGGTGAATATAAGATGTCGACGCATATCTTTTAACACAACGCCTTTTTTAAGCAGCGCTGCGCTTAATTTTCGCTGCCACTTCTTTAGCTCGGGCTCAGCGTTTGACACCGCTTCTTCATTTTCGAATTGAAAGCGAAGCAGTAACGAGCCGGGGAATTGGTGATACTGAACGTCAAACCAACACTGTTGCATACCATTTAACTCTTCAAGCGCTTGTGCTTCAAGGCTATCGGCTATACTAAAGACCAGTGCTTGCTGTTTGAGTTGAACGGCAGAGAGTTTTTTCATTACAAATGCTTCTCTATAGACACTTCAACGCTCTCGGTGACATCTGCACCTTCAATGGTTAGCCACATTTGCCCATCTTGAATAGTAACCTGTATTTGCATAGAGCGATGAACAGCATTGGCCAAAGTAGCGGCAAGCGACTCTGGCAAAGTGAAAACTGATAAGTTCTTTTTGGTTTGTAGCTTGTTATGTTCTTTCTTCCACCACGCGTCGAAGCTGTTGTCGGCGTAGGAATAAATCATCATTTGTTGGCTTTGATTGCAGCCCTTTTTGATGCGCTGTTCAGAGGGTTGGCCTAACTCAATCCACAGTTCTATTTCATCGCTAAAACTCTTTTGCCATAAATCTGGAACGTCATCGTCAGACAGCCCTTTGGTAAACTGTAGGCGTTCATGAGCATTAACAATAAACGCAACCACGCGCAGCATCATTCGTTCGTCATTTTCAGAAGGGTGACGGGCAATAGTAAGGTTGTGGTCGTTATAGTAATTGCGATCCATATCCGTGATGGATATGTCAGCTTTAAAAATGGTCGCTTTAAGAGCCATGGTGTTCCTGCTTTGTTCTTAGGAGGCTTGAAGTTAACCCCGTGTGCTATGTAAAAAAGTGGCATAGCAAGTTTTGGCGCTATAGTAGCAGTAAAAAGCAAATTCCGCTGTAGGTGAGTAGCGCCCAATACAAGTATTTGTCGGTTTATTTATTGGTGCGCGAAATTTCTAGTGAAGCTTCTCGGTCATATTGGACATCGCGCAAAGCGCGGATAACCAAAAACTAAACAAACAAAAATGAAAACGGAGAGGGTTAATGAAGAAACTAGTGGCTATGGCGATGTTAATGTTCGCCTGTATAGCAGGCGCATCAAATGCGTATGCTTTGGAGCGCGGCACTATTGCAGAAGATGCAGATTCAGTAACGCCGTTGCTTAATGGTCAAGTGGCGCCTAAAACAACGCTTAAAATGGCAGATGGCTCGCCGGTAAGCTTACAAGCGCTTACCATGCAAAAGCCCAGCATTGTACTTTTTTATCGCGGCGGGTGGTGCCCGTATTGTAATGAGCAGCTTGCCCAGCTTAAAGATATTGAAAAAGACTTGGTGGGTATGGGCTATCAGATTTTGGCCATTTCACCTGAATCACCAGAGCGCTTGCAAGAGCAAAAGCTTGAAACAGAATTCTTGGTTACGCTTTTATCCGACGACAAACTAGACACTATTCGCGAGTTCGGTGTTGGATTCTATTTAGATACTGTAACTGAGTTAAAGTACAAAACCTATGGCATTAACTTAACAAAAGATGAAAGCGGTAATAGTGTTTTACCAGCACCCAGCATCTTCATGCTCAATAAAAAAGGGCAGGTTTTGTTTAGCTATGTTAACCCAGACTTCAAAGTTCGCCCGTTGGCAGACCTAGTTTTAGCGGTTGCGAAAACCCTTAAAAAAGAAATGTAATGCGAATAGCCTTACCAAGGCGTTGTTCTTGGTAAGGCATGCCAAAAGTACTTTATGATATGAGCACTGCATTTCATCGCGTCTTATAATGATTAAGTTAGATTCGCACGTATTTGACTGTCATAACGAGCTGTACTTAACCATTCACCGAGTCACCCTATCTCAAAATATCAAAGTGTAAGGAGTAAGCATTTACACTGAGATCAATGAAGTGATGTGCGCGGCTAGACGTTTAGGTTCAATATAAGTGTCGCCTTTACAGTTGTTTACGACGCTTAATAGCTGAGTAAGTAAGTGTTTATTCGCTACGTTCCGCTGACATATAGCGTGAACGGTATTGAGTTCAAGTGTACTTGCTAACGCGTACACACCTTTCAAATTGCGATTTATTAGAAGCGCGTTTAACACGCGGTTAGCGGTGTATCGACGCCACGCCATATGAAAGCTGTCGAAATCGCACGTTAAGTCAACAGTTAACGCCACACGAAGCGCCCAAGACAATGGGCGAAAGTGTAAAAGATGTTCGGTTAGTAAGAATATTTCAAGTGCATGGTCAACAAACAGTGACGGCTTTGCAGTATCAGTAAGCTCAATAATGGGGAATAGCCCTTCGGCGGCGAACATAGACTCTACGAATTCAAAGGTGTAATACCCGTTACCATGAAGAGCAAGAAGGCATGTCTCAATTTCATCGAGAAGCGCTTCATCGAGGGTATTAGCAACGTCTTGAAGCGTTAGGTTATCTAAAAACTTCGCAATGTTCGGGTAGAGGGCATTAATCTCAGCCCATTTACTTTCTTTTGAATGACGTAAGGCCCTCTGATATTTAAGAACGTCGTCATGCCGTGTTAAATCGATTTGGGTGTGCAATTCGTTTCTCGAATAAATCCATCCTGCCCAAGCTATCATTGGCGAGTCCGCTAATCCAAGTGCGTGGAGCTCATTGAGCGAAGAACCTAATGAGCATACCGCTTCCACCAAGCCATGGGCTGCCTTTACATCTTTCCCCATAAAATCGGGTTCTTCTTGCATATGTTCGAATGAATACACGCCATTACGCCAGCCTGCTAAATAGCAGCCTTCTATACATTTTCCGCACATGACTGTGCTCCTGTTAGTGTTTTTTGGTGATAATGAAGAGGCCTGTTGCTCTTTGGTGGTATTTAGCCTGTTGACAAGGCGCACGCCAACGAGCAACTGGCTCGTTGCTACTAAAAATTATGAAAAGTAATCAAGAAAAGCATCGATAGAGTAAAGTTAGATGCCAAGAGCGAACTTAAAACAAATTTTGCTTCAAAAAAAGCACTGTTTTGTCCCGCTATAAAAAAGTTATTTTCTGCAAGAGTGCGAGGTTTACAGCGCCAAGTGGTATAGTAGGGCTTACGCCTTAACTCATCGTATTTCCATGATAAATAAAAACTTTCCATTACTTGATTTACATCGTCATTTAGATGGCAATGTGCGTCTGCAGACGATTCTGGAGCTTGGTCAGCAATTTAACATTTGTTTGCCAGCTTATTCGTTAGAGGGCTTGCGACCGCATGTTCAAGTAATGGAGATCGCCCCCGATTTGGTGTCATTTTTAGATAAGCTTACTTGGGGCGTTAAGGTGTTAGGCAGTCTCGACGCCTGCAAACGGGTGGCGATAGAGAATGTAGAAGATGCAGCTAAGCAGGGTATTGACTACACAGAGCTGCGTTTTAGTCCTTATTTTATGGGTGAAAGTCACGGACTACCAACACAAGGTGTGGTTGAGGCCGTAATAGACGGTGTAAAAAGCGCAACTAAAGATCACGATGTTAAAGTTAATCTCATCGGTATTTTGTCGCGTTCTTATGGCGCAAAAGTATGTCAGCATGAGCTAGATTCAATCTTGGCCTGTAAAGCGAATATAACTGCACTTGATTTGGCGGGTGATGAAAAAGGCTTTCCTGGCAACATGTTCATAGAGCACTTTACAAAAGTGCGCCGCGAAGGGCTGCCTATCACAATTCATGCAGGTGAAGCTGTAGGCCCACAGAGTATTTGGCAAGCCATTAACGACTTAGGTGCTGTGCGTATAGGACACGGCGTTAATGCTGTTAATGATGCTAAGCTAATGGACTATTTGCGCGACAACCGTATTGGTATTGAAAGCTGTTTAACCAGCAACGTATTGACGAACACGGTCACATCATTAACTGAGCACCCGTTAACCACCTTTTTGGATCACGGCATACTCGCCTGCCTGAATACCGACGACCCGGCAGTTCAAGGTGTAGAGCTAGATCACGAATTCTCCGTTGCAGCTAAGCAAGCTGGCCTTATGCCTTCTCATATTAAACAAGCGCAAGAGAATGCGCTTGCAATTGCTTTTTTAAGTGAAAGCGAAAAAGCCGCACTTAAGCGCAAAGTAAATTAATCCGAAAGATAAAAATCGTGCCGTGGTTAAACGGGCCGTAACATTATTTTGATTAATAATGCCACCGGTGGCATTATTGTCGTGATGTGAACAATTTGTTTCTTAAACGTAATAAGTTACGACTTAAATAATGGAGCTTTTATGCTGCGCTTTATACCTGATGTTGACCGTTCTATGAGTAGCTACCCCAGCCGTTTCACACACCGCCGGGCTTTGGGATGGGTGGCGTTTATTGTGACCCTTCTAACTTGTTCCTATGCGTCGGCATCTACTGACGAAGACTGGAAAATTGCTGAGCAAATTGTAAATCAGATCCAGCTGCCGAATATTCCAAACGAAAAATTTGTGGTTGATGTGAGTGATACTTCACTAAGCGCAGCGCGAGCGCCAATTCAACGTGTAATTGACAAGGCTTCTGCCAGCGGCGGCGGGATTGTTGTTGTGCCCAAAGGAACATGGCAAGTAGACGGTCCTATTCGTCTTAAAAGCAAAGTGAACTTGCACCTAGAGGAGGGCGCTACTCTGCTATTTTCCGGCGACCCTTCGCACTACCTACCCGTGGTTAAAACCCGTTGGGAGGGGACTGAGGTATTTACCTATTCACCGCTAATTTATGCGCTAAATGTGGAAGATGTGGCAATTACAGGTAAAGGTACTATCGACGGAAATGCCCAATCGGCGTTCATTGGCTGGTATGAGAAACAAAATACAGACATGCACGCGCTTCGTAAAATGGGGTTTGATGGCGTTCCAGTAGAGAAGCGTCAGTTCGGCGAAGGGCATTACTTGCGCCCTCCGCTTATTCAGTTTTTCCACGCCAAGCGAGTGCTGCTTGAAGATTATACTGCCCTGAATTCCCCGTTTTGGGTTAATCATCTGGTTTATACGTCTCATGCTACGGTAAGACGAGTGAAGGTAGAAAGTCACCTGTACAACAACGATGGGTTAGACATTGAGTCGAGCCAGTTTGTGCTTGCTGAAGATAATCACTTTAGAACCGGTGATGACGGTATCGTTATTAAGTCTGGCAGAGACGCAGACGGTCGAAATATAGGTATACCTAGCACAGACATTGTTGCACGAAACAATGATTTAGGTGGGGAAGACGGTATTGGTCTTGGTTCGGAAATGTCAGGCGGCATTAAGCGCGTATTTTTCGAGAACAATGTCTTGCATGAGGGAGACTCAGCATATCGTTTTAAAAGCAACTTAGACAGAGGGGGGCGCGTAGAAATGGTTCGAATTAGAGGCAGTAAAGTGGCTTCGTTTAAGCATTTATTCTGGTTCCAGCTAAACTACCCCAGTAATTTACATGGTAATTTCCCGGCTACCTATACCGACATTATTATTGAAGATTTAACGGTAGAAAATGTAGGAACGGTTTTGGAAATTCACGCTCCAGACGCAGCTCCTGTGAATAACGTTAAGTTTAAAGACATTAAAATCAAGGAAGCAGAAGAAATTCTTATCCTAGAAAATACCGACGATATTAGCTTTGAAAATGTCACCATAGGTGAGCAAATCTGGAACGGCACGTTTTCTTCGCTGCACATTGAATCTGTTACTCGCTAGAAAACAGGTTAAACGCGATAGGTTGTTCGCATTGGTCGTGTATTTTTGATAATTTACTGACGACTCCCTTAAGAGATATAGATTGTGAACCGAAACTTTGCTGTCAAAATACTGCTAATACTAGCGATTGTGTTGCAATCGTTTAATGCAGTGTCAGCTTTGTTAGACGCTCACCAAGTCGATGCACAGCATCTTGAGACGGTTCACGATCATGCCTCTGACAAGAAAAGTGTTGCTGAAAATCAAGTCACTGACGCCGATGGTGATGATCACAGCATAAACGACTGCCATCACTGTGGACATTGCAGCGGCAGTCATTCCTCTTGGGTTTTAGTAAAAGCCTATTCTCCAAACATTGCTTTTGTTAACTCGGGAAAAATTCTCAAAGAAGGGGCTTCTCCCTTTCGAATAAGTGGTTTCATTTACCGCCCTCCCATTGCTTAACGTTTGTACTAATTGGCCCTTTGGCGCCGTGGAAAAAACTTAGTTAAAACAAACGTTGAGATCATTATGAAGAACTCTAAAACGGTCGTAGGCGCAGTCCTGACGACATTAATGTGCGTGCCTGTCAGCCGCGCAACTACAGCGATAGAAAACGACAAGAACATTGATGCACCTATTCAGTACTTCCTAGCACATGAAAGTGGCTCGCATCAGCACGAGAAAGCGCACGAGCCTGAGGAAAATCATAAGCCTGAGGTAAGTCATC
Organism: Alteromonas macleodii ATCC 27126; assembly: GCF_000172635.2. Taxonomy (NCBI): domain Bacteria; kingdom Pseudomonadati; phylum Pseudomonadota; class Gammaproteobacteria; order Alteromonadales; family Alteromonadaceae; genus Alteromonas; species Alteromonas macleodii. The sequence continues at coordinate 3,180,304 of NC_018632.1, read as the reverse complement.
AATCTGAGGTGAATCACCAGCCTGAGGAGGTAGTCCTTACTGAACAGCAAAGGCAACTTGCAGGCGTTCAAACCTCCGTAATAGAACCTCGTATTTATAACCAACGCGTTTACGCGCCGGGTGAAGTAAAAGTAAATGGATACTCAAGCTCATTGGTGTCTCCTCGGACTGATTCGGTAGTGATTAGTCGACACGCGGCGCTTGGGGATGAAGTGGAAAAAGGGCAGGTGCTTGTCACCTTGTTCAGCGAAACCATTGCCCAGTCTCAAGCCGAATTTCTTATTGCTTCATCCAATTACAGTCGGGCAAAAAAGCTAGACAAAAACACCATAAGCGAAAGCGCGTTAGTTGAAGCTGAGAATCGTTACAAAGCGAGCTACGGAGAGCTAATTGCATTTGGACTTACTCCTAACGCAATTTCAAGCATCACTGCTTTAGACGTTGACGCTTTCGGTCAGTATGAGCTTGTCGCCGTGCGCGATGGCGTGGTTTTGCAAGACAACTTCATGCAAGGGCAAAGGGTGCTAGCTGGCGAAACAGTCATGTTGCTGGCAGACGAGAGCGATATTTGGATAGAGGCCAGCTTGCCAGCCACTAGCACGTTTCCTGTTCAGGTAGGCGATACGGCGCAAGTCATATTTAACGGTGAACATTTTACCGCGCAGGTTATTCAACAGTCGCACATTATCGATCCACTTACCCGCACTCGCACTGTCCGCTTAGCTATACGCAATACCACCCATAGCCTTCATGCCGGTATGTTCGTCGACGTACTGTTTAGTGTGCCCACTCCATCTCCTGTAATGGCAGTACCTGAAACTGCAATGGTGAGAAGTACCGACGGAGACTGGGTTATCTATGTTGAAAACGAAGCGTCGGGGGCATTTACCCCTGTTGAGGTAGAGCGAGGGGAAGCGCTAGGCGAATACCGACGTATAGAGGGCGTAGAAACTGGAACGCGGATTGTTACCCAAGGTGCATTCTTTGTCGCCTCTGAACTAGCGAAAAGCGGATTTGATCCGCACAACCATTAGGAGGCCAATTATGTTTAATCGAATAATAGATTGGTCGGTAGACAATAGTATTTTAGTGGTTGGGCTGCTGTTAGGCATAATTGCGGGGTCGGCGATGCTTTTGCCGTCGCTGAATTTGGACGCTTTCCCTGATGTAACCAATGTTCAGGTAAGCGTGAATACCGAAGCTCCGGGGCTTGCCGCAGAAGAGATTGAGCAACTTATTACCTACCCAATTGAAGCTGTAATGTATGCGTTGCCTGATGTTGAAGAAGTGCGCTCCATCTCTAAAACCGGGCTTTCAGCGGTTACCGTTGTGTTTAAAGAGGGGACCGATATTTATTTTGCCCGTCAGCTTGTTTTCGAGCGCTTGCAAACAGCAAAAGCCTTCATTCCTGAAAACGTAGGAACGCCAGAAATGGGGCCAAATACGTCTGGGCTAGGTCAAATTTATCAATACTCCCTCATTGCAGATGACGGTGCGAAATATGATGCAATGGCGCTGAGAAGCCTTAACGACTGGGTAGTAAAGCTACTGCTTATGCCCGTAGATGGCGTAACGGATGTGCTGTCGTTTGGTGGGGAAGTTCGCCAGTACCAAGTGAACGTAGACCCGTCAAAGTTACTTGCTTATGGGTTATCTCAACAGGACCTTGTTACAGCGTTGCAACGCAATAACACTAATGTTGGCGGGTGGTATCTTGAACGGGGGCAAGAACAACTTGTTGTGCGTGGAACGGGGTGGTTGGCAAGTGGTGAGCAGGGAATTCACGATATTGAGCAGGTGCCGGTAAAAACGGTAGATGGCGTGGTGGTAACTGTGTCTGATCTTGCTGATGTTAAAACAGGGCCTGAAATACGACAGGGCGCGGTCACTCTGTCTCAAAGGGCATCTGATGGCAAGGTAGAACAGTTTGGTGAAGTGGTAACAGGCATAGTATTAAAACGGATGGGGGCTAACACCAAAGCTACCATTGATGGTATAAATTCAAGAGTTGCGCTTATTAATCAAGCGTTACCCGAAGGGGTAAGTTTCACGCCTTTTTATGACCAGGCAAACCTGATTGAAAAAGCAATTTCTACCGTAGTTAAGGCATTAACCATCGCCTTCGTTTTTATCACCATCGTTCTCGCCCTTTTCTTAATGAACGTGGGCGCTACGTTTCTTGTGCTCATCACTATTCCAATCGCGATAGCAATGGCGTTGGCCATCATGGCTTTCATGGGGCTGTCTGCAAATTTGATGTCGCTTGGCGGAATAGCGGTGGCTATTGGTATGTTAGTAGACGGTTCCGTTGTGATGGTTGAAAACATCTTTAAGCGATTAAATGCCAACACTTCGAGCTCGCATGAAGATGCCCAATCTTTCAAATCATCTGTAAAACTAGCGGGGAAGGAAGTCGCCAGACCTATCTTTTTCGCTGCATCGATAATTCTAGTGGTCTTTGCTCCTTTGTTTAGTTTTGAGGGAGTAGAAGCCAAGCTTTTTCAGCCTATGGCTATCAGTATTATGCTTGCTGTACTTTGTGCCACTGTCGTTGCGTTGTTCTTCGTTCCAGCCTTAGCCACATTTCTATTCAAGCGAACTAGGAATGTGAAGCCGAGTGCTTTGTTGATACCTGTTGAGCGCGCTTACCAACGGGCACTTTCTTTTACGTTGCTGCATACCAAGTGGCTAGTGTTACTGGTTGGTCTGCTTCTGGTTTCTGCTGTTGCCCTTGTGCCAAAAATTGGCACCGAGTTTGTTCCTGAGCTAGAAGAAGGAACAATAAACTTGCGTGTTATTTTGGCACCGTCTTCAAGCCTAGAGACTTCATTAGCGGTAGCCTCAACGTTAGAAGAAAAGCTGTTGGCGTTTCCCGAAGTAACTTATGCGCTAAGTCGTATAGGCCGCGCTGAAATAGGCGGCGACCCAGAACCGGTCAACAACATCGAAATTTACATCGGGTTGAAACCTGTTTCAAAGAGGGAAAGCGCGAGAAATCGTGATGAGCTACAGCAAAAAATGCAGGCTGAATTGTCGCAGTTCCCCGGCCTTCTACTTAACTTTTCTCAGCCTATTGCCACCCGTGTAGACGAACTGCTTTCCGGTGTGAAAGCACAGCTAGCCGTTAAATTATTTGGGCCAGACTTGGCTGTTCTAAGTGCTAAGGGACGAGAAATAGAGAGCGCTATTCAAAACGTAAAAGGAACCAGAGACGTGGCGATGGAACAAATTGTGGGGGAAGCTCAGCTGGTTATTGCTCCTGACAGACAAGCGTTATCACGCTATGGCTTATCGGTGAGTGACATAATGGAAGTGGTACAAGACGGGGTAGGAGGTGTAGCCGCAGGTCAAATCATTAACGGAAATGAACGCTACGATATTTACGTTAGGTTAAAAGAAAGCGCACGAAAAAGCAGCGACACCATAGCAGATATTCGACTTCAATCGCCCAGTGGTGCCTGGCTTCGTATTGGCGATGTGGCATCGGTATCTTATGAATCCGGGCCTCCGCAAATACGCCGAGATGACGTTCAGCGTCGCGTAGTGGTGCAAGCTAACGTCCAAGGAAGAGATATGGGCAGCGTGGTTCAAGAGATACAAAGCGCCATATCTTCAAGGGTGGATTTGCCCGCGGGGTACACGGTTCAAATAGGCGGGCAGTTTGAGAGCCAACAGCGTGCTCAGAAAAAATTGTCGCTCATCGTGCCGCTTTCTTTGGTATTGATTGCGGTGCTGCTTTACCTCGCGTTTAATTCCCTGGGTCAAGCGATGTTAATACTTATTAATGTGCCACTTGCCATCATCGGAGGCGTGTTCTCTTTGTATTTATCCGGCCAATATCTGTCAGTACCAAGTTCAGTCGGTTTCATAACACTATTCGGTGTTGCCGTTTTAAATGGCGTAGTGATGGTGGAAAGTATTAACCAACGGGTGAAAGGGGGAATGACTGTTGATAGCGCTGTTTTCACTGGTGCTACATCTAGGCTAAGGCCGGTTTTGATGACGGCGGTAACGTCTGCACTAGGGTTGGTACCCATGTTGATGTCAAACGGTGTCGGCGCCGAAATTCAGCGGCCGCTCGCAAGTGTTATCGTGGGTGGGCTGGTTACTGCAACGCTTTTAACGCTCTTTGTGTTACCTGCCTTGTACAGCGTATTTTCGCCGAAACAAGCGGCTAATTAATTGTGGGCGAACCTATTTAGGTTCGCTGGGTTTCAGTTTCGACCAGCTCAACAACAAGGCGTAAATTACTTTGTGTTGATACCGCATTAAATGGGTAGCAGGTAACTAAATAGAGCTGCTGCCCATTTACATCTACTTTCATTGCCGAGGCAGCATCGACTATCGTCTTCGATACAACCCGATAGGTTACCCATTGTGAGTTCGGCAACTGTAATTGCATAATATCTCTGGCTCTCACCTTCTTTAAGAACGTGAAGTGAGTATCTCTATGCCCGCCAATCACACTACCACCCTGTCCGAGTGGGGGCGAGTCGGTGTGGTGTCCAGGGCCAAATGCAAGGGCGTTTCCCTGTGCGCCTTCTAGTACATACAGCTGCGTCTCGCTTTTTGCATGAACCAGCTTGCCCACTGGCCAAGTATCAGACCAACGCCAAGGCTTCTGGTTAGCGCCAGTGGCTAGCGTTTCTTCCCACGAAGATTGAATTAAATATTGCGCCAGTTCAGCTTTCAATAATATCCAGCCAGCTTTGCCAAAACTGGCTGTGGCGATCAAGACTAAGATGATGGTAAAAGAGTATTTAATCATTGTTTGTCCAAGCCATATTAAGTCAAAAAATAAAGAAATGAGTTTAAGGTGCTAACCTCGTCCCCCCCTTGTTTCGCAAAAAGGCGATGCTGTGAAAAAGCGACAATAAAAGTATGGCAATCATGCCTAATACGGCATGTTCAGATACACCCGCTGCGGTTTGGGGGTAACTGATTTGTCTGAATTGCGTTCCCTGTGGCATTAGGTTTCTTACGTTTTCGGTGGAAGACGGTATGCGCTGTGTATTTGCTATTTTTTCTTCAATAGCAACGAAGCTGGTGAACTCTGTTATAAGTTTATGGGGCAGGGCTACAGCAAGAATGTCTTGTTTTACTTCATCTACATTTCGCCCTAACGCTTTTTCATCCATTAACGCCGCCACTTTCTTTCTTGCCCACGCAGTCGCTACGCCAAGGTGTTGAGTAGAACCTGTCGACGTTGGCGATATTGCTACCGAACGGGTCCACTCGCGAGCGGTGCCCTGCTTGTCTACTAGTGTGCCTTGAAGGGTTATTTTTCCGCTTGTACCGGCGTTATGAGGCAGTTTCACATTCAAAAGCAAAGGAACACCCGCGTATAAATCAGGGATTTTAGAAGGGTAAATCTCTGCTGACTGTGCATAGCCAGCCGGAAGAGTGAGGCTTAAATCACTCAACACAGGGCTTTCTAACTTATAAAGCAAGCTATCCATTTGCTGTTTAATATCTGCAGTATTTCTAACAAAAACATAGCTTCCGAGACCAAATTGAGCGGCTCGGGTCATAAAGTAGCTATTAGGCGCGCTGCCTATGCCTACTGTAAAAAGGCGCGCATCACCCAGTTCGTTCTTTATTTGCGAGAACAATGCAGCTTCATTGCCTACCGCACCATCGGTAATAAAGACAACTTGTTTTATAAAATCTTTAGTTGTCGTGCGCTTAAGTGCGGCATTAAGCGCTGGCGCCATTTCAGTGCCGCCACCTGCATTAAGGTGCTTTACAAAGTCCCTCGCATATTGCTTGTTTCGTGTTGTTCCCTCTACAGAGGTTTCAAACAAACGCGTGGTGTCATTGTTAAATGCTACAACGTTAAATCGGTCTTTCTCACTCAAGCGGTCTATCGCTAATTGTAAACTCTCTTTTGCGTCGACAATCGGGCGACCTCCCATAGAGCCTGACGTGTCGATAACGAAGGTGATATCGCGATCAAAATCCTGTAAATCTTGGCTCTTCACTTGTGGTGGCATTAGCATAACAAGGGCGTAGTCATGCTGACCTTTCGACTCAGTGAAAATAGCTGCTTGTGGTGCACTAGAGGGCGAAGGCTGCCACTCTAGCCAAATGTCTCGGTCCATTTTGATATTGCTTTGATTAAAGGTGACAAGATAATTACCTGTGGATTCTGACCAATTCACACGGTGATTTCTGCTAGTGACGCTATTAAGCGTTAATCCAGTATTTAGTGTTGCGTTGAACGTAAGTTGCGGGCCTTCGTTGCCTTCTCTCATAAAAGGCGTGATAGCTCTGGCATCGGGTACCTGATCTGTGGGTTCTCCCCAACCTGTACCTGATATTTCAGCCTCTATATTCTCGTTAAACTGATTTAGCGGAATGCCGGGCGAATAGCGAGGAGTGAGCGTAGTAGGCAAGTGAAAAGTAAATTTTCCATCGCGGTAGTCTACCTGTTGGACATACTGAAGTGTCACCATTATTTCCTCACCTGGCGCTATATTCGCGACCTGCTGGGTGAATAAATTTGGGCGTTGTTGCTCTGTTAAACTGGCTTTCTTTCCCGCTTTTTTGGCCGCTTCAAATGCTTCTTTCGCTTCTGCCTTCGGCTTAATTTGACCCCGGATTATTCTGTCTCCTATACGCATTTCCATACTGTTAATCGCCGCGTTTTCATTAAGCGGAAAGGTGTAAACGGCATGCTTCCATTCATTACTGGTGTTAGTGAATTTTTGAGAATAGGTAACGTGCGCAATCATGCCATTCACCTGTAAATCCACGTCAGTTGAATGCAATAGAGCGGGGGAAGACTCACCGTCTGCGCTTTGCAGCATCATTTCGCCAGACTCAGCGCGACTTAGCGGGCTAACTACTACACCAAGCAAAAAGCACAGGAAGGAAGTAAGGATAAGCAACCTGTGATTACGCGGATTGGCTGCATGTTGCCGTTCCCTAAACCAAGGTTTGTGAGCATTGGCAGGCGTTAAATAATCCCGTTTGGGTGTTTTGGAAAATAGCATGGTAGTGGCACTGAGTTAACGAACGGTAACTTCTATTTAAGAAAACAAATAGGGCGTTCATGGGCGAAACAATGGGGCAAGTTTGTGATGAATTGTGTCGTTGTTAATTTAATCAGGCTATTCGTTGAATGGGCGGCGCTTTTAAAGGTGGAAGGTAACACGCCTTGTATTGCTAAATTCCAAAGTAACCGGTTCAGGCAACTAATGCGTCGTTTTAGGCAAGGTTGGCTATCTCTCAACACCTATACTTAATTCATGGTTTGACGAGGTAATCGTTAAGCAGGCAAGAACATCATTTTCACCTAACGACGAGTAGACATTATGAACAAAGTATCATTTCCAAATACCAACGGTTTAAACATTACTATGTCTGGTCTGATAAATTTTCCAGAGAATTTTGATTCAACTAAAACTTACCCAGCCATTGTGGTTTCACATCCGGGCGGTGGCGTTAAAGAGCAAACTGCTGGAACCTACGCAAAAAAACTAGCAGAAAAAGGCTATATCGCTCTTGCGTATGACGCATCGTATCAGGGCGAGAGTGGTGGCGAACCACGCCAACTGGAAAACCCTCATGTTAGAACAGAGGATGTAAGTGCAGCAATTGATTATCTGACAACCTTAGATTACGTCGACAATGAACGTATTGGCGCAATGGGTATTTGTGCGGGCGCTGGCTATACCGCAAACGCTGCCATCAACGATAGACGTATTAAAGCGGTGGGCACAGTAAGCATGGTCAACATTGGCCAAATGTTCCGAAATGGTTGGGACAACAATGTAAAAGACAGTGAGGCATTGCCTTACTTAGAAGCGGGCTCTGCGTCTAGGACCTCTGATGCCAGCGGTGACGATATAGCGACTATGCCAATGGCGCCTTTAAAAGAAGAAGATGCATCGAATGAAGAACTTCGTCAAGCGTGGGAATACTACCATACCGATCGCGCAGCATATTGCACAGCGCCAGGATTTGGTACTGCGAGAAGTTTAACGCAGCTAATTAGTTATGACGCCTTTTTTAAGGCAGAAGCTTTCCTTACCCAGCCTTTGTTGACGGTGGTTGGAAGCAATGCAGGAAGCAAATGGATGAGTGACGACTTGATGGCGCGTGCTGCAACATCGGATAAAGCCATGCATGTCATTGAAGGTGCAAACCACATGGATTTGTACGACGGCGAAGCAGAAATTACAAACGCGATGAGTGCGTTAGAAACCTTCTTTAATCGCACGCTATAAGCAGTTATTCCTAAACAACTTCTGTTGCCGACATTGCATTTGCGATGACGGCGCAAACAATGCTTGAGACAAGGAGCATAAAATGAAAAAGGTCAGTTTTAGAAACTCAGACATGGCATGGGATATTTCAACCCTTATTCTAACGCCACCCAATTTTGACGAGGCTAAACAATACCCGACAGTCATTAGTGTACATCCATTTGGTAGTTGTAAAGAGCAGACATCAAGCGCTACTTATGGGAAGGCACTTGCAGAAGCAGGCTATGTAGTCATTGCGTTTGACGCAAGTTTTCAAGGGGAGTCTGGAGGTGAACCTCGCTTTGTGGAAGATCCCACCCAACGGGTAGAGGATGTGAGTCGAGTCATTGATTATGCGGTTACCTTGCCTTACGTTGACGCGGAAAAAATTGCAGGCATCGGTGTGTGCGGTGGTGGTGGCTATGTTTTAAATGCTGCTTTAACTGAAAAGCGAATCAAAGCCGTAGTGGGGATCACACCTGTCAACATTGGTCGACTCTTTCGAGAAGGCTTTAGCATGTATAACCCCATTGGTGCGTTAGAGGGTATGGCTGCACAGCGAACTGCAGAAGCCCGAGGCGGTGAGCGACTGGTAAATGAACTGCTCCCTGCAAGTCTCGCTGAAGCCAAAGACAATGGAATGACGGAACGCGATGTTTATGAAGCAACTGAATACTACAAAACCCCGCGAGGCCAACAGCCGGGTGGCGCTACAAGAATGTTGTTTTCTCATGCGCAAAAGACACTGGCGTGGGACGCATTTTCTTTTGCAGAGACCCTTATGACGCAACCCGTAATGGCAGTTATTGGTCAGAAGGTTGGGGCATTTGGTGCCTACCGTGACGGCATGGAAATATACGGGCGCGCAGTGGCATCTAAAGATCGCCAATTGGTTGAATTAGAAGATTGGTCCCATTACGACCTTTATGATAAAAGTGAACCTGTTGGGCTGGCCATGGCGCAAATTGTACCTTTCTTCAAAGAACATGTAGGTTAGTAACTAAGAATAAGTGATGATAACTTGCGCCCAAGGCATACAGCCGAAGGGCGTAATTGTTGTTTAATCCTTTTCTTTTCGAAGTAATGCTTGTGGGAGATCGAACGGTGTTTTTTCCAATCAGTGATGCGAAAAAAGCGTTAAGTGAAATGGTGCTGGACTACAGTCGAAAAGAGGGAGACCACGAAACGCCGATTTCAGGCCTTACCCTTCACGTAAGAAATGCGCCGACAGAGCCTTTACACTGTATTTATACGCTTAGCCTAGCGGTCGTTTTGCAAGGGGCAAAGCTCCTTTCCTATGAAGACCAGCTCCATGAGTCAACTGCTGGCCAATCTATGCTAACTACCTTTGATTTGCCGGTAATTTCTCATGTGTCAGAAGCGACGAGGCACAACCCCTTTGTAGCGCTGGTTCTGAAGTTAGACTATACCCTCATTCTGCAAGTTTGCGCCGAGCTTAATCTGTCAAAACCGCCAAGAGATATTCGATATCAACCAATATCGACACAAGATGTGGATGAAGGCTTGTACGACGCTCTAGGTCGCCTTATTAAAATGTGTGCCCAGGGAAAGTTTTTGGATAGCCTTTACCCATTGGTTGAAAAAGAAATTGTTATTCGTTTACTTGATGGACCACACGGATTGCACCTTCGCCACCTTGTGTCGTCAGGCGCGCCAAATGCACATATTTTAAAAGTGGTGACGTGGTTAAAACAGAATTTTACTCAGTCAGTGGGAATGGACGCATTGGCGGATCAAGCCCACATGAGTGCCTCTACTTTCAGGCAGCGCTTTCGAGCACTTACTGGTACCAGCCCTTTGCAATATCAAAAGACACTAAGATTACAAGAAGCAAGGGATCAAATGCTGATGAACGGTTTGGACGCAACACAAGCAAGCTCATTGGTTGGCTATGAAAGTGCATCTCAATTTAGCCGAGAATACAGCCGATTGTTTGGCATGCCGCCTCAAAAAGATATTCAACGCTTACGCACAGTTTAGAAGTCTTAGCTGCCCAGAGCATCAACCAGCGTATTGAATTTAGTTCTTCCTACTGGAACACTCGCGCCAGAGTGCAGATGTGCAATGTACTTCGCACCTGAGTGTTGTTCGATATGCTTAACTTCATTAAGAGGTAACGCATAAGAGCGATGAACTCGCATAAATCCTTGAGGTAGAATTTGCATTAACCTGTCTAAGTGCTTGTCATGCAATATGGTTTGATTGTCTTTAGTGGTTATTTCACTGTAGTGCCCTGCGGCTTGAATGAATTGAATATCATCAACTTGAAGAAAGCAGAGCACATTGTTTTTGCGATATGACAACCGCTGACATTGGCCCTTAAATTGATGCAGAGAAAAGCGTTCTATTGCTTTACTTATTCTTTCTTGAGTAAATGGCTTACCAATAAAATCAAGTACGCCAAGCTCAAACGCTTCTAAAGCCCTGTCGGTATTCGCTGAAACCACCACGGTGTGATAAGGGGCGGCAAGCTGTTGATGAATTAATGAAAAACCGTCTTTTCCATGCAAATTCAAATCTAGAAAGAGCAAGTCTGTGTCGCGGTTAGACAAATGCTCTTCTGCATCATCGAGGTTGGAAAAGCGATGAATAGTGGTTTTATCGTCGGTACACTGGTCGATAAAACGAGCAAGTCGTTTGGCAACCATGGGTTCATCTTCTACTAGGGTAATATTCATCATAGCGTTTGTAAGGTGATTTGTTCGGTCTGCTCGGCGTGCGCGTTACTTTGCTCACCCGAAACGAACGTTGTTGGAAATGTGAGCTTAGTTACCCAATACTTATCTTCAATAAATTCCACTAGCTTCCAGTTATTACCAAACGCTTCTGTGAGCCGGGCTTTAATGTACTTGGTGCCAACACCGGTTCCTTCTTTATTCTCTAATGCTGATGTCTGGTAAGAATAGTGTTGAGTAAGCTGAGCTTTAAACAGCAAGGTAGTTGAAGGTCTTTTATTCTTATCATGCTTGGCATTCTCTACGGACACACCCTGTGCTTCATCCTCTTGTTGTTCAGAAAAGCTAAGACTAAATTGATACTCTCCCGAGCCGTATCTGTTGTGGCTAAACGCATTTTCTATGAGGGTGAGTAATACTCCGGGAGGAATAAGCTGCTGCCCTTTGTTTTCTGACATCTCCGGCTTTTGCAGTGAAAAGTGGGCGTCGAAGCGGTATCCCATAATTTTAAGGTGACTTTCACAAAGGGCGACTTCCTGCTGTAAAGCAATTAAGGCTCTATCGCTTAAGCTGGCCATTTGGCGAAACTCCGATGCTAGCGCCTGAATAAACCCAATGGCTTCTTTAGGGGCGATTTCAATCCACTCTTCAATTGCCGTTAGGGTATTGAGAATAAAGTGAGGCTGTAGCTGTTTTTTTATAAGCTCAAGCTGCAGACGCTGAGTGGTAAGCGTTGACTGCGTAAGTGCACGCTGCCTCTCAGCATGGGTTTGGCTTAGCACGAGTAGTAATAAAAGCGCTAAGCCACTAAACGAAACAAAGAAATATTGGTCCATAAACGAAAAACGGTTTATGAGAACGGGTGAAACAAATACCGCTATTCCCATGGTCATTAACCACGCGTACTTCTTCCGTTTATAAATACTGGCCACACCAATAATAAAGCTAATGAGCAAAGACACACTGAACAACAAAAAGCTGCGGTAATCGTAACCATCGAAATATAACAGTACCTCACAACTAGCCATAACCAACACAAGCAAGGTACTGATAAACCAAGTTTTTGAATAGCGGAAGAAAGACAGGAAAAAGAGCGGTAGCACCAGGCTGATAACAAGGGTTAACCCAAGGACGATTTCCATTCTAAGGATGTGCCACTGGTAGCTGTAACCGAATAGACCTCGCCATGACTCGGCCAAGATTAATAGAATCAGCATGGTGCATAGGCAGCTAAACCACAGGTATGCAGGCTCTTTGAGCGATGAAAAGTACACCACAAATGAATACATGGCGACAAGAACCAAGCCACTTAGCATCATTAAGGGTAATCGTATACGCCACTCATTAATGGCGGCAAGAGTTTCGAAGTCGTCTGCAAATACCCAAAATCCACTACTTTGCGCGGTATCTGGACGAAATTCGCTGCTCAGCCTTACCATCACCGTGTTATCACCAGTATTCAGGTGCTGTGTAGGTAGTATGAATATACTGTCTATTTCACCTGGCAATTCTTTGCTCTCGGCTGTTGCAGGCATACCGTTATCACCAATGTGATAACCGTTCAAATAAACAGAAAACGCGCCAAGTATAGAAACAAACAAGCCTTTAGGCGCACTCTCGGTTTGTTGCACACCTTGTGACCCATTTGATGTTGCGTTGAACGCAAGTGTGAACTTGAGCCACCTTACTTCATTAGACAGTTCGATATCCGACTGGGAATGAGCCCGCCATCGAGGGTCGTTCTCCGCTGGTACTTCCTCTTGCCCAGAATAGAGGATGCTGACCTGAGAAGGAAATGTCGGTGAATGGGGGGGCTGTTCGTGCAAAAGTACAACGCCCCAAATGAGCATTGTCATAAGCATTAAGTAGAACCAATTGAGTTTTTGCACGGGAAGTTAGGGCGTGTTGTTTGTTGTTATTGTTAACACAGTACACAGTACACAGTTTTTAACTGTTAATGAAGTCGAAGTAATGCACTTGGGGAATGCCTGATGCAGTTCAGGAAATAGGTTGCCGTAAACCGAATAATTGACGCTACATTTGGCTGAAATTTATACGGAGAGTAATTTATGACACCCATTAATAAACTAGTAGCCTTTACCCTTTTACTTTTGTGGTATGCGCCACTTGAAATAGCCCACGCAAATGACAACCAACTGTTGTCTCAAGCAGAACTCAACGAGCTCTTAAAAGAATACAAATTAAGTGGCGTAAGCGTCGCGGTAATCGACGACTTCAATGTTGTCTATTCCGCCACAGCTGGGGAAAAGGTGTTCGGTTCAGGTGATTCTATTAACCAGTCAACGGCCTTTTCTACCGCTTCTATTTCCAAGCCGGTTACCGCGCTACTAGCGGCTATGCTCGAAGAGCAAGGCAAGCTTAGTTTAGACGACTCTGTAGCTAAGTATCTCACCCGTTGGACACTGCAAAAAGAGCAGTTTCCCAACCCAGAGGAAATTACTTTTCGTCGGTTGCTCAGCCACACTGCGGGCACCACACAAAGTGGGTTTGCTGACTTTTATAAAGGAGACGCTGTGCCAACGGCTATCGATAGCCTAAACGGAGTAAACGTGCCTCGTTATGACTCGCCCATTAGCTTAGCATTTAAGCCTGGTGAAAGTTGGTCGTATAGCGGCGGTGGCTACGTTATTGTGCAAATTGCGCTGGAAGATCTAACTGGAAAGACATTGCCTGAATTAGCAGAAGAAATGCTGTTTAAGCCGCTTAACATGGTTAACACCACAATGTATCAACCTGACAGCCCGATATTTTTGCAAAATGTGGCAAGTGTTCATCACGACGATTTGAGCGTGATCCAATCTGGATATCCAATTTGCCCGCAAATTGCGCCTTCGGGAATGTGGAGTAATGCTCTTGATATGGCAACATTGATTATCGAAATGCAAAGAGCACTAAATGGCGATGAGACAAAGGTAATCTCGCAAGCAGTGGCGCGTAATACTACTCAAATTGAAACCCTCGATGTTGTAGGTGGTTGGGGGTTAGGCTGGATGCGTCTTGAGGCTAAAGGCAACCTAGAGTGGTTCTCTCATGGTGGTTCAAACACAGGAACAGGAGGGCAAATCATGGGCACAATGCGCGATGGTAGAGGTATCGCTATATTCGGTAACGGCGGCAACCCTGCTCGAATTCCGGTTATTGAAACAGTTATTGCAACGGTTATGGAAAAGCTCGACTGGAAGAAAAGCTTGCCCGTGGTAAAGCAACAGGTTCCCCTTGAACTGTTAAATGACTTTGAAGGTAAATATCTTGCAGGCTTTGGAGAAACCATCGAAATCAGCAAGCAGAATAACCAGCTTTTCTACCAAGGAAGGCTGTTGCTGTGGAGTCATATCGAAAGTGGGGAGCTTGTTTACCTTGGTGACGGAGAATTTGGTGTGGAAGGTTATCCAAACCGACTTTCTCTTGAAACAGTAAGCGGTAAAAAGCGGCTGAAAGTGTCGCGAAAGGGAAGCGATAAGGTGTCGTATTTTGAATCTGCCCCAGAATAGGGGCAGTAAGATGGACAAGGCGAGTGAGCTACTCGCCTGCCATAGCACGACCTTTCGTTTTAACACTGGCTATCAACATATAAATACTGGTAGCAAGTAAGCACCCAAATAAGTAGCCCATCAATCCTTGAGGGCCTACTAAAAAGTTATCGGCAATGAGTGGGCCTACTACTGAACCCACGCTGTAGCTGAAAAGCATGACCTGTGTGGCGCATACAATGAAGCTAGCATCGAGTTTGTCGCAGGCGAGATTTATTGCCACTGGGTATAGGGCAAATATTGCCATCCCTAATAGAAACAGACCTGCTCCCAAAGCGTAAATACCACTAACCGCTGCGGTTAATGTTATGGCGGCGACACCCAGTAAACAAAATAGCGCCATGAGTAACGTGCGGCCTAAGTACTTGGATAACGCAGGAATTAGAGGTTGAACTGCCATAGCGCCTAAAATAATTAAGGCCATTAAGCTACCCAAATCGTCATGAGCAATGCCGCGGTTTAATAGTTCAAGGGGCATTAAGCCGTAAATGGCACCTAGGGTTAAGCCTGACACTATGCAACCAATAATTGCGGCATGATTTAGTTTCGATATTTGCTTTAGCGACAGTGGCGTACTGTGGGAAGCTTCAGGCTGCTCGCTCTTTGCAAACAAAAGTACGCCAATGGCTAAAATCAACATGGTGAAAATGGCAGCAAAAGGAAGCATGCCGCCTACGCCAATAGCGCCAATACCTAACTGACCTAAAGAGCTTCCCCCGTACAGTGCGCCCATGTACAAGCCTAAACGTTTGGCTCTATCGGCTTCGTCGCCGTGTAAAAGCCACGACTCTACGATAACAAATACACCTGCTACAGCAACGCCAGCCACTAACCGAGCCACAAGCCAAACCGCGGTGTGAGCAAACAAAGGCATTACTGCGATAGTAAGTACAAGGATGCCTAAACACAGTGCAAAACCGTGCTTGTACCCAATGCGGGTGACCAGCGGTTCAATGGTAAGGGCACCTACAAGTAATCCTGCGTAAAAGCTACTGGCAAGCCAACTGGCGATAGCCGTGTCTAGGTTGTAATGGCTGAGCATTAGTGGGATCAGACTCATCAAATAGCCAGACGCAACTGCGTACATACCCAGCGCAATAACGGGAACAGAGATTCGCGCTTTGGCTGGCGGAATTAAGGTGTTGTCCAAGGTAATGCCTTACATCAGAGGAAAGAGAAGATAATTTCGCGGCGCGAATATGAGGCAAATTCTGATATAGGTAAAATGAAAAGAAATGCTCGTAAAGATGCTAAAAATTGATGGTGAGGAAGGCGCTGCTAGATAGTGCATACGCCTCAGATAGTTTAAGCATTAGTGCCTTAAATCATCCGGTGTATGATCTGCCACAAATGCATTTCTTTCGCCCATGGGTCTGTCTTCACCCACCGTACTGTCTGCAGTAGTTTGGAGCTCTATCGACGAGTTCACCTCTGCACCAATTAGAATGATATACGCGGTTAAATACAACCACATGAGCAAGATAATAATTCCCCCAACGGAGCCGTAGGTTTTGTTGTAACTTCCAAATTCATTGAGGTATATCGAAAAGCCATACGAGGCTACTACCCATAATAACGTGGCAAAAACTGAACCCGGCGTCACCCAGCGCCACTGGGCTTCTCTTCGGTGAGGCGCATAACGATATAAGGCAGAGAGCGCAATATTAAATAGGGCCAGCATCACCGGCCAAGTCACCCACATGGCTTGCTCGGTACTAAGGGCATTTGACGTCATCCAGCTTATTGCCTCGGGTAAAATAGTGATGCAGGCAAGGGACACAATTACAGTAAGGATCATAAATATGGTGCACGTAATGCGTGCCAGGATACCTTTAAGAAACCCTCTTCCTTCCGCCTCGCTATAGGTAATGTTGCATGCCTTTATCAGAGCGTTAGCGCCTTTGCTGCTGCTCCACAGTGATAAGAGCAGAGTAAATAAAAAACTCCAGCCTAATGCAGTATTCGACTTCTCGGTTAAATTTTTAAGCTGTTCTTCAATAATGTAGCGACTGTCATTTGGTACTACATTTACCAGCAATGCCATATGACTTTGTAGTTCGTCGGGTGATACAACAAGGCCATACAAGGCAATGGTTGCCCCTAGTAAGGGGAAGATAGCCAGCAAGCAGTAAAAGGCAACGCCAGCGGAAATAAGAGGAATGTTGTCTTTTTGCAGGCTAGTGAAAATACGCTTTGAAATACTCCACCAACTTTTCAAAGAAAGCTCGAATGCAGATTTAGCGTGGTTAAAACGTTCCTTGCTCATGTGTCCTCATGCCTTGCCTAAACAATAAAACTCTTAAAGCTTGATACATGGAAATTTCGCTGTCGGCTTACATCACCTTAAAAAAGAAGCGAGAAACAAGCTCTGTAAATCGTTCACAAAATCTGAATATGTGCGTGGCTATCAATGGTGGTGAAATTGTTGGTATTGCATTTATTCTAATTGAATCAATGGTTTGCGCTTCCCAGTTTGGGTGGTTTGTAATTTGCACCTTCAATAGCATCTTAGCTAGATAGTAAGAGCTAGGTTATGCCATGCACAAACTAACGCGTTCACCTGATGTGATTTGCTAAAGGTGGTAGGCGGACAGTTATTCCTGTCGTGTGGCGACCCCTGTTTTTACTAGCTTTACATTTCGTCTTTCAAAAGGAGAGAACACTATGAGCAACACCCAAAACCTTAAAGGCAAAAAAATCGCTATTTTGGCAACCAATGGTTTTGAGCAAAGCGAGTTGATTCAACCAAGAGACAAGTTTATTGAGCAAGGTGCTGAAGTTGATGTGCTATCTATTGATGATCAGACGACCATTAAAGCATGGGACGAAGACAACTGGGGAAAAGAAATTAACGTTGATAAACAAGTTACGTCTGTAAACCCTCAAGATTACGATGCCCTTGTGCTACCTGGCGGTCAAATCAATCCCGATGTGCTGCGTACCAACGAAGATGCTGTTGCCTTCATCAAAAGTGCAAACAGCGCGGCAAGTATTAAAGCTATAGGTGCTATCTGTCATGGTCCATGGTTGCTGGTGGAGTCTGGGTTAGCGAAAGGTGCAACACTCACTTCGTTTCCTAGTATCCAAACAGATCTCAAAAATGCTGGTGCGACCTGGGTTGATGAGGAAGTGGTGACCCATTCAAAACTGGTGACCAGTAGAAACCCAGATGATATTCCAGCTTTCGTAAGCAAAATTAGTGAATTGGTTGCCCAGTAAGAAGGAGGAAGTGTATGTCCACCTCAGCTACAGATAAAAAGGTTATCGCGATAACGGGAGCTTCCAGCGGCATTGGCAAAGAAACAGCAAAGCAACTGGTAAATAACGGTTTTAATGTTGCCCTTTTAGCAAGAAGTGAGGACAAATTGCGTGCCTTAGTCGAAGAGTTTGGCAATGATGTTGCGTTCGCTGTAAAAACTGACGTTAGCGACTTTAAAGATGTCGATACGGCGTTTAAAAAGGTGAGCGAACATTTCGGTCGCATTGACGGCATCTTCGCTAATGCCGGGCGTGGCGCGAAAGCCGCCGGCATTGAAAAGGGGGACGTAGATGACTGGGATGGCATGCTGGGCGCAAACGTAAATGGACTGCTTTATACTGCAAAAGCCGGATTGCCGTACCTGCGCGATACGCAAGGCCACTTCATTATTACGTCTTCGGTCGCCGGTCGAATAGCCCTGAAAGGCTCTGTATATGGGGCAAGTAAGTGGTTTGCTTATGGTTTCGGTCAGAACCTCGCAGAAGAAATGCGCGAGTGGGGCGGCCGCTGTACAACTATCTGCCCTGGTATGGTGAATACGCCATTTTTTGATGAACCTAAGGAAGATAAGCTTCAGCCAGCGGATATCGCAAAATCGGTATTATTTGCCCTAAGCGCAGAAGAGTCAGCCTGCGTTCGCGAGGTTTATGTTATGCCGGCGAAGTAAAGCAAAAGGCTAGTTGAGTATAATGATGTACCGTGTTTTTACAGTTCTTAATTGGCGTCAGCACGTTAACAAATGGGTCAGAACTGAATTTTATGTAGCTTTTGGCCTATGTGAAACCTCATGCAGAGGACGGTTGAGTTTAAACCGTCCGTCTTTTTTTTGAGTTTGGAGCCAAGGAAACGGAGACAAACGAAGGGGTATTCGCTGGTGAATTTACTCAACGATCATTTTCTATAACAGCTTAAGGTTATCTTAATTGTTGAAAAAGTGAACACATTGAGATAGTCTAATATAAGCCTTGAGCTGGTCTTGTTGTTCAAAAAGGGAAAGCAGAGTATGGATGCTCATGATGTTTCCGAGCAATAGATTATCAATAACTTCCCCATTTTTAGTGTTTATCAGTGAAAAGGTGATAACTAAAATGGAGACTGAATATGATACATCATGGCATCAATACACCTAGCGGTATGACCCCTAAATGCACCCATCATCAATCACAAGGCCGATTCAGGCGTCTATTTCCTCAACTCCCTCGACTTATCAGTAACTCGCATGATCTTCGTGAATGCGGTAAAAAGAACGGACCCATGGATTCCGGAGCAGAAGCCAAGTTGTCAAATATTGACCTGGGTTACGTATTCTTAGGCCAATTCATCGATCATGATATTACCCTTGATGTTACATCGAGTTTAAGTTCACGAAATACCCCTGATGACATCAATAATATCCGAACGCCTACCCTGGATTTGGATTGTATCTATGGTTCGGGTGTTGAAGGGACACCGCATCTCTACTATCACGCACCACCAAACGCCTCCGGCAAACCTAAACAAATAGACAAGTTGCACCTGCTGACGAACGGTGATGATTTACTTAGAGCAGAGAGTACTCCTCAGGGGCATTTAAACCAAGTGGCGTTGATTGGCGATCCACGTAACGATGAAAACCGAATAGTCTCTCAGCTTCAATTACTGATGCACTATTTTCATAATACGGTTGTCAATGAGTTACTAACGAAGGGCACTTATACGACGAAAACTGCTCTTTTCGAAAAGGCGCGAGAGATCGTGACCTGGCACTACCAATGGGTCGTTATTTATGACTTTTTACCCAAGCTAGTAGGTCAAACGGTCGTCGATGATATTATGTGTAACGGTCGACGATTTTTTACTGAAGATAACTCTCCATTTATTCCGGTTGAATTTTCCGTCGCCGTCTATCGCTTTGGTCATACAATGGTTACCAACCCATTAGACTTTAACGAAAGTCATAAAGGCGTAACGATGTTTGGTAGCGAGTTAGGTACAGGGTTCCAGAAGAATACGGCAGGAGCGATTAACTGGAGTTGGTTTTTTGGAGAAGATGCTCAGAAAGCGGGGGCGGTCGATGAAAAACTTCCTTCAGAATTACTGGAGTTGCCGTTTATCAAAAATGCTGAGGCATCGCTTGCCGTAAGAAATTTGCAACGTGGTCAGAGCTTTTCACTGCCATCAGGCCAGTCAGTGCACAAATACATGGAGTCTGTTTTAGGCGTAAGCCTGGATTCTCCCGATATGTCGATGTTCGAACTGCCGGGCAACTTAGCTCAAGCGACTCCGCTGTGGTTATACATTCTTTGCGAGGGAAGCCTCTCAGGAGGCAATCATTTGGGGCCTGTTGGAGGTTATATTGTAGCTGAAGTGCTTATAGGTTTGATTGAAAGTGACCCTCACTCGTTCTTAGGATCTAACCCTTCATGGTATCCAGAACTAAAAGTACAGGGCAGTCAACCCGCTGGAGCTTTCGAAATGGCTGACATCATCAAATATACTGATTTCGCGGCTTAACAAACAAGCGGAAGTATTTACTGAGGCGTGAAGATATCGACTCCTGTAAGTACGCTCTGTCAAAAGCCATTGTTGAGAATTAGATTAGTAGCACCAGAGTAAAATCGAACAGTCGGTTAGGTTGATGTAGAACGGATGAGACAGTTTTCAACATAGAAATATAGTAGCGGGGTAATGCAAAGGGCAGGGTTAGTCACTGCCCTTTTTTATTTGCCCCGCCTTTACGTTTAACCTGACTTATTAATTTCATGAAGCTATTCAGATTAGCCAAATAAAGTATTTTCCCCATCCTGTTACCCCTAATCTAGGTGTGTAGATAAGCGCTAGTTGAGTGAGATAGGCGATTGCAAACTCCTCATTGAAATGGCTTTCCCAAAGGGCCCGCGGCGCAATAACAATAACAGGAGAGTAAGATGTCTAACGAATTTACGGGTAAGACCGCTATTATTTCTGGCGCCGCTGGCGGCATAGGGTTAGCGCTGGCAGAGGCATTGGCAAGGCAGGGTATGAATATCGTCATGGGCGATATTGATAATGCTGCATTAACCGAATCGGGTAACGACTTACGAGAGAAAGGTTTCGATGTATTGACTTGCGCCCTTGATGTTACCGATTACGCTCAGTGGGAAGATATTGTAGCTAACGCCAAAGAGAAGTTTGGCAAGGTTCATATGGTCATCAATAATGCTGGTGTTGGCGGTACGCCGGGGAAAGTCGAAGATTCGGAGCATGAGACCTGGCGCTGGGTAATGGACGTCAACGTTATGGGCGTACTCTATGGCGTACAAGCATGCGTGCCAGCTATTAAAGAGCACGGCGAAGGAGGCTGGGTGCTAAACGTGGCGTCGATGGCAGGAATGATGGGCATGCCATATGCGGCGGCCTATTGCGCATCAAAGGCTGCGGTTGTCTCTATGACAGAAAGCTGGGTACCAGAACTGAAACCTTTTGGAATCCATACTTCTGTATTGTGTCCAGCATTTGTGAAAACCCGCATTCACGAGTCGTATAGGAATAGACAGCAAAAATACGCAGTAGCCGCTGAAAAACGCATTGATAAAGAGAAGCTTAAAGCCGGAGCTCAAGCAGCCACTAAAGCAGTAGAGTCGGGAATCGATGCCTCTGTCCTAGCTGAACGCGTGATAGAGGCGCTTCAGTCAGAGCAAACTTATATTTATACACACCCGAATTATCGAAAGGTCACTACGGCGCGCTTTAGCGCTATTGATAGCGCCTTTGTAGATGCTGAGCAGAGTCAGGCTGTTGGTCACCTTATTGATGATGAAATCGTGACTTTTTAGTTCATTCGCGGCTACGGTTTGCGTATAAACACACGAAAGAGCCCTGAATCTTGTCTTCCAAAAGCCGTTATATAACGGCTTTTGGTGTTGTGAGAGTCTGAAGGTCAATGACGCGGTCACAGACTTTTTCTAGCTGTGTTCTATCGTGGCTGATAAAGAGCACCGTGCAATTTTCTTCTCTGCATTGATCGACAAGTAAGTGAGTAATTGCCTTACTTGTAATGGGGTCGAGCCTAGATGTTGGCTCGTCAGCTATAAGTAACTTGGGCTTTAGTAGCAGCGCGCGCAGCAATGCAATGCGTTGAAGCTCACCTCCACTTACCTCAGAGGCGCTGCGCTCAAACAATCGCTGGTTAAGGCCTAGTTGAGCTGAAAGTAAATCAGCACGCTTTTTAGACACCTTGTGAAGCTTTATTACGTCATCAATCAATGAATTAAGCGTAGTGTGATGGGCAAATGAACTTGGGGGATCTTGATATAGCTTTAGGGTTTGATAACGGTGTAAAAGCGTATGAAACGCAATATTGCCTTGATAGGGTAGAAGCCCAAGTAGAGCATCACCTAGAGACGTTTTTCCACTGCCGCTATCACCACAAAGCCCGACAATTTCGCCTTCCCCTAAAGAAAAACTAAGGCCAGTAAATAGTGTACGGTTACCTCTCATAATTGTGAGATCATTCACCGATACCAGCGGTGCAAACCTATGCGTTTTTTTTGCTGTAGCCGTCCAGTGTTGCGGAGCCGACGCAATAAGGGTTTTGGTATAGTTTGAAGACGGGGAGGACAGTATCTTGCGGGTATCACCTGTTTCAACCAGTTTCCCGTTTTTAAGCACCATACATTTACCACCCAGTGCCTCTGCCACTGAAACATCGTGCGTAATAGTAAGTAGCGTACCGTCGTTAGCTTTTTGCTTTAGTTGCTCAATAATATGATGTTTGCGTCCGGCATCTAGCCCTTTTGTGGGTTCGTCGGCTAGAAATAAAGGTGCATTAGTCGCTGATGCACAGGCAAAAGCGACACGCTGTGCCATTCCACCGGAAAGTTGAGAAGGTACCTTATCACTGTCGTCTTTAAGAGCCAGGTTGTCTAGCTGTGTCTTCGCACTCTTTTGTGCTTCGCGAGCACCGTTACCCAATGTAAACCGAAAAACTTCGGCGACTTGCTGGCGAATTTTCATCATTGGGCTTAGAGAATGCCATGGCTCTTGCGGCAGCATAACAATGTCTCGCCCCCACAATTGTTCACATTCTCGTCGGTTGGCACGAAGCATATCTACACCGTTTACCAGAACATTTCCCGTAACCCTCAGTGCAGGTGGTAAGTCGCCCATAATTGCTTGCGCTAGCAGACTTTTACCTGCCCCGGTTTCACCCAATATAGTCAGTGTCTCGCCTTGTTCAAGGTTAAGGGATAGATCCTCTACAATAATGGTGTCTTGCGCGTAAATTGATAAGTGTTCAATAGCAATGTATTGGCTCACAGTTTGCGCTCCAATGCATCACTCTTTGATAGTCTACTGCTGCTGTCAAAAATGAACTTATTTAAACGAGGTGTTTTGTCACTCTTCGCAGAAAGTAAGTGAAAGCCCAGTACGAGAACGAATAGGGTGGAAATAGGTTGTGCGAGCAGCCAAGGTGCTTCGTGATAGTATGGAAAAAGCTCAACTATCATCAGCCCAAGCTCAGGGCTGGGTGGTTTTAAACCAACATAAACGAAGCCCACCGATGCCATGGCGATAATTGAGGAGGAGGCACCAAAAGCAGCAAGTGATAACACGTCTTGTCGAATGGCGGGCCATATATGCTTACTAAATAAATAGCGTTTTGGAAAACCCATTAGCGCAGAGTTTTCCAGTGCAGGGCCTGTCACTACTGGTAGAGTGATAGCACGTACCAGCCTGAAGTACTCGACGGCCAGTACTAAGGAAATGGCTAAATACAGCATAATGAAAGAGCCTGGTACTAGCGCCGCGAAAAGAAGAATAAGTACCAGTCCGGGGAGCGCCAATATCGTATTGGCAATGAAATTCAACGTCGTATCTACCCAACCTCTACACCACGCTGCAATTACGCCCGTTAGCACACCAATGATTGATGAACTTAGTACACACAGTGCAGCGAGAGAAAGTGATATGCGCAGACCCTCTGAGATTCTGGCCAACATGTCGCGTCCAAATTGATCTGTACCTAACCAATGTTGCGCACTTGGGGCTTCGAGCACTTGCTTTAAATTTTGTTGATTGCCGTTTGTTCCCAATAGAACAGGCTCGCCCAACGCAAGTAATAAGAGCAGCATCAAAAGTGAAAAGCCAATCACTTTTTCAACAGGTAAAGCGAATGTCTTCATTGGCTATGTCCTCGATTTTCCCTCACCCTTGGGTCGAGTGCATACTGACTTAAATCGACTAGTGTGTTGACCAATACGAATAACGTGCCCATCAGCAAAGCTGTGCCTTGTAACATAGTGATGTCACGGGCAAAGACAGCATGGGAAAGTCCGTGTCCTATGCCGGGCCAAGCAAAAAGGCTTTCAATCATAATTACGCCTTCAATTAACCCGATAAGTTGTATGCCCATGAAGGCTAGAGCAGGTATTACAATGTTAGGTAGCGCATGGCACCTGAACGCTTCTAGAGCGCTTAACCCTTTTATCTTGGCGAAATGGAAGTAACCCGATTGAACCGCATTAACAGTACTATTGCGAATTACGCGGTTTGATATAGCCGCCAGGCTTAACCCTAAGGTCATTACAGGTAATATGGTATAGACAAAGCCTGAAGAGCCCGCAACCGGTAGCCAGTTGAGCTCTAGTGCAAAAATAAAGATGAGAATTAGCCCCAAGCAAAAGACCGGTTGAGAGCGCACGAACGTGGAAAATACTAATGCTGTTTTATCAAAAAGAGAAGCACGGCTCTTAGGAGTATTTTCACTTTTTCGAGCGCTTCTGATGCCGCTATAAATTCCGAGAGGAAACGCAATTAATGCGGATACCAGAATAGCGAGTCCAGCGAGAACAAGGGTGTAAGAAAGCTGATTTTGTAGCTCAACAACAATGGGGGCACCCGTGACCAAGCTATTGCCTAAATCCAGAGAGGCTAAATCAGTCATCCAGCTGACGTACTGCTCGAAAGCGCTTCTGTGCAGACCAAGTTCTTCTGCTACGGCGTTAGCGGCACTTGTGCTTACCGCATCGTCACCGTAGCGGCCAGCCGCTATTTTGTAAGCCATATCTCCAGGTAATGAACGGGTTATAATAAATGTGAGTGTGCCTACACTCCACGCCATCAGTACAGCTTGAAGCAGCCGTTGAAGTAGGATTTTTCTCATTATTA
Organism: Alteromonas macleodii ATCC 27126; assembly: GCF_000172635.2. NCBI lineage: Bacteria > Pseudomonadati > Pseudomonadota > Gammaproteobacteria > Alteromonadales > Alteromonadaceae > Alteromonas > Alteromonas macleodii. The sequence goes on along the minus strand of NC_018632.1, from coordinate 3,155,421 downwards.
TGGGGCTATTCTCATTTGAGATACGCGAAAAGAACGCTCGTAAGGGTCGAAGCTGAAGTTTCTTAGTCGGCTAGATGTCGCGGTTTGCTGCACATAGTACATAACGGGGATAAGAGGGACGTCTTGCTGAACTTCTTGCATAATTGATGATATCAACGATTTGTAAGCGTGTTCATCCGTGGTGTGACTCAAGGTCTTTAAATCGCTAAACACTTTTTCATTTTGCCAGTTCATTGGCCCCCAATCGCCGCCTTCTTTTGAAGAAAAGTCAGCCAGCATTATACCGAGAGGGTCTGGGATGTTAGCAAAGTTACGCGCCATAAGTGCAGTTTGTAATGTGCCATCAGCATGCCCTGAAGGAATGGCACTTACATTTTCCATATGGACAGAGAGCTTCACTCCAATGCTAGCCCACTGATCTTGAATTGCCGTGGCAATGGTAATGAGTTCTGGCCGATTGGCATAGGTAATCATATCAAGCGTTAAAGGTGAGCCATCTTTGTAGCGCACGCCATCCTCACCTACTAACCATCCCGCGTCGGTTAGCAGCTGTGCCGCTTTTTTCCTATTTAATAATAAGTCGCCATTTTCAACGCTATTTTTAATTGTTGAATTATTGTCAGCGTCACCCATTGAAATAGTATTGGTAGCATTATCTGTGGCAGTAGAACGAATATGCCAGTCTCGAATATTTGGGCCAAATAGCTGATCAGCAGAGATATTCGATATACGCATTACGCCAGATGCAATGCCTTTTCTGTCAATCGCTAAACTCAATGCTTGCCTTACTTTTACATCTGAGAGGATAGGGTGGCCGCTATTTAACTTAACTAAAGTGGTGCGAGGGATCCTATCGCTAAACACGTTTACGTTAGAGTCAGTGCGCAACATGCTAACCGCGGCAGGGTCGAGGTTGTACACAATATCTGCTTGCCCCGTTCGTACCATAAGCGCCCGCGTTTCAGAGCGGTGACCCGTTACGTACTCAACGTTTTCAATAACAGCGGGCTCGCCCCAATAATTGTCAAAGCGCGTGGTTGTAATATTGTGGGGTGGTTCAAAGTGCGTAATCTGATAGGGGCCTGTACCTATTAAGGTTTTAATTCGATTGAACTTGCCGAAGGTAGCAGGTGCCACGATCGCAGTTGCATAATTACTTAACAGGGAAGGGAAAGGACGGTAACTTTGGTTCAAGGTGAACTTGATAGAATATTCTGATACTACCTCCATGTTGGCGATCATATCTTTTGAAAATGGCGTTGGTTTACCAAACGCGACCGAAAGGCTTTTGTAGACGGCGTCGGCGGTCATTAACGTGCCGTCATGAAAATACACATCAGGACGTAAATTAAATGTCCAAACAGTAAAGTCCTCATCATTTGACCATGAGCTAGCAAGTCCTGGGATAAGCTGACCTTGGTTATCCACGTCTATGAGAGTTTCCAGAATTTGCATTCGTGTAAACATGTAGCCGGTACTTGCCGGGTCGTTATTGACTGGTTCAAAAGGACCACTGATCAGAATTTTGTTTGTAGGTTGTGAAGGTGTGCAGGCACTAAGTAGAACGCTGGCAACGACGAGTAAAATTGTTAGATGTCTAATCCGCATATTATTTTTATGTATTCCCTTCGAGCCTTTAAGCTTTTTCGTGTCTATTTGAATCCTGTGAATCAGTATCAGTATTCTTAGGCTGACGCCCTGAATAGTAAAACAAAGATCCAGATTGGATAATATACGATTTGTTGAATAAATGTACAGGTTGAGTCGGTAGGGCTAAACTACTTTTTGAAAAAATGCACTGGCTAATGACCATCAAGATATTAAGTAATGTTAAGTCGGTGCACAATATTTTCAACTTTTGTAATGGGCAGTTGGTCGTATGTTACATTGTAACTTTAAGCATTTATTAGTAATGCTATAGAGTGATAGTACTACAAATTAAAAAAGGGTTTTGAGCCCTATCAAACACACTGGATAACAATAATGAAAAAGCTTCTTAATGTGAAGCGGCCTTGTCAGGCCGCTTTTTTTGCTTAGTTTTTACCTGCGATTATTTTATCCATGGTAATGGGAAAGTCTCGTACTCTCACTTTGCATGCATCATAAATTGCGTTAGCGATGGCGGCGCCTGCTCCAGTAATGCCTAGTTCACCAATACCTTTTGCACCCACTGGCGATGCGGCATAATCTGCCTCTTGTAAGAAATCCAGGCTAACTTCGGCAATGTCCCGATTGACTGCCACATGATATTCACCAAAATCTGGATTTACAAAGCTTGCCGTGTCTCTATGGTGATGGATCCCTTCAGTAAGTGCGTAGCCAGCGCCCCATACCATTCCCCCTTTTATTTGAGATGCAGCTGTTTTCATATTCAAGATTTGCCCCGCGCTGAACATACCGTATTGGCGAAGTAGCCTAACTTCACCCGTGTATTCATCTACCTCTACTTCCGCGAAATGAGCGCCACATGAATACTGCTCATCATCGCTGGTGTCATCCTCGGATACTTTACCGGTTGCTGTTATGGGGAAGTCGCTGTCGGACATAAAGTTGGCGAGTAATACCGGACTACTTACTTCATCATCACCTTGTGCAATCGAGACTAACTTTATTTGCCCATCTAAAATTTGTACTTCAGCTTGGCTAAGGGCTGGGGGAAGTGAGCTTTTAATATTCGCAATAAGCGCTTCACAGGCTTTTTTAACCGCCGAACCAGAGCTTGCTGCGCCAAATGAGCCACCTGAACCACATGAAGCAGGGTAGCGGCTATCACCGAGTTTTACTGTGACATTGTCTACCGACGTATTTAAAGTATCGGCGGCAATTTGTGTGAGAATAGTGTAGGTGCCTGTACCAATATCTGTCATATCAGTGCGAACCGTTACCTCACCGGTAGCACTCAATTCCACTTCAGCGGAACTTTCCACCAGCACATTCATACGCATAGCACTCGCTACGCCATGGCCGATTTGTTTACCCGGTGTGGGCTGTGTTTTATGCTGCCACTTGAAGTTTTGCGCGCCTTGACGAAGGCACTCACCTAAGTTGTGGGTGGTAAACCGCGTGCCTTTCATAGGGTGAACTACCGGCAGGTTTTTTATGCGAAACGTAAGCGGGTCGACACCAGCTTCGTGGGCAAGTTCATCAATGGCCGATTCAAAAGCAAGGGAGCCAATGGCGTCTCCAGGAGAACGGGTAGAGTCGATAAGCGGCAGGTCTACGTCTTTGACCCTATGCGTACTTTCAATGAACTGAGATTTATAGGTAACCCGTGCGCCAGCCCCTGTTGCTTCGGCAAACTCATAGCCCTTGGCTTTTGGCATAGCGCTTTTGTGTTGTACGCTTAACAGTGCGTGCTCATCACCAGAAGCAAGGCTAATTTTCTGTATGCTGTGCCCTCGATGAGGGGTGTTATAAAAGACCTGACGCCTGCTTAACACCACTTTGACAGCTCGCTCTAAATACCTGGCCCCTATACAAGCGAGCGTTGCATCGTAATGAAGACCTAGCTTAGAGCCAAACCCGCCACCTACAAAGGGGCTCTGCACTACGATGTCTGCTGCATCCATTTCAAGCGTAATCGCAAGCGCCTCAACAGCCGTCGCTATAATCTGAACGCTACAATAGACCTCAAGCTTTCCATCTTTAAAGTCGGCAACCGTGGCATGAGGCTCCATAGCGGCAGAGATTTGGCTTGGTGTAGTATAAGTTTCGTTAATGCTTGCTTGAATATCACTTTGCTGCGGTTTATCACCGCTAGACGCATCTGCCTCAAACCCACCATCTAGCGACGCTGGTTTTTGCGTTGCATCATCGAATTCTGTCAGCAAATCTGGTATTTCACCGTCTATGGTGAAGGTTACTAGACTTGCGGCATAGCGTGCTTGCTCCAACGTATCAGCAATAACTAGAGCGACCGGAGCACCGAAATGACGAATGTGAGGTTCATTAAGTACGGCGCGACTTTGAGTAAACCTGCTTTCATCTGCAGGCTTGCTAAATGGCTTAAGAGTACCTGCATTTTTATACGTGATAACTGCATGTACGCCTTCGGCCTGTTCCGCTTGCTCTGTATTAAGGGATGTGATTTTACCTACGGCAGTATCACTTGATACAACCCAGCCTATCAAAGGAGTGCGATCGCTCATATGCTCCGCAGCGTACCTTGCTTGACCTGACACCTTTGCTGAACCATCAACTCGATTAACTGGCGTCCCTACAGTTTTGGCATTATGCGTTGTCATATAAAGCTCCTTCATGTCCTAGGTGCTTTACCTGATGTTCTGCTAACTCTAAAAGCACTTTTGTTAACGTCCTGCGCAATAGTTCTGGTTTAAAGTCATTACTGCCAAACGTTTTTGCTTCGGATAACTCAGCTTCCGCGGCTTGCAATATGACTTCTTGGGTTGGTTCCGCGCCTTCAAGAAAACTGATTGCTTTTTGCGGATACCAAGGCTTGGTGCCCACACCACCAAAGGCGAGAGAAAGGTCTTTAAAACGACCATCTTCAATTTTCGAACCAGCCGCAACAGAAACGAGTGCAAACGCATAGGAAGAACGGTCGCGTACTTTGTGATAGTACTGAGTACCGTTTGCTTTTTTCTTTATGCTGACATGGGTAATGAGTTCATCTTCGTCTAATTGGGTTTCTATGTGCGGCGTGTCGCCAGGTTCACGGTAGAAATCTCGTAGCGCGATTTGACGCGTGTTGCCATCAGGTTGCTGCGTATGTACCTGTGCGTTAAGCGCAATCATGGCTACGGCCATGTCGGAAGGGTGTGTGGCGATACAGCTCTCGCTAGTGCCAAATATGGCATGAATTCTATTCACGCTGTTATATGCGCTACAGCCAGTGCCTGGCTCTCGTTTATTACAGGCTTTTGTGGTGTCGTAAAAATAATAACAGCGGGTGCGTTGTAGCAAATTGCCTGCAGTGGTTGCCCTATTTCTAAGTTGAACTGTTGCACCGCTTAATAAAGCTTGCGCAAGTAAAGACACATTGGGCTGCGTGTGAGCGAACTTCGCTAAGTCAGAATTAGTCACCATGGCGCCAATATAATAGTAATTGTCATCTTCGCTGATAGTGTTAGCTTTATCCCATTTCGCAAGACTTACTAATGTTTTAGGCGTTTCTACCTGTAGTTTCATTAAATCTATTAGGTTTGTACCTCCGGCCAAAAAACGTGATGTTGTGTCCAGGGGCAGGCTACTCAACGGCTTTTCGCCGTTATAATGATGAAGAGTGAATGGCTGCATTATTGTCTCTCCAAAGCAATGACATCGGTTATAGCATCCACAATATTAGGGTAGGCGCCGCAGCGGCATAGGTTACCGCTCATGCGTTCGCTGATATCTTCTTTCAATGAAGCTTTACTGTGACGAGTTTGACTATAAGTAACTGCGCTAGGGTCTTCATTTTTCATTTCCCTAAGTAGGGATACGCCTGAACATATTTGACCAGATGTGCAATAGCCACACTGAAAAGCGTCACGCTCGATAAAAGCTTTTTGCAGCGGATGAAGACTCTCACCTTCACCGATGCCTTCAATAGTTGTGACTTCAGCGCCTTCTAACTGGAATGCAAACACTAAGCATGCATTAATACGCTTGCCGTCAGCGATAACGGTACAAGCACCACATTGTCCGTGGTCACAACCTTTTTTGGTGCCAAAAAGTGATAAATGCTGGTGGAGAAAATCTAACAAAGTCGTTCGTGGATCATCGGGAAGACTGACGTCTTTCCCGTTGAGATTTAATGTTGCCATGGAAGTATCCTTCTACCAATGAGCTCAATTTCGGTACGCCGATGAAATGAGCGAAACCAGATGTACAATGTCGTTACGCCAAGTACGTTAATTTGGTTTCACTATGTGTTGGTAGAAATTACGCACCCGACAGCCAGCGATAGATGCAAATGGCCAAGTAGTGTAAAATATGCGAAAGCGCACGTAGCGCTACACTGTAATCCATACCAATTATTGGCTACTCCACTTTTCAGGCCCATTTTCATGATCCACAACGATGTTCTACGTCGCCTTCGTTATGCATTAGCTATCAACGATACCGCCGCTATAAGTATTTTTAAATTAGTGAACTACGACATGGAAATTGATTATTTACATGCTGTGATGAAGCGGGAAGGCGAAGAGGGCTATCTGCCGTGTCGCGATAAGATTATTGCGCTGTTTCTAGATGGATTGATTATTAAAAATCGTGGTCGTCAAGAAGGGCAAATGCCTCAAGAGCTGGGGCCAAAAGAGCGATTAAGTAATAATGAAGTACTGCGCAAAATCCGTATTGCGATGAGTTATAAAGATGACGATATGATAGCGGTGCTTAAATTAGCAGACTTTAGAATGAGTAAAGGTGAGCTGTCGGCGTTTTTTAGAAAGCCAGACCATCGCAACTTTAAACCTGCTGGCGATCAAGTGGTTCGCAATTTGTTGCAAGGTATGGTGAAAAAATATCGACCGGAGTCCACGCGACAAACTTCGCCTAAAAAATCAGATAGCCCAAGCACTTCTGGTACTAAGTCAGGCTCATTTAATAAAGGCGCTAGTAAACAAAAAGAAGCGGCTGGCAAAAACACCAATTCTAAAGTGTCGCCAGTGAAAAAAGTGATGCAGGTTCGGTTTGGGGAAAGCTCCCTAAAAAATAAAAGCGCTGTAAAAATAGACGTTGTATAAAACGCATCTGAGGTAAAGCGCGTAAGAGGATAGACTAAGTGCTGTTGTGAAAAGAAAATTACCCCTCACTTCTATGCACTCGTTTTTAGGCAAAGCAAGATTGCCTTGCCTTAATTATCTATATCGCTAAGGACGACTATTATGAGCCGACATTTCGACAAGGCCGAAGGCCTGTATGAAGAGAAAGATGCTGCGACACAAGGTTTTGTGTTCAACCAAACTATGCTGCGCATTGCCGACCCCAAGCGTTCGCTAGATTTCTATACGCGAGTTATGGGAATGACGCTAATTAAGCGTCTAGATTTTGAAGAAATGAAGTTCAGCCTTTATTTTTTGGCGGCAGGTGATGATTTCTCTGATATTTCTGACGATGTAGACGAACGTACTCAGCAAACTTTTGGTCGCCCGGCCATGTTGGAGCTAACCCACAATTGGGGCGATACACCAGAAACGGTTGATTATCATAACGGAAATACAGAGCCAAAAGGTTTTGGGCATATTGGTTTTCATGTGCCTGATGCTGAAGCTGCATGTGCACGATTTGCATCACTAGACGTTCCTTTTCAGAAAGGGCTTAATGATGGTTCTATGAAAGGGATCGCATTTATCAAAGACCCAGACGGCTATTGGATCGAAATTTTCAACGCGTCTAACGTATCCGCAACTTGCGCGCCCCATTTGAAGAAGTAGGCGAGGCACGCACTACGGTACCATTTGCTAGCTGGGTTTTAAGTAGCAAGTAGTATCAGAAGTCACTGTTTACAAAAAAGGGTAGCTTAACTGAATAAGCTACCCTTTTTTGTTTAGTGACCTTATGGAACCCTAAATTATAGGGTTTTATTTTCAAGCCAACCCGTTCATTACTTCGCTTCTAACGTTAATTCCACACCGCTAAATTCGGTATGTAAGTCGTGCTGGGTATTAAGCAAGAATAAGCGATTCGCTTCTACCTCAGCTTCATTTGCCAAATAACCTTTCACCGCTTTACTGCGCGCGTCAGCCAGAAGGATTAAGTCACTTTCAGGGATATCAATGTTGTTACGTAGTTTGTTGTATCGGGCAATGCTTAATGCTCGGTTTACATTTTCTTCGTTAATGACTTCCTTATTGTTATCAGCACTCTTTTGGCTCTGTTCATTGTCTGAATTTGCGAGTTCAGGGTAAAGCTGCGCCACCATGTTGTCATATTCTTGATTAAGGTCAGGTGTAAACACCTCAACATAGTAGGATAAAAGCGCATCGGCTAACGGGCCTTCCAGTGGGATATTACTGCCACTTATTGAGTCGCGCTGTACGCTGCCAGGGGTGTTGGAACTTTCATTTTCACCGCCAGCAAGAGAATTTTCGTTAGTGCTAGCGTTGTCGGAAGTAGCAGATGCATCAGCATCGCCGCTTCTTGTTAAAAGTGTAGTGTTTAACTGACGTTGCGCTAGGGCACTTGCATCAGACATGGCGTTGACAGTACCTTCGATATTAACCCTAAGTCCTGGACGTTTTTTAAGTGCTTTGGCAAGGGTATTCAGTTTTTCTTGAGCGTCCGCATTTAGCGAATGCTCTCCAAACCCAAACTCAACGTTGTCGAGTTCGTCGTCACTGCCAACCAGGTTCGCAAGTAGCGAAAACGGTGCAGTAACAGCTTTGGTAATAATATTGCCAATAGCATTGAGGATAATGGAGCCGAAACTGAAGTCCGGACTATCGATATCGCCAGACACATCCAAACCCAAATCGATAACGCCGTTTCTGTCTTCTAATAACGCAATGGCAAGCCCAAGTGGTAAACTCAATGCCTGCTCAGAATTCGATTTCTTGCCTAACGTTAATTGGTCAATAACCACACGGTTCTTACCTTCCAGTGCTTTACCATTCAGTTTGTATTGCACAGCCAAAGACAGCAAGCCTTTGTCAATGTAATAGCCCATGTAGGTGCCTGAGTAGGGGTTAACTGAAGTGAGTTCAGCGCCTTTGACTGAAAAATCTAAATCAAGGTCTATATCATCTTTTAATGGGTGAATAGTGCCTGCTAGTTTGACCGGAGCATAGTTGTCTATCTTTCCGGTGATATCAACATTGGCAGGGGAAGTTGAGCGAGAGTCAATTCCCAATACTTTGCCATTTAAACTTTCTATAGCAGACGCAAATTTTGGCGTTAATGAATGGTCAGCAAAGTACGCTTTGCCGTTTTCTATTGATATGGTGTTAACGGCAATGGCCAATTCGTTGGCTTGTGAAGGCTCAGCTGTAGTGCCCGCAGGCACGTTTGCGTTTGATGCTTTCGACGTGGTTGCGCTGCCATTTTCGCTGGCACTTTCACTGTTAGCGGACTTGTCTGATGAAGCGACAATCAGCTTACTCACATTGGTCTGTTTAGCTTCATCAATAATAAGTCGTGCAAATGGCGCTTGTAGGTGAATGTTGTCTACGCGTAGCTGGTTCGATGCGTGGTCAAATTCAATGTTGTCTACATTTAAAGACTGCCATTGTAGTAGGGGAGAGCTGGCGTCATCCAATACACTTAAATTATCAATGCTAGTACTCGCCTTAACGTTTAATGAGTCTATATCGTCTTTATCAGCGGCGTTCTTAAATGCCCCATCAAACTCAATGTTTAAATTAAATAGCCCATCTTCAAGGGTCACATTTGCGTGGGGAGAAACGTACTGCTGGAACTGACTTAGCACCAGCTGTTCAATCGCTGCTTTACCCTGCACAGTTTGTTCTGCAATAACTACGCTGCCGCTACTGCTTAGTGCACCTTTGGATGTGTCGCTAAACGTCTGTGGGTCGGCAGAGACATGTAAACTGGTGGTGTAGGAAATAGGTTTAGATAAGTCAGTAGTGACTTTTCCGCTTTTAATATTGAGGTTGCTGATGCTGTAGTAAGTACCGTCACTTACGCTACGCTCTATAAGGTCAATGCTACCGTCATTAAATGCAAACTGGTGAAGCTCAACATACCACGAGGTCTCATGTGCTAGTTCTTCTGTGCTGCCGGTTGCTACGTTGGAAACGTCCTCATTTTCTGTTTCACTATTTCCCTTTTGCGCTGCGCTATTTCCTTCTTGCGCTGCGCTGGGGTTAGCGTTAGCTGATGTAGCATCTGCCGCTGGGCTTTTTGGGGTAAACAGACGCTGTAAATCAAGCCCTGACTTGTCAAATAGACCCGACACTCGAACGTTGTCAAAAGCAACTTCAGCAATGCTAACTTGCTGTTCTAATGCGTTTACGTTTATATCGTGTATGGCAAACGCGGGTATGGCAATGATCTCTTGCGAACTCTTGGCGGTGCCTGTTGTGGCTGGCGAAGAATCAGCGTTAAACACAAGGTTGTTAACACCAAATTCGCCACGCTCTAGAATAAACTGGAAGGCTGTATCTTGTTCAAAAACTTCAGCATGTAAGCTTAAGTTAATCTTGCCGTCTACTAAATCTGCTTCTATCAAATCTTTCGAAAGTGACCAAAGCGGCGTAAGCGCTACATCGTTTATCGTGATGTCTGTCGTAACTTTTAGTGGAGATAATTGAAACTCGCCATCAATGGCGATGTTACCTTTCTCTGCGGTGAGCAAGTTAAATTGATATTGGTTGAACGCTAACTTACCTTTTGATTGAGCACTCTCACTTTTATCGCTTTTAGGGTTAGCGTTTTTGTTGCCAACACTGCTTGAACTGATCAAAGCGTGAGTATCCAAATCTTGCAAGTCAACGCTCAATTCTGGGTAATCAAGTAGGGTGTTGGTCACCTTGTCTTCAATAACCACTCGCCCTTCGTTAAGTGCAAAATCACGTAACGTAATTCGGGGAATTTGCCCTTCGCTAGTGTCATTAGGCTCTTCAGGTGCTTTTGTACTGCGTTTCTCTACGTGGGTAAGAATGTCAGAGAAGTTGAAGATTTGTGTGTCTTCACTTTCGCTTAAACGTGCAATGGAAACAAAAGGTTCGTCTATGGTTAGCGATTCAACGGCAGGAGTGAAGGTGAAAAGTGATTGCCAGAATCCAACGTCCAGTGAAACATTGCCTACGCTAAAGAAATGATTTTCTTGGTTCTGGATTACGGCGTTATCTTCGCTTTCATTTGAAGAGTGTATATTTGGATAGATAACAAAATTAGTCACTTCTATTTTTAGCAAGAAAGGGTTGATTGCAATATCTTCAACAGCAGCATCTCTTCCAGTGTTTTCTTTCACTATGTTGGGTAACTTTGCCTTTAATACCGCAGGCGTAACTACGCCGATAAGAAGCGCGTAAGTAAGGTAGATGAGAACAAGATAAGTGGATAGTCGAAACCATTTGGGCTGCGTAGAAAACCGAGACATTGCATTTTGCATAGGCGATTAGGCTGTGTATTTGAGTGTAAAAAGATAAACAGGAGTTGCTATTTCACCAAGCTAAAAGCCCCTGCAAAAAAGTTAAAGCGTATTAATTTGGATTGTAGAAGAGAATTAATACGCCTTAGACAGGTTACAGAGCGGTTAGCAAATTATCTAGGCCAGATTTAAACAACGCCTGTGTTTCTTCATCTGCATTTACATTTAAATACGAGCTGATTTGAGTGACAAAGCTGGCAATCATATCGGTTGAAAGGCCTAGCGCTTCAAATTGTTGCTTTAGGTCGTTTACCGACTTAAGCGTAGAGCTGTACTCAGAGGCCTTGTTGAGTAAGCCTGATAGTGAAGAGCTTGAGCTTGCTGCTGAGTTACCACTAAGAGAGGGAACATCTTCAAGCAGGCTATCAATACCTGGAATGCTGCTTGCCAACTGGGCGTAATCAGCGCCTGAAAGGTTGCCTTGTACATAGTTCATAATTGACGCTATGCCACCTTCCGATTGGTTTTCAGACACGTTAAGGTTACCTGCAACTGAACTCACTAAGCTAGCCAAGTCGATATTAGATGCTGCGCTGGTTGCCATTTCAGTTAGGCTACTGGAAGTAACTGTCGATTCCGCTTTCTTACCGCCTAACAGACCTTTAAGCTGATCAATATTGGCATTAGCACAAGTAGTAAAAAAAGTAAGGGCAAGCACTGTAGGTGCTAAAACGATACGATTCATTATAGATTTCCTTTTTGTACACCAGCAGCGAAAGCCCGTCTGGAGTAACTTGATTGAAAATAACCATAGCAATTGCGCTATCGACTATTTAAACCTTCCATAAATTAGAAGTTTTCAGGTGTGTAAATACTCACATTCTAACGTAGTGAGGTCGTAAATTCTCTATAGAAATTGTAAAGGCACTTTACATTTTATAAGAGACTTGGGTGATCGAGTGGTAGTGTGCAGTAGGCAGGAACTAAGTCAACTAGACAAAACACTAAAAGGAGCGATACGCTCCTTTTAGTATTCTGATAATTTTGGGGCTTACTTGCTCTGTTTGGGTGGAACGATTATACGCTCTACATCAGGGGAAGCATTCTTTTCAACACTCGCCGTATCAAGAGAGGCTCCGAGTTGATAGTCTAGCTGCACCAGAAGGCCGGTCTGCCTCACGCCTTTGCCACCTTGAATACGAGGCTTGTATTCCCATTGTTTCAGGGCAACTTTTGCGCTTTTATCAAACACGCCAGCAGGCACTGATTTTACTACTTTTACATTATCTGTAGCGCCCGTTTCAGTAATATCGAAGGAGAGTACAACGAAACCTTCAACATTTTGCTGTGCTGCTTTTTCTGGATAGCTTGGTGGAACGCGTTTAACCGGCGATGCCTGGTTAATCTTAGCTTCAGATTTGGTCTCTGCTACTGGCGCATTGGCTAAAGCCGTGTTGATGGTGAGCATGGCGGCAATTGAAAGTACGCCTGCAGCCAGTACCTTATTGTTACGCATAGGTTGCTTTATCGCGTTTAAACGTTTGATCATAGTCCTTTTTTCTCCAAAGGTTGGGTAAAGCCCGCGTGTAAAGTGCAGGGCGTCTGAACCATGCTCGGCACACTGCACGAGTGCTTTTGCATAGGTAAGTTTTTCGTTGTCTGTCTTGTCTTTCAGTACTGCGTGATCACAAGCCAGTTCTTGATTAATTCTGAAGGGTTTTAGCGCAAGCCAAACTAGTGGGTTGAACCAAAATACAATAGCGATAACCAGCGCTAACGCGTTCCACAGGTGATCGTAATGTTTGCGATGCACATTCTCGTGCTCTAATACCAGTGCTTGTTGTTGAATCGAAAATGCACTTTTAAATGAGAAGGGAATAAGCACCTTTGGCAAGATAAAACCAAATAGCATAGGTGTGGTAGCTTTGCTGGAATAGTAGGCATTGGTGTGGATAGCGTGGCGCTTTCCTATCGATGCCCATATTTTAAGATGATGCGCTAAGACATAGGCTGTAATTGCGCTTACGCCAATTGCCCATACAGTAAACCAGGTTTCAAACTCAACGGTGTTTAATGTGGGCTTAACGCCAACCACATAGCGAGCAAAGCTATTTGATGGAATGTTAACCAGCGACATTGGAAGATTGTTGACTATTAGGCAAGCTGGTATCAGCGCCCATAGCTTATAGGTAAGCGAAGCCCCAATTCTGTTAGTGAAAAAGTGTTCGCACACCATGAGTAAAACAAGCGCTAGCGAAAAAATACCCTGCTGAGCAATAATCCAATCAATCATTGTTTTCTTCCCATTTCTTGATAAGGGCTTTGAGCTCGTCCACATCTTGTTTAGATAACGAGTTTTGATTTGCAAAACCGGCGACCATAGGGGCGATCTTGCCTTTAAACAGTCGGCTAACAAAACTTGTAGTTTCTTTCTTTGTATAATCTTCTTTAGCAATCAGTGGATAATAAAGATACTGGCGCTGCTGCTTTTCAAACCCTAACACTTCTTTTTTTACCAAGCGGCCTAACAAGGTTTTGACGGTTTTTTCGTGCCAGTCTTTTTTGTCATTAAGTCGCGCAATAACCTCGTTCGACGTGGCAGGATGGTCGTCCCACAGTACGTCCAGCACTTCAAATTCAGCGTTTGAAATTTCGGGTTTGTCTGACATTTTACTCATAATTACGACGTCTTTTATTTTGATTACATTTGTAGTCCATGTTTTTAGATTACACTTGTAATTCTAAAGCGCAAGCTTTTTCTGCATATTTTTTAAACGGAGAGATAGTGTGAGATGGAGTACTACGCTTGGCGCTTCTTTGAAAGCGTTACGTTGGGTGTATCAGTATAAAACGGTGAAATTAAGCTCGTTAGCTTCTAAGAACTCGCCGAGTATTCGTGCTTGTTGATTTCCACGTGGCACCATTACATAGCACGGCGGCTTTGGGGTTACTTCTTGTAAGTCGTACCACAGCGTATCAAGCACGTCGCTGCCGTGTCTCAAAAAGGTTTCACCCCAAGACGTCGTATAAAGAATAGATACATTCTCTACCGTGGCTTTTTGGCGTAGGGTGGGGAAGTTCACAATAGCAAAACATGCGGTTATGCGTTCTGGCGCCAGCAAGTCATTACGCGGTAGTGACGACACTTTGACTGGAGGAAAATACTTGCACAAATGCTTAAGCAAATCGTTCAAGTCTAGTTCGCTCACTTCACCGTAATTGTAATCGAGATAAACCTTACTGTTTGTATCTATTATTTTGCTCGACACAAGCCAGACCATCAGTGCAATGGCGCTAGCCGCTTGAGTAACTTTTTGCGAATCGTCGATAATGCCCGATTTACTCAGTAAATCACCAGCATAAGCTGACCATACTTCATCACCATTTTTGAGCTGACGCATAGCAATGGTGATCTTTTCACAGTAAAGGCTTTCGTCAAAAGCGCGTCGCAAAAACTCAATTTTATCCGGCTTTTTAGCGTAATAGGTACTTAATCGGCGACCCAGAACGGTCATGTCTTTTTGATCCATCACCTGTTGATGGTGACTAATCTCTTTGGAGATGCGGCGATAACACTTTAATAAAAAGCGGTGAATTCGACGGCTCAGCTGCACACGTTCATTGAATGTCCAATCTTGTTGGTTATCCAAGTGGGCAAGTAGTTTGCGGCTCCACCCCCACTGTTTTGCATACGAGGCCATAATTTTGCGTTTGAAATTCGCTTGCTCACCTTCTACAAGCGGGTGGCTCAATGTACACCCACATTTCAAATATAAACACTGCTGCAATACAGCAATATCTTCCGCCTGACCATTGGCTTTGTAATGAGCGATGAGTTCGTCAAACATGAGTGCGTAGGGGTCGATATCTGCAACATGCCCTGGAGCTTCAGCACCGCGGTGTACATGCTTTTTCAAAAGGTTGCACAGTGGTTGTCCGTGAGAGATATTGGCAAGGTATACTTCAAGCTTTGCCATTTTTAATACGGACTTGAATGGCGAGTCCATGGCTTTGCCTAATTGCCAGATGGCGGCGCCAAAAAGTTCGCTTGCGTCTAGTCGCTCTAGGTGACCCAAGTCCATGAACCAGTCTACGTCTGGTGAGCCGCCTTTTTCCAAACTATTGTAAATAGCCTGATACTGCTTCTCTGTTGTTTTCTCTGGAGTAAGCCACCAAAACGGCGCTTTACCTGCTACCACTATATTGGTGTTGTAAAACTCAGCTTTTAGAAACAGGGCTTGCGCCGAGCCCGCGCTTTCACCTTCAGCGACGCCAAAATCGTTTTGCTTAACCTTATCTATTTCAGATAAAAAGAAATGCACTTCAATACCAAAGGTGTTATCCGCCCATTTTTCAATGGCTGTTAGCTTTTGTTGAAGTAAAGCCAGCTCAGTAGTCGAAAAACATTTACCGTCAATACACACCCAAAAATCAAAGTCTGAGTCGTCAGTCTGAGCAATAGTCCCCACGCTACCCATTAAAACCAGTGCATCAACCGCCCGCTGTCTTGGCCAAATTTGCTTAATGTCTGAAAACAAGTGACTCTGTGCAGGAAAACAGCGCTGCAAAGCTTGTTCTACATCAGGTCTAAACGAGTAATTGTTGATACCAAATGGAACGGTTTCACCCGAGGTGAGTGGGGCCACATATCCTGGAAGGGCTTCGTGGTTAACATGTACAAGAAAGGGAAGCACATGAAAAAGCGGCCTGTGCTTTTCAGGCATGAGCGTAAGTGCACGCTCAATACGTGCTTTGTTGTATCGCAATACGCGCAATAACCTAATGGTAAGGTTTTGCTGAACGGAAAGCGGCTGTTGCGCTGCCATTATGTCAATCTGCACTTCATCATGCAGCCAAGCATAGCGTTATTTCGCGTCGACTTCCTCTAATTTCGCACAGAAAAAGTGATTCTTAATTTGTGATATTCCGTACTTATCTGCTCTCGTGTAAGAGGGAGGTAATGAATAGAGACTTATTCACTTTGTAAGATTGCTCTTACTGCTTCTCAAATGCATCAATTAGCGCATCAGTTTTACCATCGGCAGAAAAGCCGAACCCGTTTTTATTGAATATCAGCGTATTGTCAGACGTCACTGACGTGCGAGCTTCTTTTAAAAATGACTGGATAGTCGCTTCGTCAGTGCCTTTCTCTTGTAGTGTTGATGCAAATGACGTGGCATCTCCCCATTCTTTGAACTGAGACAGACGAGATGTTTGTTGAATAAGTGACGTAAGGTTGGTGTCCTTTTCTAGGTACTGTTGTAGCCGCAACGTGGTTTTATCAAACTCTTGCTCGCCCTGACTGCTTTCAATCACCAGCTCACCTTTACTCACTGTTAGCTTTGTATCGTCTGAAACACCAAGTTTTGCCGCTAAATCACTTAATTCCGAGGCAAGCTTTTGCCGATTAAAATCGAGGTAGTTTGCAATTGTGTTGCCGTTGAGTGAGGCCTCGCCGCTTTCTATTTTTTCAAGATATGTGTCAATTTGATTGCCCTGTAGTTCACCATTAAACGCACTGAACGCATCACCGAGAGCATTAGCCTGCTTGGATTTTTCTACAACATCTTGAAGTGCGCTTTGGGCATTTGCTGTGTCGCCCAAGTAATTGAATAGTGAAGGTGAAGATGACAAGTGGCTGTATGTGGTATCCATTTCTGACTCTGTGTAGCTCACTTCATAGCGTGGGGCATAAAAGTGGGGGACCTAATATAGGCATTCATACGCAAAATCAGCGCCAAGTTCATCGTTATGAAGAGTTTTTATGGAGTAAGGGCTCTTGCGAGCCCTTAGCGAAGAAGTCGGTTCTTATTGGTGCTCCAGGTGTGAGCTATCTGTTAGACGGATATTGCTCAAGGAGCTTGATGACGAGTTCATCAAGTTTATTTTGAATGCTGATACTGTCTTTCGACTCCAGCTCTACCGCTCCCGACGCGCTGTAAACAAATGTACCGTCTTTAACCATGTCAATTTGAAGCCCTTGTTGAAGCGTGGTTTGCTCTCCAACCGGAATGCTAAAAATGCTGCCCAATGAAATGCCGCCAGAGCGACCGTAACTTCCGGTGCCCAGCCCTAGATTCAAGGTGGTGCCATCCTCTTTAGTGGTGGTGGAAGGTAGGTATCCCACCGCGATATCGGCGTCCTCCTCCGAAGATGGGGTGAGGCCTTTCTCAATGAGCCGCTGGGTAATGGCTGAGGAAAGATGATTGGCCAGCGTCGCGTTGATTGGGTTTAGAGGAGGCTGAATATAGAACGTTTTAATATCGGCAAAGTTTTGTGTTTCATCCATATTTACCTGAGGCTTACTGCTACTGCATGCGGCAACCACGACCATGCATGCTGTTAAAAGTAGCACTTGTTTCAAATACTTTGTCTTTTGCATTAAACCAGTTTCACGTTTTTTCATCATACTGCTGTGCATAATTTTCAGTAAAGTTTGTTAGCTCTTAACTTAAACGAGAGCATAGCGTGTTTTGGATCTCATAAGCGGTAAAGCAAGTTTCACCGCCTGATTTTCGTCAGCCTGCATAGATAAGCCGCTAAAAGGTGTTCCACATTCACAATAAGACCGTATGCTTTATTCCATTCAGTTTTGTTAATGCGCACCGCTTTGTGGTGTGTGCTGACAAGCTAAGCCACTAATTAAAGGTAAAAGGACATGAATACAACGCGTATAAAACAAGGGGTACTTGCCACCAGTGTCGCCGCACTTTTTTCTGTAAATGCAATCGCGCAACATTCATCAGACGCGAATGTTGAATTAGTGGGCGACATAAAGGGCACGCAAATTACCGGTGTTACGGTAAGTAATGATGGACGGGTATTTGTGAATGCGCCCAACTGGCGTGACGGCGTTCGCTTTTCCGTAGCTCAGGTTACCGACACCGGAGAATTTGTCGCTTACCCTAATAGCCAAACAAATGAATGTGTGGCACAAAGCGAAGTAAGAAAAGACTGCTTTTTAGCGGTGCAGTCAGTGGTTGCGCACAAGGATAAGCTGTATGTGTTGGACACCCGAAACCCTAAGTTTAAAGGTGTAGTGGATGCACCTCGCTTATTTGTTGTTGATTTAGCCTCAAACGAGATAGAAGGAACCTTGATACTTAGCGAAGACGCTTACCATCCTGATTCGTATATTAATGACTTGCGAGTAGACGAAAAAACGAATCGCATTTATATGACCGACTCGGCTCACGCGGGTTTAGTGGTATATAACCTTGATGACAATACCAGCTATCGTATTTTAGATAACCATAAAACCACTAAAGCTGAAGTCGATGCGTTAAGTATTCAGGGCAAACCCTTTACTATGCCTGTTCAGTCTGACGGGATCGCGCTAGATACGTTAAACGACACACTATATTTTCACGCATTGTCTGGTTATTCGCTGTATGCCATCAACACATCAGACATCGAGAAATCGTCAAACGACGTGTTGGCAGAAAAAGTGCGAAAAGTAGCGACGACAGGCGCACCAGATGGCATGATTTTCATCAAGGTAATGTTTATTTAGCTGACCTGGAAAAGCAAGAAGTACAGTACCTCACGCCAAGTCTAGACCTTCGCACCCTTGTGAAAGGTGATGTGGTGAATTGGGCTGATACCTTTAGTATCTACAACAATGCGCTTTACTATACCAATAGCAAAATACAAGATGCGGGTAGTGATGTTAGCGACATGACATTTGAAGTGTATAAGACAGCGCTACCTGCGCGTTAAAGTTCGAGGAATTAGCAATGAGCATCACAAAAGGGATTGGCAGCGCGTCACTGGGGTTTGCAGCAGCACTCTTAGTAGCCGGGCAAGCTTCAGCTAAATCAGATTTTGATTATGGCCCTGTGTTTGACACTTTCGGCAAGCATGCTCATGTTGAGGGCGTAAGTTTTCCTGAAAATCAGACGTTCAAGGTTGCGTTTGACGTAGCCAAAGCGGCAAGCCCTGGTGAGGTAAACCGCAAGTTTGAGTCGCTGGCACGGTTTATCAATATGCACGTAGCCAACGGCGTTAAGCAGGAAAATCTTTCGCTTGCGCTTGTCGTTCACGGCTCTGCCACAGAAGAAGTGCTTAAAACTGCAAACTTCAAAGAGCGTAAGGGCTTACCTAATGGAAACGAAACGCTACTTGTAGCGTTGATGGAGAAAGGTGTAGACGTAATAGTGTGTGGGCAGTCTGCCGCTGCCCATGGCGTTGAAAAAAATGCGTTGATAGACGGAGTGAATATGGATTTGTCAGCCATGACAGCCCACGCGCGCCTGGCACAAAAAGGGTATTCGGTTAACCCTTTTTAAGTGGTGAGTTAATTCCTCTTGCGCACAGGAGCTTAACTATAGCTCCTGTACATTGTCTAGCTAGACGATACCTGCCCAAACGCAATAATTTTCTCAAACGGTGTGGTGTCGGGTAATGTACCTAAGGCAAAACCACATGCATTGCCAAGCCTTGATTCACAGAAGGTGTGGGCAATGTCGATAAGGGCGTTGTCGTTATTAAGTGACGTAGCAAGAAGTGAACATGCTTGTAGCGCTAGCGCCATTTGTTCTGTTAAATATCGGCTGCGCGTTTCCATATTCTGCGTGTTTGATAGCTCGTCAAATAGCTTACTAAGATGAATATCATAGTGCTTGTTTTTGCCTGCTTGTGTTTTAAGCTCACTAAACAAAGCCTCTTTTACACTGGGCTCTTTGGCGAGTGCGCGCAGTACATCTAAACATTGTACGTTTCCGCTTCCTTCCCAAATAGAGTTCAGAGGCGCTTGGCGATAGTATCGTGGCATGGGGTTTTCTTCAACGTAACCAATACCGCCTAAACACTCTTGAGCTTCGTTAACAAACATAGGCGTGCGTTTACAAACCCAGTATTTTCCAATGGCGGTGGCCAGCCTTGCCAGTGCAGCTTCATGATTATCGCTCGATGCACTATCAACCGCTTTGGCAACGCGCATAGTGAGTGCAGTAGCAGCCGCACATTCAATGGTGAGGTCTGCCAACACATTTTGCATTAAAGGCTGATTGACTAATGTCTTGCCGAATGCGTCGCGATGACTTACGTGGTGTAAGGCGTGAATCAGTGATTGTCGCATAAGTGCTGATGAGCCAATCATACAGTCTAACCGCGTAAGCGACACCATATCTATGATCACCGGCACACCACGGCCTTCTTCGCCAATCAAATATGCCGTGGCTTCCTGAAATTCAACTTCAGACGATGCATTGCTCCAGTCACCCAGCTTGTCTTTCAAACGCTGAATTCGCACGTTATTGAGTGCACCATTTTCCAACAACCTTGGTAGCAAAAAACAGCTTAGTCCGCCTTCGGCTTGCGCAAGTATAAGATGAGCGTCGCACATGGGGGCTGAGAAAAAGAATTTATGCCCTACGATATGGTAACTTCCATCAGCCTGTTTCACCGCTGTAGTGGTATTACGCCTAACATCCGACCCACCTTGTTTCTCAGTCATCCCCATACCAATAGTCAGTCCATGTTTCTGACTAGCAGGCAGGGAACGAGGATCATAAACACCATTAATGGTTTTCTCTAGGTATACGGGCGGCAGCTGTTTTCCATACCGCATGGCCGGAATAGCTGCGTGGGTCATAGTCAGCGGGCAAGACGTGCCAGACTCAGCCTGATAATGCATATACATTAGCGCTGCCCTGAAGGTGTGTGCGCCTTCAATGCCTTCATGCTTCCACGAATAGTTGTGTGCATTGTGCTGCATCGCACTTTCCATAAGCGCGTGATAGCTGGGATGAAACTCAACATCGTCAATGCGGCGGCCATAGCGGTCGAATGTGTGGAGAGTTGGCTTATTCTTATTAGCAAGCTCTCCGTGAGCCATAAGTGCATCCCCCGCGATTTGACCATACTGGCCTAATAACCCTTCGTCATGCTGGTGGGATGATGGCAAATGCTGAACGACTAACACGCGCAGTAAGGTGTCATCACGCCACAAATTGTAGGGCGTGGAAATGGTGGGTTGGTTTTCTACAACGTGCGTAACAAATCGATTTGATGAAGTCATGGCATTTCCACTTGGTGAATATACAAGGTGTACCCTTGAAATGGGCTTTTACTTTAAAGGGCTACGTTAAAGCACTATCTCCAAGTACTACCTTAAAACATTACATTAATAGTTGTAAATTGGTATTTCATGTAATGTTTGTGCGCGGCGCGTGTTTATATAATGATGAATGCGTATATGTTTGGCCTTAAGCCAACTTATATTTTAATTAAAATTACGTCCTATCTGAGACAAAGAAGTAAATAGAGTTTGCAATTAGAAAAACAGAAAAAGCCCAATGCAAGAAAGCTACTGCTAAAGCTATTGGGCTCCCGTGACAATATTCAAATGAATGCCAGCGCAGCTGTTCGCGTAGGGGCGCTGTTTGGTATTTCTGAAAATAACATTCGGGTAACGCTCACGCGTTTACAGTCTGCACAGCTTATTACCTTGGTTGAACGCGGTTTTTACAAGCTGGGCGACAAAGGCATTCGTTTTGCAAAGGAAATTCATCAGTGGCGAGAGGATGAGGATGGGCTTGTACCCTGGCAAAACGATTGGGTTGTCGCTCAAACCAGCACGCTTCCTAAAAGTGATAAAAAGCAGCTCAGAAATAATGAACGAGCGCTGAAGCTTTTGGGGATGAGAAAGCTGACAAACGACGTTTACCTCAGACCGAACAATTTCTCAGGCGGAGCAGGCGAAGTAAGAGACAAACTTTACACGCTTGGTCTATCGAGAAAGGCGCTCGTGTTTAGTGCCAGCGACTTTGACACTAAAGCACACAGCAGGGCGATGGGATTATGGAGCTACCTAAAATTAGAGGCACTTTATAAAGACGGATGCATCGAAATAGAGGAATCTCTTCTCGATTAACGTCTTTACCCCTTGAAGAAGCAACCAAAGAATCTTATGTGATAGGAGACAGGGCGTTATACCACTTGGTGTTTGACCCCTTATTGCCATCGCCACTTGCAGATGTAGCAATGCGTGAGCGCTACCGTAATCTAGTAAAACGGTACGATGATGCTGGCGCACAAATTTGGCACCGCTTTTTAAATCAAAACTAAGCGAGATTAAAGGTAAACAGCTCAAAAAGAGGGTTACAGATACGTTACACACAGTTGAGCGTAAATTTCACATATAGATGTATCGTGTAAGAACAGTCAGAAAGATGAGACGGTAAGTAATTATTTGGCCGCATAGAACGCTAAGTGTAATTAGCTCTAATGGAAGTAGCGTAAATGGAGAGAAGATGACCGCATCAAGACCGTTATTTAAGCATATTCGCAATCATACAGCGCTTTTCAATGAGCTTTCTCAGTATCGAAACGCCGCTGTAGATACCTTAGGGTTTACGGGGTATGAATTTCATAAAACGCCAAAGTTCGTAACCGAAGATGGAAGTCGGCTTACCATAGAGCCAGAGAGAAGCATTGTACTGCCTAAAGTTCATGCGTTGTCGGGCTTGAAGAATAAGCTGACACAGGCTATTCCCACGTTACATATGGTTGAGCATAGCGAAATAGGCTATCGCTACCCAACGGCAGCGTTGGCTGGGCTAGACGCGCCATTTATTAAACGTATGCGTTCTGAGTATTTTCACAAAGTGGATGAAGATAGAAGTATTTGCCGCCCTGTGAATTTGTCGTTCGGAATTAAAAGTCGCGGAAAAGCTGACAACCGACAAGAATACGAAGTGTGGATGCCAGATGAAGCGCCAGATCAAAATCCGCTTCCTTTGCTCATCAATGCCTATGGCGAAGACTTACCCGATGATGTAAGACACTTTGTTGAACAACCCTCAAGAGTACACGGTTGGATGGGGGTTAAGCGGGCAGCATTTGAAGCGCTTTACACAAACAAGCAACATTGTGGTGATTTGATCATTTGCGTCGCCATGAGTGTAGACGCCTACAACATTGGCGCTAAACCTGATCTAGCTTATTCTCCTGAAGCAGAAAGCTCTATTGCTGTAAGCAACGCAGAGTTTGAGTGGGAAATAGAGGGGTACTATGCTCCGCGAGGCTGGGCGTTTGACCACGATGAAGTGTGGGCAGCAATAAATCACACGTTAGAAGCTATCAATGCGCCGCTCGATGATTTATACGGCAACGAAATCATTCCTATTGCCGAAAGTAAAACGGAGCGAATTTTGTCAACATTGCAATCACTGGGCGTTAGGCAGGAAGAAGTAGACGAACTCAATCTTCAGCCTTGGGAGTTCATGCTAACCGAAAGTGAGCATAGGGTTAAAGCGCACGATCCCAGCCGTTCGGTTAATTTATTAGGTAGACTAAATCGACTCTTTTACCAACCAGAGCAGCAGTTGCCTTCACTAAATTGGATGCACGATCTTATTTTATAGGTTTAAACTTTTAAGATTACTCTACTGTCCAATTTTATTTCATATCGTTCACAAGGCTAGGCGCGCTGAAAGCAATTTCATGCGCGCTTTTTTATATTCCTTCTGAAGTCATTCTGTAACTAAAAAGACTTATATGTAAAATTTTATATAAAATATGTTTGTTTTTGTAAATAACTTTCAGTTTTGTCGTGATCTGTCTGTTTATATTGCTATTTCTGTAATTAAATTACGAAAATTGCTTTATTTTTTGAAAGTATTGTTCATAATGTATTCATCACTCAGGTGATATCTAATTTAGTTACAAAATAGGAATTCAAAAATGAAACTGTCTACTTTCGCTATTGCTCTAACATTATCTGTTGCTGCCACTCAATCTTTCGCAAAAGATGTCGTACTAAAGCCAATTAACGACAACATCGAAACACAAGCATGTTTAACTGCTGCTGAAGATGGTTTTGGTCCTGCATTGCGTCTTATCCGTTCAAAAGGTTTTAACGCAGAAGAGTTCAGTGCATCTGTACGTTGCAACGGCGAATCACTTCGCACTTTTGCTTACATGTACAAAAACAACAAGGCGACTGAAAACGCGAAAACTGTAGCACTTGTTGCTAAAAACCAAGATGTTGCGTCACAGGCTTGTCTAGAAGCGCTTTCAGTAGGTAAAGAAGCGGCACTAGCGAAGTTTGGTTTGGAAGGTGAGAACATTATTTGTAACCACAAAACAATGTCTGATTTCGTTCGCGAATACAGTGCAGAGAACGTAGTTGTTCGCACTGCTGCTGAATAAGACTGCGTTTTAGGATAGCAACCTACTGCTAATATTTAGTACAGTTTCATGGCCTTTCGCTTGAAAGGGCGAAAGGCCTGACACTTTACGCTTCGCTTAATTTAATTCTACGTAAGTCTTCTCGCATCGGCCAACCTTTAGCCGCACCGTTCAGTTTTTTCATTTCGTATAGGTCTTAAAATAGGCGTAACGCTCCACCCATAGTTATTGGTTTTCATCTGAATGAATCAAATGAAACTCAGTTTGCCTGCCATCTAAATAGGTTACTGACTGACCATCAAAAAATGCATCTTCTTCCAGCATAATTCTAATTTCTTTGTTCCACTCTTTAATAAAGCTTGCTGCATTGAGTTCTATCGAATAAGCCGTTTGTGCAAACACTGGATAGTCACCTTGAACTGGCACTCCTTCCTGTGCATCCCACATTCCTATCGTTGGACCTGCCGCGTGCCCATGAAAACCAAGCGGGTGGGTGTAAATAGCGGGCGTAATGCCTTGTTCGATAGCCTGCTGTCGCGACATACTCAAAATAGTGTTACCTGTTCTGCCTACTTTAAAATTACCGGTCAGAATGTCCTGCAACTGGTTTCCAGATTTAAGTGCTTCCTTAAGTGAAGCTGGCGCGTCTTTTTCACCAGGCTTTAACACGTAAGCATGCTGCTGTTGATCAGTATTAAGTCGAAGGTAAGTAATGCCGAAATCGACATGAATGAGATCGCCCGGCCGAATGATGTTTTCACCAGGACGCTTGCTAAACGCGGTAATTTGGTCGAAGACTTCACTGTCTTTACGTTGAATTGAGACAGTAGGATGAAACCAGTTGGTCAGCCCTAAAGCGCGCGTTTGATCACGCAGCCACCACACCACATCGTCTGTAGTTGTCACGTTAGGGGTTATAACTTCATTTGAAAATGCCGTTGCTATCAGTGAATGACCAATTTGAGTAAGTACCGGATAATATTGCATTTCAAGGTCACTGCGCGTTTCCAGCCAACCGATTGAGAGTCTTTCGCCACTTACAACGCGGCTTTTCAGCGCTTCAGGAAGTACGGCCATAAATTTATCGTGTTCGGTAGAGGTCATGCCATCAGCGAGTGCAAATGAATCAGACGTATTAATGGCAATTTTAGCGGGATTCCGGGCTTCGATAATGTGTTTCAATGCCTCCCACTGGTCGGGTTGTACTTCCTTATCCCACGCTTTTTTAAATAGTGACCCTACCGCATATCTTGCAACGGCCAAACGTTCTAGCGGTTGACCATTGCCGGGGTTATAAATGACTAACATGGTATGACGTCGTGCGGAAATCCAAGTAGAAGGTAACATGGTTTTTAAAACGGGATCTTCGTTGTATTCCCGGGACATTAACACCCACATGTCGATGCCTTCACGCTCCATAATTTGGGGCAGCACAGAATTGAAGCGTTCAACGGTGATCTTATCAATCAGCTCGCTTCGCTGTTTCATACTAAGAATGTTATTCGCCCATGCGTTTGCCGATAGGGACAACATTACTAAACCTAAACTTATCGCTAGTAACTTTCTCATCCATGTTTCCTGTCTATTATTATTAAAATGATCATAGTGCGCGTTCATTTTTAGTAAACAAACTTAGCAAACAAAAATATAAAGTAAAACGCGCACGAGTGAGGTAACGTCAATCTAACACTAAATTTGAAAGTTCAGCTAGGCGTATCACTTAATAGCCCTAGTTATATGAAACGACTTCAATCTCTATGTTTTGCTGAGCCATGAAATAAAAGCGTCTACCTGGTTCATAATCGCCATGGCTAAAAGTATTGAAATTTAGTGCCAGAACCCGCTGCTCTGTTTCGTCTAAATTAGGCACAACAATACCGATGTGGTTGATATTGGCGAGGGTTTTATAATCGCTTTCTATATCATTGATAATTTTAGGTCTGTAAAGGGCTAGGTAGTCTTTATCGTTTCCTACGTGCACCGTGTAGCCGTCATTTTTGGCGCCGCCGCTCCACCGTACTTTCCAACCAAATAGCGTACAAAGTAAGCTGGCTAGCTCATCTGGGTTTTCAACGGTGATATTCGCGTGCTCTAAGTATGCAATTGTCATGTGTTTTTCCTTGTGTAGATAATCAACGAAAAACAGCTTAATATCTAAAGCTAACTTTAGATCAAGCGTTTTTTACCGCTATTTGGAAATTGGAAAAGGGGCGTTATGGCACCAGAACCTATGGTAAGCATTGGCTTTATTGCTAAACGTACTGGCAATGCTGTTTCATTAATTCGCTATTATGCCAACGAAGAGCTTATTCCTTCTGTGCGCACAAATGGCGGAAATAGAGCATTTCCTCGCTCTGTCATTCGTAGAGTTTCCTTTATTTTGATCGCGCAAAATATGGGGTATTCCCTTGCTGAGATAAAGAGTCTGTTGTCTACACTTCCAGACAACAGAACGCCAACACAAGCTGATTGGGCAAAATTAAGCACGGTGATTAATCAGCATATCGAAGCCAAAATTGCAGCGCTGACCAGTTTGAAGACGTCGTTAGAAGGCTGTATTGGCTGTGGGTGTTTGTCATTAGACCGCTGTAGGCTTTACAATACCGACGATAAAGTGGCAGCCCAAGGTAGCGGTGCCCAGTTGCTCGATGAAAACGTGCAATCCCAGTTCTTAGTTTCACACAAAAAGTAGCGCTTCATGCACCCAAAAAATCTTCACAAGAACGGCTATCCTATGGATACGCTGTGCCAGACATACCCAGCGCTCAAGTCTTTTCTCGTTCGTGCTAAAAGCGGCAATACCAGTATAGATTTCACCAGCCCAAAAGCGGTGAAGGTGCTTAATGCGGCCTTACTTCATCACTACTACCGCCTTGAATATTGGGATATTCCTGATGGCTACTTATGCCCCCCTGTACCTGGAAGAGCAGATTATATCCACGGTATTGCTGATTTATTAAAAAGCAGTGCGCAGGGTGAGCAGAGTCAACAGGGGAAAGATCAAAACGTTCGTGGGCTTGATATAGGCGTGGGCGCAAATGCTATCTATCCTATTATCGGCGTTACATCCTATGACTGGTCGTTCGTAGGGAGTGATGTTGACGACGTCGCAGTAAAAAGTGCTAAAGCTATTGCTAGTAAAAATAGTGTGTTAGCCCATAAGTTCCAAGTGCGTAAACAATTGAATAGAGCAAGTATTTTCAACGGCGTGATTGAAGCAAATGAACGATTTACGTTTACTATGTGCAATCCTCCGTTTCATAAGTCTGCGCAAGAGGCACTGTCAGGCACGCGAAGGAAGACATCTAATTTAACCCGCAATAAACAGAAACGAAGTGGTACAAAGTTCACCGATAATCGTAAGCAAGGTTTTGGGCATCGTACATCCAAGCTACAAGGTAAAAATGCCGCTTACCAAGGTAAGGACGCAAACTTAAATTTTGCGGGCCAAGCGAATGAACTGTGGTGCGAAGGGGGTGAACTTGCCTTTATTCAGCGCATGGTTCAAGAGAGTGTCTCTGTAAAAGACAATGTAGAATGGTTCACCTGCTTGGTGTCGAAGAGTGCCCATTTGAAACCAATTAAAACCAGTATTGATTATTACGGTGCTGCGCAGTGTAAAGTGATTGATATGGGGCAGGGAAGTAAATTGAGTCGTTTTGTTGCGTGGACTTTTTAACCGTCTTATCGCTAAGTTAAATTGACCGAGTACAGTTGAAACAGCGTAGTGCGAGCACGCATAGCATTTGCTAAGGAAAGTGGCTCTTGTTCTGAAGAACCACCTTCCAATTCAACGTTTATAAGCTGAAGGTTTTTGACACACCAAACACAATGCGCTCATCGGCGGTATCAAAATCAAGATTTGTGTTTTCAGCAGCAATTTCGAAATCGAACCCTTCATAACTCGTTTGGTAAGCCAAACGGTAGTGGTAGAAAGAGGTGTCATCACCATTCCACAGCCACTTGTCACTGTCTAGTGAGTTAGATACGTCAAAGCTTGCACGTAAATGATGGTTGGGTGCGAGTTCAAAGGTATGAGCTACCATTGCGATAGCGTGTTTTGCGCCGGTTCCAAAGTAATCCCACGTGTACCAGAAGTTTAGTTCTGAGCTACCGTAGTCACTGGCATAACCAAACTTGGTATACACCTCTGGGTAATTGCCATCACTTGAATCATCGCCACCGTGATAAGAATAATAAGCGATGCCGTAGTCCAAACTCACCGTTTCGGTTAGCATTTGGTAACGACCTACGTAAAAATCCCATTCAAGGTTTGTATCGCCACCAAAATCTACATTTGATGCCCACGTGCCTGCATAAGTGCCTTTATCAAATGCTTTATCAACACCGCCTTGTAGTGCAGGGTCGTTTTGCGTTTGGCTAACGCCGTTGAAGGTATAATCTGAAACCGCAGAGATATTGGCGCTCCAATCAGCGAATGAAGCTGAAGAATATAACGCTGCGACAATAGCCACTGTGAAAATATGCGTGGATGTAAAAAAAGAATTCAAATTTTTCATTGTTAAACACCTGTTTTTATCGTTGTTTTATTTGGCCCGCTTTCTAGTTAATGCGCTTTTACGCCGGTTTCGGGCAACACTTACCCCCATTGGCTCAAAGTGAGCCAATGTTAATGAGGTAAGAAGTGATTGATTTAATTAGTTGAGATTTTCTATCTTGGTAAAGTCGATTTTGTTTTCTTTCGGCGATGTTTTGATGGCCGTCACCGATTTAAACTTCTGACTTAGAATGAAAGCAAAGCAGCTAAAGAAGATAGCGATAACTAACGCACCCACCCACTGAATTTGCAAGAAGTCTAGTTTGAACAGTAGCGTGAGTAGCGAAAGCGCCACGATATTGAGAGCAATGTAATTGCCTTTACCGATGCGTTCAACGGTCATGTTTAGATTATCTGTGTAAAGTCTAATCAGTGAATCAAGTGAGTTGATCACAAAGACGACACCCACACACACCATGGCTAAATTGGTTATCCCCTCAGTAGGAATACCTGCACTGTGATAGTGGTACAGAACTGAAAACCAAGCCGCAATGGGAATAGATGGAATGACCATCATAGCCAACATGACTTGATAAGTTTTAAGACCGCCCACGAAACGAGACGTAAACTGACCAATCATGATGCTCCAGCTGAACCACC
The DNA here is from genome assembly GCF_000172635.2 of Alteromonas macleodii ATCC 27126. Taxonomy (NCBI): domain Bacteria; kingdom Pseudomonadati; phylum Pseudomonadota; class Gammaproteobacteria; order Alteromonadales; family Alteromonadaceae; genus Alteromonas; species Alteromonas macleodii. The sequence goes on along the minus strand of NC_018632.1, from coordinate 3,126,136 downwards.
AGAATAGATAGAACTCGTGATACTCATTAATGGGCAATACGAAGTTATCGATGTTCGCAAAGTACCCGCCAATAAGACCTAGGTTGGTAAAATAAGCCGTTATCTCACTTTCGCCAAATACAAATGCTGCCGCCCACATGCCAACAATGAGGGCGATGAATACCCATGTGGTTGTTAGGCTTAAAATACGCACGTATTTAATGCTAGTGCTCGAATATACGGCAAAAGCAATAGCTGCAAACACAATCAGGTAGAACGCAGGCACGACAGATTCTCCGTCGCCTATCGACGGTAAATACCACGGAAGGTTAGACAGTAATAGAAACGCCGTGAAAGCACAGGTTCCGATGATTACAACGTTGTTTACGAACTTAACAACGGGAAGCTCGAAGAACTTTACTTTCGGTTCGATTACGCAGAAATAAAAACAAGTAAGAAAGTAGAATCCCCAAATTAAGAATCCCCAGAACCCAAACTCAATGGCGAGCGGATTGGTGAAGGCATATTCAGGACTTGCGCTTATGTCAGCATAACCAGCAAATTCAGTGAGCGGGAACATAATAAGGCCCACGTCCAAACCTGAGGTAAAGAGAATGGCAATAAAGGTAAAGGTTCTAACTGGCGTTACGCCGACCACTTTCATGTTGCCCCATTTAAACAAAATATAGGCTACAGAAAGTAGAGTGAAAATAATGCCTGCACTAAGCCATACTGTCATTATCACCCTCCCAATATTGATAAAAATGAAACATGTTTTTTCCTTTTTTTCGTTATTAAACAGTCCACCCAACTACACATTAAAGCCTTATAGTAAAGGCGGCATGTAGGCACTGTGGAAGGTGCGCTTGTATTAACAACAAGCACACTGGTGCGAGATAGTCTAAAAATTTAGCGTTGCTCTGTTTGCCAATGCGGGTGAATATCCACGGGCACATTTTGTGGTGGCAAAGCGGGTTTACCCAGAATGATGTCTGCCGCCTTTTCCGCCACCATGATGGTTGGCGCATTTAGGTTTCCGTTTGGAATTGTGGGGAAGATAGAAGAATCCACCACTCGCAATCCTTCAATGCCATGAACATTGGTTTGAGAATCTACCACTGCCATCTCATCTTCACCCATTTTGCAAGAGCATGATGGATGGTAAGCGCTCTCAACGGCTTCACGCACAAAAGCGTCTATTTCTTCATCCGTCTGAATGTGCTCGCCAGGCTGAATTTCACCGTCTCTGAAGTCGTCAAATGCTGACTGTGCGATGATTTCTCGTGTAAGTCTTACGCATGCTCTAAACCCTTCGATATCATCTGGATGCTGCAAGTAGTTAAACAGGATTTTAGGCGGAACTGTCGGGTTAGCCGACTGTAGGGTTACGCTACCTCTACTTTTAGGTTTGTTGTGACCTACGTGCACTTGAAAGCCATCGCCATCAAACGCGGACTTTCCGTCGTATCGAATAGCGGCAGGCAAGAAGTGGTACTGAATGTCAGGCCACTCTACGTCTGCTTTTGAGCGAATGAAGGCGCAAGACTCAAAGTGATTCGTAGCGCCTAACCCAGAACGGTTTAACAACCAGCGAGCGCCGATCAACCCTTTTGAAATTAAGCCCAGTTTGCGGTTTAACGTTATTGGCTGTTTGCACTTGTACTGGAAATAAAACTCCAAATGATCTTGCAGATTTTGACCCACACCCGGCAGGTGGTGCTTAACATCGACACCTGCTTTTTCAAGAATATCTTTGTCGCCAATTCCAGAAAGTTGCAGGATATGTGGTGAGCCAATAGAGCCGGCACTTAAAATCACTTCGTTAGATGTGGCAGCAGTCTCGGTTTTACCGTTAACTACATATTCAACGCCTTTTGCGACTTTATCTTCCAGCACGACTTTAGTAACCAGCGCGCCAGTAACTATAGTTAAATTCTTACGCGATTTTACCGGGTCAAGATATTCACGGCTTGCTGAACTGCGTACACCATCTTTAACGGTCATATGCATAGGGCCGAAGCCTTCTTGCTGCTTGCCATTGTAATCGCTAGTGATGTCGTAGCCCGCCTGTTCGCCGGCTTTAATGAAGGCCGTATAAAGCGGGTTCTTCATTTCGTTACCGTTGTTAACGCCGAGTTCACCATTGCCACCTCGGTAAGCGTCGTTACCTTTGTACCAGGTTTCAGCTTTTTGGAAATAGGGTAGGCACGCCTGATAATTCCAGCCCTCTGCGCCGTGAGCTTCCCATTCATCAAAGTCTTTAGCGTGGCCGCGTACGTATACCATTCCGTTAATGGATGACGAGCCGCCCAACACTTTACCGCGTGGGCAGTGCATTTCACGGTTGTTTAAATATGGCTCTTTTTCAGTGTTGAATTGCCACGCATACTTGTCGGTATTCATAGGAATAGACAGTGCCGTTGGCATCTTGATGAAAATGCTTTTATCTGAGCCACCGGTTTCCAGCAGCAACACCTTGTGCTTTGGGTTTTCTGATAAGCGGTTCGCTAGCACGCAGCCGGCAGAACCAGCTCCAACAATAATGTAATCAAATGTCTGCATATGTACTCCTACTGCGGCTTAAAACGGGCTCTCAATTTGGCTCATACCTACATAAACCGACTTGGTTTGTGTGTAGCTATTAAGCGTTTCAACGCCGTTTTCACGTCCAATGCCAGACTGTTTGTAGCCGCCTACAGGCATTTCAGCCGGAGAGTTTCCATATGCATTTATCCAGCAAATACCGGCTTGAAGTTGGTGGATAACGCGGTGCGCACGCTGGATATCCTTACTAAATACACCGGCAGCTAAACCTAGCTCAGTGTCATTCGCGCGTGCGATCACTTCGTCTTCATCATCGAAAACTAACACGCTCATTACTGGTCCGAAGATCTCTTCTTTAACGATAGTCATATCGTCAGTGCAGTCAGTGAAAATTGTTGGCTCAACAAAATAGCCATTTGGCGCAGATGCCGGAGAGGCGGCGTTCCCGCCGGTTAACAGCGTTGCGCCTTCTTCTTTTCCTTTGGCAATATAGCCAAGTACCAGCTCTTGGTGCTTTTTAGAAATAAGTGCGCCTAGGTTTACGTTAGGGTCAAGCGGATCGCCCATAACAATATTGTTTTCGGTACGGGCTTTAAGCTCATCAATAAAGGCTTGATAAACAGAACGTTGAACGTAAACACGGGTGCAGTTAGTGCAGATTTCACCTTGGGTATAAAAATTACCAAGCATAGCGGCGCTGATAGCTTGGCTAATGTCGGCATCTTCGAATACCACAAGCGGTGATTTACCGCCAAGCTCCATTGTCACGTCTTTTAAGTTCGACGCAGCGGCGCTTTGCATCACTTTTTTACCTGTGCCTACTTCACCAGTAAACGATACTTTCTCTATGTCAGGGCTGTTTGTAAGCCACTGGCCTACTTGTGCTGCGCCTTGAACCACATTAAATACGCCGTCAGGTACGCCAGCTTCGGTGAAAATTTCAGCCAGTTTAAGCGCACCCATCGGGGTTTCTTCTGACGGCTTAAATATAAACGCATTACCTGCGGCAAGGGCGGGGCCTGATTTCCAGCAAGCGATTTGAATAGGGTAGTTCCATGCGCCAATACCGGCACAGATACCTAGCGCTTCTTTGCGCGTGTAGAAGAAATCGCCACCCACAGGTTGCTGGGTACCTAGTTGAGTAGGAGCTAGGCCGGCATAGTACTCAATGACATCAGCGCCAGTTTCAATATCAACACAGTCGGCTTCTTGAATAGGCTTACCGGTATCGAGTACTTCAAGTTTAGCGAGTTCGTCATTACGCTCACGAAGCAATGCAACCGCTTTATTAAGAATGCGGGTTCTTTCAATTGGCATCATTGCTGACCACACTGAAAAACCTTCTTTAGCGCTTTTAATTGCTTCTTGTTGAATAAACTCATCAGCCACTTCTACGTGGTAAATTACCTCACCGGTTGCGGGGTTGGTTACAGCAAAGGTTTCTTTGCTTTTGTTTGCCATCGGCTTGCCGTGAATGAAATTCTGATAAGTCGGTAATGACATGCATAAACTCCTACTTTTAAAAGGACTAAAACTTTCGCCAATTTGCGGGTACTGCGAATTAACTTCTATTACAAATACCTAATACGTAGAAATAGTTTCAAAATGATGAATAGTGTTGAAACTATTTTCTTTATTGAAGTGCTAACTTGCTCGAATAGAACACTTTCGCTTTGTAAAAGTCACCCTGTAAAAAACATCATTACCTACTGCGCCAATGGCGCATTATTGAAGGTTTTAGGACGTAATGTCGCACGTCTTTTTACTGATGTTTTTATTTTAATTGGCCGTTCAATAAAAATAAATTGTATAGTGTTCTAACTATTGTTTCAACTTGTGAGCATTGTTACAGAAGCGGAATGGCTAGGAGTAACCTGCGAAGCTTGCTGGTAAGTGAATGATTTTAAACAGTAAAAAGTGTAATCATTAAAAATATAAAGAATTAGCTATCCCCATGCTTAATTCGTTTTTGATTGACCAATTAAAGGTGCGAAAATGTTTAACTGAAACTAATTGAGTTGGAGGTAAGGGTTAACCTTGCGGGGCTAAAAGCAATTGCTCTTCGCAATTTGATACTGTTGAAAAGAGAAGTTAAAAGGGCAGCTTAGGCCCTTTCATCATGTGAGGTAAATATTAAGGTAGAGACTAAGCCTAAAACAGACAAGTAAGCGTCGATTTCGCTTTAGGTGCTTAAACTACAATGGTAATAACCTGAGTTGATCGATAGGGTAGCAACATCACCTTTATTCCAAAACACTACGTTCTTGTTGTTGGTGTATTTTGCCCCCGATGCTGAACGTGATAACTGCACAATGTGATGGGTGTTGTTTAATGATAAAGCCAATGTGTCAGGCCCCAGCGTATTTACACGTAAAGTAGCGAGATTGGCATTAGGCGTTTCACATTTGTACGTTTTGGTCGACTCTTGTTCATTTGAGCCAACTACATCTTGTTTTTGCGATGACGCCAGGTCAGACAATTTCGTATCTACATTACTTTTTGTCGCACTTGCCGATTTGTTTGTCGTCGATTGAGAAATCTGTGCAGCAATCGCTCTAATCGTTTCATTATCACTACTGTCGTAAAGCACCAACCAAGTATTTTCCACTATCGAATAACTTGCCGATGCGGCCAACATTTCGATGAAGCGTTGCTCTTGTTTCATCAGTGCAGGCGCACATGCCTTTTTAGTGAGAATGAGCTTATCAGTGGAAAAGGATTCAGCTGAGCTTTTATTACTAAATACCGTATCGGCTTCATCAACATCTAGCGCTCCGGTAAACTGATTACAACCTGTACTGCCGCTTACTCTGCTAGTGTCTCCGTTTGAATTTACGTTAAGCGTAACATGGCTGAAATCGATAATTCCTGCTCGGTCTATACTTTCAACCTGCCAATGACTGTCTGCTAACGTAAGTGGTTTGCCTTCGGTACGCTTTTCACTACCTTCACTTTCATTTGAATAGAGAGAGGAGACCGAGCTGCACGCTGTTAAAGAAAGAAGCGCAGAACCTGTCAAAGCCCAAAGGTACTTCCTGTAAGTCATGAAAACTCCAATTGTTTTTAATCAATTTCACTATGATTCGCGATAGCCAACTAAGTTCATCTTTAATCGTTGAGCTCAAATAGCACGAAGAGTACCACTATACCTCCACTTTGTCGTCAAAACGACAGTTTGTAAGCGAAAGAAGGGAGTAAACTAACACCTTGATATAACTTATGGGTGACGCAGTATGAAAAATTTAGAACAGCACTTGAGTGAGTACGCCAAGTACCACAGAGATCAAAGAAACATATACACCCATTATGTCGGTATTCCGCTAATTGTTTTCTCGGTTTTCTGTCTACTAAGTAAGCCTGCGTTTCTAGTTAGCGCGCCAATTTTTGGGGAAATGATCATAAGCCCAGCGCTCTTTGTTTGGGCAATTGGTAATGCGTTCTACATTAAGTTAGATATAAAACTTGGCATAGTGATGACGCTTATCACGGGGGCTATGGTCTATTTCGCTCAACCCATCGCACAGAATGAAGTGGGAACATGGCTTGCTATCTCACTTGGCATTTTTATTGGTGGTTGGGTGCTTCAGTTTATTGGTCATCACTATGAAGGTAAAAAGCCTGCGTTTGTCGACGACATAATGGGGCTGGCAATAGGACCACTATTTGTGCTTGCAGAATTAAGCTTTGAGCTAGGCCTTAGAAGCGCACTTAAAGAAGAGATAGAGCGCCGTTCTGGCCCTGTAAAGTAATCACTTCTAAACAACGCGTTGAAGTAACAAGTCTCAACGCGTTATTACAAACTAGGGCCTAGGCTTGCATCTTGGCTATTGTCTCTTTACGCAACTGAATTTTAGACTCAGCAAAAGACTGTCTAGGCAACATCTTCAACTTTTCTGCATAACCCATGGCTGTCGCTAATACCTGCTCTTGAGGTACTGCAGCATCTAAAAAGCCCGCTTTTACCGCTTCACTGCCTTGATAAATACGTGAGAAAAGTAAAGCTTCAGTTTGAGACGTATTTGCTAATCTAGCTTTGGCTAGTTCCATACCGAAAGGCGGCAGTACCATACCAATGGCGGTTTCATTAAGACCATACTTAGTATCTGCGTCTTTACCAATGCGTAGGTCAGCAGCCATAAGCATAATTGCGCCCATTGCAATGCTGTGACCTTCTGCAGCAACGACTACAGGTAGTGGGAAGCTATAAAGACGTACGATTAACTCAGCGCCTTTTGACACCAACTCGTGTTGTTTTGCTTTGTCGTCGGCTTTCATTACCGATAAATCAAACCCGCCGCAAAACTTGCCTTCACCACCGTGTAATACAACCGCTTTTGCGTTTTGCTCTGCTTCATCTAAGGCATCGTTAAACTGCTGAATAAGCTCAAACCCAACGGCGTTAACTTTTCCGTCGTCAAAGGTGATTACAGCAATATCGTTATTAATAGCTAAATTAAACGCCATGGTATGTCCTGTCACTTTCTTAGTAGGAATTAATTTACGTTACGCTCTGTTAAGCGCAACTTTCTAGCAGTGATTGTAGGTAATTGATTTTTTTTATGATAGTGCTTTAGGCTTCATCTTCGGGATATGTGCTATGAATATCGGTGATAATTCGCGGAAGTTCTGCAATAAGCTTCTTTTTATATCGGCGTTGTCTGCGACGCGCTTTCGCGTTATTAGCCCGCCATTGCGCACGTTTGTCTTTCACAATTCGCTCTAGGTCTTGGCCAACCTCTATTAAAATTGCGTCGTTAATGGATGTTCGTTTTGTCATACTAAAACTCCAGCTTTAGCTGCTTATTGCGCCATTGTTTTGAGCGTTGGTTGAGTACGTGAAGCGAAACATTCTCAGTGGCTATCTGTCTGGCAAGGTTTAATGCTGCGCTGGCTTGCTCGTCGGTCAGGTTGTTATAGGCCGGCGAGGGAATGACCTCATACCACGCACAGCCGACAATATTGTCTAAAATCACCCGCATAAAGCAGTGGTCATGATGTATTGGCCAGGCGTTTTTCTTTGCAGATGCAATAGAAGGGAGCACATTTTTCGCGTAGTGTAGAAATTCTCGTAGGTTCTTCGTGTGCTCCGTTGATTTTGAGAGATAAGCGTGTGGGAATTGGTTCTGAAGGGAAGGTGTGTGCATGCGTGATTTAGCCCTCGTCCAATTCGTTTACGCACTTTTATTACGACATAGCAAGAGTTTACACGACACCAGTGAAATTCAGAGTTACACTATTTTTAGTTTTACTGTTTTCGTTTATAGATTCTTAGTTTATTGATTCTTAGTTTTGTGAGTTTTAGCCTAGCGCTAAATGCTCATTATTAATTACATGGTTGGTTAATGCGCCCTCATTTAAAAATTCTTGTTATAGAAGATGCTGTTGATTTATTGGAACAAATCACTTCGAGTATAGGCAACACCGTCACTTACTTTGACCGAAGTGACGTTGAAATAAGCCTGCTTGAAGCGAACTCTGTTGCAAAGGCACTACAATTTGTTCGTGAAGACGGTGACATTCAAGCTGTGGTATTTAGCTGGGATGTGGTGGCGAAGGTTAAAGAGCTGACAGACGTTGTGCCATTAAATGGCGTACTTAATGAAAATACGAGCCCCGCAGCCGAAAGCGTTAGTTCACAAAACGCGAACGAGAAAACTACAAGCGAAAAGTCGTCTGCACGCAACGCTGTTATTGATAATAACGCCAGAGTTATCGACGCCATTAAACGCATTCGCCCTGAACTCCCCGTGTATGTCTTAGGCGATGCAGTAAAAGGGTTGGATATTGTAAACCAAGCCAATGGCATTGAATCGTTCTTCTATCGTAACGACATTATTTCAGACCCAGAGTCTATTTTGGGTTATATCATCAATGACTTTGATGATAGAAACGAAACGCCGTTTTGGACTGAATATAAAGACTATGTGGTAGAGTCTAATGACTCGTGGCATACGCCAGGTCACAGCGGTGGCGCAAGCTTTAGAAATTCACCCTATATCAGTGATTTTTATCGTTTCTTTGGGCGTAACGTGTTTGTTAGTGACTTATCGGTAAGCGTAGACTCGCTGGGCTCACTATCAGATGGCACTCACGCTATTGGTAAAGCGCAAGCCGCTGTTGCGAATACATTTGAAGTTCGTCATTCCTATTTCGTCACGAACGGCTCTTCGACATCAAACAAAATCATTTTGCAGACGCTGTTGCGCGAAGGCGACAAAGTAATTGCCGACAGAAACTGCCACAAGTCAGTGCACTACGGCATTATTCAGGCGCGAGCCATGCCGGTGTATTTAGACAGTGTATTTAACCCTGAATACGGTATTTTCTCACCGCCTAGAATGGCGCAAATTAAGCAGCTTATTGAAGAAAATACTGACGCTAAACTTATCGTACTGACGGGCTGTACCTACGACGGGTTATTGACTGACCTTAAGCAAGTCGTAAATTTAGCCCACGAGCATGGCATTAAAGTGTTCATTGACGAAGCATGGTTTGCGTATTCCTTGTTCCATCCTGCATTGCGTGATTACTCGGCTATCGCCGCTGGGGCAGACTATATTACTCACTCTGCGCACAAAGTGGTGTCGGCGTTCTCGCAAGCATCCTTTATTCATGTAAACGATCCAGATTTCGATAAAGACTTTTTTAAAGAAGTGTTTGCAATTCACACCAGTACCTCGCCCAAGTATCAACTCATTGCTTCGCTTGATGTATGTCGTCAGCAGCTGGAAATGGAAGGCTACAAAATCCTTAATGAGCTATTGAGCAATGTTGCCGAACTCAAATCGCAAATGGCCAAGTTTAAGCGACTTAAAATACTTTCGCCTAGTGACTTTGCGAATATGTTTTCTCACTTTGAAAGTGACAACATTGGGCATGATCCGCTTAAAATCTTAATTGACGTATCGGCGCTTGATTATTCAAACCAAGAAATACATCGTTTCTTAATGGACGAAGTTGGTTTAGAAATCGAGAAGTTTACTCATAGCACTATTCTAGTACTGCTTACGCTAGGTGGAATGCGCTCTAAAATTGTAAGGCTATACAACGCGTTAAAACGTCTTGATGATGGCGCCGTTAACCTAAGCAAGCGCAAGAGCAAGAGTCCGTTACCGGCAGACATTCCGCCAATTCATTTAGACGACCTTCCGTCAAAAGCGTTTTTCAGCCCTAGGGAAGCCATTCCATGGCAAAACAGCGTTGGACGCACTGCAGCAGGTTTAATTACACCGTATCCGCCTGGTATTCCGCTTATTGTTCCTGGACAGAAAGTGGAACAAGCGCATATTGATTACCTTCAGGCACTGGCAAGCCAGAAGCTTACCGTCCAAGGTATTTACGACGGTGAAATTTATGTTGTAGCTGACCAACAGTAGGAAAAAAAGCGAACCAAACCAGTTTGGACGGTGCTTTAGCTCTTAAGTGTTAAAACCCGTCCATCGAACAGTTTCTATTTGTTATTCCATTTTTTACCCTGTTTTTGGCTTCGAATGGAAGCCTAATAAAACAAGGAAATGTAAATGAAAGAGTTAAATACAAGTGAAATTGAAATGGTGTCCGGCGGCTTTGATGGTTGGGAGCAGCTAGGCGTTGGCATTGCTATGATTGGTTTGGGTATTGCCATTGTTGGCACAGCAGGGTTAGCAACTGTGCCCATTGCTCTTGCGGGCGCTGCAACGCTTGGTGAAATCGGAGTTGGTGTCGTTGGTATTGGTTTAGCAGGCGCAGGTGGATTTGCCGCTGGCACGTCATTAGCGTCAACGAGTGATGATACTCAAGAAGCAACAACATTAGACGAGTAATTCAATGTTTAAAGTACAAATTCTTGGTGGCGATATCACCTCAGTTGCATCGTTAAGAGTATTGCGTACTTTATGGCCGCTTTCACTAAAAGCGGTAGAAGAGTTGGCTACAGCGTTGAAAAAGCAAAACGAGTTTGTGCTGGTGGAAGGTGTGACGGAAATATTTGCAACAGAACTTGCTCACGAGTTTAAAAGTGCAAATGTTGTATGTCAGATTTTACCAAGTGAAAAAGAAGAGGCCTGCTTATGTATTCCAATTGGTGAGCCACGCAAACGTTGGAACGCTTTAGGTGTCTTGGTATCTCGGTAATTAAAAAGGCGTTTACAAGTATATTTGAAACGCCTTTTTGATACTCTCCTTTATCCTGTATTTCTCCACTACAATCTTTTTCTCTCATTATTTGTTTCGCTATTAAGCGTTGCCGCTTTGCGTTTTGGGTTTCATACCTTACACTTGCGCCGAAAGTTATAAAAAGGGCAGTGCAAATGAAACTAAGTGACGTGAAAAAGCTTCATCAAAAGAAATTTAGAACGCAGTTCGGATTCTATTTGGTGGAAGGAGAGCACTTAGTTTTAGAGTTAATTAATGTTGCTCAGCATGACAGCAGTACATTAGGTGATATAACCCTTTATGTGACAGCTGATTATGAGGCGTGGCTGAAAGAAAAACTTGATTCTTCAGTCTCTAATATGAAGGTAGAAACGGTATCGTCTCAACAAATGCAGCAACTCAGCGATACTAAGTCACCTCAAGGTATTATTGCTCGCGTTCCACTTCCTAACTCCGCGTTATATTCAGAGCGGTCACAAACCAGCATTTCAGCAAACAAATCCAGTGCCGAAAAGTACATTTATTTGTATGAAGTTCAAGACCCCGGCAACTTAGGCACCATACTAAGAACGCTAGCGTGGCTTGGTGATTTTACGCTATTACTAAGCCCGAACAGTGTGGACCCTTATAACTCGAAAGCTGTACGCTCAAGTATGGGGGCTATTTTCCATGTGAACATGGAATTAAACGTAGCGCTTGAAAGCCTAGGCGAGCGGTTCGAACGTTTCGCTTTCTTGGATATGAATGGTAGTAATATCACCTCTAACACCTTTGGTGATTATCAGTGTTATCTGTTTGGTAACGAAGCCCGTGGCGTGCCTGTTGACGCACTATCAAAGCTAAACGCAACGGCGTATACCATTGCGGGAAGCGGTAAGATTGACTCGTTAAACTTAGCCAGCGCTGTGAATATCTGCGCTTATGAATTAACCCGTTAAGCACACTCCCCTCAACTCGATTACGATAGGAAACAACCATGGCATTACAATGGTTCCCAGGGCATATGCACAAGGCCCTGAAAGAAATTAAAGAGTCGCTTAATCAAGTAGACATTCTTATTGAGGTGCTTGACGCACGTATTCCATATTCCAGTGAAAATCCAGAGATAGCAAAAATACGCGGCGACAAGCCCTGTATTAAAATTCTTAATAAGTACGATCTGGCAGACCCAGAAATTACCGCGCGCTGGCAGGAAAGCTTAGAGAAAGAGCGCGGCGTGAAGACGATTACGACTTCTAGCGATAACCCGGGAAATAGCAAGCAAATTATGCAGCTGGTTAAAAGCATTTGTTCGTATAAAGAAGGTCAGCCCAAAGCAATTAAAGCTATGATCACGGGTATTCCTAACGTGGGTAAATCGACGCTAATAAATATTTTGGCCGAGCGAATCATTGCGAAAACTGGCAACGAGCCAGCTGTAACGAAAAGCCAGCAGCGCATTAATTTGGGCAGCGGTATTATCTTGTTTGATACACCGGGAGTACTGTGGCCTAAGCTTGAAAACCCACATTCAATTTATCGGTTAGCTTCATCGGGTGCTGTTAAAAACACCGCGATGGAATACGACGATGTCGGTTTTTTTGCAGCCGATTATCTAATCAAAGCGTATCCAGAGGTAATGAAAGAGCGCTATAAGCTGGACGAGCTGCCCGACACTGAAATTGAATTTTTAGAAGCCGCCGCTAAAACGCGCGGAGCAATTCAAGCGGGGGGCCGCGTTAATCTTCATAAAATATGTGAGATCCTGCTTAAAGAACTGCAGTCGGGCAAGTTGGGGCGAATAACCCTAGAGACTCCGGAAATGCTGGAAGTTGAAAAAGAAGAAATGGCACTCGAAGCGGCGAAGAAAGCTGAAGCGAAAGCCAAGCGTAAAGCAAAATTCAAAACAGGTTCGTTGACGCCAGATAAGAAAGATCGGAAAGAAAAACGAGAAGAGAAACGTCAAGAACAAAGCCGTAGAATGAAGAAAAACAAGCGCTAACCCAAGAATAGACTTAATCGATTAAGAAAAAGGTTGCAAAAATTCGGCATTACTTGATACTAACATTAGGTTAACAACTTTTGTTGGATGTTTTATGCGCGTATTTTTGCTCCTTCTATTGGCCGTCTCCTTGCCTTCAATTGCTAATGAGTTATCGGTTCTCTCCCCAGATAAAAAAGTAAAGTTATCGTTTACAGATGATGGCGAACTCGCGCAATATCGTGTGTCATTTAACGGGGAACCCGTTTTAGGGCTCGGTAAGCTTGGTTTCACTTTTGCAAAAGCTCCTCCTTTATACCGCGACTTCGAGGTAGAAGAGGTGAGCAGGCACTCTGTAGATCAAACATGGCAGCAGCCGTGGGGAGAGCAGCGAGATATTCGCGACAATCACAATGAGCTTTTGGTCAAGTTCTATAACCCAAGTGACAAAGACCGCACTTTTCTTGTAAGGGCAAGAGTTTTTAACGATGGCATCGGCTTTCGCTATGAGTTGCCAACAAGCGGTAATCGAATAATTACTAGAGAGCTAACTGAATTCAACTTGGTAAACTCTCATCAAGCCAAAGCGTTTTGGATCCCCGCCCATGGTCGAGATAGATATGAGTATGTGTATCAAGCCACGAACCTGCAAGACGTTCACACCGCTCACACGCCATTCACAGTGAAATATGAAAATGGCACTCATGTCGCTATCCATGAAGCTGCCCTTGTTGATTACGCGGGTATGAGCCTTAAAAGGCAAGAGTTAGGGCGTTTTACAGCGTCGCTGGCACCTCGTCACGACGGGAGTTTGGTGCATAAAACTGGTAGTTTTGTTACCCCATGGCGCACTATTACGTTAGGAAATGACGCAACGGATTTGATTAATTCGTACCTTGTTTTGAATCTTAATGAGCCAAATAAGCTCGGTGACGTGAGCTGGGTTGAGCCAGGCAAATACATAGGTATTTGGTGGGGAATGCACATTGATGAGTATACGTGGGGCTCTGGAGATAAGCATGGTGCTACTACTCAGCGCACAAAGCAATACATGGACTTCGCCGCTAAACACGGTTTTGATGGTGTATTGGTTGAAGGTTGGAATAAAGGTTGGGATGGTGATTGGATAGCGAATTCAGAGCTATTTTCTTTCACAGAAAGCTATCCAGACTTTGATATTGAAGCGGTGACCAGCTACGGCGATAAAGTTGGCGTGAAGTTAATAGGACACCATGAAACATCAGGAGGAATAACCAACTACGAAGCGCAGATGGAAGACGGTTTTGCCCTGTACAACAAGCTGGGGGTTTCTCAAATTAAAACGGGCTATGTTGCCCATGGCCAAAATCTCAAAGTGCGCGACGACAACAACGTACTGCGCTATGAATATACCGACAGCCAGGACGTGGTAAACCATTTTATTAAAAACGTCACAACCGCTGCGAAATATCAGTTGTCTATCAACACTCATGAGTCGGTAAAAGATACTGGCCTTCGCCGTACTTATCCGAACTGGATATCGCGAGAAAGCGCTCGAGGTCAGGAATACAACTCAGGGTGGGCGGCACCTAATCCACCCAACCATATTCCTATGTTGGCGTTTACTCGCATGCTCGCTGGTCCTATGGATTTCACACCTGGCATTTTCAACTTTGACTATGTTCGGAAAAATGACGGCGGAATAGAGTGGGGCAAAGGAGAGGTTATGCGCCCTCAAACAACACTTGCCAAGCAACTGGCCCAATATGTAGTGCTGTACAGCCCTATCCAAATGGCTGCAGACTTGCCTCGTAATTATGAGAATAATTTACCGGCGTTTCAGTTTATCAAAGACGTCCCTACAGACTGGTCTCATAGTAAAGCGCTTCAAGGGGAAGTGGGCGAATATATTGTAATGGCGCGTAAAGCGAGCAAGCACAAATCCTACTCTGGAAACGATTGGTATGTTGGTGCAATTACGAATGAAGAAGCCAGAGAGTTATCACTACCGCTAACCTTTCTAGAGGAAGGTCAGCAGTATGAAGCGCAGCTCTATCTAGATGGAGAGAAAGCGCATTGGAAATCAAACCCCTACGCAATGAACATTGAGAAAAAGGTAGTCACATCTGCCGATGTCTTGTCATTAAAGCTTGCGCCATCGGGGGGAGGAGCGATACGCTTTAAATTACTAGCGCAATAATAGACAGGGTGTGATGTTGGATAAGATTCAGTATTTTGATAAAGCGTTGTTTGAAACGCTTAAACAGTCGGCTGAGGAAAGTCCTCGCCGACGGGCTAATTTGAACGTACATAAATCTTATACCGACATGGTACAGCGTTTGTTTATTGCAATGATGCCTGACTCCTACGTGCGGCCTCATCGACATGTACAGTCTCATAAGTGGGAGTTCTTCATGGTGGTAGAGGGCGAATTAGACATTCTATTCTTCAGCGACGATGGCGAAGTCGAAAACAGAGTAACGCTAACCGCTCGTGGAGAGACCTGCGGAATTGAGATTCCACCTAATACCTGGCACGCAACGGTGTGTCATAGCCCAGTAGTTTTCATGGAAGTTAAACAAGGGCCTTACGAAGTCACCGATGATAAAGGTTTTGCAAGCTGGTCTCCTGAAGAAGGAAGCGATCAGGTCCCCAATTTTCTAGCATCACTTAAGCAAGCGGCGGTGGGTGATAACGTACGTTTTTTAAAGCCTCTACTTGCCTAATAAAGCGCTTATAGCCGGCTTTCGGCACTTTCCTTTTTGGAAAGTCATTGCTATTGCTTATCTACATGGTATGGTTAAGGATAAGTGACAGAAGGCCGCTGCTATATATTTAAAAAGCACCGAGGCCAATACATTTAGCTTAGTCGCGGCAAAGGGCCGATTGTACAAGCACATTGTGAAAAGAGAATTATCATGCAAAACGTTTCAACTGGTTATTTTTATAATTTTAATTACTGATTGCACCTGACCGTCGGTGTTCAGGGGCAAGTATTGGCTTCTGGGCACTGCAGGTAGAACGTTTTGCAAAAGCCCAGAAGGTATCACCATCTGGGCTTTTTTAATGCCCGTAATTCTCGGTAAAAGACAATGAAAGAAATCACACTAGGTGACATCAGAAAGCAGCACAGAGTTAAACAGGAAGTAGTAGCAATGGCGTTATCGGTCACAGCTTCTGGTGTAAGTAAGTTGGAATCAAAACGTATTCAGGACGTTTCACTTCAACGTGCGGCTGCATATTTAGCTGCGGTTGGCGGGAACATGAAAATTGAAGTAACTATGCCTGATGGCGCTACTTTACAAGTAGGGTAGTAGGGCGTGTTAATTTGTTGCTGCATAAATGCACAGCAAGGAACGACAAATCCTAGTTGTAATACCAGTCCTCATAGATAATTACCCACTCAGCGAGACTTAAAATGTTCGTAATCGCTGCGTGTTACCGCAGGTATAAATATGGCTAATCCAACCACTGCTGGGTTGGACTTGCCATGTTATTGATTACTTTTTAATACAAGTTCGCACTACGTATCCTAGTGATAGTATGCCGCGCTATTTTCTCTAAAGCGGCGTGACGTAGCAAACGTGTGTAGCCATTCGTTAAAGGAAATACCCCGCGCACTCTGCTCATTATAAAATGGGCTAGGTGAGGATACTGGGAAGGCATTATCTTCACAAAAATCGTTTAGCACCATGTGGCAGGTGCCTTCACCAAGGTAAAATTGATAATTCCATGTGAAAGCTGACAGCGCATGAAGTGACGCATTAGCCTGAAGCTGCCAGCCAAGTATGTAGCCTAAATCAGATTCTGTTACACCCCATGTCGTTGGGTCTAAATTACCTCTAGAGACCTGATCAGAGATTTTAGAAAACTGAATTTGAACAATGTCGGTTCCTGTTGAATATTGCGCCCGCATAGATAATTACCCACTCAGCGAGACTTAAAATGTTCGTAATCGCTGCGTGTTACCGCAGGTATAAATATGGCTAATCCAACCACTGCTGGGTTGGACTTGCCATGTTATTGATTACTTTTTAATACAAGTTCGCACTACGTATCCTAGTGATAGTATGCCGCGCTATTTTCTCTAAAGCGGCGTGACGTAGCAAACGTGTGTAGCCATTCGTTAAAGGAAATACCCCGCGCACTCTGCTCATTATAAAATGGGCTAGGTGAGGATACTGGGAAGGCATTATCTTCACAAAAATCGTTTAGCACCATGTGGCAGGTGCCTTCACCAAGGTAAAATTGATAATTCCATGTGAAAGCTGACAGCGCATGAAGTGACGCATTAGCCTGAAGCTGCCAGCCAAGTATGTAGCCTAAATCAGATTCTGTTACACCCCATGTCGTTGGGTCTAAATTACCTCTAGAGACCTGATCAGAGATTTTAGAAAACTGAATTTGAACAATGTCGGTTCCTGTTGAATATTGCGCAAAACGGTTCCAAGGGTACTGATAAGCTAATCGCAGCATCACCTGCTTATTGAGCATTAGATGGTTAAAATTGCCAATCAGTGATTGGAAATTACGTGGTAGTGTATCTTCTATCCCCCATGGCCCTTGATAGTTTAGTACTGTTTGCGTAAAGCCTCGGGATATAACACCAAGCGACGCATCAGCGAAGAGGGCAACCTTTGTGCGACCAAACAGCGATTGAAAGTAGGGGAAGTTGAACGTTGCACCATAACCGCCCGCACTGCTTCCACTGAGTAGCACTTTGTTGGGTGATAAATCATCGTTGTTCAGTTTTTCTTTAATCCACTGCATAACAACTAGCGCGTTGTCGTGACCACGGTGCTTTAAAGTAACTTCGGCACCAGGTAGACCTGTAACGATACCAAGCTCGTCAACGTACTGCGTGTCTTTTGAGCCTAAGTGTAGGTCGCCAGTACAGTAGGGAATGAAAACTTTTGACCAAGTTTGAAAAGGGTTCTCTTGTGTATCTTCAAATATTCCGCCTGAAATAAATGGCGTATTTTCGATTACGGCTGATGGGTTATAAGCGGCTCGCGACATCGGGTTGTCGTCAAACTCAAGCTGCATTGACGCTAAGCAAGTGGCACTGTCCCAGCAGGCGCCACCACCATTAAAATAGATAAGTAGGTTATCACTTTCTCCTTTTTCGAAATAAAACGAGAATGGGTTGGGTGCTAACCCCTCTGGTCCCGGTAAAGCAGGAAGAGAACATGATGGGTAAACGGTTTTTTCACCGCCGCCAGGTACTGATACCACCACCTCATTTTCAGGAGTGATTTGCTCCCATTGTGCAAAGGCATTATGGGCACAGAAACTCAGTGCCATTACAGCAAAATAGCGAAAACGTTTAGCGTAAGAATGCATAAACAATTCCTTTTGACATAGATAAACATGGTTTGAATAGTAAGTTTGATTCGGCTGTTATGAGAAAATTGAACTTCCTGAAACTTTCTCAATCGATCTCATTAGCGCGTAACTACGACAATTCATAGCGAGCGCTATACATTCATGATCGTGAATTGCGCCACGAACTGTGGCTATAGCCTACGCACTAGGTTATAGCATTTATCCACTCTGTCTAGCGTTGATGTGGAGTTTTAAAGCATTGAATAAACATATTTTTACGACTAATCGCTTTAACTAAAATACTTCTGGGTTAAAATATAGCTAAATCGATTACAAGGAGTCTTACATGGCCGTTCACGAAATTACCCACCCGCTTATTGCGCACAAACTAGGGCTTATGCGATACGCTAAAATTAGCAGCAAAGATTTTCGCGAGCTTGCCTCTGAAGTAGGGAACCTTCTGACTTATGAAGCAACGCGAACACTGCCTACTGAAAGAGCGACGATTAAAAGCTGGTCGGGGGATGAGGTAGAAGTAAGACAAATTAAAGGTAAGAAAATTACTGTTGTCCCTATTCTTCGTGCTGGCTTAGGTATGCTTGAAGGCGTACTGGAACTTATTCCAAATGCGAAGATTAGTGTAGTCGGTCTGTACCGTGATGAAGATACACTGCAGCCAGTTGCCTATTTTGACAAGGTAGTAAAAAACATTGATGAACGTACCGCACTGATTGTTGACCCCATGCTGGCAACAGGCGGTACGTTGATTGCAACAATCGACCTTCTGAAAAAGAAAGGGTGTCGAAGAATAATGGGACTATTCCTTGTTGCTGCGCCTGAAGGCATTAAAGCCGTTGTTGAAGCACACCCTGATGTTGATATCTTTACCGCCGCAATCGATGATAGATTGAATGAGAAAGGCTATATCCTACCGGGATTAGGAGATGCTGGAGACAAAATCTTTGGCACGCGCTAAGAGCGAAAATCTCTAAAAATTAAGCCATTGAGCAATTTGTTACACAACTCATCGAATTAGCGCTAAATTTCACGCGTTAAACGTTTAAGTTAATGATATAGTCAGAGGGTAGTCAGAGCGCACGCTTGCTACCCTTTTTTGTTTTTAAATCTGGGTAGTTAGTTTCGTGAAAAGAGCTAAAAATAATGAATAAAACAAAACTTACCCTAAAAGATGTTGCTGAACAGTTGGGCGTTTCAACGGCAACCATTTCAAATGCATTTAACCGCCCGGACCAATTATCAAAAGCGAAGCGCGAAGAGATTTTAGCGCAGTGCAAAAAGATTGGTTACAGCGGCCCCAATAAAGCAGCACAGATCCTCAGAAAGGGCACATCAAATATTGTGGCTTTAGTATTAGCCGACAGCATTTCATATATGGTGAGTGACCCCGTCGCGAGTACTTTTATTAAAGGTGTTTCTTCTGCGCTTCAAGAAAATGGCAAGCATTTGTTACTGTACGCGGGCGACTCTGACAGCATTCTTGATGTTGTAGATTTTGTTGATGGTTTTATCTGTTACGGACAACCGCGCAACAGCAACTTGGTAGCGGAGTTGGCAGTGTCGCCAAAACCTGTGGTCACCGTTGACTTTGATATCGAAGACAAGCCATCTATTAATATTGATAACGAAGAGGCGGCCTATCGCGTTGCGTCTCATGCGTTAAATGAAGGTGACAATGTGGCAATCTTTGGGCTTCGCCTGATTGACTCGCCTTCTACATGTCGTATTTACGATAGTCCGTTGATTGACGTAGACAGCTCAATTGCTCACCGTCGACTTGATGGTTATTTAAGGGCCGCTGAAGAAAAGAACATCACGGTAAGCAATGAGCGTATTTGGCACCTTCCAGAAAGTGACAGACACTTTGCAAGACAGGCAGCCAAAGAAGTACTGACCAGCTCTCCAAGACCTAATGTGGTTTTGTGTATGAGTGACATTATAGCACTTGAGCTACTTCACTTAGCCTTGGATATGAATATTAAGGTACCGGAAGAGCTGAAAATTACAGGGTTTGATGGTATTGGGGAAGCCGAGCGTGCGCGCCCGCGTCTTACTACAGTTTGCCAATCCAGCAGTGGCAAAGGCGTAGAAGCAACAAAAGCATTGCTTAATCAAGTAACAGCAAAGAGTACGCTGCCTTTTGAATTGCAAGTCGGCGAGACGGTATAGGCTGAGCCAAGAGGTTCAGCCCGCGTTAAATAAGGCAGATTGCTTATCAAAGTTTAACGAGCAGCGATTAAAAAATGCGGCAAGTTTCTTTTCTTCAAAAAGATCGCCGCTTTCCTTCAAAGAAGCGGGCTGATTGAGTGCCGGTGGCGGGTATACACCATAGCCAGACAACAAACAGTGCCATGACGTAGTGCTGAAATGTCGACCAATACCTTGCCGCTTTATTTCCTCAACAATATCCCCTTTTCTGTACCACACATCAAGTAAACTAAGCAGTGATTCGGACAGCTTCATGTTAGCTCTGTTGTCTCTCCAATAGTCACTGTCGTTGCGCCCGTTTAGCTTGTAATGACACACGATATAATCTCGGACGCGTTCAAAGCGCTCTGAAACTTCCCGATTAAACGCCTGTCTCTGTTGAGCACTTGTTTCGTTGAAAGAATAGTTGTCCGCGAAAAGCTCGATGCTCGTTTGAACTAGGTGTAGTGCCGTTGCTTCTAAAGGCTCAATAAACCCTTGCGATAAGCCTAGTGCAAGACAATTCTTCTCCCAGTGTCTTTCACATTGACCTACACGCATAGATAAATGCTTTGCTTCAACGTCGGTATTTTCCATCCCCAATGCGCGTCGCAATTCACATTCTGCAGCGTCTTTCTCTTGGTACTGCTGACTATACACATATCCGTTTCCCGTGCGGTTGCGAAGCGGTATCTGCCAACGCCAACCGTTCGACATGGCAACCGACTCGGTTTCAACCGGTAAATTAGCGCATGCTGGTGTAGGCAACACAACGGCCGAGTCATTGAATAGGTTGTCACTAAAGTCCCTAAACGGTACGCCTAGCGTCTTTTGTAAAAGGAGTCCTGAAAAACCCGTGCAATCTATGAACAGATCTCCATCAAGTTTTTGTCCGTCTTGACAAACGAGATGTGAAATGTCGCCAGATGGTGAGGTATGCACCGATTCAATATTACCAACAACGTGATATACGCCTTTTGATTTAGCGAGCTCGCGTAAGAATCGTCCAAGTTTTAGAGAGTCAAAGTGGTAGCCGTATTCTATATCGAATGGAAAATTATGTGAGGGAAGAGGGGCAAGGTTTTTCTTTGCCAAATACCCCGCCATAAGAAACTTATCAGGTCGAGTTTCAACATCGAGACCCAGCCTTCTGGTTAAGGCATTAACGTGAAATGCCCGTTCACTAAAAACATCTAGCTGGCTAATAAAGGGATGAGAGTAGCTGTGTGAATTATTGCCATTCCAGCCCGTGAACTTGATATTAACTTTATACGTTGCTTGGCACTCTTCCATCCAATCATACTCGGGAATATCAAGAGTTTGGAAGAAACGCTTGAGAGTAGGTGTCGAGCCTTCGCCTACGCCTATTGTGCCAATGTCTTCTGATTCTATGAGTGTGATGGTCACAGCTTGATTAGCCCAGCGGTGAGCTAAAAGGTTGGCAGCCATCCAACCTGCTGTGCCGCCTCCAGCAATAACAATTCGGTGTGGTGTTGTCATTAAAGGCTCTGCAATAAAAGAAGGGTGAAATTAAACAGTATCAGAGTTGCGCATTACTGCCACACTTTACATGGCAGTAATGCAAGGCACGTATCCACTATCTAAAGATGCGTGCCATTATTTTCGTACGTTCAAAAGGGATAGTCCCTTTTAATAGAACGAATAGTTGAGGTTTAGCATATAAGAAGGACCAAACTCGCGGCGGAGCGTAACAATGCCCGCATCATCAATGGTTTCTTCTTTCTCATCAGTCAGGTTGACGCCTTGTAACGATACTCTTAGCCCTTCCAAGTACTCAATTCCGCTATCTGCAAAATCGTAGCTAATTTGAGCATCGACTTGGGTAACGGCGTTACGAGTTGCTGGCTCAATTTTGTTTGAACCTCCACGCTGATATGTGAGGAACTCAGAACGATCGGTTGCCGCAACCCTAATCTCAAAGCCGTTCATCTCATAGTACGCTGTAATGCTGTACGTATTGTCTGATTGGCCTGGAATGGCTGTTCCATCTTCAAGCTCCGCATCTAGGATTGTTGCAGAAGCGGCAATACCAAATCCATCCAGAGAGTCAGTGAGCATTCTCAAAGGAACATTGGCCGTTAGCTCAACCCCTTTCATTTCACCTTTTAGGCCATCTTCGAAGAATGAATAGAAGCCTTGGTCTGGCGGAGTTACTAAATCGCCCACTTCGTAAGGCGTGTCTTGCGGGCCGTAGTTACCAGCAACATCCACGATCCTGTCATGGAATCCAGGGATGAAGTAGTTAGCACCGTCATTGGTCACGTCATTCGTGAAATCAATAAGCTGGTTACCGTCGCGGGTCCAATTGACCAAATCTTTATAGAAAAGCGCAATCGAGACATAACCTTCTTCCTCGAAGTAGTTTTCAAATGAAATGTCAAAGTTGTTGGCTTCTAACGGACGAAGGGTTGGGTTACCTGTAAATTTAGACCAAGGTGACCCGAACTCTCTCACCGCCGCCTCAGAATTCTCTGTGGCAATCAGCTCAATATTTTGATCAAACTTAACAAAGCCCGATGCTTTCATTTGGTCGATACGCGCTCGACTAATGGTTTTCGATGCCGCCAAGCGCAGGTAGCGATTCTCATTAAGTTCGACACTTACGTTCAGGCTAGGCAGGAAGTGAGAGTAATCGTCGCCATCGGTAATAATACAGTCCGCATCGACCACTTGGTTGCCATCGTCGTCACACACGGCAAAGTTCGGGCCTACAATACCAATGAAACCCGTTGAGCTTTGGTCCGTTTGTACATATTGTGCACCCACGTTACCTTTTACATTGAAACCTTGAACTTCAGTCTCAAAGTCTAGCTGGGCGTACAATGTAGTTACTTCTTCATCAATGGTGTAGGTATCACCTAAACGATCAGGCTCTAGAAGCCCTGCATCATTAAGCGTATATTCACCATCGTTGTAAGGGGCAAAGCCGTCGTAGGCTACAACGTAACCCATGCCAGCCCAGGTTAAGTCAGCTAAGCCGTTGTACAGATACTGCTCAGGGATCGCTTCAGAAAATGGATAAGATGATGCGGTTGCGAAGAAACCTTTGTTATCTTTTGCTTTGTATCGGTCGCTATAGTTTACGCCGGCCGTAAAAGTGTTGAAGATTCCCCAATCTACATAACCAACTGCCTCAAAACGTATTGTGGTCAGCTCTTCTTCAAAATCAGCAAAGTTCAGGAAGCCATCTTGGGCGTTGAAATAGCTGTAAGGTTGACCATTTGCCTGTAGAACATCGGTGGTAAACTGATCGGCAATGTTAGCCATACCGCCCCCCCAAACTTGAGGACCCGCAAGCTGTAACATGGTGGGATCAGAGAATGCATCAAGGCCGCTACTGCCGGTAAAGTAAATACCATCAGTGCTCATTTCGAATTGACGTGAACCTAATTGCCCTTCGCCGAGCGCACCAGAACGCGCTAAACCAGCGTATGATTCACCACGCAAGTCACGTTTGTTCGACTCACTGTCCGCCACGTCTAAAGTAAGAGACCACTCATCGGTTATGTCGTATTTGATATTTAAACCGAAGGTTTGAAGCTCGCCATCTTTTTGCGCGGGATCTGTACGCAGTACTGGATTCGCGTTAACTTGCGTGCCCGAGTTGTTAATGCCTGTACCACTTACATTTGCCGCAGCGAAGGGTTCGATGAAACCGCGAATAACACCTGAGTCGGAATAATCAATATCTAGCGCATCAAAAACAATGTCTAGTCTATCGGTGGGACGCCATTGAAGAATGGCTGAAATCGTGTCGCGTTCTAGCACGCGGCTAATAGCCTGAGTGTCTAAACCAAACGGAAGCACTTGGCCATCGTCATTCTCACCATAACCCCAAACACCGTATTTTCTCTCGTTTCTGGGGGACTCCGTTGATGCAATGGCAAGTGCGAGACCTACCGTGTCATCGGCAAACTTTTCTACAAAGGAAAGGGCAAAACGGTTGCCGCTATTGTCGAATTCTGGATTATCTGAATCGTTGCCACCAAGTTCGTAGACCCCAGTGACGGTAAGGGTTTCCTGGGCTGCTAGAGGGCGTACTGTTTGCAAGTCTACTGTACCGCCAATACCTTGGACAATAAGCGACGCGTCAGAGGTTTTGTAAATAGTGGCGCCTGTCATGATTTCAGCAGGGTATAAGTCGTACTCTACGCCACGGTTGTCGCCAATACCAATAAGTTCTCGTCCGTTCAGTGAGGTGCCGGTAAAGTCTTCTTTGAAGCCACGTACCGAAATACCCGACGTTCGTCCGCCTACGCGCTCACCTGATAGGCCTGGCAAGCGGGCAAGTGATTCTGCGATTGAAGAGTCTGGAAGCTTACCGATGTCTTCTGCGGAAATGGCCTCAACAATGGAATCGTTGTCCATTTTCACCGCTTGGGCGCGCATCAAAGAGCCTCGAATACCCGAAACTTGAATAATTTCTACTTGTTCGTCGTCTGGTGTGTCTTGTGCTACTACTGAACCGCTGTTAAGGGCGGCGGTAATTGAAATAGCGATTAACGCAGGTTTAAACGTACTGGTGTGCTTCATGAGTCATACCTTGCTGAGTGTGTTAAACAAAGGTTTTATTATTTACAACGTTTTAACAATAGTAGTTGTTTTACTCATACGCAAGTGTTTTCTTAATTGTTTAAGAAAAGTGTTTTTAAATACAGGTCATAAACGGTTATTCTTGGCTAGCAAGAATGCTTAATGCTTTTTCTTACTACCTCTAGATAGTACCGAGAAAGTTTGGATAACGCCGATTGAAATCTGGCAAAGAGCAGAAGGGGGAGTGGCAAATTTTTTAGAGAATGAGAAGCGGACAATAAATGCTATAGCCCGCAACAGATATGAGGTTCAGTGACCGCTTATTTTAGTTAGGTTACTCGACGTTTGGATTTAGTCCCAAACGAGTTCTTTAAAGTGCTTGCGACACATTGATTCATAGGTGTCGTTGCCGCCAATTTGTACTTGATCACCATTTTTTACTGCATTGCCATTTTCGTCTAAACGCACCACGAAACTTGCTTTTTTGCCGCAATGGCAAACGGTTTTTAGTTCAGATAGTTTATCTGCCCAAGCCAACAAATAGTGACTGCCTTCAAAGGTTTCACCTAAAAAGTCGGTACGCAGGCCGTAGGCTAGTACCGGCACATCAAGTTCATCAACTACGTCCACTAGCTGCTTTACTTGTGCCTTTGTTAAGAACTGTGCTTCGTCAATAAAAATGCAGTCGGGCTTTAACGCTTCGCAGTCTTTGCTTATTGAGGCAAACAAATCATCGCCTTTTGCGTATAGCTTGGCATCTGCTTGTAAGCCGATACGAGAAGTGACTTTCCCAACGCCGTACCGATCATCTAGCGCTGCGGTATAAATCACGGAATGCATACCGCGTTCACGGTAGTTATAAGCTGATTGGAGGAGTGATGTAGACTTCCCTGCGTTCATTGCAGAGTAATAAAAATAAAGTTGAGCCATGGTTATTAGTAGTTTTCGTTATACCAAGAAATAAGGTCGTTGGCGTTCATTGGTCTAGCGAAGTAAAAGCCTTGCAAATAGTCGGTTCCAAGCTGGGACAAGTGTTGCCTTTGCTGCTCAGTTTCGATGCCCTCTGCAATGGTTTTACAGCCAAACTCTTTAGCCATTAAAAGTGTCGCTCTTATTATGGTATCACTCTCTTCAGAGCTATTCTGTATAAAAGAGCGGTCAATTTTAATAAAATTGAATGGCATAGATTGAAGACGGTTTAAAGATGAATAACCTGTACCAAAGTCATCAATTGATATTTTGACATCGCGGGCTACGAGTTCGCTCACTCGTTTAGTCACTAGATCTTTATCAATAGCGAATACGCTTTCAGTTATTTCTAGATAGAGACGTTCTGGTGAAATTTTAGTTGTGCTGAGGGCATTGTCTAAAACTTTAAAGAAGCTGTCATCGAGCAGCTGCGCGACTGATACATTTATCGACATTGCGAGACCGGGTTTGAACTGCCAATGTGAAAGGTCGATAAGCGCTCTATTTAATACCCACGCACCTATTTCTGGCATTAGCCCGCTGCGCTCTGCAAGGGGGATAAATACCGCAGGAGAGATGTTTTCTCCGTCGCAGTTCCACCGTAAAAGCGCTTCTACTGACGACAAGGAGTTTGTCGTGACGTCAATGATAGGTTGATAAAAAACAGTAAACTCACTATTTTCAATGGCTAATCTTAAGCGTTCACAAAGGCGCTGCTCTCGCTTTATTTCGTTGTGCAACGTTTCATTAAATACGCCAATAGAGCCTCTTTGCTTACGCTTTTGATCATACATAGTCAGGTCGGCCTGTTGAATTAAATCAACAGCGCTGTCGCCATGGACGGGGAACATAGCGATGCCGATAGTGGCGTCTAACGTTACCTGATTGTCGTTCGCAATAATGGGAATAGTGACGCCACTGCGCATAGCGTGTGCTACGGCCTTTGCGGTATCAACATTAGCATAAGGAATTACGGCGACGAATTCGTCTCCTCCCCATCTTCCCAGGTGATTTTCTTCTGTATAGTTACGAAGTCTGTTGGCAATTTCGGCAAGGACAATATCGCCGACTTTATGTCCTAAACTGTCGTTAACTTGCTTGAATCCGTCTAAGTCGATAAATAGAAGGGCGAGCGAGTTATCAAGCGCACGTGTGGTGTCTATCAAATTGTTGAGATGCTTGAGAAAGCCATTGCGATTAAGCAAATTTGTCAGTGGATCTCTGTTGGACAACCGATATAAATCCGCCGTTCTTCTTTCCACTTCCGCTTCAAGGTTGGCGTTAGATGCATCGAGCTTTTCGTTTGAAGCTATGAGTAGTTTGTTTACTTTAACTGTTTCACTACGCTCAATACGCATCTGTTCCATCAAACTATTATTCTTAGCTTTAAGGTGTAATGTACTGATGAAAAAGCGATGGTAGCGAAAAGCACTGGCGAAAATACCAAACCAGAAAACCAAGCCAAGCACACCTAAAATAAAAAATTTCCCGCTAGCATCTATTAACGCACATAACGACATAGGTACAAGAAGAGCAGTAGAGTAGAATCCGACGAGTTTTATGTTCGGAGACAGGACGGTTCCAGCTCCTCCGGACATAGCGGCGAGTACAACCATAGTCGCTGCTAGTTCGACAGTTGTCATGGATGAATAGAAAAGCACTGAATAAAGCGCCCAAATACAACCCGTAACATAGAGACCGGTCGAAAACCGAATCAAAGCAGGGCGCGGGTTATAAGCTTTTCCTGCCAAATTAGTGCGCCAATATAATGCATCAATTAGCCTCAGAAGTGAGACGCACACCATTACTCCCCAAATCTGTAGTTTATTTGCAAATGTTGAAGGGGAGTCGCTTTCAAAGAAAAATACCAGGCCAGAAAAGGCAAATATCGTCATCAAGAAGCCGACAAAGCTATTGCCAATTAGCATGTCGGTTGTGTCTCGTTCTATTTCAGTTTGTGATATCGATTCTTGATACGTGTTCAACCGGATAAAGCCTTAATTACATTGTGATTCAAATTTAATGCATTACTTCAAAAGCAAATTTAGTCGTACAGAGTAGCGGGAAGCGTACAAACTTAAGTGCACTAAATGATTGTAGTATAGGCTAAATATAATGCATATGACGGGGGCATTTTAAAATTCGACTAAAGCAACCCGCTTTTAGTCTATCTATGTTTTTCACAGTTCGTTCTAAATACCTGAAAGTGTAGTGTTCTTAATCGATATTGCTTTTTATTTCTTATCAGCGATGTGAACCGCTAAATATAGCTAAAACATAAGTATACAAAAGTTAAATAAGGCGCTGCGCAAGAGTAAAAACTTTTCACAGGATGTTTACAATGTTGTTCCTTTGTTATAAATTCTTAATCGATTAAGTTTAAATTGTGCTACCGCCTCCCTACGTTAAAGGGACAGAGGCTACCTTGGATTTAACAAATTCAACACATTGTCGGAGAAAAAATGAACAAAAATCACACACTCAACGCTTTGACCCTAGCGATTTGCGCCGCTTTTTCGGGCTCGGTTATCGCGCAGGAATCATCAACAGCTGATGCTGACGCAAAGTCGAAAGAAAAATTCGAACAGATTGTGGTTACCGCTGCACCGGGTGGTGCAACGATGCAAGAAGCTAGTGTTTCTGTAAGTGCATTCGATGAAGACGATATTCTTAAACTAGCTCCTCGTTCTACCGCTGAGGTATTTCGCGCGTTACCCGGTATTCGTGCCGAGTCTTCAGGCGGTGGCGGTAACGCAAATATTACTATTCGCGGTATTCCACTTGCGACGGGTGGTTCTAAATTCTTGCAAATCCATGAAGACGGTTTACCTGTTTTAGAATATGGTGATATTAACTTTGGCAATGCCGATAACTTTTTACGCTACGACTGGTCAGTAGCGAATGTGGAAGCAGTACGCGGTGGTTCAGCGTCAACATTCGCAAGTAACTCGCCAGGCGGTGTTATTAACTTGATCAGTAACACGGGCGAAGTAGGTGGCGGTGCCATTGGAACGTCATTTGGCGTCGATTACGAAGAGTTTCGTTTAGATTTTCGCTATGGCGGTGAAATTAGCGACGACCTTTACTACCACATTGCTGGCTTTGCCCGTGGTGGAGAGGGCCCGCGAGAAACGGGATACAATGGCGACCAAGGCGGTCAGGTTAAGTTCAATATCACTAAGATGCTAGATAACGGTCACATCCGTTTCTTCTATAAAAACCTTGATGACAAAGTATCAACATACCTTCCTTCTCCGGTATTGGTGAAAGGCGATGGTGAATATGGCCCGGTACCTGGTTACGATGCCAGCTCACAGGCATTAAACTCAGCTTACAACACAAACATTTCTACTTTTGACAGCTATGGTAACCCAGAGAATCGCGACGTCCGCGATGGTATCGAATCAAAAGTAAACTCATTTGGCGTTGAAGTTGACCTCGAAGTGGCTGAAAACTTGTTCTTATTAAACAAGTTCCGTATTTCAGATATCTCAGGTGGTTTTATTGCTCCATTTACTGATGGATTTCCAGCGGGCCCTGGCGATGTATCGAATTTCGCTTCTGCACTTTGTGCCGGCGCTACTGACGGTGACGGAAATGCGCTGAATTGCGACAGCACAAGTGTTGTACTCGCGAACGGACCTGGCGCTGGTGAAGTGTACACAGGACAAGCATTTACAAACCTTCAGTTCGACACTCGAATCAACGATCTGGGTAACATGATCAACGATTTCAGCTTGCGTAAAGAATTTGATAACGGTATCGACCTCACAGTAGGTTATTACTACTCAAACCAGGACATCGCCACAAGCTGGTCAAGCTGGCAGACATTTATACAAACTCTAGACGGTGACAATTCACAGCTTCTAACAATTACAGATGGCGATGGCGTGGAACTTGTTTCAAACGGTTTATTGTCACCAAGCTTCCTTTCGTGGGAGTGGGACTTAAACTATGTAACAAAAGCGCCGTACATGAACGTTGGTTTTGAATTGTCAGATAACATTCTTATTGATGCATCGGTACGTCATGACACGACCGAAGCTTCAGGTGAACTCATCAGCTCATGTTGCGGCGGAAATGCTGACTTCGACCTAAACGGTAACGGAACTATTGAGCAAATTGAAGATGCTTCAGCAATCAACAGCGGCTTCATTAGCGGTGGTGTTATCAACTTAAATCGCGCCGGTGCGTCTTCTCAAATTGTTGATTACAGTGCGAATAATACGTCTTATTCAATCGGTGGTTCGTACCTGCTAAGCGCCAGTCAGACATTTTTTGCCCGTTACTCAAAAGGTGGCCGTGCTATTGCCGATCGTTTACTGCAGATTGGCGGTACATTGAATACAGACGGCAGCTTAACAAGCACAACATCGGGTTACGATACAACGAAGCAATTCGAGGTAGGTTACAAATACGGTACGAAAGACCTCATGGTTAACGCAACCTTGTTTGATACTGTTACTGAAGATACGCAAGCAGAGGTAACCAGTGGTTTAACCTTTATGCGCGAATATGAAGCAACAGGTTTAGAGCTTGAAGGCCGCTGGACAGCAACTGATAATTTCGTGCTATCCGGTAACTTAACGTGGACAGACGCTGAAATCAGTAAAGATGTAAACAACCCTGCACTTGAAGGAAATACTCCACGCCGCCAAGCAGATTGGATTTGGACTATTACACCTGAGTACGTTACTGATACATGGTCTGTTGGTGCCTCACTACAAGGCTCGACAGAGTACTATGTTCAGGACAATAACGACCTTAAACAAGAGGGTTATAACCTTGTAAACTTGTTTGCCACTTATTGGGTGAACGACCAATTTTCTGTGTCGCTTAATGTGAATAACGCCACTGATGAATTTATCATCACTGAGTCAGAAGAAGGTTCAGCAGAAGTTGGTAGCTACATCAGAGCACGTCCATTGAACGGCCGTACTACAGTGCTGTCGCTTAAATATATGTTCGACTAACGAGCAAATATCTAGTGCGAAGGTACTAGTTATTGTTCAATTAACGCCCGCAATTGATGCGGGCGTTTTTTATTTATTCACTCTCCGCGGTTTTGAGCAATTGAAGCTGCTTGGTGATTGCTGCAGAAAGTTGGTCAATTAAATGGCTATGTTTCTTATGAATAACGTGTACCAATTCGTGTTCCACTAGAGGTATATACTCAATTCCAGATTGTTCGAAAATGGCTTCTTCAGAATAGTCACTCGGTAAAATAGCGTAGTCAAATCGCCCGTTGAGCAGTAAATTTATGACGTGGTGAAAGTCATCAAATTCAAAGATGTTGGCATTTAACTCGCCAGGTTTGGCGTGCATATTGAAGAAAAATCGGGTAGTAACGGCTATTGCCTTATCTGGTTGTTGAATTATGCTTTTATTGCACTCAGCTCCTCGTATACACAATAGAAATGATGCGCCATGAGACAGTGCTGGAGGAACTATTACAATGTTATTGTCAGGCTGAGACACTACGTCATAGCGAATAATATCTGCATCTGTCATTCCTTCATTCAACAGCCGTAAGCCTCTTTCCCCACCCACTTTTTCGAATGTAACCTCAATGCCGATATCTTGGTACGCACGTGCTATTAGGGGTTTATAGAAGCTACTTACTCGAGGATGAGTTAGTTCTCCAATGACGAAGTTAGTATCATCGTGCTGGGCACTGGCGTTTGAATTGAATAGCAGCGACGAGATAAAGAGAATAAAAAATGTTGAAACGGTTTGAATGCCAATAAAGCGCATCGTTTTCACTTTACAAATCCTTGTTTAAGAAAACCACGATAAGCTAAGGGTAGAGTACGAACGAAACAATAGAAAGGTAATTTAACGGGCAAATAAAAAGCCCCATCTCAAGGATGGGGCTTCGTTAATCAAGTTACTGCAATTATGACAGTTTACGCAGCGTTTTGACCGCCATCAATCGCTTTAAGCGTTTGAGACGCTGGAACAAGTTCCATATCGAACGTGTATTCGTCTACACGAACTGCTAGCTTGCGCTTTTCGTTATAGTCGTGAAGCTTAGCGGCTTCATCAGCCGTTACTACGCCTTTTTCTTGAAGCTTGTTAAGTGCATGTTCAAAAGAAATGAACGGCACTACAGGCTCTTTGCGAAGTGCTTTTTGCACTTTGCCAAGAAGGTGCGCTACCGCGTGCTTCGCTTTAAACGCTTGCTCGTTAATGTCATTGCCGTCTCCCGGCGTAACGCGAACAAGGTGAGTAAGCTGCTCTTTCACGCTGTTATCTTGCATAGACGCAATAGAAAGCTCACGCACTAGGTCGTCGCTAATACCCGCAACACTATTGGTGTAGGTGTTCGTAAGAAGACGCATTAAGCCACGTGTCGCCGTATTCGGGAAATTGTTGATAAAGTTAACAATTGCCTGATCAGCTTGTTGTAAAGACCACTGCATCGCGTATTCGAAATACGGTAGTGCAAGTTTTCTGTCTTCAATGCGCTGCTCGTAGAAACGAATTGCTGCCATTGCACCGTATAGGTAGCTCATTACGTCACCTAGACGTGCTGATAAAAGCTCAGCTTTCTTCAGGTCACCGCCTAACACAGCAAGTGACAAGTCAGCAAGTGGTGCTAGTTTTGCAGAGATGCTGTTAACACGCTTCTCATACTTGCGAACTTCTGGTAAAGCAGACTCGCTCTCGCGTAGGAAAGGAAGGTAGCCTTTACCTAGGCTGCGGAATGCATTTTTAACGCTGAAGCCAACAGTCTTACGAAGTACCTTGTTGAACTCTGCATCCGCAGAACTTTCGTTGCTGTGGATTAGGTCAACCATGTCTTTAAGGTAAGGGTGACAACGCATTGCACCTTGGCCAAAGATCATCAGGTTACGGGTAAGAATGTTTGCACCTTCTACCGTAATAGCAATAGGAAGCGCAGCATAGCCGCCCGCTAACGTATTCTGAGGACCGCGTTGAATCGCTTTACCTGCCTGGATGTCCATAGCAGAGTTCATCACATCACGACCTAGTTCAGTCATGTGATACTTAGCAATAGCGGTGACTACTGATGGCTTCACGCCTAGGCCTAGACCTTCAGTTGTAAGAACACGCATAGCCTCAAGTAAGAAAGTCTTACCCGCAATGTCAGCCATTTTCTCTTGAATACCTTCAAAACGACCAATTGGAAGACCGAATTGCTCACGTACGAAAGAATATTCAACCGTGCCTTTAAATGCAGATTGTGCAGTCGCTACGCCCATTGCTGGAAGTGAAATACCACGACCTGCACCTAGACAGCTAACTAGCATCTGCCAACCACGACCAATGTTCTTTTGGCCACCAATGATGAAGTCCATAGGAATGAACACATCTTGACCACGAGTAGTACCGTTGTAGAAGCGTACACCCATTGGGTCGTGACGGTTACCAAGTTCAACACCAGGGTGAGACTTAGGTAGAAGGGCACAGGTAATGCCAAGCTCTAGTTTGTCGCCAAGTAGTTGGTCTGGATCGAATACTTTAAACGCAAGACCTAGTACGGTCGCAATTGGTGCAAGTGTAATGTAGCGCTTGTCCCAGCTTACACGTAAACCAAGCACTTCTTCACCGTTGAACTCGCCTTTAGTCACGATAGCCGCGTCAGGAATAGCACCTGCGTCAGAACCTGCTTCAGGGCTGGTAAGCGCGAAGCACGGAATATCGCGACCGTCTGCTAGACGAGGTAGCCAGTAATCTTGTTGCTCGGTCGTACCGTAGTGCATAAGAAGCTCGCCTGGACCTAATGAGTTAGGAACCATTACGGTTACTGCAATTGCACCGCTTTTCGCTGCGATAGTGGCAACAATTGTAGAGTTTGCATACGGGCTGAACTCAAGACCACCAAATTTCTTTGGAATGATCATAGAGAAGAAACGGTTCTTACCTAGGAAGTCTAAAACGTCCTGAGGAATGTGCTTGCCGTTGCCTAGTTCAAAATCATCGATCATGTTCAGCAACTCGGTTACTGGACCGTCCATGAATGCTTGTTCTTCTGCGCTCAGTTTTGCCTGAGGGATATCGCGTAGCGCCTGCATGTCAGGCTTACCCTGATAAATAGAAGATTCAATCCACACATCGCCTGCATCTAAGGCTTCTTGCTCTGTGATTGAAATTGGGGGTAATACTTTCTTTAAGCTAGTTCTGATACTCATAATAACTCATCCGCTCATCTGACCAGTTGTTTAGGTTAATACTACACCTAATTTAAAAAAGATCAAATTTTGTAAAAATTATCAAATAATCATGTGGTTATATAAACTATCTGCGTCTTTTGTATACGAAAGTGTGATGCAAGGGATTAACATTGCTGATATTTAATGGTCAAAAAACGCTCTGCTTGTTGTGTCACCTTGATGTAGAAACACTATACCTGCGGTAACACGCCGCGATTACGAACATTTTACCTCTCGCTGTGTGGGTAATTATCTATACGGACTGGTATAGAACCCGCTTTTTCGTGCAGCTGTCCGTTAACTGTATTCATCTAAACTCTGTTTGTTCGTTTTAATCAGAGGCATTGTCTTTTATAGTGAGCGCTCTTTAACATGGAGAAGTAATTAAAATGCGCCGTCTTTCATCATTTTTCGCTAAGTTCCTTATTGGAAGTGCAGCTTTAACAAGCTTGGGTTTTTCTGGACTAGCATCAGCCAACGGATATGCAGTGGCAAATATTGGCTTTGGCAACGTAGATACTGAAATAGATAATGAGTCTGATATTAGCTATTCAGCTGCTTTAGGCTATCAATTTCACCGTCAGTGGTATGTAGAAGGTGGCTATATCTCTTTTATTGATACAGATAATGACGAACAATCAATCTCATCTAAAGGCCCTTATTTGGCGTTACTAGGTAAAGCGAGTAGCCAGAAAGGTGAGCTGTATTATAAATTAGGCGTGGCAAGCGTTGACATCGAGCACGCGTCGATAGATAGCTCTACCTGTGGCCCAGAAGCCGCTGTGTGTGGATACG
The DNA here is from genome assembly GCF_000172635.2 of Alteromonas macleodii ATCC 27126. Taxonomy (NCBI): domain Bacteria; kingdom Pseudomonadati; phylum Pseudomonadota; class Gammaproteobacteria; order Alteromonadales; family Alteromonadaceae; genus Alteromonas; species Alteromonas macleodii. The sequence goes on along the minus strand of NC_018632.1, from coordinate 3,091,516 downwards.
ATGACACAATTATCGCAGGATTAGCTGGGCTAGGCTTCGATTACTACTTAGGCTTACAGTCGATGGTACGCGTGGAATACACCTACTTTGGTGGCAAAGATGATTTTTCTGCGCATATTGTAAATTTAGGTTTTCGCTACAACTTTTAGGTTGTAGTTATTAACTCGCATAGTCGTTTTAAATATAGGCCCTAGATAAATCCAAAAATCGTTTGATTGTGTAAAAATAGATAAATTCTCAACAATGGATTTACAATGAAAAACGAATTAGACAGCAAGTTCTTACTTCAGGTTTTCGACAAGATCCGCCAGCATGGCGCGAAAGAAGATGAACAGTATAAGCTTAATGGGATTACTGCGTTTACAGATCACGATGGCTATACGCTTTACATTGAAGACGTTAATGTGAAGCTGCAGTTCGGCTTTCACAATCAATACCATTTTGACTATGACTCAAAAGAGCAATATGAATCGTTTGAGAAAAAGTTGAAGCAAATCGATAAAGAATATTAGTGACCTGATTTCAGTTTGTATTGCTAACAAGCAATATATTTCTTAAGCAGAGAAAGCAAGTATGGGCTCTCTCTGCTTAAGTGCTTCTATTAATCGCAAGAGCACTGTGGGCTGTCTGTCTCAATTAGCCCCACCAAAAACCTTCTGCTACAATGCCGCCCACTTCGTTTCAAAGGATACAGACATTGGCGGCGGCAATTAAAGCTCCTAAATTTAAACTAGCATTTTTAGGCCCTAAGTTTTGGCCTGTATGGTTAGGTGTTTTCGTTCTTTATACAATTACATGGTTGCCTTTACCCGTGATACGCGCTATCGGTGGCGGTACCGGTAAACTTATCGCATTAATTGTTCCTAAACGGGCAAAAGTCGCAAAGCGTAACTTGACGCTCTGGAACCCTACACTTTCCGCCAGTGAAGTAGAGGCGCTTTACAAAGAAAATGTGCGGCGTACAGGCATGGCACTATTTGAAACTGCTATGGGGTGGTGGTGGCCTAGCTGGCGCGTAAAACGAGCCATTGAGATTGAAGGCACTGAGCATGTTGAAGCGGCCCTTGCAAATGGCAAAGGTGTATTTGGTATGGCACTTCACAATATGAATCTGGAATTTGCCTGTAGAGGTATTGGCTTCTTCCGTCCAAGCATCGCGTTTTATCGCAAACACAACAACCCTCTCGTTGATTACCTTCAGTATCATGGGCGAAACCGCTCGAACAAATACATGATTGATAAACGCAACGCAAAAGCCTTACTTGCTGCACTTGACGATAAAGAACTTTGTTTGTATTTGCCCGACCAGGATTATGGCCCGAAACAAAGTATCTTTGTGCCATTCGGTGGGGTGAAAGATACCGCGACAACTACAGCAACGCTGATGTTTATTCGACGTAGTCACTCTGAGCCAATGATCATCACGTCACAGTACACCAAACGCGGTTACAAAATTAAAATCTATCCACCGCTTTCTCAGTTAGGCGATATGGAAGACGCTGAAGCACTAACATTACTGAATCAACATGTAGACGCTGCGGTTAAAGAACAGCCAGAAAGCTATTTGTGGATGCACAAGCGATTTAAAACCAGACCGGAAGGTAACCCTGAATCGCTGTATAAATCACTATAGCTGTGTATGAATAAACACCTAGCGATGAAAATTAGATAAATAGAATAATAGGCTTTCCGTTCGAAGGTAGACTAAAATAGAAGAATTATGCTTAAGTTCATACACATAGCATAAGCTGATTTTCGATTAAAAGTGGCTACACATTGGTAAGGTATGGGACAGACAAGTTACTCAAGTTCATCGTTTTGGGCAAAGCAAATTGGCATAGCTGCAGTGCTTGTGATCATTGCTGGCGTACTCATTTACATGCTTCAAACACAGGACCAAGAGCCTGTTCCTCAAGGGCAAGCGGAAGAAAAGTCTGTATCACGTGGGTTAAGTGAGTTCTATCGAGACTTCCGTATGTCTGCTACTGACCCAGCAGAAGAGGAGCAGGGAGACTTTGTACTGGATATTGCGGGCGTTGATCCAAATTTAGACAACAAGCTTGCACAAATGTCTAGCCAAACACGTCCGGTTGAAAAGAATTGGACCGGCGAACATAAATACCGCACGTTCCAGGAAGGGAACACACTGCGCGAAGCTATTTCGCAATATGCTCAAGCTGAAGGCATGCAGGTGATATGGAACCTGGAGCAAGACTTTGTTATTAAGCACCAGTTTCAATTGGACAACACGGTTGCAGGATCGCTTGCTAAAATTGCCAGTGCCATAGACAGTAGTTTTGAAGGGCAAGTAAAAGCATATTTATGTGCAGAGCAACGCTCGCTGGTGGTGACTGCCCAAGAAACAGAATTTCTCACCACCAACTGTCGTTTGGTTAGAGGTTAAGCTTCATCGCCTAGCCGCTACACGTTCCAAATAGTGTATTCCAGTGAATGGTTACTTGCTCTCGTATGGCATCTAGTTCTTCGCTCTGATCTGCGTACTTGGTATCTGCTAACGTTAAATGGTGGTATTGCTCTCGCAGCTTTAAATACGCCTTTTGCAGTTTGTGCGCAGTGGCGACATCAATAATGTTGGTCTTGGCTGCGGCGTCAAAAATGCGAAAATTGTCAGGATATTCTGTCATGGCAGCCTGTGACTTTGCATTAGCGAGTACAAGGTATTGAGCCATGAACTCAATATCGGTAATACCACCTACACACTGCTTTAAGTCTACCTTTTCGTTGTCCTTTGAAAGCAAGTGCTCCCGCATTTTTAAACGCATTTTGCACACATCGTCAGCCAACGTTTTAGCGTTTCTAGAGCGAGTTAGTATAGAATTTCTTACCTGCGTGAAGTCATTCAAAAGGCGTGGGTCTCCGCAAATGGCTCTTGCACGAACCAGCGCTTGATGTTCCCAAGTCCATGCTTCTTCGGTCTGGTATTTTTCGAAACCATCGATATGGCAACATAACAATCCCGCATTGCCAGAAGGGCGTAGACGCAAGTCGGTTTCGTATAATTGTCCAAACAACGTCTTCGTATTGAGAAGATGCATGATGCGCTGCGCCAACTTAATGTAAAACTGTTGCGCTTCAATAGACTTCTTACCGTCTGTACTTATGCCGCGAGGGGCATTATGCAAAAACACTAAATCTAAGTCTGAGCCGTAACCTAATTCATACCCGCCTAGTTTTCCATAGCCGATAACGGCAAATCCTTTGTCAGTTCCCTCTAGGTGTGCTGGAACGCCATAGCGCTGGTGCATTTGCATCCAGGCAGCATCTTTTACGTTCTCCAATATCACTTCAGCTAGCACCGTAAGCTTATCGCTCACGTTGTTTATAGGTAGTGATTCACTGATGTCGCTGGCGGCTATGCGAAGCTGTTGGCAAAGTTTGAACTGCCTCCATCCATCCATAAGCATTTCAACATCGTCTTGTTCAATACGAAGCATGATTTCACGCAGTTCCAGCTGATATTCCTGCTTGCTGGTATGGATATCGGTATTTTGCTGACCGAGGTATAACGGCGTGAGTAATTCGTCTAATAGTAATGGGAAGCGCTTAATTTCTTGAGCTATCCAGTCGCTTCGTTCACATAGCCTTACTAACTGTTTTAATACATCCGGATTTTCAAGTAGTAAGTCAAGGTAAGTGGTTCGGCCTGTAATCGCTTCTATAACACCGAGTAAACGGTCGAGTACCTGAGGGATGTAGTTTGGATGTTGGTTGATGAGCACATACAAGATTTCGGGAAGCAACTTATTTAACGTGTCTTCACCTTTTTGGCCTATGCGATAATTGCGTTGCTTATCCTTGAAGACGACAAGAATAGAATATATGCCTTTAATATCGCTAGCAGACAGGTATTCGCCAAAGGTTTCAGTAAACTCATCCTCTTGCAATGCAAGACGCCACGCATCTTGGCAGGCAGTGAAAAGCTGGTCTTCTTCTGAGTGCGTATCATGAGACTCTTCTACTAACTCGTTGAAATGGGCATGAATACGCGCCATTACAGTATCTAAATGCACTAAAAATTCACTGTAAGAATCAAAACCCATGACTTCAATAAGCGCAGCTTGTTGCCAAGGTAACTCAGGAAGAGTTTGGGTCTGGCGATCTTGAGCTTGTTGAAGCGTGTGCTCTACTTTTCTTAGGAATAAATAGTCACTTTTTAGCTGTTGCGTTACATCGCTTTCGACTATATCGAGTTCAGTTAATGCGTCTAACGTGCTAAGTAATGACTTACTTTGTAATGCTGGCTCTCGTCCTCCGTGAATCAGCTGAAAACTTTGGGCAAAAAACTCCACTTCACGAATGCCACCTGCGCCGAGTTTTATATTGTTACTCAGTCTGCGTCTGCGTATTTCTGTGGCGATCAGCTTTTTCATATTACGAAGGGCATCTAATGTGGTGAAGTCTAAGTAACGACGGAAGGTAAACGGGTGCAAAATGCTCTTTAACCATTTCACATCTTGCGAATTATCATCGTTAATCACCCGCGCTTTTACCATGGCAAAGCGCTCCCAGTGTCGACCTTGGTCTTGATAATAATCTTCAAGTGCCGCGAAATGCATCACAAGGGGGCCAGAATCGCCGAAGGGGCGTAAACGCATGTCGACGCGGTAGACTTGACCGTCATTAGTCACTTTGTTCAATGCTTGGATAAGTTTTTGCGCGAGTTTGGTAAAAAACTGCTGATGCTCTACGCTTTTTCGACCGCCTTGGGTTTCGCCTTTTTCTGGGTACGTAAAAATCAAATCGATATCAGAAGAAAAGTTGAGTTCCTTTCCTCCTAATTTCCCCATACCTAAGATATACATGTGCATGTCTTGGTTATGGCTTTGTGGTTTTCCATAGCGCGCAGCTAAATGTTGATAAAGCCAGTGGTACGCACCGTTAATAAGTACATCAGCTAATGCTGAAACCTGCATAAGTGATATTTCGATGGGTTGCTTGTTCAATACGTCGAGGAAAGTAATCCGCGCCATCTCTTTATTTCTAAATTCCCTCAACACTTGCATTAAGTCATCTTCGCTGGCGACGTTGTGCAATTCATTGTCTAGGTTTGCGAGATAGTCAGATGACATGGTATGAACACGGGATTTAAGCGCTTCACTTTTCTCAAGGGGTTGAAAAGGCTCAACGATGCGAGAAACAAATGAAGGGTTTTGAATCAAAGTCTCTGCCAAGAAAGAGGAACGCGTGAAGGAGAGCATTAGTGTTTCACAATGAGCCTCAATCACGGCTTTGTTACTTTCGCTAATTGCTGGCGCTGTTAACAACTGCTGCCAAAATTTTTCGGCAAGTTCTACGTTTGTCATGCTATTTTCGTTGTCTGTTGGCATAATGCTCGCGTCTTATGAGATATCGCTCGTGTTTTACGGTTGAATACTCACAATTGCTATTGCAAGTACTCAAAACAAGGTCTGCTAAGTGCGCTAACGTGCAGCTCCGCATTCGATGTGGTTAAGTGCCTGCTAACCCAGGGTGTGATCTACAGGTCATTTAGCCCTAACTAAAATAAATCTGAACAAGTTCGATGTCATCGTTGTACAAGTTTGTATTAGATGAACGCTATTCAATTAGCCATCACTGATTTTTCGAAACTACATCAAAAACTAATCAGAAGAACTTTGTGTGTTCAAGGAGTAAAGATAACGTGGAAGCCTTAGTAAAACTAGTACCTCTAACGCAAGAACTGCTGATATATCTCGCTATGGATGTCGCAATTGCGTTAGTACTGCTAATGATTATGAAGTGGCTGACAGGCGCATTTAGGAAATACTCGGTAACAGAAGAACTAGGTGTTAAAGATAACTTCGCATTTGGGATAAGCATTGCGGGAGGCATGCTGTCGTTGTGCATAGTATTGAGCTCGGTTGTTGGCCGTCATATTGGCGTGGGTTATAAAGAAGCGGCGATTGGAATGGTAACTTTCGGCATTGTGGGCATTATATTGGTGAAGTTCGGACGCTTCGCTCACGATAAACTAGTACTTAATAAAGTTGATACGCATGCGATGATTGCCGAAAGGAGTGTGAGTGTGGCGCTGGTTGATGCGGCTAGCTTGGTGGCAAGCGCAATTGTTTTACGCAATATTATGGTGTGGGTTGATGGCAGCGACATGAACGCAATCATTGCTATTGTGACCGGTTTTACCGTAGTTCTGACCATGTTGCTTGTTATGACGCGCATTTTAGAGTTTAGATATGCAAGAGATAATCAAAACGACTCATTTCAAGGGGCGCTAGAGAAGGGCCAGTTAGCACTCGCTATCGAGCACACTGGTAATTTACTTGGAACTGCTATGATTGTGTCGGCAGCGAAGAATTTACTCATTTATAACCCATCAGGCTACGTGAGCAATATAACAGGTTGGCTGATTGTTAGTGTTGGCCTAGCAATCGCACTTCATATTTTGGTACTAGCGAGCAAAAAAATTATTTTATTTGGCATGAATTTCCGGCAGGAAGTCGACCAACAGCATAACGTTGGTGTAGCTGCACTTGGGTTTACCCTTAGCATAGGAAACGCGATGATCATTAACGGTGTTTTAGGCGGGTAGGGGCATACTCTTTTCTGGATAACGAACCTAACGCAACCCAATGTCTTAATCTTCAAATTGGGTTTTCATACACATTAGCTCATTGAGTTGCCCTTTACGAATAATCCCGTTTTTTTGAGGGCGGCTCATTCTCTTTACCTCATATTCAAGCTTTGAGGCATGTGACTTGTCAATCATTTCGAATATGGCTTTAAAGGTCAGTGGTGCCTTACCTTTTAAGGCCTTGGCGCCCCCTTTTAACTCTCCTCGGTGTTGCGCTATGCGGCGCTTGGGGTTAGTGGTAATTCCTGTGTAGAGTTGGCCAAGCTTATTTTCAACTAAGTAGAGATACCACGTAGCTTTTGTACTTCCCTGGTGGGTATTGCCTTCGTTGGCTGGTATACTTTGTGCCAATGTAATTCAATGTATAGAAATTTCTCGTAGCTTTATGTTAGCAGAATTAACTAGTGCTTGTTGACCTTTGCTGTACAACATAGATCAACCAGCCCTAAAGACTCGGCGTAAATATATTACTTCGATAATCGCGCGATGTTGGTTACCATATATACGAGAATAAGCGCGCTGTTTCGAACTCACGTGTTCGCACTCATGTTTTCGAACGCACATTTTTAATGGAAAAACGGTAAATTGCATGTACGAAAGTTATTATGGACTTAACTCGAAACCGTTTCAGTTAACCCCAGATCCAGAATTTTTCTTCGCAAGTAAATGGCACAAACGCGCCATGTCTTATCTACAGTATGGACTTTCTCAAGCTGAAGGGTTCATCGTTATTACCGGCGGAATTGGACCGGGAAAACCACCGTAGCAAACAGCTTACTTGAAGAAATTGAAGACGACATTGCGGCAGCTCAAATAGTTACGCCAAAGCTGTCGCCAGATGAACTGGTAAAAATGGTCGCGTCTAAATTTGATATCCCTACGGAAGGTCGCTCAAAAGCCGATATTTTAAAAGCGCTTGAAATTTTCTTATACGATCTAAACAAAGCGGGTCGCCGCGCCTTACTATTGGTTGATGAAGCGCAAAACCTTCCGTTAGAGACCATTGAAGAACTAAGAATGCTGAGTAACTTTCAGCTGAACGGCAAACCGTTGATTCAAAGCTTTTTGCTGGGGCAAGAAGAATTACAGCCTATTCTACGCGCACCGAATATGGAGCAATTTAGGCAACGTATTGTGGCGTCTTGTCATCTCGCTCCGCTTTCGTTGGAAGAGTGCAAAGAATACATTGAGTACCGATTGCACCACGCGGGATGGAATGGCTCACAGTTATTCAGTGAAGAGGCGTTTGAACGAATTCACATGTTCTCTCGCGGTATTCCTCGCAAAATTAATACCCTAATGGATAGGGTAATGCTCTATGGCTTTTTAGAAGAACTAGAGAGCTTTGACGCGGACGCGGTAAACGAAGTAATTGAAGAAGTAAAAGCAGAGATGTTCGAGCCTGATAAAACGGGCGCGGAAGTGACGGAGCATATGGGATTTGCTGACCACCCTGAAAGCCAAACTATCATGACACCTAAAGGCAATGTTATTCGCGACACCAAATACTACTTGGACATGTTAGCAGAATTAGTTGATGCTTTAGATGACGCCATTTCACAAAAAGTGAAAATGACGCAATACGTTGATAAGCTTATGAAAAAGAAGTTCAAAACGTATGTCCGACTTAAGAGTGATGATAAAAAAGAGTGAGGATAATAAAGAGTGATACTTTCTTTGTAGCCACCATCATTTGATAAACAAAAAAAGCGCCTTTTTACTAACGTAAAATCGGGCGCTTTTTTTTGAGTTTAGTTGACTAGTACTGCCTACAAACTACAACCGGTAGATTGAAAAAGTCAGTGAATTAGTCATAGGTGTAGGTAATAGAGGCGCTTAAGCGTCTGTCAGTATAGTTGTTACCAAACTGAGATATGCCCGTATTCAAATCCCCCTCTTGTTTAAGGTACCTAGCATCAATACTTGCTTTTAACCGGCGACCGAACTCTCTTTCTAAACCAATGGATGCATTCCAGTTGTCGCTTTCGCCTCTGAATACGTCTTCTGCACTCTGACCTGTGATATTGGCGTAGTTAATACTGCTAGTTATGTTGGTATAGCTACCAATTTTATAGGCTACGTTTGTACCGAAAGAGTAGGTGCGTCTTAGTCTATCTTCGTCTAAGTAATCATCTTCGGCATATCGCCAAGAAAAAGCGAGGGTAATTCTAGAAAAGTCATAACCTGCTTGAAAATTTGCACTTTTTCGCAGAATGATGTTGTCGTCAAACTCTAGATTTTGAGAAGTAAGCTGCACCAATTGCTCTCCCGCGGAGGGTGTATAACTTAAGCTATTGGGCTGAAAACAATCAGCAATGGATGTCGACGAAGTTGGGCAAACAAACACGCCTAAGTTCTCTGGATCAGCTAACAAGCGAGAGGTGTTAGTAACGTCTTCCGAATAGCTGAACGAGGTTCGTAAGTACTTAGAATTATATCCGATTGTTGCTGAGGCAGATTCCCCATAAAAGCGACGTCCATATGTTGCAGCGATGCGAGTTCGGGTACTTAGTGCCCATTGCAAATCAACGCCTATGAATGTCTCACCATCATCTTCTTCTAAATCAGACTCACTCTTATTGGCCGTCAGTGATATATAACGATTCTCAGCTTGACGGTAAGTTAAACCGGCACCGTAAGAATTAAACTCTCTAACTAAGCTATTGGTGTCGTCTCTGTCAGATATTTGGTTTGCCTCGTGCCTGGCGGTTATACGGATAGCCCAGTCACCATAAATTCGAGTGTCTATATAACCATTAGCGGTTCTCGACTCAAAATCACCACTGTTTGCTTGGCCTCGTTCGGTATTTTGATAAGTGCCGGTTACTGACCAGATGAAGTACTTAGCTTCATCACCATTAATTAAGTTACCAGTAAGCTGATAGCTATCATTGTCTAGAGCGTTATTGTTAGTTAGAGAGCGCTCAGATGCGGTGTCGGAGTATGACGCCGTGCCTTGCCCCCTTACCCAGTCGCCTTGATCTAGTGTAAGCGTAGAAGATAGTCGATTCGAGCGAGTTTTCGCCAAACTGTCAGAGTTTGCAATAAAATCACTTATTAAAAAGTTTGCTGAATTGGTATTTTGGTAATTTAAAGCCCCAGCCGCTTGAAAGGACAGTAAATTTTCAAAAGGTACCCATTGCGCTGAATAGCTGTACTCTGCGTAATCTTGGCGCTGGCTCGCATCGTCGTTATCGCGCTCAAGATGGGTGTAGGTACCAGACCATAACCCTTGAAATGTTCTTGTTTGATAAGTTGCGTTTACTTTTGGCGCTACAGTCACCGTGGTAAGTGAACGGTTGCCATTTTCCTCAGTATCGACACTTTGGTAGATGGTATCGGCTGTGGCAACAGCATTAACGTTAAGCTTTGCAAAAGCCGGTAGACTTGTTGCGACGGCTGCAGCAACAAGTGTCGGCTTTATTATTCTTCTTTTAGGCATTGTATTGCGCCTATTCGCTGCGCTCTGAGTAATAATACCCATAATATCCGCTTCCATCGGTGTCGTTATGTACAGACTTGTTCACTACAAATCCTATGGCCATTTCCGGGTTCAATCGCTCTACAGACATTTTAATATCGCCTATCTTCGCTTTGCCCTCTTCAACAACAACAACCGCTTGGCCAGCGAAATTAGCGAGAATCGCACTCTCGTTTATACCAATAAGAGGAGGCGTATCAAAAATAACTATTCGGTCTGGGTATCTGTTAGCAAATTCATTAACAGTGTCATGCATTTTTTGACTTGCTAGCAGTTCGGTAGACAAATGGTGAGATTTTCCAGCAGGAATTATTTTCAGCTTATCGATGTTGGTTGGGTACAGCACATCTGAAATATCGTCAACGTCCCCGGTCAAGTATTCCATTAGCCCTTTACGACGCTCTAACCCTAAAGTATTTAACACATTAGGCTTAAGCACATCGGCATCCACTAGCAGTACGGTTTTATCCTGCTCCGATGCGATACTCATTGCCAAGTTGGTTGCAGTGAATGTCTTCCCCTCAGAAGGGCGACTACTGGTAACCATAATAATGTTCGGGTTGTGAAGGGTTTTCGCTAGTGAACCAAAGGCATTGGCTAAAAGCTTACGCTTTATTTCGCGGTACTCTTCATTAATTTGCTTTCTCTCACCGTTTAGCGAAATATGCCCATTTTTATCAAGACGGGCAAAATCGATAACAAATTCGTCGAGTGGAGATTTCTTATTGATAAATTCTTTTTCATCAGCGAGCACGGTTTCAGCAGGAAGCTCTGCGGGTGCAGGTTTGTCAATTGATACCTTCGACTCTTCAGGCACGTTTGAATGATTAGCGTCTTCAAGCTTTTCTGTAGACGAAGTCTTTTGACTTGCTGCTTTCGCCTCTTTTTGTTTTTGAAGTGCCTTCTCAATTGTATTTTTCATTAAAGAAGCCCTCCAAATAAATCTATATTCATAACTTCAGCGGCGACCAAGGCGCTATACATTGCCAGGATAGTACCACTGGAAAGCAGAAATACTAAAAGACGGTTTCGATTAGTCTTGTTTATCTGTTCGATATTCAAATGAGTTACCGTTCCCCATATAGGGTAATCCGACACATTGAGTAACTGCTTAGGTCTAATCAAGATAGGGTTAAGTTGGCTTATAAGAAAGGCGATACCAATTCCCGAACCAAAACCCAATATTAATACGGCGGTGTAAAAAATGAGTCTATTGGGGCCTGAAGGGCGCTTTGGAAGAAGCGGGGGCTCGATAATTCTAAATTGAAGGTCTTCTGCTGACACGTCAGCTCTTCGAGATAAATCTGCTGATTCTTTCCGTGATAATAGTTCTTCATACTTACGTTTTGTAACATCATAATCTCTATTCAATGCAGAAGATTCGGCTTCTATTTGCGGTATGAGGTCTACTTTACTTTCAAGTTCGCTTATTTTTCTTTGTAAATCAGTTTCTTTCACACGCAGTGAAGCGATCTGGCTTTCCAATCTACTAGCTTCAAGTTTAATTTCTCTATTGAGCTCTGAAAGCGGTGCATTATTGCCATCTTCTTCGTTACTCAAAAATGCTTCAATTTCTTTTTCTCGAGATTGCTCAAGACTAGATAGCAGAGCTCTGGTCTCTACAACGTCTGGGTGTGCGTCAGTAAAGCGAAGTGTGAGGCGATCCAATTCCTCTTCAAGCGACCTTATACGGTCGTCATATCTAGTTCGAAGCGTTGGCTCTTCTTGATTAGTAACTCCAAAACTATCATTGCGTTTTGCGTTGCTAATTTGTTTATTCAACGAATCAGTTTGCTGTTGGGTTTGCTTTATCTGAAGGCGTGTCGACTCTAATTCGTTATTTAAATTCTGAAGGCTGGAATAATAAGTGCCTGCTAAAGGCAGAATATCATTATATTGACGTTTGAAGTTGGCCAAACGCTGCTCTGCCTCAGTTAGCCTCGATTCATACTCGGAGATTTGTTCATCTAGAAAGCGGCCTGCCGTATCTGTGTCTTTTCTGTTGTTACCTAAAGCGCCTTCTACGAATAGATCCAAAGTCTCTTGAACTACTCTTTGAGCAACAGAGGGAAGTTCATTGGAAAATGAGATATTGTAGATATTGTCCCTTCCGGTTGATGACAATTTTATTTCGTCTGATAATTTAGTGACCAAAGTTTCAAATTCTAGTTCTGAAGCAGTTGTAATATCTAAATCACTTTCTCTGGCAATTTTCTCAACATTACTTCTACTTAGCAGTGTTTTAGCCATCATCTGAATTTCTTGGTCGGGGTTTGTTTGAATCGCTAGCCCGCGAAGTAATGGTTGCAACACCGATCGAGTATCTACGAACACTTGGGCTTTTGAAGAGTAGACATCGGGAAGGCTGGCAACATATAAAAAGCCAATAGGGCAGATAAGCCATGAAAAAATAATCACGTAACGCTTTTTAATCCAAACCCCTTTAATGTAATCAAGAATTTGGATTAGCGTTTGTTGTAAGTCCTGCATTTTATTATTTGTTCCGTTTACTGCTTTACAACTAGAACCAAGCTTCTGGAATAATTACAATATCACCAGGTAGCATATCGACATTTTTTGAGATATCACCATCTCTAATCAAATCGTCAATGTTTATTTCGAACGTTTTTTGTTTTCCGGCGATTACTCGAACCAGTTTCGCGTTATTTCCGTCTGCAAATTCCGTTAAACCACCTACGGCTATCATTAAATCCAGTAACGTCATGTGCTCGGAGTAACTTACAGCACTTGGATTTGTAGCTTCACCAATCACGCGAACCTGTTCACTCAAAGGACCAGTGAAATTGTTCACACTTACCGTCACTCTCGGGTTGTTTATGTAGGTAGAAAGCTGTTCTTCTATTTCCCTTGCAAGCATTGTTGGTGTTCTACCAGCCACATCAATATCTTCCACTAGAGAAGTGGTCACCTTTCCGTCCGGTCGAACAATAAAATTGCCAGAAACCTCTGGGTTTCTCCAAACAAAAATAGTTAGGGAATCACCTGGGCCAATTAAATATTGGTAATCATTAACATTGGTAGTTAGTGAAGGTCGGGTAGTTGCTTCAGGCAGGATGCCAGTGTTACTGCAACCATTAAGACCGATAAGTAAAAGTGGAGCACAGCACGTTATTAGTTTTTTAAAGCGGAACATAAGAGATCATCCTACACTCATTATGGTTAATTTATGGCTTTTGCCGTTTACCCTACGGTAAATGTCACTATAATGCCAATAACAATTGTAGTCTATTGGAATAAATCCCTTTATGATGGGAAAAACGCCGCAGTTTTAGGGGGCCAGGGGTGGCAGTAAACAAGCGCAATCAAAATAAACGCTCAAATATACTAGTAATAACAGAAGCGTTGCTCATTGCTTACATGGGCTATATTTCTCACTTTATCCTTACGCAAATTGGAATGTCGCCAAATGTGGCGGTGGAAAAACTGATAATCAACGTAGGAATGCTTACAGTTTCAATATTGTTGTGTTCGTTATCCGTTGGGTTGTATGAAGCGAAGTTAAGAGAAACTTTTCGGGGGATCATCCGTCGCATATTCGTAAGCGTGGGACTGAGTTATTTTTTAGTCGAAGTGCTAAGTCGAGCATTTTTTGATGACTTGGTTATGGATTCTTATTTCCTGCCGGCATCGGTTTGTTCAATTATTATAACCTTAGTTGTTTTCAGGTATTTCACAAACCGTCTTGGCTTGTTAGGCCTAGGGAAAGTGCGCATATTAGTCCTTGGGGCAGGGGAAAGAGCTTCAATTATTGAAAAGCGTATGCGCAGAGATGTGGATAGAATTGGGTTTGAGCTTGTAGGGTTCATCCCAATTCCAGGAGACAATCGCGAAGACGGAATTCGAAAAGAGAAGATTATTCATCTTAAAGTAGACGAGAGTTTTCAACAGTTCATTGCAGATAATGAAATAGAAGAAATAGTCATTGCTTGCGACCAACGTCGTGGAACGCTTCCTGTAGAAGTGCTTTTTGACTGTCGGCTTAGAGGCATAGAAGTTACCGAGCTATTGGATTTCATGGAACGTGAAACAGGGCAAATTGTGGTAAACCTTATGTATCCTAGCTGGGTCATTTATTCGAATGGGTTCCAAAGCCAGAACTACTTGCGAGATGCCCTCGACTATACACTTAACGCTATTTTAGCTTTCCTGATTTTTCTTTTCGTTTGGCCAATTATGCTCACAACGGCGCTGATTATTTACCTTGATGATGGCCGAAGAACAGGCGTGTCAGTTTTTTATAAGCAAGAGCGAGTAGGATTAAACGGAAAGCTTTTTAAAATAATTAAATTTAGAAGTATGCGACCTGATGCAGAAAAAGATGGCGCTAAATGGGCGAGTAAGAACGATGATCGTGTTACCCGTATTGGACATTTCATCAGAAAATACCGCGTTGACGAATTACCACAGCTTTTAAATGTGTTTAAAGGTGAAATGGCATTTATCGGACCTCGCCCAGAGAGACCGCAATTTGTAGAGCAGCTAGTACGCGAAGTGCCTTATTACAATCAGCGCCATAATGTTAAACCTGGTTTGGCTGGGTGGGCACAGCTTAATTACCCTTACGGCGCCAGCGTTGAAGATTCTATGGAAAAGCTCAAGTTTGATCTTTACTACGTAAAGCATCAAAGTTTACTACTCGATATTCTCATTCTAATTCGTACAGTTGAAATTGTATTGTTTGGTAAAGGGCGATAAGTATGAAGTTAGATAATCGCCTTAATGCAATGACTGTAGACGTAGAAGACTACTTTCAGGTTTCAGCTTTTGAAGACGTAATAGCAAAAGATAGCTGGGACTCTCAGCAACTAAGAGTTGGGAAAAATACACATCGTCTTTTAGATTTGTTTGCTGAACACAATGTCAAATCAACTTTCTTTACATTGGGTTGGGTTGCGAAGCGCTGCCCCGATGTAATTAAACGGATTGTAAATGAAGGCCATGAATTAGCTAGTCATGGACTTGAACATCAACGTGCGACAACAATGTCTAGATCACAGTTTGATAAAGACGTTTATGAAAGCAAAGCTATTTTAGAGGATGTAAGTGGTACGGCTGTTAAAGGGTATCGAGCACCAAGTTTTTCAGTTAACGATACCAATACGTGGGTTTATGAAGTGTTAGCAGAACAGGGGTTTGTTTATTCTTCAAGTACTTATCCCATTATGCATGACCTCTATGGTGTACCTGATTGGCCACGGTTCAAACACCAACGTGATGAAGGAATTATAGAAATTCCTATACCCACTATTAGAAAAAAGGAAGCTAATGTCGGAATAGGAGGCGGTGGCTTTTACAGACTGTACCCTTATTGGCTTTCTAAAAAGCGCATTATGGCATTCATGGAACACGAAACTGCACCATACAGTTTTTATTTTCATCCTTGGGAAATAGATCCTGAGCAGCCTTACGTAAATGATGCAAATTGGCGCTCCAAATTCAGGCATTACATCAACCTTTCAAGAATGGAATCTAAAATTGAAATGCTGTTAAAGGATTTTAACTGGGGTAGCATGTATGACGTTTACATCAAGTGATGCACCAAGAGAAGTTTCTAGAGTTACAATAGCGCCTGCGCATGCAGGCAGCCTAGCTTTTTTAACGTTCTTTTGGTTTTTTGCTTACTTCTATACTTTTGAACGCATTGTAACAACATGGTTTGAATCGACCACATTTGAACATGCAGTATTAATTGCACCCATTGCGGTCTGGCTAATATACCGCAAGCGGTTTGCTTTCGCGCTTGCGCGTAGAAGTCGGGTAGACGCTTGCTTAGGGTTGCTTGGGCTATTGTGTGCGGCAGTAGCCTTCATTATCGGTAAGTTATCACTGATAAATGCCCTGCAACAATTTGCGCTCATGTCTATGCCTCTTTTCTTTATTTGGAGTGTTTTTGGTTTAATTACATTAAAGCATCTACTATTCCCACTTTTCTTTTTGATTCTTTCAGTACCATTTGGCGAGTTTATGATTCCGCATCTGCAAGAGGTGACGGCAGACTTAACGGTAATAATGCTTAAGTTAGTAAATGTTCCAGTTTATCGAGAGGGCTGGTATCTACAGATACCAGAAGGCCTTTTCCACGTTGCTGAAGCGTGCAGTGGTATTAGGTTTCTTTTCTCCACTATTACTATAGGGCTACTCATAGCACACCTTGAAATTCGCTCACGCATAAAGCAAGTTGCGTTCATGCTGAGTGTAATAGTTATTCCAATTTTAGCGAATGGTATGCGTGCATTTATAATGGTTTACATTGGACATGTAAGCAATATGCAAGCCGCAGTTGGTTTTGACCACCTTGTTTACGGATGGGTATTCTTTTTCTTTGTTACGGCATTGATACTCATGTTCTCAAGGCTTTTTTATGATGGTAAAAAGTTACCTAGAGTTAGCGATGAATCAGCAAAGCTAAGGATCCCTAAAAAGCGCTTCTTAGCCAGTTTCTTAATTATTGGTTCGGCGCCGTTATTCATGCTTATTTTCAGCAGTCAGAAGACATTTGCTCTTGCCAGCCAAACAGTCGAAGAACAAAACTCTAGCGTCATATCTTTGTTTGCAGGTTGGCGGCCTATTTATTCGGGCTATGACGAATATCGAACAGAAACACTTTCCATAAAAGGTGAAATGGTAGTTTTTCATGAAATCAAATACTTAACTGAGGGTGAGAAAAAAGAGCTGCTAACATGGAGTAACAGAGCCTACGACCCTGAAGTATGGTCTGTTGCTAAATCTGAAGTTCTCGAACACAAATATGCAAACGAGCGAATTCATTACAAATATCTGGTGCTAAAAAATGGAATAGGTAAGTCAATTAACTTGGTTTATCTTTGGAAAGTTGGTAACGAATTTTCTGCAAACCCGATAAAGGTAAAGAGCTTACAAGTACTTAGCAAATTAGCGCTAGATGACTTCGGAGGTAAAGCATTATATGCTGCAAGTACAGAAAATGTATCGCAAGAACGCCTGATTGAAGTACTTCTAAAACAAGAACAACAAAAGAGTGAGTAAACAAGTGGATATTTCAGTAGTAATTCTGTCTTTTAACTCTGAACAGCATATCAGTAAGTGCTTAACCGCTCTTTATGACGCGTTACAAAGTGCAGAATTGATCGGCGAGGTTTTTGTCGTTGAAAACGGGTCGGTGGATAATTCACTTGAATGTATAAATCAATACGCTGACAAGTTTGGTAGTGCACTTCATGTAATAAATCTTGGTGAAAACACCGGTACAACATTTTCAAGAAATCAAGCATTAAAGCGAGCATCAGGCAAACACGTGTTGGTTTTAGATTCGGATGCTTATGTTAACGCAAAAGCACTTAAGCGATTAATCAGCTATTTAGATCAAAATAAGCAAGTAGGCTTAGCTGTGCCGAAAGTGACTTACGCATCAGGTAATTTCCAACTTTCGTGCGACAAGTTTCCTACGCTATGGGGTAAAGCAAAGCGTTTCCTATTTTTGAAGAAGATGGAACAGAAACCCAGTGACTTATCTTTAGTCAGCGCTCCCCAAGCGGTTGATTATGCTATATCTGCATGTTGGATGTTACCCAAGCACGTGGTAGATAAGGTGGGAATGTTAGATGAAAAGATCTTTTATTCTCCAGAAGATGTTGATTACTGCATTCGTATTTGGGAGGCTGGCTTCCAAATTCATTACGTCCCTGACGTATCTGTAATACACGACGCGCAGGAGTTATCGCGTGGGTTTAAACTCAATAAATTCCACTTTTCGCATCTTGCGGGCATTTTTTACCTTATGAAAAAGCATAGATATTTCTGGGGTTTAAATGGACTCTACAAGCGAATTCAAAGGAGATAGCTTCCGTGTGTGGCGTAGTAGCTTGGGTAAAAGCGACAACTGACGGAAAAGTCGACGAGTCTACTTTGCGTTCAATGACTGAAACTCTTCACCATAGAGGCCCTGATGGTGAAGGATTCTATATTGATAGCAGTGTGGGGTTAGGACATAAGCGATTATCAATTCTAGATGTTGAAAATGGTAAGCAGCCTATCGAAAGTGACGGTATTGTCTTAAGTTACAACGGAGAAATTTATAATTTTAAGCAATTAAAAATTGAGCTAGAGAGTTTAGGCCACGTTTTTGCTTCGCAGTGCGATTCAGAAGTTTTGTTATTTGCTTGGAAAGAATGGGGAGCATCTGCGGTTCAGAAACTGCGAGGTATGTTTGCATTTATCATTTACGATAAGCCTCGAAACAAAATATTTGTAGCCAGAGACCGTTTAGGAATTAAACCATTACACTGGGCAAAAACGACGCAAGGAGACTTATTATTTGCGTCTGAACTAAAAGCCATTACTGCGCATCCTGATATTGAAAAACATTTGAACCCCTGTGCCATAGAAGATTTTTTCTCGCTAGGCTATGTGGCCGATCCCAAAACCATCTTTAAAGATATTTTCAAGTTGCCACCAGCGCATGTTATTACGATAGATTTAAGTACACGTGACAGTGAAGTTGCGCCAGAGTGTTATTGGAATATAGAAGACTTCGTGTCTGATGACATAACTTGCGAGAAAGACATAAATGAAGATTTTTCTCGACTAACGGAAGAAGCTATTAGTCTTCGCATGATAGCTGACGTGCCTTTAGGTAGTTTTCTCTCAGGTGGAATTGACTCTTCGGTTATCTCTGCTGTTATGCAAAAGCACTCTAAAGTACCTATCAATACGTTCTCAATTGGTTTCGATTTATCGAAGTACGACGAATCTTTTTATGCAAAACAGTTAGCCAAGCAGTTGGGCTTTAAGCATTTAAACACCAGTGTTTCAATTAATGACTTAACCTTTATGGAAAAGCTTGTTGATATTTATGACGAGCCGTTTGCTGATAACTCAGCAATTCCAACTTTTATACTGTCAGGTGTCGCAGCACAGCACGTGAAAGTCGCACTATCTGGCGATGGAGCAGATGAGCTGCTCTATGGATATCGTAACCATAAAATGCTGTGGGTTGAGGAAAAAATTCGTAAGTGCTTGCCTGACGGCGTGCGCAGAAAAATGTTTGGTACATTAGCGAAACTCTATCCAAATTTAAAAACTGCACCAAAGTTTTTGCGTGGTAAAACTACGTTAAGTGCTTTAGCTGGTAGTGCCATTGGTAGCTACCACAATGCGATTTCAATTACACATCAAAACGAATTGTCACGACTTTACTCTGCGAAGTTAAAAGCGCAATTGAAAGGTTACAGTAGTTTAAGCCTATTTAACGATATAGCCAAAAAATGCAGATGCACTAACAGCCTTAAAGCAATACAGCTTATAGACTTCAAGACCTACCTTGCAGGCGGTATTCTTACCAAAGTAGACCGTGCAAGCATGAAAAATTCACTTGAAGTGCGCGTACCCTATTTAGATCATCATCTGGTTGAACGCACGCTGGCAGCGGCTCCATCACTCAACCTATCAATGACCCAAACCAAGCGACTATTGCTCAATGGCTTCAAGCACTTGCTTCCGCCGTTCGTAACCAAGCGAAAAAAAATGGGATTTTCATCACCTATTGATGAGTGGCTTCGACAGATCCCCAAAGAGAGTTTGAAAAGTAAACTTTCAGAGGGGGCATTGGCGCAAACTGGGCTATTTTCTCAAGACGGTATCAGCATACTGCTAGATGAACATCACGAGCGTGGTCACGAGCATGGGATGACTATTTGGTCACTTCTTATTTTTAACGCATTTTTAGAAAAACACTTTGGAACACAAGAAAGTGAAAATATTGTATCACCATAGAATTGCCTCGAAAGACGGACAATATGTTCATGTTGAAGAGCTCACAAACGCACTTTTAGAACAAGGGCATGAACTTCATTTTGTGGCGCCACAAGTAAACGAAAATGCAGAATTTGGTGGTGACGGCGGTTTTGTTAGTAAACTGAAAAAAGCGCTGCCACATGCGTTGTATGAAATTATTGAGCTTGCTTATAGCATGTGGGTGTTTATAAAACTGGCTGTTGCCATTATTAAGTTTAAACCCGATGTGATTTATGAACGTTACAATTTGTATCAGCCCGCGGGTGTATTGGCAGCAAAGCTTTTCAACGTGCCATTGATACTAGAAATAAATGCACCACTCGTGGAAGAGCGAAGCAGGTACAGTGGACTCGCACTAAAGAGCTTTGCCCAAAAAATTGAAAATTTCACGTGGACAGGGGCCGACTGCTGTTTGCCTGTGACTAACGTGCTTGCCGATTATGTACGAGCGGCGGGTGTGCCCGATAGCAAAATAGAGGTTATTCACAATGGAGTGCGTCAGTACTTTATTGATGAAATGCTTGCGCAGCCAAATATTGAAGAAAAAGCACAAATAACGATTGGTTTTACTGGTTTTATCCATCCGTGGCACGGAATGGACAAAGCAATTGAAGCTATTGCCGAGCATAAAGAGTTACCACTTAAACTGGTATGCATTGGCGACGGTGCCATTTTACCTCAACTAAAAGCTCAAGCGGAGGAACTGGGTATCGCCGATAAAGTTGAGTTTAAAGGCCTTGTTTCCCGAGAAAAAGTGCTTAACTTCGTAAAAGATTTCGATATTGCACTTCAGCCAGATGTCACGTCTTACGCATCGCCCCTAAAGATGTTCGAGTATATGGCCGTTGGAGCGCTGATTATTGCGCCTAGAACGCCTAATATTGAAGAAATATTAAGTGACAACACTGCATTGTTCTTCGAAAAAGGAAATCAACAGGCCTTCAAAGAGACATTAACCGAAGCTATTACCCATTACACCAAACATATCGCGAAGCGAAGCGCAGTAAAACAGAGCGTGGTAGATAAAAGGTTTGTTTGGCAAGAAAACGCGAAGAGAGTGATAATCCTTGGTAAGGAGTTAAGGTGTTATCAATAGGTCTTTTACTACTAAGTGCTTTTGCGACAATTTATTATTTGACTATTGCGGCAAAAGAAGATGCTGAAGAGCAAAATAGCCACGAGGTGAAAAAGAAATGATATGAGGGATATTGTATTTTTTCTTATTTTCTTTCCGTTTGTATTACTGGCTTTGAGGCACCCTTTTATAGGGCTATGCGCATGGGTATGGACAATAACAGCAGTCCCAAAAAATGAATTATTTGGATTTGCAGCTGAACTTCGATATGCATATTTTTTAGCCCTAATTACTGTTATATCGATGGTAATAAACCGTGATAAGTTGAAAACAGGTTTACACAGCAATCTCTTTTTTATAATGGTTCTCTTTTTAATACAGACTGCAATCAGTAACTCTATGACTATGAGTTACAGCTTTGCTTCTTGGGCGGTATGGAATGATTTTTTAAAAGCCATCATTTTCTGTGGTCTTATATTATGCTTGATGACCACAAAGACTAGAATACATGCATTACTTTATGCATACGTATTCGGAATCGGCTTCAATATCGTCGCTGAAGCTTCAAAGTTCGTTCTCACTGCCGGTACATATCCCTTCCCAGGCATAAAAAACTCTATGATGACAGACAATAATCTTTTCGCTCTAGCAATAATTATGTCGCTTCCTATTAGTTTGTACCTATTATCGACATCAAACAGAAAATTTTTTAAATTAGGAACGTTAGGGATAAGTGGCGCTTCACTCGTAGCGGTAATTGGCTCTTTCTCTCGGGGAGGGTTTGTTGGGTTGATTATTGTAATGTGGGAAACATTTTGGAAGTCTAAATATAAATTACTTATGCTATTCGCAGGAACAGTTGTGCTAATAGCCGCCATAAGCGTTTCTTATTCCAGTTGGTCAAGCAGAATGGGAACAATAGAAAATGCCGCACAGGATCAGTCTTTTATGGGGCGCGTTACTGCCTGGAAGTTGGCAACTCTTGCAGCTATAGATAATCCTGTATTTGGAGTAGGCCAAGATAGTATGCAATATGGGCATGTTTGGGCGTACTATTATAGAGATATAAATAAATTCGATTTTGTTTCCACTTACAATACAGCAATTGACAATCCGAAAGCTGCTCATAGTGTTTATTTTCAGGTGTTGGGAGATGCAGGCTTTGTAGGATTGTTCCTCTTTTTATTATTACTTTTTAAAGGATGGCGGCTTTCAGCTTATTTATCCAAAAATAGTGGCCAAGATTGGATACGGCGACTTAGTAAAGCTATTAAAACATCGCTCATTGCCTACGCAGTTTCAGCTAGTTTATTAAGTATGGCATATTACGACATACTTTATATGCTATTGGCAGTGTTAGCGTGTTTGCAGCGAATAGACTCAAAATCGAAGGTAGAAACCAGTGTTAATATTTAATGTTCCTATAAAGGCAAGTGATTCTTTTCGCATAGTTGCCGATTGGATAAGCAATCTAGTGATCAAACCAGTTAAAAAAAATGCCAATGCTAAGTTTCACTTCGTATATTTTTCATATAAGCCAGATTTTGATTATTTGAACTTATCAATACAGTCGCTGGTAAATCATATTGACAGTGAAAAAATTGGCAGTGTTAATCTTTTTGTAGATCAAAAAGCGCCTTTCAATACAAATCAAATAGATAAGTTGAAAAAAATATGTCCTAAACTTGCGATACATAGGGTTTATGAGTTTGCTTGGGCGTCGACCGAGACAACGATGGCAGAGATCACATCGTTCCTAAAGGTATGTGAGAACGCGGAGGAACACGACTTCATTGTTAAGGTTGACTCGGATATTCTATTCTTTCGTAATAAGCGTTTAAGCCGCATGTTAACCAGTAAATATGACGCAGTTGGTGACGGTCACCACCTACAATATAAGTATGCTCAAGGCGGCCTTTATATGATACGTGCTGCTGTTATCAGAGATGTCTTTAATACGATTGAGAAAAAACACGTAAAAGAAGTTGAACTCCATTGTGGAACTAAAGGGGAGGATAGAGTGATATCCACACTTTTAGCACAAGCTGAAAGCCCTTTCTATTTAACTCGCCTTATGCTTTTTCCTGATGAATATAAAATTATGAAAAAACTGCCAAAATTAGTGCGTTGGGAATTTTGTGCCAAACATTTCGTGAAAGACAAGCATAATATGTCGAAGTCGTCTTAAACTAAGCATGAGAAATTTAAATTCAGTAGCGAAGAACTCTGCCATTATAGGCGTAACCAGAATGTCGGCTAGATTGTTAGGACTTTTGGGAACTATTTTCGTAGCTAGAATTCTGAGTCCAGAGGATTATGCAGTCATTGCTGCGTGTATGGTTGCTCAGGATCTGGGGTTGAGGTTGCAAGAGATTGGTATAGGACAGAATGTTACAACGAAAAAATATATATCTGATGATTTTCTTGGTTCGCTATTTGTGGTGAAAGCTACTATCGGTTGTTTGTTAACAATCAGCATTTTTTTTACTTCTAATACAGTATCAACTTGGCTAGGAGAGCCAAATGTAAGTATGGTTCTTAAGGCGTTGTCTTTCATTTTCGTAATTCAATCGCTTTCAAATATAAACTTAGTAGTTGAAACAAGAAACCAAAACTTTTCGCCATCTATGAAGGTAACCATTATTACGAAAGTAATTTCGGTTTCTGCGACTCTCTTGTTCGCATTGCTGTTCGAAAATTATTGGGCTCTTGCCCTTGGAATGCTTATTGCTGCCTTCGTATCAACTCTTCTAAGCTATGTGTTTTCAGCTCCCTACGTTCCTCGTTATTTTTCATTAAAGGAAGTCAAAAGTATTTTTTCTTTTTCGAAGTGGTTTACAATTAATCAGTTAGTTGAGTTTTTTAACGCAAAATCGGGAATAGTTGTACTTACAAAATATTTTGAGGCAAAAATTGTCGGTTTTTTTACCATCGGATTAGAGATATGTATGTTGTTTTCTTTAGAGATAACTAAGGCTATCGACAGCGCGAATCAAGTATCTTTGAGCAAGCTAAAACGTTCTACATCTGAAAGCGACTTTTCCAATATCCTATTATTGAATTTATCTCAAACAACGATCATTAAATCATTTTTACTTCTTCCTGTGTACTTAACATTTTTCTTTCATTCAGAGTTCGTAGTATTAGTTCTGTTGGGAGAACAATGGCTGGAGCTTGCCCCATACTTCAAATATTTCGCTTTAACCTCCTTAGTTATAGGTCTATCGGAATCATTCTTTAAACCAATAACAATCTATCGAGTACCTCAAAAGCTAATAATTATAAGTTCAATTATTTTAATTTTACGTTTAATAGTTTTAACTATTGCAGTAGCGTATTCAGATCCACTGCTAATTGCATATGGAAGTATTGTTATTCAACTTATAAGACTAGCAATTTTTATAGAAATACTGAAAAAACTTGCGAGTCTTAGATTTAGTAGTATAGCCAAAGTTTTAACTCAAATTCTTCCTCCATTTTTAATATTTTTATTTTTCAATTATTCATTTTTTTCGATAAGCCAATATTCTCTAATTAATATTATTTTATCTAATATTTCCGGCATTGCAGTATTTCTTTTTTTCTGCAAAGCCGCAAAAGGCTCACAATTCAACTTCATTTATATTAAATTGATTGAACAGTTACGCTACCCTAGCAAGGATGTCCGATGAAGAAAAAAAATTTACTATTTACCTCTTTTGGAGATCAAAGTGTTATATCAAGTTGGTGTGGCAACGGCAGCTTTGATATCTGGGCATGTTATTACGGTGACGAAGAAAATATAAAAGAAGAGAGCATGGTGGACTTTTTTTTTCGGAAGAAAGGCGGAAAGCTTCAAAACTTTGATTATGCGATTAAAAATTATAGCCAGAAACTGATGGAATATGATTCAATCTTATTGGCTGACGATGATATAATAATTTCTCGTTCAGAGATTGAATCACTTTTTGAGATTCGAAATAGATATGCTTTCAAAGCGATGCAGCCTGCCTTTGACCTAAGAGGTAAAATAAGTCATCCACCAACCAAAGTTAAGTTATTTAGTCATTATAGGACAACAAATTTTATCGAGATAACCTTTGTATTATTCGAAAAAAACGCGCTGTTTGAATTTATGAAATATTATAGACCTGAAGTTAACTGTTGGGGTGTAGATTGGTGGTTTTCTTACTTCATAAGAAATAAATATGGAGATAACTCGTTGGCGATAGTAGATAGTATAAAATGCCTCAATCCACACGATGCAATGAAAAAAAATGGCAGTGAAATAGCTAAGTTAGCGTCTCTTAAATCGTTGGCTGAAAATTGGGCAAGATTTCAAGAGAAAAATAATATAGTGACAGATTATAAAAATTATAAAATATATCACTCGGTTGCCAAGTATGATTTTATTCAAACAATGAAATACATTGAAATGGTTTTCGGTTTTTATCTTTTCAGAGCGAAAAATATGTTCAAGAAGTTTTTAGGTATAAATCAATGAGCTTGTCAAACGTTTTAGATGGCGATTTTTGCATAGGGTGTGGAGCGTGTAAATCCCCACTAGGCGATAAAGTTGAAATAACTATTCAAGATAGCGGTTTCTATAAGGCAAGGATTAAAGATAACCTTTCACAGCAAGAGAGAGTCTCAGCAGACGCAGTATGCCCCGTTTCTAAATCTAGTGAAGATGAGCTTGGATTAAAACTCTTTGGCCGTCTTCGGCACTCTCAAAAAATAGGTTTCTACAGTAGTGTTAAGATTGGGCATGTGCTAGCGAAGAAAGAACGAATGAATTCTAGCTCTGGCGGTTTGACTACATGGTTTGCAGAAAAGCTATTGTTGAAAGGGTATATTGATTCTGTTGTGCATGTTGGAGCTGCTGAGGGGGCACTTTTTAATTACACAATCTCTCGCAGTGCAGATGAGTTAAGGCAGCCAAGACGTAAGAAATCAAGATATTATCCAGTCACCTTTGAAGGCTTAATTAAGTATCTAACAAATACAAAAGACAAAGTTTTATTTATTGGAGTTCCATGCTATGTAAAGGCGATTAGACATCTACAAGAATTTATGAAAGTAGATAGCGTTAAATTTGCTTTTTCTTTGGTATGTGGTCATATGAAATCGACCGGCTTTGCTGAAAATTATGGATGGCAAATGGGTATACATCCTGATTCTCTCGCGGATATAGACTTTCGAGTCAAAAAAGAGGGCTATAATGCTGGCGATTACTTTGTCACCGTAACTGGTTTGGACGGGAAAACACAAACTTCAAGGAATAAATCTCTTTTAGGCAGTAATTGGGGCCACGGTTATTTTAAACACAAATCCTGCGATTTTTGTGATGATTTGGCTGGAGAATTAGCTGATGCGACTTTTGGTGATGCATGGCTAAAAGAGTCTATCAAAGACTTTCAAGGTACGAATATTTTCATTTCAAGAAATCAAGTCATAGACGAAATAATAGAAGAGTTCAAAATGGAAATTTTTACACAAGAATCTTCAGCAGAAGATTTTTATAAGTCTCAGGCTGCCAACTATAGGCATCGAAGAGATGGACTGCCGTTTAGAATTGAAACTGCTTCAAGTTGGACTCCACCCTGCAGGGTTTATTTGTCGGAGGCCGTAAGTAGTTCAAAAAGAAAGCGCTTATACGTTTTTAGACAAAAGTTGTCTCACTACAGTATTCTCTTATTTTCAAAAGCCAAGTACTACAACAGCTATTCGATTTTTTCACGAAGGATGAAATTACTTGGTGTTTATTATGACTACCTTCATTTAGGTACTAAAGCCTTTCTAAATAAAATATTGGGTAAATAGATGAAGTCAAAAATAAATGTCGGTATATTAAATCTTCAACATAGTAATTTTAATTATGGTGCCGTACTGCAAGCAGCCGCATTAGAAAATGCATTAGGTAGGTTAGGCTTTAACGCAATGCATATTAATTTTGTCCCTCAAATAGAACCTACACCACCGTCTACTATTAGGGACTATATTGGAGCCATGTTTCGGCTTTTGTTTTCAAAAAGTTTATTGACTTCTCTTAAAGGCTATCTAGATGGGGCTGGTCCATTCATCAAATTTAGGAAAAAAAATTTGACCTTAACCAATGAAGTTAACTCTAACGATGATTTCATAAAGCTATGTGAGGAATTTGATATAGTGATTGTTGGGAGCGATCAGGTTTGGAGAGTTAGATACACAAAACCGTTTGAAATGTCATATTTCTTAAAAGGTGTCCATGATTCTGTGAAAAGAGTTGCATATGCTGCAAGTTTCGGTGTTGACTTCTGGGAAGCGCCTGAAATTGTTTCAAGTGTCTCCAAAGAGCTGTCAAAATTTAGTGCCATATCGGTAAGAGAGCGTTCGGGTGCAAGTATTTGTAAGGAAAAGTTTAGCTTAAACAGCGAGCATGTTTTGGACCCGACGCTCTTAGTTGGTTCAGATTACTTTTTTGGCCTAATAAACGATAAGTTATATAAGTCCAGTGGAATTGCGTACTACAAGTTGGACATGTCTGCGGAATTTAAAAAAAGTATTGAGTTGCTTTCAATTAATAAAGGGTGCCAGCAAACTAATATCTATTATGATGAAAGCCTTGGCAAAAGGCGTTTTAGAGAGGTCAGCGAGTGGTTGAGTTCAATATATTCAGCAAAGGTTGTTGTAACTGATTCTTACCACTGTATTTGTCTTTCTATAATTTTTGAAAAGGATTTTATTTGTATTGCAAATGAAAAACGAGGTATTACTCGTTTAGCTAGTTTATTAGAAAGCCTGGAACTCGAAGATAGAATTTGTTTTGACGATAATGATTTGGTGCTACATTATCAAAAGCTCAGCCCGATAGATTACAAACGAGTGTCTGCAAGTTTAGATAAGATGCGCGTAGATTCGTTTGAATATCTTCAATCAAGCCTTGAACTTTAGGAGTTGATGATGTCAAAGTTTTCTAACCTGAAGTCCAATTTAATGCATAAATATTTTGATTGGGACGTCAAGAATGCACTGGGGCTTAAAGCTATAAATCGGGTAGAAGGTCGTCATGAAGACCTATGTGTACTCTCGATGTTATGTAAAAGGGATTTCTATCAATATCTAATTTCTATCCACAGTTTTGCTTCTCTATTTAATCCTGAGAAAATTGTTGTTGTTAATGATGGGTCGCTAGAGAGATGGCACGTCGCTCACTTAAAATCCTTTATTGATGATGTCGTTATACTAAACGGCACCGACTTCGTTGATAAGCGTGTTCCAACGTACACATCTTGGCGCCGCATGCTCGCCATAGAAAGTTTTGTGAGCAGATACTATGTGATTCAGTTAGATGCTGACCTTTTATCACGTCATAATCTTAGTGAAGTAAAACATGCTTACCAGAACAATTACTCATTTATTTTGGGCACAGAGTGTGAAAATTTGAGTACATTAGGTGAGGCTAAACAGGCAGCAATTGACAGAAATCAACCTACTAACGGGCATGTACAGCATCAATCTGAACTAAATTTAGATGCGCTACATAAAATTGGATTCTCCCATTATGTGAGAGGTTGCGCAGGTTTTGTGGGTTATGCAAAAGGATCGTTTAGTAAAGATACGTTAATTCGAATAAGTAACTGTATGTTTTCACGAATTGGAGAAAAATGGCGTGAGTGGGGTTCGGAGCAAACCGCGGCTAACATGATGATATCGAACATGCCAGGTGCTAAAGTTCTCCCGCTTTCTTACTACGGTAGCGTGGCCCGTTATACGCGCGAACTTAAGCTCATACATTTTTTAGGAACCTGGCGTTTTCAAGGGCTTTTATATAATAAGCTAGCGAAACAGTACATTTCAGAAAACTTGAAGAAATAATATGTGCGGAATATTAGGTACGTTAAATTTTACCAATGCAGTGGATGCAGAACGTATTGCAATCATGCGAAACACCATGTCGTATCGTGGCCCAGACAGCAACGGATTGTGGGTGTCAGACAATGGTTATTGTGGGTTAGCTCATCTACGATTGAGTATATTAGATCCCACTCCGGCAGGCCATCAACCTCGGGTAGATGAAAGCGGCCGTTTTGTTATTTCGTATAATGGCGAAGTGTATAACTATATTGAAATTAGAGCCGAGCTCGAGCAAAGAGGCTATACGTTTGTAACCGGTACCGATACCGAGGTTATTTTACAAGCTTACGTAGAGTGGGGAAAAAGCTGTTTAAGCCGTTTTAACGGCATGTTCGCTATTGCAATATTTGATAACGAAACACAAGAATTGTTTCTGGCCCGAGATCGCTTGGGGATAAAGCCCGTTTATTACTATCAAGGTGCTAACGAGCTTATTTTTGCCTCTGAAACTAAAGCTATATTAAAAGGTCTAAGTGTCCTCCCAGAGTTAAATGTTGAGTTAATCGACGACTACATGAGTTTTGGCTATATTCCTGGCGAAAATACGCTTCATAAAGGCATTAAGCGCCTAATGCCAGGCCATTACGCCATTGTGAAGAATGGCCAACTAACAACAACACGGTGGTGGGATCTCGAGTTTAATAACGTTGAAGATAAGGGATTTGACTTCTATGTAAATGAAAGCAAAGCGTTACTTGAAAGTGCGATAGACCTTAGGCTTCGCAGTGACGTCCCTCTCGGTATTTTCTTAAGTGGTGGTATAGACTCTAGCGCAGTTGTTGGACTACTTGCTGATAGAGTAAAAGAACCCCTAAAAACATTCTCGATAGCTTATGACTTTGGTAAGAACTACGACGAAACGCAGTATGCAAGAATGGTTGCAGAGAGGTTTGGTACCGACCACCATGAGCTAAAAATTACTCCGCAGCAGTTTGCCGACTTTATTCCTGAGTATATTCATTTAATGGATGAGCCTGTTACCGAGGCTGCTGCTATTTCCCTGTTTTTTGTTTCCAAACTGGCGAAAGAAAAAGTCACAGTAGCACTTTCGGGCGAAGGGTCTGACGAAATATTTGCTGGTTACGACCTGTACCAGTACATGAACGTATTAGAAAAGTACCGTAACGTAGTAGGGCAGTGCGGAACAGAATTTTTTGCAGGTATTTCAAATAAAGTGCTGGGCAAAAGTCATAAGGTCTCTAAATACCTGAATATGGCCACACAACCTATTGAAAAGCGCTACAAAGGTATGTCTACCTACCCAGACGCACAAAAACAAGCGTTGTATAGAGACGACTTCAGCAAACGATTACATTCCGTCAAAGCAGCAATAAATTACGGTGAATTTTCTAAGCAACTGTTTGACAATACTAAGGATAACGACCAGCTAAGCAAAATGCTTTACTTCGATACAAAAACGTGGCTAGTTGACGACTTATTAATCAAAGCCGATCGCATGAGTATGGCAACATCGGTTGAGCTTCGAGTGCCGTTTCTTGATTACAGATTAGTAGAGTTTGCGGCAACTATACCGTCGAAGCATAAAATTAAAAAAGGCGAAGGAAAGTATCCACTTAAAAAGATGATGGAAGGCATTTTGCCCAACGACATTATTTATCGTAAGAAAATGGGGTTCCCCACACCACTTAAACTAATGTTTCAAAACGAGCTTCGGGACTACGCGAAAGACTTATTATTGTCGAATAAAACAAAGCTTCATCAGTTCTTTAAGGTTGAACGCATTCATCAGCTGATAGAAGAGCATAATGCAGATAAGTACGACCATCATAAAATACTATGGCAATTGGTTGTACTCGAAGAGTGGCTTAGGAAAAATTATCACAATCGAGATGCATGTGGACAGTAAAAACGATCACACAGTTCGTAAAAAAATATTGGCGATTAGTTACCTTTTCCCTAACCCAGAAAAACCTAATCACGGCATTTTTGTGTACAACCGCTTAAACGCGATGGCGAAATATGCTGATATTACGGTCATAAACCCTATACCTTGGTCACCCATTCATCTTTTTATCGATAAGTTTAAACACCTGAGCCATATTCCTTCCAGTACACAACGCGGAAACTTGAGCATATATCACCCTAGA
The DNA here is from genome assembly GCF_000172635.2 of Alteromonas macleodii ATCC 27126. Taxonomy (NCBI): domain Bacteria; kingdom Pseudomonadati; phylum Pseudomonadota; class Gammaproteobacteria; order Alteromonadales; family Alteromonadaceae; genus Alteromonas; species Alteromonas macleodii. Next base: position 3,060,575 of record NC_018632.1, on the reverse strand, counting down.
TACCTATCAATTCCTGGGCACTTTAAAGCGTTAGAAATCTTATCCTATCGAAATGCAGTGAAAAAGGTTATTAAAAAAATTAGATTCGATTTCGATTTAATTGATTTACACTGGACTTTTCCAGACCTCCCCGCTGGGGATTATCTGAGCAATCGTTATCATACTCCTTATCGCGTAACTTTGAGAGGGATGGAAGCTTTTCATCAGCAAGACGGTGATATCAGAGAAAGAACTGTTGCGAAGTACCTAAAAAAGGTAGACAGCATTATCTCACTCAGCGAAGAGATGGCCGACACTGCTGACAGAATTGCAAGTTCACGACACAAAACAAAGGTGGTAAGAAACGGAGTGGATACTGATGCATTTTTTTATAAAGACAAAACGGCCTGTCGCAATAACCTTGAAATTCCAAGCGAGAATAAAGTAATAATAGGTGTTGGCGCACTTATTTATAGAAAAGGGTTTGATGTAGTTATTAATGCACTTAGCCATATCGTTAACACTGAAGCATTACATAACACCCACTTCTATATTCTTGGTGCAGAAGGGGCTGAGGGGGATTACCGTAAAGAGCTTAGAAAGCTGGTTTTTGATTTACAATTGAGTGAACACGTGCACTTCGTTGGTGCGGTACCAAATGAAAAACTTATCGATTGGTACAATGCTGCAGATTTATTTTGCTTGTCAAGCAGGGGGGAGGGGAGCCCGAATGTACTCACAGAGGCTCTAGCTTGTGGGTGTCCTGCATTAGCTACAAAGGTCGGAAGTGTACCAGAAATAATGGCGAGTGAACCAAATCTGGGTAAAGTTGTTAGTCCCGACGATAACCTTGCAATTGTCAATGCGTTAATTATGTTATTACAGCAGGATTTAAACCGTGAAGAGCTAGCTAAAAGCTTTAGAAAATACACATGGGACTGGTGTAGTTTGCAGTGCATTTAAAGCAATCTTGCGGGAGGCACCTTGAGCCATTCTAAGAAACTACACACTTTAGACTACAGGCCTGAGATAGATGGGTTGAGGTCTTTTGCGATAATACCAGTGGTTTTATTTCATGCTGGGGTTTCGTTATTTAGTGGCGGTTTTCTAGGCGTAGACGTTTTTTTCGTAATTAGCGGTTATCTGATAACGTCTATTCTTGTGCAAAACGCAAGAAAAGGCCAATTATCTATACTAAAGTTTTATGAAAAAAGGGCTAGAAGGATACTGCCAGCATTATTCTTGATGATTTTTACTACCAGTATAATCTACCCATTGTTCAACAGCCACCCGAGTGATTTGAGCGATTATGGCTTAAGTATTTTATCGGTACTGGCATTTGTTTCTAATATCTATTTTTGGACAGAGGCCGGATATTTCGGAACGGCATCTGAGATGACGCCTCTACTCCATACTTGGAGTTTGGCGGTTGAAGAGCAATTCTATATCTTTTTACCTTTAATTATTCTCTACTTTTACTCTCAGTATCGCAGATTCCTAGGGGGTGGGGGGGGGCTTATTATTTTCGCCTCGCTCATGATTGCTGAGTGGGGAGCGCAAAACTCTGCTGAGGCAAACTTTTATTTATTACCAAGTCGTATATGGGAACTATTTATAGGTTCGATGTGCGCACTTTATTATTACCGTGTAAAAGAGAGTTCGTTTTATTCTCAATTTAGTAAAACTATATCAATAATCGCTTTATTCGGTTTAACAACTTGCTTTTTTATCTTTGACTCTGAAACTCGTCACCCTAGTATCTTAACGGCCATTCCCGTTCTGTTCGTTGCTACCATCTTACTATTTAGTGCTGAAAAATCACTTGCTAAAACTATTCTTAGCCATAAGCTTTTAATTTGGATTGGATTGTTAAGTTATAGCATCTATTTATGGCATCAACCAATCTTAGTGATTTTCAAAACGCTATACGGCCAGCACCTTTCTGTCTTTTATATTCTAGTAGCTCTATCAATCACTTTATTGCTAAGCTGGCTATCTTGGAAGTATGTGGAAGCACCATATCGTAATTCAGTCGTTGTAAATAATAAAAAATTGGTTAAACACGGTGTTTTTTGTTCATTGATTTGTTTTGGTATCGCTTTGTTTTTCATAAATAACAAAGCTTTTCAAAAATTATTGGATCCAGAATCTATTAAGCGATTTAACGTAATCGAGGAGGCAATCAATCATGAAATGAATAGACCCGTAAGTCGAGACTGCCACCTTTGGTCACCTTCTTTTGATGATTCGTTTATTTCTGAATATGACAAGTGTAGCGAAAAGTATGGTAGGGCAGTCTTTATTCTGGGGGGCAGTCATGGTATGGATATGTACAATGTCATATCGTCTTCTTTTGATACGAAATTCGTAGTAAGCGTGTCACGTGGATTTTGTCGTATTCATGCGCCTCTTTCTGGAAAACGGCCCCATAGATGTCAGTATGATGACTTTTTAGCATTTGTCGACGACAGGGCCGACACTATAGAGACGCTAATTTATACACAGACTGGCGACAGACTACTGAAAAACGGGTTGCAAAACGCCTCTTCTCCAGAAATATCAGATGGTGCAATACATCAAGTAGTAAAATATATGGCAACCGTGCAAAAAAAGTATGGGTTAAATGTAACTATTGTGGGCCCATTGCCCACGTTGAATTTTGGGCCGAAACGTCTCGATTACAAAATTCCATTGCATAGCCAATTATCTGAAATGTATTCAGAACGTTTAGTTAATCTCTCAACCTTGATAGATAGTAGAATTGAGAAAGTAGCTGCTGCAGAAGATGTTAGATTTATCAGAAAAACTCACTTGTTTAAGTTGAAACTACCCGATGACCTAATTGTAGATGGTAAACTTACATACTCAGATAGTCGTCATATCAGCAAACATGGCGCAATAGTGTTTGGGAAAAGAATTTTAAAAGAAGAGCTGCTTTAAACTTGGTTGATAATAATAGGAGCGAGCTAAAACAGTACATATGTGAGCGTCCGGTAATCCCACCTAGCGCTTAGCAAATAACCATGGTAGTGTCCGTCCGATAATCCCTATATTCAATTCATAAATTGAATATAGGGATCACCAAATGTTTACGTACAAATTAACCAGTATACTCATAGTTAAATAGCTTTATGTCTTTAGCGTATATTTCCCCAACAATATCAACGAGGTCGGGGGTGTAGTATTGGAAGAAGTTTTTACTTTTGTCCGAAACATTTAGTTTAGGTATGTTAACGTTGATACCAATTTTAGTTTCTAAGTAACCAATTTCACTATCTAAGTTTTCGAGTTTACCTATTCGGTTAACGGCACAGCGACTATTTTCATATAGCCACCAGTACTGAGGAGCGAAAACTACATCTTCTTTTTCAAGGTTTACTTCTACCAACCATTCTTTTACAAAAGATTCAAAAGAACGAAACTTTTTTGATTGGTAGACCTTGTTCTCAATCGGTTGGACATGCTGTGTTCCTCCTTGCTTAGCAAAATGATAGGCGGAAACAGTTCTATCCCAAGGGTTCCTTACAAATCCGTAAGAAAAGTATTGTTTAAAGGTTTTACGGCTAACTCTTATGTAATCTGTTGCCTTTCTGTGACCTACGCTCTGGCCATAAATAGACCTGGCTATACTTGTACCTGCCGCTTTAGGGACATGAATGAAAATAGATTTCGTTGGCTCAAAGCACTCTTTAAAGACTTGCGATTCTCCACGTATTACATCAATTTTTTGCTGAAGTAATTCAGGTAAAACCTTCCTGTAAAGAAGAGTAGATGCTTTTGAGTACTTAGCCATGTAGGACCTCGGTCAAATGAGTTGCTAATTTTCTTGCTTTTGATTTTCTAGAAAAGTGGGTTATGTCCAAGTCAGCGATATTACTTTTCCCTATCATTTCAATAATACATTCAGCTATTTCGTCTTTAGAGTAACCAATTTGTGCATAAGGTATAACTTGCGCTTCATACGCTGTTGCAGTGTTAGTCGGTGCGCAGACTAATATTGGTTTCTTTGCTCTAATGTACTCATAGAGCTTACCTGGAATTTGCAGTTTAAAAACCGCATCTTGGATGAGGCAAAGTGCATCAGCAGCCATCATATTTTTGAGTGACTCGAGAAAAGAAACCGACTTTTCGAACTTAACCATTTCGTTTATTTGCAGTTCTGCGATGAGGTTCCTGAACCGACTACCATTGCCTGACCCCTGAAATACTAACTCAAAATTGGAGGGCGCTATGATTCCATTTTTTTTAAGCAAACTTAATGCGTTAAATAGCGGTGTTGGATCTCTTCCATCAGGATACAGGACACCACTGTAATAAAGTGAATATTTACTTTTATTAAAAAGTGAAGTGTTTGGCATCAAGTCTAACTTTGTAAAGTTTGATTCGTCATATCCATTTTCAATTACGGTACATAAAAGGTTTTCGGGTAGACAGTGAAATCGACGATAGGCAGACATCGCTTGTTCAGTTACAAAAATCAAAGAATGCGCGCGCTTTATTGCACTTTTTTCTACTTTGTAACTAATTTTTTTCTTTAAAGCGTCGACATTGTTCTTATGGATATAAGCGTATGGGTCTTGATAATCTAAGACCAGTGGAGTTCTCGTTATCTTTGCTAGTATATTTCCAACGATGTGAGCGCTCATCGTTGGGTAGGTAGCAACAATTACTTCGGGTTCGTATTTTTTTATAATATTAATACCTTTGATTATCGCGCCAGGTATCCAAGTCGACCATCTGTCGATAGCTTTCATCCAGCCCAAATGTTTTCCATTAATAGATAAATGACGATCGACATCCAATGCCCCCGTTCGATAAATATGCTCATACATATGCTTTGGAATTTCTTGTGATTCATCCAACCCTTCATAAGCACTGTTTTTAGCCGTAAGGACTAGTGGCTGCCAGCCAAACTCTGGAAGGTATTGTGTCATTCGTAATGTTCGTTGCCCCGCTACCGACTTACTAGGTGGATAGTCAAAGGAAATAAAAAGTACTCTTTTGTTTGGCTGCATATCTGCTATTCACCTGCAATTTTTAGTATTGATAAACAAAACTGATTAATTTCTTTTCTGTGGGGCATGAAACGCGGAATACATGTTTTTCGAGTTTGGATCCTTACTCCTCCATCATTGGTAGATAACCCAACCGATAAGCCTGCTCGAATAAGCATTGCCTCGTGCTCCTGATTAAAGTCTGAAGGGAAGTGACCATTTGGATAAGCAAATAACTCAATCTTTTTATTTAACAATTTGTTGAGGTAGTCAATCGACGAATTAATTTCCTGTTCTGCCACCTGATTACTTTGACACCCTAAAATACTGTGAGTTGCAGTATGTGCGCCAACGTCATGACCACCTTCGGAAAGCGCTAATAATTGCTGTTTATTCATCATAAGTCTCGGAATTGATATTTTTCCCAATTGTGATGTAATAAACTTTAAGCTTTCGTCTCGTTCTTGATTCGTCATGAATTTGATACTATTGGTCAATGACAAATAACTCGAAGCTTTTTCCTTATCATTACTTAGTGCATATTTTCGTTTTTTAAACATTAATGTCAGCTTCGACGTTTTTTTAATTGTATGTGCTAATTCATCTCCCCAAAGGTAACCTTTCTCTGTACCGTCGGTTGCGATGAAAAAGCTAGCCTTTACTCTCAAGCGCTCAAGTACCGGAAGTGCTTCGGTATAATTATCTAGATACCCATCATCAAATGATAGACAAAGTGTCCTAGGAGGGAGACAGCCTTGACTCTGAAGTTTCAAAGCTGTTGATATCGGAATTACGTTGAAATGCTTGTTCAAAAATGTCAAAAGTCTATCAAAACTATCGAGGGTCCAGTCATCAGGGCAGAAAAGATTAGGCTCTCTCAGCACGCGATGAAAATAAATAATCGCAAATGAATGCTCTCTATGGCGTACCCAATTTAACCCAGAGATAAATTTTAGACCAAACTCTAACACCCTGATACCTTTAAGTGATTTTAATTTGATGAAGACTACACGGAGTTTCAAAAAAAGTGAATCTATCAAATCAGGTCAAAGATTCAATATTATAAAAATGACTATAATCTTTCCTTTATCTAAGGCAATATGCTTATCGATTTAAAAGGAATGTAATACCATATGAAAAAAGTTTTGACAGTATTTGGAACACGCCCAGAAGCGATAAAAATGGCACCGCTAGTACATGCATTAGCAGCCAGTTCAGACATAAACGCAAAGGTTTGTGTTACCGCCCAGCACAGAGAAATGCTAGACCAAGTACTGTCTCTTTTTGAAATTACACCCGATTATGATTTAGATATCATGAAGCCAGGGCAAGACTTGTATTCGGTAACCACGAGTATATTAGAAGGGTTAAAGCCGGTACTCGAAGAATTCAAACCCGACGTTGTATTGGTTCACGGCGATACCACAACTACATTTTCTGCATCACTAGCCGCATTCTATCAGCAGATTAGCGTAGGGCATGTTGAAGCTGGGTTAAGGACCGGAAACTTATACTCACCATGGCCCGAAGAAGCGAACAGAAAGCTGACCGGCGCTCTTACTGAATACCATTTCGCTCCAACTAGTTTGTCGAAAAGTAATCTACTTGCTGAAAATGTGCCTGAAAGCAAGATAGCCGTCACGGGTAATACCGTTATCGATGCGCTTTTATGGGTACGGGAAAAACTAAGCAACGTCAATGCACTTTCTGAAACATTTGAAAAAATGTTTTCTTTTATCGATAAAACTAAAAGGCTTATTTTGGTTACTGGGCACAGAAGAGAAAGTTTTGGTGGGGGCTTTGAGCGTATTTGCAAAGCGCTTGCTGAAATTGCGGAACAGCGTAGCGATGTTCAAATTGTTTACCCTATGCATTTGAACCCGAATGTAAGAGAGCCAGTAAATAGGCTCCTTTCGAAGCACGATAATATCATTCTAATAGAACCACAAGATTACCTGCCTTTTGTTTATCTTATGGATAAAAGTCATATCATTATTACAGACTCTGGCGGCGTACAAGAAGAGGCTCCCTCGCTGGGTAAACCAGTGCTGGTTATGCGCGATACCACGGAAAGGCCAGAAGCGGTAGAGGCTGGAACCGTTAAGCTGGTAGGTACAGATGCAAGAAAAATTGTTAGCGAAACGCTTGAATTATTAAACAATGAAGAAAGTTATAAAACCATGTCGATGGCACATAACCCTTATGGCGATGGCAAGGCTTCAGGCAGAATAGTAGCCACACTGTCAAAGGACTCAAAGTGACGGAATCTAAAAAAGAATTAGTAATTGGTTTAGGGTCCATTGGCTTGCCTACCTCTGCAGTTATCGCTTCTCGTGGGATTGAGTTGGTGGGTGTGAAAATAAACCCAAAAGCGGTCGACACCATATACTAAAGCAAGGTTCGTATTGTAGAGCCCGATTTAGACATTGTAGTAACTGGTAATGTTTCTACCGGTAATTTTCTGGCTTCGTCATAGGTTACATCAGCGGAAGCGTTTGTGTACGAGGTTTTGAAGCCTTTTTTGAAAGGCTAAAATGATGCGAATGGCCCACGCCTTATCTCCGGAGAAAACGCAGTTAAGGCGATTGTTCCAATGCTAGAAAAGGCGACTCGGTCGTTTAAACGCTAGAAAGTTCTGTAGTTACAACAGTGAAGCTTATAGGTTAACCTAGAGAAGTCCGCGACGAACTCATGCTTTATACGATATTTAGGTGGCAAGGTGATGTGTTTGTTGCACATCGTCATGGACGGGGAATTTAGTTATGTGTTGCAAGAATTGCATGTTTAACTTTGGTGTTTAAGGCAGGTATTGACAGATTGCGTGAAGGCTTTAAAGTTCGGAGCTCAGCTGAACCGACTTCAATTTCTAATCTTTCATTGTTAGCGAATGAGCCTAAAAGAGATGCGTTTCCGGTGGAATTAAATAAGAAAGGTATATATTCATTTCAATATTCCACGCTCTAAGAAAAGCGAACGCTATTGTTCTATCAATCGACCGTAAAGGGTTTAATCCAATAGGGAGAAACAAGTTTAGCAGGGAAAGTAATCATCAATACAAGAGGTATTATTTAGTTCATAAGTTAACGAGATGCTTCGCAAATAGGATGTTTATGAGATATTTTTTGTTTATTTTTCTCGCGCTGCCAGCGCTTATAAACAACGTTGCAGCAGGAACCATATATGTGGATGGTAATCGCTTTGAGTCGCTAGCTGAATCCATACCCTCGATTAAGGATGGTAGTGTTATTTATTTAGAAAGAGGCATTTATAGAAAAGGTGCTTACATTAGTAAAAGTAACATCTCTATTTTAGGCGAGACCGGTGTTGTTTTTGACAATGCAGCTGTAGAAGGTAAGGCTGCGCTGGTGTTAACTGGGAAAAATGTACTTGTAGAATCAATTGAATGTAAGAATATTTCTGTCTCCCATGGAAACGGCGCATGCATTAGGTTTGAAGGTGAAAACTTAACCGTAAAAAATTTATATGTACACGATTCTCAATCAGGAATAATGACCTCGTATATCAAAGGTTTTGTTAAAATTGAATACTCAAAGTTCGAGAATTTAGGTAACCGTGGAGGTTATTCTCACGCTATGTACATAAATGTCGATGAACTTTCTATCAGATACTCTCAGATTTTATCTACAAAAAATCAAGGCTCTGGAATAAAATCTCGTTCGAAAAAGGTGATTGTTGATAATAGCGTGCTTGCGTCGCTTAGTTCAAAAGACAGTAGGCTTATTGATATGGCTAACTATGGTGAGCTTATCGTCAAAAATTCGATTTTGCAGCAAGGGGAAGAGTCTCAAATAGTCAACTGATATCTTATGGTTTGGAAAAACGTGTTGAGAGAAAACTGTCGGTCAACAGAGTTGTTCTTAAAAATAATTTAGTGATCTTTGATAGAAGTCGTGCCAACGTACTCCTTCAAAGTAGGTTGGTTGATGAAGTGGTAGTAGCGGGCAATATTTTTGTCGGAGATTTTAATGATCCAGACAAGTATGAGGAAAATAACCTTTGGTATTTGTCGCGTGAAGATGCTGGAGTTGAGAAACTTCCATATTTACCTCCTATTCACGAGCGCCAGCTTGTAATGGACAGAATTAGAATTATTGGTGAAGCACAGAATGACTAATGGAAGTAAGGCATTGTATAGCGTAGAAGAAGTTAAAAACGAAGATTACAAGCTGTGGGATGCCTACGTAGAGCAGCACAGCAGCGGCGCTCTTTATCATAAAATGGCTTGGGCCAAATTAATAGAAAGAACATTAAGCCAGAAACCACGTTATTTTTTAGCTAAAGACACGTCAGGCAAGGTGGTTGGCGTGTTGCCTTTAGTTAATTTGAAGAGCGTGGTATTTGGTAATTTTCTCGTTTCCATGCCTTATTTTAATTATGGCGGGGTGCTAGCTGATAACACAGACGTAAGTACTATGTTGGTAAATGCAGCTACTGAGCTTGCCGATAATCTTAACGTGTCTCACGTGCAGTTTCGCTGTAGCGAAGAAAATATGCCCTCTGATTTTCATTTGTCGACACATAAAGTAAATATGATATTAGATTTGCCAGAAAGCCAAGACGCATTAGGTAAATCTATCGGGTCTAAGCGCCGCTCACAAATAAAAAGGCCTATTCGCGAAGGCGTTAGCCATAAGATTGGTGGCAAAGAGCTACTCGACGATTTTTATGATGTTTTTTGTCAAAACATGAGAGATCTGGGTACGCCAGTTTACAGCAAGAAGCTTTTTGCTGAAATACTAAATACATTTGAAGCCAATGTCCATATTTGTGTGGTTTACTGGGAAGGAAAGCCCGTATCTACCGGATTTCTAATGCATTACAAAGACAAACTTGAGATCCCGTGGGCAAGCACTGTTCGTTATGCCAATCGCATTTCGGTAAACATGTATTTGTATTGGCAAATCTTAAGTTATGCCATTGAAGAAGGGTTTAAGCAGTTTGACTTTGGCCGTTCATCTATTGATGCAGGTACCTATAAGTTCAAAAAGCAGTGGGGAGCACAACCTCATCAATGTTATTGGTATCACTATGTACCGAAAGGTAAAGCATTGCCAGACTTGTCGCCAGATAACGAAAACTTTGGTTTAGCCATTAAAGTATGGCAAAAGCTTCCAATAGGCATTACCAAATTGATTGGGCCTCACATTGTTAAAGCTATTCCCTAGAGAATAGCCTTTTTTTTGTTCCTCTTAACCAATGTTCAAGTTTCGTCTTCAAAGAGGGGCGTTGAAAGAATAAGTAGCTGAACTGAAGTGTATTGTCAGTAAATGAACGTTTGTAGCGGTAATCCCCCGCCAAAAAATCGTAATACTTTAAGCCCTGTTGGGAGCACCAATGAATCACAAAGTGATGAAGACTGAGGCCATATTTGATCTTGTTATTGGTACTAGTCTCGTTGGCTGATAAGTAGTAATAAAACGTATCTTTGTGCACAAACCCAATCAGTACTGCAACGACATTGTTTGCATCTGACAATTCGGCACTAATCAGTGCCGTGCTGTCGTTGTATTGCGTTAGTAATTCCATATGTTTTACAAAAGTGCCGGTGCAAAACCCGCTTTCTTCTTGCCACGTGTTTTCATGCATCGGCTGCAATTTAGTAATTGCAGACGAATAATCCTTAATATCTCTGGAAACGGTAAAAGTGAGACCCATCTGCTCAATTAATTTATTACTCCTTCTAATTTGAGAGCGTGCTTGTGCACTTTTGTACTTGGTGTCGCCGTCAGCGCTTATTGGCAGCTTGTATCCATTTGAGTGAAGATAGTCTCTAACCAAAAAACGCTTGAGAATTGCACTTGTTTCATCGCACACGCCTTTTTCGCTTACACCTAAAACAAACTCGTCAACGTCAGAGAAATGAGAGATGACAAAAGACCACATGGCTGCTCGAATAGCCTTGGGAGCACGCGCATCAAGCACAAAATCGTTGTACTCTATCCAACTCTTATCCAGTGCGTCATCACCAGTTTTGTGAAGATATAATTGTGTATAGCGAAATAGAATATTTCGGGTTTCTTGTGTCTTAACAAAAAGGCCTAGACCAACTGTTTCATCGCAATGCGCAGCCTCGGTAAGATAGAGTGTATAGCCACTATCCAATGCATTGTGAGCAAAACTGGCTATCCAACGCCAACTCAAAAAGAATTTACTATCAGCACGATTAAACAGCGTGGTCCACTTATTTTTTAAAAGGAGTAGTTGTGTTGTGGAATTCACTTTATGAGACTTAACGATAATCTCGGACGATGGGATGGTTTCACTCAAAACAATGTTTTTCTTCTGTTAAATCGAATATAGTAAATAAGCAACATAGTAACCTCAGTATGGAAAATGAGAATCGGTGAGTCAATGAAAAAGAAGGTTGTGCATCTTGTCTATAGCATGGGATGCGGAGGATTAGAGAAAGTAATTGTAAATCTCATCAATGGCTCTTACGAAGAGGTTGAGCACATTATCATATCGCTCACCCCAGAGTTTGAAATGACCGCGGGAATCATTCCCGATATAAAAATTTTTTGTTTGGATAAAAAACCAGGCAAAGATATCGGCTGCCACCATCGCTTATATAAATTGTTAAAGAAGCTCTCCCCTGATGCAATAAATACCTATAACTTCGGTACCATTGAGTATCATCTCACTGCATTTTTGGCTGGTGTAAAAACGCGCGTTCACAGTGATCATGGACATGGCGGCGATGCCCAAGATGGATTGAATAAAAAGAATAACTTTATTCGAAAAGTGTCATCATTCTTTATCAATGACTACGTTGTAGTTTCTCAAGACCTGATGGATTGGGTAACTAGAGTAGTGAAGGTGAAGCCGCAACGTTTACATTTAATTCAAAATGGCGTTGATGTACCTGACGAAATTTTTTTTCCAAGTAAAGCAAAAGGGGAAGAGAAAGTTGTTTGTACAGTGGGGCGACTAGATCCTGTAAAAAATCAGGCACTTTTAATCGCTGCCTTCAAGGAGGTATTGTTAAAAACTGTTCAACCAGTCCGGCTCAAAATTATAGGAGATGGAAGCGAGAGAGAGAACTTAATTCATTTGGCAAAGACGTTGAATATAAGTAATAACGTTGACTTTCTTGGTTATCGCGACGATATCCATTACCAGCTAGTATCTTGTGATCTGTTTGTGTTGTCATCGCACTACGAGGCTATGCCTATGACAATACTTGAAACAATGGCTGTTGGTCGGCCTGTTATCACCACAGATGTTGGAGGGATAAGACATTTTATTGATGAAAGTGTCGTTTCTTTTGTGAAGCCCGGTAGTGTTATTCAATTAGCTGAAGAAATGCTGCTAAGTATCTCTAATTTCCCGATAGAAAAAGTGAAAAACGCTCACAGATTAGTACAAGACAAGTACTCTTTGAGAGCGATGTGCGAACAATACGTGAATATTTATAAAAGAAAAAAATAGAACGATAGAGGCAGATATGAGAGCAAAACAAGTATATGTAAGTGCAGCCCTTTTGTTGTTGTTGAGTAGTTGTAGCGATAGCGTGGTTGATGATATCAAATCTGCGTCAGAGAATATCGAAGAAGGTAATTATAAAACGGCTGTAGTGCTATTAAAAAATGCAGTAAGTAACGATCCGCAAAACTATAACGCTCGGCAAATGTTGGGGGAGGCTTATCTTGCTACTGGAAACTATGCTGCTGCAGAAAAAGAGTTGGAGATTGTTTATAAAAGGGTTGAAACAGTAGATGATTCTGTTGCCGAGCAGTTAGCTATGGCAATGTATCGAAACGAGTCATATATAGAGCTTCAGAAATTATTCTCTGAATATTCAGGACATGGTGAAGGACTTAAATATTATTATGCTTTGGCGCTAAGAAAGCTAGGTGACGAAGGTGAATCTAATAAGATACTTAAAGCCAACGCAACTAGCGAATCGAAATACTCACTGCTTTCAGGCGTTATTCTTTCCCTGCTAGCGAAGGATTACGCTGAGGCTTTGAGCCAAGTGAATGAAGCTGAGACAGCACAAGTTTTAAGCGAAGAAGTTTCTTGGCTTAAAGTTCAAGTTTTAACGCTTTCCGGAGATTCACTACTTGCCACTAGAGAGTTAGAAAAATATACAGAAAATAAGCCAGATGATTTAAAAGCGACACTACTCCTCGCCGTAGAGTATATTCGTAGTAAGCAGTATGATAAAGCCGAGCCAATAGTAGACAGCCTTTACAAAAAAAACAGTAAGAGTGGATTGCTTAGTGAACTCAAAGCTTACATTGCTTTGAATAACGGAGATAAAGAATCAGCGTTGCCTTTATTAGTAAGTGCCTATCAGTCTGGAAGAAAATCTCCTGGGCTCTCATTCGAGATTGCTAAAATTGCTTTTGAAATTGGGCAATATGAAACTTCTCATCGGTTTCTCTCTCTTATCGAGGATGGTTACGAAAAAGATAGAGAGCGTATTAACCAACTCAAACTTCAAGTGGCCCTTAGGTTGGGTTATACAGAAGAAGCTCTGAAGTTGTATAGTCCTTCTAGTCGGTATCTTAATGACGCAGTTGCAGCTGAATTAGGTTATCAATTGAAAAGAAATGGACAACCACTTTTAGCATTTGATGTTACGCAAAATTACCTCTCCGAAAAAGCTAAAAATGATCCTTTCTTCCAAAATGTAATTGGTTATATTGAAGGTGAAGAAATCTCATTGGAAGGCCTTTATAAGTCAACCAAAAATGCAGGTGAAGAAATAGCTCTCCTAATAGCAACCGCAATCAGAAAGAATGATCTTGAGAATGCGCTAACTATTGCTGAGGACTGGGCTGAGAATGCCGAGGCAAAAGATAGGGCGCTAGCACTTGAGTTTGCGGGTTTTGCAGCGATGAAAGCTGGAAAAACGAAGCGGTCAGACGATTATTATTCGAGATTACTATTACTTGAGCCATCTAATATCTCAGCGAATCTAAATGCACTAAAAAAAGACATTGCACAGAGTAACTGGAGCCGTGTTGAACCTGTTGTAGCTAAGCTGTTATCAGAGTCTCCGCATAACGAGAAACTTTTAAAACTCTTATTAGATGTACAAGTTGCCAATGGAGACGCATCTGAGGCCTTTTATTATATAAAGAGCCATTTTGAAGATAGAGGAGATTTTAGGTCATCTTTGCTTTATGCCCACTCGTTGTTTATTCAAAGGAATTTCTCTTCGGTCGTAGAAGTGCTCAAAAAGTTCTCGGATCAGAGTGTTCCCGACGTCAACTTTATTCGACTCTATACACTATCATTGTCAGCATTAGGAAAAATAGACCAAGCTGTAGAGTTTCTTAATAAAAAAGAGAAGAGCTATCCTGACGATGGAAACGTAAAGATGTTTCTAGTTTTCATGCTAGAAGCTCAAGGGAAATTTGAGGAAGCTGAAAATGTGGTTCATCAATTGATCAAGATATATCCTGATGATCCAAGACTCATATTTGCTAGGGTTGAACTACTCATAAAAAATAATGAATTCTCTGAGGCTGAAAAGGCACTTGCATCTGTTCCTAATGAACTTAGAAATATAGATTTGTATAAACTAGCAAATGGCAAAATTCAATTGGGTCGTGGGCAACCGCTTGAGGCAGTCAATATTTTGTCCAGAGTTGTAGATACTAATAGTCGAGGTACAGATGTACTTTACTATGCGTACGCATTAGCGTCAGTCAAAAAACATGAAGAGGCATTTGACCTATTAAGAAAATACCTTTCTCGTGAGCCAAATGACATCCCAGTAATAACGGCTCTAGCAGACGGGCTAAAAAGTACGAAGCCATTAGAGTCTGCTGCCTTATATCGTAAATTGTATGATCTTGACAAAGATAATTTGTTGGCTCTCAATAACGCTGCATATTTATATATGGAAGGGGACGACCTCGTAGCTGCGCAAGAACTTATTGACAAGGTGTTAGTTCCGAAGGGAAATCCTCCCTATTTAATCGATACTGCTGCGCGCTTATCTGTGAAGTTAGAGGGAGTTGAATCTGGCAATAGATTATTTGAAAGTTTAATTGGAGACAATCCAAGTGGAAGTCTAAAAAAGCTTCAATGCCAATATTTTTCTGACACGGGCCAAGAAGAGCGGGCCCAAACTTGCTCTAGTAATTACAAACAATACTAAAATGATAATAATTTCGGCAACTGAATACAGTTGTCGACTTCTTTTACACTTCAAACCATTAGTAAATACTGATTTTTACTATTTCCCTTTGAATCAATGCCTTACAATTTTGGCATGCTTATCGCTTAATCAAGGTGTACTTATAAAACCCGTAAAGGATTGAGACTATGAAAAAAATTCTAAAGGCAGTTGCTGTTTCTGTGGCACTAGGAGCATCTTCGCTAGCGAGTGCTAGTGTAGTAAGTCTTCCTGGTAATGTTACGCTTGATCCACTTCAAGGTGCTGACCCGACGCAAGGTCAAGGTAACTTCAATAATGGTTTTGAGTTTGTTCAGTGGTGGGAGAGTGCTGGTACACCTACATCTCTTTCTAGCCTCACTCTTGGTAACTTGGGAAGCTTTACCCTAAATGGTTACGGCGAACTAACAGGGTCAGGTTTAGGAAAGTTCGAATGTAACGGTTGCGAATTGACTTTTGAATTTTCTAACATTGGTCTAGGTTTCAATCCTTTAGCCGGCTCTCGAACTGAAGCTAACCTGCGCACTGCGTACGAAGATAGCGGAGTTGCTGACTTTGGTGTGACTTTTGAAGATTTCATTCAAAACCAAGTGAACAATGGAAACTTGTTTGAAGATCCTCAAACTGGGGAGATTTTGTTTCTAGGTATTCAACCATCGTCAGGCGTGTTGGATATTTTTATTGACTATACACCTGATCTTGAAATTGACGAGAACAACGTTCTTGCAAACGCTCCAAATGCAGGGGATGGTGATCTATGGCTTAAGTTGAGCTTTATTGATTCAGTTTACAGCGCTGAAAGCATCGGAGATGGAGTTTTTGGTCTTTCTGCTGGGGATACTGACTTCTCTCTAGACGCTATAGGCGGTCTTGCTATGACTAGCTTCACAGAAGCAGAAGATATTAGCTGGGCAGAAGCTGGCTTAGAATTATTGAGCGATGTTATCGGCTTTGGTCTATCAGCGCAATTTAACGATGCATCAGATGGCACCCTAGAGGTTTATTCTGCAGCAGGTAATGGTAACGTTCGAGGAAATGTAGTTTCTGCACCGTCTACTATCGCATTGTTTGGTTTGGCTTTGATTGGTATCGGCGCAATCAATCGTCGTCGCAAAGTTTAGTATAAACATTCTTGTTAAAACGGCTCCGTTACGGAGCCGTTTTTGTATCTTAAAAGAAAAAATTTATAGTTAATACAGAGTTAGAACTCCTGCCTTTCCAGTGCGGCAAGTATATCTGCAAGCATTTTCGCAAAGCCAGGGCGAAGGCTTTTCTGTAGTAGGGACTTATTTATATAATAAGGCGCACGTTTACCATGATATTCGACCACAGGGCCAACTTGCTCGAACTTGATGCCGATGAATTTCATACTACGCGCTAAACGCGGCTCCATCATTACATAAGCGTGTTTTATATCTTCTTCGATTGCTAACGCTGCTGCAGAGAGGTAAAGCCCAACTGCAATAAAAGGAAAGCAGCGAACTTCTTTTTCAGAGTATGTGTGCTCGTTGATAACTGCCACTCCAGCCCCTGCGAATTTATCCATTACACGTCGACGAAACTCTTTAGGAACAGCTAATCGCGATATTTCACAAATATCTTTGCGGTCAAACTGAGAGGGGTCTAAATCTTTTCGCGTGATGGAGTTTAGGCAATATTTTTCTATTGGAAGCTGTTCATCGGGCTTTGTGGGCCTCACCATTCTCACTGTGCCCGCAAAATGCTTACTTTTATGGTGTTGTATTAAGCAGTGAAGTGAAAAGCTGTCGAATTCATCAAACTCTAAACCACTCTCTTTTATTGGCTCAAATCCAAGTTCTTCACAATACACTTCATGTCTTATAGTAAAAACATCATTTTTCAACTCTTTAGAACTCGCAACAACTGGCGCCAAATATGCCGAAAAATGACTAGAAATATAGTTCGCTTCTTCCAGCTTTCTATATCCTGAAATAAGCTTTCCTATTTTACTTTTCTCACCAACTATAGTCCCTAACTTCTCGAGCAGGGTTTGCTTTTTACTTTTAACCATAGATGAAGCGATATCCAATACTTTTTATTCAGTCTAGCAGAGTTTTACCATTAATTTACATAGACTTTGTACGTAAAACTAATTCATTCAAACGAAAAACAAATAAGTGTGATAAGCAGTATAGATTATTTCAAAAAGCTTAAATGTTTACCGCACTATTATAGAGTAACTTCTACCGAGAAAACGGAGATGCACGTGCAGTAAAGTCGCTAAGTTTAATGGAGATATAAAGAAAAGCACTATATGCTTTAACAATTCCATGTTGCTACCTTGTAAAAAAGAGATTCGTCAATCATGTCCTATTTATCGCACTATTCCAACGTATTACTGGTTTTTACATCTCTATTTTTTTCACCTTTTTTAAGTGCAAATGCAAGTTATTCGTTTGTTGATATAGTGTCTGAGACAACGGATTCTGTCGTTGCTATCGGTTTGTATACACCACTGGAAAGTGATGGTAATCAAGTTCTTGGTACTGGCTTTGTAGTTGGCAACGGTAAATGGGTCATAACCAATTATCATGTGGTTTCAAAAATTCTAGATCCCCAAATCGTGCAACACTATGTTGCTATTCACGGTGAAGGTCGAAACGTCACTGCTCAAAAAGCAGAAATTGTCGATATCGATCCTGTTCATGATTTAGCGCTATTGAAAATCAGTAATGAACTAAAGCCATTAAAAATGGGAAGCGAAACTTTATTGAAGCCAGGCAATGAAATTGCTTTTACTGGGTTTCCATTAGGTGCTGCAATTGGACTTTATCCTGCTACGCACAAAGGACTAATATCAGCTATTACGCCTGATGCGATACCTGCGAGGAATGCAGATCAGTTGACAGTCTCAATGCTCAAGAGACTAAAAAAGCCTGAACTCGTATATCAACTCGACGCCACAGCATTTCCAGGTAATTCAGGTAGCCCTGTTTATAATATAGAGACAGGGCATTTGGTGGGTGTGATTAATAAAGTCTTTGTAAGCCAGGGCAAAGAAGCAGCTCTTTCATCTCCAAGTGGAATTAGTTACGCAATCCCAGTTAAACACGTTATGGCAATACTTAATAAAAATGACGTAAAGTATTAGGGTTTATAAGGGTTGTATCTGTCTGGACTTATAATGCCAGCAGGATCTAATGCGTGAGCGATTTTCCCGGCCGTTTTCCAAAACGTACTGTTAGCATTTAGTTCTAATTGCTGTTGAATGTTTAATCGGTAAGGGATGAACCCCTGTTTCACGCCCTCATCAAACAATGCCTGTAAGCATGCGTGTGCATCTTCTACTGCTTGCGGATTTTCTAAATCAAACACAATTGGGATAGTGCTGTCAGTCGAAATCCCACTAAGGTTTGTAAAGGTTATCATGGGTTCAATATTATATTTGGGGGTAATACTTCGAACCATTTCAATAAAAGCTTTCATTGAGCTTACTTTAGCTGGTACAAGAGGGGCGTACCAAAGCAGACCACAACCGTCTTTTGCGGGGTTCATCAATCGTGACTTATCTGGTCGAACTCTAGGGTTGCGCCAATAAGCTAGAGGTAAAGCAACCTGACTGGGCTTGCCCTGCATGACCTCCATTCCCGCAGAGAGCTTTTCAAGTTGCTCTCTTGCACTATCTAATATCGGAAGGCTAAGCCTTTTAGTAACAACTTGACCTAATCTAACCAATAGGTCGCTAGAGAACAGAACTTGATCGGCTTTTCCTTTTGCAATTTTTTTGATATCACTTTTTGCAGCCTTTGCTACCGAATGTGTGCCGTAGACCGTTCCTACTAATGTCCATTCAGGTACATCGTAATGTTTAGAAATTGCGTCTACTTGTTCATCTGTCATTACTTTATGGCTACCACAGCCTTGGGGGTTGTCTGCGACCATCGCGGCGACACGCCTTTTATCCATCAAATTTATTGACCCTACAACGCCTTCTAAATTGTGGAAAATTTCTTTCACAACCGCATAAGCGTTATCGAAACTTTCTTTGTCGAAAAAGCGCATATAAAAAGAGTCAAATGCAGGCTTTACACGAGCTAATGATAGAGTTATTTCGGTTACAATCATGTTTCCAGATTGAGTGAAAATTCCGTCGAGATAAGGGCCGTGTTTCCATTTAAATGTTTTATCTACGTAACATTCACTATTTTTTCCATTAGCAGTATCGCTCATACATTGAAGAGAAGACTCGTAAAAGCTTCCATCTGCTAAAAAACCTTTTATCGACATTACTGAGGTGAAGTGGTCAGCGATCGGCGTAATACCATAGCCACGCTCGAGAGCGTTACTTAAAATGCTTGTAGTCGGGCCTGCACCTGTAACAGGAACCATGTAGGGATGATTATTATCATGTAAGTAGTCAAATAGGTGTTGTTGGGTCACACCGGGCTGAAGAGATACGATACCGTTTTCTTTATCGAAATGAGTTATGCTATCGAGCGAAGAAAGATCTAATATCACGTTTGATTTAGACCCTTCTATTGGAACAGAAGAGCCATATCCCCAATTTTTTCCTGTGGATAAAGGGTGAATCGCAAATTCAGGAATAGCTGTCTCTTGGCAATTGTTTGCAATATTCAGAATACTCTCTATTGCGCCAATGGTTAAAGGTTTGACAACGCAAGTTATGGTTGAATTGAAACCTTCCGGAGAGTTTAAGTATTCTGCAATTAAACCTGAGTCACAAATGACTACTGCGATACCTTTAAGCCTCTCCTTTAAAATTTTTTCGATGGCTAACATTTTGATGCACTCTCTAGTATACAAGTTTGATTTAAATTGCCCGAATAATAGAGTACACTATAGTTTATGGGTTAAATAGTATGCGTATATAGCGCAGGCGATTAACGAAGCATGACAAATCATTATCGATGACTTTGTCAGAAAACTTTACAGTTAACTATTTTTTTTACTTTTTCTCTATTAAATCAGAAGTTTAACTGTTGGCTTGGTTTTTGCAGAGAAAAGATCAAGAAGTATTTATCGATTAACGGTGGTTTGTCAGAAATGGACGAGTTAAAAACAAACTCTAGTGCAAGTCGTAGAAAATTTGTCAAAAGAGCGGCAGCAGGTACGGCCTTACTGAGTTTACCTGCAAGGTCGGTTTGGGCAAATGGTACAGTGAATTCGATAGTGGCTTCAGGTCATGGGTCAGACTGGGCTAGTGGTGAGCGTATAATGCTTCGTTCACATGGTTATTGGAAAAACAATATACCAGATAGTGACAAGGTGACTTTTAGTTCGGTTTTCGGGTTTGATGCTTTAAGCGACTCTGGAAATTCAATTAAGTTACCAACTTATTTAGGTGGATTTGAAGCGCCAAAACTCCATCACTTTCTCAAGTCAGAAGGCGATAGCGGGGTGTTAATTGCTGGTGTAACGGACGACACAGACGTATTTGTAAAGCGCACGAGTAAACTCGACAGGTTGGGGAATCCCAAAAACAAGTTTGATTTATCGGGCCCCGATAACGTTAACTGCCATATCGTTAGCATGTATTTGAACGCAAAATACCACGGTATGCATGGTGTGCATTACCCTGTTTTAGCTTCGTTTGGCTCTTTGCAAAATTACGTTGATTACTTATCCGAACTCTATAGTTCCAATGCTGGCAAGTTAGGTATTGAACTTGCCGCAATAATCGACCAGTGTCAAAATGGTTGCATTGCATCTGAGGTAACAGTATAAAGTGTGTTATGTTTTGAGGGATGAAGTATTTGTTCATCCCTTTAGTGATAACTCTGGTATTGCACTTTACAATTCAAGCAACTTTGAAGTGGTATGTGTCAGCTTTAACATCCATTGTTTCATGAAACTGTTACGTGAAACAACTTTTAACGATAGTCCTCTTAATCACTCTTCGAAAGTAATTTCCGAGTTAGCCGCAAAAGAAATGATAGAGAGAAGCCGTTGAGTATGCCACTTAGCCTCTCGCTAGCCCCCTTTAGTTTTAAACTTTCTACTAATATACCTTTGGTAAATTCCAATCTTGAGAAATTGTACCCTTCATATTGTTTTGAGGAGCAAGCTTTTACAGATTACTTTTTACAAGTTCATAACTCTGGGCTAATTCGCCAACTTTTTCGAAAGCAAGCTAGATTTTTGTGCGACTTACGAGAGCCGTTTAAACCACTGGACTATAGTCAGGCATTTGCGATGCTTGAGTGGGGGATGAATTGGACAGTTGCGTCTCATGAAATGTCTTTTTTACTGGTCCATTCCGCAGTGCTTGCCAAAGATGGTAAAGCAATTTTGTTTCCCGCTCCGCCAGGCAGCGGAAAGAGTACAATCACAACACATTTAGCATTTAACGGGTGGCAGTTATTATCAGATGAAATGGCACTGATAAACCTAAAGACTGGGCGCTGTCATCCATTTGTTCGGCCAATATGTTTGAAAAACAACTCCATTAAGTTGGCTAAAAAATGGTTTCCTCATGCGTCGTTTTCATCAATAGCCAAAGATACGCACAAGGGGGATGTTATACATGTATCTCCTCCTATTTCATCGTGGGATATGAGGTTTGAAGAAGCTGAAATAGTGGGAATAATCTATCCGCAATACACGGCTGGAAATATTCTAGAAATAGAAGCGTTGGATAACTCAAACTCGTTTATGCAATTGAGTAACAATGCTTTTAATTTCACTGCTCTCGGAAAGATTGGGTTTGACACGATTGTTAAGACGGTGGAAAAGGCTAAATCATTTAGAGTTTGGCACAATAATCTTATTGACCTTCAAGATTTTATAGAGGAAGAAATTTTGTGAGTCAGTCATTGTTGAGTCAAAAGTCAATTATACAGTTGTACACAGAGCCCCAATTAGCAACTTCTGTTTCATTGAGACAGTGGGAATCCCTTATTTTAGTAATGAGGAGCGAGCAGCTTTTGGCTAGGTTTGGCTATCGGTTTCGCGATGTTGGGGTGCTAGCAACTCTCGAGAAATGTGTCCAACGGCATTTTGAAAATGCTATAACCCTAGCCGAGCACCAACATACGCAAATTCGCTACGAAGCAGAAAAATTAAGCACCTATTTGAAAGGCAAAACTAAAAAGCTAGTTTTTCTGAAAGGGGGGGCTTATGTTTTAAGCAATTGCTCCGCTAGTATTGGAAGAACGTGTGGTGATGTTGATGTTATAGTAAAAAAAAGCGATATTACAGCGGTTGAAAAAGCACTTATTCTAGCAGGCTGGTGCCATAAAGATATAAACGATTATGATGACCAGTATTATAGAAAGTGGGCGCATGAAATTCCTCCGTTGACGCACGGAGTAAGGGGAACTGTACTGGATTTGCACCATAATTTAGTACCAATAATATCTGGGCGGATGGTAGATACAGAAATACTGTTTAGATATACCAAAACGCATTCGCATGGCATTGAGACTTTGACAGAGCCCGCGATGTTTGTGCATAGCAGTATCCATTTGTTTTTTAATGAAGACTTTAAGTATGCTTATAGAGATTTCTTCGACCTTTATTTACTGTCTAAAGGTAAAAGTTCTGAATTTTGGATTGAAGTGATTAACATAAGTAAGGCGCTTAACTTTAAGAGCGAAGTTGAAAGAGCTATTAGGTATTTATCTCTATGTTTCGAGCTGAAATTACCATCCGAAACAATCTCCCTTTTTGATAAGAAGTTATTTGTTTTTGAGCTTTCTTTTAAGGACAAAGTTTTCATTTCAGGATTATCACCTAAGCATTATTTAAGTACTGATTTTTTTGGAATAATCTCTGCATGGCTGCTTATGCTGAGAGGACATTTTTTGAAGATGCCTCTTCCAATATTGTTTTACCATCTGACTGTAAAATCTGTGCGAGCCATATTAGAAAGCGTGCTTGGGAAGCATATTTTCACTAAAGTAGAAAATTCGAAAAGTATCCAGAACAATCTGACGAGTAAAAGGGATTAATAAATGAAAATCTTAGTCACCGGAGCAGCTGGTTTCATTGGTGCAGCTGTATCGCAATACCTTATCAATCGTGGTGACCAAGTTGTCGGGATTGACAACATTAACGATTATTACGAAGTGAAATTAAAGCACGCTCGTCTAGACGAGATTAAATCATCTACTGCTGCTGATTTATTTTCATTTATCGAGATGGGGGTAGAGGAGCGCGACAAAATGGCTGCGCTTTTTGAAGAGCACAAATTTGATAGAGTGGTGCATTTGGCTGCTCAAGCTGGTGTGCGTTATTCACTTGAAAATCCTAACGCTTACGTCGACTCAAATATTGTTGGCTTTGTGAATATTCTAGAAGGATGTCGCCATAATAAAGTCGAGCATTTGGTGTACGCGTCGTCTAGCTCAGTCTACGGAGCGAATGAGACTATGCCGTTTTCAGAACAGCATAACGTAGATCATCAAGTTAGCTTGTATGCGGCTTCTAAAAAAGCTAACGAGCTAATGGCTCATACTTATAGTCACCTGTATAACTTGCCTACAACGGGGCTGCGCTTTTTCACTGTTTACGGGCCTTGGGGCCGTCCAGACATGGCGCTTTTCAAGTTCACTAAAGCTATTTTGGAAGGCAAAACAATACAGGTTTACAACTATGGTAACCACCGTCGTGACTTCACTTATATCGATGATATCGTTGAAGGCGTAATTCGCTCATTGGATAATGTGGCTAAACCTAACGAGAATTGGGACGGCGGCAATCCAGATCCAAGTACGAGTAAGGCGCCCTATAAGGTGTACAATATTGGTGCGCAAACACCAGTGCACCTTTTGAAGTTTATTGAAACCCTTGAGAGTGCATTGGGTATTGAGGCGAAGAAAGAACTTCTTCCTATGCAGCCAGGCGATGTGCCTGACACCTATGCTGATGTGTCGTCGCTAGTTGAAGATACTGGATACCAGCCATCTACCGATGTTGAAACAGGCGTAAAAGCGTTTGTCGACTGGTATCGCGACTTTTATAAAGTGTAAGCGCTAGCGACTTATAATTACTTTCTGAAACCGTTAAAGTGCACTGCTTCTCATAAATCCCGCACACTTTTTGGGCAAGAACTCTTTCGTGGTTGCATAACCGAGCTCAAAAAGTGTGTTTTTAATTTCAGGTGTAAGCGAAAAATCTACCGCGGAAATCTCCCCGGTATTCACCACCACCGTATTGTGCCAATACTTCGCATTGACGTACTCCCTGGATATTGCCGTCATAAACGTGCGAATAAGCATGCTGATGTATTGGGGCAGTTGAAGTAAGTTCTTTTTAATAGCCTTGCGTTTTTGTTCGGTGCTTTGCAGTCTGAAGCATACTGATGGCGTGCCATCGCCTCGCCAATCTTCAAACAGCGCATCTTCAGACAATATAGCGCCGTCTACTAGCAGGTGCTCTTTAAAGGGTTTGAACGAGAAGATGAGCGGTATCGACATAGAGTACCGCACTGCTTCTGACACCTTCATATCTGGAGAGGTTTGTTTGTTGAACAAAACTGGTCCGCCGCCGTTTACGTCGGTAGCGAGAATATGCAAGTTGAGTGGGAGGTCGGCAAACACTGCGCCTTCCAACTGTTCGTCAATCCATCGTTGAAATACGTCGCCAGAAGAAAGTCCGCCTTCCCGGAGTAATCTTACGAGTGAAAATTCAGTGAATTGCTTGAAATCGGTAACCAGTGCGAGCTCTCGCATTTGCTCCACTGTGTAACCTTTGGCATAAAGCGAAGCGATAATCGAGCCACCTGATACACCCACTAAAGTGTCGAAGCCTACGTCCATGTCCTGCAGCGCTTTAATGATGCCGATATGGGCGCTCAATCTTGTTCCTCCACCTGAAAAGATGGGCACAATTTGCGTGACGTTCGCCTGTAATAAATTATTCGGTATTGCTGCCGAGGCTATCTGCATGTGCATACTCCAAACTAAGGAGGCTTTGCGCTAAGTGTTTAGTTCCAACGGAATAACAAACGCTGCGCCCCACACTATAAAAGCGTAGTTTACTCATACATTATCAGCAAAGTATCAAGGGGGAGATAAGCGATATCTTTAGTCTAAAGTGTTGCCATATCACTACACAGTTCGCTTTTGAGTGTGTTTGCGAAGTGATTTCACGCGTCGCGACAATAAATGCAAACGCATTAGTAATACACCAGCAATAAATAAAAAGGCTCACTGCTGTTGACTAACAGAGTGAGCCTTATTCAAATGCGTCTGATGAGGCTTGAAACTAGCTAGCTAATTCTTTGGTGTTTTACCGTATGGAATATAGCTTTTAGTTTCCAATTCTTAGCCCTCATATTTTGTGCTAGCTCGCTGCAAGTTTTGCCTTCATTTCGCGGCGACGGGCGTGCAGTAAAGGTTCTGTGTAACCGCTAGGCTGCTCTTTACCTTTGAAGATTAGATCGCTTGCGGCTAAGAAGCCAATTGAGCTGTCTAAATCAGGTGCCATAGGGATATACTCAGGATCCCCCGCATTTTGCTCATCTACCAAGACAGCCATACGGGCCAAAGACTCTTTTACCTGATCTACACTTACAATGCCGTGCTCTAGCCAGTTAGCGATATGCTGCGATGAAATTCGCAACGTCGCGCGGTCTTCCATCAAGCCTACATTGTTGATGTCCGGAACCTTCGAGCAGCCTACGCCTTGGTGAACCCAGCGTACAACGTAGCCTAAAATGCCCTGAACGTTATTGTCAATTTCACGCTTAATACTCTCACGCGTCAAAGTAGAGGCATCTTCTAACAATGGAATGGTAAGTATGTCAGCAAGGCCACTAAAGTTTTCATCTAGCGACTTTTGAACGTCAAACACATTTACATCGTGGTAATGAAGCGCGTGCAGTGTTGCTGCAGTAGGTGAGGGAACCCAAGCAGTATTAGCGCCAGCCTTAGGGTGGCCTATTTTGGCGGTCATCATATTTTGCATTTCATCAGGTATTGGCCACATGCCCTTACCAATTTGCGCTTTGCCAGAAAGGCCGCAGCGAAGGCCTACTGCAACGTTTGCAGTTTCATAAGCCTTAATCCACGCCATAGACTTGAGCGCGGCTTTTTCTGCAAAAGGGCCGGCAAGCATTGAGGTATGAATTTCATCACCGGTTCTGTCTAAGAAGCCCGTGTTAATGAACACAACGCGTGAAGTAGCCTCGGCAATACAAGCTTGTAGATTAATACTCGTACGGCGCTCTTCATCCATTATGCCCATTTTAAGGGTGTTAGCTGGAACATCGATAATCGCTTCGATAGCACCAAACAATGCGTTAGAGAATGCAACTTCTTCTGGCCCGTGCATTTTAGGTTTAACAATATAAATACTGCCTTCGCGGCTGTTTTTAAATTTGCTGTTTCCTAAAAGATCATGCTTTGCGATAAGTGAAGTGACTAAACCGTCCATGATCCCCTCTGGCACTTCTTCGCCGTCAAAGAGCATAGCATTGTTAGTCATAAGATGGCCCACGTTTCTAACAAACATAAGGCTTCGACCAGAAAGTACTAGTTCGCCATCTTTTAGCTCGTCTTGTGAAGCGTGTTTAGACGGCTGGTAGCTTCTATCGTCATGCATAGCGCGAACAAGCTGCTTGCCGCCCTTTGTCATTTCAATGCTTAGCGAGCCTTTCATTAAGCCTAACCAGTTGCTATACACCAAGGTTTTATCTTCAGCGTCAACAGCAGCAACGGAATCTTCGCAGTCCATTATGGTGGTTAATGCGGCTTCAACCAGTACGTCTTTTACGTTTGCGGCATCACTCTCGCCAATAGGGTGAGTCGGGTCTAGTTGAATTTCAAAATGCAGACCGTTGTGTGCAAATAGCAGGCTTGACGGTGCGCTAATGTCACCTTGGTATCCTTGCCATTGCTCTGTGTTTGCTAAGGTGGTTTCATCGCCGTCGGCAAGAGTGATCGCCAATTTACCCGATTCAATCTTATACTCAGTAACGTCAGCGTGGCTGCCTTTCGCAAGGGGTATCATGCTATCTAGATAGTCTTTCGCTTTCGCAACTACTTTGGCGCCGCGTACGGGGTTGTAGCTTTTTCCCGCTTCTGCTCCACCTTCACTGCTGATGACATCAGTGCCGTATAGTGCGTCGTAAAGGCTACCCCAACGGGCATTTACCGCGTTAAGTGCATAGCGAGCGTTGTTGATTGGCACGACTAGCTGAGGGCCTGCCATTGTTGCTATTTCGGCGTCTACATTTTGTGTTTGTGCACTTACTTGTGACGGCTGCTCAACAAGGTAACCGATGCTTTTTAGGAAGTCGGTATATTCGTTTCCGTTTACCGGGTTACCAGCTTTATGATAATCGTCGATAGCGCGCTGAAGCTGTTCTCGCTTTTCTAATAGTGCGCGATTTTGAGGAATGAATTTTTCGAAGAGGGTTTCTGCACCTTGCCAAAAGGTGTCTTTATCTACGCCTGTGCCAGGAAGTGCCTGTTCATTAATAAAGTTATCGAGTTGTTCGGCAACCTGTAATCGGCCTCTAGTAATATATCCTTGCATAACTACCTCTATACATTTGTCTGTTCACCCAGTGTAGTGTGTATAGAGATAGTTTTTTAATTTATGGTTTGTATTTCTGCCATATATTTTGTGAATGTTTAACCCGCATTCATTTCGCTAGCTACATCGCTGATTAAGCGGCGCAACCAAATGTGACCTGCGTCGTGGTGAAGTAGGGCACTCCACGCCATTTTTAGCGCAATAGGTGGTATGTCGAAAGGCGGCTCTTTAATCACCACATCAGGGTCGTGTTTGAATAAACGTGCCGCTTTGCTTGGTAAGGTAGCAATGAGTTTTTGCTTTTTCGCAATCTGAAGCGCTGCATGGTAATGACGAGTAAATACGCGAATAGCACGCTGTTTGCCAATTTTTGTAAGCTCTGCGTCAACCCAACCCAATTTTTGTACTTCATTTGGATCAATACCTACACCCACGCCAAACCCAGTTTTACTTACCCAAATATGCTGGGCACTCAAATAGCCTTCTAGGTTGCATTTTTCTACTAGCGGATGGTCGGAACTCATTACGCAGCTAAAGGTGTCATACCAGATAACTTTTTGGTGAAACGACAAAGGCAATTCATCGAAGCGGTTAATTGCCATGTCCACTTTACCTTGCTCGACATCGTGAAACGTCACGTCACTCGGCGTAATAAGGTCAAGCGTAATATTGGGCGCTAAATCCGCCAGTCTTCCAACAAGTTCAAGTAACAAGGTACTCTCTGCATAGTCACTGGTCATAATGCGGAAGGTTCTGTCGCTGGTTAACGGATCGAAATCAGTCTCGGGTTGAATAGAGCTTTCCAATCGACTAAGCACATCGCGAATAATGGGTTGTAGTTCAAGCGCGCGCTTAGTGGGGGTCATCCCATCGCTGGTACGCACTAAAAGTGGATCTTTAAATAGATCGCGAAGACGCTTCAGGCCGTTACTCATTGCTGGCTGAGTAATGCTTAGCTGGTTTGCAGCTTTTGTTACACTTCCTTCGCGCAACAGCACATCTAAATAAACCAATAAATTCAGGTCGACCTTCGCTATATTCATTATTCTAATGCTCTTTTTAAACCTAATTAAACATAGCTATTATAAAGCTTTTTTATTTCAATGTCAGATAAGCGTTTAGTCTTAAATTGGCCGCCGTTATACCTATAAGGTATTGAAATATAATTGTTATATTGTTTTTTTATGAAATTTAGGAAAATATGGCTTTTTTTGTTTTATGCAAAAAGCATAAGTGAAGTGAATGACGTGCACAAAAAAGGGCACCCGAAGGTGCCCTGTAGGAAAGGTTGGGATACTTTCCGTTTAACTCATTGCCTGTTCGCGTTATACGTCGAACTGGTTCATGGTGTTATCTTCACCAGACGCTTTAAGTGCACCTTCACCAGAGAAGTACTCTTTGTGTGTATCACCTAGGTCAGAACCTGCCATCGCTTGGTGCTTAACGCACGCTAGACCTTGGCGAATTTCTTGACGCTGAACACCGCGAACATAAGCAAGCATACCTTCTTCACCGAAGTAACCTTTTGCAAGGTTGTCAGTAGACAGCGCTGCAGTGTGGTAAGTCGGTAGCGTGATAAGGTGGTGGAAGATACCCGCTTCGCGTGCTGCGTCAGCCTGGAAGCTCTTAATCTTCTCGTCCGCTGCTGCTGCAAGTTCGCTGTCATCATAGTCGGCAGACATAAGTTTCGCGCGGTCGTAGCCAGATACGTCTTTGCCTTCTTCTGTCCAAGCATCAAACACTTGCTGACGGAAGTTAAGCGTCCAGTTGAATGATGGAGAGTTGTTATAAACCAGCTTTGCGTTTGGTACTTGTTCGCGAATAGCGTTAACCATTTCAGCAATTTGGCCAACGTGAGGCTTTTCAGTTTCAATCCAAAGCAAGTCAGCGCCGTGCTTAAGTGACGTTACGCAGTCAAGTACTACACGGTCAAAACCTGTGTTGTCTTTAAAGCGGAACAAGCCGTTTGGTAGACGCTCAGGCTTAACCAGTTTGCCACCTTGCTTAAGAACTAGGTCACCTTCACTTAGATCTTCTGCCCCTGCAACTTCGGTAGTTTTAAGGAACGCATTGTACTGAGCAGCTAAGTCGCCTTCTGATGTAGATACTGGGATCTTCTGAGTAAGACCAGCACCTAGTGAGTCAGTACGTGCAACAATTACACCTTCATCAACACCTAGTTCAAGGAATGCATAGCGTACTGCATTGATTTTCGCTAGGAAGTCTTCGTGTGGCACGGTTACTTTACCGTCTTGGTGACCACATTGCTTCGCGTCCGATACTTGGTTCTCAATTTGGATACAGCATGCACCTGCTTCAATCATTTGCTTTGCAAGTAGGTAGGTTGCTTCTTCGTTACCAAAGCCCGCATCGATATCTGCGATAATTGGAACTACGTGAGTTTCGTAATTGTCGATTTCAGCTTGAATCGCAGCTACATCACCACCGTTTTTCTTAGCGTCGTCTAGCTTGTGGAAAAGGTCGCCTAATTCACGCGCATCTGCTTGGCGAAGGAAAGTATAAAGTTCTTCGATAAGCGCAGACACTGATGTTTTTTCATGCATTGATTGGTCAGGAAGAGGACCAAATTCAGAGCGAAGTGCTGCTACCATCCAGCCTGAAAGGTAAAGGTAGCTTTTGTTAGTTGTGCCTTGATGCTTTTTAACTGAAAGCATTTTTTGTTGGCCTACGAAGCCATGCCAGCAGCCTAGTGACTGTGTGTACTGAGACGAATCTGCGTCGTATTCAGCCATGTCTTTGCGCATAATGCTTGCAGTGTAGCGAGCAATGTCTAAACCTGTTTTAAAACGGTTTTGAACCTTCATGCGTGCAGCGAATTCTGGGTTGATACCTTCCCAAGTTCCGTTTTGTGCTGCCTTTAATGTGGCGAAGTTATCAATGTCTTGTTGATATTGCGACATGAGCGTCTCTCCCGACTATAATTAAAATACTTAACGTTGTTTATGTTTACGCTGTAGGGCGTTCCCGTTGATTCCATTTCATCCTAGTGCCGGATTTGGAATAATAGAAATATATATTTTGCATTGCGGCCATTTATTTTGTGAATGACTGGCGCCGAGAGAAGTCTAGATACTGTAAATCTTTGACACCTATGTTTGGTGGTTTTAAGGCAATGGGGCAGCAGCGGGGCAAGAAGTGGTCGGTAATAAATAACTTACGTAGGTTGCAAATGCTTGCTGGTGTTGACTATTTCGTCTGTCTATTAGCTAAAAGGGTAATAGCTTTGCCGGTGTGAGCAAGGTAAATTTAGGCGTAAAGCTTCACGCTAAATAATCTTGTCCGATACGAGGGCGCATTTGTTTTAGCTTGTTGATATATAATATGAAAAGTGGGTGTTATGAGTAGTAGTGTATTGTCGTCAGTTGACCAAAGAACCAAGCTTGTTGGCGAAAACAGGCTTGAGCTTTTGATGTTTCAACTGGGAACGCGACACATTTTTGCCATGAACGTCTTTAAAATTAAAGAAGTTATAAACGTACCCAAGCTCAATATAATGCCGGGTTCACATCACAACCTGAAAGGCGTGATGAACTACCGAGGAAGCTCCATTCCAATTATAGACTTGCGTCAGGCAATCAAAATGCGCGGTGCAGCTACGCAAGCAACAGCGAAGAATGTCATTATCACTGAATATAACAGAAGCGTGCAGGGCTTCATTATTGGTGAAGTGAAAAACATAGTGAATACATCGTGGGGAACCATTCAGCCACCCCCTAGCGGCATTGGAAAATCCAATTATTTAACCGCCATAACTCAGGTGAATGTTGAGGGTAAACAAGAGCTGGTAGAAATCATCGATGTTGAAAAAGTACTCGCGGAAATCATCGATTACGACACATCTATCTCTGAAGAAGTGCTAGATAAAGACATTGTTAACCACTTCTTAGGCAAGAAAGTGTTGATAGTAGATGACTCAAGCACAGCAAGAAAACAGATTAAAGATACGTTAGAGCAGCTAGGTATAACAATCATCGAACGTAAAAACGGCGCTGAAGCGTTAGCGCTGCTGAAGGAGTGGGCCGATGAGGGGAAGAATCCAACCGACGAAATTTTGCTAATGTTTACCGACGCAGAAATGCCAGAAATGGACGGCTATCGGCTTACTTCTGAAGTGCGTAACGATCCTCGTATGAGCAATTTATTTATAGCACTCAACACATCATTAAGCGGAAGCTTCAACGACGCCATGGTAGAAAAAGTTGGATGCAACAGGTTTATCTCCAAATTCCAGCCCGACATGCTCGTTGACGTGGCACAACAGCGCATGCGCGAATACCTCTCATCACAAAATAAGTAGTCGCTTCCTTCTTAAAAGTTGCTAATTTAATGAGATGACCAGATGGTCATCTCATGCTTGCGTTATTTTGTCCAAAAGCTTTGAGCATCTTGCCAGCCTGCTTTACACTATTGCATCTTATCGCTTTGCTAACACCATTATGATCACCAAAGAATCATTCGCGATAGTGTCGTTATTGTTGTATCTGCGGGTATCCAGGCCAGTAGGTACCTTACTTACTCAGGGAAGTTTAAATGATTAAACAATTTGTTCGCACATCACTACTAAGTTGTGCGTCTATTGCTGTTCTTGCGGGTTGTGGTATCACTGAATCTATGACCGAATCAGCAAGTGCAACCGGTACGCAAACTAAAGGTGTACCGAAAAATATAATAATGGTTGTAGCCGACGGTATGGGGCCTGCCTATACCACGGCTTATCGTAATTATGTAGATGACCCGTCAACACCGAAAATCGAATCGGTTGTGTTTGACGATATTTTAGTGGGCAATGCTTCAACGTATCCTGCGCAAGTATCTGGTTACGTTACCGATTCAGCCGCAGCTGCAACCGCTCTTGCTACTGGCGTTAAGTCATACAACGGTGCAATTGGTGTTGATGTAAATAAACAACCAGTAAACTCTGTTATGTACCATGCTAAGAGTAAAGGCATGCGTACTGGTTTGGCAGTAACGTCTCAAATTGTTCATGCGACACCTGCGTCATACATTGCGCATAACGAAAGCCGTAAGAACTACAACGAAATAGCTGAAGATTTCTTTGATGTTCGCGTGGACGGTAAGTTTGTCGCTGACGTGATGCTAGGCGGTGGAACGTCTTACTTTGAACGCGATGACAGAGATATTTTGGCGCAGTTTATTGATGCTGGCTACGAATATGCCGATTCATATAACCGTCTGGCTTCAGTGCCTGCGGGAAGTAATGTTCTCGGTCTGTTTGCTCCAGTAGCGCTGCCTGCGGTATTAGATGACAAGCGCAAAAATCGTCTTGAGTACCTAACTCAACATGCTATTAAACACTTAGAAAACGACAATGGGTTCTTTCTTCTCGTTGAAGCAAGTCAAGTAGATTGGGCTGGTCACGCAAACGATATCGCGTCTGCCATGGCTGAGATGCACGACTTAGCGCAAACCATGGAATATTTGCGAGATTATGTAAAAACGAATCCTGACACCTTGGTTATTTTGACGGCGGATCACAGCACAGGTGGCTTAACCATTGGCGCAAACGGCGACTACCGCTGGAGCCCTGAACATCTTAAGTCTATGTCAGCCTCGGTAATGACAATTGCTTTAGAGATGGCAAATGAAGAGAACCCTGGCGAATTTGTGGCGCAGAAGCTTGGCTTGTCGTTGAGTGAAGAAGAGCTTGCCACGCTAGATAGCGTATCAAACCAAGATGATGAAACTCGCTTCATGGCAGTAAAAACCTTCTTAGACACCAAAACAAACACGGGGTGGACAACAGGCGGTCACACTGGTGTAGATGTTGAAGTATTTGCTTTTGGCGCTGGTTATCAATCGCTTATGGGGCAAATTGATAACACGGATATTGCAAAAACAATCTTCAGTTTTATCGATAAAAAACAGCCAGTAATAATCGATTCCGATTCAAATAAAGTATCAGAAAAGGTATCGACCAACATTGAGCTTACGTCAGACGAAGATGATGATGGCTTGTGTGACTTTAAGGAAGATTGGCGCTGTAACTAATCGCTACATTGTTTGTATAGAAATTAAAGCGCCAGCGTTTTTATAACAAGGCGCTTTATTTTTATCTGTGGTAAGCAGGAAAGGGGAACTATGAAAAACGAAATGCTGGCACTACTTCAAGATATCTATGATGAAGTTGAGCCCATGTTGGGCATGGGAAAAGTTGCCGACTACATCCCTGCGTTGGCCACGGTTAATCCACGGCAATTTGGCATTTCAATTTGCGATACAAACGGTCAAATAACGTCGATAGGCGATGCGAGCGTTCCTTTTTCTATTCAAAGTATCTCAAAAGTCTTTAATCTTGTTTTAGCTATTAATCACTACGGTGAAACTATGTGGGAGCGAGTTGGATGCGAGCCATCCGGCCTGCCGTTTAATTCTCTTGTACAGTTGGAATATGAAAACGGTATTCCCCGCAACCCCTTCATTAATGCCGGTGCGCTGGTGGTTAGTGATATGGTGCAATCTCGGTTCGCTTCCCCTTATATTGCCATGCGAGATTTCGTAAGACGCTTAAGCTGTAACGGCGATATCGTGGTAAATAAGGTGGTGGCGGAGTCTGAATACGAGCACCGCTCTCGCAATGCAGCAATGGCATATTTGATGAAAGCCTACGGAAATTTTGAAAACGAAGTGGAAGATGTGCTTCGTAATTACTTTCACAACTGTGCGCTAGAGATGAGTTGTGAGGACTTGGCGCGCTCAACGAGCTTTCTTGCTAACGCAGGTTTTTCTACTTGTGCAAATGAAAAGGTGCTAACGCCTTATCAAACCAAACAAGTGAACGCGCTTCTGGCGACTAGTGGGATGTATGACGAAGCTGGAAGCTTTGCTTTTAAAGTAGGCTTGCCGGGTAAAAGTGGCGTAGGTGGAGGCATAGTGGCTGTTGTACCAGGACGCTTCTCAATATGCGTATTTTCGCCAGCGCTTAATAGCGTGGGTAATTCTCAGCTAGGTGTGGCGGCTTTGACATCGCTAAGTGAACGCATCAATTGGTCTATTTATTAGGGGCTATTACGCTTCGCTGTATATCAAAGGTCAACAGGCCTTAGTAGCCTGTCAATTCCATAAAGCCGCTCCCTGAATGGGAGCCTTTTATATCCACTCGCCCTTCATAATAGGGAAATAAGCTGTTATTCCATTGGCTTTCCTTGAACGGGCGAATGGATAGGTCGATATCTTTTTCTGGTATTTGAATGCGCCAAGCGGTGGGAACAGAGCGAGCTGACTCTCCCTCGTTGATTGTTTCATAGGCCGTTGGCGTAATTGATACGTTGGCTTGGTCGATAGTTTCTTTCGTGCCATTTTCCGCTATATAGCTAGCCGTTGTGAATATTTCGCTGTGTTTGCTTTTGCTATTTTTCATGTTTTTATTCATGGCGTGCATGCGAAACGCCATCAATTTACTTCCATCGTCTAAATGCAGCGAGAACCAATCCCATCCCATGGCTTCACTGTTGGCTAAGTGGCTCGTCCATTCGTGATCAAACCAGCCTTTACCCGTAACTTTTACGCTATTGCCCTCTATGTTTAACGTACCTTCCGCGTTAATGAACGGCTGGCTGTAATAGTAGGAGCGAAGGCGTTCGTCTTGTGTTTTTTTACTGTAGCCGTTATCACCCTGTTTGATGAAAGGCCCATAGGTATCTAGATTAAGCGAGACTTTGACGGCGCTAACGCCCAGTGTATCATTTAATTCTGATAAGCTGTCTGCGGCGGTAGCGGGGATTTTTCCATTTATTTTGACCGGATGATGCGTGCTGCTTTGCCCAAAAGCGACTTTTAACACGGACGGGAACATGGCTTTGCTTTCTGCACCTGTTTGGACCTCCGCCTGTGCCGCTTTCCAAACCCAATCGTCAATAACTGTTGTAAAGGGTTGTTGATTCACATAGGCATTACCTACACCGCCGCTTGCAAATCGTTCTTCGAAATAATGCTGTTCAGCGGTGTGTAGCGAAGCATGTCCCATCCACTGCTGGCCATT
Organism: Alteromonas macleodii ATCC 27126; assembly: GCF_000172635.2. Classification (NCBI taxonomy): domain Bacteria; kingdom Pseudomonadati; phylum Pseudomonadota; class Gammaproteobacteria; order Alteromonadales; family Alteromonadaceae; genus Alteromonas; species Alteromonas macleodii. Next base: position 3,024,967 of record NC_018632.1, on the reverse strand, counting down.
GCTCCAGTTTTTTGCGATATGGTTGTTGGCGTTAGTATGGAGGTTATCTTCAGAGCTATGACTAGCACTAGTTTCGGCACTACTTTCGGATTTACTTTTGGCGTTAACTTCAGCACTATTTTCAGCATTAGCCTTAACGCTTGGAGGGGCATTTAGCTCAGTATTGAAACGAAAAAGCGTATATTGAAGGCCGAACTCTTGCCCGTCTTCAGTACCTAACACAAGCGTAAGGTACCACCACTCTAACTGAAAATCGGGATGACTCATGTGATCGCGCGGTAATTCAACAGTATTGCCCCGCTTTACTGGCGTAAAGGCGTCGCTCGACTGCATGTTTCCAAAAAAGCCGTTTGGCGTGGAGGTTCCCAGAGTTTCGTTTTCATCTTTTGGGTTTTCAGTACATGCATTCAAAGTGAAACAAACAGCTACAAGTACTAAAAAGATGTTGGCTTTAAATCGCAAAAACGTAGTGTTGGCGCTACCTAAATGGTTTTTCATAGCTGAACTTCCTGCCTTAAATCAATTTTCGGCTTAAGTTTTCCTAAAGGTAACAACAGAACCAGTGAAACGATAAGCAGCGATAACCCCACGCTAGAGAGAATAACCTCTGCATTAATTGAAAGCGGGTACACCCAGTTAAATGCATGCCGGTTTACTTGTTGAATAAAGACATAGGCCAAGTACACGCCAAAAGGAATGGCGAGCAAGGCTGAGATAAAACAAAGCAGCAGATATTGCGCAAACAGAGATGCTTTTACTTTAAGCTGACTAACGCCAAGGGCACGCAATACAGATAACTGCGCTGCGCTGCCTATGGTTAGCACCGTCAGCGAAACAGCGAAGGCGACGCCCGCCACCAATAGGGTAGTAATGTTAAGGCCGTCGGTTAATACAAAGGTACGATCAAAGGTCTGCATAGAGGTATCTAACAGCGCTTGTCGGGTATAAAGGGCAATTTCGCGGTGTTCCCCTAACTGTGATTTTAGCTGCTGTTCGAGGATGTCCTTTCCATAGGTGCTTTGTTTGTTGTCGCCTATCACGTTAGTCTCAATAGGCGGCTCTGGGTAAATAGCCACTACACCGGAAAAAAGTTGATCCCTGATAAGGACATCGTTTCGATTAAATGAGGGAAGAGGCACTAATATTTGCCCGTTCAGGTTACCGTAGTCGGGATAAATACCCAGTACTTTCCATTGAGGCGTCGCTGCAAATACGTTTGAGTTCGACGAACTGCTTTGTGAGCCTTGTGTTGGGTCAGTAGTTTTATCTTGTGGCGAGCTATAAGCCTCGCTAGATGGATTAACCGCCGAAGAACTTGAATTCGCAGTTTTACGAAGGCGAGTATTTTCTATATCTAGCGTGTGTCCTAACTTTGCGTTAAGGGCAAACGCTAATTGCTGATTGATGAATACCCCTTTCCCTTCTGTAAACTCACGCCACGCTGTGTTGAGGTCGTTGTTTATTACATCATCGAGGACAAGCGCCTTTTTACCGTTTTGGTGAACGGGGTAGCTACTGATAGAAACGTGGGTGGGCGAGCTGTTACTGACTTCACGTGTTTCTTTATGTATCTCTTTATGTGTCTCTTCTTGAGCATGTGAGCCAATAACAGCTCCCTCGGCCTTAAGTAAAGGAGTTAAAGCAAGCGGAGGTAACGATTTGGTAGATAACGTTTCGATACGACTAAGTGGCGCGTCGGTGTACAGATAGAAAGGCGCGTAAAGCCTTTGCGTTAACCACTGTTCAGTGGCGTCTCTAAAGCTGTCCGTCATGGTGTTCATACCAATATTTGCGGTTAGCGCGATAAAGAATGCACAAACGGCGAGACGGGTTTTGCTAGACAGTAAATGCATATTAGCAATGACGTAGTGGAACACGGGCCACTGTCTTGGTACAAATCTAGTCAGTAGCTTAGAGAAAATAGGTAACCAAAGAAGAATAAGCGCGCAGCTGGTAAGGAGTAACAGTGCAACAAAGAAAAGTGCTGAAGCTGCAGAAGATACGAACCCCTCAGCGATAAATAACAGTAGTAGGGCACATAATGAGATAAGACCTACGGCAAATTGGCCTAACGCATTTTCTTTTTTGACAGGCGCTACGGTTAGGGCATTTGAAAGCTTAACTATAGAAACTAACGAAAAAACAACCAGCGATATAAAGGTCGTTGTTAATGCGAAGCCGAAGGTGAAAAGCAGATTAACGTCTGGGTTAACAAATACAGCGTTAAACAACGACGTAAATGTACCGTTTATCACAGGTGACAACCATGACGCCGCTTGAAAACCGATGAACATGCCAATTGGAATACTTATTACGCAGTAAACAAGCAACTCGGTGAATAGGGCAATGCTTAAAATTCGCTGAGATATGCCCAGCTGCCGTAAACGAATGATATTGGGTAGCCGCGTGCGGTACATCAAGTTTAGCGCGTTAAGTACTATAAAAAGCGCCACAACGCCCATCAGTCCACTCATCGCCCAAAGATTTAGTCTAAAACTATCTGGCAACGAACCGGTGTCATTGTCTGTATTGCTAGTGGTTTGCTTTACAGGTATTCCAAGTAGGGTTTCTATTTGGGTTAAATGCTGATGTGATAGCGGTGAAAGTGTAATAAACCCGGAAAGTGGGACGTAAGCTTTCTGTTGCTTTGCTTGTTTCTCTTGCGCGCGTTTAGCATTGTCAGGAATAACAGGCTTAACAGGTTCATCATTCTCAATCGTTACCCCGCCTCTGTAAAACTCATCGATAGAGATCAAAATTGTATTTTGCGGAGCAAAGCTGCTCACATACGCGCTTACCGTTGCAGGCCAGTAGGGACTTGGCGCGGATTTTCTATGGATTTCATTGAGCGTGTCGTGACAAGCCAGTTTTGCGTTCGTTAAGGGGTGAATAAGCCCATTTACAGCGAAGTCGCCCCCAGAATTTGAGCGCAATTCGCGTCCCGCTGGCGTCTGCTGGTTTTCCATTTCACTAAATTTCTTCGCATTTTGCGATAAATAGGATAGTGAAACAGCGCTATCGTTTAGGGAAGGCGCCTCAAAACCTCTCGTTCTAAATGCACTTCCTAAAATAGGCTGAGTATCAACACCAAGTAATGTGAGAGTTGTTGCTGTGGGCTCGCTGCCATTGCACGATAGGGTAACGTCTCTTTCAGCTATCGCAACAAGCTGGGTAAAACCCTGCTTGCGAAGCGTGGCATAATCGCTTTGTGTAAAGCGAGCTCTACTGTCTGCTGGAGTGATGATACTGCCCAAGGTAAGCCCTTGCTTTGACTGTAACAGTTCACCTTGTGTAGCGCCTTCGTTTATCAATAAAACGGTAACTAAGCCAGCATTGGCCAGTACAATCGCGGTCATAATGAGCAGAGGCTCCCACGGCCTTTGCTTTGCCATTGCTAGTAAGCTAGAAAGCGTTAATAATAAAGTGCGTAGCACGTTATCTTCCTACTTGCTGTTTTCGGTGGGTTTTTCACAGGGCGCATATCGCTAACGTTTTTCACCTGTAATTAGCTTGCTGCTACTGGTGAAGATAAGGTTTGTTCTTTAGTTTTATATTTCACACTCTCTAATACCCCTTTATGTAGTCGCAAAGCGGCGTCTGCTTTTACTGCGACGTCTTGGCTATGAGTTACCACAACAAGAGAAGTATTGGCCTCTTTACAAGTTTTAAAGAGTAAGTCAGACACGGTTTCGCTAGTGGTTTCGTCTAAATTGCCGGTGGGTTCGTCGGCCAAGATAAGCGAGGGGCGATGTACAAGTGCTCTAGCAATGGCACAGCGCTGCTGTTCACCGCCAGATAACTGACTTAGCGGCTTTTGCGCTAGGGGTAATATCCCAAGCTGCTCCATTAATGCTAATTGGTAGTCGTTATCTACATTACCTTTTAGCCTTGCAGTAAAGGCAATGTTGTCCCACGCATTAAAGCAGTCGAATAGATTGAAGCTTTGAAACACAATACCTAAATGCTGTTTGCGAAAATTATCAATATCCTTCGCTTTAAATGTATTATCGAGTTTGCTATTGCCAGCAATCGACAATCCATTTACCGAAATATCTCCACCGTCGGGCGTCTCAAACCCAGCAATAAGCGACAGCAAGGTAGATTTACCGCAGCCAGAAGCCCCCTGAATACTCACCGATTCACCTGTCTTTACGGTAAGGCTAAGGTTGTTGATGAGCGGAGCCCCTGTCTGTGTAAAGGATTTCTTTAAGTCTTTTATGGTCAGCATAATTTGCCGTTTCGTATTGAACCGTCTTAGTGTGAACATGAAGGAGCAAGCATGCGCGCAATACACAATATTCAGCGCTTGTGGCGTAATGCTAGAGGTGCTATGCGCGCTTTAAATTAGCGCCAACATGTTCTAATAGAATGGGTTATTTTTATCATTGAGAGTATACGTAATACTCACGCTTTTTGGTTAAAAGCGGTGTGGGAATTTGATGGCTAGTATTCTTCTGCGTTTCAGGAAATTGCTTTAGTAGCCTAAATTACAAAATATGTAATAGCTTCAGTCGTAGGGAAGGGCATGTTAAAGGGGCGTTAAGCCCCTTATCGATTGTCTTTTTACTGATTAATAAAGTTATCGAGTTCTTCGCCAGTAATTTTTTTGATTTGAGCGAATAAATACCAGAGCGCTGCAATAAGCAAAATCATGCTCGGGATCACAATGACTGGATAGCTAAGCGCAGTCATTCGGCCAAGCTCTTCAGTGTAGGCCGTAGTGCCTGGCTCACTGACCAAAATCATTTTAGCTAAAATATAGTTAAGTGCAGAAGAGAGGAAAAACGAACTGGCTACGATGTAAGAGCTAACCGCGACTTTCTTTTTAAACTCGCTCTGCTTTCCTTTCGCATCAAGAACTTGGTTTAGGTGTGGCCAGTTTATGATTTGGTCGTTCAAAATAAGCATTTTGACCAAGGGTTTATTAGAGTACTGGGTTACCAGTACAGCAATACCGATAATGCCTGGGATAGCGGCTTCTTTTATCGCAATATACTCTGCGGGCAGTTTAAGTAAGCTAAACCCGCCGGTAAGTAGTACGCTGATAATGCCTAAAATGGAAAAGCCGTTGACCTTTCCCGACTCTTTTAAATCCCATAGGCCATAACCAATAGGAAAGCTGAGTGCCGCCACAATGCTCCACGCAGGGCCTAGGTAATCTTCCGAACTTGCATAGCTCATTAGCACCACAGGAATAACAATGTTAAACGCGAGGTTGCCGAAAAAGCCTTGGTTTTTTTGTGTAGGTTCTTGTACTGCTGACATATCTAATTACAACGTCTTATCTTGAGGCTAATTATACGTAAACTAATTAGCGTGCCCAGTGCCATGCGGCAAATAAGCCGCCAATAAAGCCAAACAGATGATATTCAAAGGAAATAAATTTGGATGTGGGAAGCACACCAACCAGCATTCCTCCGTATAGCGCTGCAACTACTAGTGAAATAAGCAAATACCGCACTTTGTTACTTCTAAATCCTGCTAGCACGAGGAAGCCGAAGTAGCCATATACCATGCCGCTCGCGCCAATATGCGTAGCGCTTCTACCGAACAGCCACACGCCCAAACCACCTATAAGCAGTGCGCTTAGCGTAGCGATAAGAAACGTGCGTTTTCCCCACTGCATAGTAAGCCACATGAACAGCAAAAGAGGCACCAAGTTAGCCATCAAATGCGTGGGTGTACCGTGAAGGAAAGGGGCTGTGAATATATATGGCAAGGTTGACAGTGTACGAGGCACTACACCAAACTGATTAAGTGCATTGCCGGTAAGTAAGTTTGCTACTTCTATTACGATTAACAATGCACCTAGCGTCAGTAGAACGCGAATTTGGAAAGAAAGCGGCTTCATCGAACGCCCCTAAAGTAGATTACAAAATAATATGAGGAAGGTAGCGAGAGAGATCTTGGGTAATAGCAGATACATCTTCTCTTACTGAAATACCTGCTGGCATGTCATCTACCAACCAACTACCTATGAGTGTATGGTTACCTTCAAAAACGGGTAAAGGTTCAAATACTTGAACAATATAGCCTTCTTCGCCGTAAGGACCATCGCTAAGCCTATTCTCAATTCCACCTTCAATGATAGAAACATTCGCGCCCTCCCTTGAAAACAGAGGCTTTTTAATCCACTTTCCTGATAGTGTGTTTGTGTTTATTTCATCTGAAAAATAAGCGGGAAGCAGGTTAGGGTGGCCTTCAAATTTATTCCAAAGCTGAGGAAGCAAGGCTTTATTGGAAATTATCGATTTCCATGGGGGCTCTATCCAATTAACTTGGGCACCTTCTAACACATCGCCAAACTCTTCGCGCAGCATAAACTCCCAAGGATAAAGCTTGAAGCAGTCTGTAATTGGCGCGTCTTGAAGATCGGTAAAAACGCCCGTGTCCGCTAACCCAATGTCTTCAATAAAAACGAAGTCAGCTAAAAGCCCGGCCTCTGTAGCGCAGTCTTGTAGGTACTGCACTGTTCCGCGGTCTTCTACGGTATCTTTACAACACGCCATGTGCAGTTGATTAATGTTGTAGTGCAATGCTATTTCGCGAAAGCGATGAACTAGTTTTTCTTGCAAGCTATTGAACTGATCAGCGTGCAGGGCGAGTTTGCCGGCATCCACATTTTGTGAAAGCCACAGCCACTGCCAAAACCCAGATTCATACAAGCTGGTGGGCGTATCTGCATTATTTTCTAGCAGCTTAGCTGGCCCTTTGCCGCTGTAGACAAGGTCAAGGCGTGAATACAAACTGGGGGCTCTTTCCTGCCAGCTGTCTCTTACTAAGTCCCAATGTTGCTCTGGAATTCGAAAACGAGTAAGTAATTCCTCACTATTAACCACATCTTCGGTCACTGCCAAGCACATTTGATGTAGCTCGGCTGTGGGGTCTTCAATGTCGTTTTCAATTTGCGCTAGCGTGAATTGGTAGTAGGCACTTTCATCCCAATAAGGCTCGCCATACATGGTGTGGAAATGAAAACCAAACTCGTTAGCCAACTGCTGCCAGCCCTTGCGAGGCTGGCAAGGCATTCTAAACATAGTTATCCGCCCCAGCCGCCTTTACGGCTGCTGCTACCCCAAGATGATTTTGCACGAACGCTGCTACCAAACCCGCCTCGTTTCATTGTGCGGTTCACGGTAGGCTTAGGCTTATAAACGTCTTTGTTTACGCGATATTTTCTTTTGCGAATGTCACCGTCGAACACATAGCCGTCTGCCGTTATCCAGCGTGAACGAAACGGTGAATTATATGAATAGGAAGTATATAAGGGCTGTGAGTAATAGCGATTTGGCGATAGCAGAGAGCTCACCATGTAGCCTGCCATGAACGGCATGAAAAAGCTGCCGCTACTATTATTCACATATTGGCACTGGTTAGGGCCAAATTCATGTTCGCAGTCGTACTCAGAGCTAAAGCGCGGACTGGTGCGCATGGCCTCGTCGACCGCTGTCTGGTAGGCAGCTTCACAACGCTCTACTGCATCAGGAAAATCCTGTTTACAGTCTTCTAGCGAGGTGTAAATAGTGGCGTCTTCTTTTTCGCCGCCACAACCACTTAAAATAACGCTGGCCACACCCAATGCTAAAGGCTTCACGCTAAAACCTTTGCGCATGCGACCAAGGTCAATATGTTTGGTGCGTTTTAATGCGGGCTTCTCACCTTGCACGCTATCAATAACATCAAGCTGAGTATTTCGTTTATCAGTCATCGCTGCCCCCTTAATAGGTCATGCAAGCGGCATTGAGTAAGCCTACGGCAATAGACATGCTGGCAAGCATAACGCCCGCAGAAACTTCGTTATTGTTTATGCGCTCAGCGATTTTCGGCATAAAGCTGAAACGCAAAATGGCAAACGCTAGGGATTGTGCAATCACAGCAACAAGCGCCCAAATAGCAAAATCTACTACAGCAACCGAGTTTGAAGCTGCGCTGCCAAGGGCGATGGCAAAACCGATTATAGCGCCACCAAAGCCGATGGCAGCGGCAACGTTTTTCTCTTCTTTTACCAGCTTCCATTCATCGTGAGGTGTGACCAAGGCGTACACCAATTTGAAGATAAACAAAAAAACAATCGACAAGCCGAAGTAAAGCGCAAAGTTATCCAGGCCAGCCAAAGATTGCATGATCGTATCCATAGTTATTCCCTTTTATTAACCGTTTATAGTGATATCTGCAGGTTCAACATCAAACCCCGTTGAAATCACCAAACATCTATCTAAATTATTACCTACTTGCTTTTCTTCACCCACAACAAGCAGGGTTTCAACTCTGTCATTACTGATTGGGCGTTCATACAGCATCATAAACTGATCAGTAGTACTCACATCACCATCTTCTTCATAGGTAGTTTCAGTGACGGCAACAGGCGGTGACTCATCGCCCACTGCCCCCCACACGCGGATATAGACCTTACCGTCAAGCTCATAGGTGGGCTGGCTGATAATGTTTTTCAAGCATTCGTTCCACTGAGCAGTATTACCAATGGTTTTCGTTTCATAAAAGTGCCACAGCTTAACATCGGTAATGTGATTCTCAGACAAGCCGCCGTCGGTGACCACCTGTAAAAATCCATCGTCGTCGGTGTAAAAGCGAAGCAGAGTGCCACCTGTATCTAAGGGCGCTTCTCCTACCGCTTGAATTAATTGAGAACGGGCTGCGCCTTCAATAGTGAGCTCCGGTTCTAATAGCGAAAGTTTCAAGTTATCTAACTCGAAAGAGCCACCTAAATAAAGCCCCATTATTTCTGGCGACTTAGGTTTTTTAGGTTCTGATTTTTTAAATAGTTTACTAAACATGTTTACGCCTCTTAATCAGCGTCTAGAGAAGACCAGTTAATTGCGTTAATGCGGCGCTCAGCAATGTAAAACAAAGTGTCGCCCGGGTTTAACGTAACGTCCAACGGTGGGTTTACCACCATTTCTTTCACAAGACCATTTGGCGCATAACCAATAAAGATGGCATCGTGTTTACGTTTCAAATTAATAAATAACTTAGCAACAGAAATGGCGTGGCTACTTTCTGGTATTTTTACTGAAAATTGCGCCTGGCCTTCTTCAATACTCAGTAAGTCGTGATGAAGCATACTTGAACCAGGATCAAAAGCGGCTTTAACTAACATTTCTATTGCCACGCTGGGTGTACACTCCACTTTAGGGCAGTGATCCTGAAGTAAGCTCACTAGACTATCATCATCAAAATAAGCCACCTGATGTGCATCAGGATTACGCTTAGTACAATACAGCGCGGTAGTCATGGTGACATCGTCTTGTGGGTTATCGATAAGAATAGTTCGGGCGGTGGACACGCAGGCGCGATCCATATCTTCGTCTTTGTTAAACGAATCTACCTTCACGAACTCAATCACGCCAGGCATGGGATTAGTGATGTCGGCCTTCACGCACAGTACAATATCGGGGCGCTCTGGCATGGCATCGCGTTCTTGCAGTATTAAATCAAGCAGCAGCATAGTACGCTGCTCATTCCACCCAATTACCAAGATATGCTCATTTAGTATCAAGCTGTTCATACCCAACAATCCTTTCTTCCACGTTAATGAAACCCAAGCTGCAATCCGGCCAATTACCATGGCGAAGATACTCAAACCAAGCGGTATGACGTAAAGCGCTACAATCAGTTTTCCCGCTGGCGTGACGGGTGACAAATCACCATAGCCCACTGTAGAGGCGGTGACCGCCAGCCAGTAAACAAAGTCGGCGTTGGTAATTAAATCGTGCTCGTCTGCAGCGTATAGCAGCCAATAACTTGTTACTGCGTAAAAGGCGGTGGCACCGACAATGGTGTACCAACGTGATTCTGCAAAATATTGCAGCATGATTTTTCGCAGTTTTATCCATGGAGACATAAAAGAAACAGCCCTTGTTATGCGTGCCCTTACTCTGCCTTGAAGTACTTGATTTGTCTAGATTCGCGCTTTACTTAACAGTAATTTACGCAGGAAATTATTGTAACAAGAATTAAAAATGGGAGCGCGTAGCTCCCATTTTTCTAACTTACTTGCCTAGAATTCGCGCTAGCTCGTCATCGGCCGAGGTTTTACCCCCTTTAATGCCCGCTTCGGCTAAGCGTTTTTCTAGATCGCTGCTCGATTCATTGTTTGCTAACTCTTCTGCAGCTTGTAGCTCAGCATTGCGCATCTTTTGCTTATCTTGAATACGTGACAGTGACTCTGTCGCCGTTTTCATTTTGCTATTCGCACCCATGTGGCGTGAAGAAACCGCTACTTGCGCCTTCTGAACGCTTTCAGTGGCTTTTACCATATCCACTTGCTGCTCTAAGCGACGTAAATTCGCTTTCGCCTGTTGGATATTTTGTGCCAGCTGCTTTTCTGACTGCTGGAACTGATCAAGATATGTTTGTTCTTGGTCTCGTTCTTCTTTAAGTTCGGACACCTTTTGCGCACAGTCTAACGCGAGTTGGCGGTCGCTATCGATGGCCTTGCGCGCGTGAGCTTCGTATTCCGCAATTGACGAATTGAAGCTATCCACTTTTTGCTGAGAAAGTTTACACTTTGCCAAGATTTGGGTACGTGCATGGTCTGACTTACGCAATTCTTCTTTGGCTTCTCTAATTTCTTGTTCCAGAATTCGAATAGCCTGACTGTCTACGACAGATTGAGCAGCTTCGGTTGCACCACCTTTTACTGCAGTTACTAATTTTTTCCACACTGACATTCGCTTCTCCTTAGAAGTAAATTTTAGTTAAGGTGTGTTTCGTAGGCATCTAAGAAAGATGCAACATTCTGAAACAGGGTTTCCACTTCAATAACGATACTTTCGGCTTTTGACTGGGCACTTAGCGCACCAAAGGCAGTGTAGTACTCTTCACCACCAATGTTTGAAATGCCTACCGTGGTCAAAGGGAACACCATATGAGTAGACAATATTTCATGATCTAGCGCTGGCTTATCTTTTACTTCCGACGCTGCAAACAAAAGACTCTCTACTAAGATCTGCTCTCCGCTGATAGCAAGCCAGGCATCTATGCCGTCTTGATTAGCAATAAGTAAGCAGTTTTCCTCACGTGTTACCACAAAGTCATCATGCTCTTTAAATAAGGCTTCGATGCTTTCCAGTTCCCAGCTCATACCTTTCTCCTTTAATTATTGAAGCGATAGTTGTGAAAATGAATGTCGTGTAAGTGGTGTGTTATACAACTGCACTTTATTAAAAACAGATACTTTGCTGTATTAACCACCGAAGTTACTGTAACGACTATTTTCATCTTCGCCAATATCTAGACTTGCAGTGTAGACCTGTTGTGCCATAATCGTCAACATTAAATACATGCTATAAGTGTAAAAAAGTGTGTTTTGTAAAATATATATCACATTTGTGTGGTTTTTGGAGGCTGTGTGAACACTGGAAATACGCAAGGTGCTAAAAATGCGTGGCGGCAAACGGTAGCAAGAGTCGTGAAATCTGAGATGTCTGTGCGCGGCGTAAAATATCAAGCGTTAAGCCAAAGGCTGGAAGAGATTGGCGTGGAGCAAAGCGCAGATAATCTTAGAAATAAGGTAAATAAAGGTATTATGGGCGCCGATTTACTTCTGCAGATTTTGTACGTGTTGAAGGCGCGTCCATTAGATGCGGCGCTTTTAGAGGAAATCTTAACTGATCTTCAGCAATAAACAGCGTAAAATACCGCCGTTTATAAGATATCGATATTCAACTAACCTGTCGCGCAGAGGAATCGAAGCTTCGTAATAACGTTGCGATGAGTGAAGGTAGGCAGGGAAAATAAGCAGATAAAAAAATACCCAGCAAGTGCTGGGTACGAATGATAAGGAATGTTTATGGGAGAACATCATCACTATCTGCAGGTATCTTAACCGTTTAAGGAGTTAAGTGCTATTTAATAAATTGAATTGTACGTATATTGTTCAATATAAAGTTATTTTATAATATACGTTAATTTTTAATTTGTTGATAATCAACATTTTTTGTTTTTATTTTGACTTTAGCTTAATCTGTAGATCTATTTTTATTAGCCTTTAGTTGCAACTTAAATAACACTTAATATTCTACTTTTGTCTAACTTTTATGCCGTAATTTAGTCGTATTTATGAAACTATCAGATTTTAGCTTCGAGCTACCCGAAAAACTTATCGCCAAATACCCAACTCAGCAACGTACAGCGAGTCGCTTGTTACATTTAGATGGGAAGACTGGCAATGTAGCGCACACGATGTTCGCTGACATGCTGAAATTTGTAGAGCCAGGCGACCTCTTGGTGTTCAACAATACGCGGGTTATTCCTGCACGTTTACTGGGCAAAAAGGAAACGGGCGGACAGGTTGAAGTTCTGATCGAACGTATAACATCAGACAATACAGCGTTGGCGCATGTTCGCGCGAGCAAGGCACCTAAACCTGGAACTACGCTTATTCTTGAAGAAAAAGTGAATGTTACGGTGACAGGGCGAGACGATGCGCTATTTATTTTACAGTTTGACCACGATGAGACCGTATTAACGCTGCTAGAAGCCCATGGCCACATGCCGCTACCTCCTTACATCGACCGTCCCGATGAAAGTTCAGACAAAGAGCGCTATCAAACCGTTTACAATCAAAAGCCGGGCGCGGTAGCGGCGCCTACTGCAGGACTACACTTTGACGATGCAATACTGGCTGCGTTAAAAGAAAAAGGCGTGAATTTGGCCTTTGTAACTTTGCACGTTGGCGCGGGTACGTTCCAGCCTGTGCGCGTTGATAATATTCAAGAGCACAAGATGCACGCAGAGTTCGCCGAAGTACCACAAGACGTTGTTGACGCTGTTTTAACCACAAAGGCCAACGGTAAACGCGTTATTGCAGTGGGTACAACCTCTGTACGCTCTTTGGAGTCAGCGGCAAAGGCAAGTGCAGAGCGCGGTGACGAGGAAGTTATTGCGCCATTTAACGAAGATACTGAGATTTTTATCTACCCTGGTTTTGAGTTTAAAGTGGTAGACGCAATGTTCACTAACTTTCACCTTCCAGAGTCCACGCTAATGATGTTAATTAGCGCATTTGCTGGCAAAGAGAATGTCATGAAGGCGTATCAAGAAGCGATAGAGAAAGAATATCGATTCTTTAGCTATGGAGATTCTATGTTTATTGAACGCGCCTAAGCACATTCGCCCAAGGACATTAGGCGTTTAAATCGGTGTTTTGCAGGCCTTTCTAGCTTAGTTACAGATAAACATAGATACGGGGCATGATCTCAGCCGAATTACTGGTATAATCGCCGCCAATTTATTTTTATACCCAGCGCAAAAGCGCACCAAAGTGGGAATGCTTTCACATGCAATTTGAGTTGTTAAAAACCGAAGGCCGAGCACGACGCGGTCGTTTGGTGTTTGAACGCGGTGTTGTAGAAACCCCAGCGTTCATGCCCGTAGGTACATACGGTACCGTTAAGGGAATGACCCCTGAAGAATTAAAAGACAGCGGTGCACACATCTGTCTTGGAAACACGTTTCACCTGATGCTTCGTCCTGGTACGGGCATTATTCGCCAGCATGGCGACCTGCACGACTTCATGAATTGGGACAAGCCAATCCTTACGGATTCGGGCGGCTTCCAAGTGTTTAGCTTGGGTGATTTGCGTAAAATTACCGAAGAAGGTGTAACATTCCGCTCTCCGATAAACGGCGAAAAGATCTTACTTACGCCTGAAAAATCGATGGAAGTTCAGCGCGATTTGGGCTCTGACATCGTGATGATTTTTGATGAGTGCACGCCGTACCCCGCTACTGAACAAGAAGCGCGCGTTTCAATGGAAATGTCGCTACGTTGGGCCAAACGTAGTAAAGAAGCCCATGGCGATAACCCAGCAGCACTGTTTGGTATCATTCAAGGCGGTATGTACGAAGGTCTGCGCGACGTTTCACTTGCTGGCCTTGAAGCTATTGGCTTCGACGGTTACGCCATTGGTGGTCTTTCAGTAGGTGAGCCGAAAGAAGATATGATCCGCATTATCGATCATACCGCGCCTAAAATTCCGGAAGATAAACCTCGCTATTTAATGGGCGTGGGTAAACCTGAAGATTTGGTAGAGTCTGTGCGTCGCGGCATCGATATGTTTGACTGTGTAATGCCAACGCGTAACGCCCGAAACGGTCACCTGTTTGTGACTGAAGGCGTAGTGAAGATTCGCAATGCGAAACACAGAAACGACACCTCGCCATTAGATGAGAATTGTGATTGCTACACTTGTAAAAACTATTCTCGCTCTTATCTACATCATTTGGACAAGTGTAACGAAATCCTGGGTGCGCGCTTAAACACCATCCATAACCTTCGCTACTATCAGCGTGTGATGCAGGGTCTTCGCGATGCGATTGACGCAGGTACGCTTGATGAGTTTGTACAAGAATTTTATGAACAAAAAGGGTTGCCGGTTCCGGCACTATAACAACGATAATATTTGGGGAATTTTATGAGCCTATTTATCTCTAACGCTTACGCACAGTCTGCTGGTGCGCCGCAAGGTGGCGGCATGGAAATGATCATCATGCTAGCTGTATTTGGTTTAATCTTTTACTTCTTGCTTTACCGTCCACAGGCTAAGCGTGTAAAAGAGCATAAAAACCTAGTATCGTCACTTAGCAAAGGCGATGAAGTGTTAACACAAGGTGGTTTGGTAGGAAAATCACTAAAGTGTCAGAAGAAAAAGACTTCATTGAAGTTGCACTTAACGATTCAAACAACATCGTTGTTCAGAAGTCTTCAGTAACTGCTGTGCTGCCTAAAGGCACGATGAAGTCACTGTAAGTAACAAAAGCCGGGGCCGGGACGCTTCCCGGTACTGGCACGAAAGGATTATCCAGTGCTAAACAAAAACTCTATTTGGAAAGTACTGAGTGCACTCATTGTGGTTGCAATGTGTGCACTTTATGCGCTTCCTAACATTTACGGTGAAGATCACGCCGTACAAATCTCAGCAGGCCGTGACGCTGTGGTAACTGACGCCACTGTGGAACAAGTAAAAGCCGCGCTAAGTGAAAAGAATATCTCTCCAAAACGTGTTGAGTTTGAGAACGAACAAATATTAGTTCGCGTTTCGGATTCTGATACCCAGCTTGTAACGCGCGAAACGCTTGAAAAGGCGCTTGGTGATGACTACTACGTGGCTATGAACCTTGCCCCTGACACGCCAGAATGGCTTGAAGGCCTAGGTGGCGCGCCAATGAAGCTAGGTCTTGACCTTCGCGGTGGTGTTCACTTCTTGATGGAAGTGGATATGACCGAAGTGATTGCTAAGTCGCTAGAAGACGCAGAGGGTGGTTTCCGTACTTCACTGCGTGAAGAAGGCATTCGTTATCGCGGTGTAAAACAGGTTGACGATCATATCGACATTACGTTCCGTGATGAAGATGCGCTAGACAAGGCAGAGTTCTTTTTGCGCAACCAAAGTCGCGACCTAACCTTTAACCAGGTGGACGACTTAACACTTCGCGCTATTTTTGCTGAAAGCAAGCTTCAGGAAATTCGCGACAACGCGGTTAAGCAAAACATTACCATTATTCGCAACCGTGTAAACCAACTTGGTGTGGCTGAGCCGCTTGTACAAAAGCAAGGTGCTGATCGCATTGTTGTGCAGCTTCCAGGTATTCAAGACACCGCCCGTGCGAAAGAGATTCTTAATGCCACAGCAACACTAGAATTTCGCATGGTAGATCAGAAGAACGATATCCGTGATGCATTGAACGGCCGCGTTCCTCCTGGCTCTCAAGTGATTGAAGATCAGCAAGGCATTCCTCAGCTTCTTGAAAAGCGTATTATGCTTACCGGTAGCCATATTATTGATGCGAATAGCGGTGTTGATGAGTACGGACTTCCGAACGTAAACATCTCGCTTGATTCTGAAGGCGGTAATAAGATGTCTCGCTCAACTCGTGGGAACATTGGTAAACCAATGGCTACGGTGTTTATCGAATACAAGTCGACTGGCGAACGTAACAAAGACGGCAAGCTAGTGTTTGAAAAACACGAGCAAGTTATCTCGGTTGCGACTATTCGTGCGCAGCTGGGTAGCAAGTTCCAAATCACAGGTCTTGATTCACCGAAAGAAGCCCGTGACTTAGCGTTGCTACTTCGCGCAGGTGCACTGATTGCGCCAATTCAAATTGTTGAAGAGCGTACGGTTGGACCAAGCTTGGGTAAAGAAAACATTGAGCTGGGCATGCAGGCTATTATGTATGGTCTGGCAGCGGTACTTGTTTTCATGTTGATTTACTACAAAGCGTTTGGTGTGGTAGCGAACATCGCTCTGATTACAAACCTAGTTATGATTGTGGGCATTATGTCGATGATCCCTGGTGCAACGCTTACGCTACCGGGTATGGCAGGTATTGTACTGACCGTTGGTATGGCGGTAGATGCAAACGTGCTTATCTTTGAGCGTATACGAGAAGAGATACGTGATGGCCGCAGCCCACAGCATGCCATTCATCAAGGTTACGACAGTGCTTTTTCTACCATTCTAGATGCTAACATTACCACCTTCATTGCAGGCTTAATCCTGTTTGCCGTGGGCACAGGCCCAATTAAAGGCTTCTCGATTACACTGATGATTGGTATAGCAACCTCGATGTTTACCGCAATCCTTGTTACGCGCGTTATTGTTAACGCAGTATGGGGCGGTCGACGCGTAGAGAAATTGGCGATTTAAGGAAGTAACATGCAATTATTAAAACTATCCGATACCGTCAATTTTATGCGCCTTCGCATTCCTGCGATGGTGTTATCAACGGTACTCATTTTAGGTTCGTTCGTGTCGCTAGGCGTTAATAGCCTTAACTGGGGGCTAGACTTCACTGGCGGTACGCTAATTGAAGTTGGCTATGAGGACGCTGCTAACTTAGAAGGCATTCGCGCCCAGCTAAACGAAGCGAACTTTGAAGATGCTATAGTGCAAAACTTTGGCAGCAGCCAAGATGTACTTATCCGCATTGCTCCTCGTGATGGCGTTAAAGCCGTGACTATTGGTGAACAGGTACTAGCTGCCTTGCGCGCTGCCGGTACTGAGGTTGATATGCGTCGTATCGAGTTCGTAGGTCCTAACGTAGGTGAAGAGCTTACCGAACAGGGCGGCCTTGCGATGCTAGTCGCACTCTTGTGTATTCTAGTTTATGTCGCGATGCGATTTGAATGGCGATTCGCTCTAGGGTCAGTGTCGGCACTAGCTCACGACGTTATACTTACGCTGGGTTTGTTTTCAGTACTTCAAATCGAGTTTGACCTAACGGTACTTGCAGCGGTACTAGCGGTAATTGGTTATTCACTTAACGATACCATCGTTGTGTGTGACCGTATTCGTGAGAACTTCCGCAAAATTCGTAAAGGTGAGCCTGTTGAGATTATCAACATCTCGCTAACGCAAACCCTAAACCGTACTATCATCACATCATTAACCACGGTGTTGGTATTGGTTGCACTATTCTACAAGGGTGGGGCGCTTATTCACGGATTTGCAACCGCCTTGTTGTTCGGTGTAGTGGTTGGTACTTACTCATCGGTGTATATCGCAAGTTCAGTGGCACTTGCATTGGGTATTAGTAAAGAAGACCTAATGCCACCACAAGTGGAAAAGGAAGGCGCAGATTTAGATCCTATGCCTTAGTTTTACACGCTTGAAACGTACAAAAACCGCATCTACGATGCGGTTTTTTTATGCTTTATCAAAAGTGGAATTTACTATTGATTGGGGGCTAATGCTTGTTTCAGATCATCTTTATATCGCCTGGAAAGCGCTACTGATTGACCGTTATTGAGCATTATTGTTCCATCCCCTGTTTCTTCATAACTTATAGACACAATGGCAGGTATTCGCACTGCGTGCGACCGGTGCACTCGCATAAAGCCTTGATGCGCTCCTTCTTCACAAAACCGGCCAAGGGTATAACGCAAGGGGTAAACGCCCACGTGAGTATGAAGGTTAATGTAATTTCCTGAGGCTTCTACTCGCTGTATGTCAGTGACTTGAACCAAAAACTCCTTATTGAGCTTTTTCACTAATAAATAGTCAGGTAAGGTGCTGGCCACGTTGTCATTCGTTATCTGTGATGTGTCGCGTGTAATAGGTGATGCTTCACCAATTAAGCGTTGATAGCCAAACCGTGCAATATAGTAAAAAGTAATCAGAGTAATATAGCCCCATACATCCTTTCGATATTCGTAGATGAACTCATTGAGCCATATCCCAAAGTCATAATTGCGTTCAGAGAATAAATAGACGAGCTTTCGAAATGCTACCATTAATGATACATGGGCTACTGAAAATAAACTGGCGAAGGCAAAATGCCACCCAAGCCATGTCGCTCCCACTTTTACCTTCTGATCGAGTATACGTATAGCGATAATTAATGGGATGACGAGCAAAGCGGTGCTCAAAGCACTCGAGTATTCCCAAACGTACGGCTCCCAAAGTGCT
Organism: Alteromonas macleodii ATCC 27126; assembly: GCF_000172635.2. NCBI lineage: Bacteria > Pseudomonadati > Pseudomonadota > Gammaproteobacteria > Alteromonadales > Alteromonadaceae > Alteromonas > Alteromonas macleodii. The sequence goes on along the minus strand of NC_018632.1, from coordinate 3,006,533 downwards.
ACGCTGTTATTGTCGCTTCGAGAAAATTCAGTCCAACTAGACGCAGCATTGATTGAATTGTTTATAAACAAATAGGCTGTAAGCAAAACAAATGCAGCGTATTTATGTTTTGATTCAGAATCCCTAAGAAACTGACTCCATTTTTCATCCCAGTTATTCACCGCTTAACCCTTTTTCCCTTAATTCTCGTCACTTAGGCGTTTGCTGTCGGACGTCTATCACATTAGATGCAACACGTTAGTTAAACACTATTGAATAGGAGTGAGGACATTGACGCAAGCATATGTTGATCAGGAAGCAACGTTTGTTAACAGAACTTCAAAGGGGGAGGCGAAAGAGAAGGCCGTGGTCGAGAGTCCTGTCACTCAGCGTTATTTCGAGTTGGATGCACTGCGTGTCATCGCGTTTGGTGTACTCATTTTTTATCACATCGGAATGTATTACGTTCTAGAGTGGGGCTGGCATATAAAAAGCGACGTGCAATTTCCACTTTTACAAGATGTGATGATATTGACCAACCAATGGCGTATGTCTTTATTATTTTTGATCTCTGCCATGGTATTTACCGTCGTGCTGCGCCGCGCTTATGGCCAAACGACCTCTCGCTGGCGTGTATCTCTTTCACTACTGGGGAAGAGGGCGTTGCGGATATTAATTCCTCTTGTATTCGGTATGTTTGTTATCGTCGCGCCACAAGTTTATGCAGAGTGGACAGTCAGCGGAGCACTAGCCATGCCGTTTAGCGAGTTCTACGTTGCTTACATCAATCCAAATACTGACTTGTTTATCGACAAACAATCGGTAATTGGCTTACTGACATGGAATCACCTTTGGTTTTTACCTTACCTTTTTGTGTATAGCGCTTTCATATTGCTGTTTTTCCCGCTTATCAGATTTGTGGAAGTAAGGGCGTTGAGAGTACTCGATAGTTTGGCGCTGTTTAGCGTGTTAGTGGTTACGATCATGACTGCCATATGGCTGGAACTACGAGTAGCATATCCCACGTCGCACGACTTGCTTAATGATTGGTATAGTCATGCAAAGTACTTTTTTGTGATGCTGGTAGGTATTGTGGTCGCGCTTAGACCCGCATTGTATGCTGCAATTATGAGGTCCCGTTACGTAAGCTTAACCATTGCGATAGTACTTTACAGCGTCATAATTTTAGACCGTCACGACTTGCTAGGCCCTACAGGGCAGTTAATGGAGTCGTCGCCTGGGTTTCGTGTTTTGGTTGGTGTAATCGTTGTACTTAATCACTGGGCATGGTTGGCAGCAATATTGGGGTTCGGTCGAAAATATTTGTCTCACCCGAGTAAGGTGGTGAGCTATTTGAACAAAGGCGTGTTGCCATACTATATGGTGCATCAAACGATAATTGTGGTGGCGGCGTTCTTTTTGAGCTCCCGTGTATCGTCGACACTCGAAGAATTTATTTTAATAATGCTAATAACCGTTGTGGGGTGCGCACTGACATACGAAGTCGCCAAGCGCTTTTTAATACTTAGATTTTTGTTTGGCCTAAAGTTAAACGAAAACTATAAATGAGAAAAAGAAAAAGGCGCTATGTCACGTCATTCGTGTCATAGCGCCTTTACTGTTTAACTGTGCTTGGTTTATCGGCTCAGTTTATGTGCTTACGAGCGATTTATTTAAGCTGCTTTTACTTAAGGTGCTTCTTACTTAAGATGCTTCTTACTTAAGATGCTTAACTAGGCCTTGAACCACCTTCACGCTACCAGCAACAATTTCGCCTTTGTGAAGCGGGTCGTTTCCGCCTTTAAAGTCTGTTACCAAACCGCCAGCTTCACGAACAATAAGCTCACCTGCTGCGATATCCCAAGATTTAATGCCGCGCTCCCAGTAACCGTCGTGGCGGCCAGCTGCAACGTAAGCAAGGTCTAGCGCTGCACTACCTGCGCGGCGAATGTCGCCCACTTCGTGGAAAATTTTGTTAAGGCTTAGTGCATACTCGCCAAATTGAGACTTGTTCTTAAACGGTAAGCCAGTAGCAATAATGGTTTCAGAAAGGTCACGAGGCTTAGAAGCACGAATACGATAACCGTTAAGCTGCGCGCCTTGACCACGGCTCGCGGTGAATAGTTCGCTGCGAATTGGGTCGAAAACAACCGCTTGATCTAAGCGACCTTTGTGAAGAAGTGCAATTGAAACGGCAAAGTGAGGAATGCCTTTTACAAAGTTAGTGGTGCCATCTAGTGGATCGATGATCCACTGATAATCAGTTTCTGTGCCCAAAACTTCACCCGATTCTTCACCTAGGAAGCAATGGTTCGGGTAAGACTGCTGAATTTTGGCAATAATTGCTTGTTCTGCTTCTTTATCAACTTGAGTAACGAAGTCGTTTAAGCCTTTTGACTCTGTTGCTACTTCATTATGTTTTTCAAAACCACGAACAATAACTGTTCCAGCCGCACGCGCAGCGCGCACCGCAATATTCAGCATAGGATGCATAGATAAACCACCAATTGTAAAAGACCAATGAAACAAACTAACTGTACAAAAAATAGCTAGTTGTTTTCGAAAACGGGCGGAGTCTACCAGAATCTATGCGCGATGCAAATGAAATCCCAGCACAATAGCGTGAATAGCCATCTATACTGCCGCTGTGTTAAACTTCACGCTATTAAGGTCTGTAAGATAGCACGCCAAAAGCGCGTATTATCGAATTAAAGACGCTATCCAAATAAGTACGTAGGTATTACACGCATGCTCGAGAATATTCGCATTATTTTAGTTAACACGTCTCACACGGGAAACATCGGCTCGACAGCAAGAGCTATGAAAACCATGGGGCTGAGCAGCTTATATCTTGTCGACCCAGTAAATGAGCCAGACGGCCAAGCCAGTGCATTGGCGGCAGGGGCTGGTGATGTGCTTGCTAACGCGAAAATTGTAAGCACGCTGGAAGAGGCAGTTAAAGACTGTGGCTTGGTAGTAGGGACGTCTGCACGCTCTCGCACTCATTCATGGCCTATGTTAGGCCCGCGCGACTGTGGCGAAAAGCTGGTCCAAGAAGTAGAAAAGTACCCGGTAGCCTTGGTGTTTGGGCGTGAGAACAGTGGTTTAACTAATGAAGAGCTGCAGCAGTGTCACTTCCATATGTGTATTCCAGCCAACCCTGAATACAGCTCACTTAATTTAGCAGCAGCAGTGCAAACCCTTTGTTATGAAATTCGCATGGCCTATCTAAATCGCGAAACCTATCCAAGTGTTGAGGAAGAATATCCACTGAATGACGATTTAGAGCGTTTTTATACGCATTTGGAAACCACGCTAGAAGGCACGTCATTCATTCGCAAAAGTCACCCGGGTGTGGTTATGACTAAGCTGCGCCGCTTGTTTAACCGAGCACGCCCTGAGTCTCAAGAGCTTAATATATTGCGCGGTATATTGGCGTCTATCGATAAATCGGTGAAGAATGCTAACTCTGGCGATGCAGACCCTGCACCAGCGATAGAAGAAAAAGAGTAAACACTATGTTCGCCCGTATAAAAGATGATATTCAAGGTGTTTTTCATCGCGACCCAGCGGCCAGAAACACCTTTGAAGTGCTAACTAACTATCCTGGCCTTCATGCAGTGTGGCTACATCGCATCAGTCACAAACTATGGAAGGCTGAATGGAAATGGTTGGCACGCAGTTTATCAACCTTTAGCCGTTGGCTTACGGGGATTGAAATTCATCCTGGTGCCACGTTAGGACGACGGGTATTTATCGATCACGGTATGGGTGTGGTTATTGGTGAAACTGCAGAAATTGGCGATGATGTCACCCTTTACCACGGCGTTACTCTTGGAGGCACTAGCTGGAGAGCAGGTAAGCGCCACCCAACCCTTAAAAAAGGCGCTGTAGTTGGGGCTGGTGCTAAAGTGTTAGGGCCTATTATTATAGGTGAAAACGCTAAAGTAGGGTCTAACTCTGTGGTCGTAAAAGATATTCCTGATGGCGCTACGGCGGTGGGGATCCCGGGTCGTATCATTATCTCGAAGCAAAAAGAGATGAATGCGTCGGTAAACCCTGAGCGAGATAAAATTGCCCAGAAATATGGTTTTGATGCCTATGCTGTCGCGCCAGATAACCCTGATCCTGTGGCCAATGCGATGGGCATAATGCTAGAGCATATGCACCAAATGGACACCAAAGTGGAAGAGATGTGCAAGGTCATTCAGTCACTAGGTGGCGATGTGTGTACCGATAATTTACACAATATTAGCGCTGAAGATTTCGCAGAAACGGGTTTCGACCTAACGGAAACCCAAGAGCGAGAGAAGGCGCATTCTTCTTTCGACCCCGCTATTTAACTCTAATTCCGCATACTATTTTCGGGTGCTAAGGCCGAGAACCTTCACCCTTATATAGTAAATATTCACAAAGGCTTGTTTTTACACTACATTAACAAGCACATTGACTCATGCATAACTCCAACATACATTGAGATGAAAGGTTGATCATCACTTTTCAGGGACGTTATGCAAGAAACAGCGCCATTACTCGACGTACTAATTGTTGGAGCCGGAATTTCGGGTATCGGCTGCGCCTACCACATTCAAAAAAAATGTCCTGACCTTTCATATTCTATTATAGAAGCCCGCGGTGATTTGGGCGGCACATGGGACTTATTCAAATACCCGGGAATACGCTCAGATTCTGATTTATTCACCTTTGGCTACGAATTCAAACCTTGGAAAGAGAAAAAGGCCATTGCTGATGGTCGTTCAATAAAGGCTTACGTAGAAGAAACCGCGGCTGAAAACGGTATTAAAGAGCACATACGTTTTTTAACTCGTGTGGTAGATATAGATTGGCAAAGCGATAAACACTATTGGCGGGTTACGTTAAAGTCAGAAGAGAGTGGGCAGCACGAGCACATTGCCGCCAGATGGATATTTAACGCTTCGGGTTATTATCGATACGATAAAGGTTATGCACCACATTTCAAAGGGCAATCACAATTTAACGGTCAGATTGTACATCCACAGCATTGGCCTGAAGATCTGGAATACGAAAACAAACGCGTCGTGGTAATCGGAAGCGGTGCAACGGCGGTAACGCTGGTTCCCGCACTAGCGAAAAGCGCATCGCACGTGACTATGCTGCAAAGAACGCCATCCTACGTATTGCCTGTTCCCGTAGATGACCCAATCGCAAAACATTTACGCGCGTGGTTTAGCGAGGATACAGCGTTTAAAGCTGCGCGTTGGTTTAACATAGCGAAACAGCGTTGGGTGTACGCATTTTGTCAGCGCTTTCCGCATCGTGCGCGCAAAATAATACGCAGTCTTAATGCAAAAATGTTACCCGAAGGATATCCAGTAGATATACACTTTAACCCACCTTACAATCCTTGGGAGCAACGACTGTGTGCAGTTCCGGGTGGAGATTTATTCGAGTCGATTTCGAAAGGTAAGGCGTCGGTTGCAACAGATACTATAGATACGTTTACTGAAACGGGCATTAAACTTGATTCGGGCCAGCATATTGAAGCAGATATTATAGTAACAGCCACTGGATTAAACCTTCTGCCTTTAGGAGGAATAGTGCCAAAAATTGATGGTGAAGCTATTTCGCTTCCAGAATGTGTTACGTATAAAGGTATGTTACTCAGTGGCGTGCCTAATTTTGCTATTGCGGTGGGCTATACAGCTTCATCGTGGACACTAAAAATTGGCCTTCTATGTGAACATTTCACGCGATTGCTCAATCATATGGAAGAGCACGGCTTTACACAGTGTACACCTGTAGCAGACCCAAATATGGAAACACAACCGTTGCTAAACTTTGGCGCTGGCTACATCCAACGCTCTTTAGAACAGTTGCCACGTCAAGGCATGCAGTTTCCTTGGTCTATGTCGTTCAATTATGCACAAGACGTGAAAATTTTTCGGAAAGGCCGTGTAGACGATCCAGCGCTTAAGTTTGAATAGAAATTTTAATAGACGCACACTTACTTTTATTAAATCACGAGAGCTTTAAATGAGTTTAGCCCAGCATCATGAGCAATACGTAACGCTTAAAAGCGGTGATAGGTTTTGCTATGCCGAACATGGTGTCGGAAATACCGATACCATTGTACTTATTGTGGGTTTAGGCCTTCAGTTGGTTTATTGGCCAAACGCGCTTATTGAGCGTTTAGTTGCTAGTGGATTTCGCGTTATTTGCTTTGACAATCGTGATGCAGGAAGGTCAGTACGCAGCGACACGCCGCATCCCAGCCTATTACAGCAGTTAAGAGGAAGGTCGCCGAAAGGTGCATATGGACTTGAGCGGATGGCTGAAGATACTGCACAGTTGTTAGAGGCGTTAAATATAACAAGCGCACATATCGCAGGAATGTCTATGGGAGGGATGATTGCACAGACCCTCGCAAGTCTGCATCCTGAAAAAGTGATATCTATGACGTCTATTTTCTCGACGACAGGAAATCGCCGCGTAGGGCAACCCTCTTATTCAACGCTATGGCGAATGGCAAGAGCTAAAGCGCCAATGAACGAAAATGACGCAGTAAAAAACTATCAGGCAATGATGACGCATATTGGCGATGTAGCTGCAAACGGAGCCGTAAACCAATGGCATCAGTACGCGCGTTTGGCATGGCAGCGCAATGGTGGCAAAAGTGATGCAAAAGCGATGTTCCGGCAAATCGGTGCTATTATGAAATCCGGGGACCGAACGCCAATGCTTCAAAATGTCAAAGCTCCAACATTAGTGATTCACGGAGATGTTGATCACATGGTGCATCCCAGTGGCGGTGTTGCAACAGCTAGAGCTATATCAGGTGCTAAACATCAAGTGTTGCGTGGGTTGCGCCATCAAATTGATACCGTTCAATCACATCGGATAGCAGACAGTATTCTTGCTCATATTCACTTAAATGCAAACAAATAGCGCTTATGGTCGCCAATATTATTTACCCTTCAAATAAGCCATTCATCGCCTTTTATTAGCAGACCTTTCCGCGCAAATTTTGCGCCTAATAGTGCTTAATAGGATGGTGCTTAAACGAAACGAAAGTCCTGATACAAAAAAGCGATGAATCGAATCAATAATACCTGACTAATTTACTGGGTCTTATACTTGACCATTTTAGTCGGGTATGTGAAAATTCCCGCACTATAAAACGGCGGGAGAATCCAATGAAACTCACTTCGAAAGGGCGCTATGCGGTTACCGCAATGCTTGATGTCGCTTTGCATTCAAAGCGTGGTCCAGTGCCTCTTGCCGACATTTCAGAACGACAAGAAATTTCTTTATCTTACCTTGAACAGCTTTTTTCTCGATTGCGTAAAGAGCAATTAGTAGACAGCGTTCGCGGGCCTGGCGGCGGCTATTTGTTAGGCCGTGAAGCAAGCAAAATTGCGATAGGCGAAGTCATTCGCGCCGTCGACGAGTCCATTGATGCGACACGTTGCCAAGGACAAGCAGACTGTCAAGGCGGCGATCGCTGCCTAACGCACAGCTTGTGGCAAGACCTAAGTGATCGCATTGCGGCGTTTTTGAATTCAATTACGTTGGGCGAGTTAATGGCAAAGCGTGATGTGCAAGAAGTAGCCGACCGCCAAGACGGTAATGCATCACTTCGTCATATCACCAAAGATATCGAAGTTAGTATTCAACTTTAAATTGGTATTGAGTAACGCATGGCTTTATCAACACCCATTTATTTAGATTACGCAGCAACAACACCGGTAGACCCAAGTGTGGCCGAGGCAATGGCAAAATGCCTAACGCTGGATGGCAACTTTGGTAACCCAGCTTCTCGTAGTTATCGCTTCGGCTGGATGGCAGAAGAAGCGGTTGATGTTGCTAGAAATCAAATCAGCGACGCGATTAATTGCGACCCTAGAGAAATTGTTTTTACTTCGGGGGCCACTGAATCGAACAATCTTGCTATAAAAGGCGTCGCCCAAGGTTATGCCAATAAAGGCAAACATATCATTACCGTTAATACCGAACACAAAGCGGTTTTAGATACCTGTGAGTACTTACAAAGCCAAGGCTTTGAGGTTACGTATCTTGAAGTACAGTCGAACGGGTTAATTGATTTATATGCGCTTGAAAATGCGTTGCGCGACGACACTATTTTGGTGTCGGTGATGCACGTTAACAATGAACTTGGGGTTATCCAAGACATTCAAGCTATTGGCCAGCTTTGTCGTGACAAAGGCATTCTTTTTCATGTGGATGGTGCGCAAAGTGTGGGCAAAATTGCCATTGATTTAGCTGAGCTTCCTATAGATTTGCTGTCTATATCGGCGCACAAGATATACGGCCCGAAAGGTATGGGGGCACTATATGTGCGTCGCCGTCCCAAAATTAATCTGGTGGCACAAATTCATGGCGGTGGCCACGAGCGCGGCATGCGGTCGGGTACATTAGCCACCCATCAAATTGTTGGAATGGGTGAAGCCATCGCGCTAGCCTCCTCAAAAATGGAAGAGGACAGTGCGCGCATATTAGCGCTGCGTGAATCGCTGTGGCAGGGCCTTCAGCAGCTCGACGATGTCTATTTAAACGGACACGCCACACAGCGAATCCCAGGCATTCTAAATGTGAGTTTTGCGGGTGTAGACGGCGAAAGCTTGATGATGGGCTTAAATGATATTGCCGTATCTTCAGGGTCGGCATGTACGTCAGCGAGTTTAGAGCCTTCGTATGTGTTAAAAGCGATTGGCCGCAGCAATGAATTGGCGCATGCAGGAATTAGATTCAGCGTGGGGCGTTTTACGACCCAAGAAGACATCGATTACGTAATACAAAAAGTAGTGGATGTAACCACAAGACTACGCCAAGCGGTTTCAGCATAAACGCCTATACCGTCGTTGAGCGCGGTTTTTTGTAGTAGGCAAAGCGTAGTTAGTGTTAGCGCATTCTTTTTTATTTTAGTGAATGTGGAAGAAAATTAATGCGCGTTTGAAGGAAATGGACCTTTAAGAAGCGTTTAAAACGCGTAAGTGGCCATAAATTAATGGCTGAATATTTGAGTGAAATAGTCGGGTATTATATACTACGGCACCAAAATTTTAGGCTGTCCGCAATGTAACTGGCAGTTTTGGCAACTCTTTTGGGCGTAAACCCAAATAAATGACGTTGTTGAAGTTGAAAGTCGATATAAATTACCAAGACCGTGGGGTGATTTATTTGCCAGTTAAATAGAAAGGTTAGTGGCAGCAAATGCAGGCAAACAAGTGAGATCCCAACATGAGTGAACAGATCGAACAGGCGTTAGAAAGAAAGTACGATGCGGGTTTCTATTCAGAAATCGAATCGGAAACGTTTGAAAGCGGCCTGGACGAGTCGGTTATCCGCCGCATATCAGCAATGAAAAACGAGCCTGAATGGATGCTTGAATGGCGTTTGAAGTCTTATCATGCATGGCTAGAAATGGAAGAGCCTGATTGGGCGCATGTCGACTATCCGAAAATCGATTATCAGGCCATTTCTTATTACTCGGCACCAAAGAGTATGAAAGATAAGCCTAAGTCGCTAGATGAAGTTGACCCTGAGCTACTTCGCACCTATGAAAAGCTGGGCATTCCTCTACACGAGCAGGAAATGCTGGCAGGCGTAGCAGTAGATGCGGTATTCGACTCGGTATCGGTTGTTACTACGTTCCGTGATAAGCTTGAAGAAGCGGGTGTGATCTTTTGCCCAATTTCTGAGGCAGTACAGAAGTACCCGGACCTTGTAAAGAAATACATCGGTTCGGTAGTGCCGCGCACAGATAACTATTTTGCTGCGCTTAATAGCGCTGTATTTACTGACGGTTCATTTGTCTATATTCCAAAAGGCACACGTTGCCCAATGGAGCTTTCTACTTATTTCCGTATTAACGAAATGAACACCGGTCAGTTCGAGCGTACCTTGATTGTTGCTGATGAAGGCAGCTATGTAAGCTACCTTGAAGGTTGTACTGCACCACAGCGAGATGAAAACCAGCTGCACGCGGCAGTGGTTGAGCTAGTGGCAATGGACGATGCGCAAATTAAATACTCAACGGTACAGAACTGGTACCCGGGTGACGAGAACGGTAAAGGCGGTATCTACAACTTCGTGACAAAACGTGGTGTAGCGCATACCAATGCCAAAATCTCGTGGACGCAGGTAGAGACAGGTTCTGCGGTAACGTGGAAGTACCCAAGCTGTGTACTTAAAGGCGACAACAGTGTAGGTGAGTTCTACTCAGTAGCGCTTACTCGTGGTCGCCAGCAGGCTGATACCGGTACTAAGATGATCCACGTGGGTAAAAACACCAAGTCGACCATCATCTCTAAAGGTATTTCAGCGGGTAACAGTAACAATGCCTATCGCGGGCTGGTTCAAATGGGCCCTCGCGCAGACGGTGCACGTAATTTCACCGAGTGTGACTCGCTACTTATCGGTGACAAATGTGGCGCGCACACATTCCCGTATATCGAAAGCCGCAACCCTTCAGCCATTGTTGAGCACGAAGCAACAACATCGAAGGTGAGCGACGAACAATTATTCCTGTGTCAGCAACGTGGCTTAGACACAGAAAAGGCCGTTTCTATGATTGTTAACGGTTTCTGTAAAGAAGTATTCAAAGAGCTGCCAATGGAATTTGCCGTAGAAGCCGGCAAGCTGCTCGAAATTAGTCTTGAAGGTTCAGTGGGGTAATCAATGCTTAGTATCAAGAATTTACATGCCAGCGTGGAAGAGAAAAACATCATTAAAGGTCTTAACCTTGAAGTTAAACCTGGTGAAGTACACGCTATCATGGGCCCCAACGGAGCCGGTAAAAGTACACTAGGCTACGTCCTATCTGGTCGTGAAGGTTACGAAGTAAGCGAAGGCGAAGCCACGCTTAACGGTAAAGACCTATTAGAGCTTGAAGTAGAAGAGCGTGCCCGTGAAGGCCTTTTCCTTGCGTTCCAATACCCAGTTGAAATTCCTGGCGTAAGCAATATGGAATTCATGAAAGAGTCAGTTAACGCTATGCGCGAACAGCGCGGCGAAGCGCCATTAACAGCTGCTGAGTTTTTAAAGAAAGCAAAAGAAGCGTGCAAGCAGGTACAGCTTCCATTGGATTTCTTGAAGCGCGGTGTAAACGAAGGCTTCTCTGGTGGTGAGAAGAAGCGTAACGAAATCATGCAAATGATTTTGCTAGAGCCAAAGCTTTGTATTCTTGATGAATCAGACTCTGGCCTTGACGTTGATGCACTTCAGGTTGTTGCCGATGGTGTTAACAGCCAGCGCGATGGCGAGCGAAGCTTCATCGTTGTTACCCACTATCAGCGTCTCCTAGACTACATCAAACCTGACTTTGTACACATTCTTGCCGACGGCAAAATTGTGAAAAGCGGTGACGCGTCACTAGCGCTGGAAGTAGAGAAGAGCGGATACGCATTCCTAGGTAAAGCGTACGAGGAGGCTGAAGCATGAGTCAATGGCTAGAACAGGTCATTGATGCGGCGCAAATCTCCGATTACTTAGCGCCCGTGCGTCAGCAGGCCTTAGAAAAGTTAAAAGCTGATGGTTGGCCAGCCCGTAGAAACGAAAGCTGGCGTTTTACGCCGCTAACACCCGTTGAAAAGCGTGAAGCTAAGCAAGCGGTTCAGGCAGACAGTTTACCGGTACCCGCTATCGATAACCTAAATGCTATCGACCTAGTATTTGTAGACGGTGTCTTGGTCACGCAGGTTAATACGCTAAATGTGCCAGCGGGCATGAGCATCACGTCGCTTAATAATGATGATACTGCCACGCAGCAAGCAATCAGCAGTGTATACGGTCAGGTTAAACCAACCCGTCATATGTTTGGCCTAGTTAACGATGCGCTGTGCCAACACGGTATATTTATTAATGTTGAAGCAGGTGCGAGGATTGACACGCCAATTCGCATTGTGAACATGGCGTCGCAAAATGTTGATGCTCATACGCGTGTGGTGGTGAAGGTCGCTGAAGGCGCAAGTGCTACTGTTATCGAGCAAGGTTTTGGCGATACTGAAAGTTTAACCACAGCGTTTGCTGAATATGACCTTGCTGATGATGCACACCTAGAGCACTATCGTTTTGCTATGTTTACCGGCAAAGCCAAGCAATTAGGCGGCAGCCACTTCAAACTTCATAACCGCACCACGCTTAACAGCACCATGGTGGGCTATGGAAGTGAGCTTTCCCGTTTAGATGTAGACATTCATCACGCCGGCGAATTTGCCGATGCAAAAATGAATGCCATTTATCTTCTGGCGGAAGGCGAGTTATTTGACCTTCACTCCACCATTGAGCACGCGATGCCTAATGGCACAACAGAAGAAAACGCGCGTGGGATTGTAGGCGATAAAGCACGTGCCGTGTTCAATGGTCGCATTCATATTCATCGTGATGCGCAAAAGACATTGGCTGAACTTAATAACCGCAACTTGTTGCTATCTCGTCGCGGCGTTATCAACACCAAGCCTGAGCTTGAAATTTATGCTGATGACGTAAAATGTGCCCACGGTGCAACGGTTGCTGAAATTGAAGAAGAAGCCTTGTATTACATGCTTACCCGCGGCGTTTCTCGCAGTAAAGCACTGGTAATGTTCAACTTTGGCTTCATTCAAGAGCTTATAAATGACGTGCCTAATGCGGCAGTCCGTGAATGGCTAGCACCAATTTTAAGTGAGCGCTTCGCCCAAATGGAGGTGAAATGAGCTTAGACGTTGCAGCACTTCGTGCCCAGTTTCCTATTTTATCTAAAACGGTAGACGGCAAGCCGCTGGTCTACCTAGATAACGCGGCAACAACACAAAAACCTCAGGCCGTTATCGACGCCTTAGTAGATTTTTACACGGGGACGAATGCAAACGTGCACCGCGGTGCGCACCATTTATCGGATGAAGCCACGCGCCGTTACGAAAATGCACGTTCCAGCGTTGCAAAGTTCATTAACGCGAAAGCGCGTGAAGAAGTTATTTGGACATCCGGCACCACAGAAGCCATCAATATAGTCGCCAATGGTCTTGGACAGCTACTAAGCGAAGGTGACGAAGTAATGGTGACCGAGCTTGAGCACCACGCAAACTTGGTTACTTGGCAACAAGCGTGTCGCCGTTCTGGTGCAACGCTAAATGTTGTACCTATTTTCGACAGCGGAGAGTTAGACGTAGACGCTTTCGATAGACTGCTGTCTGAAAACACAAAGCTAGTGGCGTTTCCCCACGTATCGAATGCACTAGGTACGGTGAACCCAATTAAACTGCTGACTGAAAAAGCGAAAGCGGTTGGCGCATGGGTGCTGGTTGATGGCGCACAGGGCATTGCTCACGGCGGTGTTGACGTACAAGACATTGGCTGTGATTTTTACGCGTTTTCAGGCCACAAGCTATTCGGCCCAACGGGCATTGGCTGTCTGTGGGGCAAAAAAGAGGTGCTAGAAACCTGGCCTGTTTGGCAGGTAGGCGGCGAGATGATCAAAGACGTGACCTACCATGAAGCCACATGGGGAGCATTGCCAAATCGATTAGAAGCCGGTACGCCAAACATCGCAGGTGCCATTGGTATGGGCGCTGCAGTAGATTGGTTTAGTGCTCTTGATGTCAATGCTTTGCATGAACATGAACAAAAGCTGCTTGCCTATGCTACAGAGCAGGCCGAAGCGTTTGACGGTATGCGGATAATCGGTACGGCACCTAACAAGGTAGGCGTGCTGAGCTTTCTACTTGAAGGTGCGCACCCGGCGGACGTGGGCTTCATTCTGGATAGACAAGGCGTTGCGATCCGCACCGGTGACAACTGTGCACAGCCGCTAATGAAGCGCTTCGGTATACCGGGTACTGCCCGTGCGTCGTTCTCAATTTACAATACGCTTGAAGAAGTAGACAGCCTATTTGCTGCGCTTAAAAAAGCAAAAATGATGTTGGCCTAAGGAGGCATTATGAGTGTTGAAACTTTCGTACCTAGTACAAAGCTCATTTCGCTAACTGACAGTGCCGTTAAGCATTTCGAAAGTAAGCTTAAAGACAAGCCTGGTCAGTTAATTCGTTTATCGACAAAAGTAAGCGGCTGTACAGGTTACGCTTATGTGCTTGATTTCGCAGATAGTGCGCAAGCCGATGACGAAATTGTTGAAATTTCGCCACTACTTAACGTAGCCGTTGCTGCAGATGCCACCGACCTACTGCGTAATACTGAAATTGATTACGTTACAGAAGGTGTGAACGGCGTCATTAAATACAACAACCCGAACGTGGTTGATGAGTGCGGATGCGGTGAAAGCTTTAACGTTGGCTAAGTGCCACGTCAAAGGCCATCAGTGGTAGAACAAAGAGTACTAAGTAGCTTATGAAGCAAAAAATGGTGACCACCGAGCGCGACTGTAAAGCGCGCTTGGTTCCAGCGGGCAATCCTACCGTGATCCCTGAAGGCGAGTTTGTGAATATCACCCAAGAGCTCGGTGGTAACTATACGGTAACGTGGCGCGGCAACATGTACCGCATCGACGGTACTGATGCAGGTGCTATTGGCCGTAAGGCGATGACATTAAGCTTTGACGCGCCAGAAGATGGTCACATTAGCGAACAGCAAGTGTGGGATGCGCTTGAAACTATCTTTGACCCTGAGATCCCTATCAACCTTGTATCCCTTGGTCTTATCTACAAAGTGGAAATTGACCAAGGCACAGGCAGCGTTAATATTGATATGACCCTGACCGCACCAGGCTGTGGCATGGGCCCAGTATTGGTTGGCGACGTTGAATACCGCGTTGCCATGGTTCCCCATGTTAAAAACGTCAACGTAGAGCTTGTATTCGACCCTGCATGGTCCCGTGATATGATGAGTGAAGAAGCACAGCTTGAAGCAGGCCTGTTCTTCTAATCATCCACACAGTGAAATTTAATCACACAATTTTTCAAACAAATTAAGCGGAAATAGCAATGCAACTACCTAGCAGTGACGAAATTATTGATGATTTAGCGTTCTTCGACGATTGGGAACAGCGTTATCAGTACATCATTGATTTAGGGAAATCTATTCCGGGCTTGCCTGAAGATGCTAAAACACCCGAGCGTTTGGTCAAAGGGTGTCAGAGCAGCGTTTGGCTGGTGGAGTCTTACGACGGCAATAAAATCAACTTTGACGTAGACAGCGATGCAGTTATCGTTCAAGGGCTGCTTGCGTTAGTACTTGCCGCTTATAATGACAAAACGCCAACAGATATTTTGGCGTTTGATATCGACGGCTATTTTGAAGCACTAGACCTAGAGCGTCATATAACGCCAACCCGCGGCAATGGCTTACGCGCCATTGTGGGTAAAATTCAAGAATTAGCAAAAGCCAACGCTTAACTTTTTAAGCGTTGGTTTCTTTAAGCCGTTTTAGGGTTTCATAGTAAAGGCAGTGGGGCAGGTGAGTCCTCGATAATTAGTTCTGTGCAAAATAATCTGTACGCTGTCATCATATTGTCATCGCCAACAGGCTAACCTTTCTCTACATTTGCGCATAAAAACAGTACTTTATATCTGATTTGATAAAGGCTCTGGTCAAGCTGCTATTTATTGCCTATAATTCGCGGCCAAAATTTTAAAGATACACACACTATTTGTTTGGAGAGAGAACATGGCTCTTGAGCGTACTTTTTCGATTATCAAGCCTGATGCGGTAGCTAAAAACGTAATCGGTGCAATTTACAACCGTTTCGAATCTGCAGGTCTTCGCATCGTGGCATCTAAGATGATCCACATGAGCAAAGAGCAAGCAGAAGGCTTTTATGCAGAACACAAAGAGCGTCCTTTCTTCGGCGCACTTGTAGACTTCATGACGTCTGGTCCTGTTATGGTTCAAGTACTAGAAGGCGAAAACGCAGTTCTAGCTAACCGTGAAATCATGGGCGCAACTAACCCAGCTGATGCAGCTGCAGGTACACTGCGTTCAGACTACGCTGCGTCAATCGACGAAAACGCAGTTCACGGTTCTGACGCACCTGAGTCAGCAGCACGTGAAATTGCTTACTTCTTCTCTGAAGAAGAAATCTGCCCACGTACTCGCTAAGATTACGTAGGTAGAATTAACGGGGCTATAAGCCCCGTTTTTTGTTTCTGAGCGTCTGAGCACGCTTTATGCTGCTTTGCTCGGCGCTCATTTAGGCAAGCTAAACCACGCTTCTCGCGCATTGCCAAACTTAACGTTTCTCTGCGTTAAATCGGCTTTTTCTCAAATCTCATCTGTGGTAAAATCCGCGCAAATTTTAATCAGCGCTTTTCTTTTTCTTAAATGTCGTTCAAGACATAGTCGAATCGCTGGTTTTTACACCGTATTCAGTAGTAAGAGGGGCATCCCTCGAAGGTAAAAGGGTCATCTTATTCATGGCAAAAACTAACTTATTAAACTTAAATCGCGAAGGCTTGCGCAATTTCTTCAAAGAAATGGGCGAGAAACCGTTTCGTGCCGATCAGGTGATGAAATGGATTTACCAGCACGGTATCAGCGATTTCGAGGAAATGAGTAACCTCAATAAAAACCTTCGCGCGATGCTCATTGAAAATTGCGAAATTAAAGCGCCTGAAATTGCATACTTTCAAGAAGCGAGCGACGGCACTATTAAGTTTGCACTTACCCTTGAAGGTGGTCAGGAAGTTGAATCTGTTTGGATCCCAGAAACTGACCGTGCAACGCTTTGCGTGTCATCACAGGTAGGTTGCGCGCTAGAGTGTACTTTCTGTTCAACGGCGCAGCAGGGGTTTAACCGTAACCTAAGTGTAAGTGAAATTATTGGTCAGGTATGGCGTGTAGCTACTTTCCTTGGTCTTTCAAAAGACTCAAGCAAACGCCCTATCACTAACGTAGTAATGATGGGTATGGGTGAGCCACTGCTTAACCTTAAAAACGTTGTACCAGCAATGGATATTATGCTGGACGATTTCGGTTTCGGCCTGTCTAAACGCCGCGTTACGCTAAGTACATCTGGTGTAGTACCTGCGCTAGATATGTTGGGTGACCAAATAGACGTAGCGTTAGCTATTTCACTACACGCACCCACCGATGAGTTGCGCAACGAAATCGTGCCTATCAATAAGAAGTACAATATCGAAGCCTTCTTAGCAGGCGTACGTCGTTATCTGGCCAAATCTAAAGCGAACCAAGGCCGTGTAACGGTAGAATATTATGCTTTCAAACATCAATGACAGCACTGAACAAGCGCACCAGTTGGCAAAGGTATTGAAAGACACACCTAGTAAAATAAACTTAATACCATTTAACCCTTACCCAGGTTCGCCTTATACATGTTCAAGCAATTCGCGTATTGATAGATTCGCAAAAGTGCTTATGGAATATGGGTTTACAACCGTTGTGCGTAAAACGCGAGGTGATGATATCGACGCAGCATGCGGTCAATTAGTGGGTGATGTGGTAGACAGAACGAAAAGAATGTTAAAAAAACAGGTGAAGGGCGAAGCAATTTCAGTAAAAATGGCCCAATAATCATTAAGATATTAGGGTAAGACTATGGTTGCGGGATTGCGAACTTCACTTAAAATTGGCTTTTTAAGCGCGATTATTTTCACTTCTGGCTGTGTCAGTAATAGCCAGTCAGGGTTGTATGGCGGTAACTTCGATCACGAAGAAGCTGCCAAAACACGCATGTCCCTTGGTCTTACCTACCTTCAAAATAACAACTACACGCAGGCAAAAAAGAACCTCGACAAAGCGCTTGAGTTTAATCCACGCTCTGCAGACGTTCAGTTCGCTATGGCATATTACTATCAACTGGTGGGCGATAACCTTCGAGCGGAAGAGTACTATGAAACTGCTATCGACCTAGCGCCTAACAATGGCGATATTGCCAACAGTTATGGCGCGTTTAAATGCCAAAACGGCGAATACGAAAAAGCCAAAGCGTATTTCTTTGATGCGATAAATAACAGGCTTTACGCTAACGCAGCGCAAACCTACGAGAACTTGGCATTGTGCGCGCAAAGTCAAGGTAAGCTAGATGAAGCGATCGGCTATTTTCAAGACGCATTAAAACATCAGCCTGCTAGGGGCAAAAGCCTGTTCTTACTCAGTGAACTTTACACGGTTTCAGAACAGTGGGAACTTGCTGAATCTACGTTACGAAAATACGAACGTGTTGCCAAAGTTACGCCAGATTCATTGTGGTTAGCTTATGAAATAGCCAAAGGGAAAGGGGATCTAGAGACTGCAAAGGGGTATGGCGAAATGATGATGTCATTGTTCCCTGAAAGTGAGCTTACTAAACGTTACTTAGTGCAACGTGAAAGTATGCAAAACAAAGTGGTTAAAACCGTCAAATCTACACAGCCAAACGATTTTGAAACACAAATAAGCGAAAACCAAACAAATACCGACGGGCTTACACAAACATCATCAAACGATAAAGAAAATGAAAAGAGCGTCGCCCAAGACAACGACGCTCAGCGTCAATCTCAGAGCAATAACACCGACAACGCTCCTACAGCCACAGCTAACACACCAGAAAAAGCACAAAATACTGAATTATCTGTGCAAAGTGATAAATTCCATGTAGTAAAAGAAGGTGAAAACTTATATCGTATTTCTTTATTGCACAATATCAAAATGGCAACACTGCAAGAGTGGAATAACCTTGAAAATACTGGCGCTATTATTGCTGGTCAGACGCTTTGGTTAGTACCACCGAGTATGCAGGAGGAATAAGGTTTAATGGTGTCGGAAGAAAAAGCGAATCAAGAAGTTACTTCGCAACAACAAGAAAACACGCCAAGTCCAGGGGCAATGCTAAAAGCGCGCCGTGAAACGCTAGGTTTGTCTCAACAAGATATTGCTGATAAATTATTTTTGAAAGCTAAGCAAATCAATGATTTAGAAAATGATGTCATTGATGAAAAGTCTTCGGTGACTTTTACAAAAGGATACGTGAGAAATTATGCCAAGCAATTAGGCATGAATTCTCAAGAAGTTATTGAGGCATTCGAACGCTTCCACAATCAAACATCTGTACCGTCTTCAGAGAAATTACAGAGCTTTTCAAAGCGTGTCGCAAAACAGACACACGATGACAGGTGGATGATGGTAACTTATGTTATTTTACTTCTTATTATTGCCGCCGTTGTCGTGTGGTGGTATCAACAGCCTAGTGACGACACGGTAGCTGAACTGCCACTTAGTGAGGCTGTTAAGCGAGAAGCCGCTAATACGCCTGTCCCATCGGCGGGCACAGATACCGACAATGTAACTACTGACGCCTCGTCGTCGCAGGGTGATACGGCTGGAAACAATCAGCTAGACACGGGCGTGAGCGATAGTACAAGCTCAGAAACCAGCGGTGCATTCAGCGACCAAGATAGCGGTTTTAACCAAGACGGTAGCTTGAATGATGGTGCAATCTCAGCACCCGATACAGAGGTAAATGATAGCAATAACCTAACCGCTCTGGTTGATTCTGCGAATAGTAACGAACCCCAACCCAACCTTAATGTGAATAGTCAGTCTGATGCAGCGCCAATTGCTATGGTTTTCACTTTCGACGATGACTGTTGGGTTAATATAAAAGACGCGTCTGGAGAAGCTATTGCCTATGGGGTAAAGCTAAAAGGACGAGTTATGGAAATTCAAGGCGTTCCTCCTGTTGAAGTTACGCTCGGTGCACCGGATAATGTGCGCATATCAGTTAACGGCGAGTCTGTTGATATTTCTTCATACCAAAACGGTAAAACAGCTCGCTTCGCACTTCCTTTATAGGTAATTAGATGTTTGCAGAAAGTCCTATTAAACGCAGAAAGTCTACGCGTATTAATGTAGGTAACGTCCCCATTGGTGATGGCGCTCCCATTGCTGTTCAATCTATGACGAATACGCGAACCACTGATGTGGCAGCGACCGTCGATCAAATAAACCGTATTGTTGCAGTGGGTGGGGAGATCGTTCGAGTATCTGTGCCCACGATGGAAGCGGCTGAAGCATTTAAAGAAATTAAAAAGCAGGTGAGTGTGCCACTCGTTGCAGACATTCATTTCGACTACCGTATCGCACTTAAGGTTGCTGAATACGGCGTAGATTGTCTGCGTATTAACCCAGGTAACATAGGTAATATGGAGCGTGTGCGCTCTGTGGTCGATTGTGCAAAAGACAAAAATATTCCTATTCGCATTGGTGTGAACGGTGGCTCGTTAGAAAAAGACTTACAAGAGAAGTACGGTGAGCCAACGCCAGAAGCGCTGGTTGAATCGGCAATGCGTCATGTGGATATTCTCGATAAACTTAACTTTGATCAATTCAAAGTCAGCGTTAAAGCGTCAGATGTTTTCTTAGCTGTTGGCGCCTATCGTTTATTGGCACAAAAAATAGACCAGCCGCTTCACTTAGGTATTACCGAAGCCGGTGGTCAGCGCGCCGGCGCCGTGAAGAGTGCCGTTGGCTTAGGTATGCTATTGGCTGAAGGTATTGGTGATACGTTGCGCGTATCGTTAGCCGCTGATCCGGTGGAAGAAATCAAGGTAGGCTTTGATATTCTGAAGTCACTGCGTATTCGCTCGCGCGGTATAAACTTTATTGCTTGCCCGAGTTGTTCACGACAAGAATTCGATGTAATCGGCACGGTGAATGCTCTTGAGCAGCGATTGGAAGATATTCTTACGCCAATGGATGTCTCTATCATCGGTTGCGTGGTTAACGGCCCAGGCGAAGCAGAAGTGTCTGATTTGGGCCTCACTGGCGCACGTAACATGAGCGGCCTATATGAAGACGGTAAGCGCGTTAAAGAACGTCTTCCTAACGACGATCTAGTGGATAAGCTTGAAGCTAAGATTCGCGCCAAAGCATCGCGTATGAGTGAACAAAATAAAATTCAGGTCTCGGTTAAAGACTGAGACATTTTTTGTTCATTGTTGTTTATTCCCAAAGCCCCTATAATGCGGGGCTTTTCACTATTTAGCAGTATGAGAATTTCACGTGGCTAAGACTATTCAGGCAATTCGAGGCATGAATGACTGCCTACCGGAGATTTCCGGTACATGGCAGAAGGTAGAATCTGTACTTCGTCAGGTTGTGGCGAGTTATGGTTACCAAGAAATACGTACTCCCATCGTTGAAAGCACCGACTTGTTCAAACGTTCTATCGGTGAAGTTACCGATATCGTTGAAAAAGAAATGTATACCTTCGAAGATAGAAATGGCGACAGCTTAACGCTACGTCCAGAAGGTACGGCAAGTTGCGTGCGCGCAGGAAACGAGCACGGCTTATTGTACAACCAGCAGCAACGCCTGTGGTACATGGGGCCAATGTTCCGTCATGAACGTCCACAAAAAGGGCGTTATCGCCAGTTCCATCAGTTCGGTGTAGAGACCTACGGTATGGACGGCCCTGACATCGACTTAGAAGTGATTCTTCTTAGTGCACGCTTTTGGAAAGCTTTTGGTATTGAGCAGCACGTAAAACTTCAAATTAATACGTTAGGTTCAAACGAAGCTCGCGCTGCATATCGCGATACGCTGGTTGAATTCTTAAAACAGCGTGCAGACCAGCTCGACGAAGATTCACTGCGTCGACTTGAAACGAATCCACTTCGCGTACTCGATTCAAAGAACCCTGATGTTCAAGCTGCGATTGCCGATGCGCCAGCGCTAATCGATCATCTTGATGAAGAATCTAAAGTACATTTTGAAACCTTGTGTTCGCGCTTAACGCAAGCAGGCATTGAGTTTGAAATAAATCCTCGACTAGTGCGCGGATTAGATTACTACAACCGTACTGTGTTTGAGTGGGTAACAGACAGCCTGGGAGCCCAAGGTACAGTGTGTGCTGGAGGCCGTTACGATGGCTTGGTAGAGCAACTCGGGGGCAAAGCAACGCCTGCGGTTGGTTTTGCTATGGGTATTGAACGTTTGGTACTGTTGCTAACCACGTTAACCGAAGAAGGTCAGGACTCAAGTTTCGCAGACGTTTACGTAACGGCGATGGGCGAAGAGGCACAGCCATACGCTATTGAGGTAGCAGAGCATCTTCGAAATACGCTTCCTAATACACGCATAATGATGCACTGTGGCGGCGGCAACTTTAAAAAACAATTAAAGCGTGCAGATAAAACAGGCGCACGTTTAGCGCTGCTTTTAGGCAATGACGAAATGCAGTCTCGTGAAGTAGGTGTTAAACCACTGCGCGATGGTCAAGAACAAGTTACGGTCAGCTTCGATGCCTTATCTGATAAGGTTGCAGAGATGCTGAGCGCAAAATAAAAAGAGGACATCATGGAACAGTTCGCAACAGAAGAACAACAAGTAGAAGCGATTAAACGTTTTTGGAAAGAGCACGGTACTGCAATTATTGTCGGTGCAGCGCTTGGTCTAGGTGGCCTTTGGGGCTGGAGAGCGTATTCAGAAGCGCAAATTGAAACTAAAGAAGCGGCATCGGTTGCCTATCAAAATGCCGTAGAGACTTTTGGTACCGAAGGCAGTGACGCAAAAGTTAAAGCTTTTATCGAAGAGAACAAAGACAGTGGTTATGCAAGCATCGCTAGTCTTCTTGCTGCTAAGCAAGCGGTAGATGCCGGTGATTTAGACGCTGCAGCTTCTCACCTAAATAGCGTAGTAACCTTTGCCGAAAATGACGAATTGAAAGTACTTGCCTCACTTCGTTTGTCGCGTGTGCAAATTGAAATGAACCAGCTGGACGCGGCGTTGTCTACGCTTAGCAATGTAACAAACGACGCATTTGCAGCAGAAGTTTCTGAATTAAAAGGCGATGTGTATCAAAAACAAGGCAAGTTTGATGATGCTCGCTTAGCTTATTCAAATGCGTTAGAAAAAAATGCCAACAATCCGCTTTTACAAATGAAGTTAGATAACCTATCGGTATCTGCTGCGCAATAAGCGAAAGCCTTAGGGCTGGTATAAATAATAAAGAGGTACGCAATTTGTTTCACAACACGTGTGGCCGTAAAGGTCGATTTGCTCGCACGATAGGTATGGCACTCGCGGTGTCTATCACAATGTCTGGCTGCTCAACTATTTCAGACTGGTTTGCAGATGATGAAGAATTAGAGATTCGTCGTTTAAAGCCTATTGAGGCTAAATTCACACCTAAATTAGTGTGGGATCGCGATATTGGTGATGGCGTTAATCATTACTTCTCTCGTCTTCGCCCTGTTTATGCCTATGACAAGCTTTATGCTGCCGATCGCCATGGCGCCGTTGTCGCGATGGACCCTGAGTCGGGTAAAGTGTTGTGGGAGAAAGATTTCGCACAGTTTCGCTCTGAGGGCATGCTAAGCTCAGTCACTAATTTGTGGCGTAGCGGTGAGACTGCACGTATTGGTGGTATCGCCGTAGCAGACAGACACGTATTCATTGGTACAGAAAACGGCTATGTAGCTGCAATGGATGCAGAAACCGGAGAGTTAGTTTGGGATGCGTCTGTTCCCGGTGAGATTTTAGCGGCTCCGGCAGCTGATGAAGGTATCTTAGTGGTTAACACGGGTGCTGGTAGCTTATTTGGTTTTAATACCCGCACTGGTGAACAGTTGTGGAGACACGAAGGTGATACTCCTCCGCTAACATTACGTGGTATTTCTGGCCCAATCGCATCTAACGGTGGTGCTATCATCGGCACACCTACAGGTAAAATTCAGGTTAATCTTATCGAAACAGGTGTACTTGCTTGGGAAACGGTAATTGCAACGCCTTCTGGTGCAACAGAGTTAGAGCGTATTGTTGATATCGACACAACGCCTGTTTTATTTGGCGGCACGGTTTACACGGTTTCTTACAACGGAACATTAGCTGCTGTAGAGTTACGTTCAGGTCGTGTAATTTGGAAACGTGAATATGCATCGTTTCGCAATTTGAATATCGACGGCAATAAAATTTTTGTTGTAGACAACAACTCTAACGTTTATGCCCTTGATAGACGAAACGGCGTAGAGCTTTGGTCTCAAGGTTCACTTAAGCATCGCTCATTAACGGCTGCTACTCCAGTAGGCGACCATGTGGTTGTTGGTGATAACTGGGGCTTTCTACACTGGATTGAACAAGAAACAGGTGAAGTTGTTGCACGCCTAGATGTTGGCGGCGATGACGAAGATGATTCAATCTATGCTGCGCCGTTGAAGGTTGATGATAAGATTATAGCGGTAACACGTAATGGCGTAATAGCGTCGGTGCAAGTTCCAAAGTAACAGGAACGTTTCGCTAATATTTAAACAGAAAAGGTGCTTAAAGCGCCTTTTTTTATACCCCGCGGTTTTTTCGGGCCTAAACTTGGGAATTACCAATGGGTAGACGGTTTCTCTTCGTGTTATTGAACGCCATTGGTATTAGGTAGTGAACAAGGTATAATGCGCCCATTCTCAAAAGCCTCATAGTAATTCACCTCTCGTTAGAGAATACAGCTCCCGAACGTTAGTTGTAATAGATGGTGTATGCGGCTTGTGCTTTTTTAGCTTTCATGACCCCTAGGATCTGATAAATGTTACCCGTTGTTGCTTTGGTTGGCCGCCCTAATGTTGGTAAGTCAACCTTGTTTAATCGCCTTACAAATACCCGTGATGCACTAGTTGCTGACTACCCGGGGCTAACTCGCGACCGTAAATACGGCCAAGCGAAATTTGAAAAGCGCCAGTTCATAGTAGTGGATACCGGCGGTATTACGGGCGATGAAGAGGGCATTGATGCTGAAATGGCACAACAGTCTTTGTTAGCTATAGAAGAGGCTGATGTCGTATTGTTTTTGGTTGACGCCAGAGCAGGTATGCTGCCAGCCGACCAAGGTATTGCTGATCATCTTCGACGCATAAACAAAAAAGTGTTTGTTGTGGCGAACAAGGTTGATGGAATTGACGGCGATAGCGAAAGTGCGGAATTTTATTCCTTAGGCTTAGGTGATATTAAGCAAATAGCTGCGGCGCACGGTCGCGGTGTTAGCCAATTGCTGCAGGACGCCTTAAAGCCACTTGAATCTGATTTCCCGGACATGGAAATTATCGATGAGGAGCCTGAAGAAGAAGAGGATGCTGAAACGCAGCGTCAACGCCTGCAAGAGTTACCTATCAAACTTGCTATCGTAGGTAAGCCCAACGTGGGTAAGTCGACACTGACAAACCGCATTTTAGGTGAAGAGCGCGTGGTGGTGTTCGACATGCCAGGCACCACCCGTGACAGCGTGTACATTCCAATGGAAAGGGATGAGCGTGAATATATCCTAATCGATACCGCGGGCGTGAGAAAGCGCAAGAAAATTAGTGAAGCCGTAGAGAAGTTCTCTATTGTTAAAACTCTTCAGGCAATTGAAGAAGCTAACGTAGTGCTATTGGTTATTGATGCCAGAGAAGGTATTACCGACCAAGATCTTAGCTTATTAGGCTTTGTGCTTAATTCAGGTCGTTCATTAGTAGTTGCCGTGAACAAGTGGGACGGATTAAGTACTGACGTGAAAGACGACATAAAGCGCGAGATGGACCGTCGTTTAGGCTTTATCGACTTTGCTCGAATTCATTTTATTTCTGCGCTTCATGGTTCGGGTGTTGGTAATTTATTTGAGTCTGTACAAGAAGCGTATATGAGCGCGACCAAGCGTATTAATACCGCGCTGCTTACACAAATTATGGAAATGGCTCAGGATGACCATCAACCTCCGCTGGTGCGTGGGCGCCGAGTTAAAATGAAGTATGCTCACGCAGGTGGTTACAACCCACCGGTTATTGTTATTCACGGTAATCAAGTGGATGACTTACCAAGCTCTTATAAGCGTTTCTTGATGAATTACTTTAGAAAAGCGCTAGAAATTATGGGCACGCCTATCAAGATAGAATTCAGAGAAGGCAACAACCCGTTTGAAGGTAAGAAGGCTAATTTGACCTTGGCGCAGCAGCGCAAGCGCCGTCGTATGATGTCTTATTACAAAGATAAAAAGTAGCCTTGTTAAGTACATCGCTGCGCTTATTAGCGTAGTGATGTACAAGTCCGCTATTATAAAAAGTATTAATGTCTCTTTCTTACCACGCTAGTTTTTGCCGCGTTAACAGACCCAAGTATCTATAGCGTTATCAGTGTACTGCATGCATTGCATCAGCCTACCTAAGTTTCAACCCTCCTTTGCTGATTTTACTAAAGCATCAGCCGTGCCAAACTATATTCTGTCGGTCATAATTACAACTAAAGTGTAATATTTTCTATCAGTGAATAATTTTTAGCTTTCATTATATAACCTTAAATTTTGTTAACCCATGCTACATGCGGTATTGCACATAAATTAATCTATGGTTTCTTTCTTGCAGTCACAGGGAGCCCCTTCGACCGTCGGGGTAATTCTAACTATATGAGCAGGATGAATTTATGAATAAGCGAATTATTGCCGCTGCCATCATCGCAGCGACTACAATGCCAATAAAAGCAGCAATTATTACGCAAGAAGTATCCTTTGGTGAACAAGGAAGTCCTTTCGACGTGGCAGAAGTATCGCCGCTATCGGAAAGTGTGTTTATTGACGCATTTGATCAAACACTGGGTACACTGAACGCTGTAAATATAACGGTCTATGGACAGATAGACAGCGAAGGAAGATCCGTTAATGGAAGCTCTGAAGCAGGTCGCACTGACGTAGATATCTTTCTAGCGTCGAACTGGCAAGTATCCAGTAGCGTAGCTGACACATTTGTATTTGAACAAGCAAATTTCGTTAATCCGCTTGTCTCTGCACAAAGCTCACCAGAGGGGACATTCACAATGATTCCAGGTGAAGATTCTGCCGAATTTGAGTTTGATGTGACAACAGGCGAACGGTCGGGGATGCTAGCAAACGTAGACTTGTCGGCCTTTCTAGCCGGAACTCCAATCGAATTTTTGTTTTCAACGGATGCGAGAACGAACGTATTTAATCAAGTAGACGGGGGAACGGGTAGCTTTACAAATGAATTCTCAACGGGTTCTTGGGGTAAAGTATTCGTAGAGTTCGATTACGCCCCGACAGCCACTAGTGTTTCTGAGCCAGCGGCATTTAGCTTATTTGGCGCAGGGCTTTTGTTCTTATTATCAAACAGAAGAAAAGTAATCAAAAAATGAGTGTAACGTCTATCGATTATTACAATTTCGACCGTTTATAATCCAGACAAAGGAAGAATGATGTCAGTGGAAAAATTACACTCAGCGAAGCAGCCGCTTCAAAAAGACCAGGTTTACAATTGGTTTGATAGGTATAAACCGAGAGAACAGGCGAAAGTTCACATTTTAAGCAGTGACGTGAAACGTAAGTCAATTAATCCTGTAATGCGATTTATTGAAAAATAAAAACAGCAACGGTTCGCTCTTACCCATTGGCCAAAGTTTAGCAACTAGTGATACAACTAATCTTTTCTATGGTATCAATTGGCGCTTTCTAAAAGCAGAGAGCGAACCTTTTTCATCATTTCAGACTCTTGCGGAACTTCTACGTTAACAATCAATTGATTGACAATATTGTCTGAAAAGTCAGGAGGAAAAGTCGTAGACACTTTTACGATTTTATCTTGTAGCTTAAAGACATAGGTTGTCGCGTAAATTGTTGGTGATGTTTCAGATGTCGCGCTTAGCCCCAACCTCCATCCTCTTAATGCGCTGTTAACCTCGTAGCGTGAGGCTGGACTGATTTGAGACAAAGTTAACTGCTGTAAATCGGCTGTAGCACTAGCTCTTTGCAGATCACTTTCTAGTTGCTTAGGAAGTAGCTCGTTTTCATCTGAAGAAAGCTGATCTAAAAAGGGATATACGGTGACGTCAACGAGCGCATCTTCAAACTCAGGGTGTATATAGCGAGTAATTGCACCGTTAAACGGGTCTGGATATAACTGAGTATCTAATTTAGTGAAGTCGCCAATGGCGTTTGGTACCTGTAATCCACCCTTATAGTCGCTAGCTTCTAGCGCATCGAACAAAAACTGGCTGGTAAATAATCCAGAATGTTTGGCATGTTGAATCCAGCGGGTAATCAACGATTGAGCTTCTTCTTCGGCTAAAGCGGTTTCCGTTTTCACATCTGTGTTTTCTAGAGCACTCGCATCAAATGAAGATGAGTCAATTTCTATCCCTCGCCATTGTAAAGTGAATTCTGCAAATTGTTTTGCGTGCTGTCGATGCATGCCAGGCGCTGCGCCAACATTAGCAATCAATAGTTCGTAGTCGTTTCCTTCGCCATAAGGGAACAAATGACTGAACTCTCCTGATTCGCTTAGGAGTTTAATAAAGCTGTCGGGCGAAATAGCATCTTCAAAACACAAATTAGTGGATTGAGAAGCATTAGCTTCGCTTAATGCTCGCTGGGCTCCACAAGCCCTGAGTAACGTCTCGCTCGGGTAGGTAGAAAAAACAGAGACAGGTTGATTGACCATAGAAGCAAAGGTGAAGTCAGGCACTAGTAACAGAACAAAAACGCACAAAGGTGTCAAAATTTTTGGTACAGCGAACCGCTGTGACTTTAGGCTCCAAAATGCACAGGCCCGCTGGTAAATACTGGAAAAGGAAAACGCGTTTACATGAACGGGCATAATACTTAAGGCTACCTATTGCCGTTGAATGTGTGTCACTGTACTGGTTATTTCTCCGTCAGTCACCCGAGATTTTATCTCATCACCTACATTTACTTTATTCACGCTATTAATGGCTGCTTTGTCGGACAAAGTAATGCTGTAACCACGGGCGAGCGTTGAAAGAGGACTTACGGATTGTAAGAGGCTAACTTTACCACCAAGTTCATTTTTTTTGCTTCTAATAAGTGTGTTCATGCTTGATAAGAGCTTGGTGCTAGCATAGTTTAATTTGTCTTTTGCACGCGCCACGTTTGCTGATGGCGATTGTTTGTTTAGCCTGTAATCAAGACCTTGTAATCGCTTCTCTGCTTTTGCCAAGTCGTTTTGCATCTTATGCGCTAAACGAAGTTGTAGTCTGTCTAACGTTTGCCACTGCGATTGGATGCGGCTTTGTGGATGCAACGCATTTAGCCGTTGTTTCTTTAAAACAAGCTGTTGTTTACTCGTTTGAAGGTACTGATGTATTGCCCTTGCTAAGCGTTGTTTTTGCTGACTTAGCGTTTGGTAAAGAGCGGCAGAATCCTGACTTAAGATTTCGGCAGCAGCAGATGGGGTAGGGGCGCGAACATCGGCGACGAAGTCACTAATGGTGAAGTCTACCTCATGGCCTACGGCGCTAACTATTGGAAGGGCACTTGCAGCGACTTCTCTTGCTAAGCTTTCATCATTAAAACACCACAAGTCTTCTAATGAACCGCCGCCTCGCGTAAGTAACAGCACATCCACTTCTGCGCGGTGGTTAGCCGTTCTCAACGCATTAATTAACTGTAAAGGTGCAGTTTCACCCTGAACCATCGACGGATAAACAATGATTTCGGTTTGTGGGCTGCGTCGTTTTAATACACTTAATACATCGTGAAGCGCTGCACCGCTTGATGAAGTTATTACGCCGATGCGATTGATACGTTCAGGTAGCGCACGCTTGTTAGCAGTATCGAACAAGCCTTCATTGTTGAGTTTGAACTTTAAGGCTTCGAACGCTTGCTTAAGCGCACCTTCGCCATCGCTTTCCATGTGTTCGACAACCAGTTGATAGTCGCCGCGTGCTTCGTAAAGGCCAACCGACGCTCGCACTAAAATTTTGTCGCCTTCTTTAGGGCGAATACGAACATTGCGGTTTGATCCCTTAAACATGGCCGCGCGAACTTGGGCTTTGTTGTCTTTGAGCGTGAAATACCAATGCCCTGATGCGGCTGCCACAAAGTTGGATATTTCGGCAGATAGCCAAATAAGGCCAATTTCGCCTTCCAGTACGGTTCTGGCTAAGCGATTTAGCTTGGTAACTGTTAAAATTTGTCGAGACGTAGATGGCGAATTTGTAAACATAAAAAAAATCACTGGGTTTAATACATTTAGAGTTTACCTGAAAACTAAAAAACACTACAATTGCGCCGCAATTAACCCTCAACTGAATAGGTGTTGTTGCATGCTACGTATCATCCAAGAAGCCCTGACGTTCGACGATGTGTTGCTGGTTCCCGGCCACTCGACCGTCCTCCCTCACACAGCCAACTTACAAACACGCCTTACGCGTGGCGTAACGTTAAATATTCCAATGGTGTCTGCTGCCATGGACACGGTTTCTGAAGCCCGTCTAGCTATTGCGCTAGCCCAAGAGGGTGGTATTGGTTTCATTCATAAAAACATGAAGCCCGAAGAGCAAGCCAAACACGTACGTGAAGTTAAGAAATACGAAAGTGGTGTGGTATCTGACCCGGTAACGGTTGAAGAGAATGCGACCATCGGTGAAGTTATCGCGCTTTCTAAGCGTCTTGGTTACTCTGGCTTCCCGGTGACTGACAAAGATAATAACCTAATTGGTATTGTGACAGGCCGCGATCTTCGCTTTGAAAAGCGTTTGAATTTGCCTATTAGAAACGTAATGACCGGTAAGGATGATCTGGTTACCGTTAAAGAAGGTGCAAGCTCTGATGTGGTGTTAGACCTAATGCACGAACACCGCATTGAGAAAATTCTTGTCGTCGACGACGCGTTTAAGCTTACAGGCCTGATCACTGTTAAAGACTTCCAGAAAGCAGAAAACAAGCCTAACGCATGTAAAGACTCGCTTGGTCGCCTACGTGTTGGTGCTGCGGTAAGCGTTGGACCAGGTACTGACGAACGTATTGCACTACTTGTAGATGCAGGCGTTGACGTTCTACTTATCGATACCTCTCACGGTCACTCGCAAGGTGTTATTGACCGCGTGAAAAAGGTACGTGCAGACTATCCAGATGTACAAATTATTGCGGGTAACGTTGCGACGGGCGATGGCGCGAAAGCACTTGCCGATGCCGGCGTAGATGCTGTTAAAGTGGGAATTGGCCCTGGTTCAATTTGTACTACCCGTATCGTAACCGGTTGCGGTGTGCCTCAAATTACTGCGGTATCAGATGCAGTAGAAGCGCTTAAAGATACTGACATTCCAGTAATCGCTGACGGCGGTATTCGTTTTTCGGGTGACATTGCTAAGGCGTTGGCTGCTGGCGCAAGCTGCGTAATGGTTGGCAGCATGCTAGCAGGTACTGAAGAAGCGCCAGGCGAAGTAGAACTTTTCCAAGGCCGTTATTACAAGTCATATCGCGGTATGGGTTCACTAGGCGCTATGGATCAAAGCCACGGTTCGTCAGACCGTTACTTCCAAGATTCTGATAACGCTGAGAAATTAGTACCAGAAGGTATTGAAGGCCGGGTAGCGTACAAAGGTCCAATTGCTAATATTATCCATCAGCAAATGGGCGGCTTGCGCTCAGCCATGGGCTTAACGGGCTGCGCAACGATTGAAGAGCTCAATACCAAGGCACAATTTGTGCGCGTAACTTCAGCCGGAATGGGCGAGAGCCACGTTCACGATGTAAGCATTACCAAAGAAGCGCCAAACTACCGTTTAGGTTAAGGCGACCGACGACTGCGAGGCTGGTACTACACCAGCCTTTGTTCTTTTATTTAACGGGTAAAAATAAAACATGACCACAAATATCCACGACCAACGCATACTTATTTTGGATTTTGGCTCGCAATACACGCAGTTGATAGCACGTCGTGTTCGCGAAATAGGCGTTTACTGTGAGCTTTGGGCTTGGGATGTGACCGAAGAGCAAATCCGCGAATTTAATCCTCAAGGGATTATTCTGTCAGGTGGCCCAGAGTCAGTAACCGAAGAAGGCTCGCCACGCGCGCCCGAATACGTATTTGAAGCCGGCGTGCCAGTGCTAGGCGTGTGCTATGGCATGCAAACCATGGCACAACAGCTAGGTGGTGGCGTACTGGGTTCAGACAAGCGTGAATTTGGTTATGCGCAAGTAGAAGTGATTAAGCCAAGCCCGCTGCTGGATAAAATTGAAGATGCCATAGGTGATAACGGCGCGGCGCTGCTTGACGTATGGATGAGCCACGGCGATAAAGTGGCAGCTATTCCTGAAGGTTTTGAAACCATCGCGCAAACCGCTTCATGCCCACATGCTGCAATGTATAACGCAGAGAAGCAATTCTATGGCGTGCAGTTCCACCCTGAAGTGACTCACACTCGCCAAGGCATGCGTCTATTAACTCACTTTGTGATGGACATCTGTAAGTGTGAAAAGCTCTGGACAGCTGGCGCAATTATTGACGATGCCATTGAGCGTATAAAAGAAAAGGTGGGCGATGAAGAAGTTATTCTTGGCCTTTCAGGCGGCGTAGATTCTTCAGTAACAGCCATGCTGCTTCACCGCGCGATAGGTGACAAACTTACTTGTGTGTTTGTAGATAATGGCCTGCTTCGCTTAAATGAAGCTGATCAGGTAATGGAAATGTTTGGTGACCATTTCGGCCTTAACATTATCCGTGTAGACGCTGAAGAGCGTTTCCTTGATCGCCTAAAAGGCATTGAAGATCCTGAGCTTAAACGTAAAGCTATTGGTAATGAGTTCGTTCGTGTATTTGACGAAGAAGCGGGTAAGCGTGAAAACGCGAAGTGGTTAGCGCAAGGTACTATTTACCCAGACGTTATTGAATCAGCGGGTTCTGCAACGGGTAAAGCGCACGTAATTAAGTCGCACCACAATGTGGGCGGCCTTCCTGAAGATATGGAGCTGGGTCTTGTTGAGCCACTGCGTGAACTCTTTAAAGACGAAGTACGCAAAATCGGCCTAGAGCTAGGTTTACCGTACGACATGCTTTACCGTCACCCGTTCCCTGGTCCGGGTCTAGGTGTTCGTGTACTTGGTGAAATTAAGAAAGAATATTGCGACTTACTACGTCGTGCTGACGCTATCTTCATTGAAGAGCTATATGCAGCTGACCTATACCAAAAAGTAAGCCAAGCGTTTACCGTATTCCTTCCAGTGCGCTCAGTTGGCGTAATGGGTGATGCGCGTAAATACGACTGGGTAGTAAGCCTTCGTGCAGTAGAAACCATCGATTTCATGACAGCTCACTGGGCACATTTACCCTACGACTTCCTAGGTAAAGTGTCGAATCGTATTATCAATGAAATTGACGGCATTAGCCGCGTAGTATACGACATTTCTGGTAAGCCACCTGCTACAATTGAGTGGGAATAAACGGGTGTAAATTTACCGAAATGAAAAGAGAGCCTTCGGGCTCTTTTTTTTATCTACTTAAAAAAGAACAAGTTAATAAGCCTGTTACTATAAGGGTGTATATTTTCGCATATATTGGTATGTTGATTCATACCAAATTTGTAACCATACCGTCATAAAAATATCATTTAATGGCGACGTCCTTCTTTAAATTTATACTAAAGGTTAAGCCGTGTTCAATTACACAAGCATCAGCCGTTTGGTGATGACGCCTGTTCTCGCCAGCTTTTTAATTCTTGTACTATTAAACGGTGCCTCAATTCTAAAGTCTTTCTCGTTACTTAATTCATTCGATGAGTTAGAAAACACCCTTGTTCAGTCAGAACGAGACGTCAATACCACGCTAAGTACTTTCAAAACTCAAGTGCAAGAGTGGAAGAACGTATTGTTGCGTGGCCACAAAAAAGACGACCGAGAAAAATACTGGGAGCGATTCAAGCAGAGAGAGGCCGACATCACTCGCCAGTTTGACCTGATGCTATCAAGTAGTGTGATAAGTGAAAGCGTGAAGTCAGATATCAGGCAATTTCAAAAAGCCCATGCAGTCATGGCCGAGAAATACCGTGAAGGATACGACGCATTTATTAACTCAGGGTTTGATCCAAAGGTTGGAGATAGCTTTGTTCGAGGTATTGATAGAGAGCCTGCTAAGCTCCTCTCAGGTATCGCGGCGGAAATTGCAGCCGATTCAGCGAACGCGATTGCTGAACTTAAAGCCAATACGCGCACTATGCTCTGGATAATTCTACTGGCAGCAATCGCGCTTTCTGTGCTTTCTGTTGCTTATGTGATTGCTCGTTTGCGCTCTCAGGTTATTAAACCAACGAAGCAGGTTGCGGCGTGTATATCCAACTTGGCTCATAGCCGTTACGACTACGCGTTAACGTATTCCAGCGACCATGAATTGGGCATGCTGGCAGAATCAGCCAGGGCATTACAAAACAAATTAAAAGATTCGGTT
This sequence comes from Alteromonas macleodii ATCC 27126, assembly GCF_000172635.2. Lineage (NCBI taxonomy): Bacteria > Pseudomonadati > Pseudomonadota > Gammaproteobacteria > Alteromonadales > Alteromonadaceae > Alteromonas > Alteromonas macleodii. The sequence continues at coordinate 2,972,478 of NC_018632.1, read as the reverse complement.
GCGCAGCTTCAACAAGCGGAGACCGAAATGGAAAAGGCGTTTGGCACCCTCGGTAACGTCAGCCAATCCATTATGGAAGGCGCCAATGGACAACGGGATGCGTCGCGCTCGCTTGATAGCAGTACGGATAAACTTAAAGAGATTGTGCAAAATTTAGTGGCAATCACCGACCAAGTTGCTGTGGCGACAAATAACTCTGAAAAGAACGTGGCAAGTTGTTATGCCACGTTTGAAAGCGCCAATGCAGGCTTTAAGCAGCTAGCTAAAACGGTAACCGAATCAAGTAATATCGTGTCAGAACTGCAAAGCCGCAGTACCAATATTCTAAAAGTGGTAAATGTTATTAATGAAATTGCCGATCAGACTAACCTGCTGGCTCTAAACGCAGCAATTGAAGCTGCTAGAGCAGGTGAGCATGGCCGTGGTTTTGCTGTGGTAGCCGACGAGGTTCGAGCACTTGCAGCTAAAACACAGCAGTCGACCAAGGAAATTAACGACATTTTAAGTAGTTTTGAAGCTGAAGCAAAAGGGGCCGTTGCGGCGATGTCGTCAGGCAAGCAGCTGTCAGACACAAACGCAGCAGAAGCAGCGACAGCGCTTGAAACACTCAATAACGTGGTGAGGGATATTCAAGAAACGGCGAGCGTAGTTGTGGCGCTTAACGAAGCCGCAGATGAGCAAGAGGCTGTACTTCAGCAGGTGGAAACAATTATCAGTAATGTGGTCACATCATCTGAAAAATATCATCAACTTGCTCAGCGTGATGACATGTCACGCTCAATGAAAAGTATGTCAGAAAACGTTGAAAAGGTGGTGAACAGTTTGACCCGCTAACTGTGCTTTGTCAGTATAAACACGTTAAAAGGGAGTGTTTGGACAATGTTCACGCTCCTTTTCTTTTATCTGTTATAGATGCGCGCGCCCTAAACTAGTATTGATAATAATGACAACACCACTCGTATTTCATTCTATTTATAGCCAGTTAGATCTTCCTGAGCGACACCGATTTCCCATCGAGAAGTACGTAGGTATTCGTGATGAATTGTTAAATCGTGGTGTGGAAGCATCGCGTTTTGTTACTCCATCACCGGTTGATCTTTCTTTTCTAACTGCCTATTACGATCCGGACTATGTTGATGCACTAAGTACTGGCGCATTAGATAAGAAAGCCATGCGCCGCATAGGCTTTCCCTGGTCGCAGCAGCTGATTGAGCGTACCCGTACTGCCGTTGCTGGAACCTGTTTAACAGCCAAGCTAGCTCTAGAGCATGGAAAAGCATTGAATTTAACGGGCGGCTATCATCACGCGTTTGCTGATTTTGGTTCAGGTTTTTGCTTGTTCAACGATCTATATTTGGCAGCGAAAACTATGCAGCAAACCCCGTCCGTTGAAAATGTGCTTATTGTCGATTTAGATGTGCATCAAGGCGATGGCACAGCAAAACTTGCCGAAAACGACCGTGATATTTTTACCTTATCTATTCATGGTGAAAAGAACTTTCCTCACAGAAAGCAGTGTTCCGATATTGATATAGGGCTCGATAAAGGCACCGAAGACGATGAGTATCTAACTACGCTAGAACAAGCGCTAACGATGGTAATGAGACAATTTCAGCCCGATGCCATCATCTATGACGCAGGCGTTGATGTGCATGTAAACGACGACCTTGGTCATTTGCATATCTCTACGCAAGGCGTGTACGAGAGAGATACGCAAGTCTTTGCGTTAGCCGAGCGTTTAGGCGTTCCGATTGCTGCGGTAATTGGTGGAGGCTACCAAAGAGATATTGCAGCGCTGGTAGAGGTGCATATTCAGCTTTATCGCGCGGCAGGCGTGATTGATTAGCAAACAGTGATGTCGAAATGAGAAGAGCACGCCATGCAAAAGCGGTTTGGCGTGCCCATCCTGTGTCTACGTGGTTATTTATTACAAAAAGTGCAGCTGAAAACCGATACCAATACGTTCTTGTGAGCGGTTATAGTCGATAAGCGAATCGCCATAGCCATTGAAGTATTGAAGCAAGACTTCATAGCGGTCAGAGATAGGGTAGGTGAAGTCTAGCTGGATGCTGCCTCGGTTCTCATCTACGTCGAGGTTATTTCGTAAAAGCGCCAGTACTTTAAACGCGCCAATTTTCCTTCCATAACCAAGTTCCATTCTACCGTAATAGTCTTGTATATCAGGGTTATCGTCGCCGGTAGGATCAAGCGGGTCTGTTTTCTCGTCTTCAGGAATACGGTACCACGTCTTTAGGTAGTAGATATCGTCATCGTCGCTAAAGACAATAGAGGCAAATATACGGTTCCAGCTTCGAGAGCGCAGCCCGCTTTGACCGTTAGACATATGATTGAAACCAACTTGAAAAGTATTAAATTTGTAGCCAAGCACGGAATAATCGGCTGTTTCTTGCCAAAAGACTTCTGGTTCGTAATTGGTCTCGCGAAACGGCTTCGACGCTTCGCTGTTATAAAGCTGCCAGAAAGAGGTTAGCGTAAAGCCAAAGTAAACACCGTCGAATCCTGTATCTTCCAAATAAAGCGGCAGCTTTGCGCTTACCTGAAATTTTGCTTCTTTATTGTCTATGTTCTCGTTTGTGAGTTCTTCACTTGCCACAGAGCTTGGGTTGGAAACGTAAGTAATTGGAAGTAGATAGTTTTGTCTATGCTGAGTGATAGCAAACACATTATCCAGTGCTTCTTTATCGCCTTCTAATCGGTTATCCAGTGCACTTTCCGTGATGGTGTCACGCTTGATGATATCGATAACTTCAATACCGCTTTCATCCTGTGACGATTGATTTTCTTCATTTTCAATAGTGCGCTCTTGTTCACTATTTTCTGAAGATGACGCTTGTTCGCTTACCACTTCTTGTGATTGTTGAGCGCAAACAGGCGTGCAAGCAGCAAATGCTGCCAAAAATACAAAAGGCTTTAACAAAGACACCTTTAATTCTCCGTAACGTGGGGTTGTTGTTATGCTTAACTGAAGTCCAGTGCTTGGCCTTCTGAAGATGCAAATACTTGTAGATTAGACTCTGCCACTGTGACGTATACATTACAATGGTTTACAACATCATCTATATCGTCATCAGTCCGTTCTGGATCATGACTATATAAAGCTAATTTTTTTGCGTTACATGCCATTGCTAGTTTCACCGCTTCTTCCGCGACCGAATGACCCCATCCGTTCTTAGCTGGCATGTCAGACAACATGTACTGTGCATCGTGTATTAGCAGATCGGCATTTTGTGCAAATTTTGCGAAATCGATAAAGTCTGTTTCTTTTTTGTAGGGGGGGTAAAGCTCATTATCTGTTATGTAAGCCACCTTTGCGTCATCGGCTTCAATACAATAGGCACTGCCACGACCGGGGTGGTTCATGGCTAAGCGAGTTATGGTTGCGCTTCCTACTGAAAATCGGCTTGTAGACTTGGGAATATCGACAATAGAAATGTTAGCTTTCAGCGCACTTCGGGGGACTGGAAATAACGACCCTTCCATTTGCTTTAAAATTTGATCAGGTTCATCAAGGAGGGTTTGACCCGGGTATATGTTGATTTCGCGTGAAGCCTGATAGATAGGCGCAAAAAAAGGGAAGCCTTGAATATGATCCCAATGGTTGTGGCTCAACAGCAGATTAATGGGAGTATCTTTTTGAATAAGGCGCTCGCCGAGCACGCGAATCCCTGTGCCTGAGTCGAGGATGATATCGGTACCATCCTCAAGCTCAATGTGAACGCATGCAGTATTACCACCATAGCGGACGTAAGCTGCTCCCGGGGTAGGGATTGACCCTCTTACGCCATAAAATGTTAACCGCATACGTCCTCTTTTCTAATCTAATCGGCGAGATCAGGCGCTAGAGTGCGGCTACAAAGTCCTTTGCTGCGCTAATATCTAACAACTGCTTTTCACCAGTACGTCTATTCTTATACTCAACCTGTTGATTATCTAGGTTTCTTTCACCAATAACAATGCTGTGAGGTATGCCAATTAATTCCATATCATTGAACATGACACCCGGACGCTCTTTTCTGTCGTCAAACAACACTTCTACGCCAAGGGCAACAAGCTCTTCATAAAGCGCTTCCGCTGCTTCTTTAATGCGATGAGACTTATGCATATTCATTGGTATTAATGCAATTTTAAACGGTGCAATAGGATCTGGCCACTTTATGCCAAATTTATCGTGGTTTTGCTCAATAGCTGCCGCTACAATTCGAGATACGCCTATACCGTAACAACCCATAGTTAAGGTTTGGTGCTTACCTGATTCGCTTAGTACGCCGCAGTTCATGGCCTCTGAATACTTGCTGCCAAGCTGGAAGATATGACCCACTTCGATGCCGCGTTTAATATCTAGCGTGCCTTTCCCGTCAGGAGATGCATCGCCTGCTACAACGTTGCGAATATCAACGCCAGTAATATCTTCAGACCAGTTTACGTTAATATTTACCTTACCGCCTGCGCCTGCGCCTGTAGTGAAGTCAGCAAGGGCAGCTGCACTGGCGTCAATATAAGCGGGTACAGGCAGGTTGGTTGCATCAGCAAACAATGGTGACACGCCAAGAATATCTTTTGCTTGTTCAAATGATGCTTCAACAAGCGGGCTTGCAACGCCGTCTAACTTCTCTGCTTTTACATCATTAAGCTCATGATCAGCACGAAGTACAAGGGCTACCCATTTATCAGAAACTACTTCTTCGCCTTTACTGTCTACTTCATTAGCGGCTTTCACTACTACGACTTTAACCGCGTTTGTCACTTCGGCTTCTACGCTTTTTAAGATGGCATTGAAATCTTTGCCTTTGGCATCTTTAGTCTCAACTGCAGCGCCCGATGCGACAGCTTTTTCAGGCGCAACAGCTTCAGCCATTTCAACATTGGCTGCGTAATCACTGTCGCTTGAGAAAGCGATATCGTCTTCACCTGATGCGGCAAGTACGTGGAATTCGTGAGAGTGATTACCACCAATAGAGCCAGAGTCGGCAATGACTGCTCTGAAGTCTAAGCCCATACGCGAGAATATATTGCAGTAAGCGTCGTACATTTTTTGATACGTTTCTTCTAAACAGCTGTCTTCTAGGTGGAAGCTGTACGCATCTTTCATGGTAAATTCACGACCACGCATAATGCCGAAACGGGGGCGCACTTCGTCGCGGAATTTAGTCTGAATCTGGTATAGATTGAGCGGAAGCTGCTTATAGCTGCTAATTTCATTACGCACAAGCGCGGTAATAACTTCTTCGTGCGTTGGACCTAATACGAAATCACGCTGGTGGCGGTCTTTAATACGAAGTAACTCTGGACCGTATTCTTCCCAACGTCCAGATTCTTCCCACAGGTCTGCAGGCTGAACAACGGGCATTAGCACTTCAATCGCGCCTGCTTTGTTCATTTCTTCACGAACAATATTGGCTACTTTGTTGAGTACACGAAGACCAGATGGCAACCACGTGTATAGACCCGAGGCTAGCTTTCTGATCATACCAGCTCTTAGCATTAGCTGGTGGCTGATAACCTCTGCATCTGCAGGTGTTTCTTTCTGCGTGGCAAGCAAATATTGACTAGTGCGCATGTAAAGCAGGTATCCTGTTATAAATGTATTTATTACGGTTAGTGTGATGCTCTTTCGCAAACGGCAATTCGCAAAACAAAACATTGCGAAATGCTTGAACCGAGATAAGGTGTCACACGTTTGGGCGTATTCTAATTAACTGTGAGCTATTTCGCCACAGACTGTTAACACTAATAGTGTAATTATCCTAAATGAACCAGTTCGGTCACCTTAACGGCGGCATCTCTTATTTCAAACCCTACATCAATATCGTATAGCGTCACGCGGTAGGTTTTCTCATCATTTTCAATATGCTGTTTATAGGCTGGGCGAGGGTCTTGGGACAGTACCGCAGTCACCAAGGCAGAAAAACCACGGTGCTTTTTCTCTATTTCAGCAAGTGTGGGCTGGATTGTATCGGCGAATGATACGTCGCGATTGGGTATGGGGTTAATGTCATCAAGATTATCGCTGGCGCTAGGAACACTATCAGCGTACGCGATATAGGGTTTGATATCGACAAGTGGTGTGCCGTCGACTAAATCTACCCCTTCAACCACTAACTGTGTCTGTCCATTACTGCTAACCACACCTTTGTTTTTCACCACAGACATGCCAATCCCATTAGGTCGGTGGGTACTGCGACTTGCCAATACGCCCATAGTTGCATTACCACCTAGACGAGGGGCTTTTACCGTATTTTTCCAACCGCGTTCAATGTTTTGGTGAAAGATAAAAAGCAGCCACAGGTGACTGTAATTCTCTATCCCTTTAAGCAAATTGATATCGTTAAAGCCTTCTTCGAAGGTAATAACACCTTCGGCGTTAGCCAAGTTGGGCTGCCTTGGAATAGCAAACTTTTGCTTGAAAGGCGTAGCGACGGTCGCTATCGCCTCGAGAGAAAATGAATTGTGGGTATTCACGTTTTAGCCCTAACGAAGTCAAAATGTGTAACGTTGTCATATTACTCACATAATTTGCAGGTAAAGTGACGTTTCAAGTGAAAGCTTGAGCCAAATAAACATCCTGCTTGTTATAAGGCGCTGCTTATTTGGGTTCCCTGGAGTAATCCAATACTTTAGGCCTGCTCGCATCACGAGCTTATTCTCTTTTTAGTGCGTGTTTTTTACATTGTACAAAAAAGGTAAGCTTCCCGTGTTTTATCGAGCGGGCTTATCTTTTTTAAGCGTGTCTAACACGCCCTCAAAATAAGGGCACCCAAGCGTCCGTGCTTTTTCAATGTTATGGCTGAATATCTTTTCGGCATCCTCTTCTTTCTTCATGTAGCGTGTGATATCAGCTTCACGAATCAAATGCAAAAGCGGGTAGGGTGAACGATTGGTATAGTTTTCAGCATCGTCTACGTCGCTACCGTCGAATACATAATTGGGGTGGAAGCTGGCAAGTTGGTAAGTGCCGCTGTATCCCCAGTCGTGTAGCATATTATCGCTAATAGCCAATACATCGAGATATTCGTTGAAATCAGCAAGGGTTGAATGCGTGAGTGCAATTAGTGTTGTAGCGGTGGTGTCGTTATCTTCTAAATGCCGCAACTCATCGTATAGCGATTGAACGACATTTCCCGCATCGCCCTCAATTACCACACACCGAATTTGATGAGGTGTTCTTACATAGCGCGCAAAGGGACAAAAGTTGTGTTTTATCACAATGTCGTCAACCCATTTAAGCGTTGCATCAATTACGTGCTGTTCCCATAAAGGAGATGTTGGTTCTGCCATAAAAGGTGTAGGTCAGTTTGAGTCTGTGTTCAACGTGAGGGGAGTATAAAACAAAAAGGCAGAAATTTGATTTCTGCCTAACATTTAGGTTGAACTATTTGTACTTTAAGAATGATATTTTACGTAAGCTTCCAGCGTATTCTCTATCAAACTGGCTACTGTCATCGGCCCAACTCCGCCTGGAACGGGGGTTATCCAGCCTGCGCGCTCTTTCGCTTTTTCGAAATCAACATCGCCAACAAGTGAACCATCATTAACGCGATTAATACCTACATCAATGACAATCGCGCCCTGTTTTACCCAGTCACCAGGAATAAAGTTCGGTTTACCTACCGCGACTACCAGTAGGTCTGCACGTTGAACGTGACTTTTAAGGTCTTGAGTAAACTTATGACAGGTAGTAACGGTGCAGCCTGCTAAAAGCAGTTCCAGGCTCATAGGGCGCCCCACAATGTTCGACGCACCTACAATGACCGCGTCTAAGCCTTTTACAGGGCGCTTGGTTGACTCTATCATGGTCATGATGCCTTTTGGCGTGCAGGGACGTAGTGCAGGAATACGCTGTGCAAGGCGGCCAATGTTGTATGGATGAAATCCGTCGACATCTTTATGAGGGTGAATACGTTCAAGTACCTTTTCTGCATTTAACCCTGCAGGTAAAGGAAGCTGTACCAGAATTCCGTCTATCTCTTTATCTTCGTTTAGCTCGTCCACTAAATTTAGCAAGGTCTCTTCTGTGGTATCAGAAGGAAGGTCGAAAGAGCGAGAAACGAACCCCACTTCTTCGCACGCTTTACGTTTATTGGAAACATAAACTTGAGAAGCTGCATCACTGCCAACAAGGACAACGGCTAGGCCTGGTTGTCTTTTACCTGCTTGCGTAAGCGATTCAACATAGGAGGTTACGTGTTGGCGAACTTGTTTGGCAATTAGTTTGCCGTCAATAAGATGGGCGGTCATAGTCTTGTACGATTCTTATATGGTTGGGTGGTCAACAAGTGCCCTATATTGTTTCATAAAATAGGACTAATACTCTAGTAGTTATTACTCTGCAATTATTCGCCACAAATGTTCAACGTAAACGACCGTTAATGGAAAGCCTGATGCTTACCCTTTAAAAGAAGCGCAAACCTAGGCTAAAGACAGGCAAATATGGTGGGCGTAGCTCAGTTGGTAGAGCCCCGGATTGTGATTCCGGTTGTCGTGGGTTCAAGTCCCATCGTCCACCCCACTTTTTCGCGGAAGTGGTGGAATTGGTAGACACGCTGGATTTAGGTTCCAGTGCCTTTAAGGTCGGTACGACAGTCGGTGAGTGGCGCAGCTTGGTAGCGCACTTGTTTTGGGTACAAGGGGTCGCAGGTTCAAATCCTGTCTCACCGACCACTTTTTGCAGCGAAGATTCGCCAAGCGCCCGTAGCTCAGCTGGATAGAGCAACGGCCTTCTAAGCCGTGGGTCGCAGGTTCGAATCCTGCCGGGCGCGCCATGCGAGTCAGGTAGGTCCTGATAGCAAGGCTGAATTTTCGTATTTACACTGCTAAAATAAAGCGTGTAAATTGCAAACACACCCTATGGTGGGCGTAGCTCAGTTGGTAGAGCCCCGGATGGTCGCAGGTTCAAATCCTGTCTCACCGACCATTATCTTTCTCTCCTCTCTATTCATTGCTCAATAAATTCGCATAAATTCTGTCTTTTTCGCTATTTAGGCTATTAGTTTCGCTATTTGGTCAAAATGCGTTCAAATGGTTGTTACAAACTTGTGTTTGCCTCTCGACTCTTGTGGTATGCGGCTGTATACTACCGCGTCTTTTTTTAACCAGTACGTTTGTTTCAGGTTGGCTTTTTGACACAATTTCGTGTCCTAACTTTGATTTTATAAACGTCGAATAACGACCTCTACCCCGGAGTGATATGCAACTCTTGCATGACGGGAGAGGGGATTGAGAACAAAACGCCTGTAAAGGCGTATAGTTGAGGTAACATAATGCAAGTTTCAGTCGAGACGACCCAGGGTTTAGAACGCCGTCTTACTATCACCGTTCCAGCTGACACGGTTGATTCAGCAGTTAAGTCACGTCTACAGCAATTGGCGAAAACACAACGCATCAACGGCTTCCGTCCAGGTAAAGTTCCTGTAAACGTAATCAAAAAGCGTTTCGGCCAAGCTGTTCGCCAAGAAGTTGCTGGCGATGTTATGCAGCAAAACTTCTACCAAGCAGTGATTCAAGAAAAAATTCAGCCTGCTGGTATGCCGAAGTTTGAACTGACTAAAGACGAAGACGGTCAGGACCTAGAATTCACAGCATCTTTCGAAGTTTACCCAGAAGTAGAAGTGAAAGGTGTTAGCGATATCGAAATCGAAAAGCCAGTAGTAGAAATTACTGACGAAGATCTAGATAACATGATGGAAACACTTCAGAAGCAGCACGCAACTTGGAAAGAAGTTAAGCGTAAAGCGAAGAAAGACGACAAAGTTATCATCGACTTCGTTGGTTCTATCGACGGTGAAGAGTTTGAAGGTGGTAAAGCAGAAGACTTCGCTCTTGAGCTAGGTAAAGATCGCATGATCCCTGGTTTCGAAAAGCCACTTGTTGGCGCGAAAGCGGGTGAAGAAGTGACTATCGAAGTAACTTTCCCTGAAGACTACCACGCAGAAAACCTAAAAGGTAAAGATGCAGTTTTCCAAACTACCGTTAAGAAAGTAGAAGGCCTAAACCTTCCAAAAGTTGACGAAGAGTTTGCTAAACTATTCGGTGTTGAAGAAGGCGGAGTTGACGCGCTTAAAGCAGAAGTTCGTAAGAACATGCAGCGTGAACTAAATCAAACGCTAAAAGCGCAAGTTAAAGAAGACGTTATTGCTAAGCTAGTTGAAGCTAACGAGATTGATATTCCTCAAGCGCTTATCGATCAAGAAGTGAACGCACTTCGCGAGCAAGCTAAACAACGTTTCAGCCAGCAAGGCGGTGGTCAGAACCTTCCAGACCTACCTGCTGAATTGTTTACTGACAACGCTAAACGTCGCGTATCTATTGGTCTTCTTCTAGGTGAAGTGATCAAGCAGAACGAACTTAAAGCAGACGAAGCTAAAGTTAACGAGATGATCGAAACTGCTGCTTCAGCGTATGAAGATCCGCAAGAAGTTGTTGATTACTACAACAACAACCAAGAGCTTATGCAACAAATGCAGAACGTTGCACTAGAAGAACAAGCTATTGAGTGGGTTCTTGAGCAAGCAAAAGTTACCGAAGTAACTAAAGCTTTTGACGAGGTTATGAACAAACAGGCGTAATTTTTTACTGTCTGATTGACATTACTTGTCAGCAACTGCTTAAATGCTCGGAGCCTTCCGAGCATTTTTGTTTTTAACGCTAGATAATCAAGGTAGCTATGACTAATACCCCGTTTGACCCAATGAATGCACTTGTTCCTATGGTTGTTGAGCAAACCTCTAAAGGTGAGCGCTCATACGACATTTATTCTCGCCTATTGAAAGAAAACGTAATTTTCTTGGTAGGACAAGTTGAAGATCACATGGCCAACCTCATCGTTGCTCAAATGTTGTTCTTAGAAGCTGAAAACCCAGAGAAAGATATTTTCTTATACATTAACTCACCAGGCGGTTCGGTAACTGCTGGCATGGCAATTTACGATACGATGAAGTTTATCAAGCCAGACGTGAGTACAGTATGTATGGGCCAAGCTGCAAGCATGGGCGCATTTCTACTATCTGCAGGAGCAAAAGGTAAGCGCTACTGTCTACCTAACTCGCGCGTAATGATTCACCAACCGCTTGGTGGCTTCCAAGGTCAGGCATCTGATTTTGAAATACACGCGAAAGAAATTCTGTCTATTAAAGAGAAATTGAATCGCCTTATGGCGGACCATACTGGTCAAGACTATGAAAAAGTCGCGCGTGACACAGACCGTGATAACTTCTTGAGTGCAACTGAGGCAAAAGAATATGGCCTTGTTGACCAAGTTTTAGCAAATCGATCTGACGTAGCCGCAACTAAGTAGTATAGTTATAGTAGACCTGAGCCAGTGCATAGCACGTTTTGGTTTTCGGCTCAGGCAAGGCAGAGGCAAAAGTAATGAGTGATAAGCAAAGCGGTGACGGTGATAATAAGCTACTGTACTGTTCGTTTTGTGGCAAAAGCCAACACGAAGTAAGAAAGTTAATAGCAGGCCCGTCGGTATTCATTTGCGACGAGTGTGTTGAGTTATGTAACGATATCATTCGCGAAGAAATTAAGGAAATCGCGCCTAAGCAAAAGCAGGACGCTTTACCTAAACCAAGTGAAATTCATGCTCACTTAGACGATTACGTTATCGGGCAAGAACATGCAAAGAAGGTGTTATCAGTAGCGGTATATAACCACTACAAGCGCTTGCGCAATGGCGACGTTCACGAAGGCGTAGAACTTGGCAAAAGTAATATTTTGCTAATAGGACCTACCGGTAGTGGTAAAACGCTGCTAGCGGAAACCCTAGCGCGCCTGCTTGATGTTCCGTTCACCATGGCTGACGCAACCACGCTAACTGAAGCTGGCTACGTGGGCGAAGACGTTGAGAACATCATCCAGAAGTTACTGCAGAAGTGCGACTACGACGTAGAGAAAGCGCAGCGCGGAATTGTTTACATCGATGAAATTGATAAGATTTCTCGTAAGTCAGACAACCCATCTATCACTCGTGACGTTTCGGGTGAAGGTGTACAGCAGGCGCTTCTAAAGTTGATTGAGGGTACGGTTGCGTCTGTTCCTCCGCAAGGTGGACGTAAGCACCCACAGCAGGAATTCCTGCAGGTTGATACCTCTAAGATATTGTTCATCTGTGGTGGTGCGTTTGCTGGTCTTGATAAAGTTATTGAGCAACGCGCACAAAAAGACACGGGTATTGGATTTGGTGCTACGGTTAAGTCGAAAGACAACAGCAAACAAATCAGTGAACTGTTTAAGCAAGTTGAGCCTGAAGACTTAGTGAAATATGGGTTGATTCCAGAGTTCATTGGACGTCTACCGGTAGTAACAAGCCTTGAAGAGTTGAATGAAGAAGCACTAATTCAAATTCTACGCGAGCCTAAGAATGCAATCACCAAGCAATATGGTGCATTGTTCTCGATGGAAGATGTAGAGCTAGAGTTCCGTGACGATGCACTTAATGCTATTGCTAAAAAGGCAATGGATCGCAAAACAGGCGCACGTGGTCTTCGCTCAATCGTTGAAGCGGTTTTGCTTGATACTATGTATGACCTTCCTTCAATGGAAGACGTGAGCAAAGTTGTTATTGATGAAACCGTTATTCGCGGTGAATCAAAACCTATCTTGATTTACGACAGCAACGAAAAGAAAGCCGCCTCTGAATAGATGCTGGTTTTGTGAAAAAAGGCCCTTTAGGGCCTTTTTTTGTTTTTAACAGCCAAAGTTTCAGACTTCGCTGTCTAATCTGATCTACGTTTAACCAAAGGGTATACCTTGAAAGTGGGTGATTTTTGAGCGGTTAAAACAAATCTCGCTATCCTTTCTACTAGATTTTTGCGTTTAGTATTGCCATTCGAGGCAAAATCGATAATGGTTATACTAAGGTCAACAGGCCCTAGAGCAGGGAAGGTAAGGTTAAGGAATTAACGCACTTTAATAAGTTTCGATTGAACTTTGCTCTTGCATCCCCATATAAAAATGACATTTCAAACTAATTGAGAACAAGTATGACAGTTGAGCGTGAAAATCGCATTGAAATTCCTGTGCTTGCCTTGCGGGACGTGGTTGTTTACCCGCATATGGTCATACCCCTATTTGTTGGGCGTGAGAAATCAATTCGTTGTCTAGAAGCGGCAATGGATAATGACAAACAAATTTTTCTAGTAGCACAAAAAGACGCTGGCGTAGATGAGCCTGAAGCGGACGACATCTATACCGTCGGTACTATTGCTACTATCCTACAACTTCTAAAGCTACCCGACGGTACGGTTAAAGTGCTGGTAGAAGGTAGTGTACGCGGTGAAATTGAAAGCTATAAGCAATCAGAGCCGTTCTTTGTTGCTAATGTAGACAAACAAACTGATGAAGAGATTGATGAGAGTGAACAAGAAGTGCTTATTCGCTCTGCGGTTTCTCAGTTTGAAGGCTACGTAAAGCTAAACAAAAAAATTCCACCAGAAGTACTGACATCACTAAATGGCATTGAAGATGCGCCTCGTTTAGCCGACACCATGGCTGCACATATGCCTCTTAAGCTTACTGAAAAGCAAAAAGTGTTAGAGATGCAGGGCGTCAATGAGCGTCTTGAATATCTGATGGCGCTGATGGAAGGCGAAATTGATTTGCTGCAGGTCGAAAAGAAAATTCGTACCCGCGTTAAAAAGCAAATGGAAAAGAGCCAGCGCGAGTACTATTTGAACGAGCAGATGAAGGCCATTCAGAAAGAGTTGGGTGAACTGGATGACGCACCTGACGAATTTGAAGCGTTATCTAAAAAGATAGCCGACGCTAAAATGCCTAAAGAAGCGGAAGATAAAGCGAAAGCTGAACTTCAAAAGCTTAAGATGATGTCACCAATGTCTGCAGAAGCTACCGTGCTTCGAAGCTACATTGAATGGTTGACTAACGTGCCGTGGAACAAGCGCTCGCCGGTTAAGAAAGATCTTTCCCGCGCAGAAGGTGTGCTTAACGAAGACCACTACGGCCTTGAGAAAGTGAAAGAGCGCATTCTTGAGTATTTAGCCGTTCAGCAGCGTGTTAAGAAGCTAAAAGGCCCAATTCTGTGTCTTGTTGGTCCTCCAGGTGTAGGTAAAACTTCATTAGGCCAGTCGATAGCTAAAGCGACAGGTCGCAAATATGTGCGTATGGCACTAGGTGGCGTACGTGACGAAGCTGAAATCCGTGGTCACCGTCGTACCTACATTGGTTCATTGCCAGGTAAGCTAGTTCAAAAAATGGCGAAAGTAGGGGTTAAAAACCCGCTCTTCTTACTTGATGAAATCGATAAGATGTCATCAGATATGCGAGGCGACCCTGCGTCAGCGCTGCTTGAAGTACTAGATCCAGAGCAAAACAATAGCTTTAGTGATCATTATCTGGAAGTCGACTACGACCTGTCAGACGTTATGTTCGTAGCCACCTCTAATAGCATGAATATTCCAGGCCCATTACTTGACCGTATGGAAGTGATTCGTCTATCTGGCTACACAGAAGATGAAAAACTCAACATTGCAAAGAACCATTTAATTGGTAAGCAAATGGAACGCAATGGGCTTAAAGCGAAGGAGTTGGAAATTACCGATTCTGCCGTTATCGGTATGATTCGATACTATACCCGTGAAGCCGGGGTTCGTAGCTTAGAGCGCGAAGTATCGAAGGTATGCCGTAAAGCCGTGAAAGATATTTTGCTTAAGAAGAGCAAAGACAAAGTAGTAGTAACTCAGGATAACCTTAAGGACTATCTTGGCGTTCAGCGCTTTGACTACGGTAAAGCGGACAAAGATAATCAAATTGGCCAAGTTACAGGACTTGCTTGGACGCAGGTAGGTGGTGACTTACTGACCATTGAAACAACGTCGGTTCCGGGCAAAGGCAAAATGACATCAACGGGTTCGTTAGGTGATGTCATGCAAGAGTCTATTAAGGCTGCTATGACGGTGGTAAGAAGTCGTGCAGAAAAGCTTCGCATAAACGATGACTTCTACGAGAAACGTGATATTCACGTGCACGTACCTGAAGGTGCTACGCCGAAAGATGGCCCTAGCGCAGGTATTGCTATGTGCACTGCACTTGTCTCGTCACTTACGGGTAACCCTGTGAAGTGCGATGTAGCTATGACCGGTGAAATCACCCTACGTGGTGAGGTGCTTGCTATTGGTGGACTTAAAGAAAAACTATTAGCTGCGCATCGAGGCGGCATTAAAACTGTCGTTATTCCAAAAGATAACGAGCGTGATTTGGAAGAAATTCCAGACAACGTGAAGAAAGATTTATCAATCCATCCGGTTAAGTGGATTGATGAAGTTCTTGATATTGCACTGCAGGAACCTGTAGAAAGCGTCAAGGTGGTTAAAAAATAACTTAATCGACTGGCTACAATCCTTTGTTTTTAAAGGCGTGTAGCCGTTTTTTTGCTATAAAATTGCAATAATTGAACAAAAAATGTGCATTGAGCGAAAGAAAACCTGATTTTTTTAAAATTAGGGCTTTCAAGTCGCAAAAGTTGTGTTACCTTTAAGTGGTATTCGCTTGAAGCCTTGCCACAAAAGGGATTGCAGCGATTCATTAATAAAGTTAATTATTTGTGACTGAAGCTTGATGTTAACAATCAAGCTTGCTATAACGTTCAAGCAAAATCGTTTTGGACAAACAGTATAATAACAATCGAAGGGGATCATAATTGTGAACAAGTCTCAACTTATCGACCAAATCGCTGCTGGTGCAGACATTTCTAAAGCAGCTGCTGGCCGCGCTCTTGACGCATTCACTGACTCAGTAACTGCGGCGCTTAAAGACGGCGACCAAGTTGCACTAGTAGGCTTTGGTACTTTCTCAGTTCGCGAACGTTCAGCTCGCAGTGGCCGCAACCCACAAACTGGTGAGACTATTCAGATTTCAGCAGCGAAAGTTCCATCTTTCAAAGCTGGTAAAGCACTGAAAGACGCTTGTAACTAAGCACAAAAATTATAGAAAAAGGCGATGGCTAGTCCATCGCCTTTTTTATTTCTAAAACAAAGAATTCAATATTGGGGTGAGAGTAATGACTCTGACCCCAATATTTTAAGAGTAGAAATAACCCTTCGAGGCTTGGTAAGTTTTATACATATCCTCGCAATGCACGAACTTAACGAAAGACAGTACAAATAGTGCGTTTTGGTCGTTTATATTCGGCAGCATTGGGTTATAATCAGCGCTTATTTTATCTCGCACTCACGGATTTGTGATGGTTTGAGGTAACTGTAGTAAGCAACGGAGTTGAAGAACAATCATGCTAGAAAGAATCAGAGAAGGTTCTCAAGGCCCATGGGCGATGGCGATTATCGCGCTTATCGTTTTAAGTTTCGTATTCGCAGGTGTAGGTAGCTACCTAACATCATCAGGTACTACTGCAGTAGCTACTGTTAATGGCGAAGAAATTTCGGCACAAGAACTAGAGCGTGCATATCAGAATCAGCGTGCACAAATGGAGTCTCAATACGGCGAAAGCATCGCACAGCTTTTCTCTAGTGAGCAATACCTCGCAGATTTCAGAAGAAATGTACTGGACAGACTTATTGCTGAAAAATTAATTCAGCAACAAGCGACGGACATGGGATTGCGCGTAAGTGATAAACAAATTCGCGAAACCATAACACAAATGCCTGAATTCCAGTTTGGTGGTCAGTTCGATAACGAACGTTTCCAAGCCATTCTTCGTCAAAACGGTTTTCAAGTAGCCGATTTCCGCGATTATCTGCGCGTTCAAATGACACAAAACCAGTTGGCTGCAGCGCTAACGAATTCTTCATTTGCGTTGGACGGTGAAGTACAGCAAGCGAATGCGCTACAGCGCCAAACTCGTGATGCGAAATACGTGCTAGTGAGCTCTGATGAGTTTGCCGGCTCAATCGAAGTGACAGATGCGGATGTTGAAGCTTTTTATAATAACAACATCGCCTCTTTCGATACTGACGAGCAGGTTAAACTTGCTTACGTTAAGTTAAGTGTCGATGACTTGAAAGATCGCGTTTCGGTTGATGAAGAAGCGGTTCGCACGTACTACGAAAATAACCTGGGAAGCTACGGCAAAGAAGAAGAGCGCCGTGTTTCTCATATTCTTATCGAAGCGGGCGATGATGCCGATGCAGCGAAAGCAAAAGCAGAATCATTAAAAGCAGAACTCGACAACGGTGCAGACTTTGCGGCTCTTGCAGAAGCAGACTCTGATGACACATTCTCTGCCGAAAACGGTGGTGACTTAGACTTCATTACACCAGAAATGATGGACCCAGCGTTTGATGAAGCAGCTTTTGCTTTACAAAATGTTGGCGATGTATCCGACGTAGTTGAAACCGAGTTTGGTTTTCACATCATCAAGTTAACAGACTTAAAAGAAGCACAAGTTAAATCTTTCGATGAAGTAGCGGGTGAGATTCGCGATACGCTTCTTTATGACGCGGCTATGGAAAAGTACTTTGAGCTTCAAAATACGTTAGCTGAAATTGCGTTTGAAGTACCTGATACGCTAGAAGATGCAGCGAACGCGGTTGATTTGCCTGTGCAAGAGTCAGTGGTATTTAGTCGCAACACCGCACCTGCTGATCTAAGCTTCCCTGGTTTACTGGACGTTGCTTTCTCTTCTGAACTTATTGATGAAGGGCTTAATAGCGATATTATAGAACTAGACGACGAAACCGTTGTTGTTGCGCGTGTTATTGAGCATCAGCCTCAGCGTACTCAATCTCTTGAAGAAGTACGCGAAGGCATCGAAGCCTCTGTTAAGGCAGAAAAGTCGAAAGAAGCTGCAGAAGCTTGGGCGTTTGATATCGCACAAAAAGTGCGTGCTGGAGAAAGCGTTGAAAGCGAGCTAGCTGAAAAGTCTGTGTCTTGGGAGACAGCAGCTGCTGTTCCGAGAGCGGGCGGTACACTTGCACGTGCACTCGTTGACACGCTTTTCTCTCTTGCCCTTGAAGGCGAAGATAAAGTTGATGTTGCAACAACGGTAAACGGTGACGTTGCTGTTGTTATGCTTGAAAACGTTAACGCAGCACCAGAGCTTGAGAATGAGTTGGGTGAAAGCCTGAAGCAGCGCCTTGCTCAGGTACAAGGCCAGCGCGTTTATCAACAATATATTGATGCGCTTCGCGCAAATGCAGAAGTGACTATCTCACAGACGCTATAAGCACTGCTGCGTAAAAGTTGTCGCTGCGACTAGCAGTGACACCGGTAATTACTAAAAAGCCAGCCTCTTTCATAGATGCTGGCTTTTTTTATACAACACAGTGATTGGGTGTTTGTTTGAAGTGCGTTAGTTCGTTAAGAACAGCATCAGTGTATAAAATGCCGCAATAACACCAGATAACACGAATATGTACAGAAACCCTTGCTTGCCTTGCTCCAGAGTGTATTTGTTGGCTTGTAAATAGCCAAACCAGAGTAGTGACAAAATAAGGGGTATTAAAACAATGATTTTTAACACAGTAATGCCTTTCTTTAAGTTATGTTCTAGTTATAACAACGCGCGTTGATTTAGACAAATCTTAACGAGCCAGTCCTAGTCGCCAACTCACCCATTGTCGCCTTCCTTGTTATCACCCTTTATTATTTTTAGCTTCAGGTTACTTTGTCCGCTGTCATGGCATTGTCGTAAATCTGTTATTGCCGTGTCACTTTACATTTGTGTAATAGACTCACGTTTCATAAAGGTTTCTTATGCATGTCAATTCAGCCTTTACCTTCCATAGCGCCAGCTCGCAGTATTTATTTTGCCGAAGTGCTTATGGCAAGAGCGTCGATTACCCCGCAGGACGCTGGTTGCCAAAGTTACCTGATATACAAGCTCGAAAAACTCGGTTTCTTTTGTGAAAAATACACAATTAATGGTGTGAGCAACCTCGTCGCAAGGTGGGGGCAGGGCCCGAATCACTTTGCATTTAGCGGCCATACTGATGTAGTGCCCCCAGGTCCTCTTGATAAGTGGAAGTCACCGCCTTTTAGTCCCGTAATTAGCAAAAATAAATTATATGGACGTGGAGCTGCCGATATGAAAACAGGCATCGCAGCCATGCTAGCGGCCACAGAGCGAACCATTGCCTCGTTAGATAAGGAAAAGGTCTCTTTCTGGTGGCTAATCACCAGTGATGAAGAAGGGGAGGCGGAGTGGGGCTCTAAATGGATAGCTGAATATTTGGCATCTAAAAATGTCCAGCTTGATATGTGCCTAGTCGGTGAACCTTCTGCATCTGCATCAACCGGCGATACAATTAAGATTGGCCGCAGGGGCTCACTTTCCGGCACTATCCATATTGCAGGAAAGCAAGGTCACGTGGCTTATCCAAAGACAGCGGTAAATGCTATCCACAAAGCGAGTAACGTGATTAATGCGCTAACACAGTACCCATTTGACAAGGGGAGTGATGATTTCCCTGGTACTACGCTTCAAATAACACACATGGACACGGGAAGCTTCACAGATAACATAGTGCCTAGTGCTGTTCGTATAGAGTTTAATGTCAGATATTCGTGGCAGTTTAATCAAAACAGTTTATCGGTATTGCTGCGCAGTATTATCAATAGCATTGATACAGAAGCCAAAGTTAGCTTTTCAAGACCCTGTGAAGCTTACTTGAGCAAGCCTAAGAGTAATGCGGAGCATTGCTTAATTGCCTGCGTAGAAAAAGCGATAAAGGGCGCTACAGGGCGTTACCCTGTTATCAGTACATCCGGTGGTACTTCTGACGGGCGTTTTTTTGCTAGTGAGCACACACAAGTGGTTGAAGTGGGTGTGCCAAACACCACCATTCACCAAATAAACGAACACATTCATGTGTCTGATTTACTCACTCTTGAAGATATTTATACCGACATTCTTAAGTATGTTGGCGAGCGATAACGACTTCTGAAATTTTCAGTAAAGCGGAAGGCCGTAGAATGAGAAAGGGAGCGTTTGTCAGAAGCTCCCTCTTCGCTTAGGCTGTGGCTTTAAGCTGAATATCGGTTAGATAGCGTTTGCGCTTTTTCTCAGTAAGTGTTTGCATATCAACCACCACCAGTCCGTCGATACAGTCGTTAAAATCTGGGTCGACATTAAAGCCTAAAAATGCCACCCCGCCTTCTTTAGCCACTTCAGAATACTGCTTATACAGCGTTGGTACGTTTACGCCCATGTTAGCCAGTAAATGCTTTAGCTGCGTAAATTCTGCCTTGTAATCGTTACCTGTAAATTGATGTAACGCGTCGTTCGCCATTTGATAAGGTCGCTTGCAGGTCGCTTCGCCAAACTTGGCAGGGAAGTACGTGGAATAGAATTGTACCAATAAATCTTTAGCGGGTTCAGGGTAGGCATTACTGAGTGACACCGCACCAAACAGATAGCGATACTTTGGGTAGCGGCTTAAAAATGCCCCGATACCAAACCACAAATAATCTAAACTACGCTTTCCCCAATAGCGAGGCTGGACAAAGCTTCGCCCTAGCTCTAAGCCTTCTTTGAAGAGTTTATCGTTGTCCTTACCGTAATTAAATAAGGTCGCAGAGTAGAGTCCGGTAGGGTGGTCTGGCGCTGTCAAAAGCTCAGCATCGCCAAAGCGGTAGGCACCCACAATTTCTAAATCGTTGTCATCCCAAAGTACAAGGTGATAATAGTGGGAGTCGTACTGATCGATGTCTCTACGCTTGTTAGTACCTTCGCCCACGGCTCGAAACGCCACTTCGCGCAGGCGGCCAATCTCTCGCATAATCGGTGAACAGCTTTTGTGTTGGTATAGGTAAATAGATTTTCCGTCGCCAGTTTCACCTAAATGTTCGCAGTCTCGCATAGCGCGGGCCAGTTCTTTTCTGTCTTCTGGCATGGCAATAGAAGCCTGGGTTTCAAATACGCCTTTCTTGTTACTGCCAATGCGATACAGATGGCGCTTAAACAGCTTTACCTGCTCTTTTAACGGTATATTGGTTTGCTGGTACGCTTCAAATGGAATAAGTTCGCCAATGCGCATAGGTAAATGCTTCTTACGCTGTTTGAACATCTCTTTGACGAGCAGCGCGGTGGCTAATGGTTTGTACACCATGGACACGCCGTAAAAAAGCGGGCTATTTTTCGCGTCTATATAAACCGGCAATATCGGTGCTTTTGCTTGCTTTGCAATGCGTAAAAAACCTGTGTGCCATCTGGTGTCGCGAACACCTTGCGGGCGTAATCGAGAAACTTCACCGGCAGGAAAAATCAATATGGCGCCGTCGCTGTTAAGGTGTTTTTGAATTGCCGATAAATGCTGTTTTGGTGTGCCTCCCTGCATATTGTTTACAGGTAACAGCATATCGTGAAGCGGTTCAATGGCCATAAGCATTTCATTGGCGACCACTTTCAAGTCGTGACGTACTTCACTAACCAGCTTTATAAGCGCAAGTGCGTCGAGTGAGCCAATCGGATGGTTAGCAATAATCACCACTCTACCTTCACTTGGAATGCGCTCTTTTTCTACATCGCGCGTGGAGTAGCTGATATTAAAATATTCAAGCACTTGCTCTACGAAATCGATATCTTCGTAATGTGGATAGGTTTCGCCAAATTCGGTAATTTCACGTTCGTGAAGAAGGTGCCTTAAAACGAAAGACAGCGATTTAAATAGAATGGGGTTATTTGCTACTTGAGGGTAATGCTTGTTCAGTACGTCGTTTACAGTAAACATAGAACCTGTTTCTCTTCCGGTTTTGGCGAACAATAGCAGGGCAATGTGACGCTTTTCACACAGTTTCATGGCAGTTATTTGACAGTGTTAAAAAGTTGTAACTATGACCTGTTAACCTATGATATGAGGCACAGGTCAGCAGGCCCTAACCTTGATGGATGGGTTTGGAATTCACCTGTTGCTTGGTGAATAGCAAAAGTCAGGGGCCGTTACAGCCCCATTTGCGTAATGCCAGCTATGCTGCTTCTGAGCGAGAGGTTTTGGTTGTAATTGGTGTTACGGTGGCTGACTCTAATGAATCAAGGTAATGAATAAGAGATAAGTTACCGTTCACGTCTTCGGACAGTGCACTGCAATTTTCTATCCAGTCCCCATCATTGATATAGTGAATGCCGTTTTCAAAGCTGCTTTCAGGGTGATGAATATGGCCACACACAACACCGTCGAGCCCCATTTCATCGGCGCGCCTGCAGCATGCTTCTCGATAACGGGCGATGGCTTCATTCGCTCCCTTAATGTGTTTTTTAATATAGCCCGCAAGTGACCAGTATGCTCGCTTGCGCCACGCGCGTAGGCGATTAAACTCTCTATTTAGAAAAAGCAAAAGGTCGTAACCTTTATCGCCAATCCACGCATGGAATTTGCCCATAGTCACATCGCCATCGAACTGATCGCCATGTAAGACTAAATAACGCTTCCCTTGTGCTGTGGTGTGAACCAACTCTCGCTCTATTTCTATGTCACCGAAGGCCATACCCGAATAAGACTGAATTGGCTCATCGTGGTTTCCGGGCAGGTACACCACACGGGTGCCTTCCTGACTCATTTGCATGAATTTATGCATGACTTGATTGTGCGCCTTTGGCCAGCGAAATTGTTTGGACATTTGCCACATATCAACAATATCACCCACCAAATAGAGGGTGTCTACGGTTATGCTATCCAGAAAGGAAAGTAAGTATTCAGCTTTGCAGTCGCGATTACCCAAATGGATATCTGAAAGCCAAAGTGTTCGATAGTGTGTCTTTTTCATAGCGGTTTCCCAAAGCGATGCCTTGGATCGTCACTATAGGTTTGCAAATTGACACTACCGTGACGCTTGCTTGACCATTGTGTTACAGCAACACAAATACGCGCTATAACCCCAACTTATTCGCCACGTCTAAAAGCCTATCCCGCATCCATACATTCACTAAGTCTTCATCGGCGTGTTTGTGCCAGTACATGTGTACGGGGAGTGGGGGGACGTCAAATGGAAGGGGCAGAATTTCGATATCGAATTTATTACTGAATTGTTGGACGAATCGCGTTGGCATGGTCAGCAAAAGATCGCATTGGCTAACTACGTTAACGGCGGCAAAGTAGTGTTCACACTGCAATGCGATGTTGCGATGTAAATTGTGCTGAGCAAGGGCTAGATCTACCGTATCTAATTTAGAGTCTTTTAAAGATACAAGCGCATGCTGTGCAACTGAGTAGCTCTTGATACTCTGGTTATCTACGTAGCTATTGCTAGGCGCGCATACCACGACAAACGTTTCTTCGCAGATAAACTGTGAACGAATGTCACGGCTGGTGGGAACTAACGCGTCAATTACGATATCAAGCTCTTTAGCGGCTAACGCGGGAGCAAGCTCGGGCCAGGTAACCTGTCTACTATTCACCGTGATATTGGGAGTATGTTTAACAAGCTCAGGAATAAGCACGGGAAAAAATATAGATTCTAAAACATCTCTTAAGCCAAGGTTCACCTGACGGGGTTTATCACTTATATCAAAGCCCACTTTACCTTTTAACGTACTTTCAAGGGTTTCGATTGATTTCACAACCGATGCAATAATGCCTTGGCAAAATGGGGTAGGCACGACTTGTCGTCCATGACGAATAAACAGCGGATCATCAAATTTCTCTCGTAGACGACCTAAGGCGTGACTCACCGCAGGTTGAGTAATATGCAGTGCGTTGGCGGCTTTCGTAATGCTGCCCTGATCGTAGACCGCGCGCAGCACAACAAACAAATTTAGGTCTAATTTTCCATGCATATCATTTATGGGTTTCCATAATAAGGCATCATTTTTATTTATTATTAAACAGGGTACACTGGCTTAAATGTTAATAAAAGGTTTCTTTTATAGAGGCTTCTTTTGTAAGGGGCGTGTGCATGCAGGCATCTGTACTTACCGAGGTGTTGTTACCTCTAGCGTTGGCATTTGTTATGTTTGGCATGGGGCTAACGCTAACCCTTGCAGACTTTGCCCGACTACTTAAAGCACCTAAAGCAGTAATAACGGGTTTTATAGGGCAAATTATATTGCTGCCTATGTTGGCGCTAGGACTGTGCTTTGTTTTTGGTCTACCCGATTATATTGCGGTTGGTGTCATGGTTTTAGCGGCATGCCCAGGCGGCACGACCAGTAATTTAATCAGCCACATCGCAAAAGCAAATCTGGCCCTTTCAGTAAGCTTAACCGCTATTTCTACCATCGCTTGCGTTTTCTCAACGCCCTTTATCATTCAATTTGCTCTTGATTACTTTGTAAAAGAAAACGCGCCAGACTTTTCTATTATTCAAACAGTGATTGGGCTGGTTGGTATATCAATTGTACCGGTCATTTTAGGCATGACCATTCGTCGCTTTAACAGCAGGTTTGCTACTAAAACTGAAAGCTTCTTCCGGCAGTTTTCTATGTACTTCATGTTGCTTATGATTGTGGGCGTGCTGGTTTCAGAAAGAAACAATTTAGCCGCGTCCTTTGAAAGCGCGTTTTTGGTTTGCTTAACGTTAAATTTATCATCGGTATTGTTAGGGCTCGGGGTTGCTAAGCTTTCAAACCTAGCATTTAAAGACTCGCTCACGCTGGCCATTGAAATAGGCGTGCAAAACGCGGCGCTTGCAATGCTGATATGTATTACCTTTTTAGATGCGCCTGATTACGCGATTGCACCTGGTGTATATGGCGTAGCAATGTACATCGGGCCCGCACTATTGGCCCTGTGGGCAAAACGAAAAATGCGTAACGAACAGCCATCAGTGTCACTGCAAAAGACGGAATCAGTTTGATTGGATTGATAAGGCGGTCAATTAGAGAGAATAGTGAAGTACTGATTAGCGCTTAACACAATAAAGCGCAACTAAACATAAACGCCGATACAAGAAAAATGAAACAAGAACAGTTAGGAAACACATCATGCGCGTATTGATTACCGGTGGCGCTACCGGCTTAGGTCAGGCCATTGCCCTTAAGTGGGCGGAAAAGTGGGCAGGCAAAGACGAGGGGGTAGATATTTGCATTGCCGATATTAACCAAGAAAGAGGCGACGAAACAGTAAATACGCTATCCGCCCAAGGTGCCAATGCGTTTTACATCCATTGCGATATAACCTCTGAAAATGATGTTCAAACGTTAGCGAACACCTTGGAAACTCGCTGGGGCGGTGTTGACACTGTATTTAACAATGCGGGTGTTGCTTCTGGTGGCAGCCTTTTAGATGAGAGCATTGAGCAGTGGCAGTGGGTGTTTGATATTAATGTGTTAGGCATGGTGAGAGTCAGTCGTGCACTCTTACCGTTAATGCGAGAGCAAGGCGGTGGCTATTTCATTAATATTGCATCGCAAGCGGGGCTAACGCCTATTCCTTATATGGGAAGTTATAACGCGGTTAAAGCTGCAGTCGTGTCGTTTTCTGAAACCATGAAGTTGGAATTAGCACCTGACAATATTGACGTTAGTGTAGTTTGTCCAAGCTTCTTCAAAACGAATTTAGATGAGTCGATGCGAAGCAGCAACCCAGCGTCGCACAAGATGCTCAATAAGTTCTTTGCCAAAGCAGACATGACGAAAGAAGACGTGGCTGAGTCCATATTTCAGCAAGTCGACAAAAAGCAGTTTCTTATTCTTACCCATAAACTGGGTAAACGCGCTTTCCTGTTAAAGAAGCTGCTGCCAACCCAGCGCTATATCAAAAATATGCTCAATCAAACGAAGATGATGAAGCGTGCAATGGAAAAGCAAAGTTAAAGCAAAATTAGAGCAAACTTAGGCAAAACGGAATCGGGCTCACGTATGTTTGTCGCCAAGCTATCTGAAGATAATTGTCGAGCTGCTCTTGTACAGGCACAAACAGAAGTATCTTCTAGCCAAAGATTGTGAGTTAGCACTTTGAATAGGCCCTTTGAAACAGAATTACAAGAAGAATGAGATATGCAACAACAGGTCGTAGATAAAGCTGACAGCGTACGTGCAGGCGAAGAGCTAGACGTCAGCGCTGTACACAATTGGCTTAAAGAAAATATTAGTGCCTCGAGTCCATCATTGAAGGCCACGATACAAAGTAGCGATAGCTTTCCTCAAGTCACCCAGTATTCTGGGGGCGCGTCTAATTGGACGTACTGCTTGGACTATCAAGGCAGTAAACAAAACCAGAGCGAGCAAACGTCGTTGATTTTGCGTCGGGCACCAGCAGGTACTAAAGCCAATGGGGCTCACGATATGGGGCGGGAGTTTCGATTACAGCATGCGTTAAAGCCTGTTTATCGCTATGTGCCAGAGATGCTTGGACTTTGTGAAGACGAGAGCGTTATAGGCACAGAGTTTTACGTAATGGAGAAGTTTACCGGCGTGATACCACGTAAGAACTTACCCAAAGGCTTAAACACGTCTGAGCAGCAAAGCAAACAGCTCTGCACTAATGTACTTGATAGCTTAATCGAGCTTCATAAAGTGGATTATAAGAAAGCGGGGCTTGAGCACTTAGGTAAAGGTGCTGGCTACATAGAACGCCAAATAAGTGGGTGGAGCGAACGCTATAGTAAAGCAAAAACCTGGAATGTCCCCTCGGGTAAAAAAATAATGCGCTGGCTAGAAAACCACATGCCCGCTAATGAACGCATTTGTATTACCCACAATGACTTCCGATTTGACAACGTGGTGTTAAAGCCAGATAACTATACGCAAATTATCGGTGTGTTGGACTGGGAACTGGCGACCTTAGGCGACCCGCTTATGGACTTGGGTAATACCTTGGCGTATTGGGTACAACCGGATGATGACTTTTTGGCCCAATCAACGCGCCGCCAGCCTACTCACTTACCCGGTATGCTAACTCGAAAGCAGGTGGTTGCGTACTACTGCAAAGAGATGGAAATAGATGTAGATGATTTTACCTTTTACGAGGTATACGGGCTTTTCCGTTTAGCCGGTATTGCCCAGCAAATTTACTATCGATACCACCACAAGCAAACCAATAATCCAGCGTTTAAAAACTTTTGGATCTTCATTCATTATTTAATGTGGCGTTGTAATAAGGCCATAAAAGCATCAGGAAAACGATAATGACAACAAGACGCAATATTCTGATCACAGGCGCGAGTTCAGGCCTAGGCAAGGGAATGGCGATTGAGTTTGCCAAACAGGGTTGTAACCTAGCCCTATGCGCAAGACGCTTTGAGAATTTAGAAAAATTGAAAGACGAATTGCATTCAATTAACCCAAACATTGACGTGTATATTCGCTCGCTGGATGTCAATGATCACGATGCGGTGTTTGAAGTGTTTGACGCATTCAAAGATGACATGGGAACTCTTGATAGAGTTATTGTGAACGCAGGAATGGGCAAAGGCGCGTCGATTGGTACGGGGTATTTTCACGCTAACAAGCAAACGGCGGTGACTAACTTTGTGTCGGCGCTAGCACAATGTGAAGCGGCAATGGCTATCTTTAGGGCGCAAAATAGTGGTCATCTTGTGACGATTTCGTCCATCAGTGCTGTGCGCGGTTTTAGACGCGCCATGACCGTATACGCAGCAACGAAAGCGGGCCTTACATCTATGACTGAAGGCATTCGAATGGATGTAATGAATACGCCAATTAACGTCACCTGTATTCACCCCGGTTTTATTCGCAGCGAAATAAACGAAAAGGTGGAAAAAGTACCGTTTATTGTTGATACAGATGTGGGCTGTCGCGCGATGGTCAATGCAATCAACAAGGAAAAAGCGAATGCGTTTGTACCAAGCTGGCCGTGGGCCATCCTTCACTGGATCATGCGTATTGCACCGGCAAGCTCAATAAGGAAGATGAGCTGATAAGTGGATAGCTGGGGGAGGAACACACCGCAAAGACTTTTTATCTAGTGACAAAGCTCGCCTAGTGGTGGGCTTTATGCCTTTAAGTCTAAATTTGGAATCAGTAACCCATGCTAATTAGCGTCGATTACAGATACAAAAAAAGCGCCGAAGGGCGCTTTTTTAACTACTAATCGTAAAGATTAACCTAGTGCTTTGATTTGTGCAGCTAGACGGCTCTTATGACGAGCAGCTTTGTTCTTGTGAATCAAGCCTTTAGTAGCCATTCTGTCAAGTACTGGAGTAGCAGCAGTAAGTGCAGCTTGTGCCGCTTCTTTGTCACCGCTTGCAATTGCAGCGATAACTTTCTTGATGCTTGTACGAGTCATTGAACGACGGCTAGCGTTGTGCTGACGACGCTTTTCGGCTTGGATTGCACGCTTCTTAGCAGACTTAATGTTAGCCAAGGTGTAACTCCCAAAATAAATTCATGTCAAAAACGAGGGTGCGGATTGTGCCTACCAAACGCCCAAATGTCAAACGATTTAAAACTTAAATCGTTCCGCGTTAAAACGCGCAAGCTATTGAACACAAAGTATGCTCAACACGTTGCACATTCTTTGCGACATTTCTCTGCGACATTTTTTGAAAGAGATTCGTAGTGATATTCTTTCAAGACATTTCAGCGATAGACATGCATAAACGACAGCACCCCATACCGGGCGCGGATTATAACAAGAAAGTTGTTAAAGATGCACAACTATTTTGAAGAAATCGTTTCGCCTGCGATAGCCTTTGGTTATTATGGCTCGCTTGCAACCTAGCGTTGCCGCTTTACGCTTAGCAAACGCCTTTGACTATCTTTCAAATGGCTGATGCTATTCAGCCTATTCTTTACCTCTTATTGGAAGTGTGACGTGTCACGGAAGTTAATAAAATCTGGTCTTATCGTCAGTATTATGACCTTGGTCTCGCGAGTATTAGGCTTGGTACGTGATGTTGTTGTTGCCAAGCTTTTGGGCGATGGAGCAGCCGCTGACGTATTTTTCTTTGCTAACAAAATTCCTAATTTTCTTCGTCGTCTATTCGCTGAAGGTGCATTTGCACAAGCGTTTATTCCGGTATTAACCGAAGTCCACGAGAACGACGATAAAAAGCAACTCAGAGAGTTCGTTGCAAAAGTCAGCGGTACGTTGGGCGCTATTGTTTTTGTAGTTTCTATCATAGGGGTAATAGCATCACCTGTTTTGGCGGCGTTATTTGGTACAGGCTGGTTTGTGGCGTGGCTCGAAGGGGACGAGGCAGGAGATAAGTTTGTGCTTGCGTCGACCATGTTGAAAATTACCTTTCCTTATTTAGCGTTTATCTCTCTGACTGGGTTGGCAGGGGCGATACTCAATACGCTAAATAAGTTTGCGGTTGCTGCCTTCACCCCTGTTTTACTTAACGTGTGCATTATTGCATGCGCTATATACTTAGCTCCTACGCTTAATCAACCCGCTTACGCGCTAGCGTGGGGCGTGTTTATCGGTGGTATTGTACAGTTCTTGTTTCAACTACCGTTTTTGTTCAGGGCAGGGCTCTTGGTAAAGCCAAAGTGGGGCTGGCATGACGAAAACGTGGTAAAAGTACGCACCCTGATGATCCCTGCCTTATTCGGTGTGTCAGTAGGGCAAATCAATTTGTTGTTTGATACTTTCATCGCCAGCTTTTTAGTTACCGGTTCTATTAGCTGGTTATACTATTCAGACAGGCTGCTTGAATTTCCCCTAGGGTTGTTTGGTATTGCCATCGCAACAGTCATTTTACCTACGCTATCCCGAAACCATGTCAGTAATAACCCCAAAGCGTTTGCTGCGAATATCGATTGGGCGTTTCGCATGGTGTGTTTATTAGGCATACCTGCTGCAGTGGGACTTGGCGTGATGGCAAGGCCTATTCTGACCGTTATTTTTCAGCGGGGCGCGTTTACCGCAGAAACCGCCATTATGGCGTCTTACTCGCTTACCGCGTACTCGTTTGGCTTGCTCAGCTTTATGCTGGTAAAAATTCTCGCGCCAGGGTTTTACTCCCGCCAAGACACCAAGACGCCAGTGAAATTTGGTATTTGGTGTATGGTCGCAAACATGGTGTTTAACCTTATATTAGCGATTCCGTTTGGTTATGTAGGGCTTGCTGTTGCTACCAGTATGTCAGCTACGCTTAATGCCGCTTTGCTCTATATAACGCTGCATCGCCAAGGCGTGTTTGCGTTAAGCCGCACATCGGTTTTGTTTATTGCCCGTGTAGTTATTGCAAGTGCAGCCATGGGCGGGCTTATTTATTATCGCGATCAAGGCTTAGGTTTCTTTGATTTGTCTCTTTCCGCCCAAATGTTAGAAGTAGGAATAACCATATCGCTGTCGGTCATACTGTTCGTGACAACCATGGTGGTGCTGGGCATGCGACCCAGGCATTTCAGAAGCGGCGGCGATTAGTATTCAATAGATGCGAAATAGAGCATGGAGCCAGAATGGCCCGTGTGCTTGGTATTGTGCTCGCGGTCGGCTATAATCGCGAGCTTTGATTTTCTAGCAGTTAAAAGGTAGTGGCTAACAGTGGAATTTATCCGCGGGCTAAACAATGTAAAACCGCACCATAAAGGGTGTGTGCTCACTATTGGCAAGTTCGACGGCGTACACCGTGGTCATCAAGCTGTGTTGGCTAACGTGCTTGAAAAAGCGAAATCGCTATCACTTCCTGCCACCGTAATGGTGTTCGAACCTCAGCCTGAAGAAGTCTTTATGCCTGATAAAGCACCAGCGCGTATAAGCCCTCTTCGCGAAAAGTACGAGTTGCTGCGCCAACAAGGTGTCGACAGACTGCTTGCTGTGCGATTTAACGCGGAGTTTGCTAAGCAAAGTGCCGATACCTTCGTTCACGATTTATTGGTGGACAAACTGGGTGTTAAATTTCTTGTTGTTGGTGACGATTTCCGTTTTGGCAATGGCCGCAAAGGGGATTTCGAAATGCTTGAGGCGGCAGGTCGCCAATACGGTTTCGAAGTAGTAAGCACCCACAGTTTTACCATGCATGCCCATCGAATAAGCTCTACCGCGGTGCGAGAAGCGTTGGCTGACAGCGACTTCGGTTTGTCTACCGAAATGCTAGGGCGCCCGTTTGCTATTCACGGTAGGGTGGTTCACGGCGAGAAAAAAGGTCGCACCATTGGTTTTCCCACCGCGAATGTCATGCTAAAACGTCAAAAAACGCCAATTCACGGCGTGTTCGCAGTTCGTGTCGACGTAGATGGAAAACACTATAACGGCGTTGCGAACATTGGTACCCGTCCTACTGTTAACGGGGTAAGAAACCAGTTAGAAGTCCATATTTTTGATTTGTCATCTGACCTTTACGGCAAGCCCATTACGGTGTTTCCGATGGCAAAAATAAGAGATGAAATTAAATTTGATTCTTTTGAGGCGTTGAAAGATCAAATTCAAGCAGATGCAGCACAAGCGCGTCTGTTATTAGCATAGTTAAACGTGATAAAGTCACGAAAAGTTTTTGCGCGTATTAATTTTATTGAGCTCGATTTTTTTAAACGTGGATCCTTGTTCGCGAAACGCGTAAGTAAGTCACTGTGCTAGAACATATAATGTCAGCCTTGCGCTAGTAAGAACGACACACAGTTTTACGTTGAACCTTTTACATTCAGCGTTTTAATTTGAACATCGCAAAATGAATATCGCCTTCACAATGTGTTAGTGCATTGGGTGAAAATTAAGGTAACCGGATAATACAATTTTATGAGTGATTACAAAGCCACACTGAACCTTCCAGAAACTGCGTTTCCTATGCGCGGTAACCTTGCTCAGCGCGAGCCGAAAATGCTTAAAGACTGGCAGGAAAAAGGGGTATACAGCAAAATTCGTGAAGCGAAAAAAGGCAAAAAGCCATTTATTCTTCACGATGGCCCTCCTTATGCAAATGGCGATATTCACATTGGTCACGCGGTTAACAAAATTCTCAAAGACATTATTGTAAAGTCGAAAAACCTTTCTGACTTCGATTCTCCGTACGTTCCTGGATGGGACTGTCACGGTTTGCCGATTGAATTGATGGTAGAAAAGAAAGTTGGTAAGCCAGGTAAGAAAGTTACTGCGGCTGAATTTCGCCAGAAGTGTCGCGAATACGCACAAAAGCAAATTGACGGCCAAATGGCTGACTTTAAACGCTTAGGTGTGTTTGGTGAATGGGATAACCCATACAAAACCATGGACTTCAAATCTGAAGCCGACATCATTCGTGCATTAAGTAAAATTGTAGACTCTGGTCACTTAGAAAAGGGCTTCAAACCTGTTCATTGGTGTACAGATTGTGGTTCAGCACTTGCTGAAGCAGAAGTGGAATACAAAGACAAAGTATCACCTGCTATCGACGTTAAGTTCCCAGTAGCTGATGTGGCTGCTATTGCAGAAGCGTTTGGTGTGTCTGAAGGTGATTTAACCACACACAAAGCAGGTGTAGTTATTTGGACTACCACACCGTGGACACTGCCAGCCAACCGTGCAATCAGCTTACACCCAGAGCTTACCTATGCGATTGTTGAAGTTCAGCCTTCAAATGAATGGCTAGTGGTAGCGCAGGACCTGCTTGAAAGCTGCATGAACCGTTACGGCGTTGAAGATTTCCGTGAAGTGGCAACCTGTACTGGTGCTGCGCTTGATAAGCTTAAAGTTAATCACCCATTCTTAGACCTTGAAGTTCCGTTAATTCTAGGCGACCACGTTACGACTGAGTCTGGTACAGGTTGTGTACACACAGCGCCAGCCCATGGTGTTGACGACTTTAACGTGGGCAAGCAATACGATATCGAAGTGTACAATCCGGTAGGCAACAATGGCGTGTACCTTGAAAACACACCGCTGTTTGCAGGTCAGTTTGTATTTAAAGCCAACGATGAAATTATCGAAACGGTTAAAGAGAAGGGTAACCTTGTCCTAAACGTAAAATACGAGCACAGCTACCCGCATTGCTGGCGCCACAAAACGCCAATCATCTTCCGCGCTACGCCTCAGTGGTTTGTAAGCATGGATAAAAAAGGCCTTCGCGCTGAATCACTTGAACAAATTAAGCAAACCAAATGGATCCCGGACTGGGGCCAAAACCGCATTGAGAAAATGGTTGAGGGCCGTCCAGATTGGTGTATCTCTCGTCAACGTACGTGGGGCGTGCCTATTCCTTTGTATGTGCACAAACTTACCGGTGAAATCCACCCAGAGTCTGCGGCGTTAATGGAAAAGGTGGCACAAGAAGTTGAAGCTAAAGGCATTCAAGCGTGGTGGGATCTCGACGATGCAGCCCTGCTTGGTAGCGAATTAGACAACTATGAAAAAGTGACCGATACCCTAGACGTTTGGTTCGACTCGGGTGTAACGCATTACTTCGTTGTCGATCGTCGCGATGACATTCCGGCCTCTGCCGATTTATATCTTGAAGGTTCTGACCAGCATCGTGGTTGGTTTATGTCTTCGCTTATGTCATCAACTGCCATGCACGGTCACGCGCCTTATAAAGAAGTGCTAACACACGGCTTTACGGTAGATGCCCACGGCAGAAAAATGTCGAAGTCGGTAGGTAACGTTGTGGCGCCTCAGGAAGTCACTAACAAATTAGGCGCAGACATCCTTCGTCTATGGGTAGCATCTACTGACTATCGCGGCGAGATTGCGGTATCGGATGAAATCTTAAAGCGTGCTGCAGATGGCTACCGCCGCGTACGTAACACTGCACGCTTCTTGCTAGCGAACCTGAACGGTTTCTCGGTTGAAGATGCGGTTGCAGAAGAAGATATGGTCGCGCTTGACCGCTGGATTGTTGCTCGTGCTAAGGCACTTCAAGAAGAGCTTATCGAAGCGTATGACAACTACGACTTGCTGGTAGTGTCACAGAAGCTTACGCATTTCTGCTCAATTGAGCTGGGCTCATTCTATTTAGACGTGATTAAAGACCGCCAGTACACAGCTAAAGCAGATGGGCTAGCCCGTCGCTCATGCCAAACGGCCATGTATCATATCATTGAAGCATTGGTTCGCTGGATGGCGCCTATTACCAGCTTTACTGCACAAGAAATCTGGGAAACGCTACCAGGTGAGCGCAGCGAGTTTGTATTTACTGAAACCTGGTACGAAGGTTTTAACAACTTCACGCAAAGCGATACGTTTAACGATGCCCTATGGCATCAAGTGCTAAGCGTAAAAGACGCCGCAAACCAGGCGATGGAGCAGGCGCGTAAAGATGGCGAGCTAGGTGGCTCACTAGAAGCGAGCATTTCGCTTTATGCTACTGAGTCGTTGTACAACGTACTCGCAAAACTTGAAGACGAGCTACGCTTCGTACTTATTACATCAGGCGTTACGCTAACTAAAGTTGACGGTGCACCGTCTGATGCGAAAGCCACAGACGTAGAAGGTTTATGGTTGAGCGTTAATAAAGCAAGCGGTGAAAAGTGTGTTCGCTGCTGGCATCACCGTGAAGATGTGGGCTCACATGAAGGTCACGAAGAGCTTTGTGGTCGCTGTGTGACAAACATTGACGGTGATGGAGAAGAACGCCACTATGCTTAAGCTTTTTCGCGAAACAGGCTTGCAGTTTTTGTGGATAAGCGCAATTGCGTTTATCCTCGACCAATGGAGTAAGTACACGGTTATCGACAGTATGTCGTTGTATCAGTCGATACAGGTATTGCCGTTTTTTAACTTTACTTACGTACATAATTACGGCGCCGCATTTAGTTTTTTAGAAAATGCAGGTGGTTGGCAGCGCTGGTTCTTCACTGCCATTGCTGTCGTGGTAAGTGTAGTGATTTTGTGGTGGCTGAAGCAGTCACCCCGTTCGCAAAAAATGCTGCCCGTTGCGTTTGCCTTTATTCTAGGTGGTGCACTAGGTAACGTTTACGACCGTTTAGTCCATGGTTATGTCATCGACTTCTTAGATTTTTACGTAAACAATTACCACTGGCCAGCGTTTAACATTGCTGACAGCGCAATATTTATAGGCGCAGCTTTACTTATTATCGACATGTTTAAAAATGGCGACAAAAAAAGTGAAGGGAACGGTGCAGACGCGCGAGCCAGTGCCGCGGACAATAGCGAAACCATTAAGTAGTATTCGGAAAGGTTATGACAGACTCATTGATAATTGGTGCTGATAACGAAGTTATTCTTCACTTTGATTTAAAGCTAGAAGATGGCTCTGCCGCTGACAGTACTCGTGTAAACAACAAACCTGCCAAAATGGTGATGGGTGACGGTAGCCTTACGCCGAATTTTGAAGCGTGTTTACTTGGGCTTAAAAAAGGTGACAAAAAGTCATTTAAATTAGGCCCTGAAGATGCATTCGGCCAGTCTGATCCGAATAATATTCACTATATGGATAGAAGCCGCTTTGGTGCAGATTTGCAAGTTGAGGAAGGCATGATTTTAGCGTTTGCTCAGCCTGACGGTTCAGAGATTCCGGGGATTATTCGAAGTGCTGCTGGAGACTCTGTTACGGTAGACTTCAATCACCCGCTAGCAGGGCAAACGGTTATCTTTGACGTTGAAATTATTGATGTTAAACCTGGCGTGTCAGCACAAGGTGGAAACTAGTTATGCAAATTCATTTAGCTAACCCTCGTGGTTTCTGCGCGGGCGTTGATAGAGCTATCACCATCGTTGAACGCGCGCTTGAAATGTTCGAGCCGCCCATCTATGTACGCCACGAAGTGGTACACAATAAATTTGTGGTAGATGGGCTACGTGAGCGTGGTGCGCTATTTGTTGATGAGCTTCACGAAGTACCAGACGACAGCATAGTTATATTTTCTGCCCATGGCGTATCGCAAGCGGTAAGAAAAGAAGCGGAAAATCGCGGTTTAAAGGTCTTTGATGCCACGTGCCCCTTAGTGACGAAAGTACATATGGAAGTTACCCGCGCTAGCAAAACGGGCACTGAATGTATCTTGATTGGTCATGCTGGTCACCCTGAAGTAGAGGGCACCATGGGGCAGTACAGCAATGAAGATGGCGGTATTTATTTAGTTGAATCTGAAGCTGATGTGGCAACGCTTGAAGTTAAAGATCCGACCAACCTTTATTATTGCAGCCAAACTACGCTGTCTGTTGATGATACCGCCGATGTTATTGATGCACTTCGCGCTAAGTTCCCCAAAATCAATGGTCCGAGAAAAGACGACATTTGCTATGCCACGCAGAATCGCCAAGACGCGGTTCGCGACCTAGCCCAAGATTGTCAGGTTTTACTGGTTGTTGGGGAACAGAATAGCTCAAACTCGAACCGTCTTCGCGAGTTGGCTGAAAAAATTGGCGCAAAAGCGTATTTGATTGCTGACGCTAATTGCATTCAAGAGGAATGGCTAGAAGGTGTAGAGCATATTGGCGTTACTGCAGGCGCGTCTGCACCGGAAGTGTTAGTGCAAGGTGTGGTAAACAAGCTCAAAGCGTGGGGTGCTGTTTCAGCTTCTGAGCGTGCTGGACGCGAAGAGAATGTGGAATTTGCTGTACCTAAAGAGCTGCGTGTTAAGCAGGTCGTTTAATTTATCCTCACTATCAAAATAAAAAAACACCACACTTAGTTGCGGTGTTTTTTTATGCTTTTGTCTACTGGAAATTCAACAAGTTGCGAATGGATAATAATACCTTTAGAACAGGGTATTTTAACATGAACAGGCTACACGGTTCGGCTTTGAGGTAGCGCCTTTTATACCGTAAACGTACATCGTAAAGCGGTGTTATAGCTCGCTTACCTTTTAGAGCCGGTTACTTTAAAGATAAAATGGTTGAACAGTCTGCCCTGTACTTGCTTGCTAGTACAGGTCACAGAAAATTATACGTTTTAATAACCATTGATACCCAGTGTTATACGCTTTTGTCTTACTATACTACATTGGTGATAACACCAATTTGAATGTTAGGTATATGGCAAAAAAGATGATTGCTGAAAAGGTGATAATGAAGCGAGTGAAGGGAAGTCATATTCGCGCACAACACGGTGCAGGTCTTATAGAGATCTTAATCACCTTATTTATATTAGCTGTGGGCTTACTGGGTGTTGCTGCGCTCCAGTTTACGGGCTCTTTTGCCAATAAAGACGCAATAAGCCGAACTCAGGCCGAGATGGTGGCAGCACAAGTTGCAGAACGATTGAGAGCCGCCGCTCGCCCAGCAACAGTGGGAGACGGCATGGTAGTCAACAATGCGTACTTCTCTAGCGATACCTATAATTTTGCCACGTTAAGTTGTTCTGGCTCGTCTCACCCTTATCACTGCTACTGTCTGGCAAGGCCGGCAGGGATCCCAAATTGCGAAGGCCAGGCCTGTACTGAAGCACAGATGGCTGAGTACGATGGTTGGGCGCTATCGTGCTCAGCAGTACAAACCAATCCTCAAACTAAAGTGTCGGTATCGTGTGACGACAACAATACGGCAGATATTTACAGCTGTAGTGCAGGTTCTCGTGTAGAAGTGTTGTTGACGTGGCCTGTCGCTTCTTCGGGAAATCAGACCTATACCCTTAATGCGCGATGTAACGAATCTGAAGGTGACAGTAACGCATGTGTGTTTAAGGACATTACATTATGAATGCACGTCGCCACCGCCCACAGCAGGGTTTCTCCCTTGTCGAGTTAATGATTACGTTAACGCTGGGGTTAGTGATATCAGGCGCGATTATTCAAGTGCTCGTCAGTAGTAGCGTGACGAATAAGCTCAATCAAGCCGTGGCTCAAGTACAAGAGTCAGGCCGCTTTATCATGGCTCGCCTCTCAGCAGAATTCTATGAAGTCGGCCGTTATGATCAGATAGTCGCGGATGTGGATACATCCGTTGATATCGTTGCCGAAGCGGCCTATGTGGAAAATCACCCCATCGCTGTAGCAGGGGATTTCGCTACCAACGCTACACTAGGCAGCATACAAACCTCTAGTGGCGGCAGTGATAAGCTGGTTGTGAGCCTACTAAGTGACGAAGATTGTACTGGAAACCAGCACGGCTATGGCGGTCTCGAGTTTCACGTTGTTAATCACTACTTTGTAAGCGGCAGTACACTTAAGTGCACAGGATATGATGGTCGGGTACTTCGTGGCCTAAAGGTGCAGACAGTGTCGCCCCTTACCGTAACATTGCTCGATAACGTCGAAAGTTTCCAAGTGCAGTTCGGCGTTTCAAGCAGCATTACCAATTCTCAAGGGCAAGCTGTTTCGTATGTAACCGCAGATGAAATTGAAGATTTAAGGGCGCTTAATCAACAAGTTGTGTCACTGCGCTGGGCGCTAATGCTTAAAAGCTATCAAAATGAAGTGAGACAAACACAGTCTCAGAAATATGCGCTGTTAAACGAAGCATCTAAAACGATGGACACGGCCCATTATTATCAAGTGTTCTCAAAAACGTTGGCACTTCGAAATATGAAAAATTTTGTCAGGAGTTCGCGATGAAACAACAAGGCTTAGTGATGGTATTCGCACTTCTTGTGTTGCTTTCAATCACTGTTTTAGGGGTAAGCGCGGTAACCAGTAGCTTGTCTCAGTCTAAAATGGCAGTGTCTATGCAGCAAAGTGGTTTGGCTTTTGATGCTGCTGAAGCAGCGATCGCGGGCGTTTTCTTTGAATCTGAAGATGAAACCCTACTTACCGACCCGAATAAGACAGACCCGCTCTCGGAAGCTCGGCAGGGTAACGTGTTTGACCCTGAAGCAGATTCAATGAGCTGTTTCGATGACGGGGAGTGGACTGACAGATACATGACTGAAGGCGGCCTTGCTGTTGGTGACAGACATGTGGTGGATGGCACGTATCAAAGTGAGGCCTCGTCAAAGAGTTGGTCGCGCACTGCCTTTATCAGAGAGCAGGCTTGTCGAGGCTCGAGTAACGTGATTGGTGGAAGCAACGTCAATTGCCATGTATTCATTATCAGAGGATGTGGGAAAGTGGCGGGTAAATCTTCTGTTGTGGCGAACAGCTTGGCTGCCTCTGTATTTGGCCCTGCGTCTCAATAGGTATTAATATGAAGAAACTCTCGACTTACCTTGCCTCTATTATACTATTTAGCTGTATCGGTTTCTCTGCGTTTGGTGACGACCTCGATATTTACCTAGGCAACGCAAATAACGCCGTAACCTATAACCCGAATGTGCTGTTTATCATGGACTCATCGGGAAGTATGGGATCGTACGATAACACCAGCCAAACTCGAATGTTGCGCGTACAGAATGCACTAAAAGAAGCGCTCGGTTCGGCGACCAATATTAACGCAGGTTTGATGCGTTTTTCGGATTACGGTGGCCCAATCCTCTATCCGGTTCGCAATATAGATGAAGCGGTAAGACCTGAAATTATCATTTCAACCAACGACGACGATCACGACGCACATGAAATAGACGGTAGCGTTACCACTGACAGCAATGACCTTGTATTAAGCAGCGGTACCCAAACCGTAACCTCTGGTCTGCGTTTTACCGAGTTAAACATACCTCAAGGCGCGACAATCGTTAATGCCAGTATTAGGTTTACTTCAGAAAAATTCAATGTGGCGGGTACATCCCTTGTTATATCAGCTGAAGCATCGGCATCAAGTACAGCCTTTGCTTCGTCTTCGAACAATTTGAGTGCGCGAACGAAGACCGCGGCTAACGTTGAGTGGGCAACCGACAATAGCTTTCCCGCCTCAGGCGAGGTGATAACCACACCTGACATAAGTGCAGTCATTCAAGAAGTCGTCGATTTATCGGCATGGTGTGGCGGCAAGAACCTTAATATTTTAATAGAAGGCTCTAGCACCGATTCAGCAAGCTCTCGTGAGGTAAGAGCCAGTGACGTAGGCCAAAGTGGTGCGCCACAGTTGGTGGTAACTTATGATGACTCTACCGCTACGGGCTGTGTTCAAGGCGAAGCAATTTATCAAGTAGCCAGTTCACGAGATAACTTGGAAGAGAACGTAAACGGCTACCCGAATACCGGTAGTGAACTGACCTTCCACCCATCTTACAATGATTACATAGGCGTTCGATTTCGCAATGTGAACATTCCTCAAGGGGCTGTAGTAACAGAAGCGTATCTTGAGTTTACTGCTTACAGTACGGTGACCTATGGTAACCCGAGCATGCGTATTAGGGGCGTAGCTGATGATGATGCGTCTGATTTTCATCCAGACCGTCGTAACCGCTTACGAAATTTGCCTAAAACATCGGGTATTACTTGGTCCATGCCTGATTTTTACAACAATTATACCTACCGTACGCCTGACGTGAGCAACATTGTTAAGCAAATTGTTGATCGTTCAGGTTGGCGGTCAGGTAACGATATGGCTTTTGTTCTTGATGATTTTGTGTCGTACCGCGGTGCGCATACGTATAACAACTCGCCATCTAAAGCACCGAAGCTTATTGTGAAGTTTAACGGCTCGGCGACACCTGGCGCTTCAGCAACGGTCCGTGAACATTTGATCAGCAAAATAGATGAGCTTAGCGCCAACGGTCTAACCCCTATAGTAGACACATTGTTGGAAGCGGCTAACTATTATGGCGGTAGAGACGTAGATTATGGGCGAAAACGTGGGGAAAGTGACGTTAGCAGCTCTGTGCGAAGAAGTACTCGTGTGAGCCACAGAAGCTCTTATATAGGTGCAGATTCAATTTTGCCTTCGGGCTGCTCGGAAGACAACTTGTCAGACAGCGACTGTATCACTGAGCAGATTCCAACACCGGCAAGTTACATTTCACCGGTGTCTGACCTACAGTGTCAAACAAACAATCACATTGTTTTATTGTCCGACGGTGAAGCGAACAACAACCACAGTGTTTCGAAAATTCAGACGTTACTTGGTAAAAGCTGTACCGGAAGTAGCGGTGAGAAGTGCGGCCTAGATTTAGTGAGAAATATCAGTGAAGCGTCAACGTCAGTAATAGGCCCAAGGGTTATTACACACACCATCGGGTTTGCGGCGAACAATAACGCCAACAACTTCCTTAATCAGCTTGCTTTGCAAAGTGGTGGTGGTTTCTATCAGGCAGATAACAGTACGGATTTGCTCGAGGCGTTTAATACTATTTTGCGTTCTGTAAAAGATATTAATGCAACCTTTGTGTCGCCTGGTGTGGCGGTTAACCAGCTAAACCGTCTAACCCATAGAGATGAATTATACTTCGCATTGTTTAAGCCGAGCGAAGGGGCGATTTGGCCTGGGAACCTTAAACGTTATCGCTTAAGTGGTGATGAAATTCTCGATAAAAACAGCCTAAATGCGGTGGATAGCGTTACGGGATTCTTCGCTGAAAATGCACACAGCTATTGGTCAACCCTTGCTGACGGCAGCGAGGTGAGTGAAGGTGGAGCAGCCAGTCGCTTGGGCGGGAACCGAAATATATACGTGTTCAATGATACGGGTAGCATTGTAAGAAGTGCCAATGAATTACACGAAAACAATACGAATATAACGAATGCTGACCTTGCCATTCAGGATGAAACTGACGCGAATGCACTAAGAGATGCCATCTTAAAGTGGACTCGAGGCGTGGACGTAAAAGACAGTAACGGCGATGGAAGTACAACTGACTATCGCTCTCAAATGGGCGATCCCATTCACTCTCAGCCTATAATTGTTAACTACGGTACTGACGACTCGGCCATTTTTGTCGCCACCAACCAAGGAATGTTGCATTCATTCGACACTTCAACAGGCGAAGAGAACTTTGCCATCATGCCTAAAACATTGCTGCAGAATCTACATCATTTTTATAAAGACACATCATCGCTAGAGCACAAATATGGCTTAGATGGTGACATGATTCTAAGAACAGTTGGAGACAACAAGTACCTTTATGTTGGTATGCGCAGGGGGGGACGTAATTATTATGTCTTTGATGTGACGCAAAAGACCTCACCCACGCTGAAATTCAAAATTGAAGGCGGGGCGGGGACGCTGGCAAAGTTGGGCCAGACGTGGTCGAGACCAACAATCACTAAAGTGAACATGGGCGGACAAGTTAAAAATGTCATGATTGTTGGCGGTGGCTACGATGACGCACAAGATGATCGTGCTATTCGAGCAAATGATGTCGTTGGCAATGCTGTGTTTATGTTCGACGCTGATACTGGCAGCCTCTTGTGGCATGCAAGTAATGAAGATGCGGATTTAAACTTAACGAATATGACTTACAGCGTTCCAGGGCGAATTTCAGTTATTGATAGGGATAACGATGGGTTTGCGGACCATATGTATGTGGCCGATATGGGCGGCCAGTTATTCAGGTTAGACATTTATAATGGAAATTCAGGTACGAATTTTATAAAAGGCGCGCGCATTGCCGACTTCGGTGGCGACACAGCAGAAACCAACCGACATTTCTACTATGGGCCAGACGTAACAGAGATAGCGCTAGGCGATGAGTTGTATTATGGCATAGCCCTTGGCAGTGGATGGCGTGCATCTCCGCTAGATACCGTAGTTGAAGACAACTTTTATATGCTTAAAGACAGCGGCGTATTTAACCGTGATGTAAATGGGAATTACACATTTATGCAAACGGTTTATGAGAGTGGAATGTACAACGCCACGAGTCATGCCTTAAATAGTAGTGACGAGGGGGAGCGCGAGTTGGCTTCACAGGACTTTGCTAACAAGGCTGGGTGGTATTTGAATTTAACCACTAACGGTGAAAAGGTACTGTCTTCTCCGCTAATTATCGATTACAAGGTGTTCTTTACGACCTATGTTCCGGCGGTGAGTAGTACCAGTGCATGTGCTCCGCCCACGGGTAATAGTCGCGCTTATTTAGTCAGTATGTTTAATGGCAACGCCGTCACAGATGTAAATAATGACGGAGAAGTTAACGACGCTGACCGCTCAGCAGAATTGAAACAAACTGGCATCGCACCAGAGACCAAAATTCTTATAGAAGATATTGTGAGTCCAGTGGTTTGCTTGGGTACTGAATGTGTCTCAGCAGTGATTGACGTTGATGAAGATGGCAACGACGAGGCATGTACTAACGCATTTGAGTGTTTAGCTGAAAATATTTACGGAAGATTCGAGCGAATTCAGCGTGGTAGTTGGCACTCAGAAACAGAGAGGGAATAATTGTGAAGCATAAAAAAACAGAGAGCGGATTTTCATTAATTGAGCTTATGATAGTTGTGGCGATAGTGGGCATTATTGCCGCCATTGCATACCCTTCTTACCAAGGTGTTATTGCCGATGGATACCGCGGCACAGGGCAGGCTGACTTGTTGGGGTTCGCATCTGCAATGGAACGTCATCACAGTGGTTCTTTCAGTTATGAAGGTGCGGCAAGTGGTGGCGCAAACACCGGCGCGCCAGCCGTTTTTTCTACTTATTCTCCGTCTTCTGAGCCCCAAGCAAATCGCCGTTATAATTTAACTATACAAGCGGCCAGCGCAACAGCTTATGAGTTGAGGGCAACGCCAGTCAGCGGCACAGGTCAAGCATCAGATGGCACGTTGTTTTACTTCAGTGATGGGAGAAAGGGTTGGGATAAAAATAACAATGGATCCCTTGAGTCCGATGAATATTGCTGGTCATGCTAATTATTAATACTGGTAGATATTCGTTAAGCGATTAATGCCACAGGTCGTTTTGACGCCTTAAAAAACGTGGCGTTGATGTGCTATTGGGCTGAAATTACCAGTAATGACGGTTCACCAAATATTGCGATGTCATCCCAACGTTGGTCAACCGGGTCGTTAACTAGAGCGAGTCGATCCGAATTCAATGAGACATTGTGCTCAGCGTTTTCATCCAAAGTCACTTGAAAGAGAAGCCTAGAATCAATGCGAGTGGCAAGTAGATAGGTGGTAGTGCTTGTTAAAATAAGCAGTGCCAGCAACACTTCAATTAAAATACTTCCTGTATTTTTCAATTTAGGCATCTTTGAGGATCCTCTATTTCTGGTTTTTCGTTTACCTAATATTCAGCTCAATCGTTTGTTGAGTTATTCCTATACCATGAACCCGGGATAGGGATAATTTTAGCGAGTGTAGTGTGCGATTGAAGGTTTTTTAGCACCGCGGTGGACGGTGTTAATGGCCCATCAAGATTCGTGTTCAAGGGGTGGTTGGAAACGTAAGCGCCTTTTATAGATGCCTCAGGTGAAACATGCAAAGTGTGCGTATATGGAGTGGTGGAAAGCATAACTATCAAACCATGGAATTGCGTATCGGCGTGAAGTGAAAGGTCGCCATCCACTATCAGTAGCATTAAAGGCTGGTTTTCGTCTGAGTGTGCTATATCTTCGTTATCCAATTGGCAATCTCCCTCTATCCAGAAAATACTGGCAGGCGGAAGGTTCACACAATCCTGTTTAGCAACGCTTTGAGGAAAATACGTCGCACTCAGGTGCTCTATGCTTCGATTAAACAGCCATTCGGTAAGCTGATTGTCCCATGATAATTGTTGAGTTGAAGTAGGTAGCCTTAACAGTGACGGATAGCGCAGAAATTTAGCTGTGTAAATCATATTACTTTCGTCTTGGGAAACCCGCACGTCAAAGTGTTGCAAAGGCTGCTGTTCTTCACCAACTAAATCGGTCTGCTCAATAAGTATCGTTGCATTGGATGTGTCTATCCTATTCAACGTTTGCGAGGCCGAATGACTTCGTAACAACGTGGCGATTTCTTTGACTTGCTGCATGTGTGTAACATGTGCCTTCTCGGTATCCCGCTTTGTCTTTTCAATCGTATAAAATTGTTGAACCTGCTGTGATGTACTTATAGCTGAGAAGGTAATAGCGCTTAATAATATGGCCACAATTCCCAACACGGCG
Organism: Alteromonas macleodii ATCC 27126; assembly: GCF_000172635.2. NCBI lineage: Bacteria > Pseudomonadati > Pseudomonadota > Gammaproteobacteria > Alteromonadales > Alteromonadaceae > Alteromonas > Alteromonas macleodii. Next base: position 2,927,937 of record NC_018632.1, on the reverse strand, counting down.
ATGCCTTGCTGAAAACGAAGCGGTGCAGTATGGCGTGTAGGTACAACCCCTCCATGGCTTGTTCTAAACTCAGTTTTTCTGTTGCCTCTTTGAGGGCACTGCATTTCGGAATTAGTAGTAGGCATTGACAGCCTCAACTATGAACGTTCTGGCGCTTTTGACGGTAGGATCAACTTTACTGTGCAACTCTATTTCAATTTCATAGGCACTTCCCCAGCTACTGCTGTGCCTTCGGTTAACCGTGAATTTGGTGGCAACGGTAGTTTGCGTATCGGTTAAGTCGTACCAACCCCTTTGAATACAGGAATGTCCTGCTACTCGGTACTCGATGGCATTGTCGTGCAATCGGTATCCAAAAAACTCCCCCTGAGCCTGCGATACCACGCCGTCCTTGTTCTTATCATAAGAAAAGGTAACACAGCTATTTTCAGGTTCATTTGCGCGGTGGCCAGTGGTTACTTCGAATACCGTATTTTCGATTGTGGTCGCACCGAAAGGTGATAGGGTGTTAGGGGAGTAAACAAAACCCGCTTTGCTTAGGTGTTGTGTAATTGTACTTTGTAGCGCACGTATGTCGTCTTCTACGCTGGTAGCGTGTTGAATTGATGAGTGTGCAATGTGCGACCGCGCCGCTTGAGTTGCAACGGCTGAAATCACTATACTTGCCAAGCCACAGGCCACCAGCAGTTCGGTGAGACTATATCCACAATACGGCTTGATTGCGCCACGACGCATTACATGTTTTAGCATGGCGCTATTCCAGAAATAGACTGAACGCTACATAGCTTTATTCGCCCCAATGTATTAATAACTAACTTTGCCCTGAAGCGCTGGCTTGAAAGCGTTAGCGTCGTATTACTCGCAAAATTGAGGGTACCGTTTTTATTGAACGCGACAATCTTGTCCTCATTATTGGTTGTGCTCAATTCTGTATTCCACCGCGAAGGCAGTGACAAGAAACTCGACTCAGTCAAGGCACAGCTTGGGCGGGTGGCGCAAGAGCACGAGTCTTCTTCGCTCACGAGTACACAGCTATTGTGTTCAATTTGCGCAATCAGGAACATGTTCTTTTTGTTTATTAGTGCTTTCATTCTCGCCTGTTTTGCGAGTGAGGCTATTCCGGTGGCAGCATGTTTAAAGGCATTTCGCTCATTCCATGCATCAAATGAAGGAATAGCAATTAACGATAGGAGACTGATTACTGCCAGTACAACTAGCATTTCTAAAAGCGTAAACCCATTCAATCTCCGTTGTGGAATGCTTAGCTTGTTGTTGGATGTGTAAGCGTGAAAAGCCATGCGTAAGTCCAGTTACCCTGCTTAATTCATATTGGTAATCTCAATGTACTGAAATTCAATTAGAGAGATAGCTGTACCATGGAAGGGAATTATAAAGCGTACATACAACATCATCTGACTGAAGGGTTTTCGCTTGTAGAAATACTGGTTGCAACGGCTATAGCAGGCATATTGTGCGTTGCGACTACGTCGGCAATTACCGCTAGCAAACAACTAAGTCAGCTCAACAAGGTCAAAGTGTACCTTCTGTCTGCCCAAGCAATTCAGTCGCGAAGTTGGCTACTCACAGGCGAGTACGTAACGCACGATGCGTTGCCACCCTTTGGAATAGCCAGCGTACGCATCTCACAAACCATCAGCGACACGGGAATGTATGAAATTAGTGCTACACTGACATCTAGAGCATCTACGGACAGCTGTAGAGTAATAAAAATACGTGAAGACGCACTGACGCCCACAGAATGTTGGTAAGAAAATGCTCGAAACTTAACGATACGAAAAGTGAACGGTTAGCTACAGCTTAACTCATTACCTTCTAAGTCTTCTTTTTTGCCGTTGTCATCACTGTCTACGGCAACAGATATTCTTCCGTAAAGCGATAATAAAAGTGCTGATGCATAGTTTGCATCGTTGTTATTGGGACATAAGGTGATGGTTGCGGCGCGGTCTATTCCGCCTTGCTCGTCGAAGATAAGGCTGCCGGTTATACCGGAGATGGTATTGGCATTACTAAGTGGATCGCTTGCTACAATTAAGACCTCATTGTTATCCCGGCCGCCGTTTCCATTTGCATCTATAAACACCATTTTTGCATTGCGCCAACTCGACGTGCAGGCTGTATAGTTTTGCGTAGGGCACAGCACTACGTTGGTTTGTTCGTCTACCGCAGAAAAGCGAGCGCGTTGAACCACTGCACTTAAATTGTTTAAGTCAGAGGTAATTCTATTTTTGATTACGATATTTTGAATGCCAGGCGCAACTGTGGTGAGAATAATGGCAAGAATAGCGACGGCAACAAGCATTTCTAGAAGGGTTAGTCCTTGCTGTCTCGACATTATGGATAGTCGTGCTGTAAGCCTAGTGTTTGTCATAAACGGTATTCGATTCCACGCGTTGCTATAAAGAGAAACAGGAGGGTTTGCTTTTGCGCCGCCTTTCTCCAATGTAATGTTGTAGCGCCATAATTTTACGCTACTTACTCATATTTTAGGGTAAACTAATTTGAGTTGGCAAAGGTATGTTTTACCGCGCAACCGCATATTTGGCCATACGCCTTACGTTTAATGGCTTGTCGTTCTGCTGTGCTTGAATCTCAACTTAATAATAAATAAATTGCTGACCTTAAGTGCTGCACAACTGCAATACCAGAAGAGTAAATCCAAATAGATGCGCGGATACCACTAACATCTGCGGTCAGATTGTCGTAGAATCAAGTTCCAGGACGCCCCAAAAATACGTGGATATAATGATGCAAAAACAAGCAGTTATTGATGAAATGAAAGTGCTGCCTGAAATTGACGTAGAGTACGAAGTCGCACGTCGAGTCTCGTTCATAAAAAAGCAGTTACTTACTTCTGGTTTAAATTCGCTGGTACTGGGTATTAGTGGCGGCATTGATTCATGCACATTGGGTCGGTTAGCTCAATTAGCAGTAAATGAATTAAACGATGAGCACCACGAAAAATACCAATTTATCGCGGTTCGTTTACCTTATGATACCCAAGCCGATGAAGACGATGCACAGAAATCTATCGACTTTATCCAGCCCTCTCATTCTCTTGCAGTGAATGTAAAACCTGGCGCAGATGCTATTCATGCGTCTACTTCACAAGCGCTTGCCAGTGCTAACCTTCTTCCCGACAATGAAGCGAAACAAGACTTTGTGAAGGGAAATGTTAAAGCACGTACTCGTATGGTTATCCAGTATGAAATTGCTGGGATGGTTGATGGCCTCGTTTTAGGTACCGATCATTCGGCTGAAAATATTACAGGGTTTTATACCAAGTATGGTGATGGTGCATGTGACCTTGCGCCGTTGTTTGGTCTCAGTAAGCGCCAAGTACGTGCAGTGGCAGCCCATTTGGGTGCACCACATAACGTCATCACTAAAGCGCCAACTGCTGACTTGGAAAGCCTGTCTCCGCAAAAAGCCGATGAGCAAGCATTGGGCATGTCTTACGACCAAATTGATGACTTTTTGGAAGGAAAGCCAGTTTCTGCGGAAGTGGAAGAGAAATTGCTCTATATTTATGAGCGTACACAGCATAAACGTGTGCCAATTCCAACAATTTACGATGAGTTGTAGTCATGAAAAAAATTGAAGCTATCATTAAACCGTTCAAAATGGACGATGTTAGGGAAGCGCTAGCTGAAGTCGGTATCGCAGGGATGACAGTGTCAGAAGTGAAAGGGTTTGGTCGTCAAAAAGGCCATACTGAACTTTATCGCGGTGCTGAGTACCAAGTTGACTTCCTACCCAAGATCAAAATTGAGCTTGTACTGGACGATGACCGCGTTGAGCAAGCGGTTGAAGCTATTCAAACGTCAGCTAAGACAGGCAAAATTGGCGACGGGAAAATCTTCGTTTACAACGTTGAGACCGCCGTACGAATTCGTACCGGTGAACAAAACGAAGACGCGATTTAATTAAATGGTGTTTATTAAAAAAAGGAGCCAATGGCTCCTTTTTTAATATACTAAGTATTTATTAAAGCTTAATAGCAACGTGACTTAGTGGTCGTGACCACAACCGCCTTCACTGTGTACATGACCGTGCTCAAGCTCTTCTTTCGTTGCTTCTCGTACGTCAACAACAGTTACGTCAAAAGTTAGCGGAATACCGGCAAGAGGGTGGTTACCGTCAACAACAACCTCTTCGTCAGTTGTTTCAATGATAATGACCGATTGCTCACCTTGTGGCGTAGTTGCGCGGAAAGACATACCCACTTCAACATCCATACCGTCAAACATTGAGCGTGGTACAGTTTGTACAAGTTCGTCAGCACGTTCACCGTAAGCTTTTTCAGGGTTTACTGAAACGTTGAAGCTATCTTCCTTCGATTTACCAATAAGTGCATCTTCTAGTCCTTCAATTAAGAAGCGACGGCCTAGTAGTACTACTAGTGGCGATTTCCCTTCTGAAGAGTCTAGCGTTGTGCCGTCTTCGGTAGATACGGTGTAGTGTAGCGTTACAACGCTGTCAGAAGTAATTGTCATAACAAATCCTATCTTGGCCCTTTAATAAAGGGCAATAAATGTAATGCAGTAAAAACTGCTTATCGACGTTTTTTCACAATATTGCTAGCTTTCTGCTCAATACTGTACGGCAAAGTATTAGGGTAACAGGTAATGGCGTTATTATCAGCCAATCTGTGTAAATCTTCGCTGGTGGTATCGTTGTTGAGCACTGCAATAAACCAGGTTTCATTATCAAGCGATGCAACATTGAGTATTTTGCCCGCTATACGCCAATTTTCGCCCAACTGCTTTTCTAATGCATCGCCAGGTTTAATATTTACGTTACCTTCAAGCTTAAAGCTGTAGGCGGCGCGTTTGTTTTTACCCAGAAAGCGGGTTCGCGCAACCACCTCTTGCCCCATATAGCAGCCTTTATCAAAGTCGATACCGTTGAGCGCCTGCACATTAATCATCTGGGGCACGTATTCCGCCACTGCGTCGCCTTGCACTAAAGCGTGTACGCTTTGAATTTGTATAGCGTCAAACACGGTTTGGGGATAGCAAGAAAGGGTTTGCGCCTCTATTAACGAATTTATTTGCTTTGCGCCATTATCATCTAAAAGAACAATAATTCCTTTGCAGCTAGTATTGGCAAAATAGGCGACGCCGTGTTCGCTCTCGACCTTTTCAAGAGAACCATTGTCAGGAGTATCGCTCTCAAGAAGGCGTTCCACTTCGTTTTCGGAGAAAAGCTGGCTTAACGCTGCCTTTACTTCGTTAGTTTTCACTGCATCAAGCGAAATAAAATAAGCGCTGTATGTTCGTGTGTCGTCGAGAATATCAACCTTAGAGAACACACCATACTTATTAAGCTGTGCTAATGAATGACTACCCGCATCTTCATTGGTAACCAACAATAATTTGTTTTGGTGGCGAGTTACGTACCCGGTAGACCACGTTTTGCCTTTATTATCACAATGGGCGAAATGCCTGGCAGTATTCTCGGTTAGCTTATTAATGTTGACCGTAATTTGCCCTTGCAGGTAACTGTCGGCCTGTTCTCCTTCCAAAGAAATTATCATGGCATTTGAAAGCTTGACCACAAATTCACTTGGAAGACTTTGTAATGATGCGATAGATGTCATATTCACCACTGTAAAATTCGCTGTATGTACTCAAGGTATGGTAAAACCACCAATATTCAAGGGCAATACATGGGAATGTGCGCAGATTAAGTTCTATTTAGTTTGCCTATCTGACCAAAAGAGCAGTGATCCCCACGCATAGGGCATGGTATTATTGTTAGCGAATAAAAAACGGTATGAAAGACATATGTTTGAACCAAAAAGATTAGCGCGATTAAAGTGGGCGTGTCGCAGAGGCATGCTAGAATTAGACGTACTTTTACTTCCTTTTGTGGAAGAAGCCTTCGATTCTTTAAGTTATGAAGATCAAGAAACATTTGAACGTTTACTTACCAGTGATGACCCTGATTTGTTTGCATGGATCATGGGACACCAAAAGTGCGAAGACCCTGAACTAGCCGCCATGGTGGCGACTATCGTCAACCGTGTCAAAGTATAGAATTTGCATTACGCACAATAGGTTTAGAAGGTTATTTGGGGAAGTATGCGTTGCTGTTTGTCTTTTCGCAGCATTGTGCAGCCTTCCTCAATACTTGTGGTCTTGGCTGAGCTTCTCAAAATTGATAGCGCTTGTTGCTGTTGCAACCACGTTAGTTATTTTCTGGCGTCTTTATGACGCGTTTAGTAACAAAATTTCTGCTACTCAATACGCTCTCTCTTTGACCAGCGATGGTATTATCCGGGTTGTTGACGACAGCACGCTCCCACTGGATTTGCAAAGCATGCCAAAAGGTAGCTTGCTAGTTGATGCTCAGGTCGACGGCACATCAATGAACATTCATCATTCTTCCCAGCTCTTTACTTGGGGGCTGTGTATCAATGTGCTGCGCCAAAAACGCAGATGGTTTGAAAAAGATCATAGCCATCTCGCTTGGATCTTAAAAGGTGAGTGCTGCGAAGCAGACTATCGCCGGTTGGCTAGAGCCATTATCTTGGCCCGAAAAGCAACGCCTTAAAGGAATTAAAAAGATGTTTCGTGAGTATACCAAAGCGTTATTTAAACGCGTTGACGCCAGGCAGCTTATGCAGTTTAAACCGCCTACGTTGCCTCAGCGCATCTATACCAAAACGCTCAATGTCGACAATGTGCACTACGCTTCTTTTTGTCAGGAAGATGACTGGCCGGCAAATGAGCATGCCCATCCACTTTATTTGCAGATGCTTTCCTTACCATTGCAAATGCAGTGTTTGCTGGACAAACAAAGCCCATTTCCATTGCTTGGCCTTATCCACGCCGCTAACAAAGTATCGGTAATAGACCATTGCGATTTAAGCGAACCCTTTGAATGTCGCGTGCGCTTTCACGATGTGAGACCGCATAACCGAGGTTGGGAAGTAGATGTAATGTTAGAGGCGCTGCAGGCAGGGAACCTGGTTTACAGGGCGATAAGTAGTTACTTAGTGAAGGTGAAAGCCGTTCATGTAGCTCCACTTGGTGCAAAAAATGACTTACATGACGATTGTGAATTAGAGAATAGGGCGCTCATCGGCGAAATTAGTGCTTCGGCTAATACAGGTCGCCGCTATGCAAAGCTTTCTGGCGACTATAATCCTATTCACTTGTCTGCAATATCTGCCAAAGCATTTGGGTTTAAACAGCCTATAGCACACGGCATGTGGACATTGTCACGCGCTGTGTCGGCGTTTGTAAGTCATCAAGACTTCAGACAATCTATGAGCGTAAAAGAAGTAAATTGCCGCTTTAGAAAACCCGTGTTTTTGCCCTGTGACATTCATATTCAACAACACTGTAAAACAGATAATAGTGTGCTAATAGACGTTACCGATAGTAATGACAGCCTTGTGCACTTATTGGCTAGTTTAGTGTTTAATCAGGCCTGAATTAATGTTTAATCAGGTGCAGATTAGCAAAAGATAAGCGGGAGATAACCTAAGGTTAATACCAATCTGCATAGATCATTGCTCACTCAGAAGGCGCTGGCAAGTTTCCTAGTAAAGCGTGGGAATCTGAAAGGGAGCAGCTTGGTATGATACTGTGGACGGTGAAAAGAGAGCATGCTGTGATGCTCTCTTTTTGTTTAAGGTGTTTTATTGAGCGCTAAATGATGCTGTGTAAATGTATTGTCCAGTTATTAAAAAAAGGCGCATTAACATTAGCGCCTTCTTTAGACTGATACAAATCTTACTTTATGCACTAGTCGGCATCGGCGAAGCTGTCTTGAGTAATTAGCGAGCCAACGTCGGCGCCTGACAGCTGTTTTCTGGGAATAAGTATTGTAGGAGCGGGGTTGTCTAACTGTTCAGGGTAGTCCAAATTAAAGTGTAACCCTCTGCTTTCCTTTCGCTCCATCGCGCATCGCACAATGAGTTCTGCAACCGTAACAAGGTTTCGAAGCTCTAGCAGGTTGTTACTTACCCTGAAGTGTGAGTAATACTCAGTAATCTCTTGCTCTAATAGCTTTATGCGACGCATGGCCCGTTCAAGGCGCTTATCCGTGCGTACAATACCTACGTAATCCCACATAAACAGCCTAAGTTCGTGCCAGTTATGTTGAATGATGACTTCTTCGTCAGAGTTAGACACTTGGCTCTCATCCCAAGGCGCAATAGACTCTTCACAGTCTGCACTGGGAAGATTTTTAATAATATCTTCTGCTGCAGCGCTGGCAAAAACCACACATTCAAGTAAAGAGTTAGATGCCATGCGGTTGGCGCCATGCAGGCCTGTGTAGGCCACTTCACCGATTGCGTATACATTATTCAAGTCGGTTTTGGCATTAAAGTCGGTCATCACTCCGCCGCAGCTGTAGTGCGCAGCGGGCACAACTGGGATAGGTTCACGGGTTATATCGATACCAAGCGAGCGGCACTTTCGATATATATTAGGGAAGTGCTTAACGATAAAGTCAGCCGGCTTATGACTGATATCCAAATACATGCAGTCAGCGCCCAATCGCTTCATTTCATAGTCGATTGCGCGAGCGACTACGTCGCGCGGCGCAAGATCGCCACGCTCATCAAATTTGTGCATAAAGCGGGTACCGTCGGCGTGGCAGAGGTTTGCGCCTTCGCCGCGCAGCGCTTCTGTAATCAAAAAGTTACGTGCCTGCGGGTGGAATAAGCAAGTCGGATGAAATTGATTGAATTCCATATTGGCCACGCGACAACCCGCTCGCCATGCCATGGCAATGCCGTCACCGCTCGACACATCGGGGTTCGATGTATACTGGTATACCTTGCTACCACCGCCAGTCGCTAGCGCAACGAAAGGGGCGCGAATTACTTCAACGTGCTCTTGTTGTCTATTCCAAACATAAGCACCCACCACGCTGTTCTTTTCTTCCTTTGAAGGAATGAGATCAATGGCGTTATAGCGCTCAAATATGTGAATGTTTGGATGGGTCGATACCGCGTCGTTTAATGTAATTTGAAGCGCTTCGCCTGTGGCATCTGCAGCGTGAAGAATTCGCCGGTGGCTGTGTCCGCCCTCACGGGTAAGGTGAAAGCGCTCCTCACCAGATTCACTTTTTTCTGTATCAAACGGTACACCGTAACTGATAAGCCACTCAAGTGACGCCTTTGCTCGTTCTGCAGTAAATCTTACGGCTGGCTCTTCGCAAAGCCCAGCACCTGCAGCAAGCGTGTCTTTTACGTGTGCGTCTATGGAGTCTTGTTCATCGAATACTGCGGCAATACCACCTTGTGCATAGCGGGTAGAGCCTTCATTGCGGTCACTTTTACTAAGTACAATAACCTGACAATGGTCGGCAAGCTTAAGCGCTAAGCTCAATCCTGCCGCGCCACTCCCAATAATCAATACGTCACAACGGTGTTCTATTGCATTTGATGTGGAAGTTAGTGAAGACGATACAGATTTCATGTATTTTTATATCAATTCAAACGAGCAAAGGTTCGGCAAGTCTAAAGGATGAGTAGCAAAACACAATCATTCTTGCCCCCTGGCCTAAGCATTTTTTAAAATATTTAATGCTTTTACAGAACTTTTGTAAAAAGAACGCGTCTATACACATGCTTGTTAGAGCTATTGTGTAGTTGAAGTAGGGAGTAATGGCTCGAATGAGCGAGCAGATAACCGACCAACAACTGGTCGAAAAAGTACAGCGTGGCGATAAAAATGCGTTCAATTTGTTGGTAACTCGTTACCAACATAAAGTGATGCATCTCGTTTCTCGCTATGTGAAAAATACCGGTGACGTTGCTGATGTAACGCAAGAAGCGTTTATCAAAGCATACCGTGCCTTACCTAATTTTCGTGGCGACAGTGCATTTTATACTTGGCTTTATCGGATTGCGGTAAACAGTGCCAAGAACTATCTTGTATCTCAAGGTCGCAAGCCGCCTGCAAGCGATGTCGATGCTGACGAAGCAGATTTCTATGAGGGTAGTGATGCATTAAAAGAGCAATCTACACCCGAGCGAAGCCTGTTATCTGAGGAAATTGAAGAAACCCTGTTTAAGGTAGTTGAGAAGCTGCCGGACGATTTACGTATGGCGATAACGCTGCGTGAAATTGAAGGGTTGAGCTATGAAGAAATCGCGAACGTAATGTCGTGTCCTGTGGGTACGGTGAGATCCCGTATTTTTAGGGCTCGCGAGGCGATTGATAAAGTTATTCAACCGTTGTTAGAAAATTAAAAAGAAATAAAATCAAAAAAAGATGAACTTTCTTTTTTCCACGATGACTAACAGCTGTGTTAGGGTAGTTAACGATCACTTTGATCTGGAAATGAATATATGACGCAACAGCAAGAAAAATTGTCCGCATTCATGGATGGTGAGATAGAAGGCAATGACATCATCGATGCGATTAAGCAAGATGAAGCGCTTCAGGCCAAATGGCAACGTTACCATGTGTATCGCGGTGCAATGCGAAAAGAAGCAAGTGTTGCTCCACAGTTGGACATCACCGCAAGCGTAGCAGCTGCGCTTGAAAACGAGCCAGCTATAGTCGCACCTAAACGCTCGCGCTGGCAGTCGGTACCATTGATTGGCAATGTTGTTCCTTTTGCGAAGCAGTCAGGCCAGTTTGCAGTAGCTGCGTCGGTGGCAGTGGCAGTTATCTTTGGTGTTCAATACACTAATCAAGAAGCGCCTACCGAGCCATTTATGACAGCGCCAACGATTGCTCCTCAAGGTGGATTGTCTCCAGTGAGTTTGGAACAAACCAGAACGTTACCACGTAACGACATGAATGAAATGCTTGAGAAGAAGCGCAAAATTAATGCATTGATTGCTGATCATGAGCAGCAAATAAAGCTTAAGCAAGCGCAAGAGGACGAAGGTGAAAGCGAAACAAGTGGACCAGAGCGCCCATAAGTTATCGCAGCCAGTCAACATTAGTTGGAATGTGCTTTCGCAAGTAAATTGCGACTGACATACATTTCATATTTTAATCATACCAGCATATACTGCTGGTATGTTTGTTTTAAGGCAGGAAAAAATGCGCTGTAGTTCTATCCTTGCACTTTTTTTCATTTCGGGCGCGGCTATTCAGCCCACTATTGCCCAAACTACTTCGCTGAGCGAAGAAACGAAAGCTCCTATTGCCCCAGTCCAAAACGTGAATGACGGCGACGTTGAATTAGACGCTAACTCAGAATCAAACACGAGAGCTGGCCGACTAGATGAAGCTGATCAAGAAGAAGCAGTGCGAGAAGACGTGATTCAAGAGCAACTTGAACAAAGTCGAAGCGAGCAAAATGCATCTGCTTCTCGCACACGAGAGCCTCAATCGGCCAATCAGTGGCTAGCTGAACTTCAAAACATTATAACCAATGCCAATTTCCAAGTGTCTTTTGTGCAAACTATTGCAGGAAAGGAAACCGTTCCATATTTATGGCGCCACGGGATAATGGAAGATGGTTCTGAATTAGAGCAGTTAAATCTTCAAAATGGACCAGGCCGCGAGCTTATTCGTGTGAACGATGTGGTGAGTGTATTTGAGCCAGATGTACAACCCTATAGCTTGCGTTCAAAGCATATCAACGGTCCAATACCAAGTGTATTATTGTATCATCCTGAACAGCTTGCCGAAGCCTATGAGTTCGTCGCTGTGGGAAGAGCGCGGGTGGCAGGACGTTCAGCGCAACAAATTCGAATAGTCAGCCGAGATAACACGCGATTTGGTTATCAACTGTGGCTGGATGAGTCGTCTGGTATGTTGCTCAAACTGAACATGCTTGATTTGCAAGGGGCGCTATTAGAGCAGATTCAGGTCACGGCCTTTGCGATATCGCCAGAGCCTGCTGATTATTTCTCACGAATTAATTCTGCGTCGTTACCCGCGCCCATGGCGCTGAGCAACACGCCAAATCGTGCACACAAATGGGATGTCACTTATTTGCCGGCTGGCATGCGAGAAATAAAGCAAGATACAAGACGATTGGCCTTAACAGGGCAAATTGTAGAATATAAACTCTTTTCAGATGGATTGGTTGACGTATCTGTGTATGTTCAGCCTGCGGAAGATGCGTTAGGTGAAACGCTGGCGCTGCGCAATGAAGTGAGTACGTTCTTAACGTTGACAGACGGCAAAGCCCAGGTGACAGTGGTGGGAGAAATACCTTTGCAAACCGCTAACGCTATTGCTACGTCTTTACGCCCCGTCAGCAGTGTAAGTGAATAACCGCGCAATTGAGTAACAATGATAAGAGAAACCGCCACCGTAGTTGCCGTTAATGGGGATACGGTCACCGTAGAAGCAGCGATTAAATCGACCTGTAACGCATGCCAAGCACAAAGTGATTGTGGTACCGGCGTTATTTCTCGTGCGCTTGCACCGAAAACGCAGCAGTTGACGCTGCGCACTCCCATGCCTGTGCGGGTTGGCCAAGAAGTGACTGTAGGCATACCGGAAGCAGGTGTTTTAAGTGCATCGGCTTGGTTGTATTTGCTACCGCTCATAGCGTTTATCGGGGCATATTCGGTGTCGATATCATTACTTAGTAGTAACGGATTTACTCACGAGTTATGGGCCATGCTGCCAAGTGGGTTAGTAACCTTCTTTGCCTATAAGCTAATTGCTTACAAGTTGCGTCGTGTAGAACGTACGAAATATCAACCTGTCCTATTGGGTCAACAAGATCACAGTGCAATAGAACATTGATTTTTTGAAGGGCTTTACGCTGCTCAATGGTTTAATACGGGACTGCTCCATACGAGGCCAATTTATACGAGATTATAGTGTTAACTCACGCTCATCAATGTAGCCAAGTTTTGAGATAGGCCGAGGAAGTCACGTCAGGTTGCCACTTCCATTCGTTATGTTTCTTGAAAGTAATAAATTTTCCACCACGCCAATTCGCTTTTCGCGCAAGAAATGGGTAAAATCCGCACGCGCTGCGTATAACCCTTTAAGCAAGGCAAGCAGCATTTTTTGTTTAATGAATTTTTCTGCAGGTAATTTCCAGCATTATGCAACAATCGCACATTCGTAACTTCAGTATTATCGCCCACATTGACCACGGTAAGTCTACGCTGTCAGACCGTCTAATCCAGCATTGTGGAGGGCTAACAGACCGTGAAATGGCTGAACAGGTTCTCGACTCAATGGACCTGGAAAAAGAGCGCGGTATTACTATCAAAGCGCAAAGCGTAACGCTGAACTACGAAGCGCGCGACGGTGAAACTTATCAGCTTAACTTCATCGACACTCCAGGGCACGTTGACTTTACCTATGAAGTATCTCGTTCTCTTGCTGCCTGTGAAGGTGCGCTTTTGGTTGTTGATGCAGGTCAGGGCGTAGAAGCACAGACATTGGCAAACTGCTATACCGCCATCGAGATGGATATGGAAGTGGTGCCTGTACTAAATAAAATCGACCTGCCTCAGGCTGAACCAGACCGCGTTGCAGAAGAAATTGAAGATATTGTTGGTATCGATGCGCTGGACGCTGTGCGCTGCTCAGCAAAAACCGGTATCGGTATTGAAGATGTACTTGAAGTCATTGTAAATAAAATTCCGCCGCCAGAAGGTGACCGCGAAGCGCCACTTAAGGCGCTGATCATCGATTCTTGGTTCGACAACTACCAAGGCGTTGTTTCACTGGTACGTATTGTCGAAGGCCAGTTGACCAAGAAAGACAAAATTCAAATTATGTCAAACGGTCAAACGCATCAGGTTGACAAAATTGGTGTATTTACGCCTAAGCCACTCGATACAGGCACATTAAGAGCCGGTGAAGTAGGCTTTATCATTGCAGGGATTAAAGATATCCAAGGCGCGCCTGTGGGCGACACCATTACCTTGGCTCGCGAGCCAGCTGATGCAATGCTGCCGGGCTTTAAAAAGGTTAAACCTCAGGTTTATGCCGGTATTTTCCCAATAAGCTCAGACGATTATGAAGATTTCCGTGATGCCCTTGCGAAATTAAGCCTGAACGACGCTTCACTGTTCTATGAGCCAGAAAGCTCTGCAGCGCTAGGTTTTGGATTCCGTATTGGTTTCCTTGGCATGCTGCACATGGAAATCATTCAAGAGCGTTTAGAGCGTGAATATGACTTGGGTCTTATCACTACTGCGCCTACCGTAATATACGAAGTAGAAACGACCAAGGGCGAAACCCTTACCGTAGATAGCCCAGCTAAATTGCCTCCGGTAAATGATATCGCTGAAATTCGTGAGCCTATGGTTGAAGCCAATATTCTTGTGCCACAAGAGTATCTAGGCAACGTAATTACACTTTGCGTTGAAAAGCGCGGTATGCAAACCAACATGACATACCACGGTAAGCAAGTGGCGGTAACTTATGAACTGCCAATGGCAGAAGTGGTGCTCGATTTCTTCGACCGTTTGAAATCTACGAGCCGTGGTTTTGCATCGCTTGATTACAACTTTAAGCGTTTCCAGACATCAGACATGGTGCGTGTTGATATTCTTATTAACGGTGAACGTGTAGACGCGTTAGCAGTAATTACACATAGAGAAAACTCTCAAGGCCGTGGTCGTGAGCTGGTCGAAAAGCTTCGCGAGCTTATTCCACGACAAATGTTCGATATCGCTATTCAGGCGGCTATCGGTAACCATATTGTTGCAAGAAGTACAGTTAAACAGCTACGTAAAAACGTAATCGCGAAGTGTTACGGCGGTGACGTAAGCCGTAAGAAGAAACTACTTCAAAAGCAGAAAGAAGGTAAAAAGCGAATGAAGCAAGTGGGTAATGTTGAATTGCCACAAGATGCGTTCCTTGCAGTATTGAAGGTGGGCAAATAATGGCGAATTACTTCTCCTTAATTTTGGTGGCACTCACCTTAATAACAGGATTAATCTGGCTAGTGGATAGCCTAGTGTTTGCACCAAAGCGAAAAGCACGTTTACAGGCTGCGGCAACCGCAGAAGGAGCGGGCTATGGAGAAGATCCTCAACTGCCGTACCTTGTTGATACTTCGCAACAGATTTTTCCTGTTATTGCTTTCGTATTGGTATTGCGTTCGTTTTTATATGAACCATTTCAAATTCCTTCAGGCTCAATGATGCCCACCCTGTTAGTGGGTGACTTCATTTTGGTTGAAAAGTTTGCCTATGGCGTGAAAGACCCAGTTTTCAGAAGTAAGCTTATTGAAACTGGCGTTCCAGAGCGTGGCGATGTGGTGGTTTTCAAGTACCCTGAAGAGCCTTCAATTGACTACATTAAGCGCGTGATCGGTTTACCGGGCGATACCGTGGTTTATCAAAATAAACAGGTTTATATCAAACCGAAGTGTGAGACTGGCAACAACTGTCCTAAATTGAAAGCCGTACCGCTGACGTTCCAAGAGCGTGGTGAGTTCGTACAGGACATGGCGCAGCTTATGCGTTACACCGAAGATTTAGGCACAGTAGAGCATGACATTTTGCGCCACCCAGTACGCGAGATTTCGCCGGTTAATTTTTATACCCAGCCTGGCACACGCAGCAATGAGTGGATTGTGCCAGAAGGTCAGTATTTCGTGCTAGGCGATAACCGTGACAACAGCCGCGACAGCCGTTTCTGGGGTTTTGTGCCAGATGCAAACTTGGTTGGAAAAGCGGTGGCGATCTGGATTTCATTTGAATTTGAGCGCAGTCCGTCAGACTTCCTTCCAACTTGGGTACCAACAGGTGTTCGATTTGAGCGAGCAGGTGGCATTCATTAATGCAGGGAATTGATAAATATCGTCGTCTGTACAAGGCGATAGGCTACACATTTACCAATGAAGCTCTATTGGAACAAGCGCTTACTCATCGCAGTGCGGCTAAACAGCACAACGAGCGACTAGAATTTCTGGGTGACGCTATTTTAGGCATGATTGTTGGGGAAACGCTGTTTAAGCGATTCCCAACTGTGCCAGAAGGCAAACTCACACGAATGCGCTCTACTTTGGTTAAAGGAGACACACTGGCAGAACTTGCAAAGGAAGCCAGTGTGGGTGAACTACTTAACTTAGGGCCCGGTGAGCTCAAAAGCGGTGGTCATCGTAGAAGTTCGATTTTAGCCGATGCAGTTGAAGCTATTTTAGGGGCTATTTATCTCGATTCCGGTATGGACGAGGTACGAGGCGTTATAGACCGTTTATGGGAAACCCGCATTAACAAACTAGACCCTAATGCTCACCCTAAAGACAGCAAAACTCGTCTTCAGGAGTTTTTACAAGGTCGTAAACAAGCGCTACCAACCTATGAAGTGCTGTCTATTTCAGGGAAAGATCATGCTCAGACTTTTGAAGTTAGCTGTCAGGTAGAAAGTCTACCAGAAGCGGTAGTGGCGTCTGGCAATAGTCGCCGAAAAGCAGAACAAGAAGCTGCTCGTTTAACATTGGAGAAGCTTGATGACAACGCATGATGAATCGAATTTGCCAGAAATGCCTGATATTCAAACTCGCTGTGGCCTAGTTGCCATAGTAGGTCGCCCTAATGTGGGTAAATCGACCTTGCTCAATCGCTTGCTAGGTCAAAAAGTAAGCATTACGTCGCGTAAGCCGCAAACTACTCGCCACCGCATTCTTGGTATAGACACCGATGGTGACTATCAAGCTATTTACGTTGATACTCCAGGGCTTCACCAAGACGAAAAGCGCGCGATCAATCGCTACATGAACCGCGCGGCATCAAGCTCTTTGGCTGAAGTTGGCCTTGTGCTATTCGTTGTTGAAGGCGATCGATTCAACGCCGAAGATGAAATGGTATTAAGTAAGGTTAAACAAGCAAACCTTCCTTGCTATCTCATCGTAAACAAGATGGATAAGGTTGAAGATAAAGAAAACTTTATGGTTCACCTTAAAAAGCTTGGCGAAAAGCACCCGTTTGAGCACATGATCCCTATCAGTGCTAAACAGGGCCGAATGGTCGACGAAATTAGAGAGTTAGTGGCCAAGTCGCTACCTAAAAGTGAATTTTTCTTCCCAGAAGATTACATTACTGACCGCTCAAGCCGTTTTATGGCTGCTGAAATCATTCGCGAAAAGCTTATGCGCTTTACCGGCGATGAATTGCCTTACTCTACTACTGTGGAAATTGAGCAATTCAAAATGGCAGACAATGGTGTTTATCGTATCAGCGGGCTGATTTTGGTAGAGCGTGAAACCCAAAAACGCATGATCATCGGCAAAGGGGGAAAGCATTTGAAAACCATTGGTGAGCAAGCGCGTAAAGATATGGAAAACTTGTTCGACAACAAAGTATTTCTAGAACTTTGGGTGAAAGTGAAACAAGGCTGGGCAGACGATGAACGTGCTCTGCGCTCTCTAGGTTACGGAGACGACAGTAACTTCTAGTTCACGCTAATATTATCTTTATAACGCTAGTTAGCTGTAACTGGCGTTATATTAGCAAATAGAGTGAGTCAGCATTTTCGCCAAGTGGTGTAGCTGATGGCTTGTGGACAACTACCTCAGTTAGATGCGCTTATGTGAGCATTTACACGGTGGTTTATTTACTCGGTTTCAACATCTCTAGCAGGCACAACAACTTCTTTTTAGGAGCGGTATATGGCAATTTCAGATATGCGCAGGCAGTACTCAAAGGGCAGTTTGAGTGAGTCAGATATTACTTCAAGTCCATTTATCATGTTCGATAAATGGTTAAAAGACGCCATAGACGCCGGAATTCCTGATCCTACTGCAATGACGGTTGCCACCGTCGATGCCAACGGCCAACCCTCTCAGCGTATTGTTTTGTTAAAAGATGTCAGTGAAAAGGGCTTTGTGTTTTTCACTAACTTAGGCAGCCGTAAGGCACAAGAGTTAGCGGTAAACCCTAAAGTGTCGTGCCACTTTCCCTGGTTTTTTATGGAACGTCAGGTTCGCGTATGTGGCAGCGTTGAAAAGCTTTCTGTTTCTGAGAATGCTGCTTATTTCTTTTCGCGACCGAAAGACAGTCAGCTAGCAGCGTACGCGTCAAAACAAAGCAAACCTATTGGCAGCAGGGAGCTTCTACTGACCCAGTTTAAGCAGTTAAAAGATAAGTTTGCTAACAAAGAGCTTCCCGTGCCGGACTTTTGGGGCGGTTTCAGGATCGTGCCTCATCAAATTGAGTTTTGGCAAGGTGGAGAAGATAGGCTACATGACCGCTTTGAATACAACAAAACTGAAGATGGCGCGTGGGTAACACAGCGCCTAATGCCGTAGGGAATAAGTTCACCTTTCGTTCCAGCTAAAGTACTTCTCTAGAATGTGAGCCCGCTTAACTATTGAGCTTGTAGATAGCGTGCGGCGAGATAAGTAACAAGGAGGCATCTAAGCCGTGATTGATAGTCATTGCCATCTCGACTTACTTGCACAAAAGAAAGATCTTAGAGTTGCATTAGAAAGCGCCAAAGCCGCAGGGCTTACCCGCATCATGGCGCCTAGCATTAACCCCGAATCTTGGCAGACGTTACAAGCGCTCAGTGAACGCTACGAAAGTCTTTTATCTATAGATACTGCGCTCGGGCTTCACCCTTATTTTTTGACTGGCAGCGAGCTTGAAAAGCCAGAGCAAACACTCAAGGAGAGTCTTCGTCAACTTGAAGACGCTACGGCTAACTTGCACCCTTCGGTAAAAGCCGTGGGGGAAACAGGTATCGATGGGCATATAAGCGTGGCATTCGCGCTTCAAAAGGAAGCGCTACATAACCATTTGAAACTTGCCGATAAAGTATCGTTACCCGTAATTTTACATCACAGAAAGAGTCATCACTTGCTAGTTGAAGCATTGAAGCAAACCAAATACCAAGGTATAGGCGTTGTGCATGCTTTTTCAGGAAGTATTGAAGCGGCCAAAGGGTATATTGAGAGAGGGTTTTACCTAGGTATAGGCGGTACGATTACCTATGAACGTGCTCAAAAAACACGAAACACTCTTGGGTTTTTGTTAGAACACCATTTTGATAAATTGCTTTTAGAAACGGATGCCCCTGATATGCCCATGTGCGGTAGACAAGGAGAAGCAAACGAACCTCGTTATTTATCAGATGTCGTTGATGTTATAAACGACCGCTATGGCATGTCACATAAAGAAATAGTGTCCACCACCACAGCGAACTACACTCGACTATTTGATATTGATGCTGGAAGTGAAGCATAGACTTCCAAATTAGCTATCTAGCGCTTCTCTTTATTTCTTTTTGATTCGATTACCTGAATAAACCATGGGCGAGATTTATAAAAGGCCCGGGTTAGGTAAATACCTAGCATGAGCGCTAAAAAGACGAGAATACACGCAATAAGAGCAAGCTGGTAACGCAATGTCAGTGGACTCTCGAGGACAGCCTGCGTGTTCATGTGAATATTCACATAACCTAGTAAATTTTCATTATCGTCAGTGATAACGCCAACATAGGTTAGCGGCGTTACACTTTGCGACTGACTCATCGACACCACACTGGCAATTTGAGGCAAAGGAGCAATATACCTCCCGTCCTTATCAAACACAGACAAGGCAAGAATGTGTGGCTCGTCGACCAAAATAGAGGCGACACTTTCAATATACTCCCGTTGAGTGAGAGTATCAGATAGCGCGGAATCTACATTGTTCTCAGTTTCCTGATTCGAAAGTGCGTCAGCGATAAAGGCAGGTTGTAGCAGTTTTGCATACTGCCTTGCTATGCTCTCACCAGAGAAGCGAGTTTGCACGGTAAGCCAGTCGTTTTGGTATTGTTGGAATAACAGAAGCAATACCACTATCAAAGCAAACACCGCACTCACTACTATTGTGTGGAACAATCGCTTTAGAACTGTGTACAACGAATGCGAGTCATTCTTTGTTTGTGAAGCTGCTTTGCTTAGCCCGTCTACCAATTCGCTTTTCCATAAAGTCACGAGGGTTGCCTAACAGTAGGATAATTCGAAATAATTTAAAAGGAGATATTTTATTAGTTAGCCTAATTGGTTAGCATTAGAGCACCATTTGCCAATCACCGCAGTTTCTGTGTGCGTTATGAAAGACACTCTTCTTAATAATATCGATAATGACGATATCCATTTAGCTTCTTTTTTGTCTCATGTAGTTAGCAATAGTCACAACGACAGTGCGTATTCACATACGTTAACCGTTATTGGTCAAGCTGTAACACCTTATCTACTGCACAGCGTTTTAATTAAACTCAACGATGTGTTTACTCCTTCTAGCGCTGCTTTCCATCATTTACACAAGCAAATGGGGGATGATGTAATAGAAATTAGAGGTGCTTTGCAATACACTGAACTTGAGCAGATTAAGCCACTGCTGGGCGACGTATCCAAGGCATATAATGTTGATGTTGGTTTGCAGGGCTCTCGCCCCTCATTGTCTGAGCCAGGACTACTGGTCATGGACATGGATAGCACTGTCATCGCGATTGAATGTATCGATGAAATTGCTAAATTGGCGGGTGTTGGCGAGCAGGTGGCAGAAGTTACCGCTAAGGCAATGCGTGGAGAAATTGCGTTTAATGATAGCTTAACGCATAGAGTGGCCTGCTTGGAAGGCGTGCCAGTTAGTCACCTTAATCAAATTCGTGACAGCATACCTATCATGCCCGGCATTCAAGCCTTGCTTACTCACTTGAAACAGCATAATTGGAAATTAGCGATCGCCTCAGGTGGATTCACCTTTTTCGCTGACCACCTAAAAGCAAGGCTTGGACTCGATTTTGCCATTTCTAACACGCTTGCGGTGAAAAACGAGCAGCTGACTGGAAAAGTAGAGGGTGAAATTGTCAATGCAGACGTTAAGGCGCGAACCGTAAACGCCCTTGCCGAGAAGTGGCAAATTTCAGCCAAACAAACCGTTGCTATGGGGGATGGGGCTAACGATTTGGTCATGATGGCTGAATCAGCGCTAGGCGTGGCGTGTCACGGTAAGCCACTGGTTAATGAAAAGGCGGATGTGGCAATCCGCATTGGCAGTTTACATAGCCTTCTGTATTTTCTAGACAAGTAGTTAACGAGAGTCTGTAATACAAGCGCTAGTTTTGGGGCAATAAAACTAGCGCTTCACACTTTATCGATTACCTTTCACCGGCCACAAGTTTTCAAAATCTTGTGATTAAAATCCTCCCGTGATGGGTCTTAACCTACGGGCTCATTTAAATTGATAGGCTTTGCGATTTCACTACGCGTTGCGCGCAATGGCTTTAGGTTGAACCGCACTTTTTAACGTTTTATTAGCCGTGATATCTTCTACTGTAAAGCCGTATCTTATAAGCACTTCATCTGTGACATCGACCAGGTGAGAACACGCTGCAATACTCCACATTTTCTTCTCTAGCTCACGGGCCCGGTGCATGGCGTACATGGTGACGTAATTGATTTCCGTTTGCAGCATGGTCATGTCTGGCTTGCCAGTTGTGGTTAGCATGACATGAATAGCTACGAACTGGCCGCGAACCATAGCTTCTCTAATAAACGCTCGGCGCTGCTCGTTATTTTCGAATTTATCGGAATAGCGAGGAATGATCGCCATTCGCGGCTCTTTTTGTGATGCATCGAATGAGATAAATAATTCCTGTCGCAACGGCATATTTTCAAGCTTAACGGCCTTAATGCCACTTTGTACAAAAGGTATATCTTGTTTTCTGTCTCTAAAGAGAAACTCTAAATTCACTTGCCCACGTTCGGCGTATTGCGTGGTTAGGGTGGTTATGCGTTCGTCCTGCTTTCCGACAATACAAGCCTGTGGAGTGTAGCGAACACCTTCCTTACTCATTAAGAAGGATAGGGAAGTAGCGTTTCGCGCATTAATACAACGAAGCGCCTGTCCCATGCCTGGTACTTCTTCTTCGTCGTTCTCTACTTTAAGGCTGCCTTTGTTCTTTTTAATCAGTTCTTCAAAGAAGTTTCTAGCACTTTTGCCTTCGTCGCCCGGCATAGTTTTTAAATGAAGAATGTTCTTGTCGACGTTGTGATAAATGATTTCGTATTGCAAATGCATGACATCAAAGGAACTGGCAATTTCTTGCAGACGAGGGAAAGCGACTTCTACTTTGCCCTCTAAATTACCTTTATATTCTTTGCTCAACTCTATACGAAGTCCAAGTCCATGCACCGAAATATCTTCGCTGATCCCTTTGTGCACCAGTTCTTCATTATTGAAGCGAGCTTCAATTTGGGTTCTCAGCTGATAGCGACTTTCTATGCGTTGCTCTTCATATTTAAACCTGACAACCTGAACATTCGAAGGAGCGCGATTGCGCGGATGCCCAAAATTTCGCAGATGAGAGAGGTTTTCTCGATTAAACTTAAATTCGTTGTAGGTCTCTTGCCCTGTTACTGAGGTTACATCGGTTACGTGTGCCAAGAATCGCAGGTTTTTCAGCTTTGACATTAGTCGAGCCGATGGCGGAGTGTTCAGTTTTTTAACTTTATTACCGACAGAATCCGGAATGGAAAGCGGAATATGGGCCTGCTCAGGGTCAACCTCTGTTAAGGTTATTTTAAATACACGCCAACTCGCTTTTTTAGAGCCAAACCCTAAAAATACTCGGGTTAGTACGTCTTTTTGCAAGAGTTCCTCGTAAGAGGCTGAGTAAAAGTAGACCTTGTCGTTCTGCAAATGAGTAAAACTAAATACGAAAATCTCTCTTACTTCTTCTGACTTCTGCAATAAGCGCATAAGCCTTTCCTGGGTGAGTAAGAAGTTCAATCGACAGTTATCGTCTTCGTCTTGCCAATACTGCACGGTTTCGCGGTTCACTTCGTTAACCATAGCAAACCGGGGAACCAGCGTTTTATTAATGACGTCTATATACACCGGCAGCGTGGGGCTACGCGGCGAAAAGTACTGCTCACAAATCTTACTGGTAATCGCCTCAATCGTATTGCTCATATTAACTTTATATCGGCGTTTATTGCCGTGTATAAAGCTTTCTAAGAATTTGTCGAATGCGGGGCTTGGCTTTTCTTTATCTCGTTGCAAGGCAAGATAGTTAACATCGTTTTTAGTTATTATCTTTACGAGCTTATATGCAATGCCATTCTTTTTGTCCATGGCAAATTCATTCTCTAAGCCCCTAAAGAATATAAACAGCGTTTCTCCTTTTTTGAAAAACGCGTCTTTAGAGAGTTTTACCTGTAAGCCTTCAAGAGATATATCAACACTCAAACCGCGCATTGATTGATTGGCGCTATTAAATAATTCTACCGCCACAGCGAAGTTCATGCGTTCAGTGTTGCGCTGTCTGTAATCAAGCAGGTTTACGGTAGGAACTTTAAACTGCTCCAATACTGCTGAGCGCTTTTTGAGTTCAGGATTTTCTTTATCAGCGCGTTCTTGTGCGAGTTCTTTTTCGCGCATTAAGCGAAAGTTGTTTTCGGTGTTCTGTACCGCTTCGTAAACACCGTAAGTATATCGGCCAAATACCCTCAACTGCTCTTCAAACTTGTCAACAGCGACGTCATCCATGTAGTGGCTACGTCCTTCGTGTACATATTTATTGCACTTTCCGTCAACATGACCACGCAAGTCTATGGTGCGCATACAGGGTTTGGCTAGGCGTTTCACTTCCATTTTGATGAGGAAGCGCTTTTCTTTCGGCACATCAGATGCAGTTTGAAGCAATACCTGGTTAAACTCAGGCTCATTAACCATGGGCTTTAGCTGTTCAATAATATCAGCATATTGCTTTAAATCTTGACTCATGAATGCGCAACTTTGTTGTTTAGTATCATTATTTTAGTTGTTATCGGCAAATCAGCAAAACTCATTAACCCGTAAAGTCGTTATACTTTTGTACCGTTTTACTGGAGGAGAACTGACCTTAGGTTTGTGCTTAATTCACCGTTGTTAAGTGTTAGAATACTCTTTTTAAGCAATGGATAAAACTGGAATATGGCAAAACGTAAAACTGCTTATGTGTGTTCTGACTGCGGTGCAGAGTTCCCTCGCTGGCAAGGTCAATGTTCGGAGTGTAAAGCGTGGAATACGATAAGTGAGTTTGTGGTTGCAAGTGCCAAAAGTGTCGCACGCCAAACCACGTCAGGCTATGCTGGGCAAACCGCTGCCAAAATTGAGACATTAAATGCAATAGATCTCGAATCACTACCGCGATTCTCGTCAACATTTAAAGAGCTAGATAGAGTGTTAGGGGGCGGAATAGTCCCTGGGGCAGCTATGTTAATTGGTGGATCGCCAGGAGCGGGAAAGAGTACGCTTCTGCTTCAAGTAATGTGTCAGATGGCAAAAAGTGAAACCGCGCTTTATGTCACGGGGGAAGAGTCGCTTCAGCAAGTCGCTATGCGAGCAAAGCGCTTAAATCTACCTGACGACAAGCTTATGATGTTAGCCGAAACAAACGTGGAAACTATCTGCGATTTAGCGCTTACGAAAAAGCCTAAAATTATGGTTATCGACTCTATTCAGGTGATGCACGTGTCAGACGTTCAGTCTGCGCCAGGCAGTGTGTCGCAAGTACGAGAAAGCGCGGCGTATTTAACGCGCTTTGCCAAGCAAAATCATATTGCTATGTTCATTGTTGGCCATGTAACAAAAGACGGTAACTTGGCGGGTCCGAAAGTTCTTGAGCACTGTATCGACAGCTCTATGATGCTAGAAGGAGAAAGTGATGGTCGCTACCGTACGCTTCGAAGTCATAAAAACCGCTTTGGTGCGGTAAATGAGCTCGGCGTGTTTGCCATGACAGAAAAAGGCCTTAAAGAGGTAAGCAACCCATCGGCCATATTCTTAAGTCGAGGTGACAATGAAACGCCAGGGTCTAGCGTTATGGTTATCTGGGAGGGCACCCGCCCGTTACTTGTAGAAATACAGGCGTTGGTAGACTATTCGCAGATGTCGAACCCAAGGCGAATCGCTGTAGGGTTGGATCAGAACCGTTTGTCTATGCTGCTCGCGGTTTTGCATCGCCATGGCAATGTGCAAATGAACGATCAAGACGTTTTTGTCAACGTGGTAGGCGGTGTAAGAGTATCAGAGACCAGTGCAGACTTAGCCTTATTATTGGCCATGATTTCAAGCTTTAGAAATCGCTCACTGCCCAGAGATTTAATTGTATTCGGCGAAGTCGGGCTAGCCGGCGAGATTCGCCCGGTTCCTAACGGAACGGAACGCATTATCGAGGCGGCGAAACATGGTTTTAAGCGGGCGATCGTGCCAAAAGCCAATGCGCCTAAGCAAGCCATTAATGGTATGAAAGTGGTGCCGGTAGCGCGCTTATCTGAGGCGTTAGACGCGCTTGAGTAATGCGGAAGGCTCAACATTTAAGTAAAGTGTTGACGGTGCCTGTTAAATTGAAAGGCCTATTAAATGGGCCTTTCCTGCATTAAACGAGTGAAACGCGTTTTTTAAAGGTTAATGTGGCGCCTGATAAACCGCATCAACTAATGCATTCAGGTCTTTCTCTTCAATACTGGCGTCGTCGCTGTTTAAAGTAATTAAACGACGAAGGGCGCTAATGCTGTCTACATCCATTCGCTCAACTTTACAGCCTAATGAAACCCGTTCTTTTCTACTGTCGGCATGACGATACAACTGCGAAATAGAAAGGGTTATTACAGGACTGTCTTCATTTGCTTGGAAGGTAGCAGTGTAAGGGTCGTGACTGTCAAAAGGTAAGTGTGACAACGCCGTTTCGGTAGCTTGAAGTTTAATGCCTTGAAGCGATACGTCGCTGACTACCACATCAATACTAACGTCATTGTGTGCCAGTGTGCCATTTACATTCAGTGACACCCGTTGAAATTGGCGCTTATCCGTCATTTTTCAAATACCCAGTTATCATTAACGCTGTTATATCAGTCCGCGTAGATAATTGCCCACTGAGTGGGTAATGACCTATGCGGACTGGTATTAGTATTGGCTAATTTGCGTGGGTTCGCAATGAAAAGCGAACAAATAAAAAAGCCGCTATCAGCGATAGCGGCTTTAGACGTAAAGCAGAGATACAGATCTTACATCTCTGAATTTGTGTTATTTAGACATACGCTTATATTTAAGGCGGTGCGGTTCAACCACATCTTGTCCAAATTCTTGCTTCAACCAGCTTTCGTAGTCTGAGTAGTTACCTTCGAAGAAGTTGATGTTACCTTCATCGCGGTAATCCATAATGTGT
Organism: Alteromonas macleodii ATCC 27126; assembly: GCF_000172635.2. NCBI lineage: Bacteria > Pseudomonadati > Pseudomonadota > Gammaproteobacteria > Alteromonadales > Alteromonadaceae > Alteromonas > Alteromonas macleodii. The sequence goes on along the minus strand of NC_018632.1, from coordinate 2,901,859 downwards.
GTTGCTACACGGTCTAGGAACCAACGGTCGTGCGAGATAACCATGGCACAGCCTGGGAACTCCAACAACGCGTTTTCCAAGGCGCGAAGTGTTTCTACGTCTAGGTCGTTGGTTGGCTCATCCAGTAGCAATACGTTACCGCCTGCTTTAAGCAGTTTCGCAAGGTGAACACGGTTACGCTCACCACCTGACAAGTCTTTGATGAACTTCTGCTGGTCGGTGCCTTTAAAGTTAAAACGGCTGCAGTAGGCGCGGCTGTTAATTTCAAAGTTACCAATGCGAATAATGTCTTGTTCGTCAGAAATTTCTTTCCACACGGTATTGTTTTCGTTCATGTGGTCGCGGAACTGTTCTACCGCAGCAATTTGAACGGTTTCACCTAAATCGATGGTGCCTGAATCAGGTTGCTCAGCACCGGTAAGCATTCTGAACAAGGTTGATTTACCCGCGCCGTTAGGGCCTACGATACCTACAATGGCACCCTTTGGTACTTTAAACGTTAAGTCGTCGATAAGTACGCGATCGCCATACGACTTTTTAAGGTTGCTTACTTCAATAACCTTGTCACCTAAGCGTTCACCTGGTGGAATGAAAAGCTCATTGGTTTCATTACGCTTTTGGTAATCGCTGGTAGATAGTTCTTCAAAGCGGGCCATACGAGCTTTACTTTTAGCATGACGACCTTTCGGGTTTGAGCGTACCCACTCAAGTTCCTGTTTCATGCTCTTCATACGCGCCGTTTCGGTACGCTCTTCTTGCTCAAGTCGGTTTTCTTTTTGCTCCAACCAAGAAGAGTAGTTACCTTCCCACGGAATACCTTCACCACGGTCAAGTTCTAAAATCCAACCTGCAACGTTATCAAGGAAGTATCTATCGTGGGTAATAGCGACTACCGTACCTTCATAATCGTGAAGGAAACGCTCTAGCCATGCGACTGATTCTGCGTCTAAGTGGTTAGTGGGTTCGTCTAGAAGCAACATTTCAGGCTTTTCTAGAAGTAGGCGGCACAGCGCTACACGGCGGCGTTCACCACCAGATAGTTTGCTAACGTCCGCATCCCACGCTGGAAGGCGAAGGGCATCAGCAGCACGCTCTAATGCATTTTCTAAGTTGTGGCCATCTTTGGCTTGAATAATAGCTTCTAACTCGCCCTGCTCTTTAGCAAGGGCGTCAAAATCAGCGTCTGCTTCTGCATAAGCTGCATATACTTCATCTAGGCGAGTTAATGCGTGTTTAACGTCGGCGACGGCTTCTTCTATATTGCCGCGAACATCTTTTGTTTCATCAAGCTGAGGCTCTTGTGGAAGGTAGCCCACTTTTAAGCCCGGTTGAGGACGCGCTTCACCTTCGATGTCGGTATCTACGCCGGCCATAATGCGAAGTAAGGTAGATTTACCTGCACCGTTTAGACCTAGCACACCAATTTTGGCGCCTGGGAAAAAGCTAAGTGAGATATTTTTTAGAATGTGTCTATTAGGTGGGACGATTTTGCCCACGCGATGCATACTGTAAACGTATTGCGCCATGCTCTATCCTCGCTGAATAAGCGGTGAAAAATAAAAAAGTGATTGGGGTCTATTCTACTCGTAACAGGGTAGTTTGTGCCAGTTACTTACGCTTAGTGTATTTGTGCTTGGCGATATTTTAATCACTCATGCCAAAAAGATCGATTTATGCATCGGTTGGCGAGTTGATTTAAGGTAAACTTGTTTTTATAAGCATGAGTAAACATGGGCTTTAGGGTGAGCTAGCAAACAGCAATAAAGAACCCAAAGCGATAGACTCAACACTATTCATATCTCTGAACAGGTAATTATGATGACCGCTATGAGTAAACGCACATACAGTCTGGAAGAGCTTGCCAAACATGTAAGTGGGGAAGTGCAGGGCGATGGAAACATTACTATCTCTGCAGTAGGTACGTTATCCGGTGCAGCATCGCACCAAATTTCGTTTCTAACAAATCCTAAATACAAGCCGCAGTTAAAAGATACTCAGGCTGGTGCGGTAATTCTGCACAAAAACTTAAAAGATGATAGCCCAGTTCCTGCGTTGGTTGTGGCAAACCCTCATGCAGCGTTCGCCCTTATCGCTCAGTTGTTTGATACTACCCCAGCGGTAGCGACAGGTATTGCTGAGACAGCGGTTATTGCGCCATCTGCCCGCATCGGCAGTGATGTATCGCTAGGCCACAATGTAATCATTGAAGAGAACGTGGTTTTAGGCGATAGAGTTACTGTAGGCGCGAATACGGTTATTCGCAGAGGTACCCATATTGGTGAAGGCTGCACCATTCACCCGAACGTAACTATCTATCATGACGTAGTAATTGGTAAGCGCGTGACAATTCATAGCCAAACAGTTATTGGTGCGGCAGGCTTTGGTTACGCAAATGATAAAGGCGTTTGGATCCCTATTCCACAAACAGGGTCGGTTCGCATTGGTGACGACAGTCAGATTGGCGCAAGCAGCAGCATTGACCGCGGCGCCATGGAAGATACGATTTTAGGCACTAACGTTATTATCGATAACCAAGTACAAATTGGCCACAACTGTATTATTGGTGATCACTCTTGTATTTGCGGCGCTACAGGAATTGCTGGTAGCTGTCATATCGGCAAGCACGTTATTATCGGTGGTGGAGTGGGCATTAATGGTCACATTAGCATTTGCGATAATGTTCAGGTGACTGGCTATACCATGATTGTACAAGATATCACTGAACCGGGTGTTTATTCTTCTGGCCAGCCAGCACAAACCAACCGTGACTGGCGCAAAAATACGGTTCGCCTTGCCAAAATTGGTAGTTTATTTGACCGTGTTAAAGCCCTGGAAAAACAGGTCTGATCTCGCGCTGGCGCAGGTATTTCGTTAAACCTGCGCCATTTATATTAATTTGGTCACAAAGCGGTATACAAGCCCCCGAAAATGACTAGAATATGGCTCGAATTTGAGCAATCAGTGCGTAACGCCATATAAAAACCGCAGTTAAGGAGCCCCCATGTTTTCTCGCGAAATGAATATAGCCGACTTCGATCCTGAATTAGCCGATGCAATGTCTAAAGAGGTTGAGCGTCAAGAACATCACATAGAGCTAATTGCCTCTGAGAACTACTGTAGCCCACGTGTAATGGAAGCACAGGGTTCGCAGCTTACTAACAAGTACGCGGAAGGCTACCCAGGCAAGCGTTACTACGGTGGTTGTGAGCACGTAGACGTTGTTGAACAACTTGCGATCGATCGTGCAAAAGCACTATTCGGTGCAGACTACGCGAACGTTCAACCGCACGCTGGTTCACAAGCTAACTCTGCCGTATTCATGGCACTACTTGACGCAGGCGATACGGTATTGGGAATGAGCCTTTCTGAAGGTGGTCACCTTACTCACGGTTCACACGTAAACTTCTCTGGTAAAACCTACAATGCTGTTCAGTATGGTCTGAACAAAGAAACCGGTGAAATCGATTACGCTCAGGTTGAGGCACTTGCTAAAGAGCACAAGCCGAAAATGATTATCGGTGGTTTCTCTGCGTATTCTGGCATTGTTGATTGGGCAAAATTCCGTGAAATCGCTGATAGCGTTGGCGCTTACTTGCTCGTAGATATGGCGCACGTAGCAGGTCTTGTAGCAGCAGGCGTTTATCCAAACCCGCTTCCTCATGCTCACGTGGTAACAACGACTACTCATAAAACGCTAGCGGGTCCACGTAGTGGTCTTATCCTATCTTCATGTGGCGATGAAGCGATTTACAAAAAGCTTAACAGCTCGGTATTCCCAGGCAACCAAGGTGGCCCTCTTTGCCACGTGATCGCAGCTAAAGCGGTTGCATTCAAAGAAGCACTACAGCCAGAATTTAAAGTGTATCAGCAGCAGGTTGTTGCAAATGCGAAAGCTATGGTTTCTGTAATGCAAGAGCGCGGTTATAACATCGTCTCTGGCGGTACTGACAACCACTTGTTCCTTCTTGACCTAATCGACAAGGACATTACAGGTAAAGATGCTGACGCAGCACTTGGTGCCGCAAATATTACGGTAAACAAAAACTCAGTGCCAAATGACCCGCGTTCACCGTTTGTAACCAGCGGTCTTCGTATTGGTAGCCCAGCGATTACTCGCCGTGGTTTCAAAGAAGAACAAGCTAAGCAAGTTGCAACATGGATTTGCGACATTCTAGATAACATGGGCGATGAGTCTGTTATCAAACGTGTTCAAGACGAAGTGGTTGCACTTTGCGCACAATTCCCTGTTTATAAATAAATAGGTTTGTGTTTTATTGCGTACTTTGGTACTAATGCTGGACTAACTAGTCTAGGTTCAATTTAGATACCTAAGTACGCAATATTTAAGGATTATTCATGTTTTGCCCGTTTTGTTCAGAACAAGAAACAAAAGTCATTGATTCTCGTTTGGTTGCAGAAGGGCAACAGGTGCGTAGACGCCGTGAATGTATGGTGTGTCACGAGCGCTTCACGACCTTTGAAAGTGCCGAGCTCGTGATGCCTCGCGTTATTAAACGCGATGGTTCTCGTGAACCGTTTAACGAAGATAAACTTCGTGCAGGCTTGCAACGCGCACTCGAAAAGCGCCCTGTGAGCACAGAAAAAGTTGAACAATGTATCCTCTCACTTAAGTCACAGTTGCGCGCAACCGGTGAACGTGAAGTGAGCAGTGAACTGCTCGGCAACCTAATTATGAAAGCCCTCAAAGAACTCGATAAAGTTGCTTATGTCCGGTTCGCCTCCGTTTATCGCTCTTTCGAAGATATTCGTGAATTCGGAGAAGAGATTGCGCGATTAGGAGATTAAGTCGGCGACCTCTCAAACATCAGACACTTAGGGCTACAACAGGAATCCAAGTGAACCACGATACGGTTAAAAACGATTATTTTTGGATGGCAAAAGCCATTCAGCTTGCCCAACAAGGGCGTTTTACCACTTCTCCTAACCCTCGCGTAGGCTGTGTAATTGTTGACGAAAACAATCAATTGCTCGGTCAGGGATATCACATTCAAGCTGGTACACCCCATGCCGAAGTGCATGCATTAAGACATGCATCTAACGCACGTCCGCAGGGCGCAAAGGGCGCGACGGCATACGTTACACTTGAACCTTGTAGTCATTTTGGGCGCACACCGCCTTGTGCTGTTGCCTTGGTAGAAGCAAAGGTAGCGCGTGTTGTTATTGCTATGACCGACCCGAATCCAAACGTATGCGGTAACGGTATTAGCATTCTGCAGGAAGCAGGCATCGAAGTGGTAAGCGAAGTGATGGCTGCTGAGGCCGCAGCGCTAAACCCTGGGTTTATTAAACGCATGCTTACCGGTGAGCCCTTTGTTCGCGTGAAATTAGGCATTAGCCTAGATGGAAAAATAGCCCTTCAAAATGGGGTGAGTCAGTGGATTACTGGAGCAGAGGCAAGACGGGATGTGCAACAGTATCGTGCACAAAGTTGCGTGGTGCTAACAGGCTCAGGTACGGTGAAAGCCGATAACCCTAGTTTGTTGGTTAGAGAACAAGAAGCACAGTTCACTAATTATCCTCTGGAACACATTCGTCAACCTGCCCGTGTTGTTGTAGATAGCAAAAGTAAGCTTACTAGAGACTACACACTTTTTAACGACGGCAATATTACGTTCACGGCGACGTCACAGGCTCACCCAGACACCGCTACTCAGCACTATCTCCAACTGGACGAAAAAGACGGTAAGCTCGACTTACATGCGCTAATGTCAGCATTGGGTGACAAGCAATACAATGAAGTCTGGGTGGAAGCAGGCCCTGGCCTTGCCGGTGCATTATTGCAAGAAGGGCTGGTGGATGAACTTATTTGCTACCAAGCGCCTAAGCTTTTAGGTGATAAGGGAGTCAGTATGGTTAATTTACCCGCGTTCACGTCGCTAAATGAATGTATTTCGCTTTCGCTTATTGAAAATCGTCAAGTGGGTAACGATATTAAGCTTATCTTCCGTCCTGATGTTAGCAACATCCGTGGTTAACGCGATTAAAGAGGAACTTTATGTTTACTGGAATTATTCAAGCGCTAGGTACAATTAAGAAGCTTGATAACCGTGGCAACGATATTCGACTTACCGTTTCATCGCCTACGCTTGATATGTCTGATGTCGCACTCGGCGACAGTATTGCGACCAATGGTGTTTGCTTAACAGTTACTGATATGGGCCCCGATTATTATTGTGCAGATGTGTCGGCAGAGACCATCAAATTAACGGGCTTTGCACATTACAGCGCAGGCTCTACGGTGAATCTTGAGAAAGCGATGCGTCCAAGCGACCGTTTAGGTGGTCATATCGTTTCCGGTCACGTTGATGGTGTAGGCGAGGTTACACAAATCATTAAGCACTCAGACTACGTAGAGTTCTGGGTAAAAGCGCCAGAAGCCTTGGCTAAATATATTGCGCATAAAGGCAGTATCACCGTTGATGGTATCAGCTTGACAGTTAATGAAGTTAACGGTGCAGAATTTATGCTTTGGATCATTCCTCATACGTTGCAAGAAACAATTATGGGAAGCTATAAAGTGGGCACAGCGGTGAACCTAGAGGTTGATGTTATTGCGCGCTATTTAGAGCGATTGATGCTGGGCGACAAAGCCGCCGAGCCAAAAAGCAAAGGCATTGACATGGCATTTCTTGCCGAGAACGGATTTTTAAGAAAATAACCCTACAAGAAGCACACAACATGGCATTTAACACTACACAAGAAATTATTGAAGACATTCGCCAAGGTAAAATGGTTATCTTGATGGATGACGAAGACAGGGAAAATGAAGGCGATTTGATAATGGCGGCAGAGCATGTGACGCCTGAAGCCATTAACTTTATGGTAACCCACGCTCGCGGTTTAGTGTGTTTACCCATGACGCAAGAGCGCTGTCGCACCCTGAATCTTCCGCTTATGGTGGATAAAAACGAAGCACAATTTTCTACCAACTTCACTGTGTCTATTGAAGCGGCAACCGGCGTGACCACAGGCATTTCGGCGGCAGATCGCGCAACAACCATTAAAGCTGCTGTAGCGAAAGACGCGAAAGCGACAGACATTGTACAGCCGGGTCATATTTTTCCGCTAATTGCTAAAGACGGTGGCGTGTTAAACCGCGCAGGTCACACAGAAGCCGGTGTAGATTTACCGCGTTTGGCAGGGTTAGAGCCTGCTGGGGTTATTGTAGAAATCCTCAATGAAGACGGCACGATGGCCCGTCGTCCAGAACTAGAAAAGTTTGCTGAAAAACATAATCTTAAAATCGGCACCATTGCTGATTTAATTGAATATCGCAATCTCAACGAAACCACCATTCAAAAGGTCGCTCAATGCAATATGCCAACCGAGTATGGTGATTTCGAGCTTCACACGTTTAAAGACAGCATCGACAACCAACTTCATTTCGCACTTAAAAAAGGCGAAATTAAAGAAGATGAGCCGACACTTGTACGTGTACACCTTCACAATACGTTTAGTGATCTTCTTGGGTCTACCCGCGGTATTCATCGCTCGATGACGCTTGCAGATGGCATGCGCAAAATTTCAGAAGACGGTGGCGTATTGGTGCTATTAGGTAAAGAAGAGCATATTGAAAGTCAGGTACGCCGCTTTGCCGCAGAAGACCGAGGCGAGCGCCCGACTGGCGCTGACTGGCAGGGATCGTCACGCACTATTGGTGTAGGCAGTCAAATTCTAGCATCAATGGGCGTACACAAAATGCGTCTTCTTAGTAAACCAATTAAATATCACGCACTTTCAGGTTACGGCCTTGAAGTAGTGGAGTACGTGCACGACTAGTACTTAGCTGTAGGGCGGAGCTAAAGTGGATAGGGTTTGCGACGAGCACTCCCTTCCCCCATTGAGTCAAGCTAACGTACCCGTTTACGAATAGTTGAAGTTAAAGAAACAATCGATTTAGTTTGGGCGCAGTTGTGGTATACTTCGCGCCGTTTTTTCTCGAGGAATGAATCCATGCAGGTAATTGAAGGTAATATCAGAGCAACCGGTAAGAAATTTGCTATCGTTGTATCACGCTTTAATAGCTTTGTAGTTGAAAGCTTACTTGAAGGTGCACTAGATACACTAGAGCGTCACGGTGAAGTGAGTGATGACGATATCACGTTAGTACGTGTACCTGGTGCTTACGAGTTACCTGTAGTAGCGAAGAAATTAGCTGAGAAAAAGTCATTTGACGCCATCATCGCACTAGGTGCGGTTATTCGTGGTGGTACGCCACACTTTGATTTTGTAGCAGGCGAATGCAACAAAGGTCTTGCGCAAGTTTCTCTTGAATACGGTGTACCCGTATCATTTGGCGTAATTACAACAGATTCAATTGAACAGGCTATCGAGCGTTCAGGAACCAAAGCGGGCAACAAAGGTGCAGAAGCTGCACTTGGTGCGCTGGAAATGGTTAACGTTATCGATGCTGTTGAAAAGCTTTAAGGTAAACATTAAGTGAAAGTTTCAGCTCGTCGTAAAGCCCGTGAACTCGCTCTGCAAGGCGTGTATTCATGGCAAATGAGTCACAACGATATTCAGCAGGTTGAACTGGCGCTAGCCACCAGTAACGACATGCAAAAGGTAGATATGGCGTATTTCCAAGCTCTGCTTCGCGGTGTTGCACACAACGCAAGTAAACTTGATACGACCATCAAGCCTTACCTTGGCCGTTTGCCTGAAGAGTTAGACGCTATTGAAAAAGCAATCTTGCGCATTGCGACGCTGGAACTGACCGAGCGCATTGACGTCCCTTACCGCGTAATTATTAATGAGGCGATTGAGCTTGCTAAAGCATTTGGTGCTGAAGAAAGTCACAAGTTCATTAATGGTGCACTGGACAAAGCAGTGCGCACATTGCGCAAAGACGAGCGCGACTAACCTTACCGTGGCGGCATGGACTGCCGCTAAAAGGGTTTAAAAATTACCGTGAAAGAATTTGATCTTATCGGCCGCTACTTTTCAAACAGCGGCCACAAACGCAAAGACGTTGTTATTGGTATTGGTGATGACTGTGCTGTAACAACGGTTCCTGAAAACCAACAGCTTGCCGTTACCACAGATACCCTGGTTGCAGGTGTGCACTTTTTGAAAGACGCACCGGCGAAGTCTGTTGCGTATAAAACAGTGGCGGTAAACTTAAGCGACCTTGCCGCAATGGGCGCAGAGCCAGCGTGGATTAGCTTATCTCTGTCATTACCGGAAGTGGACGAAGCTTGGCTAGATGACTTTGTTTCGGGCCTTTATGAGCTAACTCAGTACTATTCTGTACAGCTAATCGGTGGCGATACGGTTAAAGGTCCAATGGCGTTCACGATTACAGCTCAAGGCTTTATACCGCCGGGTTCTGAGCTAACACGTAGCGGCGCTAAGCCAGGTGATTGGCTTTATGTCACGGGAACGCTTGGTGACGCAGGTGCAGGTTTAGACATCCTGCAAAATAAGCTGAGTGTAAGCGGTGAAGCGAAAGATGTCTTGGTAAATCGTCATTACTTCCCAACTCCTCGCGTAGCGGTGGGCACAGCTATCCGACGTATTGCAACGTCGTGCATTGATATCTCTGATGGTTTAATTTCAGATTTAGGTCATATCCTAAAAGCGTCTAATTGCGGTGCAAATGTTCATGTAGAGCGTTTACCGTTGTCACGAGCATTAACAAGCGCGGTTACACCAGAGCAAGCTATCGAATACGCGCTGTCTGCAGGCGATGACTATGAGCTTATCTTCACTGTAAGTGAAGAGCAGCGCGGAAGTCTTGAAACCTCGTTGGCAAGCACAAACGTGAAAGCCACATGTATTGGCCAATTAACCGGTCATAACGGCACACTTTCATTGCTCAAAGACAACGAAAAGTACACACCTGTTAACGTGTCAGGTTACGAGCACGCCTTTTAGGCGGCCTATTTGTCCGACAAAAGCAATAAAAAGGAAAAAGCATGCAGGCTGAGTTTCGCGCTAGAGTGAGTATGAAAAATCCCGTGCATTTTCTTGCACTAGGTTTTGGCAGTGGACTTATTCCTTTCATGCCGGGAACCTTTGGCTCACTTGCTGCGTTGCCCCTACTTATTGCCTGTAGCCAGATTTCCCTAATTTCCTTTATCGCGCTTACGCTGATATTCTCAGTTGTAGGCATTTACCTGTGTGGCAAGACTGCTGACGATATGCAGGTTCACGATCATGGCTCTATAGTGTGGGATGAAATAGCGGGCATGTTTGTGACCTTTCTGTTTGTACCTATTTCAGCGTCCTCTTTACTTGTAGGCTTTGTTCTATTCAGGCTTTTCGATATCTTGAAGCCTTGGCCAATAGGTATCATAGATAAGCGCTTACATGGCGGTACAGGCATTATGCTTGATGATCTTATCGCTGGCGCCATGGCATGCGGTTGTCTACATTTACTCATAGCGTTTTGGCCTGCCGCATTGGCTTTGTTTTAATTCATTACGAATATTCGCCGCCATTTTGTTAGACTTACCTCAAAGGAAAGCCAGTTGACGGTGAGCAAACTATTTACGAAAAAGCCCGCAAAATAGCGGGCTTTTTAATGTCTTAGTAATGATTTTAAAGCTTAATTAGTTAGCACTTAAACTGCTAGCCGCCGCAATAATACCTTCAGCATCTAAGCCGTGCTCTTTGTACATTTCCTGCTGAGTGCCTTGTAATATAAAGCTATCAGGCAGACCTAACATCTTCACCGCTTTTAATACGCCATTTTGCTGCAAGTGTTCAAGCACCGCACTACCAGCTCCACCCATAATACAGCCGTCTTCCAACGTAATAAGTGCACTGTGCTCACTGGTAGCTTTTAATACTGCGTCGCCGTCTAACGGCTTAATGAAACGCATGTCGATAACGGTAGCGTCAATCGCCTCTGCAGCTTCAAGGGCATAGGGTAATAGACAGCCAAAGTTTAAAATGGCGATACTTCAGACTTGCCTTTTGATGATTCTCGACACGTACGAGATTTACCAATCTCAAGCTCTGTCATAGCTTCGTCAGGCGTGACACCCATGCCAGCACCGCGAGGGTAACGAACAGCAGCTGGTTTTTGTAGCTTGTGACCCGTGTAGAGCATTTGACGACATTCATTTTCATCTGAAGGAGCCATAACCACCATATTCGGAATACAGCGCAGGAAGGCGATATCAAACGCCCCCTGGTGAGTAGGGCCATCTGCGCCAACAATACCGGCTCTATCAATGGCAAACAATACGGGTAAGTCTTGAATCGCCACATCGTGAATGAGCTGGTCGTAGGCGCGCTGCAGGAACGACGAATAAATAGCAACAACCGCATTCATACCGTCTTTGGCAAGGCCCGCGCCAAAGGTCACCGCGTGCTGTTCAGCAATCGCAACATCGAAATACTGCTCTGGAAAACGCTGAGAAAACTCAACCATGCCTGAACCTTCGCGCATGGCTGGCGTTACCGCCATTAGCTTAGGGTCTTGTGCCGCCATATCACACAGCCATTTCCCAAAGATTGCAGAGTAGGTAGGGGCTGAAGGCTTAGATTTTGGCAAAGCATTGTCAGCCGGATTGAATTTTGGTACCGCGTGGAACTTGATAGGGTCTTCTTCAGCAACCGCGTAACCTTTACCTTTCTTGGTGACTACGTGAAGTAGCTGCGGGCCGTCAAACTTGCGCATATTGCGTAGAGTATCGACAACACCATTTACGTCGTGGCCATCGATAGGGCCAATGTAGTTAAAGCCAAGCTCTTCAAATATCGTGCCCGGGACAACCATGCCTTTAATGTGTTCTTCTGCACGGCTGGCAAACTCCTTAATAGGAGGTACATTGCTTAGCAGCTTTTTGCCGCCATCGCGTATAGAGTTGAAAAAGTTGCCTGTGAGCAAGCGAGCTAAGTGACTGTTCAACGCACCTACGTTTTCAGAAATAGACATTTCGTTGTCGTTAAGTACAACTACCATGTCTTTCTTGATATCACCAGCGTGATTAAGGGCTTCAAACGCCATACCAGCGGTCATAGCACCGTCGCCAATTACCGCTACAACCTTTCTGTTTTTGCCTTCTTTTTCGGCAGCCACAGCCATGCCCAGCCCTGCACTAATCGATGTAGACGAATGACCAACTGCAAAGGTGTCGTAGTCGCTCTCAGGCGGCCATGGGAAAGGGTGCAGACCATTCTTTTGGCGAATGGTGCTCATGCGCTCTGCACGGCCTGTAAGGATTTTGTGCGGATAAGCTTGGTGACCTACATCCCACAGCAGTCGATCGAAGGGGGTGTCGTACACATAGTGCAAAGCGACGGTCAGTTCCACTGTGCCTAAACCAGATGCAAAGTGCCCACTGGTTTGGCTTACGCTGTTAAGTAAGTACTCACGCAACTCATCGGCGAGCTCGCGTAATTTGTCTTGGGGCAACTGCCTCAATTTATCGGGTGTTTGCGCAAGCGCAAGCGTTGGGTAATGTTGGAGATCTAAACTCATGTACTTATTATCTTTTTCAACATGGCGCGTGGCTAATGGTCGCGTTTTACCAAAAGCTCGCTAAACGCAATTAAACTGTCAGTATTGTAGGGTAAACGCGCCAATGCTTGAAGTGCATTATCGTGAAGCATTTCTAATTCTTGTTTAGCGCCTGTAATACCAAGTTTGGCTGGAAAGGTATTTTTCCCTAACGCTTCGTCTGACCCCGCGGGTTTACCTAATTTTTCGCTACTGCCTTCCACATCTAAAATATCGTCTTGAACTTGGAAAGCTAGCCCAATATCCGCGGCATAAGCCATTAAGTCAATTTTAGTTTGAGGCAGTAAGCCTTCACTAACAATGGCGACCATTTCTACGCAGGCTTTTAACAATGCACCGGTTTTCAATCTATGCAGCTGTTTTAGTTCTTCTAGCGAGATGGTTTTGCCGGTGCTGGCTAAATCGATAGCTTGCCCACCGCACATACCTATGTAACCCGCACTTTTCGCAAGTACAGACAGTAACTGGCTACGCTTTGTTTCAGCATACGTGCTTAATGGAGCATCAGCTAACACTGTAAATGCAAGTGCCTGCAGCGCATCGCCAGCTAAAATAGCGGTAGCCTCATCAAAGGCAATATGGCAGGTTGGCATACCGCGGCGCAAGTCGTCGTCGTCCATGGCTGGTAAATCGTCGTGGACTAACGAGTAGGCGTGCACACATTCAATGGCCATACTAATAGCCATTTGGTCTTTTTTGGGCACGTCTAGGGTGTTACCTACTACTTGAACAAGTAGTGGCCGCATCCGTTTACCGCCAGCAAGTAAGGCGTGACGCATTGCGTCTTTCAAGCGCGGCGCGTAATCGGGTAATTCGTCAATTAATGTAAGAAGAGATGCATCAGTTTGCTGTTTAACTTGCTGATGCAAAGCAGAAAAATTCATAGATTGCCTGTTAGTTAAAAATGAACGATTTATGGCTGTTCACTTTCAGGAAGAGGGTGGAGCGTTTCTTCGCCTTGTTCACTGAGCAGTATCTTTACTTTTTGCTCGGCGTTTTCAAGAGATTGTTGGCCTTGGCGGGAAAGTGCTATACCGCGCTCAAATTTTTCTAGTGCTTTATTAAGAGGCAGATCACCGCTTTCCATTTCGTTAACGATAGCTTCTAGTTCTGATAAAGTTTCTTCAAAAGACGCTGATGCTTTTTCTGTCGTCATAAAAACACTCAATATAGTGGCCAAAATACGTATACCGCGCACATTAACCGAGGGTTGCACAAGGGTCAAATGGTTTGTCCGTATATCGCCTATATCACAGTAACATAGCTTTTTTTTCATCCAGTTCAAAAGGCAACATACAAGCAAATTGTGCTATATTCGATGCAGGGTTCACTAACCTTTCAGAAGTAACCGTGTTATTTACTGTGAAGGAAAAAGTAAGGCGCTGAAAAAGCGCTAGATATTTTTAGTTTATAAAAACAGACAAAGCAGCGCTTTTACATAGAACGTACTTCATAATAAACAAATAAATGTGATATTTTTCAATAATGTCGTTTTAGTATTTCTATCTTTTGCCGATAGGGTATTTGTACACTAACAGCACTGACTGCGCATAAATGGGGAAGAGTGAGTGGATTTAGCAACCGTCATAGGTATGTTGGGCGCCATTGGTTTCATAGTTATGGCTATGATTCTGGGCGGCAGCTTGGGCATGTTCATCGACGTGCAATCAATACTTATTGTATTCGGGGGAACACTATTTGTTGTCCTATCTCAGTTTACGTTGGGTCAATTCTTCAGTGCGGGTAAAGTTGCTGGCAAAGCGTTCATGTTCAAAATTGAAACGCCTGAAGAGCTAATCGAGAAGATTGTTGAAATGGCAGATGCTGCACGTAAAGGCGGGTTTCTGGCATTAGAAGAAGCGGAAATTTCAAATGAGTTCATGCAAAAGGGTGTGGACATGCTGGTTGACGGTCACGACATTGAAGTGGTGAGAGAAACGTTAGCTAAAGATATTTCTATGACAACGGAAAGGCATGAGTTCGGCGCTTCTATATTTAAAGGAATGGGCGACGTAGCACCTGCGATGGGTATGATTGGTACTTTGATCGGTCTGGTTGCCATGCTTTCAAACATGGATGACCCTAAAGCTATCGGCCCTGCCATGGCGGTAGCGCTATTAACCACGCTTTATGGTGCCTTTTTTGCCAACGTCGTGTGTTTGCCAATTGCCTTTAAACTGGCGGTAAGAGCCGGTGAAGAGAAGTTAAACCAGAGTCTTGTTCTTGACGGTATTGTGGGTATTGCCGACGGCCAGAACCCACGTGTTATCGAAGGGGTATTAAAGAACTACCTTGCGGCGAGTAAACGCGGAAGCGCAGAGGAAGAGTAATGGCCGAAGAAGAATGCCCAAAATGTCCCCCCGAGGGGCTTCCAGCCTGGATGGGAACCTTCGCAGACCTGATGTCGTTGCTTATGTGCTTCTTTGTACTGCTACTTTCGTTTTCGGAAATGGACGTACTGAAGTTTAAACAAATTGCGGGCTCTATGAAGTTTGCTTTTGGTGTGCAAAATAAAATTGAAGTAAAAGATATTCCAAAGGGTACCAGTGTTATTGCAATGGAGTTTCGACCTGGCAAGCCTGACCCTACGCCTATTGAGTCCATTCAGCAGCAAACCAACGAAATGACCCAACAAATGCTGGAATTTCAGGCTGGTAACGAAGACTCTGCCGGCGGAAGGCAGAAGCAGCGCGGCGAGCAGCGTGGCGGACAATCTCAACAAACGGCTACTGAGTCGTCTTCATCGGCTGAGCAAAGCACCGATCAGTCGCAAATGGCTGAACTGATGAAAAAAGTAGCGCAGCAATTAGAAAAACAAATTCTAGATGGTTCGGTGGAAATGGAATCGTTGGGTCAGCAGTTAACCATTCGAATTCGTGAGAACGGTTCCTTCTCGGCGGGCTCAGCCTTTTTGCAGCCCCAATTCCAACCGGTGTTGAGAAAAATCGGTACGCTGTTGGCGGATGTGCCTGGAGAAATCGAAATTTCAGGGCACAGTGACGGTCAGCATATTGCTAATGAACTCTATCGTTCTAATTGGGACTTGTCAGCGCAGCGCGCTGTCGCGGTCGCTGAAGCCATGCGGACCGCGCCAGGGTTTGACGAAAGTCGTATGTCGGTAGTGGGTAAGGCAGATACCGATCCAATTGTAGAAAATGCCACTTCACCTTCAGACCGAGCGCAAAATCGTCGCGTTGAAATTAATATTAATCAGGGTAAGCCAATGCTGTCTAAGCCTATATCAGTTGTAGATGAGTAGTGCTTTGACCTAGTGTCAGCTTCAAACAAGAAAGCGGCGCCAAAGGGCGCCGCTTTTTTTGTCACTACTATCGATAATTAGCGTTGTTAAACACGAGCCAAATCAAGTCTGTAATGAGGCTTTGAAATCACAAGCTGAACGGTACTGATTGTTCTTTCTAAAAAACCACCTTCACAATATTTCAGGTAGTAGGTCCACATTCGCATAAAACGCTCGTCATAACCGTCGTTTAAAAGCTCATCTTTTGCAGAAATAAATGCTTCATACCAATGGTTCAATGTTTTCGCATAGTCAATCCCGATGTCGTGTAAGTCACGAATCATCATATTAGTGTACTTTTTCAGGTGAGCGTTAAGCTGGTGCTGAGAAGGTAAAAATCCACCCGGAAAGATATATTTCTGAATAAAGTCGACACTATTTGAATAGCTGTCGTAACGTCTGTCATCAATGGTTATTGACTGAAGCAGCATTAGGCCATCGTCTTTTAAAAGTGACGAGCATTTCTCAAAGAAATTTCCTAAAAATTGTTTGCCTACAGCTTCAATCATCTCGATAGACACGAGCTTATCGTACTTGCCTTCAAGTAGGCGATAATCCTTTTTCAGCAAAGTGATTTTGCTTTCAAGTTCTTCTCGGGCAATCCATTCTTTTGCCCATGCATGCTGCTCTTCTGAAATGGTAGTGGTCGTTACGCGGCAACCATAATGCTTAGCAGCATAGACGGCTAGCCCGCCCCAGCCCGTGCCAATCTCTAGAAGATGATCGGTTTCGCTAAGCTGTAACTTGTCGCAAATGGCTTTGAGCTTGTAATTTTGTGCATCATTGAGAGTTGCATTCGGATCTGGGTATATGGCTGACGAATACATCATTGTTGGGTCAAGGAAGCGGGTATAAAGCTTATTACCCAGATCGTAATGCGCCTCGATATTTTTCTTGGCTTGGTCCTTTGTATTTCGACGTGCAAAGTGTTGAATCTTGTTGATGGGCATAGTCACCCATTTAAATTTATTCTCCCATTCGTCAAGGGTAGATAAATTCCTAGCAAACACTCTTACCACGGCTGTTACGTCGTCACTGTCCCATAACCCATCCATGAATGCTTCTCCGGCGCCCACACTTCCGCCAAGCAATAAGCGTCGATAGGCTTGTACATCCTTGATATTTACCGTTGCACGCAAATCGCTTTCGTCTGTGCCGAAACGCGCAACGACATCGCCGTTTTCTTGAATGGTTAAACTGCCAAAAGGCAGTTGTTTTAAGCATTGTAGGAATAGAGTTCTACACGCTTTATCTACAAAGGAGACCTCTGAGGTGGTCAGTAGTACAGATTCACCAAAAGACATTGTTATTGTTCCTGACTTTTTTCTGGGTGTGTATACAGTGGCGTTCGTTTAAGCAATAGTTTAAGCGCGTGCCAATAAATTCCAGCCACAGTTTTTATTGTCATACTGGGTATACGTTTAAGTGCCGCAGATAGATTCGCATTATCTAAAGTAAATTTAGTCAAATTTATCCCTGCACTGAACTCTTTGTCGTCTCTTACACAATCCATCGCAAGTGACAGTCTAGTCGACGGCTGCGATATCGACCATTTGTAGGTCATATCCATTGGATTAAACGGGGAAACATGAAAAGCTTTTGGCGTATCGTCTTGAGTATCTAGATTTACAAGGTAGTGATGACGCTCATTCCACGGCGTATTACTTACTTCGGCAAGCATATGTGTATACTTACCTTCGGCATTGCGTAGGTAATAGAAATTCACCGGGCTGAAATACAGCCCCCACATACGCAGTTGTCCCAGCATAAAGACATCGCCTTGAAGCGTCTTCCCTCCGTTTAACTCTGTCATTCTGTCTATTACTGCCTGACCTAGAGGTAAAGAGGGATCACCTAAATAGTCTTCACGCTTGAAACGCACTCTAGCCTTGTCGTATGCAGAGAAGCGTTTTAACGTACTGGACAAGGTTTCGAGTTCGTTGCTCTCAAGCTTTAGCCAAAATAAATAAATGTCATAGTCAAATTTATGCTGAGTAGGCTTAAACCGTTGGTGATAAACCTTACCCTTGTAGATGGCACTTTCTATCACAGGGCTTCACCAAAGCGAGAACAAACATCAAGTGCGCTAGTTACGCCGTCTTCATGAAAACCGTTATACCAGTAGGCTCCACAAAAATGTAAGTTGTCTACGCCACAAATTTCATTTCTTCTTGCTTGGGCGTTGACCATGCTGGCACTGTATTGCGGATGTGCGTACTGATAGCTTCGAAGAATACTCTTTTGGTCTATTTCCGCAGTATTATTTAACGTTACACAGTAGGTGCTTTGTGCTTCAAGGCGTTGAAGAATATTCATGTTATAAGTGACAGAAGCGGGGCGGGCTTCCTCACTTGCGTCTTCTTTTAAGCTGTAATTCCAACTCGCCCAAGCTAATTTTCTTTTAGGCAGCTGTGAAATATCTTTGTGCATCACCACGTCGTTTTCTGCGTAAGGGATATTTCCAAGGATATCTCGATGCAGCGAAGTCGGTGAGTGAATCATTTTTAACGCTTGGTCACTGTGGCACGCAAATACCACATGATCATACATCGCAGCGTTGCCTGAAGAGTCGGTAACCTGCCACTTATCATCGCTTTTCGCTACCGACAGAACGGCCGTCGATAGTTTTATCTTAGACTCAAATGGTGCGATTAAAGGCGGAATGTATTGGCTTGACCCACCTTTAATTGTGTACCACTGAGGACGGTCGGTAATATTGAGCAAGCCATGGTTGTTGAAAAACTGCAAAAAGAACGTGAGTGGAAACTTTCTCGTTTGCTCTAAGCTGCTGGACCAAATTGCGGCGCACATAGGCAAGATATAATAACGTGCAAAGTCATCGCTGAGTTTTAATTCTCTAATGACGTCTTCTAACGTAAGTGAAGAAGTATCACGGTTTTCTGCGACCATCGCTTTACAGGCTTTGTTAAACGTCAATATGTCTTTCACGATGCGCCAAAATTTAGGCCTCAGAATATTACGCCGCTGTGCAAATAAACTGTTTAAGTTATTGCCGTTGTATTCGAGGTTTGCCTTTTTACTCATCACAGAGAAGCTCATTTCTGTTGGTTGATACTCAACGTTTAACTGATTAATGAGCTTAATAAAATTAGGGTAGGTCCAATCATTAAAAACGATAAAACCTGTATCGATATGGTGAGTTTCCCCGTTGTCGCTTATTTTCTTCGTTGCAGTATGACCACCTATATAGTCATTTGCTTCGTACACTGTGATGTCGTGCTGCCTATTTAGAAGGTGCGCGCAGGTCAAGCCAGAAATACCTGTGCCAATGATGGCAATCTTATTGTTCATTCATCTTCTCTTATTGTTTTTCTCTCATTGCCAACGACAATCGCTTTTGCAGTGGGGTTGGCAGTATATGCATAAAGCGCAGAATAAAACCAAAGAACCGAGGGAAGAAAACTGTTTGTTTGTTGCCCTCTATTCCTTTAAGCATAGCGTCAGCGGCTTCTTCAGCGCTAATTTTCATTGGCATTTCAAAATCGTTTTTATCTGTGAGGGGCGTTTCTACAAATCCAGGAGACACCGCTTGCACTTTCACGCCTTTGTGGTGAAGGTCTACTTCTAATGATTTAGTAAAATAATGTAGGGCAGCTTTGCTCGCACCGTACGCTTGCGTTCGTGTGAAAGGGAGTAGGCGAGCCATGCTGTCAACAATCACAAGCTTGTCGCCTTGCTTAAGTCGTGGAAGAAGAGCATCTACACAATGAACAACGCCAAAGAAATTAGGTTCGAATACGCGGCGAAACATGTCTGGCTCGAAGTCGTCGATATCTACATATTCGCAGGTACCAGCGTTGAGTACAGCAATGTCAAACTTAACCGTTGCTAGCGCCCGTCGAGTATCGTCAAGATCAGTGACATCGAACTGGCATGCGCTAATATTATTATACTTACTGAGCTCGTTGAGTGTGTCTTCATTTCGACCACAGGCAATCACTTGATAACCGCTGTTTGCAGCCTTTATTGCTAATGCTTTACCAATACCCGATGTGGCGCCAGTAATTAGAATACTTTTCACTTTGCTAGCTTCCCTTTAATTTTTTTTACGACAAAACCTAGGATGGGTACGTGCTCATAGACCATTTCGCCCAAGTCGTAATAATCTTTGTGGTAAATAATGCTGTCACCGCTGACACCAAGTTGCGTGGTGCCATCTAGCGTAATTTGCTTATCACTATCTTTCAGCGTAAGGGTCATCGTCCAGTTTGCGATATGGGTAACCTTTGAATGACTTGATGGATACTCTTTTGCGCCATTGGGCGAGCAAGTAAAAATGTCCGCAATGTCGAACTTACAGCTTTCGGCCTGCGTCAATAAGTTGGAAAAATAGCGTTTTACTTCATCAATGCCATGGTGTGTAGTGATTGGGTCGATAAACAGTATGTCGTCGGCATAGATATGTTCTAGGTCGTCTGGAGAAATTTGACATATATCTGTGTAAATTTTACAAAAGCGTCCAATGACGTCCATGGCCTTTCCTTAACTCATAATTCAAAATCAGATTTGCATATCGGTAATGTCGACGCTTAAAAAAATTCGCGGTTATTTTCACGTTCAAATTGCAAGTCTCTGATATGAAATCTGTTAATGTTTTATTTAAAAACTAAGTTACATTAATCGTCGTGCTAAAGATCATGTTTTTCCATTTATATGTGAAAAATTTTCCCATTCGATCCTAATTGTTCTCACTTGCGTAATTATTTTCGTGTTTTCGGAAGTGCTGAGTATGAGTGTAGAACGTTTTCCTTTATTTCCTTTATCTGCGCACCTTTTGCCGGAAGGTAGAATGGCATTGCGCATTTTTGAGCCACGATACGTGCGAATGGTTAAGCAGGCATGTGCTGAAAATAAAGGCTTTGTGATGTGTATGCTTAATGCTAACGGTGACAAAAATTTGAATGAGCATATTCATAAAATAGGTACTTATGCGCAGGTTGTTGACTTCGACATGCTCGATGATGGGTTGCTTGGCATAAAGGTTGCTGGCTCTCATTTAGTTGAGGTAAGTAGTATAGAAGTTGAAAAAGATGGTCTTCGTACCGGTAGTTGCAAGGTGTTAGAACCTTGGCAGTGCGATTTGGCTCCTCAACAAATAGCGCCTATGGACGAGCGACTTAAAGAAATATTTGGAAATTACGAAGAGTTGGCATCGCTTTATGAATCACCAAAGTTTGATTGCCCTAATTGGGTATTAAATCGGTGGTTAGAATTATTGCCAGTAGACGGCTCGCAAAAACAGCACTTTTTAGCGCAAAGAGAATGCACCAGTTTACTGAACTATCTCTCTGCACTAATCGCTTAGTCGTTGAGTCGGATAAAGACATTACAAATTCGTAATCCAATATTAGCGATTTTCGCAAACGTTTTAAGTCATAACGCCGTAGAATGATACAACCAAAACGGAAAAGCGGACGAATCTTATGTTAGTTGGAATTCCTTTGGAACAAAGTAACAGCACAATCAAGCCTAAAGAGTGTGCAACTGAAATGTCTGATTACCTTGTCGCGGTTGCAGATACCCGATGCAAGCGTTCATTTGCGAGAGTGTTTAACTACTTCGCGCCTCGGCTGCGTTCTTATGCACTGAAACAGATGGGTAATGAGGCACTGGCCATGGAACTGGTACAAGATACTATGTCGAATGTATGGCAGAAAGCGCACCTGTTCAATGCAGAAAAGGGTTCTCCGTCAACGTGGATTTTCACAATCGCACGCAACATTCGCTTTGATATGCTTCGAAAGCTGCAGAATAGAAAAGAGGATGTTTGTTCTGACGATCTATGGCCGGTTTTATGCGAACAAACAGCCGATGCAAACGAGGCGCCACTTGACGAACAAGTTACTTTAGAGCAGATTGGCTATTTGTTCGAATCACTACCTGTAAAACAGAAAGCAGTGGTTGAAGCTATCTATATTGATGGCAAGTCACAACAAGAAGTCGCCGATGAGCTTTCAATTCCATTAGGTACAGTAAAGTCGCGGACACGTTTGGCACTTCAACGATTAAAGGTCATGTTAAACGATAATGATTAGGTTTCACCCAAGTGCCCAGCAACTTAAAGATTTTGTTGAGGGCACATTGTCACCTGCTATATCACTGATGGTCTCTGCACATTGTGACATGTGTGAGAAATGTCAGCGTTTTGTTGAAATTGAAACGGAAAGTCTTGCTGCTCAAATGGTTTCGAACGCCAATTCATCGGTAAGCGACAGAGCTGAAATGTCGCTTCAGTTTGGTGACATGCTATCCCAAATTACGCAGCTCCCATCATCGAAACAAAATAATGCTTTGATGGAACAGCCCACAGCGTATCGTGAGCCCGTAAAGAGGCGGGCGGCCTTGCAGGCGCAGGCAAGCGCAAATACCATCGAGTTAGATGGAAGGGTATTCACTTTACCCAGAACACTTCACCGCTACATCGATAAGACAGGTAACTGGTCAAGTTTGGTCGGGAAGCTGTGGCAGGCGCCAGTTGACCTTGGAAACCAAGGTGTAGCTAATTTTATCTTTATGGGAAGTGGTGGTAGTGTACCTGAGCACACGCACCGTGGAACGGAATATACATTAGTCATTGATGGTGAGTTCAGTGATGGGCTAAGTCGTTATGATACCGGCGACTTTATTTTCATGGATGGTGATAAAACGCACACGCCAAAATCCGAAGGTAAAGAAGGCTGCCTTGTATTTAGCATTGTCGATCAGCCATTGCACTTTACTTCGGGCCTTGCAAGATTGTTAAACCCTTTTAGTCACTTGTTTTTCCGCTAGTAATCTATCAAGCGAACGCTCAATATGTGACATCCAGATACAAAAAAACGCACAAATGTGCGTTTTTTTATTGGTTGCATAAAGCTCTAGCAAAACAGAATAGCCAAATCTAGCTAATAAATTCGCTGTCAGGGTAGTTAAGCTTTAGTGTCTTCATCGCATTGTTACGCAATTCATCTAGGCCAAGCTGCTCATAACTTGAAACCATAATTTCGAGTGCTTGTTGCACTTGAGTGGTATTCGGGAAGTGCTCTATAACATAGCGACCACGGTTTGCTGCAGCGACATAAGCCTGGCGTCTCATGTAGAAACGTGCAATAGCGATTTCATAGCGAGCCAAGCGGTCTTTAATATGAACCATGCGCTGTTTCGCATCTGCGGCATATTTGCTATCTGGATATTGTTGAATCAGTCTGCGGAAATCTTCAAACGCAGCACGAGACTTCGACGGGTCTCTATCCGTACGGTCAATATTCATTAACTCTTGGAAAAGGTTGCTATCTGATTCCATGTTAGTTAATCCACGCATGTAATACGCGTAATCGACATCTGAATGGTTTGGATTCAGACGAATAAATCTGTCGATAGTGGCAAGCGTTTCTTCGTTTTTACCTGACTTATAATAGCTATAAATAAGGTCTAGCTGTACCTGATGGGATAGGGGACCGAACGGGTAGCGCGAATCTAGCGCGCTTAACGTTTGTGCTGCAGCGCTGAAGTTACCTACTTCCATGCTCTGCTTTGCTCTGTCGTACAGTTGCTGCGCACCCATGTTAGCTAATACGGCTTTTTCTTCATTATCTGAAGAGCTACATCCTGCGACAGATACCATAGCACCCAATAAAACGGGGGCCAGTAGACGAAATGATTTCATAATAATTCTATTTTCCTGCTAAACAGTTTTAATACTTCGCTGTCTAAGCTCATGTGTTAAACAACAACACTTTAATTGCATTCTAACGTACTAACGATGAGAAAAACCATACAAAAACGTAAACAAGGCAGTGTACAGCGTGAATACTTGTTATAATACCCTTTTTTAGACGTAATCAATGGTGTTATGACACAGTCGCCGAACACAATACAATTAGAAGCTTCAACGGAAGCTGCGCATTTTGGTTTACGGTTAGATCAGGTTTTGGCTGATTTGTTCCCTGAATATTCTCGTTCTAAGCTAAAAACTTGGATCCAAGATGGGAATGTTGCTGTAAACGGTGAAGTAATCACCGTGCCTCGCCACAAAATGCAAATGGATGAACTTGTTACTGTACAGGCCGAAATGGATGTACAAGTAACGAGCGAAGCGCAAGACATCGCGTTAAACATTGTTTATGAAGATGAACACATCCTAGTCATAAACAAACCAGCAGATTTGGTTGTGCATCCAGGTGCAGGGAACCCAAGCGGTACCGTGCTAAATGCCTTGTTAAATCATTGTCCAGAGATAGACAAAGTTCCACGTGCGGGCATTGTCCATCGCCTTGACAAAGACACGACGGGGTTAATGGTAGTAGCAAAAACAATTCCTGCTCAAACGCATCTTGTTGACCAACTTCAACGTCGGGAAATGAGTCGTGAATACGAAGCCGTTGCCTTAGGTACGATGGTCGCTGGTGGTATTGTAGATGCGCCTATTGGTAGACACGCAACAAAACGTACGCATATGGCAGTACGTGAAATGGGCAAACCAGCGGTCACTCATTTTCGTGTTATCGAAAAATTTCGCGCATACACGCACCTGCGTTTGAAGCTTGAAACTGGCCGTACGCACCAAATCCGCGTACACATGGCCCACATTAAGCATCCTTTGCTTGGCGACCAAGTTTATGGCGGGCGTCCTCGTCTTCCTAAAGGGGCGTCAGAAGAATTTATCGCTGCGCTTCGCGGATTCCAACGTCAGGCGTTGCACGCCGCACAGCTCTCGCTGTTTCACCCTGAAACTGAAGAGTGGATGACGTGGAAAGCTCCCCTACCTCAAGATATGCAGGACTTGCTTAAAGCCGTGAAAAAGGACACCGCGGACAATCCACAAGATATGCTTTAATGAGTAAGGCGAACTTATGACATTGTCAGCTGCGAATTCACCTATTTCATCCACGCTGGATTTGATTACGCCAGCGTGGTCATGTCCCGCAAATGTTGTTGCATACACAACGACAAGAATGGGAGGTACAAGCATAGGTGATTTTGCAGGTTTGAACGTTGGCGCCCACGTGGGGGACGACCTCCTACTAGTGAAAGCCAATAGAAGCCTAATTCCACATAGTGAAAAGATCACATGGTTGGAGCAAGTGCACAGCAACCGCGTGGTGTCATTGCCGAGCGCAGATACCACCGCTGATGCGTCGTATTCTTCTTCAACATCGCATTTTTGTGCGGTAATGACCGCAGACTGCGTGCCCATTTTATTGTGTGATGAAAGCGGTCAAGAAGTGGCGGCAGTACATGCTGGTTGGAAAGGTCTCGATACTAACATTATCGGAAGTGCTGTTTCACACTTTGGCAGCGATGCAAAAAAACTCATCGCTTGGGTTGGTCCTGCAATCAGCGGGCCCTGCTACGAAGTTGATGTACAGTTGGCGAGTAAGTTTCGCCATATAGACGGTGCCATTGCCAATAGCTCTAATAGAGGGAAGTACTTATTAGATCTACCTCTAGTGGCACAGGTGCAATTGCAGCAAGCTGGCGTTGAGAGTATTACACAAAGTAACTTGTGTACTTACACTGACGAACAGCGTTTTTACTCCCATCGAAGAGCTACGCATCAAAACAAGCGCACGACTGGGCGTATAGTTAGCGTAATAGGCCTGCTTTAAATTGTTTCGAAAAAAGGCGGCAGTTTTAGTCTGATCACACAGTTGCGCTAGATCAAACTTCATACATTATTTGTTATCTTTTTGGCTAACTTTTTAATCTCATACTTGAATCGCAATTGAGCAGCCTACATAACTAGAACATAAAGAATACCATTCCGCATAGATCATTACCCACTCAGCGAGAGTTAAAATGTTCGTAATTGCGGCGTGTTACCGCAGGTATAGTTGTTCATTAATTAGGTTGAAATTATGAGACTAGATAGATTTACCAGTAAATTTCAGCTCGCAATATCCGATGCTCAATCACTCGCATTGGGGCGAGATCATCAATACATTGAACCTGTCCATTTAATGACTGCCATGCTAAATCAGCAAGGCGGGTCAGTACGCCCTTTGCTTGACCAAGCAAACATCAATGTAAATGCGCTACGCTCAGCACTGAGCCAAGCTATTGAGCGCCTACCTCGTATTGAAGGCATTGGGGGAGATGTTCAATTAAGTAAAGACAGCGGCATTTTGCTAAATCTTTGTGACAAGATAGCGCAGCAGCGAAAAGACGAATACATCACTTCAGAAATCTTTGTTCTAGCGGCGCTACAAGATAAAGGGCGCTTGGGGGAAATCCTCAAAAGCCTGAATATCACTAAAGAAGCTATTGAAAGCGCAATAGACGACATGCGTGGTGGCCAGAAGGTCACGGATCCTAATGCTGAAGATGTACGTCAAGCGCTTGAAAAATACACGACAGATTTAACCGAGCGAGCAGAACAAGGTAAGCTCGACCCGGTCATTGGTCGAGACGATGAGATTCGCAGAACTGTTCAAGTACTGCAGCGTCGAACCAAAAACAACCCAGTACTCATTGGTGAGCCGGGTGTGGGTAAAACGGCTATTGTTGAAGGGTTGGCTCAGCGCATCATTAATGGCGAAGTGCCTGAGGGCTTAAAGAACAAGCGTGTTCTTGCCCTTGATATGGGCGCGTTAGTGGCGGGAGCTAAATATCGCGGTGAGTTTGAAGAACGCCTTAAAGCAGTGCTTAATGAGCTGGCTAAAGAAGAAGGCCGCGTGATCTTATTCGTTGACGAACTGCACACCATGGTAGGTGCAGGGAAGGGCGATGGAGCGATGGATGCAGGTAATATGCTTAAACCTGCGTTAGCCCGTGGTGAACTTCACTGCGTTGGTGCTACAACACTGGATGAATATCGTCAGTACATTGAAAAAGACGCAGCACTTGAACGTCGTTTCCAAAAGGTATTAGTTGAAGAACCAAGCGTTGAAGACACTATTGCTATTCTGCGTGGCTTAAAAGAGCGCTATGAGCTCCATCACTCGGTAGATATTACTGATCCCGCTATCGTTGCAGCGGCAAGTTTGTCGCATCGTTATATTAGCGACCGCCAATTGCCAGACAAAGCCATTGATCTTATAGACGAGGCTGCGTCTAGCATTCGATTGCAAATAGACTCCAAGCCCGAAGAGATGGATCGTCTAGAGCGTCGTATCATCCAGCTAAAATTGGAAGAGCAAGCTCTGGCCAAAGAAACAGATGATGCGAGTCATAAGCGACTTGAGATGATTGAGTTAGAGCGTGAGCAAGCGGAAACCAAGTACGCAGAGCTTGAGAAAGTGTGGTTGGATGAGAAAGACGCCATGCAGGGCACTCAAACCATTAAAGGGGAGCTTGAGCAGGCTAAACTTGACTTGGAGATAGCGCGACGTGCATCTGATTTGAATCGTATGTCGGAACTTCAGTACGGCCGTATTCCAGAGCTTGAAGCAAAGTTAGAGCAAGCGGCTGAAAACGAAACTCGCGAGACGACGTTACTTAAAAATAAAGTGACGGACGTTGAAATTGCAGATGTGCTTTCGCGGTGGACGGGTATACCTGTAGCGCGAATGCTTGAGGGCGAGCGTGAGAAGTTGTTGCGTATGGAAGACGTACTTCACAAACGGGTTGTTGGACAAGAAGAAGCGGTTGAAGCGGTTTCAAACGCAATTCGACGTTCACGTGCTGGGCTTGCGGATCCAAACCGACCTATTGGCTCATTCTTATTTTTAGGGCCAACTGGCGTGGGCAAAACTGAGCTCTGCAAAGCCTTGGCAGGCTTTATGTTCGATACTGAAGATGCCATGGTGCGTATCGATATGTCAGAGTTTATGGAAAAACACTCGGTAGCACGCTTAGTGGGTGCACCTCCTGGCTATGTTGGCTACGAGGAAGGTGGCTATTTAACCGAAGCGGTGCGTCGCAAGCCATACTCGGTCATTTTGTTGGACGAGGTTGAAAAGGCACATCCAGATGTATTCAATATTCTGCTTCAAGTATTGGATGACGGCCGGTTGACTGACGGACAAGGACGTACTGTAGATTTTAAAAATACCGTGGTGATCATGACGTCCAACTTAGGCTCAGATATCATTCAAGATAAGCACAACGAAAGTCAGTATGACGATATGAAGGCGTCGGTAATGAGTGTTGTAGGGCAACACTTCAGACCGGAGTTCATCAACCGCGTCGATGATATTGTGGTATTCCATCCATTAGGGAAGGAGCAAATAAAATCTATTGCTAAAATTCAGCTTGCCTCGCTTCGCGCTAGGCTCGCAGAAAAAGGTTATAAGCTTACTCTGTCTGCCGCGGCTATGGATAAATTGGCGGACGCGGGTTTCGATCCAGTGTTTGGCGCACGTCCGCTTAAGCGAGCGATACAAGTGCAGGTGGAAAATCCACTCGCGCATCAATTACTCGCTGGCGAATTAATACCGGAATCAACCATTCGTATTGATGCAGATGACAGCGGACTTTTCGTTGTCAGCAATTAAAACCAAAAGGCACTTCAGACAGTGCCTTTTTTATTGCCAGTAGATTCCGCGAAAGACCATTAATTGGCAGCTTCATAACAAAAAACGATTTACTAAAAAGCCACTGGTCGAATAGCGACAGATTACGCTTTCTTGTTTAATGAATTTTCTTAATACAGCTAATTAATTTTCTTGATTTAATAATGATAACGATTATCATTAACTTATTGTTGAGAGGGTTAAGAGGTTGCGATGCAGTTATATAATTCAAACGAAGCGGTAGTTTCTGCGCGCTCAATGCCCCGAGATATAGCTAAGCTTTGTGCGCATTTCATATTATGCATGATTGTGAGCGCAGTCGGTGCCATAGGTACAGGTTTTGCCGTATTTGCATTGAGTGTAAATCAAGCGACATTCTCGCCTGCAGATACCATTATGTCTGCACTTACCGTGTTTTCTCTGTCTTTGTGTTTAAGTTGGTTTTCGCAAAGTTGGGGTAAGACACTTCAATCAATATCATTACTTTCACTTATCGTGTTAGCAACAAGTAGCCTTTTATTATTTTTCTATTGAGCGATTTATGCTCAATATTCTTCATCTCTTTACACAATTAACATTCAAAAAGTAAACCTCTGATTATGCGAATTTAGGAAAAAGTTAATATTCTAAACTCGGTTTATCCTCTAAGCACGAACGAATACATTATCCGCCCGTTAACGACATGTTAAATAGTTTCAGCTATTAGGACGAATAATGAAAACAAACAATAAATACACCCTACGCTTATCTGCTTGTGCATTAGCGCTAATTCTTAACCCTTCTCACGGCATAGAGTTGTTCAACGGGAAGGTCGGTAACGAACACGTTAAGGTTAGTGTTGGAGGTTATGCCAAAGTAGATGTCAGGCATGTTGAAGGGGATATTGCTTATCAGGATTATTGGATTGGTAATTTTCCTGGCGGGGAAGCAATAGAGACATCACACACAGGTTTCAATGTAGGAGAGTCACGCTTAAATATGGGCGTTTCTATAGGGGAGGTGAGTACTTTTATAGAAGTCGATATGTATGGCGGAGGCGGTAACGAAGCGGTAAGTAACTCTACTAACTTGAGATTACGTCACTTCTTCATCACCTATAAGAACTGGAGTGCGGGGCAAAACTGGAGCACCTTTATGCCGCTTCACGTTATTCCTGAGTCGTTAGATTTTGGTGGTCCTCATGTAGGAGAAGTGTTTGCAAGGCAAGTTCAGGTTAGATACACCTCTGGAAACTGGCAATTTGCCATCGAAAGCCCAGAGACCATTGGGGATGGTGATACCGACGCACCTGCCAATGCCGTAGGGCTTACAGGTGTAGCCGCTGACCCTGATGAGTCTACGCCCGACTTTGTTGTACGATACAATTTAGATAGTCAATATGGGCAATATGCTTTCGGCTCTGTAATACGACTTGTCGATCAAGGAGGGGTTGAAGAAGTTACAGCAGCAGTAAATATCGCAGGCAAAATACTACTTTTTGCAAAAGATGATCTACGTTTTCAATTAACCGCGGGTAAGCCCGGTCGGTATGCTGCGGCCGGCATGACTGCTGATGTTGTTGAGGATCCTGCAACTCAAACATTGGAAACGGAAAGTACGCTGGCTTATACC
This sequence comes from Alteromonas macleodii ATCC 27126, assembly GCF_000172635.2. NCBI lineage: Bacteria > Pseudomonadati > Pseudomonadota > Gammaproteobacteria > Alteromonadales > Alteromonadaceae > Alteromonas > Alteromonas macleodii. Next base: position 2,872,005 of record NC_018632.1, on the reverse strand, counting down.
GTAGCGTATCGCCATTTTTGGACCGAAACCCTCCGCAGCACTGTATTTTATGGAGCAGCTAAAACAGATATTTTGGGGCGCAAACGTTCGCACTGGGCGGTGAATGTAATTGATACGGTAGCGCCGCGTCTTGATGTCGGCCTAGAGTTTGGTGCTTATTCTATCAATGATGACAACATAGACAGCATTGACTCCAATTACATCCAAGCGTCAGCTAAGTTCGCGTTTTAAGATCGCTTCAATTATGTTTAGCGCCATGTTTTTGATGTAAACGGAGATTACTTCAATGTTTATCAATAAAAATAGGCGCTTCTATTGCCAAACGCCTCTTGAAGGTAGTTGACCAGTAGCTTTAGCTTTTTGTCAGGCTGACGCGAACGAGGATAAACGGCATAAATACCCATAGTCTTAGTTACGTACTCGGCAAGTAGAGGCGAAAGCGCCCCATCTTCGATATCTTCATGCACTAATGCCTTGGGAAGAAATGCTACACCCACACCTGCAATAGCGGCTTGCCTTAACGCATCCAAGTTATTTGACTGTATTCGCCCGCCAATTTGAACGTTATGAAGCTCTCCTTCAATATGAAACGGCCAGAAGTCTGGGCCAGTGCTATCGTACTTGTAAATTAAACAATTATGTTCAGTTAAGTCGTCAGGATGATTTGGGCGGCTTTTGTTTTTAAGATATGTGGGGCTTGCGCATACTATCCATTTTGAATCTATAAGGCGTTTAGCAATAAGAGAGGAGTCCTCAAGATGTGCTGTACGAATGGCGAGATCGTAACCTTCTTCAATGATATTGGTAACGCGATTGGTAATTGCAAGCTCTACATCCACCTCTTCGTGTAAATTGCAAAACTCGGCAATTGCGCGATTTAAGACCAGTTTTGCCGATACATTGGGCATAGTAATTCGGATTTTTCCACGCACTTCATCACTGTAACCACTGACGGCATCTTCTGCGTCTTGAATGGCTAAATTGGCGATTCTCGCCTTATTGTACAGTGTTCTTCCTGCATCAGTTAAATTGAGCTTTCGTGTAGAGCGGTAAAGCAATTGAACGTTCAAATCTGACTCTAATCGTGCGATACGCTTACTTACTACAGAATTAGTTAGGTTGAGTTTTTGAGCGACCTTTGAAAAAGAGCCTTCATCAACTACGTTCACAAAAAGGATAATATCGTCTGCTTTTGCCACTATTAGTCCAAAAATGGAAATAAACTTTGTCTTTAATGCATATATATCAACACGTGAGAAATTAGTACAGTCGCACACCTAAATTTTAACCCTGCATTAACATCGATTTTCTAACGTTAGAAACTCGAATAATTAACTAATTATAATAAGAGGAAAACTCATGAATGAGATAACCCTTGGATTATTAGCATTGTTACCTATAACGCTTTCAGCAGTGCTGCTATTGGGTTTACAGTGGTCTGCGAAAAGAGCAATGCCGGTTGTATTAGCAAGTACAGCACTTATGGCACTTTTAGCATGGGATATGTCGGCAGTACGGGTGGGCGCTTCAATTCTACAAGGCTTAGTGATTACAGTATCTGTTTTGTGGATTGTATTTGGTGCAATTTTTCTGCTCAACACATTGAAATATACTGGAGCAATTGATGTTATCCGCCAGGGTTTCACCAACATTTCACCTGATAGAAGAGTCCAGGCAATAATCATTGCTTGGTGCTTCGGAACTTTTATTGAAGGTGCTTCTGGTTTTGGCACGCCGGCCGCTATAGCGGCTCCTTTGCTTGTAGCCATCGGTTTTCCTGCATTGGCTGCCGTACTTATTGGTATGATGATACAAAGCACCCCCGTCTCTTTTGGCGCAGTGGGAACGCCTATAGTTATTGGTGTAAACAAAGGCTTAGACGGCCAAGCGATCAGTCAGACTTTGCAGGCTCAAGGCTGGCAATGGGAGCAGTTTATTCAACTAATCACCTCTGAAGTGGCAATTATCCACGGAATTATTGGCTCATTTATGCCAGTTTTAATGGCTGTAATGCTCACTCGCTTTTTTGGCTCCAACAAGTCTTGGCGCGAAGGGTTACAAATTCTACCTTTCGCCTTATTCGCAGGCGTCAGCTTTACCATTCCTTACGTATTTACCGGCATTGTATTAGGCCCTGAATTTCCTTCGTTGATTGGAGGATTGGTGAGCTTGGCAGTGGTTGTTACTGCAGCTAAAAATGGTTTCTTGATGCCTAAAACAACATGGGATTTCCCGCCGAAAGCGTCATGGGACAAAGGTTGGCTGGGTAATTTGGAAATAAAAGCAGACGACATAACGTCACAAAAGGCCATGAATTGGGTTACGGCTTGGGTCCCTTATTTAGTTGTTGCACTTTTGCTCGTTATATCCAGAGTGTTTCCAACAATAAAAGAATTTACTACGTCGCTGACACTCTCATTTGACAACATACTGGGTGAAACGGGTGTAAGTGCATCAATCAGTCCGCTATATCTTCCTGGTGGGTTGTTGTTAATAGGTGCATTGGTTGCAGTAATCATTCAAAGTAAAAAGGTATCCAAGGGAGAAGTGTTGTTTAAGGCTTTCAATGATTCCAGCAAAACGTTGCTAAGTGCTGGTTTTGTATTGATGTTCACAATTCCTATGGTTAGGCTTTTTATAAATTCAGGTGTGAATGGCGCCGACATCGTCAGTATGCCGATAGCTGGCGCGCAATTGTTCGCCAATATGTTTGGCGAAGCTTTCCCATTAATTAGCCCTACCATTGGTGCATTAGGTGCATTTATCGCAGGCTCGAATACAGTATCAAATATGATGTTCAGCCAGTTTCAGTTCGAAGCAGCACTAAGCCTTCAATTGTCACCTGCACTAATTATCGCAGCGCAAGCCGTTGGGGCGGCTGCCGGAAATATGATTGCAATACACAATGTTGTAGCTGCGTCGGCAACAGTAGGATTAATGGGGCAAGAGGGAGCTACTTTAAGAAAGACTGTTATCCCAACTATATATTACGTTGCATTTGCAGGTATTTTAGTATGGTTGGGGGTTTATGTGTTTGACGTCGGCGGTCCATTAGTCGGCACAAACTAATTTTTAATACGCATTGCACTGTTCTAAGGAGTTATACATGCAAACAACCCCAATTATTGACGCTTTTAAACGCGTACTCGGGGAAAGCAATCTTGCCGTAGGAACGCGCCAAACTGAGCACTATCGCAAGGGGTGGCGGTCAGGCGAGGGCGAAGCATTGGCTGTACTTTTTCCACATACGCTAATGCAATATTGGGAAGTGCTAAAGGTTTGCGTTGAATATAACTGCATCATTATTATGCAGGCCGCGAAAACCGGCTTGACCGAAGGCTCAACGCCAAGTGGAAGCGACTACGATAGACCAGTGGTGGTTATAAATACGTTAGCAATGGACGATATTGTTCTGGTTAACGACGGAACGCAAGTATTGAGCTTTCCGGGAGCAACACTGTTCAAACTTGAAAAGGCGTTAAAGCCACTCGGGCGAACGCCTCACTCTGTAATTGGGTCGTCATGCCTAGGTGCGTCTATTGTCGGTGGTGTTGCAAACAACTCAGGTGGGGCACTTGTCAAAAGGGGACCTGCCTATACTGAGTTATCGCTGTTCGCTCAGGTGGATAAAAACGGAGAGCTAAAGCTTGTTAATCACCTAGGGATAGATTTAGGCGACACGCCAGAAGAAATTATCGGAAACCTTTCTTCTGGCAACTTTCCAAAATCTCTACCTGAAACCAGTATGAAAGCGTCGGCAAGTGATTATGAATACATCGTTAGAGACGTAAATGCTGATACGCCGAGCCGCTTTAATGCCGATCCAACACGGCTTTACGAAGCCAGTGGATGCGCAGGTAAAATTGCTGTTTTCGCGGTGCGCTTAGACACATTCGAAGTGCCTAATAAAGAACAAACGTTTTATATCGGTACGAATGATGCCTCTGTACTTACTCGTATTCGCAGAGACATACTGACTCAATGTAAAAACGTTCCTGAGGTGGGTGAATATCTTCATAGAGAAATGTTCGATATTGCAGATGTTTACGGAAAAGATACCATCATAAGTATTCAGCGTTTGGGAACTGACTCGCTACCTAAAATGTTTGCACTCAAAGGGCGGGTGGATGCCGTGCTCAACAAGTTACCTCTGCTTCCTCCTTACCTAAGCGATAGATTGATGCAGTTCGGTAGTAAGTTCTTTTCTGACCAAATACCCTCGAGTATAAGAACTTACCGCGACAAGTACGAGCATCATCTAATCCTTAAAATGAGCGATGGTGGCATCGAAGAGGTTAAAACGCTTTTGGCCAAGCTGTTTAACGAAGAGAAGCTAGATGGTGACTTCATTACTTGTAATGAAGAAGAAGCGTCTAAGGCGTTTTTATTACGTTTTGCTGCAGCTGGCGCCGCGGTTCGCTATCAAACGTTACACCATAAGCAAGTAGGAGACATCTTAGCATTGGACATCGCATTGCGCCGCAACGATGATTTATGGGTCGAGAACCTGCCTGAGCACATCGCCAAACACGTTGAAAAGTCACTTTATTATGGACATTTCTTCTGCCATGTCTTCCATCAAGATTACATACTTAAAAAAGGCAGCGACGCCAAAAAAGTAAAAGCAGATATGTTGGCACTATTAGACAGTCGTGGCGCTAAGTATCCGGCTGAACACAATGTAGGTCATTTGTATGAAGCCGAAAGTAACTTGCAGAAATTTTACAAAGACTTAGATCCAACCAATACGTTTAACCCTGGTATTGGCAAAATGGAAAAGCACAAACGCAACTGTTCGTGCTGTCTATAGCTGCATGCGAAGAGAGCCTTATAGGCTCTCTAATAGCGTTCTTGCTTGAGGACGCTTAAAGAAAGGGCGTTCCACTTTTACTGCATATTCTAACTCTTTTTTCGCCTCTTCAATTCTATTGAGCTTGGCTAGCGTGTAGCCCAGATGATAGCGAATATTTGGGTCGTTGGCGTCTCTGGCGAACGCATCCCTCAGCATTTTAAGGCTGCCTTCATAGTCTCCTTGTAGCGCTTTGATGTGACCGTAGGTATCCAATATTTTTGCTGAGTTTGGTTGAAGCTCGTAGGCCTGACGTGCATAGTTTTTTGCAGTGACTAGCGATTCCTCGATATGCATGATCGCTAGGCGATTGTAAGCCTCAGCAGGGTTGAGTAAGTTTGGTTGCTCAACAAGTTCCTTGTAAAGCGCTATCGACTCATCGAACTCTTGAATGAAGAATAAGTATTGCGCCAACAGGTTTTTTGCCAGCAGATTGTTTTCATTCTCACTCACCAGTTTTCTTGCCGTATTCAAGAATACATCAACAAACTGATCGTTCAGTGCGTAGTTGTAAATGGCAACAAAAGCCTGTGCAAAAGTAGCGTCTACGTCTAACGCTTTTTCAAACTCTTTGATAGCTTGTTCACTGTTTCCCTTATTTGCTGCCAATCGGCCTTTCAAGAAATAATAAACCGGATTTTGTTGTTGGTTTGCGGGAATGGTTGTTAGCAATGATTGTGCTTTGTTGTTGTTTTGCATGTCGAGCAGTAGGCTCACATAGCGCAACGTGACAAACGTACTTGTATTCGCTATTTCATACGCTCGGGCCATGGCGTCTAAGGCGTTTCCATCATTATCAACACTTCGAGCTTGATCAGCATATGCGATAAGCTTGCCGGCATCGTCATTGATAAAATTCCTCACAATACTTAGCGTTTTTTCTGCATCGGCACGTTGACCTGCTTCTAACTGAAGCGCTGCTTTTCGAAGGAGATAATCGGCGTTGTCGAAATCGTCTTTGATTAAGAGGTCTAAGTGATAGAGCGCATTTTTTGTGTCGCCTTGTTGTTGATACAAAGATGAAACGCGCTCTCTCGCTCCAGTATTTGAAGGCGTGAGCGTCAATATATCGAGATAAATTTGCTTAGCTTCTTCTAGATTTCCTGCTTTGCTTAAATTGAACGCTTTCAGCATCAGCGTTTCATTGTGTTGGGGAGACAGAGCAAGTAACTCTTCTACTAGCAGGTTAGATTTATCGACATTTCCTAAACGGCTTTCCGTGGCTGCTAAATTGAATTTCGCAGGGAAAAGCGTCGGGTTTTGCGCTAGCGCTTTTTCTATGTTGATCTTGGCTTCTTCTAATCGACCCTGTCTAATCAATATACCGGCTTTAAGATTGAAAACTTCTGCTTCGTTTGGAAACAAAGCGCTTAGTAAGTCAGCGCCTTTTAATGCATTCTTAAATTGCTGAGCTTGTAAATTCATCAATGAATAAGTGAAAAGAAAGCCGGCATTATCCTTGTAGGTAGATAAGTTATTTTCAAGAATCGATAGCGCTTCATCTTGCTTACCTCTAGCAGCCATTAATTTAATCTTAAATAGCTGGAGCTTGTTTTCATTCGGGTATTTATATTCAAGATTTTGCAAAAGTCGCTCGGCTTTAAACGCTTTGTTTTGGCGAATAAATAAGTCACCTAAAAGCAGTGCTGAGTCTGGGTCTTCCATTAACGCATCCTGATGACGTTCAAGCAGGGCAAGGGCCTGCTTATCTTGTTGAGTCGCCATGTAAACTTGGCTCAACATCAATACCGCCTGTAAGTCATCAGGCTCTTGTTGCAAATAAGCGTTAAAATCTTTCGCGGCTGTTTCCATGTTGTTATTAAAGAAGTTAGTTAAACCACTTATGTAAAGCAACATGGGCTGTGAGGTAATAAGCTCAGGATCCAGTTGAGCCATGAAGTCGTTAAGTTCTTTTAGTTTTTCGTTATCGATAGCTTGCTGGTTGTCTCTGCTTTGTAACCAGCTATTAAGTAAGATGGCCAGCGGATCATTGGGTGTATCTTGGATTATCTCATCTACGAACAGTTTTGCCGTGTCGTAGTCTTTCGCTTCTAAATACAAATCAACAAGATTCCGTAATGCAATGGGATCGTCTCGATTAAAAGTCAGCGCTTTCTGTAAATGTGCGGTTGCAGCGTCTGTATCACCCTGTCGGTATGCAAGTTGCCCCTTCAATCGCCATGTTATTGCATTTTTTGGTTCTAACGACATGGCTTTATTGATAAGCGAGGTCGCTTTGGATAAATCTTCATTTTGAAGAGCAATGGAGGCTAAGCCATTTATTGCAGGTACAAAATTAGGCGTGCGTGAAACGATTGTATTGTAATCACGTAGAGCACACGACTCGTCTTGCAGTCTAATACACGCAGTTGCACGTATCATCAGCCACTCGCGCTCTGCATCACCTGACAGTTTGTTTAGATCAGAGAAGTCTACAATTTCTTGGTACCTGTTCAAAAACAACCAAGTGTTGCCGAGAGGCTCTGCCAGAAGGTTGATATCTGCACCCATTTCCAACGCTTCTACAAACTCCATTTCTGCTGCAGTTAAGTAGCCATTAATAAGCAGTATTTCGCCCATTAGGATTTTTGCAGCAAGGTTTTCAGGATCTTTTTGTAAGCTGTTTTTAAGGTGGATATAGGCTTCGTCGTATTCGTTTTGATTAAACGCGGTCAGTGCTTTTTCGTAGTCTTCTGACGTAGAAGCAAAACTGTTAAAAGCGATTAATGATGAGGCAACTGCAGAGACAATAGCGCGTTGTACAACACGCTTTTTATTATTAAAAAAATCCATATATACCTTCGAAACTTAGCCTAGCCGCTGGCTTAAAAATAGCATAAAAAAAGGTGGCCTAAGCCACCTTCTAAAGATACGTGTTTTCTATGCGTTTTTAAACAATTAAACGCGGCGCTTACGTCTATAAAGAACAAGACCTAAACCCAACCCCATCAGTGCTAGGGCGCCAGGCTCACTAACTTCTGCGGTTGGTTGAGTCATTGACACACCAATGGAAGACAGTTTTAATTGTACGCTGTTAAAGTTACTCTTAGCGTTATCGTCGAAAATGGTATTGTATGCACCTATTAACCAGTATTTTGCACTACCAGTTAGCTTCGTAAATGTTGATTCGTACAAACCGTTTGAGCCTTTTGAACCTACGCCATAGTGACCTAGTGTATTCTCAACAATAGCGCTTGTAACAGTGTTCCAAGTTGAGTTGGCTCCGCTCTCAAATGCCGCAATACTATTAAGACCCGCAACAGTAACTTCTTTACTATCATTGTCGCCGACTACCCAAGTGAAGGCTGCATTTTCAAGAGTCACTGACTCGCTAAATGACAGTAAGAACATATCAAAATCTCTGCCACCGCCGTCACCGCTATTATCAACTGCGTGACTATCACCTCCCCAAGAATAATCACTATTTTTAATTCCGTAGCCAACGTGTCTATTTGCTAAAGTACAACCATTATGACCAAGCGTACAGTTCCACCAACCTTGAATATTGCCCTGGGCAAGTTTGTCGTCGGCGTGTCCTGCAGAGTTTGACCAAGCAGTGATTCCTACATCAACTGTAACGCCGTTGATCTCGATTGAGGTATTGCTGTTTTGCGCATTGGTCGTTTGTGAGTAATTAGCGCTGCCATTAGAATTGGCGAGTGTGTATTGTGCATCATACTTTGCACTGTTGAGGCTTGAATCTGTAGCGAAAACTGATGAACTAACAGCAAGTAATAGTATTGTCAGCGATGTAGAAAACTTCATATTTTGAACTACCCAAAAAGCAAAATTAGATGATTATTTCTAATGTTATGCTTATTTCGTGCCAGTTTGTTTAAGTTTATGATTTTTAAGTTAATGTTATAATTTGAAAAGGGACGATATGAGAGAGGGTAAAAAAAACTGACAGATTTTCCAACCTGTCAGTGATCTAAAGTCTAATTTCTTCAAATGGATTTTTTGCGACGCCACATCACGAGAAGTGAACAAGCCATGAGTAAGCCAATGGTGCCAGGTTCAGAAACTTCTGTTGGCGTTGGCGTACCGGCAGACTCTGTTACAGAGAAGCCAACATTAGCAAGCTTAAAGGCATCATTACCTACATGGCCGCCAATATTTCCGAATACGGTGTTATAAGCGCCAACCAACCAATATTGAGCGGACTCAGTGAAAGTAAAGTCAGCGCGGTGATCTAAATATTCACAGTTTTCAATATCAAATGAGGCTGAAGTTAAGGCGTTAGCGACAATATCGCTCCACGTGTTAACACCTGAGGTTAGTTTCGAAGTATTACTTAGTGCTGCAACAGATACTTGGCTGTCGCTGCCACTGTAAAGCCATGAAAAACTTGCGCCCGTTAGTGTCACCGCAGAGTCGAAAGATAACAACACGAAGTCATAGTCACGTTCTACGTTAGTCATACCACTATAATAAGCGTTCGCGCTACCTTGAGAGTAATAGTTGATATTGTCAATAGCGTGGTCAGCGTCGCCACGATAGTATGCTTCATCATTGTTTGTTATGCCGTAAGCCCATTTATCTGAGATTTTTTCTAACTTGGCGCCAACGACTGTTTCGCCGGTAACTCCTTGTGTGTCAGAAAAGGCGGACATATTAATATTTAATCCGTCTATTTGAACAAAGGAATTATTCGTCTGATTGGTTTGTGTCACTTTGTTATCGACTAGATCGTAGGTGTATTCTCCCAACGGAGAGTTACATACATTGCTTTGTTCGTTGCTTTGGCTCGATGACCCACAGTGAGAATAACTTTGCTTTTTATAATAGGTAGCGAATGCTGAATTAGCACTCAGGGTAGATAGCAAAGCTGTGGAAAGTAATAGTACAGTTTGCAAAGAAAACGTTTTTTGTAGCGTTCGCATAATTGCTTTCCTATATATGAAGCGCAAAGCACTTCAAGTACACGCCGAGTGATGTGTGCGCATATTATGCGAACACAAACTTGGTAGTACCTAATTTCAACATGGACTTGTATGATATATGAACGGTGAGCTATTTAAGGTATGTAACCGTATACCTAGTTATTAGTTGTTTGTTTGATCGTGAGCATACGCGGTCCTGAATAAATAGAAGCCAAGCGCCGGCATTGTGGTAGGAGTACGTGTAATCAATGCAAAGCTAATAACGTTTTGCAACGGCGTTATGTAAAGGAACGAGGCAGCCTTTTTACTTTGCTATGCGTTCCTGCATATCTATGAAATAATTAGTGCAATTGTATATGTAGAAGTATGAGGACATATGTCTGATCAAAAACGTAAAGGGATATACTTACTTCCCAACTTATTAACAACAGCAGGGTTGTTTTCGGGTTTCTTTGCTGTGGTTTCGTCAATGAACGGCAGGTTCGAAGCCGCGGCAGTGGCTATCTTTGTTGCTATGATTTTTGATGGCTTAGATGGGCGTGTGGCAAGAATGACGAACACGCAAAGCGACTTTGGTGCTGAGTATGACTCAATGGCAGATATGGTTTCATTTGGAATGGCACCTGCACTTGTTGCTTATAATTGGGGGTTAACTGAGCTGGGCAAGTTAGGCTGGTTAGCGGCTTTTATATATGTAGCGGGTGCAGCTCTTCGTTTAGCTCGCTTCAATACGCAAGTTGGTATTGCCGATAAGCGTTTCTTCCAAGGTCTCGCAAGTCCGGCTGCTGCGGCTGTTGTCTCTGGTCTTGTATGGGTTGGAGTTGAGTATGATGCTGTTGGTACCGACTATGGTTTAATAGTTGCTGCAGTAACTGGCTTGGCAGGTTTGCTGATGGTGAGTAACTTTAAATACAATTCTTTCAAAGAAGTTAATTGGCACGGTAAGGTTCCATTTGTAGGCCTTCTTTTAGTTCTTCTGATATTCGTTGTTGTGGCAACAGAACCCGCTTTAGTATTGTTCCTTGTTTTTGCACTATATGCGTTAGCTGGACCTATCAATACGTTTCGTACCGTTGAGAAAGTAACGTTAGACGATGTAGTGGGCGACCATGAAGAAGATGCAGACTTCAATGCCGATAAAAAGAAAAGCAATGAAAGTGTAGACAATAAGCAGGAATGATTACGTAGCAATAATCAGATGTATTCGCTCAATAATAAAGAGGATATGCCTTTTTGAGCTGATAGAATAAGGATATACAAGCGTAAACGCATGCTTAATGTACTAATAGATTAAAAAGCGACCGAATGGTCGCTTTTTTTATATTTATTTAAAAAAGGGTGTTGACGATGCTACAGGAATGCGTAGAATGCGCGCCTCCTCAACAGGGAACAGCAAAACGCTAACAACTGATGAGGATGTCAAAAACCAAGTTTAAAAATAAATAAACAAAAGTTGTTGACAAAAAAAAGATGCGCTGTAAGATACGCATCCGCTTCGGGAGAGGCAGCTAGCAAAAGCTAGTAACGTTCTTTAAAAATTTAGACAAGACAATCTGTGTGGGCACTCGTTAAGAGTGTCACAACGACGATTCATATTTCGATATATTTAATTGAAGAGTTTGATCATGGCTCAGATTGAACGCTGGCGGCAGGCCTAACACATGCAAGTCGAACGGTAACATTTCTAGCTTGCTAGAAGATGACGAGTGGCGGACGGGTGAGTAATGCTTGGGAACTTGCCTTTGCGAGGGGGATAACAGTTGGAAACGACTGCTAATACCGCATAATGTCTTCGGACCAAACGGGGCTTCGGCTCCGGCGCAAAGAGAGGCCCAAGTGAGATTAGCTAGTTGGTAAGGTAACGGCTTACCAAGGCGACGATCTCTAGCTGTTCTGAGAGGAAGATCAGCCACACTGGGACTGAGACACGGCCCAGACTCCTACGGGAGGCAGCAGTGGGGAATATTGCACAATGGGGGAAACCCTGATGCAGCCATGCCGCGTGTGTGAAGAAGGCCTTCGGGTTGTAAAGCACTTTCAGTTGTGAGGAAAAGTTAGTAGTTAATACCTGCTAGCCGTGACGTTAACAACAGAAGAAGCACCGGCTAACTCCGTGCCAGCAGCCGCGGTAATACGGAGGGTGCGAGCGTTAATCGGAATTACTGGGCGTAAAGCGCACGCAGGCGGTTTGTTAAGCTAGATGTGAAAGCCCCGGGCTCAACCTGGGATGGTCATTTAGAACTGGCAGACTAGAGTCTTGGAGAGGGGAGTGGAATTCCAGGTGTAGCGGTGAAATGCGTAGATATCTGGAGGAACATCAGTGGCGAAGGCGACTCCCTGGCCAAAGACTGACGCTCATGTGCGAAAGTGTGGGTAGCGAACAGGATTAGATACCCTGGTAGTCCACACCGTAAACGCTGTCTACTAGCTGTGTGTGTCTTTAAGACGTGCGTAGCGAAGCTAACGCGCTAAGTAGACCGCCTGGGGAGTACGGCCGCAAGGTTAAAACTCAAATGAATTGACGGGGGCCCGCACAAGCGGTGGAGCATGTGGTTTAATTCGATGCAACGCGAAGAACCTTACCTACACTTGACATGCTGAGAAGTTACTAGAGATAGTTTCGTGCCTTCGGGAACTCAGACACAGGTGCTGCATGGCTGTCGTCAGCTCGTGTCGTGAGATGTTGGGTTAAGTCCCGCAACGAGCGCAACCCTTGTCCTTAGTTGCCAGCATTAAGTTGGGCACTCTAAGGAGACTGCCGGTGACAAACCGGAGGAAGGTGGGGACGACGTCAAGTCATCATGGCCCTTACGTGTAGGGCTACACACGTGCTACAATGGCATTTACAGAGGGAAGCGAGACAGTGATGTGGAGCGGACCCCTTAAAGAATGTCGTAGTCCGGATTGGAGTCTGCAACTCGACTCCATGAAGTCGGAATCGCTAGTAATCGCAGGTCAGAATACTGCGGTGAATACGTTCCCGGGCCTTGTACACACCGCCCGTCACACCATGGGAGTGGGATGCAAAAGAAGTAGTTAGTCTAACCTTCGGGAGGACGATTACCACTTTGTGTTTCATGACTGGGGTGAAGTCGTAACAAGGTAACCCTAGGGGAACCTGGGGTTGGATCACCTCCTTACCATTACGTCGAAAGACGCCTTGATGCAGTGCCTACACAGATAGTCTTGTTTTTATTGAACAAAACTTATGTTCTTTAACAATTTGGAAAGCTGATATTAATAGTAATCAATCAAAATTGAGTAACTGAGAAATCGAAAGATGACTTTTTACTCTACTTGACTGAATTGCTTGTTATCAATCGATGATTTGATAGCAAGGCAATTCTTCCGATTAGCTTGTCATTCATGCGACATAACTTAGACAGAAGTCAAAAGGCTGTTTGGGGTTGTATGGTTAAGTGACGAAGCGTATACGGTGGATGCCTTGGCAGTTAGAGGCGATGAAGGACGTGTAAGTCTGCGAAAAGCTGTGGTGAGCCGACAAAATGCATTTGAGCCACAGATGTCCGAATGGGGAAACCCACCTATTTATAGGTATCGTTAACTGAATACATAGGTTAACGAGGCAAACGAGGGGAACTGAAACATCTAAGTACCCTTAGGAAAAGAAATCAACCGAGATTCCCCTAGTAGCGGCGAGCGAACGGGGAGCAGCCCTTAAGCTGTTTAGAATTTAGTGGAATCCTTTGGGAAGAGGAGCGATACAAGGTGATAGCCCTGTACACGACGGATTCTTTACAGTGAAATCGAGTAGGTCGGGACACGTGTTATCTTGACTGAATATGGGGGGACCATCCTCCAAGGCTAAATACTCCTAACTGACCGATAGTGAACCAGTACCGTGAGGGAAAGGCGAAAAGAACCCCTGTGAGGGGAGTGAAATAGAACCTGAAACCGTATACGTACAAGCAGTGGGAGCCCTTCGGGGTGACTGCGTACCTTTTGTATAATGGGTCAGCGACTTATATTTAGTAGCAAGGTTAAGTGAATAACGGAGCCGTAGCGAAAGCGAGTGTTAACTGCGCGTTTAGTTGCTAGGTATAGACCCGAAACCCGGTGATCTAGCCATGGGCAGGTTGAAGGTTGAGTAACATCAACTGGAGGACCGAACCCACTAACGTTGAAAAGTTAGGGGATGACCTGTGGCTGGGGGTGAAAGGCCAATCAAACCGGGAGATAGCTGGTTCTCCCCGAAATCTATTTAGGTAGAGCCTCGGACGAATTCCATTGGGGGTAGAGCACTGTTAAGGCTAGGGGGTCATCCCGACTTACCAACCCTTTGCAAACTCCGAATACCAATGAGAACTATCCGGGAGACACACGGCGGGTGCTAACGTCCGTCGTGGAGAGGGAAACAACCCAGACCGCCAGCTAAGGTCCCAAAAATATTGCTAAGTGGGAAACGATGTGGGAAGGCATAGACAGCTAGGAGGTTGGCTTAGAAGCAGCCACCCTTTAAAGAAAGCGTAATAGCTCACTAGTCGAGTCGGCCTGCGCGGAAGATGTAACGGGGCTAAGCAATATACCGAAGCTGCGGCAGCATGTTTACATGCTGGGTAGGGGAGCGTTGTGTAAGTGGATGAAGGTGAGTTGTAAAGCTTGCTGGACATATCACAAGTGCGAATGCTGACATGAGTAACGATAATGGGAGTGAAAAACTCCCACGCCGGAAGACCAAGGTTTCCTGTCCCATGCTAATCAGGGCAGGGTAAGTCGGCCCCTAAGGCGAGGCAGAAATGCGTAGTCGATGGGAAACGGGTTAATATTCCCGTACTTATATAATCAGTGATGGAGGGACGGAGAAGGCTAGGCAAGCTTGGCGTTGGTTGTCCAAGTGAAAGTGAGTAGGCTGGAATTTTAGGTAAATCCGGAATTCTAAGGCCGAGACACGAGACGAGCTCCCAAGGGAGTGAAGTTGTTGATGCCCTGCTTCCAGGAAAAGCTTCTAAACTTATGATTATATGAACCGTACCCCAAACCGACACAGGTGGTCAGGTAGAGAATACTAAGGCGCTTGAGAGAACTCGGGTGAAGGAACTCGGCAAAATTGTACCGTAACTTCGGGAGAAGGTACGCCTCTGTTTGTGAACACTTCGCGTGGTAAGCAAATGGAGGCCGCAGTGACCAGGTGGCTGGGACTGTTTATTAAAAACACAGCACTCTGCAAACTCGTAAGAGGACGTATAGGGTGTGACACCTGCCCGGTGCCGGAAGGTTAATTGATGGGGTTAGTTTTCGGACGAAGCTCTTGATCGAAGCCCCGGTAAACGGCGGCCGTAACTATAACGGTCCTAAGGTAGCGAAATTCCTTGTCGGGTAAGTTCCGACCTGCACGAATGGTGTAACCATGGCCACGCTGTCTCCACCCGAGACTCAGTGAAATTGAAATCGCAGTGAAGATGCTGTGTACCCGCACCTAGACGGAAAGACCCCGTGAACCTTTACTACAGCTTGGCACTGAACATTGAACCTACATGTGTAGGATAGGTGGGAGGCTTTGAAGCACAGTCGCTAGATTGTGTGGAGCCGTCCTTGAAATACCACCCTTGTATGTTTGATGTTCTAACATTGTTCCCTTATCGGGAATGTGGACAGTGTCTGGTGGGTAGTTTGACTGGGGCGGTCTCCTCCCAAATAGTAACGGAGGAGCACGAAGGTTAGCTAATCACGGTCGGACATCGTGAGGTTAGTGCAATGGCATAAGCTAGCTTAACTGCGAGACAGACACGTCGAGCAGGTACGAAAGTAGGTCATAGTGATCCGGTGGTTCTGTATGGAAGGGCCATCGCTCAACGGATAAAAGGTACTCCGGGGATAACAGGCTGATACCGCCCAAGAGTTCATATCGACGGCGGTGTTTGGCACCTCGATGTCGGCTCATCACATCCTGGGGCTGAAGTCGGTCCCAAGGGTATGGCTGTTCGCCATTTAAAGTGGTACGCGAGCTGGGTTTAGAACGTCGTGAGACAGTTCGGTCCCTATCTGGTGTGGGCGTTGGATGATTGATGGGAGCTGCTCCTAGTACGAGAGGACCGGAGTGGACGAACCGCTGGTGTTCGGGTTGTCATGCCAATGGCATTGCCCGGTAGCTATGTTCGGAACGGATAACCGCTGAAAGCATCTAAGCGGGAAGCCGGCCCAAAGATGAGTCATCCCTGACCTTTAAGGTCTGGAAGGGTTGTTATAGACGATGACGTTGATAGGCAGGGTGTGGAAGCGTTGTAAGGCGTTAAGCTAACCTGTACTAATTGCCCGAGAGGCTTAACCATACAACGCCCAAGAAGCTTTAGGCTTCTGAGTGTTGTAGACAAGCTAAGCTCTGAAAAATGAGCAAAAAGTAGAGTGAAAAGTAGTTACTCACTGATTGAATTGATATCCAGTTTTCTAGATTGTTACCAGTTTTTCCTGGCAGCCATAGCGATACGGTACCACCTGATCCCATTCCGAACTCAGAAGTGAAACGTATTAGCGCCGATGGTAGTGTGGGGTTTCCCCATGTGAGAGTAGGACACTGCCAGGTCCCATTAAGAAGAACCCGCCTAACGGCGGGTTTTTTGCTTTATATAGAAGCTACAGCATTTTATGTATGCGAGCTCACAGAATTTAGTGAAGTTGATAGAGAATCAGCTTTACGCAGTAAACACTACTGCAAACCAGTTTTTCCTGGCAGCCATAGCGATACGGTACCACCTGATCCCATTCCGAACTCAGAAGTGAAACGTATTAGCGCCGATGGTAGTGTGGGGTTTCCCCATGTGAGAGTAGGACACTGCCAGGTCCCATTTAAAGAAACCCGCCTAGCGGCGGGTTTTTTGCGTCTGGAAGAAACAAATAATTGGGGTCAGAGTACATTAATACTTCTAATACTCCTCGAAATCAAAACAGCCCTTAACGAAATGCTCGAGAAATGAAAATGTACTCTGACCCCCAATTATGGGCAGCCTAAAGCCTCTATTTCCTTATCATAAAGAGGTTGAGGCACATCATCTCAAATATAGAATAATGGGGTCAGTGTACTTTTTTGACTCCCCCAGCAAAACCTCAAATTGGGGTCAGAGTGCATTTCTCAGATTTAGCGGCACTGGGGAATAATGGAATAACTATGTTCTGATGTTTAAAGTAATAAAGTACTCTGCCCCCATTTTTTAGAGATATACAAATCTACTCTGACCCCCAAATAAAGACGAGTTACTCTTCGGCCGTTTTCAATGCTTAGGCATTTCCAGAACGCATGTAATAAATAGTTCACTACATTCAATCAGCTGAAAATAATATAGGGGTTAGAGTACGTTATTACTTCCACTCTTTCTAAAGCGAAAAAATGTACTCTGACCCCATTTCTTGTGTGCTTGTGCTGTAAGCATATTTTGACTGGGAGAGATCTAGTAATAACATCTCCTTCCTATAATTTATTCACAAAATCCTATATAAATAATTTATCAGTGAATAAATCGGTAAAAATGTGAAACGTAAGGTTCTTTTAGGTTACTGCTTAATTCTTATTTCTTGGGCGTATTGCGCAAGCTCTGAAGAAAATTTAAAAACAGAAAAGTCTATTACGCTTGGTGTCGTTGAGTTCCCACCATTAGTGATTAAAGAACCCGACTCTTCGCGTTGTCATGGTGTAGCGATAGATGCAACTGTAGCTATATTGACTAAAATGAATTATCACGTGTTAGTTGAATGCATGCCTCCGGCCCGTTTGTTTGAACGTGTGAAGACCGGGAAGGTCGATGTCACAATTAATGTCAGAGGTACTTCAGCGTTAGATCAGAACGCTACATTTATAGACGCTCCATTTGTTTACTTATCTATTGTACTTCTACATAACGGACAACTTGCGGATGATAAGTCAATTTCGGCAATTCGCGGCTATGACTATTTAGGAATTCGACAGGCACTTCAGCAAGAAGGTTTTGAATTTTTTGATATGCCGACAAGTAGCGACGCGATTCACCTTTTTGATGTTGGAAGAACGTCTTATCTAGTTAGCTACAAACAACCCTATCAATTTTATACAGAGTCCTTAGGTAGTCGATTGGTTGAGGTAAGTATTTCAGACAAATTGACCGTACCTTCCTATTTTGCAGTTTCAAATCACAGCAGATACAAAGATGAACTTGTTGATAGTTTGAATCTGGTTACTACACATATAAGTGACTCTACAATATTAGAATCCTATCGAAGTGCGAATAAATAACTATTTCCTTTTGCTTCCTAAATTTAAAAAATCACTTAAAAACAGTAATTTAAAGAGGAAGGTGTTCGGAAGGTACGTTTAATAATATCAACGTAATCTTGTATGCAATTCAGGGCCTATAGAGCGGAATATTGGAATGCGTACATCAATGTTAAGTAAAAACAAATCGACAACATCCCACCTTGAACTGTTCAATTTCTACAAAGACAGTTCTCTTGCAAGAATGATAAATTTTATCAATGAGGCAATAGTCGTTGTAGATAGCAATGGCACAATGGAAATGGTTAATACCAATGCCTCTTCACTCTTGGGCTTGTCTCGTGATGAACTTTTAAGTGAAAATTTACTTAATTTCATAAATGATGAAACGGGTCAAATACAAAGCCATGTCATTCAGTGTTTAGATAACGCTGCGCAGAATGCTCTAGAAACGCCACCCTTCGAAGTTTCTCTTACGCAAAGAAGTCAGTCGCACCGAGATATTAGTGTAGAAATCTCAGTTTCATCGTTGCCAGAAGAGCTATCGTCTAGTAACTCGTTATTCTTCTGCATTCTACGTGACCTGACGCTCCATAAAGCCGAGTACGCTGCATTGAAAAGAAAGGCAGAAACTGACTTTTTAACAGGATTGGCGAATCGTCACAAATTCTCGGACTACTTAAGTAGCCAATGGACTAAATGCAGTAGCGAGGGGTCACCGTTAAGTGTCATTTTAATCGACATAGACCACTTTAAAGCTTTTAATGACGAGTATGGTCATATAGCTGGAGATCGTTGTTTGAAACGTATTGGTGAACTTCTGAGTTTAAGTATGCCTAACCGTGACACCCTGGCGGCACGTTATGGTGGAGAAGAGTTTGCGATTATTTTACCCAATTGCGCTTCACAAACCGCCCAATTATTGGCTATACGAATAAAGCGTCACCTTGCCCAGCTGAGCGCCAGGCACTTCGTACTGGCATCGAATAAAAAGCTCACTGTTAGTATGGGGGTGGCAACGAATGAAAATCAACGCTATGAGAACATAACATCGCTATTGCAGGCGGCCGATACGCTTTTGTATCAAGCCAAATCTCGTGGAAGGGACCAAATATGCTTCCTCTAGATTTAAGTGATGGTGCTAGTTACTAATATAAAAAACGCGTTGCTCTAGGCAGAGGCTGGTGAGCTAGGATATTTACAATCGACTGTTAAAACACAAATTGCATAAAAACGTGAGTGTTGATTATTAATAGTTCAATGCCGAGCCCATGATGCATAACGCAGTATTCCAGCCTCAGTTAGCATCGATTAAACTAAGATACTCACGAATTTAAAATCATTTGGACTTGTTGCGTTGCCACTGGTTGTTAGAGGCTTCTCATAGCTTTAAGGTTTGAATTTGTCTATTTCAGCTCTGAATCAAACGGCTATCAAGCTCAAGCGCGATAGGTAAAGCCAATGGTTTTTTGATGCGGATGGTGTGCTCAAAGCTTAAATATGAATGCAGCTAAGTTATTACATGTCGCAAGTATTCAGGACTAAAAGCCTATCAGAAAAAACACTCATTTTTAGGCATGAAGTTGATGTTGAGCGTTTAGTTAGTGCGTGAGAGGGAGAGTCTGAACGATAGTAGCAAGCACGAGCTGTTCGTGAAAATGTACTTGCTACGTGCTTTTTCAGATAAAGATAAGCGCGCCGAAAAAAATACCTAGACGTCATATCTTGTGGAGTAAAAATCACTTTGATAGGTACCCCAGAATCTACCTATTTAAACAGGCTCGTTTTTTACTTGAGGGTCTGGGCTAATAAATCCGGTAACTAGTTTTACGCAAATCGCGTTTTCTTCGTCAGCGTCTGAATCAGTAATAACAATGCACCTACCCGAATCCTTAATTTCCCAAGTTAAATCCCCTTCAGGATCATTCGTTATTTCGGGGGCTAAAAACACCATGGCAGCTGGGGTATCTGAGGTAAGAGTATAAGTTATAGTTGTATTCGGCACAGTAACGGTAATGGGCGACTCTGGAGCACCGCCCTCCGGTATAATGGTAAAAACTCCTTCTGCGTCAACGGAAACGCTGTAGTTATAGTTCGGTGGTGTTGTCATTGTTCAAATCCTTATTGATGTTGGTAAAATAAAGTGGCATCGGTACTTTCATAAGAGCGAGTTGCCTTCGTACTTTGGCTACTACTGTTTGTTTATTTAAACAGTATCCCGCGAATACATGGGCTTGTAAGAATAAAGGGTGTTTACTTGTGTTGACTACCGAGTTTGTAAGAGAAAACAGTGTTTCACATTCCTTTTGAACTATATCTATATTTTTTCCCTCATCGTTGAGCGTTTGGCGAATACTCGCGATTTGGTATAGGACATAGTTTTCTAATTCCCTAACATTTATGAATTCTGCCTTAATATTCTTATTTAAATTCTCTTCAATGGCGTGCTCTATATTTATTTGAGCTAGCAAATTTCTACTGATTTGCCATTCCTGACGATATTGGTAAGAGAGGACTGCGTAAATCTTCGAAGAGAGGCGTGCTCCATCTCTTAACAGTTCATCAATAGTGATATCTTGTTTTACATTTTGATTGTGTAATGCAGAGATTGGGTTTAGTGATCTGTGGTAGTCCAGTAACGCCCTGGCATGTTTATAGTACGACTGCCATGAACTGTTTGCAGGGTCCTGCTCAAGTAATTGAATCAACAATTTTTTAGCATCATTTAAAAGTTCAATGGAAGTATTAAGGTCTTCAGTAAATTGGCTACTCTTTGCGGCATTCATTTTAATCAAACTAAGTGTTTCGATTATCTCTGCATTCCCTGAGTAGGTAGATAGACTTTTCTCTAAAATAGCTTCTGCTTTCGCAAAGGTTAATTGTGCTTCGTTAATACGGCCCTTGTGAATGTGTGTAGACGCGATCCAAGAATAAGTATCTGCAACTGCGGTTGCGGTAATAATAGGTGACTCTGATTTTTCAAAAAGTTTTTGCTTATAAGCCAGAGATGATTCGAAGAACGAAAGAGCTTTGTCAAAATCTTGTCGACGAAACGCGACACTACCAATCGAGTTAGTTGCATAACTCAGCTCTAGCAAAGCATCCGAATTGTTGGGGGATACCTTCAGCATCTCCTCGCTAAAGCGCAAATAACGATTAAACTGCTCATCTGCCAGCGCAAAATTGTAGTTTCTTAATTCAATGTCTCCCAACCAGAATGCATTAGCGCCTGCCGCTAATAATAGTTTGAAGTTGTCGGGCTGCTCCTCAAGTAATGCGCCCAATCGCTTATCGGCTTCTTTATACAATTGCTGGGCAGTATCGGCATCATCGCGATAAAATCGCACTTCAGCCATTGCTTGCAAAGACAGAGCATGTTGGAAGCGAAGTTCAAAACTAGGCTTCGGCGTTGACGATCCAATCCATCCCGTTTGAATTTCTTGGGCTTGGGTGACGTATTTAAGCGCCTGTTCACTAATACCTTCTAGCAAATCCATTCGTTTTACGCTTCGAAGCTTATCGGCAAAATCGCCAATCATAAACCCCATCAGATTTTCGGCTTCCAATCGCTTTCGTTCAGCTAAAGCTTGAGAATGGTTACTGTGCAGCATAGCCGCAAAGGAAATAACAGATAGTGCGGCCAACAGTGCGGCAGTAAACGCTTTAAAGAGGCTTTTCCTTCTGAATTTACGCTGACTTTGATGAATAAGCTCCCGCTCTTCATTCGATAGTCGGATGTATTTTGCATCAAGAAGTGTCGAGGCATCTAGAAGCGGCTTTCCTGATTGAAGAAGATACGCGTCATCTTTGTCATTCTCTGCCCATGTTTTTGCCTGTTCATAAAGGGCTGCCTTAATTGAAAGTGTATTTTGGTGCTGTGCTATCCATTGCTGAACCCGCTCCCATTTTCTTAACACTGCCTCGTGAGCAACTTTGAAGCTGGCTTGCCCTTGATTTAAAAATGAAACGAAAAGGCGCTGTTCTACCATGAGCTCGACGAACCGACGCTCATCATCGCCTTTTAGCTCATCCCAACTGGCTGTTTTACTTGTCATCGTATTGCCCATTCCAGGCAAGTTAACAATAAGAGGAAGTACTGTGTTTAACGCATTTTGCACTGATGCAGGCATTTGGGAGTAGGTTGATTCGGCTTTGTGGCCGATGGCTCCATCGATTTTTCCTAGCGCGTAGTAGGTATTCCGTTTAAGTAAGTTACCGTCGCGTTGTAAGTAAAGCTCTTGGAGCGTGTACTGAAGAAGTGGAAGGCAATTGGGCTCTAGGCTTGCATCAGAAAGAATAACATCGTCGAGAGTGGCGTTTGTTGTCCCGTCGCGCTCCCATTGCAATTCTGCTGCCAGAGCGGGAAGCTTGATTATTTGACCAAGCTCACTTAACGAAGGTGGCGCTATATCTACATGCGCTCCCCGAGACTTATTTTTCATCAATACTTCGAAATTAGAAATAAGCGGGTAGAAGTCGTTTCTGCTAATTAAAACGACAAGAAAAAGGTTGCTTTGACTTAGTGTCTCTAAAAGTGTGAATACAGCCTGCTTGTCTTTGTGCTCTATTTTCGTGTCGGCGAGGAAAACTTCTAATCGGTCTAAAATGATTGCGTAAAAAGAGTAGGAGCTTTTTGTATGATGCTCGTGCTCTTCGCAATAACGCTCAACAATATCAACAATTGATTGCGGAGAAGTAAGCAGTTTGTCGGCAAGAAGCGATGCACTATAACCTTCAAAAACCGCTTTTTCGTCATTTCCCCAATCCAACATGTGAGCCGCTATCTCATCTATGATTGCAAATGGATTGCCGTTAGGGTTTATATCGGCAAGGTCAACGCTCAAGTAATCATGTGCATGCAACCCATTTACTCCTTGTTTTTCGAGTAACCTAGGTAAAAATCCGGCATGGATCAGCGAACTTTTGCCAGAACCACTTGGGCCAAGCACCATCAAAAGAGGTCGTTTACGATTGAAAAGTTCTGAACTGCGAGAAACTAAATCACGGATTAGTGCATCTCTGCCAAAGTAGACTTGGCTTTCGTTGGCAGAAAAT
Organism: Alteromonas macleodii ATCC 27126; assembly: GCF_000172635.2. Taxonomy (NCBI): domain Bacteria; kingdom Pseudomonadati; phylum Pseudomonadota; class Gammaproteobacteria; order Alteromonadales; family Alteromonadaceae; genus Alteromonas; species Alteromonas macleodii. The sequence goes on along the minus strand of NC_018632.1, from coordinate 2,849,018 downwards.
GCATTCAGTCCAACATACGGCGAAGCATCTCGCCATTTAGTTTCAGAAGCTCGTGCCTGCTCATCACCTATAAAATGAACCTCAGCAACAATCCGGTATCCTCGTTTCCTGATAGTTTCAATATATTCAGGTGCTGAAGCTTTATCTCCTAATGCACGTCGCAAATTGGTAATAGCTTTGTGTACAGGGTTGTCTCCAACCACAGATCTAGGCCAGCACTGAGCAACGATCTCGTCAGAGGATACTACTTCTCCTTTTTGCTGACACAACAGCAGCAGAACATCCATGGTTTTCGGCTCTATAGTCCTCTTAAGCTTGCCGAGAGATAGAGTATTGCTGGTTACATCGACTTGCCATTGACCTAGATAAAATTGTTGCTTCACCGCGTTTACCCTGTACTTTTTGTAGGTACTGTACTTAACTTTTTCTGTTAACTTATTGTAAAAGTATGCAGATGCACTTTTGTTAATATAAAACCTTTTAATATCAATGTCATAAAAATTAATTGTAAAAAAATTAATTTTTGTGAAATATCCTTTAAGCCCACAGGGTCTTTTAAAGTACACGTGCTTACTGTGCGTCAAACATGACTAATATTATTGAGGGTACATCAATGAAACAAATCAAAAAATCATCAGTAGCGACAGCGTTGGGTGCAGTTGTAATTGGCTCTTTGGCGTCAACGGTTGCAGTAGCTGATGTAAATCCATTTGGTATGCAAGCATTAGAATCTGGTTATAGCCAATTCGCTGCGGAAGGCAAGTGTGGCGAAGGAAAATGTGGCGGCGACAAAGCAGAGAAAGAAGGCAAGTGCGGAGAAGGTAAGTGCGGCGGCGACAAGAAAGCTGACAAAGAAGGCAAGTGCGGCGAAGGTAAATGTGGTGGCGATAAGAAAGCTGGTAAAGAAGGCAAGTGCGGCGAAGGTAAATGCGGTAGCATGTAACCGCCATTCAAAAAACATCGTGTAGCTTGAAAAAGAATGATGAAGGCTACACGAGTTACGCTTAGCAAAAAGTGGCTGTCGAATGATGGCCTTTTTTGTCTAGTAACGTACGTTACTATTGTGCAATCCCATGCGGTAAAGGGGAAGATATGAAAAACATCTGTGGCGCAGGTCTTGGGTTTCGTCGGGAAATGCTAAAAGCGCTTTTACCTACATTGCCATCTGAAGTCGATTTTTGGGAAGTAGCCCCTGAAAATTGGATCCCACTTGGTGGGAAGTACCAAGAACAATTTCAGCAAGCGTCTTCGCAAGCTCCCTTTACAACTCATGGTTTATCTTTGTCTATCGGAAGTAGCGACAAACTAGATGTCGAGTTTGTAAAAACCGTTAAGCGATTTTTAGATGCAAACAATATTGCATTGTATAGCGAGCACTTAAGCTTTTGTTCTGGCAACGGGCATATGTACGATCTGATGCCAATTCCTTTTACTGAAGACGCGATTAAGCACGTAGTATCTCGAATTGTTCAAGTTCAAGATATCATCGAACGACCGCTGGTCTTAGAAAATGTCTCTTATTACATTGCGCCAGGCCAAGAGATGGATGAGCTTGAATTTACTAAGAGCATACTAAAAGAATCGGGGTGCAAAATGCTTCTCGACGTAAACAATGTTTACGTGAACAGTATCAACCATAAATACGATGCGAAAGCGTTTATTAACGGCTTACCCTCAGACAAAATTGTGTATGGCCATATTGCTGGTCATTATGATGAAGCTGAGGATTTGAAAGTTGATACTCACGGGGCTGATGTCATTGAGCCAGTTTGGGATTTGTTGGAGCACGCTTACCTCACTCACGGCGTATTTCCAACGTTACTAGAGCGTGATTTTAATATTCCCCCGTTAAGCGAATTACTGGCAGAAGTGAAGAAAATTAAGCAAATTCAAGCAAAATGCGAAGCTGTTCGAGTATCAAACGTTAAAGGAAGTGTCGCGTGACTCAGTCATTTCAAACCACTCAAAAAACGTTCGTTGATGCGATCAAAGACCCTCAGACATTTTGTGATACCGACGCTGAAAACATTCGTCGGATGCAAATCTATCAATCCCTGTTTTTTAACAACATCGATAATTTCGTCAGTACCGGTTTTCCAGTTTTAAAATCTATTGTGGTAAAACAGTATGGTGAAAAAGGATGGGAGAGTATTGTGCGTCAATTTTTTATTGAGCACGAGTGTCGTTCCCCCTATTTTGCAGAAATAAGTAAAGAGTTCGTTGAATACCTATCAACACAGCCAACCTTCGATATTACTCTTCCAGATTTTACTGCGGAACTTGCTCACTATGAGTGGCTAGAGCTTGACATCAGTATCAGAAAGAACGAAGACAACGTTGAATTCTACCAACAAGGAAACAACGTTACAGCAATAAGGGTGTCCCCTTACGCCTCTTTGGCAGCGTACCGATTTGAAGTCCATTTAATTGGTGAGGATTATATCCCAGAGCAACCTGCTCAAGAACAGCAGTTCTACGTTGTTTACAGAGACCGTGAGTTTGATGTTCAATTTACTCATGTTAATCCAGTGACGGCTATTTTAGTCAATACGCTGGAACAGCACGAAGTGGGAATGGAAATAGAACAATTAGCTGAGTCGTTGTGCCAGCAACTTCCCCAAATTCCTTCAAACGTGCTTATAAATGGTATGAACCAGACCCTCACTGACATGCTACAAAAAGGAATACTCCTTCCAGTATCCTAAGTAACCATTACTATTTACCTGCTTTATATTAAACTTTCGCCAGGATCTGGTCTGAAAGTGAGCGATCGATCATATTAGCGCTGTCAATCGGGCTTGCTTTCGATTAACATTTAGCACCATTTTTTTGTTCACAAAATTGTTTAGGTAGTGCAAATGGCTGACAATTCAGATTTCAAAGAAGTCTATAACAAGTGGTACTTTCTAGCATCGCTAGTAACTCTAATCGCGTTCCCGTTGATGCATATCATCGCCGGCTGGTTCACCTTCTGGTTATAACGCAGACATTCAAGGCATAATTGTGACTGCAGAATATATTAAATCAGTAGTGAAAACCGTACCTGACTATCCAAAGCCAGGTATTTTATTTAGAGATGTGACCAGCGTTTTAGAAGATCACAAAGCATTTAGTAGCTGTATCTCGTTACTTGTAGAAAAGTATCAAGGTATGGGATTTACCAAGATAGCAGGTACTGAAGCACGCGGGTTCCTTTTTGGTGCGCCATTGGCCATCGAAATGGGCATTGGTTTTGTTCCAGTGAGAAAACCCAACAAACTTCCTCGTGAAGTAGTTAGCGAGAGCTACGAGCTTGAATATGGCATGGATACATTGGAAATCCATAAAGATGCCATTGAGCCAGGTGATAAAGTCCTTCTTATTGACGATTTACTTGCAACTGGTGGAACGATAGCCGCTTCTGCGAAACTAATTCGTTCACTAGGCGGTGAAGTAAACCATGCAGGTTTTGTTATTAACTTACCGGACTTAGGTGGCGAGAAGAAATTGAGTACGCTTGATATAGAAAGCTACTCTATTTGTGAGTTTGAAGGCGAATAATCGCTATAAAGCATAACTAGCAAAAGGCGAAATACGTAATAATGAGTTATCAGGTACTAGCAAGGAAGTGGCGACCGGGCAAGTTCAGTGAACTTGTGGGTCAGGAACATGTTGTCTCTGCCATTTCAAATGCTTTGGATAACGATCGTCTACACCACGCTTATCTGTTTACAGGTACGCGAGGCGTAGGTAAAACTACCATTGCACGTATTTTTTCGAAAAGCCTTAACTGCGAAGAAGGACAAGGGGCAAACCCTTGCGGTCAATGTAACACCTGTAAAGATATAGAGCAGGGGAACTACGTTGATTTGTTAGAGATTGACGCTGCATCAAGAACCAAAGTTGAGGATACTCGCGAGCTTCTTGATAACGTGCAATACAAACCCACTCGCGGGCGTTACAAAGTGTACCTTATCGATGAGGTACACATGCTTTCAAAACACAGCTTTAATGCGCTGTTAAAAACGCTGGAAGAGCCACCTCCACACGTTAAGTTCTTACTGGCTACCACCGATCCTCAAAAGCTTCCGATAACCATCTTATCCCGTTGCTTGCAGTTTAACTTGAAAGCCATGTCTCGGGAGCAGATTGTTGGACAGCTGCAGCATATTTTAGAGCATGAACAGCTGCCTTTTGAGCCACAAGCGCTAGCGCTTTTGGCAAGAGCCGCCCAGGGCAGTATGCGTGATGCGCTGAGTTTAACTGACCAAGCGATTGCACAGGGTGGAAATCAAGTGTTGGCATCGGTGGTAACCGATATGCTGGGGCTGATGGACAAGAACCAGTTGCTTAAAGTGGTTCATGCTGTGGTAAGTAAAAGTCCTGCTGATGTATTGCAGTTGGTCAATGACATCGCAGAGCAAGCCCCCGATTATGACAACGTACACAGCGAATTGGCTAGCCTGCTGCACCAAATAGCATTAACGCAATGGGTGCCTGAAGCATGTAAGCTAGAAACTACATCGGCTAAAGCGATATTTCAATTAGCGAAAACTATTCCAGCTGAGCAAGTGCAGCTGCTTTATCAGATTGCACTGCAAGGAAGAAAAGACTTACCGTTTTCTGCGGATGGAAAAAGTGCGTTTGAAATGACATTGATGCGAATGATGTCGTTTGCTCCAAATACCCCCATCAACGACACCGCAAGCGAGATTGAAAACGGGAGGAGTGAGCATAGTTTACCTGTAGATCATGCTTCTTCCAGTGGTGGCCCGGGAAACGTCGGTAAGCAGGAGGAAGCGCCGTTAAGCGAAACTTCTGCAACCAATGTGCAGGAGGAGAGGCCTTCACATCTATCGGTTGAATCTACCTCTGCTCAGTCGTTAGAAAGTGCGCCATCTACCCCTGATTCACTTGCTACATCAATAAGTGAAAAAGAGCAGCAAGAACAATCGACGTCTCCATTTGAATCACAGCAAGAGCAGAAACACGCAGCCGCTGATGAAAGCGAGTTGAGTGGAAGTGATACTCTGTCGGCGCTACCTCATGCAGAGTCAGGTGCAACGACGACTCAAACAACGGCACTTGAGCGTGATGCTTCACATGATGATGAATCCGTAAAGCCAGCTCCAACTTCGTCTTTTGAAGAGCAACCCGTAGAAAACACCGCGGTACAAGCGGTACAAACAGAGAGCGTTGTTGCAGAGCTTGAACCAACGCCAAGTGAAGTCAGTGCGCCCCATAACGAAGCAGCGCAATATTTCGATGGACCTCCGTTAGATGCTTACATGGACGATATGCCACCTCCGTCAGAAGATGATGGTTCCTTAGGTTTTGAAGGTTTTCAAAGCGCTGAAGGCTCTTATGACGCTGAAGGTTTTCATAACGTTGAAGGCTCTCATGACGCTGAGGGCTCTCGTAACGCTAAAGGCTCTGATAAAAACAGCGAGTCGTTGGCACACGAGAACGAACCGTCCTCATTAACCGCCGAAGAGCAGCTTACCTCTACGGCTGATATGTTGGCACTTCGTCAAAAGTTAAAGCAAAGAAAAGCACAAGACGCAGAGTCAAAAAGTACCAGCGCAGCAAATGCTAAGACCGAAAGTGCAAGTGATATTCAAGCGCGCTTTACCAGAAGTAAAGCCGAGGCTTTGAGTACTGCACAAACTGCACATGGAGTTAACAAGGGTAGCGATAATAGTGCAGGGCAGGCTAACGCTGGTAACGAAATCAAGAGTGGTGATTTAAACCCCATTGGGCATGAAGACAGCCGTGAGCTGCAAGACCATAGCTCTGAGCCTCTAAATAGTAGCCCTAAGCCTCTAAATAATAGCCCAGAGCTTAGAGAGAACATAGATAGCGGCTCAGAACATAAAGACAATAGTGTTGCGCGCGTTGACACTCCTCAACTGGAAAGTACAAATTCAGGCTCGTCTTTAGGTAATACTCACGCGCATTCTTCTAACACTATGCATACTAGCGAGTCAGAAAAGAGTCATTCTAGCTCAAACAACACGAGCGATTTCTTGCTTGATGAATTTGAAGAGGATATGCCTTTTTCAAATGACGAATCTGAGGCGCAATCAAACTCGGAAACACCGGTTGAGGATATGCCACCTTGGGCTACTGATTACGATAATCAACCACCTCAACACGTTGAAGGTGCTGATTATGTTGAAGCGCCCTCAGATAGCAGTTCGAATTACGACAGTGCCCCTGAGCAGATGGAAAGTGCGGGAGATCGGTCTTTTGCGCGGGATGCTCTAAATTTTGATACGCCGCTGAGCAGTACCTATAACGGGCAGTTAAAAGCGTACTTAAATGACGGAAGCAAATTAACTCACGCTAGCCAAATTGACGAATGGAGCAATCTAGTTGAGCAAATGCCAGTTGCTGGTCTACTCAAACAGTTGGTGCTGCACGCATCATTTTCTCGAGCGGGCAATCAAGTGTCCCTTGAAATTGACCACAGTCAGACGCATTTATTAAATGATAGTGCGAGAAAGCAATTGGTTGATGCAATTCATCATGGGTTGGGTGAAAACGTTGAAGTAAATATCACGTTAGGTGAACCAGCATCTACACCTTTTGCGTTACAACAAGAGATTCATGCCATGCGCCATGCGCATGCACACTCGGTGATTAAAACCGACGATACAATTCAAGCATTGCTATCGACTTTCGATGCGTCAGTGCTAACCGATTCGGTTAAAGCGCGATAGCAGAATTATTAACACCAAAACGAAGCGAGACAAAAATTATGTTTAAAGGTGGAATGGGCAATATCATGAAGCAGGCGCAGCAAATGCAAGAGCGCATGCAAAAAGCACAAGACGACCTAGCCAAAATTGAAGTAACAGGTGAAGCGGGTGCAGGCATGGTTAAAGTAACCATGACGTGCAACCACAACGTACGTCGTGTAGACATTGATGAGTCATTGATGGACGACGACAAAGATATGGTTGAAGATTTGGTTGCTGCAGCATTTAACGACGCGGTACGTCGAGTTCAAGAAACTAGCAAAGAGAAGATGGGTGATGTAACTGGCGGAATGCCATTACCTCCTGGCTTCAAAATGCCGTTTTAAATAATTATGTAAAGCTAGAAGCGATACAGCTTGCAAGTATTTTGCGAGTGAAATCATAGAAAATCGCCGGCAACACGCCGGCGATTTTTATTGAGAATTTAAAATGTTGCCGATAGTCAGGCCAATGCGTTGCGCATTACTTTTCTATAAATGCTTGTTCAATTACATAATGCCCCTGACGGCGCGAGTTAGCTTTCGAGAAGCCCTTGTCGTCTAGCATAGACATAAGGTCTTGTAGCATATTGTCGTTGCCACATAGCATGAATCTGTCATTTTCAGTGTCTAATTCAGGCATACCTATATCATCCAGCAACTTTCCGCTTTCAATTAGCTTCGTTATCCGTCCTTCGTGAGCGATACCGTTTTTCTCATAACTTTCTCTCGTAACAGTAGGATAGTAAATGAGTTTCTCACGCACTTCGTCACCGAAATAAGGGTTGTTAGGAAGTTGGTGCTCAATTTCGTTTTGATAGGCAAGTTCAGAGCGCCACCGCGTTCCGTGAACTAATATAATTTTTTCAAAGCTTTCATAAATGAAAGGATCTCTGATAATACTCATAAATGGTGCTAGACCTGTACCAGTGCTGAGCAAATAAAGATGTTTTCCGGGTAACAAGAAACCAGGCACGAGCGTACCTGTAGGCCTAACATTAATCATTACCTGGTCACCAGGTTCTATATTTTGAAGGCGAGAAGTAAGCGCACCATCTGGCACCTTAATACTAAAAAATTCCAATTCCTCATCATAATTTGGGCTTGCGATGCTGTAGGCCCTCATCAGTGGCCTACCATCTACTTCAAGACCAATCATAACGAATTGACCACTTTCAAAACGAAAAGATGATTCTCTCGTTGTTTTGAAACTAAACAGAGTGTCATTCCAATGGTGAACTTGGGTTACGGTTGCGTTTATAAGATTTCGCATTCGTTTTCCTACTTACTTAGTCATCAAGCCATGCTGCCATTCTCGCACACTTTACAATATGATAATAGTTATCATTAACGTTTGTGGTGTCGGTATACGCACGTAAAATCTAACGTGCTATCAGTTTTAAATAAGTATTTTTAGCAATAGTTCAACCAGGCCTTTCTTCCGTAACATTAAAACACTGTCACATTCAGTCATTTAGCTTGCGCATAGCAAAGGAACACAAATAATAGAATGTGGCAGTTCGAAATGAGGGAGGACGCTGTGTTAGCAAAAATGTTAAAACGCTTTCAGGCCCAACGTGATTGTGCCGTCGAAAACCCGTCTATCAATAATACCGCTGTATCCCTTTGGAAGGACACAGGCCAAGTCTACTATCTAGAGAACACGCTGAAGCTTACTTATCAGTCCAACACGGGAAAGATAACAATTGAAAAGCTCTCAATGACGTCTTTACCTCAAGTTCTTGCTGAGCTTCAAGCATTGGATACCGTCTCAACGCTAGCGCGAAAGGAAACTGCTAATCAGGTGGATGCATTTAGTGTTAGTGTGTGTGGTGTAACTTGGCAAACCGCAGACAATGGTCAGAGCGTCCGTATTAAAGCGCTTCCAGAAGCTGCTACTCTGCGCAGCCCTACTGCCTGCTTCACAAAGTCTCAAGCAATTTTCAAACACGCCTTTATGCTTGAACATGATGACTTACTCACACCTGCATCATTGAGTAAGCCCGGGATCTTTACATACAATCGGATATCGTTAAATGATTTCATTAGTCAGTTAGCGCTGGCTAACGAAAAGTTAGCAAATGGGCAAAAAGCTACAGTGAGCGTTGGTCACCAAAATTTTGAAACTGCATTTACTGACCATGAGCAGTCAATCATTGAAAAATTCATAAAGCACGATGAAACCGTATTCAATAAAGATGGACGTCAACGTCTACTTACTGATAAAGGTTAGGTTTGTTTTCAGCATGATACGTTGATAATTATGGGCTGATACACAGCTTACAAATATTGAGCGCATGCCCAACTCATCGACATTAACTGTAAAATCTCATTTAACCGTTGTTCCGTAGAAAAAGTGTCCCAAATAGTTGAATGATCGTTGTATCATTGCGTTTTTTATCTTTCAGAAAACTCAACGTGTTCAGTTAACCGCTAATCGCGAAAGTTAACTCGTTAAAATAGAGGTTTTAGTAGTGCTAAGGAAAGGCTTAGTTATCACCACGGTTATTTTACTACCCATCGCAACTGTGTTGTTTTTTATGAGTATTCACGACCTGTTTAAAATGAAAACAGTAACGGTCGACCCGAAGCTTAAGGAAATTTCAGGTATAGAATACGATAAATACAAAAGGCTTTGGGCCATTAACGACAGTGGCGATGGACCCATCCTTTATATGCTCAATAAAGATGGAACTATTGAGAGGGAAGTTACAGTTACAAATGCCAAAAACGTCGACTGGGAAGACATGACACAAAACAGTTTCGGTCATTTCTTTTTGGGAGACTTCGGCAACAATGACAACAAGCGACGCTGGTTAACGATTTATAAAATTGAAAACCCCATTGACATAAAAACCGATACCACAGAAGCAGAAATCATTAAGTTTACTTACCCGGAAATGGGAAAAGGAAAAGTAAAACCGAAAGACAAGAACTACGATTTGGAAGCGTTTGTAGAGTACAAGCGTAACCTCTACCTGTTTACAAAAAATAGAACAAAACCCTTCGATGGCATCACCAAGTTGTATAAGGTGGGGGATCATGCCGCTAACTTTGACGCACAGCTCATCGGCGAATTTAAAACCTGTACCACCCTTGAAAAGTTATGCTGGATCACATCGGCTGCAATAAGCCCTGATAGGACTAAACTGGTGCTGTTAGATTCAACAAGCCTGTGGTTATTTGAAAATTTTGAAGGCGATAACTTCTTCAGTGGCGATGTGTCGCGTATTGATTTAGGCGTAGTCACACAAAAAGAGGCAGTGACGTTTTATGACGACAACACGCTGGTTTTCACCGATGAAGAGTACAAGGGGTTATTTGGGGGCAACATTTATGAAGTTAAGCTCGACCAAGCAAAGCGGAACGTGATTAAATACCGCGAAAGCTCGAATCAAAAAGAAAAAGCACCAAAGCAGTAAATACTATGAAGTTCAGTCCGCTACTCTCAGAGTTAATTCAGGCACTAACGTGTCTTCCCGGCGTTGGCAACAAGAGCGCTCAGCGTATGGCATTCCACCTATTAGAGCGTAATCGCACTGGGGCAATTGATTTAAGCAACGTATTACACAATGCCATGGAGCATATTCATCATTGTAAGCGCTGCAGAACATTTACTGAAGACGAGCTATGTGACATTTGTCGTCACCCTGAAAGAGAAGCAAGTGGCTTGTTATGTATTGTTGAAAGCCCACAAGACGTACTAGCAATCGAACAAACCTTAAGTTACAAGGGGCAGTATTTTGTGCTTATGGGTCATTTGTCTCCTATTGACGGCGTTGGGCCAGAAGAAATTGGTCTTACTGAGCTTGAGGCTCGTCTTGCCGCAGGTGGGATAAATGAAGTTATCCTCGCCACAAACCCGACTGTAGAGGGGGAGGCCACGGCACATTATATCGCTCAACTTTGTGCAAGCCATAACGTTGATGCGTCTCGAATTGCCCACGGCGTGCCGGTTGGGGGAGAGCTCGAGTATATTGATGGTAATACTCTCACCCACGCATTTTCGGGTCGCCGCAAACTATAGTACTGTAAATTGGGGTATACCCATTCTTAGTAATTAAAACACTCAACGTGGGACCGCATCTGGCGGGCCTACGTCACGTTCTCTCTTATCGTTCGCCCACAAAATATTCAACACCAGACTTTATTGAAGATAAATCTCCTTATAAAAAATAAATTTTCGTTCTAAACGTTGAAAAGTGCGTTGAGCGACCTTACCTGTTTAACATCAAACGTGATCCATTCAACGAGGAGATATTGGATTATGGCTGAAGCAGCCCACAAAGAAACCCACGGTTTTCAAACAGAAGTAAAACAGCTTCTTCATCTGATGATTCACTCTTTGTATTCAAACAAAGAAATTTTTCTACGTGAGTTAGTGTCAAACGCGGCAGATGCTGCGGATAAGTTACGCTTTCGTGCGCTAGAAAATGACAGTCTTTACGAAAACGATGGCGAGTTAAACGTAAAGCTTAGCGTCGATAAAGAAGCAAATACCGTCACCATTACCGATAACGGTATTGGTATGACTCGCGATGAAGTCATTGCGAACTTGGGTACAATTGCTAAGTCAGGTACTAAAGACTTCTTTAGCAAACTTTCTGGCGATAGCGCTAAAGACTCACAACTCATTGGCCAGTTCGGTGTTGGCTTTTACTCTGCGTTCATCGTAGCTGACAAAGTAACGGTGCGAACTCGTGCTGCTGGTGCAGATGCATCGCAAGGTGTTGAGTGGATTTCAGACGGTGAAGGTGAATTCACTATTGCCGAAATCAACAAGCCTACACGCGGCACCGAGATTACGCTTCACCTACGCGAAGACGAAAAAGAATTTGCTGATGCATGGCGTTTACGCTCTATCGTAAGTAAGTATTCTGATCACATCAGTATTCCTGTGCAGATGTGGAAAGATGAAGTGCCTGAAAGTGAAGGCCCTGATGGCGAAAAAATTGAAGGCCAGCCTGGTGAATGGGAAGTTGTAAACAAAGCCACCGCTCTTTGGACTCGTGAAAAGTCTGAGATTACTGATGACGAGTATAACGAATTCTACAAGCATATCTCTCATGACTTTGCTGATCCTCTTGCATGGGCGCATAACAAAGTAGAGGGTAAAACAGAATATACAAGTTTATTGTATATCCCTTCTAAAGCGCCGTTTGATATGTGGAATCGCGACCAAAGTCATGGTCTTAAGCTTTACGTTCAACGCGTTTTCATTATGGACGACGCCGAACAGTTCATGCCTACTTATCTACGTTTTGTTAAAGGTTTGCTAGACAGCAATGATCTTCCGCTTAACGTGTCTCGTGAAATTCTACAGGACAATAAGATAACGCAAGCGCTACGCCAAGGTTGTACTAAGCGCGTATTACAGATGCTTGAAAAAATGGCGAAGAACGACAATGAAAAATATCAGTCGTTCTGGAATGAATTCGGCAACGTGTTAAAAGAAGGGCCGGCTGAAGATTTCAGTAACCGCGAGAAAATTGCTGGCTTGCTACGCTTCTCTTCTACACACGGTGAGTCTGATGCACAAACCGTATCATTAGCTGACTATATTGAGCGAATGAAAGAAGGCCAGGATAAGATTTACTATGTGACAGCAGATAGCTTGCAAGCTGCCAAGTCTAGTCCTCACCTTGAGATTTTCCGCAAGAAAGGAATTGAAGTGCTATTGATGGGCGAGCGCATTGACGAATGGTTAATGTCTCACCTTACTGAGTTTAACGAGAAGCAGTTTGTCTCAATTGCGAAAGGAAACTTAGATTTAGGCGACTTAGAAGACGAAGAGTCTAAGAAGGCGCAAGAAGAAGCAGAAAAGCAAGTTGAAGGTGTTCTTGAGCGAGCTAAAACTGCACTTGGCGATAAGGTTGTAGACGTTAAATTTACCCATCGCTTAACAGATTCACCTGCGGTCATCGTAGCAGATGACAATGGCATGACTACGCAAATGATGAAGCTTATGCAGGCAGCAGGGCAGACCGTGCCAGACGTGAAGTATCACTTTGAACTTAACCCTGAGCATAGCTTGGTGAAGCTGCTGGCGGATACCCAAGATGAAGAGCTGTTTAATCAGTGGGTAGGCGTATTGTTTGATCAAGCTGCACTGTCAGAACAGGGGAGCTTGAAAGACCCATCTAGTTTTGTACAGAACTTGAACACACTGCTAATGAAGTTAGCTAAATAAAGCAATAAACCATTAGGTTTACATTTAAAAACGGGCGTAATGCCCGTTTTTTTATTTCTACGACTAACAAAAGTAAGTTTAGCCATTTTATTGTGCTATATTTTGGCGGTCTAAAATTTCAAGTTAATCATATTAAGAGTTAGCTTATTCATCTTAAATAAGATGAGTTACTGAATGGGTGTAGGCGCAAATTTACAAAAGTGCCTATAAGCTGAACATATATTCGCCATTAGTCTTAAGATTAACTTTACGGTACTGCTTACACTTGTCACCCCAGTGTTGAATGTGTAAAGTGCCCGAAGTAAAAAGTTTAAAAATCATAAGCGGAGAACGCACTCATGCGAATCATTCTTCTCGGCGCTCCTGGCGCGGGTAAGGGCACACAAGCTCAGTTTTTAATGGGCAAATATGGCATTCCACAAATTTCAACGGGCGACATGCTTCGTGCTGCAATTAAAGCAGGTACAGAGCTAGGCCTTGAAGCAAAGCGTGTAATGGATGAAGGCAAACTAGTATCTGATGAGATTATCATTGGCCTAGTAAAAGAGCGTATTGCACAAGATGACTGTAAAGACGGTTTCTTGTTAGACGGTTTCCCTCGCACTATTCCTCAGGCTGACGCAATGAAAGAAGCAGGTGTCACTGTTGATCATTGCATCGAATTTGACGTTCCTGATGATGTAATCGTAGAACGTATGGGTGGCCGTCGTGTACACCCTGCATCAGGTCGCGTTTACCACGTTGTTTACAACCCACCAAAGGTGGAAGGTAAAGACAATGAAACAGGCGATGACCTAATCGTTCGTGATGACGACAAAGAAGAAACAGTGCGCAAGCGTCTTGCGATTTACCATGAGCAAACAAAGCCGCTTGTGAACTACTACAGCGCTGAAGCGGAAGCTGGAAACTGTGAGTACCACAAGCTTGACGGTACACGCCCAGTTGAAGAAGTGAGTGCTGAACTTGCTGAACGTTTAGGTTAATTGCCAACAACGTCAACAAAAGGTCGCTTAGGCGGCCTTTTTTGTTGCTTGTAACTTATTAGCGGATAACGTTTAATGACAACCATGAATGTTGAATTAAGCGCTGATTAATACAGCGCGATATAACTAGAACATGTGGAGTAGACCATGGTTTTGCCAATCACGGCGTTTTACGCCAGCTTACTGGGTATTTGCTACCTGTATTTGTCGTTTTTAGTCATTGGCGCCAGACGTCGCCACCAAGTGGGAATTGGCGATGGTGGTCACGAAGACCTGGGTCGTTTGACAAGAGCACATGGCAACTTTAGCGAGTACGTACCCATCACCCTTATTATGATAGCGTGTTTTGAAGCCAATACTGGCCAAGTGTGGGCTGTTCACGCATTGGGGAGCGCACTGTTATTTGGCCGTGTATTACATGCCTATGGCTTAGGTCGTCACTCAGGCGTTAGCTGGCAGCGCTTCGCGGGCATGATCCTGACTTTCCTTGCTATGCTATGTGCAGCAATAGGTAATTTGGTGCTCATTCATTTCGGATTGTAAGTGTTGCAAAAGAAGTGAATACATACAGAAAAATGCCAGCTTAGCTGGCATTTTTTTTACCTCATTTCCAATCAGGTTGAGCTAATTCAGATATTGAGGACAGGTTCGCTGTGTGTGCTGCGAAGGTATAGTCCCTGCAACAGAGGAATAACCGCATCGAAGCGACTAGACGGAACTTTTGCCACCTAAGAGTTTGTCCTGTTTGGCCGTTTAACCAATTCGGTTGGAGTCTAAATGCTAAAGATTCTTATAATTTTGGTATTTCTAGTTTTTTACACCTACTTGCTGAAGCGTAGGTTTAAAGTGAAGATGATGGAGGCATGGCGCGCCGAAAAGGTGGGGTCTGAGGTAATGGTTTATGTGATGATTGTATTGCCTGTGATTCTCGCATGGCTCACTACGGTACTCTTTGAATATCTTTTTTTCTAAACACACGTTAATACATGAATGAAAAAAAAGCGCTCAAGGCATGCCATTGTTAAGCAATGCCGTTGAGCGCTTTTCGTCTTATAGGCTTTTAGAAGCGGTAAGTTAGTTTAGAGTATACGAAGCGGCCACGCGGGTTGTGCACGCCGCCTACATAGCCGTATAAGTCGCCATCACCATCACCAATAGCAAACGGAGGCTCTTCGTCAAGCAAGTTGTTTGAACCAATTACAAGGCGAAGGTTATCGCTGTAGTTGTAACCAAACTGCAAGTCCACCAACATTTGAGAATCAACCGTTCTCGAGGTATTTTCTTCAAAGTCCAACACACCGTCGAAATCAATGTCAGGCGTGTCTTCAAACTCACCAACAAAGCTAATGTTCAAGTTGGCATCGAACGCACCTTTAGACCAAGTTGTGCCGAATAACCAACGGTGTTCTGGATAGCCATATTCGCCAGTGTACTCAAGACCGTCTTTTTCGAACTCGTTCATGTAAGACCAATCAAGGTTAAAGCGTACGTTACCGAACTCTTGCAACTCCATGCGGTAGTTAGCGCTGAAATCAACACCAGACGCTTCTTGAGATGATACGTTTTGGTAGGTGTTGAAAATCTTTTGAATTACACCTAATGACTCGCCTGGCTGCGGATCTAAGCGAACACAGATTGTGCTGTCTTGGTTATTACATTCCGCGTCGTAAACTAAACCGAATTGCTGCTCATCAATTTTGTTATCCTGCGTAATACTCCATACATCAATGCTCAGGCCTAATTCTTGAATAGGTGCGTAGATAACACCTACGTTCCAAGATTCTGACTCTTCTGCATCCAAGTTAGGGTTACCCGCAAACTCGATATTGTAATCCAACGATTCACAATCTTGACCTGTTGCATCACAGCGATATTTGTCTACGAAGAAAACACTTTTCTGTGATGGGCCAAGGCCAACTTGTGCAAGAGACGGTGCTCTAAAGCCCTGAGCCCATGAACCGCGCACGGTTACTTCATCACTTGGCGCCCAACGTAATGCTATTTTAGGGTTAGTTGTACTACCAAAGTCACTGTAGTGGTCGTAGCGGCCAGCTAGTTGAAGCTCAAGCTGTTCAGCTAAAGGTATAGATAGCTCTAAGTATGCAGCATACTGGTCGCGTTCAGCAGAGGCAGAAACCGATTCTGTACCGAAGATTAATCCGCGCTGGAACTGAACATCAGGAACGTCAGATACTTGCTCTTCGCGATATTCAACACCTGCTGCCATCATGACAACATCGTCGCCGAAGCTGAATGCTTCACCGGTAATGTGAGCGTCAACGCTGGTCATTCGAGATTCACCACGGCGCACAAGGCTAGTAGTAATATCATCAATTACACTTTGTGGGTTAGTAACGCCACCAAACGGGTTGTAATTACCAAGGTTAATTTGTTCCTGAAGCCAATCAACGCGAACCCAACCTTGTGACTGATCACCACTTTGTTCTGAACGGCTGCGGCCTTTTTGTACAGATGCTTCCCAATCGTAATCATTGAACGTGCCACGAAGGCCAGCGACTAAACGAAGGGTGTCAGATTCGATATCCCAGCGACGGGCACCTGCGTCAACAGGGCGGTAGCGACCAATTTCAATGTCTTGTCCAAACGGGTTATCAGGATGAGTACCCGGAACGGTTAAACCAGCATCTTCATCAAGAGGTGTTGCTGCACCGCCTGCTTCAGACGTATTGTGCTGCATTGCAACTTCCATAAATGCTGTGGTTTCGTCGCCAATTTTATAGTCGAACTGACCAATAAAGCCTACGCGCTCAGAAGCCGGTATGGTTAAACCAAATGGGCCATAATCGAACAGACAGCTGCCAGACGCCGTTGCGCTATCTTCTGGACAATCAGGGTCGATAGTTTTTACACCATCCACATAGAAGTAACCTGGGTAACCTCGTGAAGAACGGAAGTCCATACCACCATAAGGTGATTGGTTAGCTGTTCCGAATCGACCCATTTCGTCAGCGCCAAGCGTGCTGTTGTTGAAATAGTCGATGATAACTGTAGCACTGCTTTTATCGCTTTGAGAGCCCCATAGAATACTGGCGGTGGTCTCATCATAGCTTGGGCCTGTTGTACCACCATAACCTGCATTAATCTCTAGACCTTCGTAGTCTTTCTTCAGTACTACGTTTACTACACCAGCAACAGCGTCTGAGCCGTAAATCGCAGAAGCGCCATCTTTTAATATATCGATTCGTTCGATGGCGGATACAGGAATAGAGTTAATATCAACAAATGAGTTAGTGATACTTTCAGCAAAGGCACTTATTGCCACGCGACGTCCGTTTATTAGAACAAGCGTTGCATCTGGTCCCATACCTCTGAGGGATACCGCTGCCGCGCCATTGGCTGTTGAATCTTGGCTGTTATTACGTGTCGAGAAGGTACCCGCACCTGTGGCCGGCATACGCTCGAGTAATTGTTGAAGGTTTTCATAGCCCATGCCTTCAATCATTGTTGCATCTATTGATTGAATAGGTGAAGGGCCTTCCATATCTGTACGTTTGATACGAGAACCGGTGACTGCAATTCGTTCAAGGTTGGCTGCTTCTTCGTCAGCTTGCTGTGCATACGCAGGAGATAGAGAGGTTAATCCTGAAAGTGCTAATCCCACTGCAATTGCACTTACTTTACGACCTTGTTTCATTGTTATTTCCTTATTTCCATTTTACTTGTTGTGTGTTTTTGCAACACGATGATGTTGCAAAATTATGAATAGCACTCCTAATACTTAAGTTGCAATAGGGGAAAACACGAAAGATGTGACACTTGGTTACAAAGTGTGTAAACCATGTATTACTTTTTTAAATGTGAAGCGGGATGAAGCGGCCGTGAAGTTAAACTAAAAACAGCGTAAAAATAAAGGGTTGCGGCTTAGTTAATTGGTGTTGAGGAAATGGGAATTTGATAAGGAACAAGACCGCTATTTGTAATTCATTAGTAAGAATTTACGTATATGCAATTGCCCCTACATTTTTCTTTATATACGTAAATATCACCGCTTTATCAGATCTGACCAGATTTTTTTTGCCGAAAAATTGAACGCAAGTAAAGGTCTAGCTTGGCCTTTTTGCAAGTAAGGGTATTGTTCAGCCCTACTGAAGTGATGTGAAAAGCCTGTCTTTTCGCGGTAAATACATATCGTCCGGATCTAGTGAAAATGCAACTGAGTTGGCTTTGCCCTGAATTTCTTCAATTGGAATGAAGCCATAATAACGAGAATCAACGCTGTTGTTCCTATTATCCCCCATTGCCAGCACGTGATCTCTGGGCACAGTGATCAAGTTAAAGTTTTTCGCAGGGCTAGGTAATGGGTTAAGCGCTATGGTTCGTGTTTGCCCTAAAATCTGCTCGGAATAAAGATTGTGACCTTTGACGCTTAACGTTGCTTTTTCACCATTGATAAAAAGAACGTTGTTTTCTAATTTGACCTTATCACCTTCAATGGCAACCACACGTTTAATGAGTCTGGTATCAGCTGCATTACTGTCAATAATTACAATGTCACCGCGATTGATGTTACCAGTTTTCGCGACAACAACGTCTGTGAACGGTAATTCTAGCGTGTAGGCTGATTTATCAACCACTACGCGGTCGCCTACTTGAATGGTGGGCTCCATAGAGCCTGTAGGGACATGATACCAATCAGCAACACTGCTTCGAAACGAGAAAAGCAAAACCATAAATAAAATGAAAGGCAGGTTGTTCTTTACGCTCTGTTTTAGATTTAACACGGCTTCGGTTCTCACTTTTCGTACATTGCTCGTTAGATCAAAGTTTTATCACGACATGGCTTGTGTAATAGATGTAGATTGTAAATTACCTAATTTGTTCAAAATTGAGGTGTGGAAAATGTAACGAACTATGTCGGTAGCTAATTAAGGTTGCTCTAGCTTCAGGGTATTGAGCGTTGAAAAAAAGCAATAAAACTCATATCAATCATATGTTTATATTGCACTCTGTAAAAGATGAACGCCGCCCGTTTAGGCATGCTAAAAATGTCTGAAAAAGGAATGTCATGGCACTGGTGGTGCACTTGTGGTACTTGTTACATTTTTGACTGGCAAAGAACATATATAATGCTTGAAACATTCAAACGAACAAGAATGTACACTGCAATTGCTGTAATAACACTAAGTGCAGTTTCGACAGGGTGTACGCATAACACCAATGATCCACAAAATGTACGAACTGCTTCCGATATAACCAGCGAAACAACCGCTAATGCAGATAATAGTACTGCTTCCCTAAATACGTCACTGTTCAACGTGGACTACGAGCGTTTTACTCTGGATAACGGGCTTACCGTTGTACTGCACGTTGACAGGTCTGATCCCGTTGCTGCAGTCGCCCTCACTGCGCATGTGGGTTCAGCCAGAGAAAAAGAAGGGCGAACAGGCTTTGCGCACTTGTTTGAACACTTACTTTTTCTCGAATCAGAGAACTTGGGAAAAGGCGGTCTTGATAAACTCAGTGCGAAAATTGGCGGCTCAGGTGCAAATGGCTCGACGAGTCGTGATAGTACCAATTACTTCCAAACTGTACCCATTGATGCTTTAGAAAAAATGATCTGGGCTGAAGCCGATAAGTTGGGATTTTTCATTAATACCGTAACAGACCCTGTGCTCGCCAAAGAAAAGCAGGTGGTGAAAAACGAAAAGCGCCAGAGTGTGGATAATCGTCCTTATGGTCACAATCAATATGTGATTGATAAAAACCTTTACCCTGAAGGGCATCCTTATAGTTGGCAAGTGATTGGGTCGTTAGATGATCTGCAAAACGCAACGCTTGCTGACGTGAAAGAGTTTTTCAAAAAATGGTATGTACCTAATAATGTGGTGCTTACCATCGCGGGTGATATTGACGTAAATCAAACTAAAGCGTGGGTTAAAAAGTATTTCGATGAAATTCCTGCGGGAGAGCAAATCAATAAATTACCGCCTCAACCTGCGAAGCTCAATGAGACTAAAAAACGATTCCATATAGATAATTTTGCACAAGCGCCACTTTTAACTATGGTGTGGCCAACCGTACCTGAATATCACGATGACTATTATCCACTTCAAGTACTTTCTCAGTACTTAAGCCAAGGCAAAAATGCTCCGCTGAACAAGGTGCTTGTTGACGAGAAGGAGCTCACCAGTGATGTTTATCTTTATGGCTATGATGCTGAGATCGCTGGACAGCTACAGCTGCAGGTTATGGCATTTAATGGCGTGAACTTAAACACTGTTGCAGATGGAGTTAACGAAGCGTTCGCCCGCTTTGAGAAAGACGGGATTTCTTCCAAGGATTTGGCGCGCATAAAAGCAGGTCAAGAAACAGAATTTTATCAAGGACTTTCAAGCGTCTTAGGTAAAGGTTTTCAATTGGCGCAATACGAAATCTTTGCGGGCGGGGCTGAATTTATCAGCCAAGATGTTCAGAAAATTCTGGGCGTTTCACAACAAGATGTAATGCGTGTTTATAGCACCTATATCAAGGATAAACCGTTTGTCGCCTCTAGCTTTGTACCTAAGGGACAGCAAGAGTTGGTGTTAAGCGGCTCTACTGAAGCTAATGTAGTGGAGGAGCAAATTGTCGCGGGGGCGGAAGAGAGCTTTGATGCGTCAGTTGCGGCTGAATACGAACGTACTCCGTCATCGTTTGATCGCACGAAAGAGCCTGCTTATGGTGAATCAATAGAAATTACACCACCTAAGGTTTGGCAAAATACACTGTCGTCTGGCATCAAAATAACGGGTATTGCTAATGACGAAGTGCTATTGGTCGCGTTTGAGTTAAAGCTAGATGGTGGCATGCTTCTAGACTCAGAAGGTAAAACAGGAACCGCCAATTTACTTGCCGCAACCTTGCTTAAAGGTACGGCGGAAAAAACACCCGAGCAGCTGGAACAGGAAATTGAGCTTTTAGGCGCTTCTCTGGAGGCCAGTGCTTCTGAAACTGACATTACTATTAGCGGAACGGTATTGTCTAAGCACTACAGTGACTTAATGCAGCTCGTCACTGAAGTGATACTTTCTCCTCGCTTTGATGAACAAGAGTTTGAATTAGCTAAAGACGATACGATCAACCAGATTGAACAAATAAAAGCGAACCCTAATGCCATTGCATCGGTTGAGTTTAAAACACTGCTTTACGGAAAGGCGCATCCGTTTGCTCAAACGGTTCTTGGTGATAAGCAAACTGTAGATGACACAACGCTCGAAGATGTTAAGAAATATTACGAGAAATACTTCACACCGTCATTGGCAAAGTTCCATGTTGTGGGAGACATCAAACAACAGGACGTTGTAAAAAGCCTAGCGCCACTTAATGCGCGATGGTTACCAAAAGATGTTACTTTTGCGAAGGTACCAGAGCCCAAGCTGCCAGAAAGCGCCCAACTCTTTTTCTATGACGTTCCTGGGGCTAAACAGTCAGTGCTTTATTTCGGCCATTCCGCCCCGAATGTTACTCATGATGATGCTTATAAAGTCAGTGTGATGAATTATCGTTTAGGCGGGGGCGGTTTCGCCTCACAGCTTATGCAGGAACTACGTGAAAACAAAGGCTACACCTATGGCATTCGTTCATCGTTTTCTAGCGATCAATATACGGGTGAATTCACCATACGAAGCGCCGTAAGGTCGAACGTTACCTTAGAAGCAACGCAAGCTATCATGGATATATTAGCAGCGTTTGGCACAAACTATTCAGATGAAGATTTAGACGTTACGAAAGGGTTTACACTTAAATCTGGCGCTAGGGCGTTTGAAACGTTAGGCGCTAAATTGAATATGGTTAGCGAAATTAGCGACTTTGGCTTGCCCAATGATTACGTTTTACAGCAAGAAGCTGAGGTAAAAGCGTTAACCGTTGGTGAGATAAAGCGCCTTTACGGTAAATATGTACATCCTGATAGAATGATTTATTTGATAGTAGGGGACAAAGATACCCAGTTTGAGCGTTTACAAGCGCTTGGGTTAGGGCAACCAACCTTGTTGAACCCTTAGTTCATGTTTTACGTTTTGCGAGCATTATAACGGCCGTTAATAAGATCAAAGCCCGTGTGAACAGCGTTCACGCGGGCTTTTTTATTAAAATGAGTGCTATATCTGAAATAGGCAAAATTATTGTGACCAAAAACGTACTTAATCAACGTAACCGAATAGGGTGGTCTGTTAGTGCCTGTTAAATAACTGTGTGGTAGACCAAATACTATGTAATTGAGGCAAACGTCCTAGTTAAGCAAAGAGTTGCAGGAGACATGAGTGACGGAAAAAATAAAGGAGTCTGGGCGCCAAGAGCAAGACGTTGCCCTTAGTCATACTGAAGAAAAAGATGTACGAGATAATCAGAGCTTAAATTCTGTTTCTTTGTACGCCATTGTCCACAGGGAAGGGTTAGAAGAACTTCAGCGTCCTATGATGTCATTGTGGTGGTCTGGTGTGGCGGCAGGCATTGGCATCTCGATTTCAATTCTTGCTGAAGGAATTTTGCATCACCTCTTTGCAAATTCTCCCAATCAGTTTGTTATCGAAAACCTGGGCTATACGGTTGGTTTCGTGCTGGTGATTGTTGGTCGACTTCAATTGTTCACCGAAAATACGCTTTCGGTCATTCTACCCTTGTTGAGTAAACCTTCGTTCAATATGGGCTTTTGCATTGCGCGCCTGTGGTTCATCGTTTTCACCGCCAATATGTTCGGCACCTTTTTGGCTGCGTTTTTCAGCTTTTCGCTGCAATCTGTTCCACCAGAGCTGGTTGAAGGGATGACCGCTATTTCTGAACATTATGCCAAGCTATCACCATCAGACGCTTTCTCATACGGCATTACGTCCGGGTTTATCATTGCCGCTATTGTATGGATGAAGCCTTCGGTTAAGCATTCTCAAATATTGATGATAGTTATTTTTACTTATTTAATTGCTATAGGAAATTTTACGCACGTGATAGCCGGTTCAACAGAACTTTTCTTGTTAGCACTGCAAAATAAAATAAGCGTTCTTGAAACACTCTCACTCATTGGTGCAACATTATTAGGAAATATTGTGGGCGGAACGGGGCTGTTCGCGCTGCTGGCTTATGGCCAAGTGGTAAGGGAAATCGAGAAATAGAGAAGTCAAAAGGTGACCCTAGGTGTGCAAACAGTGGTTAATTGAAATTAGCTGCGTTATAACATGCCGTTTAAACCACTAAGAGGTTACGGTGCTTCGCTTTCTAACAGCAATAATTCTTGTCGGAAGTGCATTTTCATGTGCTTTTGCTGAATCAATCATTAAACCTATCATTTCTGAAGCGTCTGTTTCGTTACCTAGAAGCAAAATGGTGACAATAGAAGATACGGAAACTGCACGTAAATATACGTTATTTGTACAGTTGCCAAAAAGCTATAACGCATCTCCTTCCAAGGATTACCCCGTAATATACACAACAGACGCGCCTTACAGTTTTCCTATTATCGTAAGCTCTATGCGAATGCCAGTAAACGTAGGCCAAATGGAAGAAGCGGTCATAGTGGGGTTGTCTTATTCCCTAGAATCAAAAGGCGTAGAGAGTAGAGTAAGGGACTACACTCCTGCCATAGCCAATAGTTGGAAACTGGAAACCGGTCTTGCTGCGGAGTATCTGTCATTTATTAGACGAGATGTATTAACATTTATTGAGTCTACATATCGAGTAGACGCCAATCGACGGACTTTTATTGGGCATTCATTAGGCGGGCTATTTGGCGGCTACGTGCTCATGCAATCTCCTGAAACCTTTTCTAATTATGTGCTTGTTAGCCCTTCAGTGTGGTTTAATGACGATTACTTGCTAACCTTAGAAATGGCTGAAACTCAATCGCCCAAGCGTGTTTACATTGGTGTGGGAAGCTTTGAAACGCCTGAGTTTGGCGAGGGTCAAGATATGGTTGCGGGGAGCAAAGCATTGGCAAGTAAAATCAACGCTAAGGCAGATCAAAACATAACACTACAATTGCATGTTATCGGCGGCGCGTCGCATGCGACCGTATTTCCCACCGTTGCTATCCATGGAATAGATTGGATATTGGGAACGCCGCGCTAGTCGCGTTTCTTTAACCGAGGGCTCACTTTTTGTTCGATTGTTAGACAGGCTAAGCAGTATTAATTTCAATAAAGTGCAAAGCTCTGCGATACAAAAATGCCCTTCGTGTAGAAAACGAGAAGGGCATTTTTATATAAGAATGTAATTTAAATCAACGCCTTAATCAGTACGCTAGTTACCGAGTTGTTGAAAGTAGAAACATTACTGCACTTTGAGAGTTAAGACCTCAAAATTTGCTTTTTTCTTCGAAAAACCAAAAAAGCTAAAGCACTCATCATTAAGCTAAAGGTTGCTGGAGCGTTTACAGGAGTGTTTGTTGGTATTGAGGATGTATTTGTGAACGTGGCCGAAAGTATTTCATGAGTACTTGCATAGGAGCCTGTTCCGGATGTGAATCCCAAGAATGCATCGGTTGAACCTAAAATAGAGGCCACATCTAAAATTCGTGAAATGCTACCTCCTTTCGTTGAATCGGTTTCCATGGACCAAGAAACATCGAAAAGCTTGCTAATTCCGTCGAAAGTTATCAGAACATTCCAAACATCTCCTTCATTGAATCGGAATGGTTCATTGACGTTATTAGAGGTATTAACGTTGCCGTTAATACCTATGCCAACGTGGTTGCCGTTATTATTATCCCAACTGGTGTTATTAAAGGTATCAAACTCAACCGCAACTGAATTATTTATACCCTGATATCCTAAACCACCACCAGCACCGCCCACGTTTGCATTTTGTGTCTGTATTACAAAAGCAAGACCGTCTGCTCCTAAGCCGTCAGTATCACCGCCTAAACTGTTATTGTCTATTTTGAAAGAAAAGCTTGTCGCAAATGAAGAGTCGTTGATGAGAGAGATTGCATTTGTGGTAAAAACTGAACCGCCTTGCCACGCAATATTATTCGTTAGCTGCAGGTTGTTATTTACTACCTGCGTGTTGCCGTTTAGCGTAAGCCCCGTAGTGTCGGAGAAATCATTGTACTGAATGACTGTTGCAAAAGACGAGAAGCTTCCTAAAAGCAAAAAGCATGAAAGTACTTTTTTCATTACATATCCTTATGTGGTTAGTGAACATTGTTAATTAAACAATCACAGTGTAAGCATTATCCATGCCTTCAGGTAATCACATTGAAAGTATGAGATTTTTTCTGCGAATACGAACTCATTGTAAAAAAAGTGGACAATTTTAGAGCGATGTTTAGCTTTTTGAGGAGCGTTGGGAGATATATTTAGGAGTTCAAAGGCCTCTAATACGTGAACGTTTAGAGGCCTTGAGTTTAACTTCTGCGTAGATCGCTGTCGCTATTACTATTTATGGCGCTCACGCAACACATCAAGTGCATCGTTAAGGGACATATCGCTCGCCTGAAGCAGTACCGTTAAGTGGTACAACAAGTCAGCGGCTTCATTCTTTAGCTCTTCTTTGTCGTGTACAGTCGCAGCCAATGCGGTTTCTACACCTTCTTCGCCCACCTTCTGTGCTATTCGCTTAATGCCTTTGTTGTAAAGGCTAGCGGTATAGCTGCTTTTAGGATCCGCGTCTTTACGGGAAGCCAATACACGCTCTAAATCTGCAAGAAACGTAAAGGCTGGTGTGTTGCCGTCGAACCAACAGCTTTCAACACCAGTGTGGCATGTCGGGCCGTTAGGGTTGGCAAGTACCAACAGTGAATCTTGATCGCAGTCACAAGCAACGCTCACTAAATCTAGCGTGTTACCAGATGTTTCACCCTTGGTCCACAGACGCTGTTTTGAACGGCTGAAGAATGTCACTTTGCCCGTTTCAAGGGTTTTCGCCAATGCGTCTTGGTCCATGTAGCCCTGCATTAATACCTTACCAGACAGTGCGTCTTGCACAATGGCGGGTAGTAGGTTGTCCATTTTGTCCCAAGCTAATTTATTGCTGTTTTCGTTAGTAATGATCACGGGTTTACTCCTTCTGCTTGCGCCGTTAATCCGTGACGCTTACGCATGGCAACGCCATTGCTGGTCAACTCTGCTTTCAACTCATCAATATTGATGATGCCCTTGTGAAATACTGATGCTGCAAGCGCGCCATCTACGTCAGCCTGTTGAAACACATCCGTAAAGTGGGCAATTTCACCTGCGCCACCCGACGCAATTAGCGGCACTTCACAGACATCGCGCACGGCTTTCAGCTGCTTCACATCGTAGCCTTTGCGCACGCCGTCTTGGTTCATGCAGTTCAGTACAATTTCACCCGCACCGCGCGACTGAACTTCTTTAATCCAATCGATGGTTTGCCACTGGCTTTTTTGCGTTCGCGCTTCATCACCAGTGAATTTGTACACTTCGTATTGGTCGGTTGCTTCGTTATAAAAGCTGTCGATACCAATCACGACGCACTGTTGACCGTATACGTCGTGTAGCTGGTTAATTAGATCTGGGTTATTAAGGGCAGGGGAGTTAATCGAAATCTTATCTGCACCCATTTCCAAAATGCGCCCGGCGTCTTCAATGCTCTTAATGCCGCCCGCTACGCAAAACGGGATATCAATAACCTGTGCTATACGGCTTACCCAGCTTTTGTCTACCACACGGGCATCAGAACTTGCGGTGATATCGTAAAATACCAACTCGTCGGCACCTGCTTTCGCATATTGCTCAGCAAGAGGTACAATATCACCAATAATTTCGTGGTTTCTAAACTGAACGCCCTTAACAACTTTGCCGTCGCGTACGTCTAGGCACGGTATTATGCGTTTTGCCAGCATGCGATAGCCTCCTTCACCGTAAACTTACCTTCAAGTAGTGCGCGCCCAAGAATAACGCCGCCAACGTTTGTGGGTTTTAGCGCTTCGATATCAGCGATGCTGCCAATACCGCCAGACGCTTGCCAGCTAACGTGTGGGAAACGGGCTGCCATTTCTTGATACAGCTCGGTGTTCGCGCCTTGTAGCGTGCCGTCACGGCTAATGTCGGTACACAGTACATGCTTTGCACCAACAGAAGCGAAGTCTTCAAGCAAGCCTTCAAGGGCTACGCCAGAATTCTCTTGCCAACCGTGGGTGGCAATAAGCTTTTCACCGCTATCGCTGATATTGATATCCAGGGCCAGTACAATGTGCTCTGGACCGTACTTTTCTACCCAAGACTTCACTAGTTCAGGTTGCTTAACGGCCAAAGAACCAATCACTACGCGGCTGACGCCAGTTTCTAGTAATTGCGCCACTTCTTCTTCGCTTCGAATACCGCCGCCGGCTTGAAACTTCATGCGCTTGGTATCGACCATAGACTTAATTAGTGAAAGCTGACGTTTACTGGTGTCTTTAGCGCCTGTTAGGTCAACAATGTGCAGCCAGGTTGCACCTTGGTCGGCATAGTCGTGAACCACGTCTACTGGGTCCAGTTCGTATTGGGTTTTCTGCTCGTAGTCGCCTTGATAAAGGCGTACTACGCGTCCGTCAATAAGATCAATCGCTGGAATAATCATTATAGGTTCACAAAGTTAGTCAGTAATTGTGCTCCGGCCTCGCCAGAACGCTCTGGGTGAAATTGCACCCCGTAAAAGTTGTCTTTGTTTATGGCAGCTGAAAATACGTTGCCGTAAGTACAGCTTGCAAGCGTATGCTCGTACTCAGGTACAGCAAAGCTATGCACAAAATAAAAGTACGTATCTTGTGGAATGCCTTTGAACAAACTTTCGTTGTTATGCGTCACAGTATTCCAACCCATGTGAGGCAAGCGCACGCCTTTTGATTTCATGCGCGCCACATGACCTGGCATTAGGTTCAAACAGTCGATGTTGCCTGTACCTTGAAAACCACCTTCCGCACTGGTTTCAACCATAAGTTGCATGCCTAAACATACGCCTAGCACAGGTTGGGTAAGCGACTGCAGGGTTTCCACTAACGCTTTTTGCTTAATGCTTGCCATCGCTGCTGCCGCTGTTCCTACGCCGGGTAAAAACACTTTATCAGCGCTTTTAATCACGTTTACATCGTCAGATACGTCCACTTCAACGCCTAAGCGCTCAAGGGCGAAGCGTACCGATGAAATGTTCGCGCAGCCGGTATTTACTATGACTATTTTTTGTCGCTGGCTGGGGTTTACCACTGACATTACAGGGCTCCTTTACTACTTGGTAGCGCGTCGCCTTGGCGCGTAATGGCTTGACGTAGCGCACGGCCAAATACTTTAAACAGGCTTTCTACTTGGTGGTGAGCATTACCTTCGCTGGTGGAAAGGTGCAGCGATAGCCCCATGCTTTGTGCAAGCGAATAGAAGAAGTGCGGAACCATTTCGGTGGCCATTTCACCTACCTGGTCGCGGCTAAATTCAGCGTCAAACTTAAGGTGTGGACGGTTTGATATGTCCATAATGCATTCCGCACGACATTCATCCATTGGCAACGCGAAACCAAAGCGACCAATACCGCGTTTGTCGCCTAGTGCCTTTTTAAGCGCTTCACCAAGGGCAAGCGCGGTGTCTTCTACACTGTGGTGATCGTCAATATGCAAATCGCCATCGGTAGTCAGGTTTAGCTCGAAGCCACCGTGGGTCGCAATTTGGTCAAGCATGTGGTCAAAAAAGCCCATGCCGGTTTGAATTGTCGACTTCGCCTGCGAATCAAGATCTACACGCACGCGAATGTCGGTTTCAGAGGTGGTACGTACCACCTCTGCAATACGTGAAGACGCTAACAAGCTTTTCTGAATATCGTTCCAGTTTAAGCTTTCACGGTTGTACTGAAAGCTGCGAATACCCATGTTTTCAGCAAGCTGTACATCGGTAATTCTGTCACCAATAACAAACGAACGAGTGAAGTCCACTTTGCCTTGCTGTAGGTATTCTTGTACTAAGCCAAGCTTTGGTTTGCGGCATGTGCAGTTATCAGCATCGAAGTGCGGGCAAATAAGCACATCGTCAAACACTACACCCTGGCTTTCGAAAATGGCCATCATGGCATTGTGTGGCTTGTCGAAGTCTTCTTGCGGGAAACTGTCTGTACCCAAGCCGTCTTGGTTACTTACCATCACGAGTTTAAACCCAGCTGCCTTTAGTTTAAGTAGCACAGGAATAACATTTGGCTCGAAAACAAGCTTCTCTAAACTATCTAATTGCTTATCTACTGGCGGCTCTTCTACGAGTGTACCGTCGCGGTCAATAAATAAAATGGCTTGCTGACTCATGCCGCGTCCTCATTATTTTTAAATTCGTTAATTAGCTGCATTAAACGCTGGTTTTGCTCTTCAGTGCCTATGCTTACGCGTAAACAGTTTTGTAAGTTAAGCTGTTTTGATTGATCGCGAATAAGCATGCCTTGGTTTACCAAGTACTGCATTAGGGCTTGCGCTTTTGCGTAGCGGAATAAGATAAAGTTTGCTCGTCTATCACCCACTAATTCAAAGCCTTCGATAGATTCCAGCGCTTCGGCTAGTGCCTCTTTTTCCCGGTTAATGGTAGCCACCTGAAGCTCAAGTAACGTTAGCGATTCAGCCGACAATGCTTGTGCAGCAATCTGCGCTACTGGCTCTGGAATGGGATAGGGCGCTATCACTTTAAGTAGTGCTTGGATGACGGGTGCCTGAGCAAGTGTAAAACCACAGCGAAGACCGGCAAGAGCAAACGCTTTAGACAGCGTACGAAGTACCACCAAGTTTGGATAGTTGTTAATCTCATTTGCCCACGTATTGTCGGCATCGAACTCAATATACGCTTCATCTACAACAACCAGTGCTTTATCGGCAAAGTGATTGAGCACGGTTTTAATGTCTTCACGAGCAACTGGCGTACCGGTTGGATTATTTGGCGCACAGATGAAAATCACGTTAACGTCATCTTCAGCGCATACAGCATTCACGTTAAGGCTAAAGTCGTCGTTAAGCGGCACTTTCTTAATGCCCACATCACAGGTTTCAGCACTGATTGCATACATACCGTAGGTAGGCGGGCATATCAGAATGCTGTCTTTACCCGGCGTGCAGAAGGTGCGAATAAGCAACTCAATGCCTTCATCTGCGCCGCGGGTAACTATAAGCTGCGATTTGTCTAGCCCGGCGTAGTTAGCGTAACCACTGACTACCGCTTCGGGCTGACATGACGGATAGCGGTTAAAGTTACTGCTATCTACGCTGTATTCGTTGGCATAAGGTGACTCGTTGGCATTAAGCCAGTCTTGACCACCTGAAAATAAGCGACGAGCCGATTCATACGGCTTTAGCGGCACTAAATTTTCGTTAATTAGGTTATCGATAAGTGCCGACATTAGGCGTCTCCTTGCTTAAGTGCCTGCATGCGAAGTGCAACGGCCTGTTCGTGTGCATCCAAGCCCTCGGCAGCTGCAAGTGCCATAATCGCAGGGCCTAAATTACGCATGCCGTCTGCGCTTAGTTCTTGAATAGTGTAGCGACGCATAAAGTCTAATAATCCAAGGCTAGAGTAATTCTTAGCATAGCCATAGGTTGGCAGTACGTGGTTAGTGCCCGACGCGTAATCACCTGCAGATTCTGGTGACCACGGGCCTAGGAATATAGAGCCTGCGTATTTAATTTTTGGCAAATAATCACGGGCATTCTCTATTTGTACAATTAAGTGCTCAGCAGCGTAGGCGTTACTTGCTTCAATGGCTTGCTCAATGGAATCAGCCAAAATATAACGCGCATTTTCCATAGCAGGGCGGGCAATCTCAGCGCGAGATAGGGTTGCTAATTGACGTTCAACCGCGGCTTTTGCTTCTTCAATAAGTGTAGCGCTGTTAGACACCAAAATAGCCTGCGAGTCTGGACCGTGCTCGGCTTGGGAAAGCAGGTCGGCCGCTACAAACTCAGGGTTTGCGAACTCATCAGCAAGTACCAACACTTCTGATGGGCCGGCCGGCATATCAATAGCTGCACCATCAGCACGTTGGCTTACTTGCTGTTTAGCTTCAGTCACAAAGCTGTTACCCGGGCCAAAAATCTTATCTACTTGAGGAACGCTGTCTGTTCCCAAGGCCATAGCGGCGATTGCTTGGGCACCACCACACAAGAAGATCTTGTCGATGCCGCATTTTCTGGCCGCATACGCAATTTCAGGCGCGATAAGCTGTTCTTTGTTTGGTGGAGTACAAAGTAGCTTATTTTCGCAGCCCGCCACCAATGCAGGTACGCCTAGCATCAATACGGTAGAAGGAAGCGGCGCGCTGCCGCCTGGAATATAAAGACCCACTGCATCAAGGGCAGTGAAGCGCAGCTCGCATTTAACACCAGGCGTTGTGGTTAGCGCGATATCACTAGGCATTTGCGCTTCGTGAAACATTTTTATGTTGTTGAACGCAGTATCGATAGCACTTGCTACCTCTGGCGTTACCTTCGCAGCAAGAGCATCAATGTTTTCTTGTGAAAGTACAAGGCTAGTTAAGTCTGGGCAGTCAAATTTACGTGTGTAATCAAGTACTGCCTCATCGCCTTCTTTTTCAACGCGGGCGATAATGTCGCCCACGGTCTGCTTTAACTGTTGGCTATTGGCCATAGCCGGGCGGGCTAGCGCCTGTTTTTTCTCATTTACCGAAAGAGATGACCAAGTAATCATAATTGCCTGCCTTTTAGCCCATCATTTTTTCGATTGGCATTACAAGAATAGAGCTACAACCAAGGGCTTTAAGTTTCTCCATGGTTTCCCAGAACAAGGTCTCTGTAGAAACAACGTGGATAGCAACTTGTTCTTCATTTCCAGCAAGTGGTAGAACCGTAGGATTTTCAGCACCTGGAAGTAGGCTTTTCACCTGCTCTAAATACGCTTTTGGTGCGTGTAGCATGATGTACTTGCTTTCTTTTGCTAGTAATACGCCATCAACACGTGGCATTAGTCGGTTAACCAGTGTTTCTTTCTCGTCGCTAAGCTCGCCATCAGCGCGCTTAATAAGTACCGCTTTACTGCGGAAAATAACGTCTTTTTCAACAAGACCGTTAGCTTCAAGGGTTGCACCGGTAGATACAAGGTCACAGATAGCGTCAGCTACACCTGCTCGTGGGGCCACTTCCACAGAACCTTGTAGCATTACAGCCTTTGCATTTATGCCCTGTTCTTTGAAGTAGCGCTCAAGTAGGTAGGGGTAAGTTGTTGCTACTTTTTTGCCTTCTAGCGACTGGATTCCTTGATAATCCATCTCATTAGGTACCGCTATAGACAGGCGGCAGCCGCCGTAGTCTAGACGACGCAATACTTCATACTCGAATGGCTTGCCCGCAGCTTTACGCTCTAGCATTTTCTCTTCTAGCTCATTTTCGCCAATAAAGCCTAGATCTACTACACCATCCATAACAAGACCTGGAATATCGTCGTCACGCACGCGAAGCAAATCAATAGGCTGGTTCGTAGAATGCGCAATCAGCAGGCGATCACGAATATTGAGTTTAATGCCTATAGCTTTCAGTAGGGCAATGCTGTCATCGCTCAATCGACCTGATTTCTGTACGGCAATTCGAAGTCTTTTGCTGTTACTCATTGAAACGTTCCTTACACGTTGTGTTTTAACTTTTGATTGCGCCTAAAACGAAAAACCCCCGGAAGTTTCCTTCCGAGGGTCGAGAATTTGTTTTATCTGCGCCACTGGAAGGATACATAGACCTTCCAGCACGAACCTGAAAGGTTATGCTTTGTGGTGATGGTGATGTTTCGTCGCGCAGTTAATCATTTTGAAAATTTTAATTCCTAATTTCGAACGGCTGAAACATTAGCGTTTTGAATTAGGATTTGCAAGGTTAAAGTGAACTCTTTTGGCACATTAACTCTAATTTAATGTGTATATAATAAAACAATTCGTTATGAATTAGTTTTGAACCGTAATTTTAGGCAACTCGTTGCCGATAAGTTATAGAGACAAATGCAAACTTCTGGAGGGCGTATGAGCAACGATCTACTGTTTCCCATTTTGCCTCGCAACACAAAAGTGCCGATTGAGACGGACGACCGCGTGAAGAAAGTGCAAAAGACCAAAAAGTCCGAGCATTTCAGTGAAGAAGAGCGCGATCAGTTTCAAGATGTGAAGCGAACTGAGATTATCGAAAAATCAGCTGAAAACTCGAAAGATAAAGAGCGAGGTAACAGCGAGGGTGGACTTAAGCATATTGATATTGATGTTTAGCGAAACTTGTTAGCGTTAGGTTTTGCTCGCATTGAGTTCTTCAAATAAAGCCGCAATTTGATTCGTCACTTTGTGCTTAGGTAAGTAGAAAGGCAGCGGCATTCGCTTAGAGTGAGACTCTTTCACTTTTACCGTGGCACTTATATAACTTTCTAACACTGGCAAATCTTGCTGCTTAAGTGTCTCAATTAACTCTCTTGGAAGCTTTGCTTGGCTATTGAATTGATTAACAACAATACCCAACAAACGCAGTTCAGGGTTG
Organism: Alteromonas macleodii ATCC 27126; assembly: GCF_000172635.2. Taxonomy (NCBI): domain Bacteria; kingdom Pseudomonadati; phylum Pseudomonadota; class Gammaproteobacteria; order Alteromonadales; family Alteromonadaceae; genus Alteromonas; species Alteromonas macleodii. The sequence goes on along the minus strand of NC_018632.1, from coordinate 2,815,719 downwards.
TGGTCTTCTTTTAGTTCCATTACATTTTCAAGTAAACGCTCAATCGCCTGTGCCGAGAAGTCGTCGCAATCAAAGGGGACGCAAAAGCCATCAGCAGCAATAAGTGCCGCTTTAGAATAAAAATTAAAATTAGGAGGCGTGTCGATAAAAATGTTGTCGAATTCGTCTTTTAACTCCTTTAACGCGTCTTTAAGTTTAAAAATTTTGTATCGTGACTCGAGCTCTCGCTCGACTTCTGCCAACGCAGAAGAAGAAGGCATAACGAAGAGGTTTTCATAAGGCGTTGCATGCACGAACGCGTTAGGCTTCTTGGCTGTTCTGAAAATGCCAACTACTTGTTTGAACATATCGGCCACGGTAAGGCTTTGTTCACTGGCGTTAAATCCCACGTAGTGAGTACTATTTCCCTGAGCGTCTAAGTCTACCAATAAGGTCTTATGACCCAGCTTAGCGCTTTGCGCAGCTAAATTGGTGCTAATGGTCGATTTGCCTACGCCACCTTTTTGATTAAACACCACGATTATCATAAGAAATCCCTTTGTCAGTTGTGTTTAAAATATGCCCAATTAAAAGTCCTTATGCAAAATATTGTTTGTGGTTTAATGCAAACTGAATACAGTTGTCCCAAACAGTGAAAAAATCAACACCGCAAAACAACGTGGTTTTATACACCTAGAATGGAAAGCGTTATGGTTAATATAAAAAAGTCTGTATGGCGGCTTGCAATAATGCTTCTGGCGGTTTGGATGTCCAATAATACTTACTCAGCCGATGTATACACTGCGCAATATTACGCGGATAAAGGATTGAAAAGTGCTAAGCATTTTTCTGGATTGGCGAGTCTTTGCGATATTAGTCAAGAGCCGCGGGATATGTTCGTTATTAACGAAAATCGGCGCGAGAGATCCAAGCGCAGTAATGGTGATAGCGAAGTAAAAGGAAATGCTAAAGTCCGTCGTCAAATTCCACCTCAACAGGTCTTCGATAACCTTTATTATGTCGGCGCTGGAAACGTGGCGAGTTGGGCAATAGATACAGGCGAAAGTATAGTTTTAGTAGACGCGCTAAATAATAACCAACAAGCTCAACAGTATATTCTTAATGGACTTTCGGCACTGGGTTTTGGAGATAAGCCTGTTTCCCATCTAATCATATCTCATGGACACGGCGATCATTACGGTGGTTTTGGGCTGATTAAATCAGTTTATAGTCCACGTATTGTGATGAGTGAAATTGAGTGGCACGTGTTAGAAAACGACGCGTTTGCAAGCTATCGCTGGGGAACAAAACCTGAAAAAGATTTACTGATTGAAGATGGGGATGTACTCAACGTGAATGGCACTGAGTTAGCGTTTTATGTAACGCCTGGACATACACCGGGTACGCTTACTATCGTTCTCCCTGTGATCGATGGAGATGAACGGCATCGCGCTGTATTATGGGGCGGCACAGGGCTCAATTATGGTCCGGATGTCGCAAGAATAAAGTCTTATACAAACTCGGCCAATGCAATGAAAGCGCTGGTGAAAGAACAAAATATTGATGTATTTTTGTCAAATCACCCTGGAAGAGACGGAACAAGAGATAAGCTTAAGGCGTTAACGGATAGGAAAGATAATCAGGCACATCCATTTATACAAGGAGAAGATGTGGTTGTTGAAGCATTTGAGCTTCTCGAGAATTGTACAAGAGCACAGTGGATGCAGATTGAGGAAAACCGTGCTCAGTAAAATGTGAGCGATATGATTCTCAAGGCAAGAAAGAGAGAAACCGTAGACTTGCTCCTTCTGCCTTGAGATTTTCAAACGTTATTTCTGTAGCATTTTGTGTTTATTAAATCTTCTTGCACTCAATAAACTTACTGCGAAAATAAAAATTGCAAATGTAGAGGGTGCACTTACCTCAGTTGAAGAAGAGGTTGTAGCAAACGAGCTAGCTAAAATGATCTCGCCGTTGACAATCGGGTTGTTGGTCAAGTTAAACACAGGCCCTGTTAACGGCCCGCCAGCAGGGAATAGTGCATCGTAAAATGCATTTAGTGAGAAATCATCGAAAGATACTCTAACCGCGTTGCGTGATTCTGTGCAAGAGGTGTTGGAACACGACTTTTCGACTTCATTAACAAATATTCCCAAGCCAAAGTCAGCGATATTCAAACCTGCAAAGAGAGACTGATTTTCAAGTGCAGTAGCCGTTACGGTATTTCCCCAAAGATTCACTTCCACATCCACGATGTCTGATGAACCTGCTGTAGATAGATTCACATTTGAGCCGGTCGTGGCGTTTCCGTCAATTTGCGAGATTGTGGAAAGTACATCAGCACTTAGCGTTAAAAAGCCACTTATTCCAAGTAAGTCTGAAAATAAGTCAAGATTAAGGTCGTTTATGGTTCCGCGGCCTGACGTAAAAAAGCTTGCCGGAACAAAACTCGTTAAAGACGATTGAGATTCACCTTCAATAATGGCGGTGGATAGCGCGCCATCAAACTCTGTAACGTCGATGGGGCTGCCCAACGTACCCGAAGCATCTGAGCTTGCGCCAATGATAGTGTCAATCTGAGAATAATTTTCAGGAGCACTACCGCTGGTATGAGCTAAGTTGATAGTTGAGTTAGCGATTGCAGAGACCATACCTCCTACATTACTTGTAATGGAAAGATCGACATGGACTGCATTCCCATAACTGCTGCCTATTATTGCCGCGTTAGTTGAAAAGCCTACCGTCGCCGAAGCGAACAATGCGCTCGTTAATATTGTTCTTACTACTGCTCTTATCACTTTGTTGTTTTGTGGTTGCATGATGAAACCCTCGTTTATGGCTTAGCGTGCTGCTAAGCGAGCCTTTTACAAGTAAAGCGTAGTCACCAGTGTTCAATTCAGTTATGAGGGTTTCCCCCTAAATTTAGACTTTCGTATACACGGCGGTGGTAAGAGAAGCTATGGGAACACGACACTGCTTATTACTGTGATTCAGACAGCCTAAAGATTTAGAGCGGTAGCGGGCAGTTGTGCAGAAAAAATAAAAAGGCCTCTTGCATTCAAGAGGCCTTCGGTGTGTTGGAGCGCTAATCGCTAATATGGTTAGGAATAGTTAGGGCAGAATTAGTTTAGTTCTTTATCTACCCAAAATTTCGTGCCTTTAACAGTGGCCTGTAATGTAAGGCCGCTTTCAGTCATAGTATACACTGTGACGTTACCCAAGTAGCCTTCGCCTTCTGCAGATGCGCCTTTGTTACCGGCTTTCGCTGCTACATCCGCGTTACCACCTACAGTCCATCCATTTTCAATAAAGTGATTCATCGCTTTTTGTGTGTGGAAAACCATAACAATTCGGTAATCTTTTGCGCCTAAGCCAAGGCCTACGCCACCTTCGGCCATATTCATATATGTTTTTGCGCCGGTTACATTATTGTTTACAACACCGTAGCCTGTGCCCGCCGCCACAAAGAATACGTTGATGTTAGCATTGGTAAATACGGCGTAGCCGGCAGCGTCTTTTACCTGAGAGCGCGTATCGGGCTTTTCAGAATAAAGGCGGGCAAGCGCGTTATCTTGCATATCTAAAATAGCTTGTCGCTTTTCAGCAACAGTTCCGTCGCCCATCGAAGCGCACGCCGTCAAGGCTAACACGGCAGCCACAAACACAGATTTAATAGCTAACTTACTTATTTTCATGCAATTCTCCTTAGCATGTAGGTATTTTATTAACTACAGAAGAAGACCATTCTTACTGTTTCTAATTCAATAAAATACCGTTTTAATTTACGTCACATTAGTTGTACGCAAAAAACGTGCTAAGTGGTGCATGGAACATTGAAAACTATTGGTCTTACTTGCTAGTACACCTGCAAGTCGCTACCACTCAATTTCAAGCTCTAACGCACCGGGATGATCGGTTTGACCAACCATTTCTTCATACGGTGTGCTTTGAAGGAGCCAAACTTTCTCAAAGGCTTGAGAGTCAAAATGCTCCCTAATCTCGTTCAAACAGTGAAACGTTTTAGGTTGTGACTTGTTGTCGCGAACCAAGGTGCGTGAGGCGCCCATACCGGTTGATGCGAGGTAATTGCCGCCTTCTAGTGACTCGATGTATAAGTTCATGGTGTAACCCTCATTAGGTCGCAACTCGTTTTAGCTGCGTCTTATATCTAATTAGTCGAAAATAGCCACAATGATCATTAATTTTGTGTCATGCACGATAAGGAGCCTTGCGCATTAGTCGCATTTCAAAAGTTGCATTTCAAAGCAACACGATTTACCACCACTTATTCGAACATACTGCGATCCCCGCCTTTTGCATACATTCATGAACACGCTCTTTGTCTTCTAAATTTAAAAATGATCCCACTTCAAATTGCTGCAGAGGGGCTTGTAGCACAAGCTGTGGCGCACATTTTAAGCTCAAGTCTTTTTTATAGTACAAGGACGTATCAGGGCGGAAGAATTCTATGCTGATACCGTTCGAGCTAGTGACTTGAATGCTGTTTGATGAAATTAAGAGCGTCTCCCAGCGGTATGTTGCTTTAGAAACCAAATACATAATCAGTGCAAGTAACCCGACCTCCAATCCTGCAAAAGGTAATATGACCCACGCACCGGCCAGTGACCAAGCAATAGCTATCGAGCTGATAAAAAGGGCAAAAGCTGCAATAAGGTGCTTTGTCTGTTGCCATGTTGCTGAGCGGTTTGGCGAAAGATGCAGTTGCACCTGGTGCTCAAATGTAGATACTTCAACCATGTTTTTTAAAATGCTGTATATGATATCTGTGTAAGTAAAACCTTATACGTAGTGGGATAACAATAGTTTGAAAATTGTACAGATGCTAGTTGGCTGCGTACTTAGAAAAGTCATGCCGTGTAACTTGCCGTATTTTCTGCCTTAAGGACGTATGTGATTTCTCTCATCAAGCAAAACGCTGGTAAAACAGCGTTGATAGTACTTTTATTTTTATGGATCGGCAGTTTGCTAGCGCAACCAGCCCCTATTGAGCTTGTTAAAGACTTCGGGCTTTTCAGCGTTCTTGGCGTTATTGGTGCTATATTTGCGAATGCCACTGGAGCTGGCGGTGGCGTGGTTTTCGTTCCGTTTTTTAACTACCTGTCATTTTCTGCGCAAAGCGTTGTGGCAACGAGTTTCGCCATCCAATGCTGTGGTATGACCGCGGGGGCACTAACTTGGGCCGCGTATTATAAACACCAACACAAGTATGATCAGTATTGGAAAGCATTACCCAGTGTACTGATGTTAACGGTTCCCTCGTCAATATGCGGCATAGGATTCGCTCAGTATTCATCTCAAAGTACAAGGCTTCTAGAGCATTTGTGGGGTGGGGCCAATAACCTTCACATCGCTTTTGGTAGTTTTTCTATTCTATTAGCAATCGCAATATTTGCTTCTATTCCGCTAATGAAGCGTACCCATTTCAAAAAAGACTTACATACGAAAGATCTTTTGCTTTTACCTTTCATTGGTTTTTTAGGCGGCATTATCACCGCGTGGCTTTCGGTAGGAGTAGGAGAGTTAGTCGCTGTTTACCTCATAATTCGAGGGTTTAATGTAACTTTGTCTATTGCCAGCGCGGTTATCTTGTCGGCTTTTACTGTGTGGTCTGCATTGCCGTATCACGCTTTTATAAGCGAGTCTGTGGTATGGCAGGTTGTTTTGTTTGCTGGGGCAGGTGCAATAGTCGGTGGAACGATTGCAAAGTTTGTTGTTTTAGCATTTTCGGTTCAGCGTCTAAAACTTTTTTTCGGTATTTGGGTACTAATTTTAGGTGTTACAAGTTTACCTATTCTTTAAGCCACGAGCTTGCGGCAGTTAAAAGCCCAGCTCGCTGCAATTTGAAGCCTAAAGTAACGCGACGCAGAACCAGATTCTTTTTCTAAACGCTAATCTCGATAAGGAAAGATAATATGGATATCAATCCTGTTCCTAAGAAACGATATAACGTGCTTCAGCCAGAATGGTCATCTCACGCAGTTATTTATCAGGTCAACACTCGACAGTTTTCAGAGCAAGGTAATTTTGAAGGAGTGAGAAAAGGGTTAGCTCATATTAAATCACTTGGCGCTGATATTGTTTGGCTAATGCCTGTACATCCTATTGGGGAAAAAAACAGGAAAGGGGAGCTTGGTAGCCCCTATGCGGTAAAAGACTATCTGGCCATAAACTCAGAATTTGGTAGCGAAGAAGATTTCAAAGCGCTGGTGGATGAAGCGCACAAGCTTTCGCTAAAAGTCATCATAGACTGGGTGCCAAATCACAGTGCGTGGGATAATCCTTTGGTTGAACAGCACCCCGAGTGGTACGCCAAAGACTACAAAGGAGATTTTCGTCCATCTCCGTGGTGGGATTGGAGCGATATCATAGAGTTTGATTATGAACACGTTGGCCTTCGCAAATACATGATTAACGCGTTGTGTTATTGGGTTGAAAAGTTCGACATTGATGGGTTTCGCTGTGATGTAGCGGGGTATGTCCCCAACGATTTTTGGCAGCAAGCAGTGCATACGCTAAGCGCAATCAGACCAGTCTTCATGTTGGCTGAATGGGAGAATCGAGATCTTCACGAAAATGCGTTCAATATGACATACGCATGGAGTTGGAACGAGACGCTACACGAACTCGCACACGGACAATGTTCGCTGGATAGGTTGCGCAAGTATTATTCGTGGAACGAACGCAGCTGGCCTCACTCCGCTTACAGAATGACCTTCGTTAGTAATCATGACAAAAATGCCTGGGATGGCACTCAGCGCGAACAATTTGGTGATGCGCTTGAAGCCTGCATTGCGTTGTCAGTGGTAGGTGAAGGTATGCCGCTCATTCACAACGGGCAAGAAGCCGGGGAAACCAAGCGTTTAGCGTTCTTTGAGCACGATCCTATACACTGGCAAGAACATGAAATAGGCAACTTGTACCGCAAGCTAATTGCTCTTAAAAAGTCCAAAGCCGTGCTAGGGAACGGAGAGTACGGGGCAAGAATGATACAGGTGCCAAACTCTAAGATGGATAAGGTTTTTAGTTTTGTACGTTGTAATGAAAATGAAAAAGTGTTCGTTGTGATTAATTTTTCAAATGAGCAGCTTGATGTAACGTTTGAAGAACCATTGTTTGAAGGTGAGTATGCGCACTGGGAGCGCGACGAAAAGAAAATCTTCGGAGCTGATTCAGTGTATAAACTCACGCCTTGGCAGTTCGAGATATGGGTGGCATAACGGTGTGATCGTTTAGTGTCATCTTTAACTACAAAAGGTAAAAAGCACTAATGTTTTTTTACTAAGTGAAAATTAAGGATGAACGATGACTGCGAATGAATCAGCTGAAAAAACAGAAGACCGATCGTTAAATAATCATGCAGCGCTTAAAACTTCTATTGCCAATGGTGATGTTGAAGAGGTAAAAGCGCGACTTGAAGGACACACTTTGGATAAGCTAGAAAAAGGTTATCTTATCGATCTCGCACGCTTGTGTGGTAACAGTGAAATCGAGGAAGTGATTAAGTCCACACCCGAAAGTTAGATGCTAAAGAATCTAGCTCAGATTTAATCTGAGCTAGTACAACTTAGTCATTACTCTTCAGAACTATCACTTGAGTTATTTTCAGACTTACTCTGATAACGCTTAAATTCCGTACGCGTAATTAATTCATCGTCATTTGCGTCAATATTATCAAAATCACGTGTTACACCACTTCGCGAGGCTTCAGCTTTAGTAAGCTTACCGTCGCTGTTAGCGTCCATCATCTCAAATTTACTGCGCGCAATGACCGCTTCATCTGCGATAACCGTATTATCGTGAACAACAGTATCTTCAGCGACTTTGTCAACGTTTGTCTTTTCTAAGTTTCCGTTAGCCTTCAACTCAGTCTTAGCTCTTAGCTCGTGAGTCAGCCTTTTGTCTTTCGTCGCGGCAACCACTTCATCGACATCAGTATCAACTTTAACTTCCGTTTCCATTGTACCTTCTGTACCCATACTCTCTTTCATCGATTTTGCCGTTGCAAGCACGTCGTCATCGAAATGTTGAGGGTGCTTCGTTACATGAGCATTGAACTCTTTAATTGAAAGCTGCATGTCTGAATTGGTATCAATTTTGGAAAAGTGCGCATAAATCTCATCGTCGTCAGCTTCTTCTCGTGAAATATAGCCGTTGTCATCGTTATCCAAATCGGCAAATGTGGTGTCTATTTTTTCGATACCATTGCCGGCAAACGCGGCAGTCGAAAGTGCGGCGCTGATTAGTGTAGCAATTGTTAATTTTTTCATATCTAACTCCTTGGTTTTTCGGCCTCCATACTGCTTAAAAACGGAGGAGAGTATTCACATGGAGTTATTCACAGCATATGCCATTTCAATAAAGTGTTTTTAGATCATTGGTTTATGTTTTTTGAAAGGTTGGGGGACGACAGGCGGAATTGTGAGATCTATAGAATTTTCTGAAAAAGTTACTCGCTATTTTTGACAAAAACGGAACACGTTAAGCGGAGAATGTTGTGAATGCGAGCAACAATCGACCTGCCGTTATTCAAGCAGCGAATTTTGTTTAGTATAAAGCCATTAGGTTTCGAATGAGTATTCAATGTTTGTTACGGTAAACGTTCAAATTTTGTGATGGTTTCTAAGTTTTCTTCCCACGCAGCTTTGCTTACGCCGAAGATATGTGCAGTAGGTTTAATCAGTAGTTTTGTATCCAGACATCCAGCGGGTACGGCTAGAATGTCACCGAGTTGAGTACAAGGAAGGGCTGAACCGCAAATTTTACAGAAACTTTTGCTATGACGCGTGTTCTCTAGCGTGAAGTTGACTACAGCGTCAACACCCGATGCCCAAGTTAACATAGCCGAACTTGAAAACAGGTTGGCTGCGAAGGCCGAACCTGTATCCTTTTGACAGTGTTTACAGTGGCACAGATAAAAACTGTCAAAATCACCCTCAATTTTAAAAGTTACCGACCCGCACAAACAAGACCCTTTGTAATTGTTCATCAAAACTCCTTTTTTGTGAAATACCACTATTTAGAGCACTAAGACTGCTACTGTTTAGCAAGCCAATCGTAAAAGTGCGCCACGCCCGCTTCTAAAAACGGTTCTATAGGACCGTGTTCTTCTTCGCCTGATAAATAAAGTGCACGTCGACCTTTTTCTAGCAATAGGCAGGCTTCTTCATCTTCTACCGCTGTTTCCATATAGGCCGCTTTTTCCGCTGCAAAGTAGTCTGGCATATCTTTATAAAGTGCTTCGGGATAATAAAATTCAACGTGGTTTACACATGCGCCGGCGCCCTTGGGGTAAATCGTGCTGACGACAATAATATCTGGGTACCACTCAATCATAATATTAGGGTACAAAAAGCACCATATTGCGCCAAAGCGAGGAAGTGTTTGCCCAAATCGTGCCAATAATGCGTCTTGGAACTCTCTGTAACGCGGTGTTGTGCGCTTGGTAAGCTGGTCGCCTAGCCCAACTTTTTGAACTGAAAAATCATCGCCAAACGACCATTCTAAATCATCGGGTTTAACAAACTGGCGAAGCCCAGGGTGCATGGAGTACACGTGATAGTTCTCTAGATAGATTTCGATGAATGTCTTCCAGTTAAATTGATATTCCGTGGTTTCAGATCCGGCGTAAAAGTAATCGGTAAAGTCGAGATAGTCCTCAAGCCCAAGGGCAGATAAGTCCATATTAGGAGATCGCCCTCGAAATAGAAGACCGTTCCACACTGACAGTGATTCCTTTTTCAACTGACCGCTAGGGGCATCCTTAAAGTGGGGCGCACCTTTAAGCTGGCCTGTATTGTCATAGCCCCAGCAGTGGAGTTTACAAACTATGCTGCGTGCCCGGCCTTGCCCTTCAAGAAGTTGAGCTTGTCGATGTAAGCAAACATTGGATATAAGTTCATAATTCTCACCTTGATTAAACAACGCATAACGGTCGTTAAAGTGAGGCAGTACTTGATAGCTAAACTTCTCTGGCACCATTAGGGAATGGCCCGCATAAGCAAGCCCTCGAGAGAATGCCTGCTCGACTTCCTGCCGGCTTTCATCTGCATCAAAGTAACTTTTTATAGAAGGATGGGTAACGATTTTCATAGTTTAAAACGGGTGCTAAAAACGCAGTGCGTTGAGTCGAAATAATATAGGCGCTATGTATCACTGAATTGCTTAAAAAAATAGCAATATTTTATTTAAAGCACTATTTTTTTTAAAATATAGGAGTAGAATCCGCGCACCTTAATTTCGAAGTGATTTTCATGGACATTGGCTTCCATCACCTTGAAGAGAAGCGTCTATTAACGCTTTCTTTTTATATTGCCGGCGCATTTGTCATTATTGCGCTTGGTTTTGCCATTTTAACGAGCTCAGGCGCTATTTTATTTGATGCCGCGTACTCGTTAATCGCTTTTGTTATGTCAATGCTAACGCTTAAAGTGGCCAATTTGGTTCAACGCCCTGACGATGACCGGTTTCACTTTGGTTACACGGCAATTGAACCTACGCTAAACATGTTTAAGTCGCTTATTATCATTGCCACGTGTGTGTATGCCGTCGCGAGCTCTGTTCAGAGTTTATTAGCAGGTGGGCACGCAGCTGAGTATGGTATTGGTATGGTCTACGGTGTTGTGGCAACGGTTGGCTGTTTTAGTATCTCTCTGTACATGCGAGTAAAAGGTAAGCATTTACTGTCTGATTTAGTAAAAGTGGATTCTCACACTTGGATGATAGACGGCGTGCTAAGTGCATCCATCTTGTTCGCTTTTATTTTGGCCTACGCGTTAGAGTTGACGGAATATAGAACACTGTCGCCGTACGTTGATCCTGTTTTATTGATTATTCTTGGTTCGGCAATGTTGCCGGTGCCTTTTAAGATTTTGCGTGAAAGCCTTAATGAAGTAATTAACAAAGCGCCGCCTGAAGCTATCTCGGCGGTAATCGAGAAAAAATTCAAAAAAACGTTGGCTGACGTCCCATACGAACATGTGGAAGTGAGAATTAGTAAGCGGGGTAGGGATGTCTATCTGTTAGTCCATATTATCGTGGATGACGCATTCTCGATTGCAACGATCAGTGAGTTAGACGAAATTCGACTGAAATGCGAAGCAGAAATGCGCGAGTGGGATCCTGCAATCATCATGGATATCTTGTTCATAAAAGATCCTGAACTTGCAGAGTAATGATACGGGGGAGTGTGAAATTTCTCGCATTCTCCCCTTACTTGGCTGGCAAAATCCTCCAAACTTTCCGATAATCAACTCTTTAAGCTAATTGAAGATGTGATGGAAACGCGACTTCCGCTATATAAAAAGCTGCTGGTAATGTACCGCATAGAACCGGGATGTCTTGGGCCGCAAGGTGCTGACTACGTCGAGGAGTTTTGTGTATTTGCCAAAAAAAGGCTAAAAGACAACCATGGTCATTGTTTGCGATGGACCATTAAGCCCCGCTACGACAAGACACTGCCAGAGCTTGAGTTCCAGATAAAAAATGCCGTACTTTCCCGTGACAATGCGGCTAAATATATGGATAGCTTTGGTATTGATATCGATGCTTTCGAAGAAGAGCTAGAGGAGTCACTCGCCGATTTGGTTGATGCATTTTTTGAACGCTGATGCGTTTAACTAAAGCACCTTCGCATGCATTGCTATATACAATGCTAGGGAACTCGAAAAGGCATCTCAAAAGCAGGGCACAAAAAAGCCCCGCCATTTCTGGCGAGGCTTTATCATTCAGTTAAAGTGAATCAGTAACTCACCTTAATAGATCAGTTTAAAGATTTCAGTTTCTGGTAACCTTCAGCTTCTAGCTCATCATTTACGCACTCTAATACAAATACGTCTTCCGATTTGCCTTTTGTACCTTCTTCTTCAGCGATTTCTTTGCAGAACTGGGTTAATTCCGCTACCAGCTCTGCAGGTGCTTCTTCTGACGCAGCTGCAATTACAGAGAACGCCATTGCGCTTAAACCTACTAAGCCTAAACCTATAAAGCGTAAATCTTTCATAATTACCTCGTTTAATAGTTGAGTATAAACATTTACAAGCTGGATATTGCGCCTAAGTGTTAAGATTAAAAAGCTAATTTTTTTGTTCTAGAAGACAAATTCTTTTCATCAAAAATTTAACAATTGCTTTGACTCTAAAAGGCGTCATGTAGCAAATACTGACGCTAAAATGCAAACCTTTAATGGGCATTCCATAGGCTTTTTGGCATAATGCGCGGCCTAAAGTAGAAAAGTAATGACAGCGCTTAAACCATGCCCACAATTAATAACGTATTCTCTTCAGATGGCCTCCTTGCAGGTGCTATCAAGGGGTTTGTACCTCGCGAAGCTCAAACTGAAATGGCAAAGGCGGTTAAGCGCGCTATTGATACCACTGGTAGTTTAATAGTAGAGGCCGGTACAGGAACGGGAAAGACTTTCGCTTATCTCGCTCCGGCATTGTTGAGCGACGGAAAAGCCATTGTTTCTACAGGGACTAAAAACTTACAAGAACAGCTATTTCACCGCGACTTACCGCTGGTAAAAAAGGCCTTAGGCAGCAAGCGAAAAACTGCACTGTTAAAAGGCCGTTCAAACTATCTTTGTCTACACCGTGTAGCGCAGCACAGCGGCAACTCTACGCTCGTTGAAAAAGAGGTATTGGGTCAGCTTTCAGAAGTGAAACGTTGGTCTAGTACTACGAAAACAGGTGATATGGGGGAGCTTAAAACCCTTCCCGAAGATGCCCGTGTTTTACCGCTGGTTACCTCTACAGTGGATAATTGCTTGGGCCGCGATTGCCCAGATTATGAAGATTGCTACTTGGTAAAAGCGCGCAGAAAGGCGCTGGATGCTGATATTATTGTGGTAAACCACCACCTTTTCTTTGCTGATATGGCACTGAAAGACACAGGGTTTGGCGAACTTATTCCAGAAGCTGATGCGATTATTTTTGATGAGGCTCATCAAATTCCCGATATTGCCAGCGATTACTTTGGCGAGTCACTTTCGACAAGACAAATTCACGATATTGCGAAAGATATCACGCTGTTGTTCAGAACAGTGCTAAAAGATGCTGGTCAGCTAGATAAAGCGGCTGACAAATGCAGGATGATTGCCTCTGACTTACGGTTATTATTCCCAGATACGGCTGAACGCGGCAACTGGGCTGAGGCGTTAGACCGTGACGACGTACGCATGCAGGTGGGCAAGCTGGCCGAAGCGCTGGGTGTACTGCATGAAGTGTGTAAGCTACATATTGGCCGCGATAAAGATTTAGACAACATGTATGAACGTGTTGTGGCTGCAAGAGAGCAGTTAGATGCGTTAAGCGACAATAAGCAAGAAAATGTAAGTTTGTGGTATGAAACTACTCAGCGCCACCTCATTATGCATTTAACGCCCTTATCAATTGCCGCTAAATTCAGACGTTTCGTATCATCGCCGCCGCGCGGGTGGATTTTTACCTCGGCAACCTTAATGGTAAACGGCGGTTTTGATCACTTTCAGCGCCGCATGGGCTTAGAAGACGCAGAAACGTTAGGATTAGATAGCCCGTTTAATTACCCCGAACAGGCCATGCTTTGCGTGCCCCGATATTTACCAGAACCAAACAGCTACGCTATGCGCGAAACTTTGCTAGAAACAGCCAAACGGCTAATCAAAGCAAGTCGCGGGAGATGTTTCTTGTTGTTTACTAGTCACGCTATGCTTCGAGAAATTGCGCAGAAGCTAGAAGATGAGATAGATAATCCGCTACTGGTGCAAGGGACTACCACCAAGCAAGCATTGCTGGATGCGTACCTTGCAGATGAAAAAGCAGTATTAATGGGCACAGGCGCGTTTTGGGAAGGAGTAGACGTGCGCGGCAACGACTTGGTTTGCGTGATGATTGATAAGCTGCCCTTTGCGTCACCTGATGACCCGCTGCTTCAAGCCCGTATGGAAGATGTAAAAAAACGTGGAGCAAACCCGTTTGGTGTTATTCAAATTCCCCAAGCTGTTATTACGTTAAAGCAGGGCGCGGGAAGACTCATCCGAGATCCTTCAGATAAAGGCGTGCTGGTTATATGTGACAATCGATTAGTGACGAAGCCTTACGCCAAAACCTTCGTCGGAAGCTTGCCAGATATGAAAAGAACAAGAAGCTTGGACGAAGTGGAAAAATTTTTAGCCGGCATTGATGAAGCCTAAGTTAAAGCACTGAAAAAGCGGTAAGCGTGTATTACGCCATTAGCCCCGTTTTCAGCTTATATGAAATAAGAGATAAACATGAACATTTTAGCTATAGATACCGCAACCGAAGCTTGTTCGTTTGCGCTTCAATTCAAAGACACCGTCATAACGCGTTTCGAGATATGCCCTCAGCAGCATAGTCAGCGACTTCTTCCTATGGTCGATGAGGTGTTAAAAGAAGCAAAGGTTTCGCTGGGCGACCTAGATTTACTGGCCTTTGGTCGAGGCCCAGGCAGCTTTACCGGTGTTCGCATAGCGACGGGAATGATTCAAGGTTTAGCGTTAGGGACAGGCTTAAAAGTAGCTGGCGTGAGTACGCTTGAAGCTATGGCGTTTGAAGTAGCGTCTAAAACTCAGCACAAAGATGCATTGATTGCCGTCGCGTCTGATGCGCGTATGGGGGAAGTGTACTTCGCGGTTTACTCTCAGTCGCAAAATGGGCTTGTACTTTGCGTTGAAGAGCAAGTTTGTCCGCCCGAAATGGCTATTGAACAGCTAAAAGTACTTAGAGAAGAAAACGGCGCGGCTGTGATTGCAGCTGGCACCGGCTGGTCTGCCTATCAGGAGCTTGATAACTGGAAGTCTGAAGTATGTGGTGAGGTAGCGTCTGACATCACACTTCCAAACGCGCAATACATGCTTAAACTTGCAACAGATGCACATAGTAAAGGCGAAGTATCTGATGCTGTGAATGTAGAACCTGTATATCTGCGCGATAAAGTTACGTGGAAAAAATTACCAGGCAGAGAGTAACGACACGCTGCCAAATATTGGGCGCCCATTACTAACAATAAATAAATCGAGCAACGGGAAAAGAGGAGCGAGTCTTAAGGTTAAAGCTCGCTTCCCAATGGTATGATTCTTGCCTCAGTTAACTCTGTATGATTATCAATAATAATTTCGCCGTACCGTCTTCCGAACCTTCGCAAGGCCGTGTCGCTAAAATTAACAAAGACCCTGAACAGCAAAGTAAAGGGCAAAGCGAATCGTCTGCTAGGGCGATTGTTGTTGCGCCCGACGAACAGGGAACGGATAACGCCAAAGCGTACCAACAATTCATTCGTGAAGATGGCAACACGTATTCTCAAAATGCCATAGCGTCATACACAAGCTTTGAAAAGCAGCAGCAACGCGAGTCTATTCAATCTATGTTCGGCGTGGACATCTACGCGTAGTTCAATTCCAAGCACCATAATTCACACCGTAGATAAATTTAACAAATTGTTAAAACCCGCTGTTTATTTTGAACAAAAGCCTACCGTACATACTCTACAAATTGTTGGTTGGGATGATCTATCTCATTTAAGCGACATAGTGTTTGAACGGCAGTGGTTGTCCATTCGTATAAATGCTAATGTTTGGTTGTTGGTATTCGGTTTTTCTTTTTCTCATAAAGAGATACATGAAAGTAGAGGCGGGTTGTAATCGAAATTTCACTGTATTTTTTAAACAACCCAGTGCTTGTAGACTGACTTTTATTCAAACGCAGCATTTTCTAGGATTTATAGGAGCTCGTCGATGTCTCGGTATTTAGTTTTACTTACAGTCTTTTTATTTGCGGGCTGCACAATAGTCCCAGATAGCATAGAAGTGCCTGAAGGAACGCAGCTAGTTAGCTATTCGAAAGCGGTTACGTCGGGGGCGAACGCGCAAGGCCAAAAGGCCAGATGGGGAGGAATGATTGTTGGTGTTGAAAATAAGCCCAACAAAACGTTCATTGAACTCGCTCATTTTCCGCTAAATCATTATGGCAAGCCTTCAACAAATGGAGAGACGTCGGGTCGATTCAAAGTACAAATTGATGGCTTCGTCGACCCAATTGTTTTTGAAGAAGGGCGTGCGGCAACGTTTCTAGGTACAGTTACCGCTCCAACTGCGGGCATGGTGGGTGAGCAGCCCTACATTTATCCCACGATCATTGCCGATGACTACCACATGTGGAGGAAGCAAGAGGTTTATGATGTAAATACTTACTTCTTCAATTACCACACAGGTTGGTATTCACCCTTTTATCGCTTCAATGGCCCTTGGATGTATCCGCATTTTAATCGAACGCGCGTAATTCGTTACGAAAATGCGCCGAGCAAGGCCACGCTTCCTTCTAAATCTAAGTCTACACGAAGCAAGACAAAAGCAACGATACAGCCCGCAAGGCAGGATAAAGCGAAGTAAAAATCTCATCATGGAGGCGGCAAAATATTGCCGCCTTTTTTTTATTTTTAGGACGGTCATGGAAAGCGCGCGGCGATTTATTGCCGTAAAGGATGAAAGATGATTGAAACAGAATTTAACATTGGGGCATTACATTTAGCTGCGTTAGATAATCAAGGTGTCGGCAAAGTCGTACTTGGTTTACACGGCTACTTGGATAACGCAGAGAGCTTACGGCTGTTAGCACCCTACCTACAAACTCACCGCTTTATTGCGCTAGACCTAGCTGGTCATGGTCGTTCTGGTCACCGTGCACTAGGCGCTCATTACAATCAAGCTGATTACCTGCAAGACCTTTATGCGCTAATAGAATCTCAAGCGTGGGAAGAAGTCATTTTATTAGGACATTCTCTCGGCGGAATACTAGCGAGCCTTTTCGCTGCACTTTTTCCGGAAAAAGTCACTGCTGTAATAAGTATTGATGCTTGTGGGCCGCTTACCGAAACTGAAGAAACAACCGCAGCACAAATGCGTGACGCAATAATGAGTCGTCACGCGAAGTCGCGAAATAAACTGCGAATCGTTGATTTAGACGACGCAGTTAAAGCCAGGTGCAAGGTATCCGATATTCCTGCCGAACACGCGCGTTCTATTTTATCGAGAAATTTGACCCAAGATGCAGGGGGACATTGCTTCTGGTCGAGCGACCCGAAGCTTCGTACAAAATCTACACTAAGACTTACAGAAAAGCAGGCAGAATCGCTAATGCGTGCTATTGTATGCCCAATTCTTTTTATTGGTGCATCTAACAGTTTTAAAAACCTTGAGACTGTTTTCCCCAATCGCAAGGGGTGGTTTTTAAATGCGCAATACGAACAATTAGTAGGCGGTCACCATATTCACATGGAAAATACTGACGATGTAGGGGTATTAATTCGTCATTTTGTTGAGCAATTGTAAATTGTGCCGTTTATTTTTTTTTACACATCCTATACTATTCGCAAGTTATCAGACCAGTTATATAAGTGCAGCTCCCCATGCGCTTATAAAATAGTATAAGAATAAAGTAGAGGAGGTTTTGGTGGAAAAAACCTGGCTTAAGCATTACGACCCTCGCGTTTCCGCAGAAATTGATGCCGATCGTTACGCATCTGTAGTAGACATTTTCGAGCAGTCGGTAAAGAAGTTCAAAAATAAAGAAGCCTTCATAAATATGGGGCATTCAATCACGTTTGAAGAGTTAGATACCTTATCAGCTCAATTTGCTGCTTATTTGCAGGCAAGCGGACTAAAACGCGGTGATGCTGTGGCAATTATGATGCCCAACCTTCTTCAATATCCTGTTGCCATGTTTGGTATTTTGCGCGCAGGGATGGTTGTGGTTAACGTAAATCCTCTCTATACAGCTCGTGAGTTAAAGCACCAACTAAATGATGCTAATGCGAAAGCCATCGTTATTGTTGAAAACTTCGCGTGTACTCTAGAAGAAGTCATCGCAGATACAAATCTACAAGAAGTCTTTCTGACCGCTTTAGGCGATATGCTTCCGGCACCTAAGCGCTGGATCGTGAACGCAGTAGTGAAGTACGTTAAAAAGATGGTGCCTTCGTTTAATCTTCCTGAAACGACATCGTTTATGTCGGCGGTTAAAAAAGGGCAATCTCTTGAATATAAACGCCCAGATATCGATAGCGGCGATTTAGCGTTTCTTCAATACACAGGTGGCACGACTGGAGTTTCTAAAGGTGCCATGCTTACTCATCGCAATATGGTGGCTAATCTTGAGCAGGTCTCGGGAATTTTAGAAACAGTGATTGAAGAAGGCGAAGACTTTGTTGTTACCGCGCTTCCGCTCTACCATATCTTTGCACTACTGGCGAACTGCTTGATGTTCGTTAAATACGGGTGCCGTAACTTGCTTATCACCAACCCGCGTGACATGCCGGCTTTTGTAAACGAACTTAGCAAATATCCGTTCACCATTTTACCTGGTGTAAATACCTTGTTTAATGGCCTGTTAAATACGCCTGGATTCAGCGAACTTGATTTCAGCAAGTTTAAGTTTGGTTTAGGCGGCGGTATGGCTGTTCAACGTCCCGTAGCAGAAAAGTGGGAAAAGGTCACCGGTACAGTGCTTCTTGAAGGATACGGGCTAACAGAGTGTTCGCCTGTGGTAGCGGTTAACCCACCACAGATTGAAGCTTATAAAGGCGCAATCGGTATGCCTGTTCCTTCTACAGACATTAAGCTTCTTGATGACGACGGTAATCCTGTTGAAAAAGGTGAGCCTGGTGAAATGTGGGTGAAAGGCCCTCAGGTAATGAAAGGATATTTGAACCGACCAGAAGCGACAGAAGAAATTCTAAAAGACGGTTGGTTAGCCACAGGTGACATCGCAACGGTAGATGATGAAGGTTACTTCTATATTGTTGACCGTAAAAAGGATATGATCCTAGTTTCAGGCTTTAACGTGTTTCCTAACGAGATTGAAGAAGTGGCTGCAATGCATGAAAACATTGTTGAAGCAGCTGCGGTTGGGGTTCCTCATGAAGTCAGTGGTGAAGTTGTGAAATTATTCGTAGTTCGAAATAGCGACTCACTTACTGAAAAAGACGTTATCGCGCATTGCCGTAATCACTTAACGGGTTACAAAGTGCCTAAGCAAGTTGTTTTCAAAGACGACTTACCAAAAACCAATGTAGGTAAAATACTGCGTCGGGAGCTTCGAGACTAATTTCGTTGAAATAGTTTTGTGAAAGCCGGCGTAAGCCGGCTTTTTTATTACTGTGCAAAAATATGCAATATCAATTAATTACAACATCTGAACAACTCGAAAAAGTGTGCACTGCCGCACAGCGTCAAGAGGCGGTAGCCTTAGACACCGAATTCGTAAGAACGAAAACCCTCACTCCTCATTTAGGCCTTATCCAGCTCTATGATGGCCATCAGCTGGTACTCATTGATCCGCTCGCCATAGACAATATGCAGCCATTTATCGATCTCATGGAGAATACCGAAGTCGTAAAAGTACTGCACTCGTGTTCTGAAGACATTGAGGCGTTCCTTACCGCCTTTGATACCGTACCAACGCCTGTGTTCGACACGCAGCTTGCGGGAAGTATTTTGGACATGGGACCGTCACTTGGCTATGCAAAGCTTGTAGAGTTGCTGTGTGATATCAGTTTGGACAAAGGGGAGTCGCGAACCGATTGGTTAGCCAGACCTCTACGTGAAGCGCAGCTTAGCTACGCAGCGAATGATGTGCTGTATTTACTGCCTTGCTACCAACAGTTAGCCAGTAAAGTACAAGAGGCGGGGAAAGTGCACTGGATTTACCAAGAGATCGCTTTGCTAGTTGATAAGAAGCGCGCTCAAATGCCTGAAGATTTTGCGTACTTAAGCATTAAGAATAACTGGCGATTGAACAGCGAGCAGCTCACTGTATTACAGGCACTAGCGGCATGGCGTTTGAATACCGCACGAAAAAAAGATCTGGCTCTAAACTTTGTGTTCAAAGAAGGGCATTTGTTTGAAGCGGCGCAGCGTCTTATCGATAGTAAATCTGGCCTTTCTCGAATTAACGGCGTGAATCATCAATCGGTACGCCGCTACGGCGACACCATCATCACGCTAATTGAAGAGGCAAGAGCAAAGTACGCGCAAACGCCAGAAAAGCTCAGACTTCCGGTTGTGCTGCGGTTAATTGATATCGCCAAGTACAAAAAAACGTTGGCCGAGCTTAAAGTTATCAGCGACCAGATAGCGAAAGACAATGCTGTAAATAGTGACGTTATTGCCTCTAAAAAACAGCTGAATCAACTGTTAAAATGGTACTGGTTTTCGGTTGATGAGACCCGCGTGCAGGGACTAATGCCCGATGTACTGTCGACGTGGAGAGAGCCATTGTTTCGCTCTCACGTAACCCGCTTACTTGGCGACGCTCCGGCCCAATAGTGCTTTAAAAGCAAAATGGGTGAGCAGTATTGGCGAGAGGTGTATGCTCTCTGGCCAATTCAATCTGCATAGTGACCCCAAAAGAACTAAACAAACGAATTAAGAAAGAGTAAAAATTCTATGTTATGCGCAGTTTATAAAACGCGAAAGAAAGACGGCATGTATTTGTACGTGCCAAAGAAAGACCATTTTGAAGACGTGCCGGAGCCGCTTATGGCGAAGTTTGGTCGCCCAGAGCTAGTGACTATCATCGCCCTAGAAAAGCGTGAGAAACTTGGCCTGGTTGATAAGCAAAAACTTATCGACGAGCTTAATGAAAAAGGCTTTTACCTTCAAATGCCGCCAAAAGAAGATAACTTGCTAGAGCAACACCGTGAATCTCTTGGGCTGTCAAAAACGCCCGATAAGAAGTTTTAAATTTCCATGTTATTAAAGACTCTAAACCGCTTAGTTAACCGAATTACCTTTATAGCTAAGCGTAAAAACCGTAGCTTATTTCCTCAACCGCGCAATATTGCCCTAGTTTTATCGAGTATAACCTTAAGCTTTTCACTGACAGTTCATGCCGAAAATCAGCCAAGTAATGACAGTGGGCTTAGTGAGACGGGCTTCAAAAGCTACGTTGCTCAACTGAAAAAAGAAGCGGCCGAAAAGGGCATAGATAAGACTAAATTAGATTTAGCGTTTGCTGACATTACTTTCAGGCCCACGGTGGTCAAGTCTGACAAAAGCCAGCCAGAGAAAAAAATTACGTTAGATGATTATCTAGCAACGCGAGTACCCGACTGGAAAGTGAAGCAGGCGGTTGAGCAGTACAATGAACACAAAGTACTGCTTGACGAAATTGCTCAAAAATATGGGGTTCAGGCCCGCTTTATTGTTGCGCTGTGGGGTAATGAGTCTAACTTTGGTAAAATTCAGGGCAACTTTAGTGTGCTGTCTGCACTGGCATCTTTGGCGTATGAAGGGCGAAGAGAAAAGCTGTTTAAAGATAATTTTTTTGCGGCACTTCAGATTCTAGATGAAGGGCATATCTCTGTAGAGGCGCTTAAAGGCTCTTGGGCCGGTGCGATGGGACAAACACAGTTTATGCCCATATCCTTTCTAAATTACGCAGTGGACTACGACGGCGACGGCAGAAAGGATATTTGGGGGACCAAGGCAGACGTATTTGCGTCAATCGCCAACTATCTATCATCTGAAGGTTGGGATAGTGAAGGGACGTGGGGACGCCAAGTAATACTAACCAAACCAGTACCTTTTTCAGGGTTAGCGAAGTCTAACATGAAGCCGTTGGCCTTTTGGCAGCAGAATGGCGTCAAGCGCTACAACGGAAATGAACTCCCCAATGCAGAAATCAGTGCATCGCTTATTATGCCAGATGGTGAGCAAGGCCGAATTTACTTGGTGTATAACAATTTTCACATACTGATGAAGTGGAACCGCTCGTCTTACTTTGGCGTTTCGGTTGGGTATTTATCAGAGCGGATAAAACGAGGTTACTAGTGGATTATCGTCACATCGATTCTCAAGGCAATGAAATATCACTACCCGTTAGTAAAGTAGTGTGTATAGGTAGAAATTACCTCGACCACATTCAAGAAATGAATTCTACCGTATCTGAAGCACCCTTGCTGTTTATGAAGCCAAAGGCTGCCTTATGTTATATGCAGAAGCCTATTGCCATTCCTACCGACAAAGGCGAGTGTCACAACGAGCTTGAAGTCGCTGTGCTGCTAAAATCATCATTGAAGAATGCGAGTGTAGATGACGTAAAAGCCGCGGTATGGGGTATTGGACTTGGTCTCGATTTAACCCTTCGCGAGGTTCAAGCCGAGCTTAAGAAGCAAGGCCAGCCTTGGGAAAGAGCGAAGTCTTTTGACAACAGTGCACCGCTGTCAGGTTTTGTGCCGTTAAGTGAAATAGAAAACTTGGAAGACCTGCGTTTTACCTTAACCATAAATGGGGTGATTAGACAGCAGGGACATACCGAACTGATGCTGCACAAAATCATCCCACTTATCGCCCATATGTCATCTATATTTACGTTAGACAGTGGTGACGTGATTCTTACAGGCACGCCCAAAGGGGTAGGTAAGCTTTGTTCGCAAGATACGATTGTTGCAACGCTAGACAATCATTTAACCGTGGAAACTGAGGTAATAGCAGAATGACGGCAGCGTTTTGGGAAACCAAATCTTTAGAGGAGATGACCCAAAAGGAATGGGAATCACTTTGTGATGGATGTGGTAAATGTTGTCTGCAAAAATTTATCGATGATGACGCGGTAGAAGAATACGAAGTGACCGACCATATTAACGATAATGAGAAGATTCACTATACCAATATTGTGTGTACGTATTTGAACACAAAAAAATGTGAATGTACCCAATATGAAAGGCGCACAGAGCTGGTGCCTGATTGCGTGAAGCTGACAAAAGAAAATCTGAAGGATATCTTTTTTATGCCTAATAGCTGTACCTATCGTCGCCTTTATGAGGGAAGGGGCATACCATCGTGGCATCCATTGTTAAACAAAGGGAAGAAGCACGTGATGCACGCAAAGGGCATGTCGGTACGCAATAAGACTGTTTTTGAAACCGATGTGGATTTAAATAATTTTGAAGACTATATAGCCATTTGGCCTTTAGAAGACTTAGATTAACGCGCAGAACGCGCGTTAATCGCCATTAACAATAGCATAAAGCAGCGCATCGCGCCCGAATACACGTTTGCGACAAAGCCCTTCTTTTGTACCACCAATTCGCTCTGCTACACGTATGCTTGCCTTGTTGTTAGGCTCTATAAAGCATTCTAATCGATGCAAATTCATTTGAGAGAACGCAAGCTTCTTCAAGGCTTCACAAATCGCGGTAGCTAAACCTTTCCCGCATGCGTCTGGTCTGAGCCAGTAGCCAAGATTAGCGGTAAGGTGCGTGTGGTGAATATGATTGATAATGCCCATACCTAAGCACTTTTCGTCGTGCATTAGCAAGTAGGTAAGTCCATAGCCTGTATCTCGGGCCTTTTCCATGTTGGCGATGCACTGCTTGGAGAGTGCAGGCGTAACAGGGCAAACCGCTGAACCAAACCAAGGTTTTACGTGATGGATAGACTGTTGCCCAGCCTCACAAAGCGCATAGCAGTGTTTCTCCGCAATGCGCTGAATGGAAATGGGGCCTTGCTCCGTATGTATTGGAGGTAGGCGTGACGGTAGAATGGATAAGTCGATCAAAAGGGTTTCTTATCCAATAATCGACATGCAAACACAATAGCGAATACAGCAAAGTAGGCAGCAAAAATAATCTGCATCCACTCAGCCATTCCCATAGACAAAAACTGCCATGAATCTTCTAAACAGTCACCTTCAGCAGCAAATACAGCGGGTAGCCACTCGTGAAGTTGTAACCACGAAGGGAAGTTTGGCACAATTTCGCAGCTGGCAAAAAATGGGTTCGCAGCATTGAGAATGCCAACGTGTTCTTTGGCAATTAAGAAGCCCCATCCTGCAGATACAGCCCAACCAGCGAAACCAAGCATGCGTGTAAAGCCATTGTTTTTAATAACGACAATAAGTGCTGACAACACAATACCGTACATGGCGGTTCGTTGATAAATGCACATAATGCACGGCTTTAAACCCATGCCATACTGAAAGTAAAGCGCAGCAATTTCTAATGCCAATGACGTGGCGAAAAGCACAAGCCATGAAGACTTGTGCTCTGCCCATTGGCTAACGCTGTGAATGATTCCACGCATAGACTAGTGACCTACCGCTTGAGCACCCGCTTCAGCAGCGGTGTGGTGTTCAATGAGGTGCATGTCGTAAAGCACCTGAGTAGCATCAGCAAGTCCAATGTAAGTTGCTAACAAACCAACGATGGTCAGTACTATGGTATATGGCAATGCCATCATAACCATACGGCCGTACGACAAACGAAGCAGTGGCGCGATGGCTGAGGTTAGCAAGAATAGGAAAGCAGCTTGACCGTTTGGTGTCGCCACACTAGGTAAGTTGGTTCCCGTATTGATTGCTACAGCAAGCATATCGTACTGGTCACGTGTGATTTGACCGGCCTGTAGAGCAGCTGTTACTTCAGTGATATAAACAGAGCCCACAAACACGTTGTCACTCACCATCGAAAGCACACCGTTAGCAAGATAGAACATAACCATTTGCGTTTCGCCTTCAAACGACAGTACCCAATGGATTACCGGCTGGAAAAGGCCTTGGTCAATGATAACGGCTACTACACCAAAGAATACGCAAAGTAATGCGGTAAATGGCAGTGCTTCCTCGAACGCTTTTCCAAGTGCGTGTTCTTCGATAACACCGCTCATAGAAGTAGCAAGTACAATAACTGACAGACCAATAAGACCCACTGACGCCATGTGCGTAGCAAGACCAATGATTAACCAAACACCTATTAGTGCTTGTACTACCAGCTTAGCGGTTTCACGCTTACTGCGGCCCTTGTCCATATGGTCGTTATAGTCGACCAAGATCTGTCTTACCGCTGCAGGTAATTTTGCGCCGTATGAAAACATACCGGTTTTTTCCAGAATTACGGTGGTAAGTAGTCCAAATACGAATACTGGGATAGTAACAGGTGCCATACGGATGAAAAATTCAACGAAGTCCCAGCCAGCCTTGTCTGCAATAATCAGGTTTTGTGGTTCACCTACCATGGTCATAACACCACCAAGGGCAGTACCTACCGCTGAGTGCATCATAAGGTTGCGTAGGAAAGCTCTGAAGTCTTCTAAGTCGTGGCTTCCCAGCTCGTCGTCGCTTGTGTGGTCGTGATCAGAATGAAACTCCTTGCCCGACGCTACTTTGTGATAGATAGAGTAAAAGCCCAGACCAACGCTGATAATTACAGCAACTACCGTTAATGCATCGAGAAACGCCGATAGAAATGCAGATGCAAAAATAAACGATAGGGATAAAATTAACTTGTTGCGAACCTTAATCACTAATTTGGTGAACAAGTACATAAGCAGGTCTTTCATGAAGTAAATGCCCGCTACCATGAATACCAGTAGCAATAGCACTTCTAAGTTAACTTCAATCTCATGCATCATATGGCCAGGCGATGTCATGCCTATAAACATCGCTTCGATGAGCAGCAGGCCGCCTGGTTGAAGCGGGTAACATTTCAATGCCATCGCTAAGGTAAAGATGAATTGGATTACAAGCGTCCAGCCCGCTACATATGGGTCCACCATAAAGATAAAGGGATTAACAATGAGAAAGGCAATAATGGTTTTTTTATACCAGTCGGGCGCATGTCCCAGGAAATTCTTATAGATCGCCGCGATCATTGAGGTTTGCATGAGTTCCTGTTCCTTTTACAACAAAGCACGCATTTTTGCGCATCTTTATACTGTGTAGTTCCGGTTATTGCATACATAAACTGCTGGCGCTATGCGATTTATTTCGCCTTACCGCGGTTTTGCTGCTGTCATTATAGTCGGAAATTAAGCGTACATGATATTAACGTCTTGAGAAAGCAATTCACAGACCCCACCATGTGAAAGTCACTGAATATTTATCACTTTTTTTATGATAGTTATCATTGAATTTGAAAATACGTAATATTTCGAACATAAAATGTACAAGCAGTGTTTAATGGTGTTTGAAATAACACTTTAATTTTAACAAGTTGTTAAAAGCTTTAGTGGACGAGGCATAATTCATTGTGATAATAAAACAGCATCTGGTACAATCAGTTGCAAAATAACAATAACGTGCAGGCGATTAGTTATGATTTATAAGGCACAGAGTCCAGCTGGATTCGCCGAAGAATATATTGTTGAATCTATTTGGAGTGGAAGATTTCCACCTGGCACCATTTTGCCTGCAGAAAGAGAGCTTTCTGAGTTAATTGGTGTAACGCGTACTACACTGCGTGAAGTACTTCAGCGTCTAGCTCGTGATGGTTGGTTAACAATTCAACACGGCAAGCCGACCAAGGTTAACAATTTCTGGGAAACGTGTGGGTTAAACATTTTAGAAACTCTCGCTCGTTTAGACCAAGAAGGGATCCCTGAACTGGTTGATAATTTATTAGCAGCGCGCACTAATTTAAGTGCGGTTTTCATTCGAGGCGCAATTCGAAACAACCCTCAAGAGTCTGCTGAAATTATTGCCCGTTATAAAAATGTGGAGCAAGAAGGTTTAGCTTTTGCCCAGTTCGACTATCAAATGTCACATGACTTGGCGTTAGCGTCTAACAATAACGTATTTGTTTTGATGATGAACGGTTTCCGTGGTTTGTACTCGCGTATTGGTGGCTATTTCTTCTCGCACCAACAAGCACGCGACGTGGCAAACAAGTATTACGCAGACTTGCTTGATGTTGCTGAGAAAGGCGAATACGACCGTGTCCCTGTAGTAGTTAGAAAGTACGGTATAGAAAGTGGAAAGGTGTGGCTTGCTATTCGTGATGACATGCCTAAAGATTTGGTCGACTAAACACTAGGCTGCCAAAAGCTGTTGGTTTCCATACGACGGCTTTTACAATAAACAACAAAAGCGCCGCATTATTTCTGAATATGCGGCGTTTTTTTATCGCTTTCTACTAACGCTCGTTGGTGAATTTACAGCGATGAAACACAGTTTCACATATCTTGTAACATTTTAACCCTTACTTAGTCTCATTCGCGTTAAGTAACGCTAGACCCTAAATCGTAATTATATATACTCACTTTACTTATAAACTTCGCTTAGTTTAGCTGCTTTCTTAAATCTTCAATGATCAAAAGTCGATTGTCTTCAATCGCTTGGCGGTAAACAAAGCGCCAATAAAAGTGCACAACAGGAATAATAATGAAATATCTATGGATAGCACTTGCCGCAGGTGGCTTGGTAGCAGGCTGTGGCGTCGAAAATAAAACTGAAAATCCTCAACAAGTAGCTGAAAGTGCAGCGCCATCCGTTATGCTAAATACTCAAGTAAGTGCGCCTGTGGCGAAAAAAGTGCCGCATGAAATGACCGCACATGGTGTCACCCGTAATGACAATTACTATTGGATGCGTGATGACTCCCGCACCGATGAAGAGATATTGTCCCATTTAGAACAAGAAAACAGCTATGTTGAGACTGTTTTGGCTCCTCTTAAGAAAAACCGAGAAGCGCTTTATGAGGAGCTCGTGTCTCGGATTGAGAAGGACGACTCAACCGTTCCCGTTCTCGACAATGGTTACTGGTACTACACCAGCTACTCAGGTGAAAATGAGTATCCTATTTATTTAAGAAAACCTTCACTTGATGCTGAACCGCAAGTATTGCTTGATGCAAACCGAATGTCTGAAGGGCATGATTATTTCAGTATTGGCAGCTACGCGGTAAGCAGCAACAACAAGTTGCTTGCGTATTCTGAAGATACGCTTAGCCGACGCATCTACACTGTGTATGTCAAAAGCCTAGAGAGTGAAGAAAAGCTTGATGACGTTTTAGAAGGTACGTCTGGAAGTGTAGTTTGGGCGAACGATAATACCCACCTCTTTTACGTGAAGAAAGACCCGCAGACTCTTTTGGGATACCAAGTCTATCGCCATAAATTGGGCACGTCTCAAAGCGAAGATGTTTTAGTTTATGAAGAGAGCGACCCTACCTTTTATACCTATATCAGTAAAAGTAAAGACGATAGTGTCATATACATTCACCATGACAACACCGAAAAAACAGGTGTGACTTTGATTGATGCGAATAACCCAACGTCTCAAACAAAAGTATTCTTGCCCATTGAAGACGGACAAGAATACAGTGTAGCAAAAGCGAGAGACGGTTATTTTGTGTTGACCAATATTGGTGCGAAGAATTTTAGAGTGATGAAAGCACCATTAGACGCCACTAACGATGTGTCGAAATGGCAAGAAGTGATTGCACATCGTCCAGACGTTTTCCTTCAAAGTATTGAAGTAATGAACAACCACTTAGTGGTTAAAGAAAAAGAAAACGGGATGCTGCGCTTGGTCGTTCACAATCTGACGACAAACGAAGAGAAAGTTATTCCAGCTCAAGATCCAATTTACGGTGCGTATTTTAATGCAAACCCTGAAATGGATACCAATAAGCTTAGAATTTATTACAGCTCGTTGACCACGCCTGGTTCTATCATTGATATCAACTTAGATACCCTTGAAAGCGAGGTGATGAAACAAACCCGTGTATCTGACACTTTTGACTCCTCTCTCTATGCCTCTGAGCGCGTGATGATTGAAGCGAGAGACGGTACGTCGGTTCCCGTTTCGTTGGTTTATCGCAAAGATAAGTTTAAGAAAGACGGCACCAATCCATTATATCAATACGCCTATGGCTCATACGGTTCGACTGTAGACCCAACGTTTAGAAGCAGCTGGTTATCTTTGATAGACAGAGGTTTTGTTGTCGCGATCGCACACATTCGCGGAGGTCAAATGTTGGGGCGCGAGTGGTATGAAGACGGCAAAATGCATCAGAAAATAAATACCTTTACTGACTTTATTGACGTTTCAAAAGGACTTGTGGCAAAGCAGTACGCAGACAAAGACCGCGTCTTTGCTATGGGCGGCAGCGCGGGTGGCTTATTAATGGGCGCAATCGTAAATATGGCACCTGAACTCTATCAAGGTGTGAGCGCGCACGTTCCATTTGTTGATGTAGTGACTACAATGAGCGATGCGTCTATTCCGCTGACTACCGGTGAATATACCGAGTGGGGTAACCCAGCCAACAAAGCTGAGTTTGACTATATGCTTTCCTACTCGCCTTACGATCAGATTGAAGCGAAAGACTATCCACATATGTTGGTCACAACCGGACTACACGACTCACAAGTGCAGTACTTTGAGCCAATGAAGTGGGTGGCGAAGCTAAGAGAATACAAAACAGACGAAAACTTATTGCTTTTCAAAACCGACATGGAAGCGGGTCACGGTGGAGCTTCAGGACGTTTCAAACGATTCGAGTCTACCGCGCTTGAATATGTGTTTGTGTTGCATCTCGCAGGTGTTCCTCTCTAACTCTACACTCACCTTTTTAAAACCAGTCTCCTCTGGTATTTCGCCCGAACAAGTTAGCGCTTTTTCGGGCATTTTTATGTTTTTTGTGTTTTTAGTATGCGGATTCTAATTGTTAATCGTAAAGTAAAGCCATGGTGTTGAAATACACTCTCATTTAGCATTCATAGGAGCTGAACATGACTACTACTGACACAATTAAAGGTAAAATCAACGAAGCCGAAGAAATGGCACGTAAAATTTGGTTAGCAGGCCTAGGCGCTTATGGTAAGAGCGTTGAAGAAGCGCAGGGGCGCTACGAGAAGCTAAGCGAAGAAGCGAACAAAATGTTTGACGAGCTAGTGACAAAGGGCGAAACGCTAGAAGAAGACGCAAAAAGTAAGTTCAAATCTACGACTAACGATGTTGAAAATCGCGTTGCAGACGTGCGCAAGAAGCTTGGCCTTGATTCAGAGCCAGCTGATCAGCGCATCGAAGAGCTTTCAGCAAAAATCGATGCCTTGACTGAAGCGGTTGCAAAGCTAGCTGCCAGCAAGTAAAACGGTTTTCCTTCCGGGCACCATTTTGTGGTGCCCTCCATGCAGTTTTCATAAGCTTTTCAGTGCTGAAAGCGCGTTTTAAAAGCTGCAATTGAGTGACAGCGAAGCATTTTTACAAAGTTCAATGACTGTAGAAACCGTTTTATGCTGTCATGCTTAGTAAATCTCCGTATTGGAGGCGTTATGAGCGACAAAAAAATTCCATCTACAGAATCTGTGTCGACAGTCGATCAAGATTCATCAGTACTTAACGGTACTGCTACTTCACCTCTTAAATCGTCACCTCTATTTGGTTGGCTTTACGCTGGCTCAGATTTGTTATCGGCGAAATTAGACCACGCTGCAGGCGTTGTTAGTCAGAAAATTGATGACACGCAAGAAACCATAAATTCGATGCAGGCGAAAGGGCTTGAGGTTGAAAGCGAGTTAAGACGAACACTTAACCCCTTTGCCTTGGTTGATGCTGCTCAGAAATTAGTGGCGTCAACGCCGCTTTTTTCTGCATTCTCAGGCGGCCAGAAGCGCCAGCAAAAAGAGCAGCAGCTTGAACTATTAAGCGCAAAAGTTGACTTGCTTGTAGAGCAGGTAGCCCTTTTAGCAGCAAAAGAGGCTGCTAAAAAAGCCGAGGCTAAAAGCGCTGCTAGCAAGACTGCAGCGCCCAAGAATACCTCACCAAAGTCTACGCAAGCAACGAGGAGTACATCGACAAAGTCGTCTTCGACCGCTTCTTCAACTTCTCGTGCTCGCAAAGCCAATACAACCAAATCGGCATCTGCATCATCAAGTACGACTAAAAAAGCTTCTGCGGGAACAACTAATAAGCGTACTGCGGCCAAATCGACAACTACTAAGAGTGCGGCACAAAAGAAAGCGGCTAGTGCAGAAGCAACGTCGACCAAGAGCGCGACTGATACAACCAAGAACGACGAATAAAAGCACTTCCTAAAGATAAACCTCGCTTTCGGCATGAGCGCCAATTAACTACATATGTGGTTAATTGGCGCAGCTTCGTCCAGAAACGCTTTAGATAGACATAGTGATAGCTGTAGCTAAGTTTAGTTTTACATTTTCTTGAGAGGTGTTTTGTAGAAGTTGTACTATGAGCTTTTATTGAAGTGAAACTTCAATTTTTCCATCACAAACTTCACGTAACTAAGCCCACTATTTATTTTTCGCCCACAAATTCTGATGCTTTTTAAAACCGAAGAAGTCATAGGGTTCCCAGAAACTCGGTACTAAATCGTCAAGTGCGTCTGGAGTGAAGTTGCTCGACAATTGACTCATAATTTCACTTAATCTGTCTTTCCCTACGCGCATGAGTTTCTTGCGGTTAGCTGGGAAATAAAGGTTTCTTCCTTTGGGAATGATTTCTTGCGTACCGCTGGTAATGTACTTCTGATTTCTTGTTACCACTTTACATAAAGGCTCAGCTGGATTTGCAGGGTTGAGGCCAATCACTATTGCACATTCGTACTGGTCCTTTTCATGACCTTTCTCATTCATCGGTATGTAGGTAATGCCGAACCCTTGTGGGAAATACCCCACAAGCTCAACAAAGTCCTGCGCTAACTGCTTATTTAAGCCGCCTTTTTTCGCTAATTGTTCAATGAGCATGTAGCCTTTAGGCAAGCTCATACGTGAGTAGTCAGACTTAGTTGAAAGCACAATCGAAACATAAATTTGAGGGATCTTTACAATCTCTCCCAGCCCCGTTTTCGACACAAATGCATCTTTTACCAGCTGCTGCAAAAATTCATTGGCTTCTTTGTGAGTTTGAACAAAGCGATCCCTGTCTTCTTTGTTGTTTCCTACATACTTAGGTAGGCCTAAC
Source organism: Alteromonas macleodii ATCC 27126 (assembly GCF_000172635.2). Taxonomy (NCBI): domain Bacteria; kingdom Pseudomonadati; phylum Pseudomonadota; class Gammaproteobacteria; order Alteromonadales; family Alteromonadaceae; genus Alteromonas; species Alteromonas macleodii. The sequence goes on along the minus strand of NC_018632.1, from coordinate 2,784,025 downwards.
CCCTCAGACAAGTACTTTAAAGTGAAGTGATAGTTTAGCTTCAGAAGATCCTTTCGCTGCGACTCTTCCAGCAAACGAAATTCGTCTAGATCGCCATTTTCCCCTTTCAAGATAGTGAGTGCGGCAGGGCTTTGCAGGCCAATATCTTGAAGTAACGCTGCGGTAATTAGCGGTCGTCCAAGCTCAGTTTTCCATTTATCGCGCCAATAGCGGTTCCCACGAAACCGGGATGCAGCTTCGCGATACTTCGAGAGGTATTTGTGAGCAATCGTGTCGTGCTCTAACAGTCTATCGACTAAGCGCAGTGTAAGCACCGCTTTGTAGAGCGGTTTGAAGCGCATGTGCACACGTGCAAAGTTGCCCTCTGGTCCTCGTGTGAGCAGCATAAGTGTACCAAGCAACTTAGCGCTGAGCTGTTGTGTTTCTTGCCAGTTGTCGCCCTCACAAAGCTCAATAATTTTGGTGCTTACAGCGTCAAGCCGCTCTATCCTTGCCAGACGCTCTTCTTCAAGCTTTTCAGTGCTGTTTGTTATTTGCTTGGTCAGTTGCTCTGCAAGCACTTCTTTGTTTTTATTTCCCTCAATTTTCTTAAGCTGAGCTTTCAAGTCTTCAATGTGCTGCTCAAGAGAGGGGGTAAGCGAAAAATAGTGACTCGCATCCTCGAACACCGAACCGTAGCCCGTTTCTTGAGGATAAATCATATTGATTAGTTGTTTTACTTGCTGCGTGTAAATGCTGTCGGGGTTTTGGCTTTGTGCGCTCACCGTTTTCCTTTCAAAAGATGCTGCGAATTGCCATTACTTTGCTATTGGCAATTCAAGACAGGTCAAGCGACGCACACGCTATCTTACTTCGTGCCCAAGCTCTACTGCCTCACGTTTTTTCAATTGGCCTAAATGATACCGTAAATTTTCGCTAATTTTGGTATTTCTTTTAATAACATGAAGTTGCGGCCATGATGCCCGTTCGCCACTGACAATCAACTGATTGATGCTTTCGCGCGTTGGATTAGACAACACCTGCGATAAATTTCTAATTTGGCGCTTGGGTAAAATATTGATGTTACCTACGTATTGCTGATCAATGATAGAACGAACTTTATGAATAGCCAATTTGGCACTTTTATTACCGGTTAACCTTTCAATGATATCAATGGCGAAAATACTGTTAGTTTTCGCTAGTTGGCTAAGATGGCGCGCAGACATGTCCCACAGCGAGTTGGGGTCAATGCGGTTTGCGGAAATGAATGGCACTGCCAACGGGTTTGTTTGGCTCACGATACTGTGATTTACGCCATATAGCCTCGCTAAGCGCTCGAAGGGAAGGTCGGCCATTAATGAGCCATCGGCAAAACGACGGTTAGGAATATAAGGCACAATCTCGCCTGAGGGCGTTTTCGCTCTTAACTGTACAGGGCTAAAAATGATGGGAACTGCACAGGATGCACGTACCGCTTGAGTAATAATTGCATTCGGTGAGGTTTTAGCATTTAACAAGCGCGAATGTTGATGGAGGTCGGCAGGGGATACCGTCACAGTAATGTGTCGACCTGTTTTCTTAAAAGCTTCCTCAAAAGTAGTGAGGTCGAAAAGTTCAATCAGTGCATTTTCGAGCACGGAACTATCAAATAGCCCTTTCTTTCCAAGACCGGCAAAGCTTCGCCAGTGTTTAAAAGTCTCGTAAATAAAGTCGGCGCTGAGTGCTTCTAATAATTGGTCGTGAGTTCGTGTACCCAACATGGCTGCGATGATAGAACCAGCGCTAGAGCCAGACACTACGGTAGGTAACAAATTCTTTTCGTTTAATGACTTAACCACGCCAGCATGGAAAAAGCCTAAGCCTGCGCCACCTGAAAGCATAAGGCAGCTGCGCCCGAAGGCGTGTGCAGTCTCTTCAAAAAATGACAGTTTCTCGTAAAAGTCTACATCTTGCTCATCGGCGTGATAAATTTGCTCTAGCGCCAATATCACTTCGTCAATAAACTGTTCAATAAGATATTTAGTGCCTATTTTACACTGGGTAAGTAATACGGGGTTGGCAATATTGCCTAAATTGCCGTGTAGCCCCTCGTGCAGAATCGACATAAGCGCATGTAAATCGCCTTTGCCTCTAGCAAGCTGTAGGCGCTGAACCCGTTTGCGAATTAGTTTGTAGTCGTAATCATCGCTAGCGTCTTCGGCTTTCCATTCCTCAGCACCAGACAATGCATCGTGCGCTAAGCACGCGGCCTCATATTCATCATAATTGCCTGCATGCTCGATTTCATGTTCAAGCTTTTTTAACCGCAAGTCGAATACTGCCATGACGAGTACCTATTTTTGATTGATGAGGGCTGTGCCTTCTCATTGGAAAAAGTACACTGACCCGAAAAACACCAGCAAAACGATAGTTTTCACTTAGAACGCATTTCTCAAAAATTGCAGGTCTTTAAATGTCCATATAACGAAGACTCAAAGCAAGGGCTTGAGAACAGCGGTTCATAGATTATTTTGAGTGTATGGCGTAAATTTAGAATTCACTACCTAATCGTTTGTTGTTGAGAAAACTGATGCACTTTAGGTGAATCACACAAGGTCAAACGTTCTAACTTTTAGACTTTCATTTAGCTGTTTTCAATCAACAATTAGCAGTAATTTCACTTTTTACATTGACCATTTCATAAGCACTCAGTAGCCTGAGAGAGAAAATAACAAATTGGACCACATGTTCGTAGTATGGAATGGAACTTTGAAACGCTAAGTCTGCTATCAATTCCTTTTATTAGCGCTATTGTTGGATGGCTAACCAACTATCTGGCGGTAAAAATGATGTTTTACCCCATTGAGTTTGTTGGTATTAAGCCTTTCTTAGGATGGCAGGGACTCATTCCTGCGAAGCGCCGCCAAATGGCCGAGATTGAGGTTGAGCTAGTGCTAGGCAAACTGCTTAGTGTTGAAGAGTTAGCACGGCGTTTAGACGCAGACGAGCTCACAAAAGCAATTGAGCGGCGTTTAAGTCAAGTTATTCGCAAAGTCGTTAACGATGTAATGGCAGAATCTGCTCCTCAACTTTGGGCTGCGTTACCTGTACAGGGCAAAAATTTAGTCTATCAACGTATCGAAAACGACATTCCTAATGTGGTTCATAAAATGGTGGACGACTTTCAGCACAATGTTTCAGAAATTTTAGATATTAAAGAGCTGGTGGTAGAGCAGCTGGTGAATGCGCCCGAGCTCGTTAATGAAATTTTCTTAACGGCAGGCAGCAAAGAGTTTCCGTTTATAGTGCGTTCTGGCTTCTATTTTGGCTTTTTGTTTGGTTTGCCCACCATGCTACTTTGGTATTTCTACCAAGCATGGTGGATTCTGCCGTTAGGTGGGCTGCTTGTGGGTTATGCCACTAATTGGATTGCTATCAAAATCATATTCGAACCCAAACGCCCAAGAAAACTGGGGCCTATTACTATTCAAGGTATGTTTTTAAAGCGCCAAAAAGAAGTGTCCGAAGTCTATTCAAACATTATTGAAGAAAAGCTTATTACGCCTAAAAACATCACCCATGTAATCTTGCATGGTTCAGGCTCAGCCCAGCTTTTAGAACTCATTGAGCTTCATGTCAACGACGCTATTGAACGCTATGTTGCTATAGCGCAACCGTATTTTGCGTTGGGTGTGGGGTCAGAAAATTACCATAAAATGAAGGCACTAGCGGTGCGTCAGATATTTGATAATTCTGATAAGTATCTGCTTTATGCGTTTGATTACGCTAATAATGCTATGCAGATTGGGCACGATTTAAGTGAGCGCATGCAGGCGTTAAGTGTTGAAGAATTTGAAGGCGTTTTGCGCCCAGCGTATCAACAGGATGAGTGGAAGCTCATCGTAACCGGCGCTATTCTAGGTATGGTAGCTGGTATTGCTCAACTCTATCTGGTGTTTATGTAGCGTGTTTCACGAATAAAAAATTAACGCACTGGGTTGGCAAAGGATTGAACTAAATTATGAAAACCGCGCAGAAAATACTTCTCACCGCGCTAACCTTATTTAATGAGCACGGCGAAAACACCGTTACCAGTGTTGATATCGCTATTGAGCTGGATATTAGTCCGGGGAATCTCTACTACCACTTTAAAGGCAAGGACAGCCTGGTTAACGCGTTGATGAAAATGCATGAGCAGCAGATGCAGAAGATACTAAGCCGAGAAAAGCTCGATACACTTCACCCTGAAGAAATTATGTATTACCTCTACTTGCTTATAGATAGTATTCATGTATTTCGCTTTTTCTACCGTAGCCCGGCTGACTTAGCAGAAAAATATCCCAGTATCGTGCGCCCTAGACAACACATATTATCTAGCTTGAATAAACAATTAGCGTTTCTTTTTGAGTCACTATCGAAACGAGACATTCTTATTGCCTCAAAGGCAGACAGGGCACTTATGGTGGATTTAATGTCCTTAATCATCACACAGTCTTGTCAATTTGATGAATTAAACAGCCATATGGATAGTACGCTGCAGCGCTATCATGCCTTGTCGCTGATGATGGTAAGCGTATTGCCAAGATTGGCGCTATCCGATGAACAAAAGCAGCAGTTAGAACAGATGCTCGACTCTCATGACTTTATGAGAGATGCCTCAACCCTGTCACCCCTCGACTTCGCGTAAAGGAATAGTAATGGCAAAAACGCTCAGTTTCTTAGATAAGTCATTTTGGATAACCGAGTCAGACGAGAATCCAAAACATGTAGCTTGCTTGCAGCTACTTGCCATACCTAAAGGGGCAAAAAGTACCGAATATGTCCCTCAATTATTCCAGGAAATAAGAAGCTTTGCCCGTGCTACTTCTCCCTTCAACTGTGCGGTAAAAACGGTATTGGGGTACCCGGTGGGGTTTGCGCCGGTAAAAAAGCTCAACATGGATTATCACGTTCAAATTCATCGTGTGGCTGATGTTACAAACCGCGAAGCACTCGATGCGTTCGTAGCAAGATTACATGCTTCGCGGTTAGATCCCGACAAGCCCCTTTGGCAATACCATTTCATCTTTGATGACAACAGCGAGACGTTTGCTATTTATGCGCGGGTTCATCATATGTATGGCGATGGGGCAACCTTAGTGCGCTGGTTCCAAGCGGGATATGTATCAAACTCTCACGAGACTAAGTTCACACCAGTATGGGCAGTAAAACGACTGCGCCATAAGCGCAGAGAGCCTGTGAGCTTTTACAAGCGCTTAGTGGGAGTGGGTTACGCGCTTAAAACCGCGCTCGATTTGCTAATTATCTTTATTCGTATATTCATGAAAGTGCTGCGAGTGAACCCACATTATATGCCTATTCCTTTCACTGGTACGAAAACAGTGCTGACTGGACAAGTGAAAGCGGGAAGGGCTGTGGCTACCATGGACTTAGACTTTAAGCGTGTGAAAGCCCTGGCAAGGCGAACGCGCTCTACGGCAAACGAGGTGTTGCTATGTGCCTTCGATATTGGCGTACATAAACTGCTGCAAGACCACGGGCAAGTATTTAAAAAAGCCTTGTTCACCAATATGCCAATTAACTTGCGTAAACCCGGCGAGAAAACCACGGGCAATAAGATAGCTATTGTGCCGGTGCAGCTTGCTCACGGCGAAACCGATCCTTATTTACGTTTGCGCCAAATTGTAGTGAATCACCGCATTGTAAAACATGCAGCGCAGCACGCGCGGCCCGCAGCATTTAGCGGCTATACTATTGTTATTCAATCGCTTGCGCTGGTCTTTGAGTGGTTAAGGCTATCTAGCGTAGTCAAACCCATTGCCAACATCTTGATCTCAAATGTACCTGGGCCAAAAGATACGCGGTATCTAAAAGATGCAGAGCTTCTGGCTTGTTACCCCATTTCTACCATGACGCCTGGTGGCGGGGTAAATATTACGCTTATGACATATGCAGGCACGGCAAATGTGGGATTAGTGTGCTGCAATAAGAATATTGAATCGCTACAGCCGTTAGCGCGCTACGTCAAAGAGGCGTTCGATATGCTTGAAGCAAGTGTGGACGATCCCAGGTTAAACATCGACGATATTGGTGAACAGGTGGATACCGTCCCTGTTTCTATTGTGTCAGATCACTAGCGTGCATTGTTCCAAACAGTAAGCGTTGTCATTCAATGAGGTAAAAGCGCAGTACGTCGTCTTCTACACGCACGTTTTGGCCAGCTTTTGAGAACAGAACCTCGCGCCAATGGTCGTTACGCATGGTATGGCTTAAGTCTTCCTGCTTAATTTGCTTTTTAATGGCGTTGTTAATGAGAGGGATGTGGTAGTCCAACACTGCTTGTTTCGAGCCAGATAAATAGACCTTTAGATAGTCTGCAGCCATATCGGATGTGCCGGCGCTAAACAGTGATAACGCTGATTTTAAAGAGCCACCAAGCAAAGAATTAACGCTTTTGGGGAAGAGTCGCGACATCAGAAATTGCGTGTCTTTAATCAACGCGTAATCATCGTTAACTAAGGTGACGCTATCAGTGGCAACGCCAGTCAAATAGAGTGTACTCATATTTTTGTCGTAATAGGGTGAAGCCGACACGGTAAATACAACATGAGCGCGATAAATAGTCGTGGTGGCAACCACAATATTAAGCGCAGCGAGGCACTGCAGACCAATACGGTTGCTTTCACTATCTAGCGTGATATTTCCTTCAAGCACGGTAACCGTGCCAGTTCCCATGGGGATATCGAAAGTGAATGAGTAAGGAAAGCTGCCTTTTACGAGGTCATGAAGCTCTGATTTCGTGAAGTCGTCGTGCGTCAGCTTGCCCCATTTCACAAGCCATTGTGCAAGGTAGACTTTACATTTGTCTTTAAACGATAAGTTTTTGGTCAACGTTCATTCTTAGCCTAAATCTACTAGGCGGTGGCTTGTTGTTAGTTTTTTTCAGAGTAGGGGCTACTTCGATATAGCACTTAAGTTATCAGGATTATTAGATTTTTTAAATCTTACAATTTAAGTCTTTTCTTGGCGAAGTGTTGTTTGGTAATCTGGTCGTACCACAACGTTTTTTTAACATTTAATAGTCTTGCCCTCAAGGAGTTGGCGAAATGAGCGAAGTACTGAGCAAATACGATTACATTATTGTAGGCGGCGGTTCCGCAGGCGCGGTGCTTGCCACCCGTTTATCAGAAAACCCCGCGTTAGATATTTTGCTATTAGAGGCTGGCTCAAAGGACACTAATCCGCTTATTCATATCCCGTTTGGGTTGTCTTTACTCAGTAGATTTGAGGGGATTGGCTGGGGTTATCACACAGCACCCCAAAAAGAGATGTATGACAGAGAACTGTTCTGGCCCCGCGGTAAAACCTTGGGCGGCAGCAGTTCGGTTAATGCGATGTGTTATATTCGCGGGCAAAAAGAAGACTACGACCGCTGGGCTAATGAAGAAGGGGCTGAAGGTTGGTCGTTTGATGAAGTACTGCCTTATTTCAAACGCTCTGAGAACTTTGAAGAAGGTGCTGATGAATACCACGGCACAGGCGGCCCACTCAATGTTAGCAAGCTTAGGCATACCAGCGTGCTGTCAGACGCATTTGTGAACTCAGCGTCGATTGCAGGCTATCAACAGCTGGACGACTTTAACCGAGACGACAGGGAAGGGTTAGGGTATTACCATGTTACACAGGCCAACGGGCAACGCTGTTCAACGGCGAAGGGGTATTTAACGCAGGCCAAGCATCGCAACAATTTAACTGTACTTACTAGAGTCGCAGCCGAAAAAGTGCTGTTAAAAGAGGGGCGTGCAATTGGCGTTCAGGTACGTGAAAAAGGCGTAGTAAATCGCTATTTTGCTAAAAGCGAAGTTATCCTGTGTGGCAGCGCGATTAATCCACCACAACTTCTGATGCTTTCAGGTATAGGACCCAGAGCAGAGCTAGAAGAAAAGGGGATTTTTGTTCAGCAAGATTTGCCTGGTGTGGGCCAAAACTTACAAGACCATCTTGATGCAATTGTACAATATACTTGTAAAGCGAGAGAGGGCTATGCCGTGGCATTAGGGGCATTACCTTCCTACGTAAAAGCCACCGCAGACTATGCGTTTAGGCGCAAAGGTATTTTCTCGTCCAACATAGCCGAAGCAGGTGGCTTTGTTAGCTCAAGCTTAGCGACACAAGGCCCAGACATTCAGTTTCACTTTCTACCGGCAATTCTAAACGACCATGGAAGACAGTTAGCTTTTGGTTACGGTTATGGCCTTCACGCATGCTGTCTATACCCCAAAAGCCGCGGCACTATTTCGCTTCAAAGCAACCATCCTGCTGATCAAGCCCTTATTGACCCCAATTATTTGACTGCAGAGGAAGATCAGCAAGTCATGATTGAAGGTGTGCGCATTGCCCGTAAGCTGCTATCTGCACCAGACTTCGACAAGTTCCAAGGCAGTGAACTATATCCTGGGGTAGAAGCACAAACAGATGAAGAAATTTTAGAGTTTTTACGTGAGCGTGCTGAAACCATCTATCACCCAATTGGTACCTGTAAAATGGGCAGTAATGACGATGAGATGGCAGTGGTTGATACCCAATTGCGGGTAAGAGGTATAGCAGGTCTTAGAGTGGTAGATGCTTCTGTGATGCCCAGCCTAATTGGCGGCAATACCAATGCACCCACCGTCATGATTGCTGAACGTGCTGCTGAGTTTATTAAAGCGACGCACGAAGGCCAGCCAGTATCTATGGCTAAAGCGGAATCGGCGTAACTAAAAAAGTGCTACGAGCGAGTCTTCGTCTCGCTCTGGCAATTCATCCGTTATAAGCATCCATTTGCTTTTGCATAAACAAATCTGCTGCACAATCACACATTTCCTCGATATGACTGCTGTCAGCGTAGATACCATCAATGAGCAATCGTGCGATCCCGTGCAACGTGCCCCAAGTAACCTGTGCGAGTCTCAGCGCATCCTGATTATTCGGGAGAAGCCCTTTATCTTGCCAATAGCGCGTCATCGTCACCTGAAACTGAAAGCAGGGAAATGCAACCTCTTTCAGATCGTTGGTCGCCGCTTGGTTTTGCCAAATTGTGCGACCAAACATCAATTCGTACATCTCTGGGTTGTCGGCAGCGTAGCCAATGTATTCGTGCACAAATTCGCGGAAACGTGCCTGCGGTGTTTTGTCTTCTTGTTCGAAGATTCGTTTAGCTGCGGTATGCCAATCGCTAAAGCCTTTGGCTGCAATGGCGCTTAAAAGCGCACTCTTGTCCTTAAAATGGTGATAGGGCGCAGTACGTGACACTCCGGCATCTTCTGCCAGCTTTCTGAGAGATAAACTATCAACGCCGTATTCAGACAGACGCGCCGTTGCCGCCTCTATCAGTGCGCTGCGCAAGTCGCCGTGATGGTAGCTTTGTACTGCATTAGCCATAAACCCGATGTTTCCATTTTCAAATTGAGACGAATAGATAACGTTTTATCTTGACACTGTCAACATAGCCTTTTATCTTGACGCTGTCTAGTTTGCAAATTTGTTAACAGGAACAGCCCAAGGAGACAGCGCAAACCATGAAGTACTCTACATTAGAAGTAAAACAAGAGGGTCATATTGCCCACGTAGTACTAAACCGCCCCGACGCAATGAACAGCATGATCCCAGAGTTCTGGACCGAATTGCCAGCGGCTATTCGTGAAATAGACGATGAAGGCAACGCCCGTGTCATTGTTATTTCATCAACGGGTAAGCATTTCTCTGCCGGTATGGACTTATCGGTGTTCCTGAATATGAAAGAAGACTTTAAGGGCGACCCGTCGCGCAGAGCAGAGCGTATGCGCCGTATGGTGATGTTGCTTCAAGATAGCTTTACCGCCATAGAGCAGGCACGTATGCCGGTTATTGGTGCCGTGCAGGGCGGGGCAATTGGTGGTGCAGTAGATTTGCTTAGTGCATGCGACATGCGCTATTGCACACAAGATGCTTTTTTTACTATTAAAGAAACCCAATTAGGCATGACAGCCGATGTCGGCACGCTTCAGCGACTTCCAAAACTCATTCCCATTGGCATAGTTAAAGAACTGGCTTATACAGGTCGCAATTTTGGTGCAGCAGAAGCGCAGCAGCTTGGCTTTGTAAATCAGGTATTTGACGACCAAGAATCATTGCTAGACGCAGTGATGAAAATAGCGCAGCAGATTGCAATGAATTCGCCGTTAGCAGTTTCAGGCACTAAGACTATGATTAACTACGCGGTAGAACACACGGTGGCAGAGAGCTTGACCTATATGGCCACATGGCAAGCGGGCATGTTCCAAATGGAAGATGTGTTTAAAGCCATGGAAGCACAGAAAACCAAAACGCTGCCGGAATATCCGCCATTACACCCAGCCATTAAGAAAATGAATTCGTAAGTGATTGTAATTCGTTGAATTACATAGCGCCTTCAGAGAATGAGCGCATTAGATAAGAATATTTAAACAGGCTTTTTAACGGCTTTTACCAAGCCAAAACGACTTTCAGGAATGTATCATGAATCAGACCGTTACCGATCATCCCGTTTACCCTCATTTATTTCGTCCTTTAGACTTAGGCTTCACTACCCTAAAGAACCGCGTGCTAATGGGCTCTATGCATACAGGCTTAGAGGAATTACCCGACGGCCACAAACGCATGGCGGCATTTTATGGTGAACGTGCCAGAGGTGGCGTAGGGCTTATCGTTACAGGTGGTATAGGACCAAACGAAGAGGGCGCTACCCATCCGTCAACGTTTCGTTTAGATACAGACGAAGCGGTGAAAAACCATAAAGAAGTGACTGACGCGGTGCACATTGCTGGCGGTAAAATCTGTATGCAAATTCTGCATACGGGCCGCTATGCGTATAGCCCAAAGCTAGTGGCACCTTCTGCGGTACAAGCACCAATTAACCCGTTTAAGCCAAAAGCACTTGAAGGTGACGAGATTGAAAAGCAAATTAAAGATTTCATTACTGCCGCAACTCAGGCTCAGCGCGCGGGTTATGATGGTGTTGAGATCATGGGGTCTGAAGGCTATTTCCTTAATCAGTTTATTGCAAAGCGCACAAACCACCGTGACGATCAGTGGGGGGGCGAATACGAGAACCGTATCCGTCTGCCTATTGAAGTGGTACGCCGCGTGCGCGAGGCGGTAGGTAAGAACTTCATCATTATTTATCGCTTATCGATGCTAGATCTGGTGGAAGGTGGCTCTACTTATGATGAAGTCGTGCAGCTTGGCAAAGAAATTGAAAAAGCCGGTGCAACTATTATTAACACCGGTATTGGTTGGCACGAAGCGCGTATCCCAACCATTGCCACTAAAGTACCGCGAGCGGCATTTACGTGGGTTACCGCAAAATTCCGAGAAGCGCTATCAATTCCTGTTATTACATCGAACCGTATCAACACGCCTGAAGTGGCTGAAGAAGTGCTGTCTCGCGGCGATGCTGACATGGTGTCTATGGCACGTCCGTTCTTGGCAGACCCTGATTTTGTGCGCAAAGCCCAGCAAAATAAGGCCGACGAAATTAATACCTGTATTGGCTGCAACCAAGCATGCCTTGACCATGTTTTCAACGGCAAAATGACTAGCTGTTTGGTAAACCCTCGTGCCTGTCACGAGCTTGAAATTAACGTAAAACCAGCAGCAACCAAAAAGCGTGTTGCAGTGGTAGGTGCTGGCCCAGCTGGACTAGCAGCGGCAGTGACTTCTGCCAAGCGCGGTCACGACGTGGTGATTTATGATGCATCTAGTGAAATTGGTGGTCAATTTAATATCGCCAAACAAATTCCAGGCAAAGAGGAGTTCTACGAAACGCTGCGTTATTTCAAGCGCCAAATTGAGCTTCATAATAATATTACCCTTAAACTCAATACTTATGTTGATGCGGCTGCGCTAAACGACGAAGGTTTCGATGACGTGATGATTGCGACGGGCATTAAGCCGCGCACGCCAGCGATTGAAGGCATTGAGCACGAGAAAGTGCTAACCTATATCGAAGTATTGAAAGAAAAGAAACCCGTTGGCAATAAAGTGGCTATTATCGGTGCTGGTGGTATTGGTTTTGATACCGCTGAGTACTTGTCTCATGGCAAAGAAACGCCAAGCCAAGATATTCCTGCATTTATGAAAGAGTGGGGTATTGATATGACCTTCTCTGCTCGCGCGGGCATTGAAGGCGTTAAGCCACAGCCTGAGCCATCGCCAAGAGAGATTTTCCTATTGCAGCGCAAGACAACCAAAGTTGGCGCAGGTTTAGGTAAAACAACGGGGTGGGCGCACAGAGTAGGCCTGCTTGCCAAAGGCGTGACCATGATCCCAGGTGTAAGTTACGATAAAATTGATGACGAAGGGCTACATATTACGGTTGATGGTAACAGCCAAATATTGCTGGTAGACAACATCATCATCTGTGCAGGCCAAGAGCCGATGCGTGATATTGTTGAAGGCTTAAACATGCCTTATCACTTAATTGGTGGTGCAGACGAAGCATTAGAGCTAGATGCAAAACGCGCCATCGATCAGGGGACGCGCGTGTGCGCTGCGGTTTAACGAGCTAGTAAACCCAACCTTGTTAGCATTATAAGCGCCTCATGAAGAGGCGCTTTTTTCTGTTTATATCAAAAGTGAACCTGTTGTGGTCTTTTGTAAAGACATAGACCTGTTATTATCGTTTTCTTTTTTTGAGATAAACATGGCATACAGCTGCACCCAAGACTTAGTTCAAGCAGTCACTAATTCCCCAGATACTATCGAATTTAACGACGTTATCACGCTCGTTGATAGCGCGTTTGTTTTCACGCCCACCGCTTTCACTAATGGTGACGTAAAAAACGAAGCCAATCAGAACAATGGCTCTTGCAAACTGCTCGCACTCGGTCAGCATTTAAACCTAAACCAAGCTCAAACGCTGGCCTTATTTGGACGTTTTTATCGAGAAGATGTACTTAATAACCCTAACGGCGACGACCATGCCAATATCCGCAACTTTATGGAAACGGGCCACGAAGGGGTGGTGTTTGAGACATTTCCTTTAGTTGAATTGCAAAATTAATACATCGCGCTATAGAGCCTAAAAGGCAAGAGGCGCAAAGCTCTCGCCCTTGTGCAGACTGCATTAATCACGCTCTGTCAAAATCAACTCACTAGACTGGGGCATTATTGCAAAGTCAAACTGACCTAGAACGTTCATTCCCAACAATCCGTCGGCATCGGGTAGAGCGTCTTCGGGCAGCACGATGGCAGAAACATCGTTGAACTCGTAGCCAGCAAAGTAAAATCGGGGTATTTGTACCAGAGGGGCTTCAATGGTTCCTGATGCGGTTCTAATGTTGAAGTTACCAATGAACGTGAGGTTTCGCATACGGCCTAAACGCGCAAAGAGTCGCGATGATATTGCGGTGGTACTGGCACCCGTATCTAAAATCATGGTGGCTTTTTGGTTAAGCGCCTTTACATCAAGGCGATATTGATCGCCAATGCGCTCTAAGGTTACACGGGTTTGATAACGTGCGGCTTCAGAGCCTGTTGGCTCTATTTCACTCTTGTTCGGCGTAGCGTCTGCGTTGGCAATATCGCGCATTTCATAGGCTTTATTGCGAATGATATTAGCGTCTCTGTCGTTTGATGGAAGGGCAGCAAGCACGTCTTCCATTAACGTAAGCTTTTGCTGATAAGCGTACGCTTCAGCCAAATTAAGGGTGTAGTGCCTAGCGTCAGGTATGCGTTGATACAGTGGCTCATTTAATCTGGCAACCAATTCCCATTGTTCGTCTTGACTTAACTGCGTCTGCGCCTGTTGATACAAAGTGGCAATTTTTGCGTCAATAAATGAGAGAGTTTCAGTTGAAAGAGGCAGTTCGGCCAAGTCGTAGTAGTGCACTATGGCCGTTGAAAGAGGCTTGGTTAACTCAATCAGTTCACCCTCTAGCAACAACAGAGATTCGTTGAGCGGGTCATATTTTAAAAGGTTTGTTAATTCAGTGGCGAGCAACGCGTATTGCTCGTTATTGAGTAGGGTAGTCAGTGACTCTAATTGCTCTTGATTAACGAGTGGTGAAGAGGTGCGTAGATCGTCAAGTGCGTTGGGTGCCGTGTTAGTGCCTGTCATAGGTGAAAAGTTGGCGGGAGAGCGTTCATTGTTGAAGGGCTCAGCTTTTTCGTTTACCTGAGTTTCATCCACCAACTGTGCTTGGGTTTCTAGCTGCTTGTCACTATCTAAACGGTGTTCATAACTGGCCTCTAGTGCATAAGCTTTATCATTGTGCTGCTTTAAACTAAGCCATAGGTAAACGTTTATGCCTAACGACACAATGAGGAAGAGCGAAAGCACTATCGCTAGCCACGTTTTCATTGTGCCACACACGCTTTGCCATAGATGTCTACGAATTGTTTAGGCATTCGCTTTGGGGCGCCAGTATCAAGGCTAACACATACGAATGTGGTCATAGCATCAAATACGGTTTTGTTTCGCTTTGGGCAGATAAATTGAAACTGGCGTTTCAAAGTAAGTTTGCTGTCACAATGCACTATCCATGTAGCGCATTCTAACGTTTCTCCAAGATGTGTTGGCAGGTGGTAGTTTAGCTCGTGGCGCTTAATGACCATGCCACGGTTAAGCGATTGATAATCGGCAAACTGCAAGCCAAGCGCGTTTGAATGGGCCCATGCTAGGCTTTCTAACTGCGACAGGTATGCCACATTATTAACGTGCTGATAGTGGTCGATGTGCGTTTCATCAATATGCCACTGCTGCACATAGGGGGCGTCTAACATCCAATTAAGCGTTGGGGTGCTCAAATCTTTTCCTTATTCATATTTTTGCTTTGATCTACTCTGCTTCTTCACGTTCAGGCATTGTGCCTCATACCACAGGCAGGGGATTATCTTCAGGTAACGTTAAATCATCGCTTAACAATAATTGCATTATCGCTTTTTCTCTCACCAATACGGGGTCAATAAAGCTCTGCACGTCACCTATCGCTTTAAACGCATCAAACCCTCTTTCCAAAAATTCATGCAATGCGAGTAATCCTGCTAATTTAGCCGGACGACGGGACAGTGAAATTAACATACCTATACCACGAATTTTTATAACGTCTGCGAGTTGATCGCCCAAATGGGAAATTATGTCGATTTGATGCTTTCTATCCTCAATTCTGCCCACATTACGATACGCCAAAGCGTAGTTATCTCGGTTGATAGGTTCTCCGGGAAATTGGCTTTGTAAGTACTGAGCCATCGCCATATCCAAATCGAACGATAGTGCATTTAACGACAATGCGTCGTCCATAGCGTTCATAGCTTTGTCAGGCAATACTTTTGCGAGCTTCGGAATAACTCGCACTAAATCGGCGTCCCGTTGGCTAAAATCTTTTGGCCCGTACAATTCATCTACAAAAAAAGCCATGGCTTTTTGGTAACGTTTTTGCTGTGCTAAATCGTCGTGAGTGACCAGTAAGCGTTCGCATTGCCAGTGTTGCAATTGATGAATGATAGGCATTACACCCAACTGATTGGCTAAGTCACGAAGGGCATTGACCCGATGAATATGTTTAATTATCTCTTGCGCCAAATGACAAACTCCCTGTTGAGATAGTGTGGCTAATTCGTTGTTGTAAACCTAGATTGACCTAAGCAAGCGAGCCTTTCAAGTGAGAAGACAAAGTTTTACTGGTATACTCCACCGCCATTGAAATAGCTCTTTTGTGTAGAATTTATTAGCCGCCATGAACATCGCAAGTCATCACGCATTGTTTGCCAAGACTGAAACTAAAAATACCGATACTAAAGGCTCAAACGTTGAAAGCCTAAAAAGTGAATATCCGGGCATGCACCGAGAAACGACTACGGGGTCGGATCACTCAGAAGCAGACGTTGATGTACCTGTGTTAATCGCGTTGTTTAATTCGACATTTGAAGATTTTAATACGCGCTTGGTTTTAGGTGATGACGAACCCATTTACATCCCAGCAGACAGCGCAACACCTTATCATCAAGT
Organism: Alteromonas macleodii ATCC 27126; assembly: GCF_000172635.2. Classification (NCBI taxonomy): domain Bacteria; kingdom Pseudomonadati; phylum Pseudomonadota; class Gammaproteobacteria; order Alteromonadales; family Alteromonadaceae; genus Alteromonas; species Alteromonas macleodii. The sequence continues at coordinate 2,768,058 of NC_018632.1, read as the reverse complement.
CGTGTTTGCTCATGGATTTTTTTCAAGCGCTTTGCATGAAATTTCGCACTGGTGTATTGCGGGTGAAAAGCGTCGACTATTAGAAGATTACGGTTACTGGTATTGCCCAGATGGCCGCGATGCATCACAGCAAGCTGACTTCGAAAAAGTAGAAATTAAGCCCCAGGCCATCGAGTGGGCGTTTACAGAAGCAACAGGAAGAAAGTTTCAGGTAAGCACGGATAACTTAAACGGCGCTGAGCCCGACAGAGAAGGTTTTACGCGAAACGTAGCCGCTCAGCTTGAACGCTATAAATCTGAGGGCTTTCCGCCTCGGGCTGAACAATTTATTAATGCGCTGTCATCTACGTTTGGTAAAGGTAAGTCGTCAGGTTCATGTAGCAGCGTAATAAATAGCACGGTAACAGACACGTCAAAAAATACGCTAAAAGCAAATTGGGTGGCGGGATAGGAGTAGATGCCGAATGAATCATACTGATCTTAGCCAATCAACGTTTGATAACAAACCCAAATTCAAATTGGGTGTTGTGGTAAATCCCTTTGCCGGCATAGGCGGAGCACTCGCGCTTAAAGGCAGCGACGGTGCAGAAATTCGCGAAAAAGCACTGGCTATGGGAGCAGAGAAAAAAGCCAACGAAAAAATGGCGAAAGCGCTCAGCATTCTAGAAGCCTTATCTGGGCAATTTACCGTCGTGACAGCATCGGGCGATATGGGTGAAACAATCTGTGAATCTCTAGGTATTCCTTATGAGGTAATCTACACGGCTGATGCCGTGCAAACCGAGGGCGAAGATTCAGAGCGTGCAGCTAAAGCAATGGTGGACGCCAACGTCGACTTACTGCTTTTTGCCGGTGGCGACGGCACAGCCCGTAATATCTGTAGCGTAGTTGGCACACAGGTGCCCGTGCTAGGTGTGCCTGCAGGTTGCAAAATTCACTCTGGCGTTTACTGCGTGTCGCCGTCAGCGGCAGGGCAGGTAGTAAGTCAGATGATCGCAGGCGAGCTTGTGAGTGAAATGGACGCCGAAGTACGTGATATTGACGAAAACGCGTTTCGCGAGGGCAAAGTTATTGCCAAACACTATGGTGAAATGCGCGTACCCGCAGAGCTCACTTATGTTCAAGCAGTAAAAATGGGCGGGAAAGAGGACGAGGCCTTAGTGCTTGACGACATTGCCGCTTATGTTGGTGAAATTATTGACGATGAGCCTGACACCTATTTTGTCATGGGATCCGGCTCCACCGTAGGTGCGGTCATGGACTTTCTTGGCCTAGAAAATACCTTGTTAGGTGTGGATGTGGTTAAACAAGGTGAGCTAATCGCAAGTGACGTTACTGCGAGCGAACTGATTGCGCTGACTCATGACAAGCCCACTAAAGTCATTTTGACGGTGATCGGTGGTCAGGGCCACATATTAGGTCGCGGAAATCAGCAGCTTAGCCCTGCTTTTATCCGTCAAATTGGCAAGCAGAATATGCTCGTTGTTGCCACTAAACAAAAACTACAGGCATTAAACGGTAAGCCGCTTCGCTTAGACTCAAGCGATGCAACGCTAGACGCTGAACTCGCAGGCGCGTTCACGGTTATCACTGGGTATAAAGATAAAGTACTTTGCCAAGCTGTTTAAAGACGCAGTTTGATACAACACAGCACATGTATAGCCATAAAAAATGAGTTTATCTCGAACTAAGATTTGATATTGAAAAACAGGAAGGAGTAAGACGTGTTACCACCTGCTGCAGCACCAGAAAGTGTCGTTAACGCCATCGCAGATATTGAGGCATCGCTTGATGACGTGGTAAATCACGGTAGTGATGACGAATTGTTTATAGCCAGCTACTTGCAAGGTCACTTTGCAGTAGAGGCTCGCCAGTTAGAAATGCAAGAAGATGCTACGGTTGCGATGCTTAATGATAAAATGCTCGAAAGCCTTAATAGCGCATTCGCCAACAACGAATTAGAAAGTGAAGACGCTAAACAAGTTAAAGCGCTTTGGGCACGGCTAGTCGCAATATAATTGCGACTTTCTTCCTTACTTTTCCCCTATCAATTTTTCTTCGTTCGTCGTTTATCCTCTCTTTTACAATCCGTTACAGTTTTCTGCATCGTAACTCTTTATAAACTACCAAATTGATTTATGTTTAGTATCGGCGTAAAGCCGTTTTGTGGTGCCTGGCACATTTTGGTGTTCAGCACAGATAATAAGATTAAGGATGACGAAATGACTGTACTTAAGCATCTCACCAAGCGCTTAAAAGTAAGTGTAGGTGTGCTGGCAGTAAGTAGTACGCTGGTTGGCTCAGCGTTTGCTAAAAACGATATCAATATCGACTACGAAAAGTTCACTACCGATAATGGGTTAACGGTAATTGTTCATGAAGACCGCAAGGCCCCAGTGGTTGCCGTTGCGGTTTGGTATAAAGTGGGTTCAAAAGACGAACCAAACGGCAAATCAGGGTTTGCGCACCTATTTGAACACTTAATGTTTAACGGCACAGAGAACTATGACGATGAATGGTTTGGGCCGTTACAAGAAGCTGGGGCAACAGGATTAAACGGTACCACAAACTTTGACCGTACTAACTATTTCCAAACCGTTCCGACACCTGCACTAGATCGTATTCTCTGGATGGAATCTGATCGCATGGGGCACTTGTTAGGTGCGGTGACACAAGAGAAATTAGACGAACAGCGTGGCGTTGTACAAAATGAAAAACGTCAGGGCGAAGACCAGCCTTACGGAAGCGTATTCACTCATATTTTTGAAGGCTTATTTCCCATAGGGCATCCTTACCATCATACGGTGATTGGCTCGATGGAAGATCTTAACTCCGCCTCGTTAGATGACGTTAAGGGCTGGTTTAACCAATATTACGGACCGAATAACGCAATACTGGTGCTAAGCGGCGATATTAACGCAGAAGAAGCCAAACCTCTGGTTAACAAGTACTTCGCTGATATTGAGCCGGGCCCAGCACTGTCTAAATGGGAAGCATGGGTACCCAAGCGCAATGCAAATACCCGAGAAGTGATTCAAGACAAGGTGCCTCAATCGCGCATATACCGTCTTTGGGTTTCACCTGAAAATACCTCTTCAACCGCAACAGACTTGTTCATTGCCGCGAGTGTCATGGGCGATGGTAAAAACTCACGCCTTTACAAAGAACTGGTGTACAACCAACAAATTGCTACCAATGCCTCGGTGTTTAACTACGAGCTACAAATGGCGTCTATTTTTGGTGTGACGGTTGACGTAAAAGATGGCGTTGACGTTGCGACAGTGGAAAAAGAAATAGATAAAGTCATTAGCGAGTTTTTGCGTAAAGGTCCAAGCAAAGACGAAGTTAAATTGGTGTCGACTAAGCGACGTGCTTCAATTATTCGCGGGCTTGAAGAGGTTGGGGGCTTTGGCGGTAAAGCCGATACGCTTGCTAGTGGTGAGTTCATTGCTGGCGACCCTAACTACTTCAAAACTGAATTGAGTGAGCTAGGACAGGCTACTCCTAAAGGGGTTAAAGCGGCTGCGAATAAATGGCTAAAAGAAGGGTGGCATCAAATCACGGTTGTTCCGTTTATTGAGCACACAGCATCTACCGAAGGCGTTGACCGCAGCTCTGGCTTGCCTTCAATCGATGCAGAGACTCAACTGAGCTTTCCTGAGGTGACAGAAACTACGCTTTCTAACGGTGTAAAGGTAGTATTTGCAAAACGCTCTACGGTTCCATTGGTGAATGTTGCGGTGCAATTCGACGCAGGTTACGCTGCTGATGCGGGTGGCAAGTTAGGACTTGCGAGCTTCACCACACAGATGCTCGACGAAGGCGCGGGAAAATATGATGCGCTGGAGCTTGCGGCAGAGCTTGAGCAGTTGGGTACTGATTTAAACGCCGGCTCAAACCTAGATACCACCACAGTTACCATGTCAATGTTAACAGAGAACATGGAGCCTTCTTTGGCGCTGATGGGGGATATCTTGAAATCACCAACGTTCAAAGAGGAAGAGATTGAACGTCAACGAGCGCTTATATTAAGTAATATTGCACAGCAAAAAACACGCCCTGTAAGTATTGCGCTTACGTTACTTCCGCCTCTTATTTATGGTGAAGGCCATGCGTACGGTATTCCGTTTACAGGGACCGGAACTGAACAAGACGTACAAGCGATTACGCGAGATGACCTTGTTAACTTTAAAAATACGTGGCTACGCCCAGACAATGCGACAATTTTTGTTGTTGGCGACACCACGTTAGGTGCCATTAAACCCATGCTTGAGAAAGAGTTTGGCAAATGGAAGGTAGAAGGTAGCAAAGGTGCGAAGCAAATTGCTGAAGCGTCAATGCCTGAGCAAGGCCAAGCGATTATTATCGACCGCCCTGGTGCACAACAGTCACTTATTCTGGCTGCACATTTAGCGCCACCAACAGGGGCTGACAACAATATTGCAATTAATGCCATGAATTTAACCTTAGGTGGTGCTTTTACTGCTCGCGTTAATATGAACTTGCGTGAAGATAAAAGCTGGTCTTATGGCGCGTACACCTTCCTGCAAGATGCTAGGGGACAGCGCCCGTTTATGGTTTATGCGCCGGTGCAAACCGATAAAACAGGTCCATCACTGCTTGAGCTTAAGAAAGAGCTTAACGCTTACTTAGGTGAAAAGCCGCCAATGGCGAATGAACTTGAAAGGGCGCGGTTAGACGAAGTTCGCTCTTTGCCAGGTCAATTTGAGACGGCTAACGCGGTATTGTATAGCTTACTGTCGAGTGAAAGATTTAACAGACAATATAACTACCCAGAGTCTTTGGTCGAGAAATACAACAGCTTGTCTTTAGACGATTTGAGTAACGCGGCGAAAGAAGTGCTGCACCCAGAGAAATTAACCTGGATAATCATCGGAGATGCCGAGAAGATTAAAGCAGAAGTTGAAGCGGCTCAGCTCGGGCCTGTTAGCGTGCAAAGCATGAATTCACTGTAATTGGTAAATAATTAACCAAGAGATAAAGGGCCGATATCATTTTCGGCCCTTTTTTATGTGACAAATGCGTCTTTTGTAGAATAGATTGCGTTCAATAGATGCTTTATGGTTAAGAAAGTTTAATTTAATGTCTTGATTCCACTTTGAAGAATGCCTTCTTTGCGAGCATAACAAATCCTGTACTTGCACCAGTGCGCTTGTTTGCAATAGCTCTTCTCTGCCTGTTTTATGTTCCCTGTGTTTATCCATCTAATGCAGACAAGCTGATGAATGAGTATTCGGTTGAGCTTTTAACTGCCGAAGATGGCTTCGTCTCATCAGAGATTTATTCCATTATCCAAGATCGCCAAGGCTTTTTGTGGTTTGGTACTGCCGAAAACGGTGTAATGCGTTACGACGGTCGTAGAGTTACGTTGTTTGAGTCTGACAGCGATCCTAGCCAAGGGCTATCACACAACGACGCTGGCAATTTGATGTTGGATGCAGAAGGCAATATATGGATTGGAACGTGGGGAGGTGGAGTTAACAAGTACGACCCAACAACAGGTCGCTATTCTCGTTACTTGAATGATCCAGACAACCCTCGCTCCATATCTTCAAATCGAATCCAATCACTCTTCCACGATAAAACGGGCCAAATTTGGCTAGGTTCGTATGACCAAGGTTTAAATCGTTTTCTAGGAAATGGGGAATTCGAAAGGGTTCAGAAGAAAAGCAATGAAGACCATAGTCTGTCTCATAATCGCATTTGGGACATTATGGATAATAATGACAACAGCCTGTGGGTAGCCACCAGTTTTGGCTTGAACTTATTAGACAAAAGAACTCTCGCCACCAAACACTTCTTTCCCGACCCTGATAATCGTACTGCGACAGGAGCCAATGAAATACGTAGCTTGCTGCGAACTTCGTCAAGCCAATTCTATGTGGCGACTCAGGAAGGCCCTTTTCTTTTCTTTCCAAGTTCAGGCGTATTCCTTGCACAAACTACGCGAGACGGCAAAGCATTAGGCCAAGTGAACTCAATGATTGAAGATCACGAAGGGTGCATTTGGTTTGTGACCACCACGGGTCTTTATAGACATACAGGTGAGGGAAATTACGTAGAGAAGATGGACTTCGGCTATGACAACGGACTTCGCATAATATATGAAGACCACACTAAAACAAAATGGGTAACCAGTGAAGTTCACGGCATATTTAAACTATCTCCTCGCCGTAAAATCAAGCAGATCAATAGTGACTCATTGGTTTCACCCAGTGGCATTGAGCTAGATACCTTCAAAAATAGTGGCGATGTATTGATTGCTACAGCAAATGCTGAAATTTATACATGGAAAGTGAAAGAGCAAATACTCCAAAAGGAATTTGACTCGGTATTTAAAGAAGACAGTGAATATTCAAATAGGGGAGTTATAGAACGACCTATTATTGTCCCCGATAAACACGGCAATATTTGGGTGGCACAAGACAACTTTATTGCACGTGTTAACAGAAAGAATGGAAATGTAAGTCGCTTAGAATATCCCAGAGAAGACAGCAAGTATCGCCAATTCAGAGAGTTCAGAGCGTTAGCGTTAGATAACGAAGACAATGTATGGATAGGTACCTACAAGCATGGTGTTTATATATACAACGTGCAATCTGGCGTCTTTAGGCATCTTTCAACGACTGACGGTTTAGCTCACCCAGAGATTCACGCCATTGTAAATGACTCTCAAGGAAATATGTGGATTGGCACTGGAAGTGGCGTAAATTTATGGTCCATTCAGGACAATACTTTCACTCAGATTGAATATAATAAAGATCACAATGCAGGTCTGTTGGGCAGCATCGTCGAAGATATTCATGAGACCAAAAACGGCCAAATTTGGATTGCAACCCAACGGGGGTTGAACCTTTATAAGCCCGAATCGAAATCCTTCGAGTGGTTTGGGGAGCAGAAAGGGTTGCCCGCTACCTTAGTAAGAGCGATTGCAGACGGCGACGAGGGCCAGCTCTGGCTTACCACGAATAAAGGGATCTTTCTTTTTAATCCGGCTACTGAAAGTGCCATTAATTACACTAGCACTGCCGGGGCTGTAAGTCAGAATTTCTATTCAAACAGTTTACTTAGAGCCACTAACAACACGTTCTTTACCAGTAGCCAGCGAGGTATTGAATACTTTGAGTATGTGCCAGGACAGTCTGAGTTGGTCGATTCTAAAATTGTGCTAACTGGCTTCAACAAAATGGGCGAAGCAGTAAGCCTTGATAAGCCACTATCCTACGTTACGGATATTAATCTTTCCTACGAAGACTATTTCTTCTCATTAGACTTTGCTCTTCTAGACTTCTCTGATCCCAAGCGTTCGCATTTTTCCTACAAATTAGAAGGGTACGATGAACAGTGGATTGATATCGGAAATCACAACAACGTTTCATTTACTAACCTAAATGGCGGCACCTATACATTGCTGGTCAAAGCAATGAAGCCCAATGGTGAATGGGGCAATGAAGTCATGTCGGTTAATTTGCATGTAGCAGCAGCTCCTTGGAAAACATGGTGGGCATACAGCATTTACATTGCGTTTTTACTCGGCATTGTTCTGATGATCATTTATTTAAGAACCCACTTACAGCAAACAGAAATTACCAAGCAGAAGCGCTTTGTTCAGGCGCTAGAGCAACAAGTTTCAGAAAAAACAGCTTCGTTGAAAGCACAGGCCAACGATTTGAAAAAGGCGCTGGAACAAGCCGAAGAAGCAACCAAGTTGAAGTCTGAATTCCTTGCAAATATGAGCCATGAAATTAGAACGCCAATGAACGGCGTGATAGGGATGCTGGGTCTGCTTAAGAAAAGCAACCTAACTACTGAGCAATCACAGCGCGTCAACATCGCAAGCTCAAGCGCTAATTCTCTACTGGCCCTGATTAATGATATTTTGGATTTCTCTAAAATAGAAGCGGATAAGCTCGAGATTGAGTCCGTTGAATTTGATGTAAGGGAATTAATTGAAAGCATTGCTCAATCGGTTGCGCATTTAGCGCAAGAAAAAGGGCTGGATGTTGTTGTAGATTTGTCAAAGGTCAGTGAGTCGAAAATAAACTCAGACCCCAGCCGAATTCAACAAATCCTCACAAACCTTTTAAGCAACGCCGTTAAATTTACCGAGCAGGGAGAGCTCTCTGTCACGGCAGAATTGCTTCCTACTAACAATCAGAATACTGCGCTTATGCATATTGCGGTGGCAGATACGGGCATTGGTATTCCCGCGTCAAAACTACCTCACTTGTTCGATGCGTTTACACAGGTCGACGCTTCTACAACTAGACGCTATGGCGGAACAGGGCTTGGGTTGAGCATTACCAAAAAGCTATGCCAATTGTTAGGAGGAGACATAAGTGTTACCACCGAGCTTGGCAAAGGCAGCCGTTTTGATGTGACATGCGAAATTCGCTACGCCGAGCAACGCAACGCTGTGCGCCCTCAGCTTGCTAAACAAGACATGTGTTGCCTGATTATTGACGACAATGCTTCAACAAGGCGTGCCATGCAAAGCCAGCTGAAACTTTGGGGAGTGCTTACGCTGACCGCATCTTCGATTGAGGAAGCGATTAGCTTATATTTGAAAGACAGCGAGCAAGAGATACCGGCAATACCCATTGATGTTGTATTTCTGGAGAAAGCAGAAGAGGAGGAGTTTTCACAACACTTCGGCCAGATACTTTTAGATAACCACAGAACAAAACATACGCGTTTGGTATTAATGACGCAGCTAAGCGACATGGAGAGTTCTGTTGTCTATGGCGGAGTAGACGTTGATGAGAGTCTTCCTAAGCCACTGACCTCTTCAGATTTAATTCGAATTGTAGAGGAATCAGTTAATACATCTGATTATGAAGCTAAACCACGCTTTAAAAAACGCGAGGATGATCCGGTTCGTATTATCGAAGGCAACACTCAGCACGTGCAATCACCTGAAGAAAACGCAAAATACACCTCTGATGATAATGCTTATCGAATCTTGTTAGTAGAAGACAATGCCATTAATCAAATAGTGGCCACCAATGTTCTAGAAAGCGAAGGGTATGTGGTTGACGTTGCCAACAACGGTGTAGAAGCGTTAGAACTGTTAAAAAGCAGCAAGCTAAAGGCGCATTACAGCGCAATTGTCATGGATTGCCAAATGCCGGAAATGGACGGGTTCGAAGCAACCAAGCTTATTCGCTATGGTGCAGCCGGCGAAGTTTACAAACGTGTTCCCATCATAGCGATGACGGCGAATGCTATGCAGGGCGACAAAGATATGTGTATGAAAGCCGGTATGGATGATTTTCTCACCAAACCCATAGAGCACAATAAAGTAACTTCAACATTACAGCACTGGCTCAACAAAGTTAATTAGACCCTCGCCAACGGGGAAATAAACGCGTTAATATGCAACAAGTTTTTAACATGTTGTGAGAGCGTTAATGCTAAACCGAGCATCAAAACCCTTCGTCAAACTCGTCGAACGATATCTTCCTGACCCCTACATTTTCGTTTTATTACTCACCCTAATTACGTTTGCGTTTGCAGTGGTCATTCAAAATCAGTCTCCACTTACAACTATTCAACAGTGGGGTGACGGATTTTGGGGGCTGCTCACATTTTCAATGCAAATGCTTTTGGTACTAGTCACTGGGTTTATGCTGGCATGCACGCCATTAGTAAAAGCTTTACTTGAAAGGCTTGCGAGCTTAGCAAAAAGCCCTGGGAGCGCCATTGTGCTGGTCACGTTGGTGTCGCTTATCGCAAGCTGGATAAACTGGGGCTTTGGTCTTGTTGTAGGCGCGTTGTTCGCTAAAGCCTTAGCAAGAAAAGTGTCGGTAGATTATCGGTTATTGGTGGCAAGCGCGTACTCAGGCTTTATTGTATGGCATGGCGGTTTAGCGGGCTCTGTGCCCTTAACTATTGCAACGCCGGGTCATTTTTCAGAAGCACAAATTGGCGTAGTTGGCACTGGAGAGACTATTTTCAGTGGGTTTAACTTGCTGTTATTAGCAATCATGTTCGTGATTATTCCTCTTGTTAATCGTTTAATGTTACCGCCTGAATCTGAAAGCATTATTGTCGATAGCGCCAAGCTAAAAGACGACACTTTGCCTTCGGCAACAAACGAGCGGCCCGCCGACAAACTTGAAAACAGCAAGGTGCTTGGGTTACTCGTAGGCTTTGCAGGGCTTGCTTATCTCACTAACTACTTTGTTTCAGGGGGCGGGCTTAATCTCAATATCGTTAATACGCTATTTCTCTTTCTCGCTATTGTCCTTCACGGTACACCACGCAATGTACTGCACAGCCTGCAGCAAGCCGTTCAGGGCGGTAGTGGTATTGTTATACAGTTCCCATTTTATGCAGGGATCATGGCGGTAATGGTTCAATCAGGATTGGCCCAAACCATGTCAGAATGGCTGATTAGCTTTGCATCTGCAGAGTCGCTGCCAGTATGGAGTTTTATTAGCGCAGGCATTGTTAATATTTTTGTGCCTTCGGGGGGAGGTCAGTGGGCAGTGCAAGCCCCAGTAATCTTGCCGGCTGCCGCTGAACTTGGAGCCGAAATAAATAGAGTTGCCATGGCGGTAGCGTGGGGTGATGCGTGGACTAATTTGATTCAGCCATTTTGGGCGCTACCCGTACTTGCCATAGCTGGCCTGAAAGCCAAAGACATTATGGGCTTTTGCTTAGTTCAGCTTATCGTAACCGGTGTCATTATTTCCTTGGTATTGCGGTTTATGTGAGGATTTAGAGAGCAATTTAACGCCGTCAAACAAGGCGAATAGAGCCGAATATGAAGCCACAACTTAAATACAAGCGGTGTGAGTGATGCATTTAGACGAAGAAAAGGTAGGGTTGTTGATCGTAGATGTTCAGGGCGCGCTGGCTCGAAAAGTCAATGATAGCCAGACAATGATCTGCAAAACGGTGAAGTTAATACAGTGTTGTAAATTGCTCAATATTCCCGTAGTTGTACTTGAGCAAAATCCTGATGGCTTGGGGAGAACGGTCCCTGAAATCGAAACTCATGTCGCAAGCGATCCTCACTTTAGGAAATTTACTTTTAACGCTGTAGCGGGTACTGACCAGTGTTCGTCCGAAATACTGGCGTACATTGGTGAAATGGAACTAAGTCGATGGCTGGTTGTAGGAATTGAAGCGCACGTATGCGTTTATCAAACGGTAACGGGTTTATTGGAAAATAACCACACTGTGGAAGTAATACAGGACTGCATTTCTTCAAGAGAGTCTTCAAATGCTGTGCTCGCCATCCAAAATATGCGTGAGCAGGGCGCACGGATCAGCAGTTTTGAGATGACATTTTTTGGCCTTTTAAAATCATGCCAACACCCAAAATTCCGAGAAGTGTTAGCGCTCATCAAGTAGTCGAACAACGTGTTGAGCGAAACAAGTCGGAGCTAAGCAAATGCAGTTTCTATTGATACAATATCAATGCCGCGCACTTGCATAGAATCCAGCGCCAATAGATGACCAATGGCGTCACGCGTACAGGTGCAAGGTTCAATGACTTTGGGGGAATACTTGGCAGCAGCTGGTGATAATGCTGTGTGAGTTACGCAGTTGTGCGTCATCATACCTGCCAGAAGAATTTCATCCACGCCCAATGACTGTAAGGTTTCTTCTAAATTGGTGTTCTCAAAACAATCGGCGTGTTGCTTTGTGATGATGGGCGCATTCGGGGCTGCGGCTATCACCTCTTTATGAATTTCAGCGCCGTGAGATCCTTCATAGAAAAACAACCCTTCTCCGGCCTCAACAGGCACAAGGTGCTGTATGTGAATAATCGGAATGCTCTTTTCCTTTGCAATAGCCATCGCTTTAAGTGTTTCTTGCATCGCAAGCTCTGGTTTGTGTAAAGGATACTTCCCTTCAGGAAAGTAATCGTTTTGAATATCTATAACAATAAGTGCTTGTTTAACCACGGTCTTACCCTCTTTTTCCAAGAAATAGTCTCTAGCACGGTTTAAGTTGTGCTTACTCGATATTGACTATTTTGCAGATTTTCACGTGTAATAGAGAGTGACGATAATGACAAAAAGCGCGCCAAATGCGACAGCGTTCACAGAACGACAATGAAACGATGAAAGAAATAAAAATAGCAGTAATAAACTATCCAACCGCAAGCCAATCTGCGCTTTACGGCATCGTTGAGATGTTAGAGTTAGCAAATACGATGTGTGAGCAAATCAACGCTGATGTGGCATTTAGCGCGAGTATTTACAAAGCGGAACAGTTGAATTCAAATGCACTGGTTGATGTGGTCATCTTGCCGCCAAGCATGAGTGAAACATTTTTTGAGCATGACTTCACATCACTCATCAACTATATGGAAGTCATGCAGTCCCAAGGTGCATTGCTCGCATCTGCTTGCGTAGGTGCATTTATTCTTGGCAAAGGGGGATTTTTAGATAACAAAGTGTGTACTACACACTGGCGAATTGCCGATCACTTCATGGCAACCTTTCCCACAGCAAAGCTAGATGCTAAGGCTATCGTGGTAAACGGGGAGGGTGTAATAACAGCTGGCGGGAGAATGGCGTGGATTGATCTTGTGTTTGAAATCATATCGACCTTAAGTTCACCCACCATTGCCTTGAATCTTTCTAAAGAGATGGTGGTGGATACAGGTTACAGGGAGCAAGGCTTTTATCACCAGTTTTCACCTAAAAAAGATCATGGCGATGCTCTCGTTGTTAAAGCGCAAAATTACTTGGCAAACCATTACAGTCAGCCAATTTCTCTTAGCGATTTAGCTAGCCACACTTTCGTTAGTCAGCGAACCTTACAGCGAAGATTTGCGCAAGCGTTAGGTATGTCAGTCATCGATTATCTGCAGAAGCTGAGACTTCATCATGCTTGTCAGCAAATTGAAGTATCAACGCGCAGCATTGCTGATATTGCATTCAACGTGGGCTATCAAAACGTCAATGCGTTTAGGAAGATATTCCGTAAAGAGTATGGGCTTAGTCCGGTGGAATACCGCAAGCGTTTTGCAATAAATTAATCATATCGTTATTTTCATTTTAATTGTTATGTTATAACATTTATTAAATTCGAGATTTAAAATGAAACTTAGCGAGTCGTTATGTCAATTCAAACTCAGCTTCCCGTTACCGTACTTTCGGGCTTCCTAGGCGCCGGTAAGACCACGGTTCTAAATCATATTCTGAATAATCGTGATGGATTAAGAGTAGCCGTTATTGTTAACGATATGAGTGAAATCAATATCGATGCTGCTACGGTGAAAAATGAAATTAGCTTTAATCGAGCCGAAGAAAAGCTAGTTGAAATGAGCAATGGCTGTATTTGCTGCACGTTGCGAGAAGATTTGCTTGAAGAGATAGAGCGTTTAGCGCATGAAGGTAAATACGATTATCTGGTAATAGAGTCTACAGGTATTTCGGAGCCTTTACCTGTAGCTGAGACCTTCACGTTTGCCGATGAAGACGGTAAAAGCTTGTCGGAAATATCACGCCTCGATTCGATGGTTACCGTTGTCGATGCATTGAATTTTCTTAAAGACTATGACGAAGCTAAGTTTCTCAACGAAGTGGGTGAGAGCTTGGGGGAGGAAGACGAGCGAAGTGTGGCAGACTTGTTGGTCGAACAAGTGGAATTTGCTGATATATTGCTAATAAGCAAAACCGACTTAGTCTCTGAACAAGAGTTGGCGCGCCTTAAAAGTATTCTGCAAACCCTCAACACCGAGGCTATTCAAGTTCCGATCGAGCATGGAAAAGTGCCCCTCGACAAAGTGCTGAACACAGGGCGATTTAGCTTCGAGCGTGCTCAGCAGTCGCCCGGTTGGCTGAAAGAAATGCGTGGCGAGCACGTACCAGAGACTGAAGAGTTTGGTATAAGCAGCTTTTCGTACGAAGCGCGACGTCCGTTTGATCCGCAAAAGTTTTATGATTTTATTCATAGTAAAGACATTGCAGGTAAATTAATTCGTTCAAAAGGCTTCTTCTGGCTGGCAACACGCCCTCAATTAGCGGGCAGCTGGAGCCAAGCTGGCGGTATGGCGAGATACGGGGCCGCTGGACTATTTTGGAAAGCCGTACCCAAAGAGCAGTGGCCAGAAGACCCTGAATACCTTAAAGCGATTGAAGAACAATGGATGGAGCCCTTCGGTGACATGCGTCAAGAGCTGGTGTTCATTGGGCAAGGGCTTAATAAAAACGACATTATCGAGCGGTTAGATAGTTGCTTGTTAACAGACGAACAGCTTATTCAAGGTCATCATGTTTGGGCTGAAATGCCTGACCCATTTCCTGCGTGGGAGCACTAATATGCAGGCGCTACAAGACCACATTACTTCCTTTGAACACAGCGAATCTTGGCGTTCAAGCGCCGATGCTATGGTGTTGGGCGATATCTTTGATAAAGGTATTAGCGTTGCCATATGGACAAGGCCCGAAACGCCACTCATCTCGCAATATTATGACGACATTTTTAAATCATTAGGAATGGGGATTCGCGGTGTTTTCTCTTTAATATCACTGAAAGAGGAAATCGCAAAGCTTTTACCTGATGGAAGAAATAGTGCCGGAAAGCAGGCTGCCATTGACGATATTTATTTGCTGTCTGACATGCTCACCACGCTATTTGACTGTGACAGTGTGGGCGTAAGGTTAGTGCCCCTTTCATCAGCAATGTGCCCAAGCTTTCATGTGGACAATATTCCTGTTCGGTTGGTGAATACTTATTTAGGCGAAGGTACAGAGTGGCTGCCGAAAGAAAGTGTGGTTACACGCCAAATGATTGGTCTTAACGACGCGAATACACAAGGGCTTACTAAGAATAGGTTGGGCCAGCACTATCGAGAGAGCAGCGTTAGGCAAATGAACGCGTTTGATGTGGGTTTACTTAAAGGTAAGTCGTGGCAGGGCCATGAAGAATTTGCCGCCGTGCATCGGTCCTGCAAAGTCATACCTGGTACTCATCGCGTGTTGCTTACCCTGGATCCCATGTAGTTTTTAAGTTCTTATTGTACCTCACCCTCGGTTACTTCGGCGCTATCACTTTTTCCATGAGTTTTCCCTTGTGATAGCGCTTTTTTCTTTCTCGGTACCTAGCCTCGCTAATATTTTTAAATATTAGCTTTTAAGCTTCCAGCTTTAAGGCTAATTGTCTTACAGGCAAGTGCCACACCTTTTTAGCGAAAACTTGAAAAGCCAAGGTTTTCAACATATACCCTTAAACATTATAGTCTTTCATATTTAACGTATTGTGAATGCTAGGAATGCGTTCTTCTGCATGGTGATTCACATACAGCAGTGTACTTGTGCCAGCCCTAGCCAATATATCAATAAGCTTAAGCGCTTTCTGTCGGTTGAAGTCATCTAAACCATTGCAAGGTTCATCCAAAATAAGCACGGCGGGGTGCTTAACCATAGAACGTGCAATAAGTACTAATCGCTGGTCACCAAAAGACAGCGACTGAAACGGCGAGTTCTTTTTCTGTTTCAAACCCAGTACTTCAAGCCACTGCTCTGCCACCATGCGTTCCGCTAGCGTGGGGCGAGTGTACAGACCAATACTGTCGTGAAAGCCTGAAATGATAACGTGCTCAACACTTGCATTCACTTTGTACTGCATGTGGAGCGCATTCGACATAATTCCAATGTGCTTTTTAATGTCCCATATGCTTTCGCCTGTGCCACGTTTTATGCCAAACATTGTTAAATCGTTGGTATAACAATGGGAATTATCACCGGTAAACATTTGAAGCAAACAGGTTTTGCCTGACCCATTTGGACCAGTGATCTGCCAATGCTCATTTTTGTTAAGCGTAAAGTTAAGCTTTTCAAATACGGTTCGCTCATCGAAGCGCACGAATCCATCTTTAAGCTGAATTAAGGTATGAGGAAGTGAATCTAACTCACTGTTTTGATCATTGAGGTTTCGGTTATTGCGATTGGGGTCATCGCCGTGTTTGTCTTTAGCGTTAAGGGCTGAGGGAACATCGATATCATCAGACTCTAGTGCAAACCAGGTGCTTAGTTCTGAGCGCAAACCGTCATAGTTAAGTTTATCTTCAGATTTCCACGTAATAGCCAAGTCATCCATGACAATCAACTGGGCTTGCATATTCTTTGGAATATCTGCGAGTTTGTTGGCGGTAAGTACTAAAGAAGCTTGCTGCTGAGAGACAAGAAAGCGACTAAATGCGCTTATCGCTTCAGCATCTAAACCTTCGAAGGGTTCATCAAGCAAAATAATAGAGGCATTACTTAACCATGCCAACATGATAATAATCTTGCGGGTTTCACCTGTTGAAAGTGAAAGAAACCCATTATCTAGCAAATGCTCAATTCTAAGCGCAGAGGCGAGTTCGTCGTAATAAGGGTGGTTTTGATAATCCTCATTAGTCTGTGCGAATAGTTCGCGAACCTGTGTTGGCTCAGCTATTACGTCTAAAATATCTGCACTGTCTTTTTGTTTTTCTTCTTCAATTATCGCTTGCTGTTTAAAAACCGATACCTCTGCAACAACCGAAGTACATTCACGACTACCGCTTGCTACCTTCCCATTACCGGCAAGCGCGGAAATTAAGAGTGACTTTCCGCTACTGTTTCTACCTGCAATAAGGAAGTGGGACGGCGCACTTTCAGTACAGAGCGCTAGCGAAAATGCAGGAGTAATGTATTGATTAGAAAGCTTTATTTGAAATTCAGAAAGGTACAGCATTAATGATCGCGAGTGAATATAAAGTAGAACCATTGTGAAGTTTTCTGTTTATGTGTCAATGGTGAATAAGACTTTCTGAAGCCAGAACTAGCTGGTAAGTTAGTCTTATAAAATTAGCGCCACGTTCAATGGCCAGTTAAGGGAATCAAATTGTGGGCAAGGTAGTTATTGTCACAGGTGCTAGTCGTGGTATTGGTGCCGCAACTGCTAAATTGTTGGGAAGTAACGATTATAAGGTTTGCGTTAATTACCTATCAGATAAAAATGCTGCGGATAGGGTGTGCGCGTCGATAACTGACAACGGAGGCATTGCATTTGCTCATAAAGCCGATGTTTCAGATGAAGCGCAAGTGCTGGACATGTTCGAATATGTAAGGGAACAGTGGGGGGAGGTAACGCATTTGGTTAACAATGTGGGTGTTTTATTTACCAAAACTGAGTTAATTAACGTCAGTGCAGAGCGCTTCACCAAAGTACTTAATACCAATGTGCTTAGCGCATTCTTGTGTTCAAAGGCTTTTGTAAAACAAAGCGTTGCAGGAGGCGCAATCGTTAATGTTTCGTCCATTGCCTCTCGTACTGGTGCTCCTTTTGAATACGTTGACTATGCGACGTCGAAAGGGGCAATGGATTCATTCACCAAAGGGCTTTCATTAGAACTTGCTGCGAAGAACATTCGTGTAAACAGCGTCCGGCCTGGTTTTATTAAAACAGACATTCATGCCGATGGTGGTGAACCTGGCAGAGTAGAACGGTTAAGCTCACAAATTCCTATGCAGCGGGGCGGTACAGCAGATGAAGTCGCACAGGCGATAGCCTGGCTTCTATCACCTCAGTCTTCATATGTTACAGGGTCGTTTATTGATTTAGCGGGTGGGAAGTAAAGCGCGTGATAACACTCAGAGATTTTAAAATGAGCGATGTAGGTAGACTGGTAGATATTTTGAATCAACCGTCGGTCACGCAATTTCTGTCGACAAAAATTCCCAGCCCTTATACAAAAGAAGATGCCACATGGTGGATTCAAGAGGGGAGCAAAGAGGGTTTTATAAAAGCTGTAGAGTACGACGGCGAGTTAGTAGGGTGTATTGGTGTTAACCCTGGAAACTTTGAATATGAAAGAGCCGGAGAGGTCGGGTACTGGCTTTGTTCATCACATTGGCGAAAAGGGATTATGCGTGACGCGCTGCGCCAAATTATCGCCCTTACTTTCTCAAACACAAGTATAGAGCGCATTTTTGCCTGCGTATTTTCATCCAATCTTGCTTCGCAAAAGCTGCTGTTAGATGCAGGGTTTAAGCAAGAAGCGATATTGCAACGCGCCATTTTTAAAAATGGACGGTTTTACGATAGCCATATTTTTGCCATTTTGAGGTAGCTCTGCGATGGTGATTTTAGTACCCGCAAAGCGCTGAGTGGTTTCCATTGATACGGATTTTTATTTTACTGCTTTATTCGCGGCAACGCCTTCAATCACCCCTGCGGCTGCAAGGTTCATCAATCGACGAAACCTCGGACATTCCAAATGACTCGGTGCTGTGCAAGCAGCTGCATGGTGCAGACCATCACGCATTGCTTCTAATTTTTTGATTGTTTCATCTAATTCGTTCGCTTTTTTAAGTAGTAGATCGCGATCTATATCAGGCTTTGCATTGGTTCCTAATATCCCAGAAATTTCTTCCAGCGAAAAACCTGCTGCGCGGCCTAGTGCGATTAATTCAAGGCGCTCTAGTACGTTTGAGCTAAATACGCGACGTATACCTTGTCGACCAATAGATTTGATAAGGCCTTTTTCTTCATAAAAGCGCAGTGTTGATGCCGACACTCCTGACTTTTTGGCGACCTGAGATATTTCCATACTTTTCCCAAAGGAATGCTTGACTTAAAGTTAACTTGAAGTTGTAGGCTAGCATCTCATGTTAATTGAAACTAGTTATTGAGAGTGAATATGGAAAGTATTGTTTTTATCTTGCTGATAGGTATTGGAGCTACTTTAGTGATGGATTTATGGGCCTTGTTGAGAAAGCAATTGTTTGGTATTTCCCCTACCAATTGGGGCATGGTGGGGCGCTGGATAGGGCACATGAGAAAAGGGCAGTTACGTCATACTTCTATTTCAAGTGCCCATGCTGTTCACGGGGAAAGTACTATTGGGTGGACAGCCCATTACCTAATTGGAATTGCCTATGCAGCACTGCTTATTTTCATATGCGGAGAGTCTTGGTTGTTCGAACCGACGCTAGGTCCAGCAGTGGCGCTCGGTATCGCTACGGTCGTTGCACCGTTCTTTATATTGCAGCCAGGTATGGGCGCTGGTATTGCCGCATCGAAAACGCCTAACCCTAATACCGCTCGGTTACACAGTATTATTAATCACGTCGTATTTGGCGTTGGGCTGTACCTTTCGGCTTTGTTAATTAGGCCTTTACTATCAATATGGCTATAAACGACTAATGATGACTTGAGTGAACTTCAGCTTATAATGGCAAGAAAGCAGCGTGCATTTATAAGAAGACAGGATGAAAATTTCACTGGAAGAAATAAACAAATCTAACTATGAGCAGGTTTGTGACTTGGATGTGGCTGATGATCAACAAGCGTTTGTAGCGTGCAATATGTGGTCGTTGGTTGAGTCTTTCTACAACGAGAACCATACCTGCAAAGCCATTTATTGCAACGACCAGCCCGTAGGGTTCTTGATGTGGGTTCAGGAAACGCCAACCAAAGTGTCCATTTGGCGCTTTATGATTGATGAGAGCCATCAGAATAATGGAATTGGCAGAGTTGCTTTATCTCAAGCTATCACGCTTATAAAGCAAACTTCTGAGCTCAAACAGATAGAGATATGCTATAACCCCAAGAATCCTGTCGCCAAAGCCTTCTATTCAAGCTTTGGTTTCGAAGAGGTGGGGTTAGATGAAGATGGCGAAGACATGCTTGCTGTTATTGCCATTTAGCCACGACTTAAATTTAAAGCAGCGAAATGCGAGGGATCTCAAGATATGGACGTCATAGATATTAAGACTTTTATTCCAAGCAAAAACTACGATATTTCTAAAGCATTTTATTCTGAGATTGGATTTAATGCTTCATACGTAAATGAAGACCTAACACTGTTTGAGAATGGTGATTGTCTCTTCTTTCTTCAGCGCTTTTATAATCCTGAATTGGCGAATAACTTTATGCTACAAATATGTGTAGCAGACATTCAGGATGCTTTTGATTTGTGCTCACGCTCGTTACATAAAACGAAAATTTCATCAATTGAGCAACAACATTGGGGAAGTGTTTTCTATCTATGGGGCCCGTCGGGCGAACTACTTCACATTACCGAATTAGGTAGCTTTTGCGAAAACGAGGGGCGGAATGACGAATGATGCATACGAATTACACCGTTAAAGAAAGTCCTCCGTCAGCTGAAGACTTTGCCAGTCTGAGAAAATTGATTGGATGGAGTAACCCGTGTTTATCGGTTGTTCAAAAAAGTATTGATGCCTCGTTGTTTTGGGCAACAATTTACCTCGACAGCAACCTTGTAGGCTGTGGTCGGGTGATTGGCGATGGCGCAATGTATTTTTATATTCAAGACGTCATTATTCATCCAGGACATCAGAATAAAGGCTTGGGATCGAAAATAATGAACACGTTGATTGCACATTTGGAGTCTTGCTGCGCACCTGGCGCAACCATTGGCTTGTTGGCTGCGCATGGTAAGGAAAGTTTTTATCTTAAATTCGGTTTTGAACCTCGTGACGGTGAAAGTTTAGGTTTAGGCATGTGCAGGTTTATTTAGCTAATTGGTCATTAACGCGGCATGAGAGTCCCGGGAGTTCTCAAGCTTTTTTAATCACTTGGCATTGTGATCATTGCCTATTTAATTATCGGCAGCTTTCTGTCCTAAGGCGGCAAGTCGCCTCCGCTTTTCATGCACGGCCTGACGATAAACATCAAGTTCTTTTAACACTGAGAAAGGTATATCTCCTTAAACTAGGCGCTTTACGTCACTTGGTTATCAGCAATTTTATCAATGTAACCTTCAATGTAACGGTCAATGCTGCTTGTAGCCTCTCTTTGGTGTGAATTTTGCAAAAGCATGTTTAAAGACACTAAAAATGTCGGTTTGCGTAGTAGCTGATCACTGTTTTTCGATGAGTTTTTGCTTCTTTCCGATAGAAATTTGACGTTTTTCACTGGACACGTGTAATGAAAAGTATGACAAAACCTGTCTCTCACGCTTTGCTGACAGAAAATGGTCGCTTAGTCGTGAAAGCCTTGGCATATACCGCGCTTCTCATGGGCTTACTCTCTGGTTGCTCTTCATCTGACGAACCTAAGAGTCAATTTGCGCAAACCGATGCCAGCGACGTATCGGCGTTGGGTAATGTGGAATACCATACCTATATGTTGGCGAACGAACTTTTTGCTGATGTGGGTCCAGCACGTCAGTCTCGCTATGCGGTAGTTGGCTTTGTACCTGCTGATACTATGAAATACAGTGCTGGCCATCAACATCCGCTAATGTTGTTGGGCCATCAACTTGAACAAGGAATGATTACTGAGGCCACGAAAAGAGGCTTTTCTACTCAAGAATTTAAGCTTTCGAACGATATAATTGTTAGTAACGAGAGCGACAGAGTATTAACCCGCGATATCGACCAGCTTTCCAACATTGAGCGCGTCGATTTTTATATAACCGGCACTATGGTGTATCAAGAGTCTGGCGCGGTGGTTAACGCTCGAATTATCAACGCTAGAAATAAAAACATTGTCGCTGCAGCAACACGCTTTTTCCCTGCCGAACTATTTTGGCGCGAAGAACAAGTAACCACCAGAAACGGCAAGTTATACAGAACTGAAGGTACGAGGTAACCCCATGAAAAGACGAAATCAATACGCGGCGCTTTCGCTTTGTGCTTCACTGCTAAGCGTCAGCGGGTGCTCTATGATGATGGGGGAAGAAGAGGTAGCCGAACAAGCGCCTCAGCGCCCGGCCATGAACGTGATTGATATTACTGCCGCCGACCGCGCTCCCTCAAAGCCAGTTGAAAATACCAGTGATACCCAGTCTCAGGGTATGGACGCGTACGGCGCTATCGGTCAACCTCCTTTGTATTCGAGCGTACAGGGCGCGTATAAGGGTCGACCTCTAACCAAGCATATTGGCGACTATGTGAAGAACATGGCGCAAGACTTAATTGCCAATATGGAATATGTGAATAACAAGACACCTATTGGTGTAACCCATTTCGCACTACTAGATACTGACTTGCAGAAAACAGATTTGCTTGGTCGTCAGATGGCGGAATCTTTTGTTCACGAACTGCATAAATTCCGCGTGCCGGTTATCGACTTCAAAGCCACTGAATATATTCGTATTACTGACGATGGCGATTTTGTATTAAGCCGAGACTATCTGGAATTGAGCAGCAGCCTTCCTATTGAATACGTGTTAACGGGAACGATGACAAAGCACCAAGGTGGCGTGTTAGTTAACGCTCGTATTTTGGGCATGGAGTCGCGCGCAGTTGTGGCAACTGCGCAAATGTTAGTGCCGTTCTACGTAGTAGATGCACTTATTCCAAGTGACGGTAGCCAGCAAAACGGTATGCGCGATGGCGTTAAGCTAAGTCGCGGCTAGGAGTTTCAGTATGGTGTTTACAAAGAAGCTTTTGCCAAGCAGTTGGGTAGCCGTTGGCGTAATGCTGAGTGTTTGTATGACAGGGTGCACTAGCACGGAGTCTATGGGCTCGTTCTGGTTAGGGGAAGACGGTGAAATTACTCATCACGCCGAGCCAGTACCTGTACCAAGCCGTTCAGGGCTGGAGTACACACCAGATTCTCGCGATAGACAATATCAACAGCACGTGGAAGTTGAACCCGGCTATAAAGACCCACTACACCATGGCTATTCACCTTCACAAACGCATAAGCGCTTAAATGATTACGCCTCGCAACTTGCGATGGAGTTAATGGACAATGCAACCCGTCTTACGCAGCAAGATATGGTGGGTGTGGCGAGTTTTGTGAGGCTTAATCAGTCGTTGAGCGACAGCACCGTGTTAGGCAATCAGCTCTCAGAGTATCTAATAGCCGAGCTGCAAGACTTTGGGTTAGCGGTTGTCGACTTTAAGCTTGCAGGTGGCATTACCGTGACGCCAGTCGGCGATTTCGTACTTACTCGAGATGGTACTGCACTCGCTAAACAGGTTGAAATGGACCATGTTGTAACTGGCACCATCATTGAAGATGACAGAGGCGTCCGCGTAAACGCCCGTATCGTGTCGCTGGAAAATAAACAAGTGGTGGCAAGCGCCAACGTATACATTCCTGCGTTTATCGTGATGGATTTAAATAAAATGGCTAGCGTAAACTAGCCATTTACTTCCATTGCGCTCTGTTTTTTCAAAGCGAACTCCTTTCATGTTCGCTTTAAAACCTTTAAACATCCGATCTTTTGTGTCTTGCACAGGAGAATTTTCACAAAGGCCTCTTGGTTTATTAACCCTGACTTCTAATTGCTTCGCGAGTCATAAAGCGGCTTGTGTTCACTGCATTAAGCAAATCGTTGCTCAAAGGTAGCGGCTCATTACATAGACTGCTCACCAAGATCTCTGCCATTAAAGGCGCTGTAGTTAACCCTCGTGACCCTAAGCAAGTAAGCGTGGAAACTACGCTGGTTGGCAACACTGGCGCGCTGGTTAACGGCTTGCCCACACCAAGCATATCGTAGTGTTTTTTTAGCGCATTAAAATCATGCAGTGCACCTACTACTGGCTGGTGGTCGGGCGAACCTAAACGCGTAGCCGCTCTGGCTTTACCGTCATGTTGTAATGCTTGCACGATGTCGGTGTTTGCCAGCGCCTGTTCGTGGGTGGCGAGGTTCATTTCAGTTTCATCGCCTCGTACATCGGTACTTAAGTCGTTTTTAACGTAGGTTGAACCTAACGCATGCCGACCTTCGAATACAGGTGTCATATAGCCTTTGTGACACAACACAGTGTTAAGCTGTTCAATTGGCATTTGGGTGGGAATAGCTTCAACCTGCCCGCGAACAGGACGAAGGGACAGGCTGTTAAAATCGCTAGCGTTTACCGCACCTGCACCAAGGGCAAGAATAAGGTGATCGGCACTAATAACTGCTTCACTCTCAGCGCTATCTAAGTTAAAACGAATTTGCACCTGCTGCTTTGTTGTCTCAACTGCCTCATGAGATACATAGGTATGATTGGGTTTCAACTCGAGTTTGCCACTTTGAAGTGCTTCTTTAATCATGGCAGTAACTAGCTGTGGAGGAGAAATCCAACCGCCTAAGCCAATGTATAAGCCAGAGTAGGGAAGAGCTAGGTTAGCTATATCGCTCACTTCTTTGCTGTCCACGGGCTTGATCAAAGCTTCAGGCCATACGTCGGCAGCAGCCAATTTATTTTGGCGTTCTGCTACCTTGTCGTTAAAGCTTAGTTGAATAACGCCACAGAAATCATGGGCAACGTCGGCTAGGCCACAGGCTTTTGCATGTTCAATTGTGTGGTCGTAGGCTTGTCTAGCATACAAAAAACTGTGCGCCTGAATGCGGCTGGCAATACTTGCTTCGCTATGGAGCTGCGGGTAAAAGCCGCCTTGCGGGTTGCCAGATGCGCCGCTTGCAAGGGTGTCACCATCAAAATACAAAGTGGTGCTAATGCCGCGTTTTACTAAAGCCAAGCATGCCGTAGCTGCTGCAAGGCCGGAGCCTACTACCGCGACTTTACTTGTTTTATCTAAACTGTCGTTCGCGTACCTATAGTAGGGGCCAACAGGCAGGCGAAGTTTATGCTGAACATTCTCATTGTCTTGGTTAAAAACGCCGGTCAGCATGTCGCGCTTACGGCCAAAACCGTTGCGTTTTTTAATGGTAAAACCCACACCAGCTAGCCCACGCTTTACGATGCCTGCGGCGGTAAAGGTTCCAAAGGTTGTGCCAGTTTTCGACAAGCGAGCCATTTGGCTAAACAGAGCATCTGTCCACATATCAGGGTTTTTGCTTGGTGCAAAACCATCTAAAAACCAGGCATCGATGAGGCCATTTACAGGAGAATGCCATTGAGGCAAAAGCTCGTGTACATCACCAATCCACAAGTCGAGTGTGGTTGAATGGTTATCAAAATGAAGGCGATGACAACCTTCAAGGCCCATGGGGTAAAGTGAAGCGAGTGCTTGCGCTTCGTCTTTAAGAGCAGGAAAAGCTTCTAGCGCACGCTGCATATCCTGTTGAGGCAGTGGAAACTTTTCCGTGGTAATAAAATACAGGCGCTTTAACGGATGATCAGGGTTCGCTGCTCTAAATTCGTTAAAGGCACGCATGGCGACCAAAAAGTTCAGCCCAGTTCCAAAACCTGTTTCAGCGATGACAAAAGTAGGGTTGCGCCACTGTTGCCAGCGCTCAGCAAGGTCGTTGCCTGCAACAAAAACGTGTTGGGTTTCATCAATTCCGCTGTCGTTAGAAAAATAAACGTCGTCAAAATGGTCGGCGACAGGCGTACCGCTCTCATTAAAATGAACCTGTGCATGCTTAGATTTCACTGTTTATTTTTCTCCGTTTATATTGTTTTGGTGTTGGCACTTTGAATTGGAGGCGGTTTTCACTACTTCAACAGCTTGCCCATCCGATCCTTGTTTTGAAACGCCAGAGCTAGCCTGGCTTTTAGATAAACAAGACATTTCTGCGAGTGTTGAAAAGTGCGGAATTACTTTACTGGTCACGAGCTGTGCGCCAAGCATACCGCCAACGGTGTACCAAGAACCGTTAACGTTAATTAATCCGCGATGATCCATCGTAGGTGCTTCAGCTTCTGTTTTCGAGATAACCCAAGTGCCTTCAGCAATATCAAAGATCCAGATGGCGTCATCTGCAGTTGAAGGCTCGCCGTTATAGCCAATGCCATTGTAGTTGTACGGATTAGTCGAGCCGCCAACAAAATAGATTTTACTGGTGTCCTTATCGCCCGCTGCCGCCATGCGATAGCGCGCAGAACCCGTTGGATGGTCAAGCGTACGCCAATCAATTTTGAATGGATTTTCCTTGTCAATTTCACCTTTAAAGCAGGCTGTTTCTGGCGCGAAGCTGCGGCGTTTATCGCTGTGAGGTGTTACTGATACGCCGTCACAAATTACCATAGTGCTGTTAACGATGCCGCCAGCTTGTCCGAATACCGGACTGCCAAGAAAAGGGCTCGCCTGTTGCCATTGGGCGGTTTGCGTATCGTAAACCTGCACAAGGTTTACGTTCCCATCGTTGTGCCAGCCAGAAATTAAGTACACGTAACGGTCTTGGTAAACTAAAGCAGTTGCATCATCAACAGGCACGGGCATAGGCGTTAATAGCTTATATTCCCCTGTTACAGGAGCGTATTTATAAACTTCTGGCGTACTAATTTCATTGTGATTTTCATCAACCGTGTAACCGCCAAAAATATAAATGCTGTCATTAACGCCCACTGCTATGGAGGCTAAACGGCCTTTAAGCGCAAGGCTGGATGGAACTGGGGTAAGGGCTTGCCATTGCAAAGGTTTATCTTTGTTGTTGATAACAAGTTGCCAAGCACGGTTGTGCACGTCTTTATGGGTCTTGCCTTTGCCCAGCCCCATAAAACTAAATACATATTGTGTGTCGTCTATGGTTACAGAAGCTACGGCATTGTTTGAAACTGGCTCTGGTAGCGCGGGGAGGACGATAGGCGCAGCTGTTACTGAGACAGTCGCTGCAGAAGCAATGATAAAGGCAGCCACCACGAAAGAAAGTCGGGGTACCGTACTTTGAAAAATGCGTAGAGCAATGGTTCTTGGCTTTTTTAATAACACAGCAATCTTCAGTTTTATCTAAATTTCGAACGTTTGGCCGCGTATTCTACCTGTCACCTTTTTGTTTTTCCGCAAAAGTTTGAACCTGCTTAAAACTCTTCTTTTCTTATTGCTTTTGCAAATAACAATCTATCAGTAAAAACAATACGTTTATTTAATTGTTATTGTAAATAATTTGTTAAATTTAGCGCTAAGTCTATTGAACATAGTTCAGGGAGAAGGTATGGCGGGCGTGTTTCACCAATGTGGTCAAAGCATTTGCAAACGCACTAGAGACGAAATGGATGATCGTGCACGTATCATAGCACGTGCACTGGCTGAGCAAGGTGTGTGCGATAACGATGTGGTAGCTATTTTTATGCGAAACCATGTCGATATATTTGAAATAGTTGAGGCATGCCGATATGTGGGTTCGCGCTATGTTCTGCTTAATTGGCACAGCCCTGTTGCCGAACTTCTGCCTATTTTAGACGACTGCAGCGCTAAAGTGCTGTTCGCTCATCGCGATTTATTAAAGGGTGAGAATGACCGCCAAACCTTATTACAAGTTCCCACCTTGTCTGCGATATACACGATTAAAACGCCGGAAAGTATTTTAGAGCGCTATCATTTAACAGATAATTCACTGTTAGCATCAGAGGCGAAAACTGGGGAACAGTACCAGTGTCTTGATACGCTATTAGCTGCCCCAAACGCAACGCGCCACGATGAACCGCCAAAACGCTTTAAGGGCATGTTTCCCTACACATCTGGCAGCACCGGAAAACCCAAAGGTATTAAGCGAGATGAAGACCTAACGCGGCCAGACCCTTATTTAATATTTAAAGGGCTGTCTGAAGCGTTAATGCAGCTATCAATAGGTGATCGCTTTTTCGTCTCGGCACCGCTTTATCACAGTGCACCACACGCGCTTACGCTCTGCTGTTTAGCAGCGGGCAATATTGATGTATACATTGAGCCTCAATTCGACCCCGAACGCTTTTTACAAGACATAGAGCGGTTTAAGCTGACTCACGCCTATATTGTTCCTACCATGATGGTGAGGCTACTTAAACTGCCCGAGTCGATAAGAAGCAAATACGACACTTCAAGCTTGCGATTTGCCTTATCAACCGGGTCCGCACTGCCAAGCGATGTGAAAGAAGCAATGATTAACTGGTTTGGTCCAATTTTCTATGAATCTTATGGTGCTAGTGAATTAGGCTTTATGACCCTAATTTCATCTCAAGAAGCATTAGATAAGCCAAATTCTGTGGGTAAGCCCATTCCCGGTGCCGCGATTAAAATATTGAGCGACGATAAAGAGGAGTGCGAGGTAGGTGGTGTTGGCGTTATATATGCGCACCTTTCCATGTTCGCGCCATTCAAATATACCAATACTACGGGCACGCAAAGCGACTTACATGTTGGTGAATTCACGACATTAGGTGATATGGGTTATGTGGACGAAGATGGCTACTTATATATTTGCGATAGAAAAAAGACATGATCATCTCAGGTGGCGCCAATATATTTCCTGCTGAAATAGAAAGCGTCATCATCGAAATGCCTGAGGTTGCAGACTGCGCGGTATTCGGTGTGCCTGATGCTGAGTATGGCGAGAAAGTGGTGGTGGCTGTTCAATGCTCACCCGACAACGCGCTGTCGATTGATGCGCTACACGGGTATTTAGATGGCAAACTGGCGCGGTTCAAGTGGCCTAAAATGTTGCAAATACTCGATTCTCTGCCCAGAGAAGATACGGGTAAAATATTTAAGAACAAACTTAGAGCTCACTTTGGTCAATAAAAGAAACCGCTAAAGCTATTTTGAAGGTTTTGTGAAGGTATAAATTAACGCTGGTCATGACCCTGTGCATTCGTGCTACATTGGAATTATTCCGAATAAGAAAGCTTAGACGAAGACGGCAAAAACGAAAAAGAAGGGAAGTGGGAAACTACCTGTTTATACACATAAGCCCAGAATTGAAACAGGTACTGCAACGCTGAAACTTGGCAAATTTGAGTATGGCAATTGGCA
The DNA here is from genome assembly GCF_000172635.2 of Alteromonas macleodii ATCC 27126. NCBI lineage: Bacteria > Pseudomonadati > Pseudomonadota > Gammaproteobacteria > Alteromonadales > Alteromonadaceae > Alteromonas > Alteromonas macleodii. The sequence continues at coordinate 2,739,495 of NC_018632.1, read as the reverse complement.
GAGCAGACCACTTTACCATTCAAAATCGTTACCATAAGCCGCAACAACGCAAAGGGTAAACTATGAGAAGAGCAGTTATCACCGGTCTTGGTATCGTATCAAGCATCGGCGTAAATAAAGAAGACGTACTTGCTTCACTTAAAGCGGGTAAGTCTGGAATTACATTTTCAGAACAGTTCGCCGAAATGGGCCTTCGCAGCCAAGTTTGGGGCAACATCGACATCGATTTGAAAGACCATATTGATCGTAAAGCCATGCGCTTTATGGGCGATGCGGCAGGCTACGCATACGTAGCGATGCAACAAGCCATTGCAGACTCTGGTTTAGAAGAAAGCGACATTTCAAACGAGCGTACAGGTATTATTGCTGGCTCAGGTGGCGCGTCTTCTGAAAACCAAGTGCTTTCTGCTGATATTCTTCGCGAAAAAGGCGTTAAGCGTGTTGGTCCATACATGGTTCCTCGTTGTATGGCATCTACGGTATCGGCTTGCTTAGCGACACCGTTTAAAATTCGCGGCGTGAACTATTCAATTGCCTCTGCGTGTGCAACTAGTGCCCACTGTATTGGTAATGCGCTAGAGCTTATTCAGCTTGGTAAGCAAGACGTAGTATTCGCTGGTGGCGGTGAAGAATTACACTGGTCACTATCAAGCCAATTCGATGCTATGGGCGCACTAAGCTCTAAATATAACGACAATCCTGCCGTTGCATCACGTACTTATGACGCAGCACGCGACGGCTTTGTAAGTTCAGGCGGCGGCGGTATGGTTGTTGTTGAAGAACTTGAGCACGCGCTTGCACGCGGCGCAAAAATCTACGGCGAAGTAGTAGGTTACGGCGCTACATCAGACGGTTTCGACATGGTTGCACCGTCGGGTGAAGGCGCAATTCGCTGTATGAAAATGGCAATGCAAAATATTGATGCGCCTATCGATTACTTGAATACCCACGGCACATCTACGCCTGTAGGTGACGTGAAGGAACTTGCGGCGATTCAAGAAGTGTTTGGCCAAGCGGGCGTACCTATTAGTGCAACTAAGTCACTGACAGGTCACGCACTAGGTGCAGCGGGTGTAAACGAAGCTATCTATAGCTTGTTGATGATGGAGAATAACTTTATTGCGCCATCAATTAATATCGACACGCTAGACGACGCGGCACAAGGGCTAGATATTGTTACTCAAGCACGTGAAGCAACGTTAAACACAATTATGTCTAACAGTTTTGGTTTCGGCGGCACTAACGCAACGCTTGTTATGCAGCGTTATAACGGTTAATTAAAACCGCTTGAACCAGTAAGCTTTTTTAACTTCAGTTAAGAAGTTTCAAAGAAGACAAAAGGGCGTAAACCTGAGCACCGTGGGTGCTTGTGTTTACGCCTTTTTTATTGCTATTATTTTTAAATAAAACCTGTGTTTTCAGAAGCGGCCGCTTAAGCGATTGTAATTGTGTATTTTGTTCGTGAATCAGAATGTCAAATTTTTACTAAGCGCACTGTTTCGAGTGACACTAAATTTGTCGTTCAACTAAGTGCTCTGAGCTATCGGTTAAACCTAACTTTCATTACTTAATTGGCAATCTTTGTCAATGTTTGCCATAAATTTAGGGTGGTGAACATTCGGAAATAGACAATGGCAACTTTAAATGTGTCGCTTCCTGACGAAATGCGTACGTGGATTGATGAACAAGTAAAAACTGGCAAATTTGCTAATGCTAGTGATTATATTCGCGATTTAGTACGTCGCAATCAGAGTGAGCGAGAGGCAATTAGCTTAGCTCTCATAGAAGGTGAATTGAGTGGGAAAAGTGATAAGAATGTTTTAGATATTATTCAAGCTAAGAAAACTCGAGCCTCAGAATGAATAAATATACCCTCTCTAATAAAGCAGAGGAAGATATCTCCGGGATTTACGATTATTCAGCCAATATTCATGGCGTAACTCAAGCTGAAGCCTATCTTGTTGCCCTACACGAAGCTCTAGTTATTCTGGCGGAAAAACCTAGTTTTGGTACTTCAGCAGAGTATATCAGAAAGAATTACTTTCAATTGCCAGTTCATAGGACATGGTCTTCTTTAAAAAAGTCGATGACGGTACTTTCGTCATTAGGGTACTTCATCAACAGATGAAATACTCTATACATCTATGCGATTGAAATACGAAGGAAAGACCCAGTAATGTGGCGGAAGCGTCAAGTTAAATAAACTGATAACGACTAAACAAGGTATCTGGCTCGGGAATAGTGATTTTCCCGTAATGCCGTTTTACCAAACCTTCTTGTTGAAGTTCACCTAATAACTGGTTCACCGTCTGCCTACTGCTATTTATCATTTGCGCTAAAGACTCTTGCGAAAGCGTAAGTGTAATCGCGTTATGTTTGGGCAAATGCTGACCATAGCTGGTGGTAAGCATTAAAAGCCGTTTTACCAGCTGGTGCTTAAGGCTAAGACCCGCACTTGAGTCAATAAATTGAAACGCGCTGCGCACTCGTGTGCATAAAAGGCGGGTGAAATGCGGGTAAAGTTCAGGGAACTGTTCAAGCAGTGCTTTAAACGCGTTCTTTTGAATAATCGCCACGGTGCAATTTGTCTCACAGAAGTTGTCGTGAGTACGAGGGAGGTCGTCAAACATCGATATCTCACCAAACCAGGTGCCGGGGCCCAGTAGCGCAAATAGCATTTCGCGACCATCCACGCCCACAGTGACAACTCTTAAACGGCCCTCGCATACACCATAGAAACCGACACCGTCTTCACCTTTGGCATGCAGTTGCTGCCCGGCTTTTAGGTGTTTTAGGCGCATCTTGTCGAACATGGCTTCCTGCAAATAGGGTGGGATCGCGCCAAACCAAGTAGAGCTAGCGAGAACAGGTTTAAACTTTTCCATTTAACAAATTTCTTACAATGTCGTATATCCGACAGTGTATAGCAATTACTGCGCGTAATGTAGGCGGTAAGAAAAAGTAAGTGGAAGTTTCATTGAAACGCTCAAGGTATCGAGCCTTCCACCTAGGGCTCACCCGCCTCAAATGAAATTAATTTGTACGTTAAAAGAGTAAAGCTATGACAGATTCAGTAAAGTCGAAAGTTAGCAGTGAAGAATGGCAAACCCGTGTTGATCTTGCCGCATGTTATCGCGCAGTTGCTATGTATGGTTGGGACGACCTTATTTTTACCCATATTTCTGCTCGTGTTCCTGGGCCTGACCATCATTTCTTGATTAATCCCTACGGTTTAATGTTTGATGAAGTTACGGCATCAAACTTGGTTAAAGTTGATTTACACGGTAACAAGGTAATGGAAAGTGAGTACGACATTAACCCAGCAGGATTTACTATTCATAGCGCTGTTCATGAGGCTAGAGACGATGCCAAATGTGTGTTGCATTTGCATACAGCAGAAGGTGTGGCGGTATCCATTTTAGAAGAAGGGCTGCAGCCTTACTCGCAACAGTCGCTTTTCCCGCTGGCGTCGCTTTCCTATCATGCCTACGAAGGCGTGGCGCTAAACCCAGAAGAAAAAGTGCGATTGGTTCGCGACCTTGGCGATACCCAATTTATGATTTTGCGCAATCACGGGCTTTTAACCTGTGCAGACAATATTCCCGATGCATTCTTGTTTATGTTTATTATGCAGCGCGCCTGTGAAATTCAGTTAAAAGCGCAGGCCACAGGCAAACCGCTTATTCCAATTCATTCGGCAATTCTAGATGGCATTCGTACACAAGCCGATCAAGTCACTCGGCAGGCTGGTGGTTCGTTAGCATGGCCGGGTATTAAACGACGCGTTGAACGCCGTTTCCCTGGTTACGACAAGTAACTATTTAAAGTTAACGTTATCCAATACCACGTTCGCAAAGGGTGAGGTGGACAAAAAACGTGAGCTAAAGCGGTTTGCTTCAAGCGTTCCCGTGTTAAAGGATTGTATGAACTTCGGCCGTCTCTTTAATGTTGCGGCCAAACGTGCATCAAAATGACGTAAATTAAACGAATCACCGACAAGATAAATCAAGGGCGCTGGGTTACTAAAAGCCTAAGTTAAGGTACACTTAGCACCATGAAAATACTTCTTGAAGACACCATTCCGTTTGGCACCGATTACCTTAATAGCGTAGGTGAGGTTGAAACCTATGCATGGCAATCTCTTGTGCCTGAAATGCTGCGCGATGTAGATATTCTTGCGCTACGTTCTACTACCAAGGTTACCCCTGAACTGCTAACCAAGGCTAACAAGCTCAAGTTTGTTACTACGGCAACGGCGGGAACCAATCATCTAGATAAAACGCATTTAGATAGCGTGGGTATTATGCATAGCAGTGCGGCAGGCTGTAATGCTGTTGCGGTTGCCGAGTACGTGTTAAGTGTTTTGCTGCACGCGCAAAAAGCCCAAAAGCTCGATTTATATAATGCGACAGTGGGAATAGTAGGTGCGGGTAATGTGGGAACTGCATTATCAAGAATTTTAATGGCAATTGGCGTTAAACACTGTCTGTATGACCCACCGCTACAGCAAGCGCTAGCAAAATCTGGTAAGAAGGAGCATAACGGTCAGTCATTTGTAGACTTAGCGCAAATAGCAAAGTGCGATGTTATCTCGCTTCACGTGCCTTTTATTAAAGGCGGCGAATATCCTACATATCAGATGATAGACGAAGCGTTTCTGGAAGGATTAACGTCAAACCAGCTGCTTATAAATGCATGCCGGGGTGAGGTTATTGATGAAGTGGCACTACTTAGTGTACTTCGAGGTGAAAAACCGCCAACGGTGGTACTCGACGTATTCGACAATGAGCCTGCCATAAATACAGCATTATTTGACTATGTTTGGTTCGTTACACCACATATCGCGGGGCACTCTGTAGAAGGCAAAGTGCGCGGTACGCAAATGATTTACGAGCAAATTTGTGACGTAGTGGGCAAAGCCCCAGACAAAGTGCTTAGCGACTTTTTAGAGAAAACCAATCCGATCAAAGTTGCGTTAAATTCGCCTGAGGCGGTGCGGTTGTCGGTTGAGGATCTCATTGCCGTATTCCACGATGTGTATGATGTAGCTATTGACGATGAGATAACGCGAAACGCGTTTGCGTCAGGCCATAATGAAACGCCAGAGACACACATAGCAAATACGTTCTCTACATTGCGCAAGCAATACAGAGTGCGTCGCGAGTGCAGCGCCTATGCGTTACACTTGCCAAAAAACACCAGTAAGCAAATCCAAGACACATTCACCAAACTGGGCTTTCACGTAAGTCTGGTTTAGTTATTTTAATATTAGGAGCATAAAGCATTATGTCGCAAGCGTTTGACGTAGCGGTACTTGGCGCCACAGGTCTAGTGGGCCAAACCATGATTGAACTATTAGAAGAGCGAGACTTTCCGGTAAACCGTTTGTATCCGCTTGCCAGTAAACGTTCAGCAGGTAGTACCGTGTCGTTTAAAGGCGAAGACATTGAAGTATTAGATGCTGATGATTTCGACTGGTCATTAGTGCAATTTGGCTTTTTCTCAGCTGGAGGCAGCATTTCTGCAAAATTTGCTCCGATAGCGGCAGAGGAAGGCTGTATTGTTATCGACAATACTTCAGAGTTTCGTTACGAGCCAGATATCCCACTTGTGGTGCCAGAAGTTAACGCCCATGCACTGGCAGAGTTTCGCAATAGAAACATTATTGCGAACCCAAATTGCTCAACCATTCAAATGTTGGTTGCACTTAAACCTATTCAAGACGCTGTTGGTATTGACCGTATTAACGTGTGCACATACCAGTCAGTTTCTGGTGCAGGTAAAGAAGCCATGGAAGAACTGGCTAAACAAACCGCAGGTTTGCTAAACGCACGTGAAGTAAAGCCAGAGTCGTTTAGTCGCCAAATTGCCTTTAATGTCATACCTCAAATCGACGTATTCCAAGACAACGACTACACCAAAGAAGAAATGAAAATGCTGTGGGAAACCCAAAAAATCATGGGCGATCAAAGTATTTTGGTAAACGCGACGGCTGTGCGCGTGCCGGTTTTCTACGGACATGCTGAGGCCATTCACCTTGAAACGCGTTCGCCAATAGATGCGCAGCATGTTAAAGAGCTTTTAGCCGATGCGCCAGGCGTAACAGTTTACGACGGCAATGAGCAATTCCCAACGCAAGTAAGCAGTGCTAGCGGCAACGACATTGTGCATGTAGGGCGTATCAGGAATGATATTACTCATCCTTGTGGTTTAAATTTGTGGGTGGTGTCAGACAACATTCGCAAAGGTGCAGCGACAAACAGCATTCAAATTGCTGAAACACTCATTCGCGACTACTTGTAAGTATTCTACAGAGGTTCAGCCTCTGATTAATCGGATAAGCACAGGAAAAGGTAAACATTTTTCTGTGCTTGCCGATATGCAATGAAAGGGGCATTACCTGTTACAATTGATAAAAGCATTTAATGCATCAAAGCGGCAGTGTTCAACACGATAGAGTGAATGTATTTGAAGCAACGAAATGGCGGTTTTTAGCGAAAATTTGAGCATTAGAGCGCTTCAATACTACTGTCTAACTAGATCACCCTTAATAACTGGTTTATAGTTTGTAAAGTTAGGAATAGAACAACGTTAAAAACAATACTCAGTCAGACACTTAGGCGAAGGGTAAGAATTCTATAAAGCGCAAATAAATCTTACTGCTAAGTTCAAAAAGACTGTAAAACGCTGGCTTGATTATTAATGGTTTCAAGGTGGCTTAAGAATAAAAATAAAAGCCAATATTTTCTTCCGTACTGATTGGCTAGAAAATCCGCCCATACGTCTCGGGTGGTAAAGACGCTTGAGGGCATATAGGACTGCTATGAAATTGCATTTGACGGGCTTACTTTTACTAACACTTTGTTTGTCTGGCCCTATTATCACTGTTGATGCACAAGAACGCGCTACCTTCTTAAAAGGTCCCAAAGACGCAACTGATCAGTATTCGGGCCTAGAATACGGCCCTATCGACGCCAACGATACCCTATGGCGCATTGCTGAGCGCTATCGCCAAAACAATAACCTGAGCGTATATCAGGTTATGACCGCCATTTACGAGCTCAATCCAAACGCATTTGAAAACGGCAATTTAAATTTATTAGTTGATGGTGCGGTATTAAAGCTACCATCAGAGCGCTATATTGCCAGAATTGATAAGCAAAAAGCCCAGATGCGCGCTGAGCAGGATGATAGAGCATTTGCTGAATTGCTTAATAAGCCCGGCAGTAGCGTAAGAAATATCAAGCCTGCATCGCCTTTAGTCAATCAACAAGACTTAACTCAAACCCAAACTGATATTGAGCAGAAAATCACTCGCTTGGATCAGGAGCAAACCCGACAATTCGACGAACTGCGTATGCAGTTTGCAGCCTCATTGGAAAATGTTGAAGCAATTCTTAACGAAAACAGACGCTTGTACGAGCGTGTTGAGGCCGTTAATGGCGAACTAGAAACCTTGCGTGGGCAAGTCGAAGGAGATGTTAAGAGCCAGCTAGATATGCAAGTGGCGCTTCAGCAAGAATTGCTCGACATGATCAAGGCCGAGCAAGCGCAGCGCGAAGCAGAAAAGCAGTCTTCGTTTTTAAGCGCACTTACCAGCCCACTCAGTCTAATCATAGGCTCTGCAATTCTGTCACTATTGTTAGTTGGTGGTCTTATCATGTGGCTGCTAAAACGTAATAGTAAGCCTGACGAAGCGCCTGCGGCTGGACCTACGATTACAGCCGATAACGATGAAGTGCCGGTACCTGATTCTGACATTGGCGATCTTTCAAGTGCACTGGTCCCTGACTTTGATGATAAAGCAGAGTTGTCAGATGATGACTTGTTCAATGACGACGACCTACTTGATGACGTACTTACCTCAGATTTAGAAGAAAGCCTAGATGACGAACTAGAAACCTTCGCTGACCTTGAAGACGACATGTTGGTGCCAGACGATGGCAGTGATGACTTGTTTGAAGCTGGCGATGATGAGCTTGATCAAAGTGAACTAGATAGTCTGTTTGATGACGATGACCTGTCAGATAAAGTATTAAACGAAAACGACACTGACGACCTTGAAGGCTTCGACCTGTCAGGGGATGACGACATCTTTGATGAAGATGCTGCCGATGAAAGCGATCCAAAGACGGAAGTTGCTGACGAGGCGGCCTCGACAGATGACGATGATTTTGACATTGATGACTTGCTTGATGATGTACAAAGCCAAGACGCGGCAGAACTTGAGAGTGATGAGCTAGATGAGTCGGGCGACATAGACCCTGACGACATACTGGCTGAGGTCAACGGAACCGCTGAATCTGACAATGTTGATGAAGACGATATCGACGCGTTGCTTGCCAGCTCAGTTGATGACTTATCTGACGCTGACGAAGAAACAGAAAGTGTTTCTTCTTTGCCAAGCGTAGAAGATGAGGACGATAAGCCTGAAATCAGTATTGACGATTTGCTAGAAGAGCACGGCGTTGATGCAGGTCTTACTGATGAGCTAGACAGCAATGACGACCTTATCAATGAGGATATGCTGAGCAAGCTCGACGACGAGATTAATCAGCAAAATAAAGAAATTGATAAAATCACCGACGATTTGTTAAATGAAATTGAGCAAATCGAAATGATGGGTGGCCTAGGTGAAGAAGATGACGAAGACGAGGATGACCTTGAGGAAGAAATAACAACATCTTCGCCGTCGCCGCAGTCTATTCAGAGTCTTGATGCCATTACCGACGATTTAGACGAAATAGTCACGGACGAAATCGAAACTAACGCGGACTTCAGTGACCCTCTTTCCGATGAGCTTATTGCTGAACTACAGGCGGAAGATGAGCTTGCTGAAGAGCCTTCAGCGGATCAAATGCCCTCAGCGGATCAAATGCCTTCAGCGGATCAACTGCCCTTAGCTGATGAAGAGCTCGATGAAAGCGCTTCTAGCGATTTACCTACTCAATCCGATGAGGAAGGTGATTTTGACGATCCGTTTACTGATGAACTACTTGCAGAGCTTGAAGCAGAGTTGGATAGCGAGCCTGAAGTTAGTCCTGAAGCTCACGATGAAGACGTAGACCTTGAAACGCCTGAAAGCGATGAAGAAGGTGCTAGCGAAGATGATTTTAGCGACCCGCTAACTGATGAGTTACTTGCTGAACTAGAAGCTGAAGAATCTAAAAGCAGTGAAGATGTAGATTTGCTGACAGACGAGCTACTTTCTGAGCTTGAGTCTGAAATAGAACCTGATGATGAAACAGATGCAGAGTTCGAACCTGAAGCTTTGAGCGAGTCAGAAGCAGAAGCTGAGCGAGAAGCTGACTTTGAAGATGAAGTAGAACTTGAGACGGAAGCCGAAGGTGAACCGCAGTCAGAACTAGAATCAGAGCTTGGCACTGAAGTAGAAGCAGAGCAAGATGCTGAGATTGAGCCTGAACTAGAAGCGGAACTTGAGTCTGAGCCGGAGCCGGAATCAGAGCTAGAATTTGAAGCTGATTCTGAATCTGAATTCGAACAGGATTTCGATTCTGAAACAGAACTAGACCAAGAAGCAGAAGAAAAAGCTGAGCCTGAAGCCGCCTCGGAAGATGCAGTAGAGTTAGAGACGGAAGCCCAGGATAAAACGGAGTCAGAACTAGATTCAGAGCCGGAGTTTGGCACTGAGGTAGAAGCAGAACAAGACGCTGATATTGAGCCTGAACTAGAAACAGAACTTGAGTCTGAACCAGCGACGGAGTCAGAGCTTGAATTTGAAGCTGAGCCTGAGCTTGAATCTGAATTCGAACAGGATTTCGATTCTGAAACAGAACAAGACCAGGAACCAGAAGAAAAAGCTGAACGTGAAGCTGAACTTAAAGCCGACTCGGAAGATGAAATAGAGTTAGAGACGGAAGCCGAGGGTAAAACGGAGTCAAAACTAGATTCAGAGCCGGAGTTTGGCACTGAGGTAGAAGCAGAACAAGACGCTGATATTGAGCCTGAACTAGAAACAGAACTTGAGTCTGAACCAGCGACGGAGTCAGAGCTTGAATTTGAAGCTGAGCCTGAGCTTGAATCTGAATTAGAACAGGATATCGATTCTGAAACAGAACAAGACCAAGAACCAGAAGAAAAAGTTGAACCTGAAACTGAAGCTGAACCTGAAGCCGACTTGGAAGATGAAGTAGAGCTAGAGGCGGAAGCCGAAGGTGAACCAGAGTTTGACACTGAAGTAGATGCAGAACAAGACGCTGAGCTTGAGCCAGAATTAGAGGCGGAACTTGAATCTGAGCCAGAGCCAGAATCAGAGCTAGAATTCGAAGCTGAGCCTGAAGCCGACTCGGAAGATGAAGTAGAGCTAGAAACGGAAGCCGAGGCAGAACTACAGCCAGAAACAGACGTAGAGCCAGAGCTCGACGCTGTCGATGAAGACGCTGAAGAAAAGGCAGGGCAAACGTCAGACGATCCACTAGATGACGCTATTGAGGCGTTTGAAAGACAGATGATGGATGATATTCCTTCGTTCAGTCAGATGGATACGGAAGAGCCATTAGCGCAGGAAAAGCCATCAGCGCCAGCGGAAGATGCTTCAGCAGAAGACAGTGATGAATACGACGACAGCCTGTTAAACGCTGCGTATGACGAAGTAGAAAGCTTTGAATTAGAGCAAGAAATTGACGGTGTAGTAGACGGTGAAGATGAAGGTGACGAAATATCATCAGAATCTAGTGCTGCTGAAGAATCGAGTTCACCTGAAGAAACTGATTTAAACCAAAGCGATTCAGATAAGAACAGCGAAGAAGACTTTAACGAACTTGACGATGTTCCTGGCCTTGACGACTGGCTGTCTGCTTCCGATGACGACGATCATGTAGACGACAACGAGATTCTTGACGATCTTGACAGTGCTGAGTTCGATGAGCTTCTTCAAAGTCTTGAGTCAGACGCTATTGTTGATACAAGTGATGTCGACACCAGTGAAATTGAAAGTGATGACGACGGTCAGGATCCAGAAGCATCTTCAGCAGAGAGTGAAGATACTTTCGAACTTGAGCAGGAAGATGATGAAGCCACATTCGAGTTAGAAGGGAGTGACGACAACCTTGGATTCGACGAAAGCGATGATACGTTTGAACTAGACGAAGAAGATGAAACCTTTGAGCTAGACGAAGATGGTGCTTTTGAGTCTGAGCAAGAAGGCGACGAAGATACTTTCGCCCTTGAAGAAGATGATTCGGAACTTGCATTAGACGACCTTGAAATTCCAGATGATGTGGAATTGGATATTGCCACGCCAACTGAAATTGAAGAGGACGAACAAGAGGCTCAATCCGTTGAGACTGAAAAGGCTCAAGAGGATGATCTTAAACTCGATAACCCTGATTTAGATCTTGCCGCCTTACTTAGTGATGTCGATGGTGAAAGTGACGCGCAAACGCCACCAGAAGACTTCCTCGATGTGGAGGCTTTAATGGACGATGGCGATGATGCAGATGCTATTGACCCGGATAGCCAAGCGCTAGATCTTGATGTAAGTTTATCTGACTTCACAGGTGTATCTGATGAAGATACGGTGATTGATATAGATAAAGACGCAGGGCAAAACGCTAACTTGGATTTGGCTCGTGCCTATATTGAAATGGACGATGTGGACGCTGCAAAAGAGTTACTTGAAGAAGTGATGAAAGAGGGTAGCGAAGAGCAAAAACAGGAAGCCGCATCGATTTTAGCGAATATTGCTTAAGTAGTTTGCTCTTATGCGCATAACCGCGCTCTCGTTTGAGATTTTGGACGGCCAGTATATTTACAAGATATACAGGCCGTTTTTGTTTTAGGTGATGTACATTTATTTTCTATGACCTAAAAGAGTTTTGCGTATTAGCGCCATTGCATGTTGCAAGCGACATGACTACACTTAGCGCCTTTTCAGAAACGGGGTAATACAGATATGGGGCGAATTGCCTTAGGGATTGAATACGACGGTGCTGCTGTATACGGATGGCAACGCCAGCGTGAAGTACCAAGTGTTCAGGAACATCTTGAAAAGGCACTATCGACAGTAGCCAACGAACCCATTGAAGTGCAGTGCGCTGGACGTACCGATGCTGGTGTACATGCTACTGGGCAAGTGGTTCACTTTAACTGTGATGCACCACGCTCAGAGCGCGCTTGGACACTCGGCGTAAATGCGAATCTGCCTAACTCTGTTGCTGTTACCTGGGCAAAGAACGTCAGCGATGACTTCCATGCACGTTTTTCTGCTACCCATCGCCGCTATCGTTACGTTATTCATAATGCGAAAATGCGTCCTGCTATTCTCCATTCCGGTGTTACCCATATTCACCGCGAATTAGACGAGAAAAAAATGCATGTTGCCGCACAAGCATTGCTAGGCGAACAAGATTTTACCTCTTTTCGCGCAGCGTTGTGCCAAAGTAAAACACCATTTCGCAACGTTACTGACGTAAGCGTATATCGCCAAGGGCGATACGTTATTATCGATATTCGCGCCAATGCTTTCTTGCACCATATGGTTCGCAATATCACGGGCGCGCTAGTTGAGATTGGGGCAGGGGAGCAAGACGTAAATTGGATAGCTCACTTGTTAAGCCTGAAAGACAGAAGTAAATCTGCAGCCACGGCGAAGCCAAATGGGTTGTACTTGGTCGATGTCACATACCCAGACGAGCACGGTTTGCCTAAGCCGCCTTTAGGGCCGCTATTCCTTCCAGAAGCCTAATCTATCTACCTTCGCCTTTAAATTTTTCAATCTGAGTTAGCTGCACATCGGCTAGCAGTTAACTCAGGTTGTATTGAAGCGTGTATCTTCAAATCATCCCTTGCCAACTTCTAAGACCAGTTTTGTTTTTTCCATTTCGTTGTATTGTGGTCTAATAGCGCGCTATATTAGGTAGCTGTTCTATTGTGTTACGTATTTTTTCTTTGTAATACAGTATGAAACTTAAAAAATTAATGTGTTGTTGACCACAAGTATGAACAAACATCAATCGTCATGGTCGGCAAACAAAAAACAAAGGATTCAATTTCCATGAGCTGGATTCAAAAAATTCTTCCTCGCACGCAAACATCAACCAAAGGTAACGTACCAGAAGGTATCTGGACGAAGTGTGGTTCATGCCAAGCTGTGCTATATAAGAGCGAACTGGAAAAACTTCAGGAAGTTTGCCCTAAATGTGACCATCACATGCGTATTACGGCACGCCGCCGTATCGATGCGTTCCTAGACGATGGCGATCGCGTTGAGTTAGGTGCAGAGCACGAGCCACAAGACGTACTTAAATTCAAAGACTCTAAGCGTTATAAAGACCGTATTGTTGCTGCACAGAAGGCAACAAACGAAAAAGACGCACTAGTGGTAATGCAGGGCAAGCTAAAAGGTATGCCGGTAGTGGTTGCGTGTTTTGAGTTTGCGTTTATGGGCGGCTCAATGGCATCGGTTGTAGGGGCTCGCTTCGTTGCTGCTGTTAATGCATGCTTAGAAAACGATATGCCGCTTATTTGCTTTAGTGCTAGTGGCGGTGCGCGTATGCAAGAAGCACTGATGTCGCTAATGCAAATGGCTAAAACATCTGCAGCGCTTGCCAAAATGAGTAAGAAAGGCCTGCCTTATATCAGTGTACTTACAGACCCTACAATGGGTGGTGTATCTGCAAGTTTGGCAATGCTTGGTGACGTAAACGTAGCCGAGCCAAAAGCGCTTATCGGCTTCGCGGGCCCTCGTGTAATCGAACAAACAGTAAGAGAAAAGCTGCCTGAAGGTTTCCAACGCAGTGAATTCCTTGTTGAAAAAGGTGCAATTGATATGATTGTTGACCGCAGAGATATGCGTGATAGATTACACAGCCTGTTGGTAAAGTTGCATTATAAGAATTAGTGAATAACGAAAACAATCTAAATACTGGCTCAGCGCCACACGCAGAAAACGCCTCAGCGTCTTCACCTTCGCAAAAAAGCCTGAGCCAGTGGTTATCCTACCTAGAATCTATTCATCCTAGCGCCATCGATATGGGGCTAGACAGAGTGAAAGAAGTGGCCAATGCCATGGCACTCTCACTCAGCCAGTCTTTGGTTATTACTGTAGCAGGCACAAACGGTAAAGGCACAACGTGCCGCTTACTTGAGCAGGCCATGCTTTCGCAAGGCAAAAGTGTTGCGGTATACAGTTCACCCCATTTAACCGACTATCGTGAACGCGTGCGTTACAACGGCGAATTACCGCCTGCCGATGAATTTGTAAATGCATTTGAGTTTGTTGAGAGCGCGCGAAAAGACACGGGTGGCGAACCTATTACTCTAACTTACTTTGAGTTCGGTACACTGGCTGCCATGAAAATGATGCAGTCATGGGCTGTTGATGTGGTCATTCTTGAAGTAGGCCTAGGCGGACGTTTGGATGCCACCAACATTGTTGATCCCGACCTTGCTGTTATTACAACTATCGATCTTGACCATCAAGATTGGCTTGGCAATACCCGTGAAAAAATTGCTCGGGAAAAAGCGGGCATTATGCGCAAAAACGGCAATGCAGTAGTTGGTGAGCTGTTTCCTCCATCATCGCTTTACGATGTGGCTAACGAGCTACAAGCTAACGTACGTTGGGCTACACAAGATTTCGAAACAGTGGTAGCAAGTGATTACAGTGAGTGGAGCTGGAGAGGGAAGAGCAATAGTTATACGTCGCTACCTTATCCTAAAATTCCACTTCAAAATGCGAGTACTGCGTTGGCCGCGCTAGAACTTTTAGACTTGCTGCCCGAAGAACATGTGGTTAGAGATATTATTGAAAATACCACCATGCCCGGGCGTCAGCAGACTATTAGTGAATCACCCCTCGTAGTTGTTGACGTTGCCCATAATCCACAAGCGACGACAGCTATGCAAGATTGGCTAAACCGTTACGATGTAAGCCAAATGCGCGTTGTGGTGGGCATGCTAAAAGATAAGTCTATTGCAGAGACCTTAGCGCCACTGGCGACACTTAATGCCAAGTGGTACGTAGCGTCAACGAGTGGTCCTCGGGGCTGCAAGGCAGAAGTACTTGAAAATGCACTTGTTAATGCCGGCACAACCATAGAGAATATAGACACGTTTCAGGACGTGACCTCGGCATATCAGCGCGCGCTTGCAGATTATCAAACTGGTGAACTTATTCTCGTTTTTGGTTCTTTTGTTACCGTAGCAGACGTGCTTGCTGAGCAAAACTAACACGCGCATTGTAGAGTAAAACCGTGTATTCAAGCAGGAGAGCACAGTGACATCGGCATTAAAGAATAGACTGGTGGGGACAATTATTGTTGTCGCCCTAGCGGTAATCTTTTTACCAGACTTTCTTGATGGCAAAAAGCAAACAAACAGAGAACCTTTTGTCTCTGTACCTGCTAATCCGCCTAAAAAGCCCATCGTAGAGCCAGAATCTTTTCCATCAGAGCGCGTGGCGAAAGCTGCGGTGCCAGCGGTTGAAATTCAAGATGAAACGGCATTAGATGATGATCTGGATTCTTCTGGCGCAGGGGAAAGTGGTCGTGCAGGTGAAGCCACTACCGCAAAAGCGCCAGCGGTGAAAACCTTTGAAGAAGAGGACAATCTAGCAAGCCAAACGGTGGTTAATACAAAAAGTGCCGCAGACGATGACGCTGGTTGGGTTATTCAACTTGGTAGCTTCCGCCACGAGAAAAACGTAAAAGCGCTGTTAGCTAAGCTAGAAAAGGCTGGATATCGTGCGTTTAGTCGCAAAATTCAGACCAGTTCTGGCCCGCTTAATAAAGTTTTCGTTGGCCCGGATTTAGACAAGAAGAAACTGGAATCGGCACTACCGCATTTAAAAGAGCTGACGAGCCTTAAAGGTAAGGTCACTACGTTCAAAGTTGAATAGTGCGCATTGTTCTTGGTGCTAATCGAATTCGAATTAAGCACGGACAGAGCAACAGGGATTGGTATTACAGACTAGTAATATTTTTATCTTCTGTTAGAATGCGCGCCATCTCGCCAAAGGCTCGTTGCTTTACGATAAAAAGCAACATCAACGCAATAAAGAGACGATGAACTGGGTAGACTTTTCCATACTGGGTATCATTGCGGTATCTACCTTAATAAGCCTGATCAGAGGGTTTGTTAAAGAAGCCATCTCGTTAGTGGTATGGTTTGCTGCACTCTTTATTTCAAGCAATTTCTACGCTGACCTCGCCGTTTACTTCACAGCCATTGACGATCCTTACTTAAAAAACGGTGCTGCAATTGCAGCATTGTTTGTCACCACGCTCATTCTTGGCGGCATGATCAATTACGTGATTAGCCAATTGGTTCAGGCAACTGGGCTGTCTGGAACAGATAGGGCCCTCGGTATAGTTTTTGGCGCACTGCGTGGCGTGCTTATAGTTAGCGCATTGCTCTTTTTTATGGATACCTTTACTGGTGCAGCTTCCTCAGATTGGTGGCAAGCATCGGTACTCATTCCAGAGTTTGGTGTCATCATTGAGTGGTTTTTCAGCTATGTGAAAGACTCCTCCAGTTTCTTAAATCCCGCTTGAAATAGGTAACGCACATGTGTGGTATAGTCGGAATAGTTGGTAAAACGCCCGTAGCTCAGTCACTGTACGACGGTCTAACGGTTATTCAACACCGTGGACAGGATGCCGCAGGCATAATGACTATCGACCAAAATATGTTTAATTTGCGTAAGGCAAATGGTTTGGTTCGAGATGTTTTCCATACGCGTCATATGAAGAGGCTGTCTGGCAACATGGGTATTGGCCATGTTCGCTATCCTACCGCGGGTACATCAAGCTCTGCAGAGGCGCAACCGTTTTATGTGAACTCGCCGTTTGGTATTGCCTTTGCTCATAACGGCAACCTCACCAACGCCCATGAGCTACAGGAAGAAGTATTCCGCATTGCACGCCGCCACATCAACACCACCTCAGATTCAGAATTATTGCTTAACATTCTTGCGCATGAACTGCAGCAGGTAGCAGGTTTAAGCGTAAGTGCCGAACACATTTTTGAAGTGGTAACGAAAGTTCATAAGAAAATTCGTGGTGCCTACGCAGTTGTTGCGGCCATCATCGGCCAAGGTATTGTAGCGTTTCGCGACCCGCACGGTATTCGTCCTCTAGCACTCGGTAAGCGTATGAGCGAGCTGGGTGAGGAATGGATGGTGGCATCTGAAAGCGTGGCGCTTGATGCTGTTGGCTTCCAGTTTGTACGCGATGTAATGCCAGGTGAAGCGGTATTCATTACCGAAGAGGGTCAACTGCACACCAGACAGTGTGCCGAGAATCCAGTAACCTCTCCGTGTATCTTTGAGTTTGTTTATTTTGCTCGCCCAGATAGCTTCATAGATGGCATTTCAGTTTATGCATCGCGTGTAAACATGGGCCGTAAGCTAGGTGAAAAAATTAAGCGCGAATGGGCAGATCTGGATATCGACGTGGTTATTCCTATTCCTGAAACGTCGATGGATGTGGCGCTTCAAATCGCAAACACACTGGATTTGCCATATCGCCAAGGCTTCGTTAAAAACCGCTACATTGGACGTACTTTCATTATGCCTGGCCAAACCATGCGTAAAAAATCAGTACGCCGTAAGCTAAACGCAATCTCATCTGAGTTTAAAGGTAAGAGTGTACTGCTTGTCGATGACTCTATCGTGCGCGGTACTACATCGGGTCAAATCATTGAGATGGCGCGTGAGTCAGGTGCGAAGAAAGTATACTTTGCGTCAGCTGCTCCAGAAATTCGTTTCCCAAATGTGTATGGTATTGATATGCCATCGGCAAACGAACTGATTGCTTATGGTCGTGAAATAGATCAAATTGCAGAGCTTATCCAAGCAGATGGCCTTATCTTCCAAGACATTTCTGACTTAGTAGATGCCGTTCGCGAAGAGAACGAAACCATTCAGCGTTTTGAAACGTCTGTTTTTGATGGTAACTATATTACTGCGGATATCGACCAAGAGTACCTTGAGCGAATTGATATGTCGCGCGGTGAAGCGTCAAGAAAAGCGCCAGTGGTGCAAGCAGAGCTTAGCAACCTTGATGTGCATAATATTGATGCCGCTGATTAATGTAAGACGCTCTTTGATATAACAAAAAGCCGCTTTTTAAAGCGGCTTTTTTAATGCTTTATTTCAATGAAAGAGGCTAGTGAACAAATACTGGCCCGCCAGACAGTCCCCACACCAAAACTGAACCTGTCATTAGAATAACGAGCAATACTAGCCCACATGTCACTACCGAGCTTGAGTAAATGAACCCTTTATCTTCTGGCATATGCATCAAAATTGGCACGCCAGAGTAGAGCAGGTATACCGAATAGCTAATACCGACTAACAGCGCCGTCATCACTACCCAGAGTTCTGGGTAAAGACCTGCGAAGCCCACCATAAACAACGGTGTAGCCGTGTAGGCCGCAAGTTCCAGCGACTGCGTATAAGTTGGCGTCGCATCAAACGCTTTAGCCAACTCATGAATAAGTACAGCCAATGCGACTACGCCTGCAATCAAGCCAAAATACATGCCTATACCCATCATAATGGCGGTATTTTCGCTAAGGCGAATTATGTCACCTGCGCCGATACTCCAGCCAGTATGGGCACTGGAATAATAGGCCACGAGTGATGGAATGAGAGATATAAAAGCGATATGGGTAAGCGCGTAAAAATAGGTTTCGTGTTTGGTATCAATGGTTTGCCACTCTTCTTTTGGATGAGTGTAAATACCAATTAAATGATTCAAAATCATAAAGTCCTGCCTTGTTCACCAACGTTATTATTTTAAAAAATATTGTTGTGAGGCAGGGAGAACACACGGATTAACCGTAAAACCAAGGAAACACAAACACAGCGCAAAGCGCTAAACACTGCCGTTAACAATATGTTTACAAATTGAGTGTGCAGCAGAATGACTAAGCCGTCAACATAAATTGATTAATTTATAAACGGATGCAAAGCGTTAACTTTAGCGTGGTGCGCCTGAGTGGAAACGCAATTCGTCATCGTCGCTTTCAATCAATGATCTTTCAACGTTTCCGAAGTGGGCAACGCGCTCTGAAATATCAGTTTTAGCGATTTGCCCAGCCAGCGTTAGGTAGTCTTCAAAGTGTCTGGCCTCAGAGCGCAACAGCGACACATAGAACTTGCCTAAATCTTCGGAAACATACGGCGCAAGTTTGGCAAAGCGTTCACAGGAGCGCGCTTCAATGTAGGCACCACAAATGAGCTTGTCGACAAGCTTTTCAGGTTCGTAAGTGCGTACGTGACGCAACAAGCCATTGGCGTAACGACTGGATGTTACCGACTTATATTCAAACCCCAACTCGTGCATAATTTCTAGCACTTGGTAAAAATGATGAAGCTCTTCTTTAATTAGCATGACCATTTTATCAAGCATGTCTTTTTTAAAAGGGTCTAGCCCTTCAGTGTTAAATACATTTTTGGAAAGGTGCTTAGTATTAAGCGATTGCCAATCGCCTTCGTGGCGGTAAGTGAAGTCTTCGTAAGGTTTCAACCAGCCCAGCAATACCTTACTGGTTTCCTCATCGGCTACATAGCGGCGAAGTAGGTACATAGCCGACTGAGCCGCTTTAAGCTCGCAAATTAGGTGGTCAGTAAGGATAACGCGAAGGTTTTCCTCTTTCTGCGCTTCGTCTATCCACGACTGTGGCGTCTCGCAATGTAAAAAGGCATTGATTGGTGAAAGTAGAGACGTGACTTCAGAAGTGGAAATTACAGACATGTTGAAACTCAATTTTAAGTGCTACGGTTTTTCAGTTACATTTGAATTTGGCTGCTGCCAACGCTAGTTTCGGCAGTTTCGGTTTATAAAAGCACAAAATTCAGCGTATCTGAATTGAACCGCAATTTTACTTGATACCTACAAGCCCTTACAACTTAAAATAGAGGCCAATAAATTACAAAATGAATTATCTTGCCCATCTTTTCTTAGCCCGACCAACTGCCGATTCTCAATTCGGTAACCTACTCGGTGATTTCAGGCGGGGTGTTGATATTAAAGAGTTTGGACAAGCGGTACGGCTAGGTCTTAAAAACCACTATGAAGTCGATAGGTTCACCGACAGTCATACCAGCGTCTTAGCAGCAAAGGCGTTATTTCATAAAAGTCGTCGGCGCTTTGCACCTGTGGCGCTGGATATCTACTTCGATCACTTGCTAATTAAACATTGGGCGTCGTTTACAACACAGGGTTTTGACGAATTCAGGGAACAAAGTTTCGCATTGTTAGAACAGCGATTGCCCACTATGCCAAGAACGATGCAGCACAGTGTCGGGCATATGATAACCCATGACTGGTTTGAAGATTATGCTAAGGAAGAGGGCATTGCTAAGGCGATTACTGTGGTTGCTAAACGTATTCGTTTTCCCAACACGTTTCATCTTGCTGTGGATGATATTAATGCGAACAGAGACGAGATTGAAGCGAGATTCTTAACGTTTTTCCCTGAACTCATTACACACATAAAAATCAATGGCCCTGAGAATATTTGAAAGGCTTAACCGTGTTACAGAAATGTATCGAAGAAATTGGTCGTTTTGTCGTTCATTGCTAAGCTGTCATGTGAACAGCGATATAGTAAAGCGTGCAATACAAAGACAACACAAAAAAGATAAAATTAACGACACTCAAAGATAATAATGATGAATATTCAATCCTTAGTTAGAAATACATCGCCCGTATTATTAAGTCTGGGTAAAAATAAACACAAAGCGCAATCGCACGCGACCCTAGCATGGTTAACGGCAGCCTTAATTGCTTTTGTAAGCTTAACTACCAGTGCTTCAGCGCAAGAAGAAAGCGCATCTGCCCATGCTCGTTCAATAAAAATTGATAGCAGTGTAGTGACAGAGCACGAAACTAAAATCCTAGGCAAGCGCGTAAAGTACAGTGCTACCACGGGTACTCAACCGGTTTGGAACAGTAAAGACGAAGCGGTTGCCACTTTGTTTTACACTTACTATCAGCGCACTGACGTAAAAGAGAATACTGAGCGCCCGCTTATTATTTCTTTTAACGGTGGTCCAGGCTCTGCGTCAGTGTGGATGCATGTAGCCTACACAGGCCCTCGTATTCTTAATATTGACGATGAAGGCTATCCAGTTCAGCCCTATGGTGTTCAAACCAATCCTTACTCCATTTTGGATGTGGCTGACATTGTGTTTGTTAACCCAGTGAATACAGGGTACAGCCGCGTGCTGCCTAAAGCTGACGGCAGCATGCCATCGCAAGATGAACAGCAGAAAATGTTCTTTGGTGTAAATGCCGATATTAGCTATTTGGCAGACTGGGTGAATACTTTTGTAACGCGTAATAATCGCTGGCGTTCACCTAAATATCTTATCGGTGAAAGTTACGGCACGACGCGTGTGTCAGGATTAGCATTAGAGCTTCAAAATCGCCAATGGATGTACTTAAACGGCGTTGTGCTTGTATCGCCAACCGATATTGGTATAGAGCGCAACGGGCCGGTAAAAGCCGCTAATCGACTGCCTTATTTTGCTGCCGCGGCGTGGTATCACAATAAGCTTGAACCCGCGTTGCAAAACAAAGATCTTACTGAGCTATTGCCTGAAGTTGAAGACTTCACCATCAATACGCTTATTCCTGCTCTGGCCAAAGGTGGCTTCATTGGTGAAACGGAAAAGCGAGATGTGTTAACGCAAATGGCACGCTATTCTGGGTTAAGTGAAGCGTCTATTGCGCAAAACAACTTAGACGTGAGCACTGCATTTTTCTGGAAAGACTTACTGCGCGACGAAGGGAAGACGCTAGGTCGTTTAGACAGCCGCTATTTGGGTATAGATGCTAAGCAAAGCGGCGACCGCCCTGACTATTGGGCTGAGCTAACATCATGGCTTCATTCGTTCACGCCCGCTATTAATTACTATTTGCGTGAAGAGTTAAACTACAAAACTGATATTAAGTACAACATGTTTGGAAACGTGCACCCGTGGGATAGAAGCAATAATCAATCGGGTGAGAACTTGCGATTAGCCATGGCGCAAAACCCGTATCTGAATGTGATGATTCAAGCTGGCTATTACGACGGCGCAACGAACTACTTTGATGCCAAGTATACGATGTGGCAGCTCGATCAAAGTGGCAATTTAAAAGACCGTTTGAGCTTTAAGGGATATCGCAGCGGCCACATGATGTATCTGCGTCGCGACGACTTAAAACAGTCCAACCAAGACCTACGCGAGTTTATTAAAATGAGCACACCAGGCAAAGGCATACCTGCTGAATACAAGCGATAGTACGTCTGAAAATCTAAAGACAAGGATGTCAGGTTTTTTTACATTATATTAAACTAATTCATTATTTATTTTTTAAGCTTCTGTATTTAAAAGCTATTTTAGATTTGGCTTACACTTTGCTAAATCGGGTCTGCTAAATAATGAAATTCTTATTAACATAAACTACAAGGACGTATACATGAAAAAGTCTTCGCGTTTTTCATTATCCCTGTTGGCGAGCGCAGCGCTAGCATTCTCAATCTCAAGCACCACAGCCAATGCTTCAGTGCTCCTTTCCGGCTGGGAAGGCTCTACTGAAAGTGGATTTGGTAACTTAGCGATGAATGGTAACGACGACGGTTCATCGGGCGCTATCGTATTTGACGCATTTGAATCGCTTGCCTTCGATAGTGGCGTAAATTTCTTTGGTACTTCATACGATAGATTCTTCATTAACAATAACGGTAATATAACCTTCAATGGCACCGTGAGCTCCTTTACGCCAAGACCCTTCCCCATAAGCAACCAGCCAATGATCGCGCCATTTTGGGGCGATGTAGATACGCGCTGTGCAGAGTGTGGCGACGTGTTTATCGGTTCACCGAATGAAAACACGCTGGTAGTGACATGGAACGATGTTGGTTACTACAGTCAAAACAGTAACCCCACAAACACGTTCCAATTAGTGTTAATTGATCGGGAAGACACAGGTGCGGGAAATTTCGACGTTGAGTTTAGATATGAAGATATCGGCTGGACTTCAGGTAGTGCGTCAAACGGCGTTCCAGCACAAGCGGGTTATGACGCGGGAGATGGGGAAAACTTTTTCACTGTGCCGGGGTCTCAAACCGCCGCTATCGCTGATATAGACGAAAGTAACAGCAACACGGGCACGCCTGGTATTTGGAAGTTTGCTATTCGCGATGGCGTACTACCGGGTGATACTCCAGAAAACCCTATATTGCCAATTGTTAATCCAGAAACACCGACAGACTATGAATTTGAATTCTCTATCGATGATCCAGATGAACTTGTATTCATCGACCCAGATGTGGCAGTAGGCTATGACTATATTGTAAATAGTGGTCCAAACATCGCGTCAGTGCTTTTGCCTGAAGGTTACGACGACGACATGTTTGACCTATTTCTTTGGGACAATGTTCTGATGGATTGGTTCGATACAGGCACAGATATCACTGGTGGTGAGGAGTACGACTTCAATACCCCAGTTGACCGCTTCAGAATTATGGGAATTGATGTTTCGAATATGCTCGAGCCTACGCCGGACGCATTTGTAACCGGCCTCACTTTCGATGGTTCTGGCGTTGTTAATATGAACCAGAATGCCGTTACTGTGTTTGTACCTGATCCTGTATCTGTGCCAACACCCAATACTCTATTTCTAATGCTAAGTGCAATGTTTGCTACGCTTGTTATAAGAAAGCGGAAGCAATAAAGTTGTCATAAAAGAGGGGGAGCGTGCGCTCCCCGTTTTGCTAAGAGGTGAAAGTGAAATATTTAGTAGCAGTTAGTTTAGTACTTGCATCGTTTTTTCATGGGCTGTAACCACAAGTGACTTTGGTAGTTGGAGTTTGCTATGTAATGATTCGTCTGTGTGTACGCTTAGCCAGCTCGTTGCCAAAGACAAAGAAGCAAAAAAAGTGCTATTGGGCGTCAACGTTGACTACTCCTATTCGCAAGATTTTCCAGTATTGAAAATAAAGCTTCCAAAAAATACACTCACAAAAAATGGTGTAGGAGTAAAAATCGACGATTTTGCATCCATACAAGTGCCATTCTCAGGCTGTGACGAGAAGTCTTGCCAAAGTATAGTGAAAATCGACAATGAGCTTTTGAAACAAATGCACAATGGACAGACTATGCTAATAGCGTTTCAAAAATCTGAAAACCAGCAAGTTACCTTGCCCATATCGTTGACAGGTTTTGAGGAAGCTTACGCACAGCTAAATCAAAGTATTCAAAAGTAAATGCACAGATACTCGTCTATTTTTGATATTTTGATACGCTGAATGCGGCTAGCTGCGCTAAACATTCAGCGCAGCGCTCTTTCAGCATATCTCTGAATAGTCTTACTGCTGGAGTAATAGATTGGCGGCTAGGGCAAATCAGCCAAAGCTGTTTCGGTTTAGGTTGATATTCGGGCAACAAGGTTACAAGTCGACCCTTTAAAATGTCGTCGCACGCATCTAAGCCAGATTTAACAGCAATACCTTTACCCGCAACGGCCCAACGCTTTACTATCTCTCCGTCGTTTGCGGTTCTGTTGCCTCGCATTTTTATCTTCAGCGGTGTCCCTTTGTGAAAAAACTCCCATTCGTTATATACCTTGTCGTGTAGTTGGTAAAAAAGTCCGTTGTGTGTTTGCAAGTCTCCAAATTTTTCAGGGGCACCATGAGAGCTGATATAAGAAGGGGAGGCAACAAGTAAACTTGGTACATCACAAATTTTGAAACCGTATACATTCGCATCGGTTGGAGTACCGTACCTTAGCGCTAAATCGACGGGATCGCGATAAAAGTCAATGTTGCTGTCACTCAGGTTGAGCTTTACGGTTATTTTGTCATGCAAATCCATAAAGTCATCTAGCCACGGCGCAATCACATTTCGGCCTAAATCAGACGATAAACCTAACCTAAGCTCGCCCTCAATCACGCCTGTATCGCCCTTTAAGTTCTGCTTGGCATTAGCCAGCATTGACATGGCTTCTTGGCACGTTGGCAAAAACCTTTCACCCGCAGACGACAGGCGTAGTGAGCGTGTAGTACGAACAAATAATTCGGCACCAAGGGCCTGTTCTACGCGTTTTACCGCAGCACTTGCGGTTGCTGTACGCATATTCAAATGTGTCGCTGCTGCAGTAATGTTTCTAAATTCAGCAACTTTTATCACTACATTCAAGTCGTCGAGTAACATGGCTTTCAAAAACTATTTGATAATGTTTCTTTTATTGTGCTGTTTATCCAAATTTAATCAAGAGTATGATGATGATATTACTCAAAGGAGAGACAAATGATGAAAGCTATTGGTTATACCCACTCACTTGGTATTAATGAGCCTAATGCACTGGTGGATATTGACATCGAAAAGCCCAGCGCGTCGGGTCGAGATTTACTTGTAAAAATAAGTGCGATAGCAGTCAACCCGGTCGATTATAAAATTCGTCATCGCGTTAATCCTAATGGAGGTGATCCCAAAATTCTGGGGTGGGATGCAGTAGGTGAAATCGTTGATATAGGCGCTGATGTTACCGAGTTCGCAGTTGGTGACAGAGTTTACTACGCTGGCGACCTTACCAGAGCCGGCTCAAACGCAGAGTTTCAATTAGTTGATGAACGTATTGTCGGTAAAGCGCCTAAGTCTCTGTCAGACAGCGATGCTGCGGCACTTCCTCTAACCACAATCACAGCATACGAATTGTTGTTTGAGCATCTTGCTCTAAGGCAACAAAGTGAAAAGAGCGATGAGGTTGTGCTTGTGGTAGGCGCAGCTGGTGGCGTGGGTTCTATTATGCTGCAATTGCTTAAAGTACTAACGGGGGCTACCGTGATCGCCACTGCCTCGCGTGAAAGCTCAAAAAGCTGGGTTCAGGAGTTAGGTGCCGAC
Source organism: Alteromonas macleodii ATCC 27126 (assembly GCF_000172635.2). Classification (NCBI taxonomy): domain Bacteria; kingdom Pseudomonadati; phylum Pseudomonadota; class Gammaproteobacteria; order Alteromonadales; family Alteromonadaceae; genus Alteromonas; species Alteromonas macleodii. The sequence continues at coordinate 2,713,634 of NC_018632.1, read as the reverse complement.
TACGTAGTGGATCACAGCAAGCCTATGGCTGAGCAAATCAAGGCCTTAAACATTGGTGAAGTGACGCATGTCGCAAGTTTAAATAACACACACCAGTACATTGATAGCTTTGTTGAAGTTATGAAGCCGAAGGGCAAACTAGCGCTAATTGACGACCCAGAAAGTCTTGACGTAGCCAAGCTTAAGCAGAAGAGCTTGTCACTTCATTGGGAGTTTATGTTTACGCGTTCAATGTTTGAGACCGACGATATGGCAGAGCAAAGCCGTCTGCTTACTCATGTAGCATCGCTTATTGACGAAGGCAAAATTAGAACTACCGTTGGCAAACACTTAGGTAAAATTAACGCTGCTAACTTAATCGACGCGCACAAAATTTTAGAAGAAGGGCGAGCTATCGGTAAGTTGGTTCTAGAGGGCTTCTAAAGAAAGCGTGCTTGAGATGATATTCCGTAATACTATGCGCTAAATTAGGTGGTTTTGGCTAAGGTTTATAGCGCAAATGTTTGAATGGCTTGCGAGTCCAGAAGCTTGGGTGGCATTAGGCACCTTAATGGCATTAGAGATAGTGCTTGGTATTGATAACATAATCTTTATTTCAATATTGGTGGGCAGGCTACCTGATCATCAAAGAAATAAAGCACGTCAAATAGGCCTTGGTTTAGCCATGGGCTCGCGACTGTTATTGCTATTTAGTTTGGCTTGGGTAATGGGCTTAGTTAATCCGTTATTTAGCCTCTTTGGGAATGAAATATCTGGCCGTGACATTATTTTAGTGTTGGGCGGCCTCTTTCTTATTGCAAAATCAACCCACGAAATACATGCCAGTTTCGAGGTGACCGAAGCATCAACTACGGAAGTAGCAGCTTCTGGTTTTTTCTCAATTTTGGTTCAAATTGCGGTGCTCGATGTTATCTTTTCTCTCGACTCTGTTATCACAGCAGTAGGGTTAGTTGAACATTTGAGCATCATGGTTATTGCTATTGTTGCGTCAGTAGCAGTGATGCTAGTAGCTGCAAAGCCGATTGGCGACTTTGTGGATGCAAACCCAACCATCAAAATGCTGGCTTTATCGTTTTTGATTTTAGTGGGCTTTACCTTAATAACAGAAGGCTTTGATGTTCATGTACCTAAGGGGTATGTTTATTTTGCGATGGCGTTCTCGTTTATTGTAGAAATTCTGAATATTAAGGTTCGCTCGCGAAGAGCAAAGCAGGTCAGCACCATTCACTTGTCTAAAAAAATCAGTAACGACGGAAACTAGTTACTCGACGGGGCGAGTCAGATAAACCGAAGGCACCATATTAAGGTGCCTTCTTTTTATGTACTTAGCCTTGAATATTAACCAAAGTACGGCCAGAAATCTGCCCTTTTAAGATTACGTCTATTTTTTCATTTACCGCATCAAGGGTCACTTCCTCGGTAAGGTTATCAAGGCAGTTTAGCTTCCATTCACTAGCAAGCTTGTCCCACAACCTCAATCTTGGAGGCATTGGGCACTGCACAGAGTCGATTCCAAGCAATGAAACGCCTCGCAAGATAAATGGAAATACGCTCACGTTAAGATCTGCAGCAGCCGTAAGACCGCAGCACGTCACCGCGCCGCCATATTGCGTAGCTTTGATTGCCTGTGCTAGATACTCTCCGCCTACTGTATCAACGGCGCCAGCGAATTGCTCCTTAAGCATGGGGCGTTCTTTGTTTTCTAATAGTTCGTCGCGAGTTATCACTTTGCTTGCGCCAAGTGTCTTTAAAAATGACTCATGCTCTTTTTTTCCGGTGCATGCCACAACCGAAAAGCCAGCTTTGGCCAATAGGGCAACAGCGACAGAGCCCACGCCTCCTGTAGCGCCAGTGACTAGAATATCGCCTTTGTCAGGAGTCACGCCGTGTTCAACCAAGCCTTGTACCGATAGTCCTGCAGTAAAACCTGCGGTACCAATGATCATTGACTCTCTCAACGTAAGTCCATTTGGCTTAGCTACCGCCCATTCACTTGGAATTCTGATGTATTCGCCAAAGCCTCCAGCGGTGTTCATGCCGAGGTCAAATCCGGTGACAATAACTTCGTCTCCTTCTTTAAAGCGATTGTCACCACACGATACCACCGTGCCTGCTGCATCAATTCCTGGGGTATGAGGAAAGTTTCTGCTCACACCTGGATTGCCGGTGGCTGACAGTGCATCTTTGTAGTTAAGCGATGAATAATGCACCTTAATGAGTAGCGTGCCTTCAGGCAAGTCATCAAGTGAACGCTGCGTTACTTTACGCGTAAAGGATTTATCTTCCTGCTTTTCTACAAGCAAAGCTTTAAACGATGTCATACCTGTCTCCGTTAGTCGAATGATTACGCTACCCATTGTGACAATATATAAACTTTGCGCAAGTATGCACTTTTTAGTAGGGTAGTAACCTAAAAGATACTATTGGCGTGATGTAAATCCTTTGTTCGACTGGTCGCTTTAACAAAGACCACTGACATCAATGCTGACATTAATAATAATGCCTTTTACGTAGTGAATATGAACGTAATTACTCTAAGAGGGAGTAGTATGACCGCAACTTTGAACAGTGTAGTGGCAGAGGAAAGTGATGTGACATCAGACATTGATAATAACGCCGTCCTAAAAAGCCAGAAACAAGATAATGAGCCCAATGCTGCAGAAAATAAGAACGACTCAAATCAATACATTTGTGGCGTAGCAGTATCCCTTGAGATAATAGGCGGTAAATGGAAAGGGGTTATTTTGTGGCACCTTTGCCATAAAATGCTACGTTTCAGTCAGTTGCGTAGACGATTGCAAGGCGTTACCCAAAAAATGCTTACACAGCAACTCAGAGAGTTAGAGCGTGATGGGTTGGTAAACAGGAAAGTGTATGCTGAAGTGCCCCCTCGTGTAGAGTATTCTCTTACCGATTTAGGCCGTACACTAGAGCCAACTTTACGCCAGCTATGTGACTGGGGTAGGGCGTATAACGACGACTACAGATAAAACACCAACACAAAATAATACGTCGTTTAGGTAAACGAGTACTGAGTTAATTCACAACAATACCAGTTCTTCTGGTGGGGCTTGTAATACTTAAATCGTAATGGCTAATCCAAGGTTTACGTGCCGCTAATGCGTATAAGCGCATTGACGGCACGTGTTAGTTCCTGAATAGCTGAGCGCTAAGTAGCTAAACTATCGCTAAAGATTGCGTTTTAAGCAAGTAGCGTGTTGATTGACAACACGCTTTCTTCACCATTATCCACCGTATGAATAGTTGCATCCATTGTGCTGAAGTTCACGTTTAGTGACGCCGCATGGTTGCCGTTTTTCCACGAAAGCACGAATACGTTGTTGATGTAACTCACGTCAAATACACCGTTAAAAGCATCGCTTTCGTTTCTTAGCCTAATAAGCTGCATCAGGCCTTTAACCACTGGCTTTTCAACGGCTTCTTTTACCATGGCAGTAGACAAGTATGGGCGGTTGATGTCGCGGCCAACATTGGTTTTAGCAAGTAAAGCCATGTCGTTTTCAACAGCAAGCAAGCCACCGTAATAAACTTGAGGGATACCCGGGCTAAAAAATTGAATGGCGCGTGCAACCAAATAAGCGAAGTCATCTTTACCTAACGCATCGTAATATGTGCAGTTTACCTGGTAAAGGTCTACATTATTTGCAGCGGCACCGGTGGCTTTTTTAGACTCGCCATTGGAATTTTCATGTATTTGGTCAACGAGCGAATTAATCGCATCTGCGGTAAGCAGGCCTGGTTTGTCACCATTCGCGCCCACGTCAACAATGCCGATGCCATCGTGAGTATCTAGCACGGTAAAGCAGTTACGTGGCGAAATTGAAAGCCAGTATGCCAATGCCTCTGCATTTTTAGAGAACAAGGTGTGTAGTACAAGCGGAGGTAAAGCGAAGTCGTAAACACTGTCGCAACGCGCAGCAATATCAATTTGAGTTTGATAGTGACTGTGTATTTCGACCAAACACTGCATGCCCATACCACGTGCGCGGTTTGATAATTCTTCGATAAATTCGAAGGTTTCTTCAAGCATAAAGCAGTTCGAACCCGCGCGTTTAATTGCATAGCCCGCCGCATCTAAGCGAATAAGATCAACATTACTTTCAGTAAACGACTGAAGAATAGAAGATAGGTAGTCTTTGCCTAACTGTGACTCCACATCAATATCAATTTGATTAGAGGTAAAAGTTGTCCAGAACGGCACGGTTTCAGGGTTACCAGTCTCTGTGCCCACCTCGTAATCGCTGAAAAACGGTGTGGGTCGAGGGCGGAACACTTGTGCTATTTGTTCGTCAATTTGCGTTTGATCGTTGTCCTTAAAAATATCTTCCTTGGTTAAGAACAGCGGCCAATAACTCGATTCGCGCCCGTTTTTCAGCACGTCTTTGAACGCTTCACTTTGCCCCGACATATGGTTAACAATGAGGTCGGCCATGATATCTACCGATTCGCCAAGCTTTTTAACGTTGTCCCAATCGCCCAAGCGCTCATCGACCAAGGTATGATCGATAGGATCGAAACCCGCGTCTTCACCATCGTAAGGGTAGTAAAAAGGAAGGATGTGAACACCCGTAAACAGGCCACCTAACGGGCCCTGAAGTATGCTTGTTAGACTCTCGATGTTGCCATCGCCTAGTCGGTCTGCATAGGTGATTAGTTGAACGCCATTGCGTATAGACATGATAACTCTCCAAAATTCAGCATGCGCTTGCTCGTACTTCTCTTACGTATCGCGAGCACACATTACTACGAATTAAGCACTACCAGTCTGGCAGATTCAAAATTAACCATGTAACGGGTTTAGCTTAATTCTTAATCTTCTGCTATTGACTGACCAAATTTGGTTGAGACTCACAGAAAATCAAAATCTTAATCGATTAAGATAAAATAGCAGTAGAATAGAAATTTGTAAATGAGAAGTTTAAAAAATGGAACTGTCGAACGCTCATGCGGCGGTTTAAATTAGGCAAGTTCTAAGGCAGGATAGCTTGTTCGAGGGCTGTTCAATAGTAGGAAATAGCGAACAGGGCATTTTTAAATACGAGTACGGACCGCTAGTCTGGAGACCTTGTGTCTGATGACTCATTATTCGCTAACTCGTCAAATTCTCGCTTTGCTTCTTTCCACTTAGCAAGCTTTTCGTAGTATACGTCCCAAATACATGGGCAACACGAACCTCCGCCGCAACAATCGTCTCTTAATGGTTTCTCTGGTTCTTCGGGTAGCGACTTCATAGCACTTATCCTCGACTTTCTTCCTTAAAAATATCTCAATCTCAGATAATATTTTCAAGGCTTAACAATATCCTCACGTGCAAACCTAATGTTTAAGCGCAGAGAATACAACTTTGCCTGTGTATGTTACTCCTTATGATACGCCTTTGCAGCTTGAAAGGTTACAAAGGCGTTTAAGCTATTTTCGTTAATAAGTGAAAGCTGACATCAACGCCATCATGCTTATGGTGTTACAACTTCATACCACCAGATGCCTCAATCCTTTGGCCGTTAATCCAATAACTATCATTACTTAATAGCGCTGCCATAACGCCACCTATATCTTCGGGTTGGCCAACGCGGCCTAAAGCGGTCTGAGAGGCTATAGCATTATTGACTTCGCTATTATCGCGAACATAGCCACCGCTAAAGTCAGTCTCAATGGCACCTGGAGCCAGGGTGTTTACTCTAATTTTACGGGCTCCTAACTCTGCAGCCAGGTAACGACTCATTACCTCTATGGCTCCTTTAGCCATACCGTAGGCGCTGTATCCCGGGAAGCAGAATCTTGCCAAACCAGAGGAAATATTCAGTATTGCTCCGCCATCCTCAATAATAGGTAACAGTGTTTGGGTTAAAAAATAAGGTCCCTTCACATGCATATCAAATAGCGTATCGAACTGTTTTATACTTGTTTCTGCAAAAGAAGCATTTAGACCAACGCCGGCGTTGTTTACCAGATAGGAAATAGCCTGTTTGCCAAATTGATTATTCAGCACGTCTTTAAGCGTAACCAGAAATTCCGGGAACGAATAATGCGAGGCGGCAGTGTTAAGGGGCAGGGCACAGGCTTTTCTTCCAATGCTCTGAATCTCTTTAACAACCTCATCGGCCGCTGCTTCGTTAGTGTTATACGTGATAACAACGTCTATCCCTTTTTTCGCCAGTGCTAATGCGCCAGCGCGCCCAAGACCTCGACTTCCACCTGTTATTAATGCAATCGCCATTGTTATCTCTCTTTGTTGGTTAATTCGTAGACGATTATATTGACTAAAATTGGTATGAAAAACCTACCTAAAGCGATAACATTGTTCTTATTTGGTGAACAATAGGCGAAAGATGGACAGGTTCGATATGCTTACACGGTTTGTAGAAACCGCGAGATTGGGAAGCTTCAGTGCGGCGGCCGCACTTCTTGGTTTACCGAAATCGAGTATTTCTCAAGCGGTAACAAATCTTGAAAAGCAGTTGGGCACGCGCCTTTTTAACCGAAGTACGCGAAGCGTTTCTCTCACCTCTGATGGAGAAACGTTTTTGCCGCAAAGTATTGCCTTATTGAGTGAATGGGACGCCTTACAATCACAATTCATAACGTCAGCAGACAGCGTAAGTGGCGAGCTTCGTATCGATATGCCAAGCCGATTTGCAACCAATATTCTGCTTCCCATTTTAGGTGAGTTTATCTCTACTTACCCCAAGATTACGTTGCGAGTAAGCAGTGTCGATCGCAAAGTTGACCTTATTAAAGAAGGGTTTGACTGTGTGATTAGGGTTGGTGCATTAGCGGGTAGCAGTTTGGTTGCCCGTCGCCTTTTAACTTATCCAATTTATAACTGTGTAAGTCCTGATTATGCGACGAAGTGGGGCGTACCGCAGTCGCTGGAAGATTTAGCTAATCACAAGCTTATTGATTATTCCCATACCCTAAGTCACAAAACACCAGAATTTGAATTTATGAAAGGTGAAGAACTCCAAACTGTCGAAATGCAAAGCTTGTTAAGTGTTAACAGTACCCAGGCCTACTTCGCGGCGTGCGCAAGTGGATTGGGTATTGCGCAAATTCCAAGTGTGGGGGTTGAGTCAGAGCTGAAAGAAGGAAAACTAATTCGTGTGCTTCCTGAATTCGAGGCCCAGGCGATGCCGGTAAATCTTCTGTACCCCTCTAGAAGACAAATGCCACTTCGATTAAAAGTATTTTCAGAATGGTTAGTTGATAAATTACGTGAAAACAAAAAGCCCTGTTGAATTACAGGGCTTAGGATGTTGTGTCGTATTAGCTAGCTAAATACTAGCTCAATGAGCATTAATCAGCTGGAAGCTCTTCCGACGGTTTATTACCATTTAGGTTTTCTGGTGCTGCCACAATAGGTTTAGGTTTTACGGCATTGGCCTTGGTCAGTATGTCGCTGTTGCCTGTTACCAAATCATCTAATGTGCCTTTTTCCGCATCGACCAAGCCCACTTCACGCAACATAGAGTCTACCAGTGGGGCGTTAGCACGATAGCTTAGTGCGGCTTGCGTTACTTGTTCAGCTAAACCACTACCAGCAGTAGCAACGGTGTGATCGCCTTTCACGCCACTCCCTTGGCCGTAGCCTTGAAGAATTTTAATACCTTCTATGTTTTCAAGTGGCTTAACGGCGTGTGCCACAAGCTCAGGCAATATTTTGAGCATGGCAAGGGCTTTTTGCAGCTCAATTTGCTCGGTCTTAAGCGTATTTTCAGCCTCATAAAGCGCTTGTTTACCTTGTGCTTCAACAGCAAGCACTTTCTCATCAGCTTCAGCCTGAAGCATTTTTGCATCGGCAGCAGCCTTAGCTTCCGTAAGAATGGCGGCAGCAGAGTTTTCAGCTGCTTCTTTCTTAGCTTGTGCTTCTACGGTAATGCCCACAGCCTCACGCTCTGCCTCTTTACGCGCGTCTATAACTTCAATTTGCTTCTTACGCTCAGCTTCTGCCACCATTTTCGCTGTGGTTACTGCTTCCACTTTTTCCACTTTAGCTTTTTCCGCTTCAGCAGCTTTAGCACGCGCGGCCGACTCTTCCTCAGATTTTGTCGCAACGGCAATTTGTTTAATTTGCTCAGAAACCTCAACTTCTTGCTGCTGACGAATGCGCGCTTGCTCTAATGCCTGACGCTTAGCAATTTCTTGGGTTTCAATTTCCCGTGATTTTTCAATTTCCGCAGCCTCGATAGCACGGTTTTTAGCGATCTCTGCTTCGCGCTCTTCCCGTTCTTTCATTTCGCGCTGCTTAGCAATTTCTGCTTTTTGTTCCTGACGTTTAAAGGCTAGAATTTGCTCTTGGGCTAAGCGAGCTTCTTCTTCGTCTCGTTTCACCTCTAGTGATTGTTTCTCAGCAGCCAAATTACGCTGTTCAATGAAAATGCGGTTTTCTTGTTGAATATCGTTGGTTTCTTTGCGTTTTTCTTCAATGATCTTCGTTAAGCGTGCACGCCCCTCTGCATCGAAAGCGTTGTTCTCATTGAAAAACTGTAGGTCGGTTTGGTCAAAACCAGTCAAGCTCACCGATTCTAACTCAAGACCGTTCTTTTCAAGGTCGTTAGCCACGCTTTGCTGAACTTTTTGTACAAAGTCAGCACGCTGTTCATGCATTTCGGTCATGCTCATTTCAGCAGCTACGGCACGTAGTACGTCAACAAACTTAGACTCCATTAGTTTCTTAACTTCTTCAGCGCGAGTGGTGCGCGTTCCTAGCGTTTGCGCAGCCATTGATATGCCATTGGCATTGGGGGCCACGCGTAAATAGAAGTCTGCCTTAACATCAACACGCATGCGATCTTTGGTAATAAGCGCGTCTTTTTGAATTTTTTCCACTTCTATACGAAGGGTGTTCATATTTACTGGAATGATTTCGTGAACGACAGGAAGCACGATAGCGCCACCGTCCTTAATGACTTTTTCACCGCCTAAACCGGTTCTTACGAACGCTGTTTCTTTCGTCGCGCGGGTGTAAAGTTTGGCAAAGATAAGGCCAATAACGATAAGCCCTACAACAATAGCACCGGCAATAAAGAGTATTGACGGCAAGCTAGATGGTTGAATTGTATCCATACTTTTATCTCTTTTAGGTTATAGGTAGCGGGTTGCTAACCAGCTGTGTTGTTTTTTCTGAACTAAAATGACGCGCTCTCCCTGTGCGAACAACTCTTCATCTTCGAAAGGCTCTACTAACACAAAATGAGGCTGTGAATAATGGTCGGTAAACTTTGCTTCAGCTGGGTTGCCTCGGCTTGCTTTTCCAATCGTGATTTCGGCCACAGACCCAATGAAGTCATCGCTGTTAACCGCGCTAGACTCTACACTAGGCAACAAGCCTGAAATTACCTTTACGGTTTTAGCTGTTACGAATGCGCCAATAACAAATGCAAGAGGAACGGATAGGAAAGCTGGCAAAGTATAGCCGAGTGCACTCGCTGTTAAGCCGTTAACCATCAAGCCAACTAAACCGAATAGAGTAAGAAGTACTACCAGGTAAATAAGAAAGGGAACTTTATTGATATTAAGCCAGTTGGCAAACGAGGTATTAAGAAACCCATCGCCATCAAACTCTGCAAAATCATCGCCTAACCCCAACAGGCTTATACCAAAAATAGTGCTAACAAGTTCTAGTATGAAAATAAAGAAAACGGCTATAAGCGAAATGCTAAACCAGAAGTTTGTAGGGGAAAGAAGAACATCTGTCATTTACACCATCCATGATGACTAACTTGCTTTTATTCTTTATACCACAGAACAAAAATTAAGCCAGCGTCTAACACATGTACTTTCGGCTAGTTTGTAACAAATAGTGATGGTGACTAACTGAAGTTATGTTTCTGCAGCATCACATCATTTTCAGTAACCTTCAATACACTGCCTTGATCATACCAATCGCCAAGTACAATACGAGTTGCAGGCTTGCCGTTTGCTGTAAGGCTATGAATGTTGGGTCTGTGTGTGTGGCCATGTATCATGCGCTGCACGCCCCATTTTTCCATGACTTTCACCACTTCTTCAGGCGTGACATCCATAATATCTGGCTTAAGATTTTGCTGCTTAGCCTTACTTTCCTTACGACCGTTATCGGCAACACGCTGTCGATACCATAACGGAAGCGCAAGCATTAAACGTGGCCACCACCAACCGCGGGATTTCTTGCGAAACTTTTGATAAGCAACATCGCGAGTGCATAGTTCGTCACCATGAGTAAGCAGGGTAGGTGTGCCGTATAAGTCTACAACTTCTTGTTCGTTTAATAACGTCATGCCGGCTTTTGATAGCCACTTTTCACGTATGGCGAAATCGCGATTACCGTGAATGAAGTATATAGGGCAATGCTGACTCACTGCCTTGAAAGCTGATGCTATGGCAGTGTTAAATGGAGTAACGTTGTCGTCGCCAATCCAAACTTCAAACAAGTCACCAAGAACGTAAAGTGCATCAGCATTAATCGCATCTTCTTTTAAAAAGCGCATTAAGCATTCTGTAATGTCAGGGCGGTCGGCACTTAGGTGCAAGTCGGCAATGAAGTAGGTGAACGACATAAATCTTCTTATTGTGGTTTAAAAAGCCGCGTTAAAGTAACGCGGCTTGTTCTTAACTCAAGGCCTTAGTATGTCTTGAAAATCATATTGGCCAAGGCGTTATTGAGACAGCTATTCAAGCATAGATGTCAGCGGCTATTTAAGAAATAGTCGCTTTTTCAATGATAACAGGCTCAACAGGAACATCCTGGTGATAGCCGCTGTTACCGGTTTTAACAGCCTTAATTTTTTCAACAACATCCATACCTTCAGTTACTTTACCGAATGCACAGTAGCCCCAACCATTGACAGACTTGCTAGAGTGGTTAAGGAAGTCGTTGTTATTTACATTAATAAAAAACTGAGCCGTCGCAGAGTGTGGATCTTGGGTACGCGCCATCGCGATTGTACCCACTTCGTTTGCTACGCCGTTGTCCGCTTCGTTTTCAATAGGGTCTTTTGTGTCTTTCTGATCCATATCTGGCGTAAAACCACCACCTTGGATCATGAAGTTGTTGATTACACGGTGAAAAATAGTGTTATCAAAAAAACCGTCTTCAACGTAAGAAATGAAGTTAGCTACCGTTTTAGGCGCTTTATCTTCAAAAAGCTCTAGGGTGATGTCACCGAAATTTGTTTTTAACGTAACCATTGTGGTTTGTCCTGTGTGTTAGCATACATATAAAGTGGCGGCATTTTAGCGCAAAACGAGTCGTTAGCGCAAAGAGACGGTTATCGCAAAACCCAGCCATATCGTTGCAAAAGGCTTGTACCATTTAAATCGTGACAGTGCTAAACTTTGCGGCCGAAAAATTATGACAAATAGGAAATATAGACATGCTACATCTTTACAACACCCGAACCCGTGAAAAAGCGAAGTTTGTACCGCTTCAAGAAGGGAAAGTGGGTTTGTATGTTTGTGGTATTACCGTTTATGACCTAAGTCATATGGGTCATGCCCGTACTTACCTGAGTTTCGATGTCTTAGTACGCTACATGCGCCACCTTGGTTTAGATGTGAAGTACGTGCGCAATATCACCGATATCGACGATAAGATTATTGCTCGCGCCAATGAAAATGGTGAAAGCTTTGAGGCGCTAACTGCACGCACTATTGCCATGATGCACGAAGACTTTGCGGCGATTAACTTACTAGAGCCAGACGTCGAGCCGACAGTAAGTGGTCATATGGATGAGATCATTGCAATTATCCAGCGACTCATGGACAAAGGTTACGCCTATCAAGCTAAAAGCGGCGATGTACTATTCGACGTAAGCAAGTACGAAGATTATGGCAAGTTAAGCAAACAAGACTTAGATCAGCTTAAAGCGGGTGCTCGTGTTGAAGTGGCGGCAGGAAAAGACGACCCGCTAGACTTCGTACTGTGGAAAACCACCAAGCCTGGTGAGCCGGCATGGCAATCGCCATGGGGCGAGGGACGTCCGGGATGGCACATTGAATGTTCTGCAATGAATCATAAGCATCTTGGTGCGCACTTTGATATTCACGGCGGTGGCTCAGATTTAACGTTCCCACATCACGAAAACGAAGTGGCTCAGTCGTGCTGTGCGTATGACACACCTTACGTAAACGTGTGGATGCACGCGGGTATGGTACAGGTTAATGACGAAAAAATGTCTAAGTCATTGGGTAACTTTTTTACCTTGCGCGATGTGCTTAAAGAGCACGACTCAGAAACATTGCGTTTCTTCCTGATGTCGGCGCATTACCGTAGCCAGTTAAGTTACTCTCAAGACAATATTACTCAAGCGAAGGCCGCCCTAGAGCGTTTGTATACAGCCCTTCGTGGTGTTGAAGTAGATGAAAGCACTGATCTGAGCTACGGTGGCTATCTGAAGCGTTTCGAAGCAGCAATGAACGACGACTTAAACGTACCTGAAGCTTTTTCGGTGTTATTCGACGTGGCACGTGAGCTTAACCGCCAAAAAGACAATGCTGACGAAGCGGGTAAATTGGCCGCGGTTCTTAAAGGCCTAGGCGCAATTTTGGGTATGCTTCAAAGTGATCCAGACACCTTCTTGAAAGGCGGTGAAGGCAATGACGACGAAGCGGCTGAAATTGAAGCGTTAATTAAACAGCGTAACGATGCCCGTGCCTCCAAAGACTGGGCAGCGGCAGATGCCGCGCGCGATGCGTTAAACGCAAAAGGCGTAGTGTTAGAAGACGGTCCGAGCGGTACTACGTGGCGTAAAGCGTAATTAGCACCCAAGACTTTTTAACAGAATAAAAGCCCGCATTTGCGGGCTTTCTTTTTAGTTAAGCTCAAAGCGCACACCGAGCTTTCGTCATTGAACAGCGGTTTTTGGATATACGCACGAGGCTAAACATCTGAAAGTAAGATGGTATCTCCCGAGCTAACGTTTAATGCTTGTGCTGTTTTGCGAGAGATAACAGCTATTTCGTCTTGTTCTTCGGTTTCTGCCATCATTGCATAAAAAGGCTGGCTCAACGTGGCGACAAGCGTCATTTTACTCTCGGTGACATGCTTCGTACCTTCGCAAACTTTTTTTCTTACTTGCCTTGTTGATTTGACAGTTTTTAGGCTTGAAACTTCAGCTTCCATACTTGGCGCACCATCAAAAATATCGATGTAGTTCGTGAATTTAAACCCTTCTTTTTCTAGCATTGCCATAGCGGGTTGGCCGTCGTTATGTGGTTTACCAATAGCCAACTGAGCCTCTTTGGGTAACATATTTACATACAGTGGAAGTTTGGGCATTAAATCAGCAATAAATTGATTTCCGTTTACGGCACCATATAAATCCGCTTCAGCGTATGTCATAGGAAAAAAGTGACGTCCGACGGCATTCCAGAAAGGCGATTCCCCATCCTTATTTACATAGCCTCGTAGATCGGCCATGACTTGCTTTGGAAATACATGCTGATGTAAACCCATAAAAAGGTAGCGTACTTTTGAAAGTAGTTTTCCGTTGAAGTGTTTTCTGTATTCAGGCAGTAAGTAGAGTGATGCCACTTCCGCGTACCCCTCAAAATGGTGACTTAGGTGCAGTATGTCGTGGGTGTAGTGTGCGCCTAGTGATTTATTTCGCTGTGCGACTTTTTCTCGCTTGTAACTATAAAAACTGTCCTCTTTTCCTAATTCACCAAAAATTGCAGATGTACCAATAAGCTTGCCAGTTCGAAGGTCCTCCAATACAAACAAAAGGTAGTCTGGACGCTCTTGACGCATAAGTTTTTGTTCTTCTCTAATTGAACGCTTTAATTTGTTATCAAGCGTTGCTCTATCCGGTGGGAAGGTTGTCATACCTGGCGATGCAGCTTCAGCTAACGCAAGCAAGCCTTCCAAGTCATCACCTTTTGCTAGCCTCACGCGGGTGTCAAAGCTGATGTTATTAGTCGTAGTTTGTTTAGCGCCAATCGTTTTACACTCAAGGTGAATACCCGCGACCATGCAGCGGACGGAGCCTCCTCCCATTTCAATAGTAGGCACTGCGATGGGAAGTAAAGTAAGATCGTTGGGTAGTAAAGCTAGTTGCTCTTCGTTCATTGAACTAAAAGCAGTGTCTGATATAAGCAATAAACGTTTTCCATTGCTATTCAAAAGCTCTAGGCAGTTTCCGGCAAAACTATTCACTTGTTCTTCGCTAATTTCGATGACGTTTTTACCTGTTTCCTTAAGTGTTGAAAGCACCACATTTTTGTCGCTTTCTTCTATCATGCTAGTAGCAACAATGGCAAAATCACTGCCCACACACATCATTACGTTGGTGTGGTAAATCGCCGTACCAGCAGTATCAAAGGCGCTAAAACATATAGGCGTTAAACCAATAGCTTTACACGCCGATATTACAGCTCTCTTATTGGCTCGTTGGGATAGGCAAACATAGGCTAGCGCGTTTACATGGTCGATCACCATAGCCCCTGTACCTTCAACAATATCTCCGTCATCTTCAAGGAAAGATAAATCTTTAGCTTGCTGTACGATATAGTGTTGCTGCAGATAACTGACAATATCGTCACGACGCTCCGCTCGGCGGTTTTCACAGTACATAGGGTAGGTGACAAGCAAACCGTTGGGATGTGTACTTAACCAATTATTTGGAAATACGGCATCGGGCGTGTTTTTCCTTTCTGTTTCAAACACCTCTACCGTTATGTGGTTCATACGTAAAGTGCGAACCATCTCATCAAATTCCGCACACGCATTCTTTGATATTTCCGCTCTATTTCTTCCCGTCGATACAAGGGGCTTCTGAAAACTATTGTCTTTGGCTGTTTGTTCGTTGGGGCGAAAGGCACAGGGGCGTACCATTAAAACGGAATTTGGTGTAGTTGATCGTGAGTTTTTGATGTGACTGGCTTGCATATAACGTCCTACAGCCCTTAGCTGAAATATTTCCACTGAAAAGAGCGTGTATTTTATTCTCTGGCGAATTCACTTAACCATGCTCAAGGTGTTGCAAGTTGTTATTTAGTTTAAGCATATTGCTCAATTGTTTTATCATTATGCTTTTCGCTAATTAGTCTTGGAGAACGAGTTAATGACTCGACGATTTGTTTATCTATTGGGGAAACGACCATGTATGTAGATTTAGATGCGAAAGATCGCGAGCTTCTCGATATATTGAAGCGCGATGCGCGAACACCTGTAACCGTGCTAGCTGAAGTCCTCTCGTTATCGCGAAATACGGTGCAAAAACGAATCGACAGGTTAGTAAATTCGGGGGTGATCGACGGTTTTACTATTCGTGTTAACGAGCAGCTTCAACCAGACAAAATAAAAGCTCTTATGTCAGTCGAGCTTGAAGGGCTTAGTACAACACAGCTTATTAGTAAGCTTAGGCAGGTGAATGGTGTTGAGCGGTTTCATACTACAAACGGAAATTGGGATTTACTTATTGTTATAACCGCCGAAAGTCTCGCGCACTTAGATGGCATTTTAAAAGAAGTGCGCGGCGTTAAAGGCGTGCTTAATAGTGAGACGAGTATTATTCTGTCTACTACTGAAAAATAGTGTGTACGCCTTATCAGTCTTAGCAGCTATTGTCGCCATTTATCCATCGATTTACATCATCACTTAAATTTAAGTCTGTGCCCAAGTTAAACTCTCCTTCTCGAACAGATACCTCGCTGCCGTAGGTTGAGTGGGTAACGGTGACGTGTAAAAAAGGATATTGCGGGGTGCTCCCTTCTTTACGACTGGCCGTGAGTTTGTAGCCGTTTTGTATTGTATACGTGTTTACGACTATATCGCTATGGATTGGCTGATGCAGTGTGGACCAGCATCGGTTTGCATTGTATTCAATGCGCTCAACTATTTTTTCAGGTTCTTGGTTGGTGGAAATAGAAGAGGTCGGCAAGATCACCATACAGCCTGAAGCAAATGCCGCTATACAAATTACTAGTATTGCGTGGTTAAATGAGCGGCTGAACGTTCGGCAGCGTTTACTTTTCATCATAAGTCCCTCTAATCGTTATAATTATATTCATAAGGACTTTATATTAGCTTATTTGTATGAACAGTGGCTGAACAGAATACTGGCTAGCGTTCATTTTGACTCTACCGCTTTGCAAATTAATTAAATTTCGGGCTTGCCAGTGGGAATAGCCGATTCTTTTTCGGTGAGATGTGACTTCCAACGCTGCTGTGCAACGTGCGCTTTCACCAGTTCTAAGCATTCGTTTACAACGTTAAGTACTTCTTTATCAAGTGCATCGGCGGTAGGGGTATAGTCGTGCATGCCGACTGAAATGAAATGGTCGATGCGCTCTGCGTCTAAGTCGCTTAACAGATTAACTAGCGATGTGGTCACGATATCGGTGACTGACTCTTCCAACGTATTTTCAATGGTTTTGCCGATAACAGGTAGGTAATGCAGGGAAGAAACTTGTGCATTACTTCTCACCGCTTTACCCACGCTCTTGCGCACGTGCTCCCGTATCACCTCGCCGTGCTTTTCGCTTTGAATTGACTGGCCTAAATTGTTGATAACGCCAGCCATCCATTGGGTAATGACAGGACGGCGGGGGGCCAGTACCTGTGCGTTGATATCGTCTAATAAAGGCGAACCTGCTGAGATGTCTTTTTGCGCATCGCTGAGCACTTTTACAACAATCCGGTCGCTTAACTCTTCAACAAATACATCGTAGTAAAACGCAAAAAAGCGAAAGACCGCGGTTTGATTTAAGTCGATGATTTCGAATTTGTGCAGGCGGTGCAAAATAGAAAATATGCGCAAGAAACGAAATAGGCGGGTAGGTCCAGTAGGGATTAGACCTATGATATCGTACCAATGCAAAAACGGAAAAAAGTACCAGCGTAAGTGTTCTTTACGCACAATAGCTACAACCCACCGGAAGCAAAATTCGCTGAAGAAAATGGCGATAAACACCAAGTCGACCAACAGAAAGTTGTTGTGAACGGGATCGTAAGCACTAAGAAAAGCGGGAAAATACGTGCCCAATAGACCATAGACAAAGTCGGTGGCGTATAAGGCATCGAAAATGAGCCATGTTAGGTTTACAAAAAGTATACCTAACATGACTAAATCTAAGATTAACCAAGGCGTTTCATGACTGTTTCGCAAATTTTCTCGGTTAATTCTTAGCATTTCCTTATCCTGTATTCTGACTTAAAGCGTAACGTAAATGCAGTTAGGCATGAACAGTATTGAACTTTAAGTATTAAAGGTTAGCTTGATGCGTTTAACCTTGTTACGTCTACATAAAGTTTTAGCTTCTGACCAGGTTGTAGATAACGCTTGGTATTAAGTGAATTCCACTTGCCTATGTCGCTTACTCTAACATTAAACTTGCTGGCGATACGAGACAACGAATCGCCATTTCTTACTGTGTAGGTCACTTTTTTGGTAACACCGTCTTGCGCTTTACCTTCCTGCCAGATAACTAAGGTTTTCCAGGGTGAAGCATATCGCCAGGGGCCATACCGTTCCATTTAGCTAACTGTTTAGTGCCTATATTGTACTTACGGGCAATATCCCAAAGCGTATCACCAGATTGTACGGTATGACGTACTTTTTGCTTAGACGTGTTGCCGTTCTGCAAGCTGGCTAGACGCTGTTCCTGAGATAATGTGTAGCTGTCCAGTTCTTGAAGTGCTACTGGTACCATTATCGCTTGACCCACGCGGATTATGGACGAGTCTAGCTCATTCACTTTTTTAAGAACTTTCACGGTGGTGTGATACTGCTTAGCGATTTTACCTAAGCTGTCGCCGGGCTTCACCGAGTGGCGCACCCAGTTCAATCGCTCTTTTTGATCAATTTTAGCCAGTGCTTGAGAGAACGCAGCAGCCTTATCAAGGGGAAGTATTAATCTATGTGGTCCTTCTGGTGACGTTGCCCAACGATTGAACCCTGGGTTTAACCCGTGTAGTTCTTTTAAAGACATACCAGCAAGTTCGGCGGCAAACGCCAAATCGACCTGTGAGCCGATATCAACAACTTCGATAACCGCTACATTCTCAACTTCAGGCCACGCATACGCATATTCATCTTTATTTTTTAGAATATCAGCCAGCGCAAGCAATTTAGGCACGTAAGCACGTGTCTCTTTGGGTAAATTTAAGTTCCAAAAGTCGGTAGGTTTACCCGCGCGTTTGTTAGCTTTAATAGCCCTTTGAACGCGGCCTTCGCCACTATTATAGGCGGCAAGTGCGTGCAGCCAATTACCATCAAACATTTCGTTTAGATAGGTTAGATAGTCAAGTGCACCTTGTGTTGAAGCAACAACGTCTCGACGTCCGTCATACCACCAATTCTGTTGCATACCAAAGCGCTTGCCTGTGCCAGGAATAAACTGCCACATACCAGCCGCTCGGCCATGGGAATAAGCAAAGGGATCGAAAGCACTTTCTACTATTGGTAAAAGCACAAGCTCCATCGGCATGTCGCGCTTTTCAATTTCTTCGGTAATGTAATAAAGAAAAGGCTTGGCACGTTTTACAACGCGAGCCATATACTCTGGGTGCTTCAGGTACCATTTACGCTGTGCGCTAATGCGTTTGTCGTCAGGGATAGGTAAGGCGAAATTCGCACTTGCACGTTCCCATACGTCAGTAACGACCGCCTGCGTATGCATATCCGGTGTATCGGTAAGCTCAGCGCCTTCTTCTAGCGTATCATCATTGGGGTGAACAACATCAATAACACCGTCTCTTGCAATTTCACAATCAGAAATGGCTTCTTCGTTGTTATGAATTTCACTGCACGCTTCTAGCGAAGCGGTTTCGTTACTTTCTAATTGTGCATTGTCGTTATTATTATCGGTTAACTGACAACCCGTTAAACCTAGCGCCAATATCAGTGGCGACAGTGGGAAAAACTTCAACTGCATATATGAAGAAACCTCGTGGAGCACTGCAAACCGACCATGTTACGATAATCGGCTTACTTTTGCATCAAAACTCATCTTTCCAGCGGCGAACTGCAGCAAATACCGCTACATCGTCAGCCAGGTTATTTTCGCAATAGGCTTCGGCAGCAGTTTTCACAGAAAGTTCATGAGCCCGTAAAAATGGGTTTATGTTTTTTTGCTCTTTGAGATTACTTGGTAGTGTAGGCTGACCTTGAGCGCGTTTTTCTGCCACCCACTGTGCGTAGTCACACAGCGCTTTATTGTCTGGCTCTACGGCTAAAGCAAACTGGACGTTAGCCTGAGTATACTCATGTGTACAGAACACTTTCGTGGTGTCGGGCAGTCGCTTTAACTTATTCAGTGAATGATGCATTTGCTCTGGCGAACCTTCAAACAATCGTCCGCAACCTGCTGAAAATAACGTGTCGCCGCAAAACAATGCGCCATGCCCGAAGAAAGCAATGTGATCAAGGGTATGACCTGGCACTTCCATTACTTGCAGCGCCATTTTAAAAACAGGTAGCGAGACAGTATCGCCTTGAGAAACAGATTTAGTTATTCCTCTTATGTGATTGCCTCTTGGGCCAATAACTGGCAAATCTGGTACTGCAGATACTAATTTAGCAATACCACCTGTGTGGTCTCTGTGGTGATGAGTGATGAGAACTGCGCTCAGCGTTAAGCCTTTGGCTTTAATAAAGGTCAGTACTGGCTCAGCATCACCTGGGTCGACAACAATAGCGCTACTCTCGTTATAAATACACCAAATGTAATTGTCGGTAAAAGCGGGAATAGGATGAATGGCTACGCCTGAAGGAAGTGTTTCTGCCGTCATAAGAGTACCTGCTTGTGTAGGTAGAATTATGCGTTACTATAGGGACTTGTGAAGAGCAGAGCAACCTAAGAGCGCGCAGTGTTAATGAGATCGGCGTTTAAAGCCAAACCGCCACGCTACCCTACAAATTGGAATGATTTCCCCGCGGGAGAGCACATTCGACATGCGGTCAATGCAGTTTGTAGCGATTATGCTGAGCGAATTTTTGGGTATCACTTTGCCAAACTAGGCTCGCTAAGTGCCGATATAAATCTCGACACTAGTCCAATCCGACACCACATCAATCACGTTCCGTTTAGTGACCTAGCTAGCGAGCGGCCACACCACAATGAAACAAAAGAGGGCTTTCCCAATCACAATGCATCGGGTATATCGTTAGGCGGTGATAAACGCGAACCGAAAATAAGTAGAGAAAACACGGTAGTGGGGCAGTCGCACTGCTTACCCTTCGCCGAAAATAGCATTGATGGCTTTCTACTTGCTAATGAATTAGATTTTGCGCAAGACCCTCACGAAATATTAAGAGAAGTAGACCGCGTTATTACACAAAACGGTTATGTGATCATAAGTGGCTTTAACCCCTTAAGCCTCGCCGGAATTGCCAAATTTCTACCTGTTAAGCGCGGAAATATCTTACACGATGCACGCTTTTTTACGTCCTATCGCATTAAAGATTGGCTTCAGCTGCTGGGATTTGAAATTGTTGAACAACGTCAAGTGATGTTTTCAACGCTCTTTTTTCAACAAAAATGGAAAGGGGCGGTTAAGCTTCAAGACTATTTAGCATCTTATTTGCCATGGTGCAGTGCGGTGTACGTAATACTCGCGAAAAAGCGGGTTATACCCATGACCGCAATAAAACCCAAACGCAATTTGAAGCCGCGTTTTTCGGCGGTGGGCGCCAGTGTAAGGACCTCTACGATGAATCGCACGCTGCGCTAGTATTGTTAATGTGTATGCCATGTGCAAAGAGAGCACGCCACGCTCTTAACTTGAAAGCAGCGACAGACGCTAACCATCTTCTATATTTACCAAGATGTTGTAACTAAAACGGATGGCTTTCGCGTTTTTACGCAAGTTTGAAAGGGGAATTGGAGATAGCATAGAACGCTATCTCCAAACTGAGACGTTAGTCGTCACTCGTTTTATAGAGGTGCACATCTCGCTGTGGATATGGGATGCTAATGCCTTCTTCATCAAAAGCTTTTTTAACTTTTTCCTGCATATCCCAATAGTAAGGCCACAAGTCATCTGTGGCGACCCACGGTCTAAACATCAAATCGACTGAGTTATCGCCTAATCCGCCTACACAAATCCTTGGTGCAGGGTCGGTTAACGAGCGCTCATCTTCTTCAAACAGACGCTGCAACACCTTCTTTGCTTTATCGATATCGTCATCGTAGCCTATACCAAATGTCATGTCGCAACGGCGTTTATCATATACGCTAACGTTAATTAACGTGGCATTAGATAGGCTGCCATTGGGAATAACTATGCGCTTATTGTCAAAAGTGTTAAGTACAGTATAAAGAATTTGTATCTCTGACACTGAGCCTAAATGACCCTCTGCTTCAATGGTGTCACCCACTTTAAAGGGTTTAAAAATCAGTATTAGCACACCGCCAGCAAAGTTCGCCAGGCTGCCTTGTAATGCCAGACCAATAGCTAAACCTGCTGCACCTACGACGGCAATAAATGAGGTGGTTTCAATGCCTATCATTGAGGCAACTGAAATCAACAGCATTACTTTTAGCACCGCACTGATAAGTCCGCACAGAAACTTATTTAACGTGGGATCCTTTTTACCTAGCCGATGATCTAATAGGTTTACAAAACGATTCACTAACCAGAGACCCACCACCAAAGTAAGAATAGCCAACAACAATTTGGGGGTGTAAGTCATCACCAGTGATATAGCTTTTTCGGTTAATTCCGATAAATCGATATTAGTCCCGAAGAAATCTTCCATAAATACCTCTTTTATTAATTAACCACGTTGATTACGTTAAAAAAAGAGGGTTAGATCGCCTTGATTCAAACCGAACGGAACTGCGCTGTTTTTTGACAAGAATTTTCTAGCCGATTTGCCTTATGCAGATAAGGTTAGTGAGTGGGTAAGTAATTAGTGAGTGAGGAGTGTAGGATGATAAGGCTTATTAGCATACCAAGTTACGTGCTTGCACCTTGATTCTGGTTATATGATTTTTGCTTTATAAATCTAAGCGCCGCTTTGACCGCCCAATAAAAAGGTGACATCCCGTCGCGTTATAGCGCTGAATGTCACCTTACTTTTAAGGGGGCGCTTTACAGCTTACTTAACACGCATACCCGGCTTTGCACCTTCGTGCGGCTCAAGAATGTATAGCTCGTCGCCACCAGGGCCCGCGGCTAATACCATGCCTTCACTCATGCCAAAACGCATTTTACGAGGGGCGAGGTTCGCTACCATTACCGTGTGCTTACCGACTAGGGCTTCAGGCGAGTAGGCCGACTTAATACCTGCAAAAACTTGCTTAGTTTCGCCGCCTAAATCTAGCTCTAAGCGTAGAAGCTTATCGGCTTTTTCCACGTGTTCAGCTTTAGCGATACGCGCAATACGCAAATCTACCTTGGCGAACTCATCAAACGAGATAGTGTCGCTGATAGGGTCTTTAGCAAGCGGGCTGTCTGGGTCGATTGCCGGTGCTGCTGGCGCTAGGCTTTCTTTTGAATCTTCAACCATGGCGTCAATTTTCTCCATTTCTACACGCTGCATCATCGGCTTAAATTTGTTGATGGCGTGGCCTTTCAATAGGGTTTGCAGTGAATTCCAGTCGAACTTATCGTTTAGGAATTCTTCTGCTTTTTCTGCAAGTACTGGCAGTACAGGCTTTAAGTAAATCACCAACAGACGGAACATGTTAATACCTAGCGAGCACACATCGTGTGTGAACTGCTGCTTAGCCTCGTCTTTAATGGTTACCCAAGGTGCGTTGTTGTCGATGAACTGGTTTGCTTTGTCAGCAAGGGCCATGATTTCGCGCACGGCTTGGTGGTACTTACGCTTCTCGAAAAGTGCAGCAATGCTCTCTGACGCGTTTTGGAACTCAGCAATCAGCTCCGGCTCAATCACGTTCTCAGACAGCTTTCCGTCGAAACGCTTGGTGATAAAGCTTGCACAGCGGCTCGCAATGTTAACCACTTTACCTACCAAGTCTGAATTCACTTTTTGTGCGAAGTCAGTAAAGTTAAGGTCGATGTCGGTAACACCGTCGCCTAACTTAGACGCAAAGTAGTAACGCAGATATTCTGGGTTCAGATGGTCAAGGTAAGTACGGCCTTTAATAAACGTACCGCGCGACTTTGACATTTTCGCGCCGTTCACCGTTACGAAACCGTGAATATTTACGCCAGTAGGCTTACGGTATCCCGCACCTTCTAGCATGGCAGGCCAGAATAGGCAGTGGAAGTAGGTAATATCTTTACCAATAAAGTGATAAAGCTCAGCCTCTGAGTCTGCTTTCCAGAAATCATCAAACTCTAAGTTGTTTTGGTCGCAGAAGTTTTTGAAACTTGCCATGTAGCCAACCGGCGCATCTACCCACACGTAGAAGAATTTGTTCGGCGCACCTGGAATTTCAAAGCCGAAGTAAGGCGCGTCACGGCTGATGTCCCACTGTTGAAGACCTTCAGTAAACCATTCTTGCAGCTTGTTAGCCATTTCTTCCTGCAGGGCACCTGAGCGGATCCACTCTTTTAACATGCCTTCAAATTTTGGCAGGTCAAAGAAGAAGTGCTCAGACTCACGTAGTACTGGTGTAGCACCCGATACAACGCTGCGCGGGTTCTTTACTTCTGTTGGGCTATACGTTGCGCCACATACGTCACAGCTGTCGCCGTTTTGATCTTCTGCGCCACAGCTTGGGCAGGTACCCTTAACGAAACGGTCTGGTAAGAACATTTCTTTTTCAGGGTCGAACAGCTGGTTAATGGTGCGTTTGCTGATGTAACCCGCGTTATCTAAACGGGTGTAAATTTCTTCACACAGCGCCTTGTTTTCTGGCGAATGGGTTACATAGTAGTTGTCGTAATCTACGTGAAAATCAACAAGGTCTTGGTGATGTTCAGCACGCGTTCTTGCCACCATTTCTTCTGGTGTAATGCCAAGCTCTTGGGCTTTAAGCATAACCGGCGTACCGTGTGCATCGTCGGCGCAAACACTGTAACATTCGTTTCCGCGAAGGCGCTGAAAACGAGTCCAGATGTCGGTTTGAATGTGTTCTAGCAAATGACCTAAGTGAATAGAGCCATTTGCGTATGGCAACGCACTGGTTACCAGAATTCGGCGTTTTTCTGACATAATGACGTTATTGATTCTTTGCGTTTCAAAATGGCTGCAAATACTAGCGGAAAACCGCGTTTTTTGCATTACGTAATTCACACAATTCTACTACTAGTAAGGCATTTTATGTTCTTTTCTCGCAAAGCAGAGCCGGTAACTCAAAAAGTTGCTGTAATTTTGGCCAAGTATTTTTCGTTAGATGTTGAAGATACCTTGCCATGGTGTGCTTTTAGCCAGCCAGAAAATGAAGATGGCGGTGTGACAGTTACTTTGCCGTTTTGTATTGCTACACAGCTAGACGCGCTCAAACAAGAAGTGCTTAACCAGCTAAAAGGGAAGCTTGGCGATGAGCTGCTTACGTTTAAACAAAACGTAGCGAGTGGAGAAACTGAAGTAGCACCGGTCACCAACATTAAAAACATCATAGCGGTGGCCTCTGGCAAGGGCGGCGTAGGTAAGTCGACAACCAGTATTAATTTAGCGTTTGCGCTTATGCAAGAAGGGGCGAAAGTTGGGATTTTAGATGCCGATATTTATGGGCCGTCTATTCCCATTATGTTGGGCAACCCCGATGCGCACCCTGAAAGCGAAGATAATAAGCACATGCAGCCCCTTATGGCACATGGGCTAGTGGCGAACTCAATTGGTTACTTAGTGCCTCAAGAAGACGCGGCGGTATGGCGCGGACCCATGGCAAGCAGGGCATTAAAGCAGTTATTAGATGAAACCCTATGGCCCGTGCTGGACTACTTAATTGTAGATATGCCACCAGGAACAGGCGATATCCAACTGACGATGGCGCAACAGGTACCGCTGACTGCTTCAGTGGTAGTTACAACGCCGCAGGACTTAGCACTAGCCGACGCCCAAAAAGGCATAAGCATGTTTGAAAAAGTGAACGTACCTGTATTAGGGCTTATTGAAAACATGAGTTATTACCAGTGCAGAGCCTGTGGTACCAAAGACTATGTGTTTTCAAAAGACGGGGGCGAGGCGCTTGCCGAACGCCACGGACTGCCACTTTTAGGTCAGCTACCGCTTGATATCCATATTCGCGAGCATGGCGATGCCGGTACGCCATTGTTAATTACCTCGCCTGAAAGTGCATTGAGTGAAAGTTATCGCGAGGCTGCTCGCGCCCTGTCTATGCAATTGGCCCTTACTGTTGCGCCACGCAAAGGGGCAGTTAAACACATTAAGGGCAACCCTATTGGCATTGTTGGTAAAGAGTAACTAGCTTGAAATATCTAGGTAACAAATATCAGGAGTGCACATCGGATAGGTAAATTCAGACAGGTGTAGTAAAGGTGAATTATAGCCAGGTTCGATTGCTTAAATTTAAAATTTGATAAAACTATACGAAAATTGCGCAAAAGCAGATAAAACAAGCCTTTGAGCAGTTGAATGCATGCGGCGACATACGCATAATAGCGGCCTAACGAAATGAGGAATACACCATGCGCTTGTGCGACCGCGATATCTACCAACATCTGCAAGATGGAAAAATTAAAATTGACCCTACACCCAGCTACGATCAAATAAGTGGTGTAACGGTAGATATCCGCCTAGGTAATAAATTTCGCGTGTTTGAAGATCACCAAGCGCCGTTCATCGATTTAAGTGGGCCGAAAGCACAGGTTCAAGAAGCGCTCGACCATGTTATGAGCGATGAAATTGAACTAGAAGAGGGTAAAGCCTTCTTTCTACACCCCGGGGAGCTAGCGCTTGCCATTACCCACGAGTCAGTAACCTTGCCTGACAACATCGTAGGTTGGTTAGACGGGCGTTCTTCGCTTGCGCGTTTGGGCTTAATGGTTCACGTGACCGCGCATCGAATAGATCCAGGCTGGGCGGGCAACATCGTTCTTGAGTTTTACAACAGTGGTAAGTTACCGCTGGCGCTTCGCCCTAAAATGAAAATAGGGGCACTTAGCTTTGAGGTGCTATCGGCGCCAGCCGAAAAGCCGTACAACGCACGAGTGGACGCTAAATACAAAGGCCAAGCAGGTGCAGTTGCAAGCCGAATCTCGTCTGACGACGAGAGTAAATAAAAGAAACCGTCTTAAAAACACGTTTTTTTCGCAAAAGCGTAGTGCGTTTCCCGCTAATTACTGATAGAAAATATAAGAGCAATAACTAGCACTTATAATAAAGCTATTAGTAACGGGAAGCGCAATGCACACAAACTCTGAACCTTCTTCAGAAACTCTACAACGAAAGCCAACACGTAAAAACAGTATAATTCTATTTGCCTTTATCGCTTCAGTACTATGTGGCTTGGGATTGTGGGCTATTGCTCAGCCCAGCGAGATCATTTTTACCGCAGCAATTACGCTATTTGTCGCTGTGCTCTGGGTGACTGAAGCGCTCCCCATTCCCGCTACCTCACTTTTACCCTTCGCGCTATTTCCGCTATTTGGTGTGTTGTCTCACAGCGAAGCTGCCTCTGCTCTCGGAAGCCACGTTATCATTCTATTAATGGCTGCTTTCATGCTTTCAAAAGGGTTGGAGCGTGCTAACTTACACAAGCGTTTCGCCATTTACATGTTGCGTATAACGGGCAGCGGCAGCCCGCTCAAGCTGGTACTGGGCTTCATGTTAACAACCGCAGTACTCAGTATGTGGATCAGTAATACGGCAACAATCCTAATGATGTTGCCAATGGCTATCGCTATTATCAACGCAGTAGACAATCCGCGATTTGGCGTGGCGCTTATACTTGGTATCGCTTATTCGGCAAGCTTAGGTGGGGTAGGGACACCGATTGGGACGCCACCTAATATTATCTTTATGAGCGTGTATGAAGAAACCCAAGGTATTGAATACAGCTTTATCGACTGGATGAAAACAGGCGTACCAATCGTAATACTAGGCGTACCTATTATGGCCTTATGGTTAGCGCGCGGTATTAAACAAGTGGGGAACATCGATTTACCTGTCCCAGGCACATGGACAAAAGCCGAGAAGCGTGTTCTTGCTATTTTTGGCACTGTCGCTTTAGCTTGGATTTTCAGACCTTTTTGGACTGCTTGGATAGGCATAAGCACAATAAGTGACAGTACTATTGCCGTAGCGGGTGTTGCTGCTATGTTCTTTACAAACAGCGGAAACGATAGCGGTGAAGTAGACGAAAAAGGAAACAACGACAAACTGCTTGATTGGAAAACCGCAAACGATATTCCGTGGGGCATGTTGTTATTGTTTGCTGGCGGTATTTGTATAGCCAAAGCATTTATGTCATCGGGCTTAAGTGTTCTTATGGGAACATGGTTAACGGGACTTTCTACGCTTCCTGTTCTTCTGTTGGTACTTGGAATTTGCTTGTTCGTTACCTTCTTGACGGAAATTACCTCTAACACGGCAACATCTACACTACTGATGCCAATTCTAGCGGCCGCGGGTATGGCTGTGGGCGTAGATCCTAAGTTGTTGATGATCCCCGCGGCAATTAGCGCAAGTTGCGCTTTTATGCTGCCAGTAGCTACAGCGCCTAACGCCATTGCATACTCAACGGAAAAGTTCGACATAAAAACTATGGCCAGAGAGGGGGTGGTGCTAAACGTGTTAGTTGCACTGGTAGTCACTGGGGTGTGTTACGTTACGCTGGCCTAGCTTGAACGCGCTTTTGTGAAGGAGATACGCCAATCTCTCTTTTAAAGGCCTTTGAAAAAGAAGCTTCCGTTTCGTAACCATATTGGTTTGCAATGGTAATTAACGGCTTGTTGCTTTGGATTATTTCTGTGCAGGCACAACGCAGGCGCCATTGCGTTAGGTATTTAATTGGAGTTACGCCTGCACAGGCTTTGAACTTTGCTGCGTAGTTAGATTTAGACATATTCGCAATACTCGCCAGCATTTCTACGTTCCAATGTTGTTCAGGCGCGTTATGCAGCGCTTGAAGGCTATTTGCTATGGCCGGATGCAGTAGAGCCCCTAAGGTTGATGAGTACTTGCTCATTAAATGCTTCACAATCAAAAGGAATACAACCTCAGCGATTTTGTTTAGCAGAACCGACGAAGTGAAGGTTGAGTCCGACACTTCTAACGACGCGCTGATAAGTAACTGCAGACTTTCATGTAGCACTCTACTTTCTTTTGATGCTTTTTTAATTATCCAAAATTCTGGCAGTTCTTTTGTTATTACTCTCATTAAAGGGTGCTGATACTCGAAGTAACCGCAAAGTAGCACCGGGCCTTCAGCTCTTAGTTTCTCGCTAACAGGAATAGAGCTTGCGCTAACATTTTTGTAAGTGTGAGTTTTTGTAGGGCTTAAAAGGTGTGGGCTATCAACAGGCAGTAAAACCATGTCGCCTTTTTCTAACAGAACTGGGCCGTCGTCGTTACGGTGTAAGTAGCATTGACCGTGAGTTACGGCGTGAAAATTAATAAAGCCGGTGCCAGAAGTGTCAATTTGCCAGTTACCGCAATATTGTCCGTTGTGAAATACATTGGTGGTTATTTGAAGTTGGTCAAAAAGGCTTTCTAAATTTTTCATGGTGTTTTGGACAAGTATTTAAGCGTTTGGAG
Organism: Alteromonas macleodii ATCC 27126; assembly: GCF_000172635.2. Taxonomy (NCBI): domain Bacteria; kingdom Pseudomonadati; phylum Pseudomonadota; class Gammaproteobacteria; order Alteromonadales; family Alteromonadaceae; genus Alteromonas; species Alteromonas macleodii. The sequence continues at coordinate 2,685,057 of NC_018632.1, read as the reverse complement.
CATGTTTGTATAAGACCGAAGTACGTACCATATTCTTCGAACTTATACAGAGATAGTGTGAAAACACTCGAAACACCAATGTGGAGAAGAAATAGCATGAGAGCATTCTTAAAAGGTAGTTTATTTGCAGTTTCACTAATTGCTAGTGGGGCGGTATTCGCTGGCGTTGATACAGAGACCGACGAAAACGGAATTATTTTAGCCGGGCACGACGCTGTAGCTTATTTTACTGAAGGTAAGCCAGTGCTGGGTAAAGCGACTATAACGGCTGTCCACAACGACGCAATTTACCGATTTTCATCGCAGAAAAATAGAGACATGTTTGTAAGCAACCCAGACAAATACGTACCAGCGTACGGCGGCTTTTGTGCCTACGGAGCAACGTTTGGTAAGAAATTCGAAATAAACGGCAAAGCGTTTGAAATTGTTGATGGCGTACTTTACGTGAATAAAGACGAAAGTGTATACAAAGCATGGGCCAAGAACATTCCTACTCATATAGATGAGGCGAATGAAGAATGGCCAGAAATCAAAGATGTAAGTGCAGACGACTTGTAATAAGCTTCGTTTTAGATGGGTTTTGATTACCAAATAATCGTTTAGGCGGTTATTTGGTTTTTTTACATTGCAAAGTCGTTGAAATTGAGTAGACTTGTCGGCTCTTTCGGTCGGTGTGTAGCGCAGCCTGGTAGCGCACTGTCATGGGGTGTCAGGGGTCGGAGGTTCAAATCCTCTCACACCGACCAACTTCTCTCTCCCCATTCAATGGCTTATGCCATATATATCTCAAAGTAAAATCGAAACTCACTTTTCTTGTACCAATATACAGCAGTAAATTTAGCTCAATAAAAGAGTGCATACTTGTATATACACTCTTAAACATTATTAGCGCAAAGCCTAGTTGGTTTTAATGCTCAAGATGTCTAAAAGCATCAATAGAGAACCCGCCATAAACATCCATACTCCAGCGGTTGCAAATTTGCTGAAGGCTGGCAAGAAAAGGGTACTTCCCCAAAAAAAGCACAAGCAGGCGGCTACACCCAATTTGTTATTTTGTACTTGTTTCATGATAGTCATTTTCACGTCTTCCTTACTACTAAATAGAAGGTTGAAACTGAAGGCTTACTGAAATACGGTTCCAGCTATTAATTTGAAGAATAATAGACGTGAGTTCTATCAGCCCTTTTTTTCCGAAGGTGCTTTCTACACTGTTATACATTTCTTCAGTAATAGTGGAAGAGTGGATAAGCGTTAACGCTTCCGTCCACGCTAATGCTGTTCTCTCTTCAAAACTGAAACAATCTAGCTCTCTCCATGCAGACAATACATCAAGCCTTGACTGATTTTCATCAGACTCTCTCGCTTCTTCGGCGTGCATGTGTTGGCAGAAGCCGCACTGATTAATTTGTGACGCACGAAGCTTAACTAAATGTATGAGTTTATGACTTAAAGTACTTTTGACTGAAGGCTTAACCAAGCCTGTGAGGTGTTCAAGAATATGGGGATATTCAGAATATAGCTCAGATTGTGTAATACGTTTTTCATAGTGATCTCCTTTAAACTGCGGAGAACTATAAAGTCTAAGCAAAACGCTTAATTGTAAATTTGCGACAACTTTCGCTTTCTATACTGAAGGGGCGTTTCCAGCGCGAAATCACTAAACGAATGCGTAAAGTGCGCTTGGTCGAAGTAACCACATGCCAATGCGATGTGGCTCAGCGCTTCAGAATTTGAGGTTAATAACGATCGAGCATGGCGTATTTGAGCAAATTGATACAGTTTGTTTGGCGAGAAACCAAAGTTAGTGCGAAATTGGCGCTCCAGCGTTCTTCGGCTGACGCCGAACTGATCGGCAAGATGTTGTGGGGGCACCAGTAAATTCATCGACTGATAAAGCATGCGCTCCCATTTCTGAAAGGCTCCATCAGTATTTTCTGCTAGCTCAATCAACCAGTGCTGTATTGCTAAGCACTGCTGGCTAATAGTTTTCCAATAAGATAGGCTTGCAGTCGTTGATAGGAATCACGCTGCTTAACCATAGCCAACGCGATGTCGATTTGTTGGTTTTTACTGTCATCAAAGGTTAAACCGAACAAGTATTTCAAGGCACCGGGCCTAAATCTTACACTTATTTGTCTGCAAGCCAGTTCCCACGGCATGGCGCAGACCTGAGTATGGTAAAACAATTGTGCTTCACAGTTAGTTTGATCGAGATAAAAAGTCAAACTAGAACCTGCATCGGGATAAAATTTTTCGTTTAGCGTTGTAGCTGAGCCTTCTGGGTTATCAATCACCCATATGCATTATACAAACCGTTTTATGGAAGCAGCAGGGGTCACGAAACCAATATCAATCTGCTTAAAGCTAGCGGCAGGAATAATTTCGTTGTTGGTTGAAGCGTCCATAAACGTTGGTTGCGAGTCTAGAGTTAAATCAGTGAAGCGTTATATTACCCCTGTCGCGTGCCGTATCAAGACAAAGTTTCACGTTTAGTTAGCGTAGCGACCTAAAAAGCTTGCTATAGAGTTCACCACGGCTTCAGCACTTTCAATTTGCGGATAGTGCCCAATTTGATCGAGCTCAATTACGTCTGCATTAGGAATGAGTTGTTTGTACCGCGCCACCATATGCGCGCCAGAGATTGGATCAGCCATACCTGCGGTTAGTCGAAGAGGGGCATTGGCATTTTGCAGTGCACTTACCCAGCGCTCTCGGTATTGTTTACGCTGCTTCATATAGTCCAAAAGCAAGTGCATGTGTTGGTGACCATTATTTGTACTGATAAGTATCCAAAAATCATTGATGTCTTGATCTGAAGGAGGTGTGTTTGGGCCAAATATGTTGTGCATGCTTTTTCGAATTGCATTTTTGTTTAAAAAGCGAATGAGTAAACCACCAATTGGAGAGAGCAGCAGCTTTTGAATGGGCAGAGCACGATGTGTCTCAGGAAAAAGCCCACCGTTAAGTAAGTGCAGCGATTCGATGCGAAAGGCGAGGTCGTCTTCCAATTGCCGCGCCATCATTTCTTGCGCAACCGTATCACCGTAATCATGAGATAGAACATGGGCACTTGTGATACCTAAATGCCTTATTACCTCACTTATCGTGTCTGCTTGCTCTTTAATTAAGTATTTTTTTGGTGACTTATCGCTAAAACCAAACCCCGGCATATCGAGCGTCACGCAGCGGAACTGGCTTGTAAGTGCTGGCCATATTTTAGCCCAATCAAAACTTGCGGTGGGGTATCCGTGAACGAGTAATAGTACTGGTCCTGTGCCTTCTGTTTTATAAAAAACTTGCTGACCGTCGACGTTTAAAAAGTGGCCGGAACTTCGCCATTGTGAAAGTTGCATTTCTACATGCCTTGTTATGTTTTTGTATTTAGCTTGCCCAGCCTTTGATTTCAGGTCTGTCGTGAGGGCGACATTTTAATAATGTCGCGCGCTGCACAGGGAATTTATAACGCAGGGTATAGGTAGTGGAAAATGAGAGGCACGCTAGTCTTCAACCGGAATACAGACGGTTACTTTCGTTCCCTCTCCAGGGGTTGATGTTAAGTCAATCTCACCGTTAAATTTTTGTCGTACTAAGTTGTATAAAATATTTAGGCCCAGCCCTGTACCGCCTTTATCACGAGCTGTGGTGTAAAATGGCTCGAATACCTTCTTGTGAAGCGCCTCTGGTATACCTTTGCCATTGTCTTGTACGCTAATCACAATGCCTTTGACATTTTTACTGCAGCTCACACTCACTCTATTCACGTCGTTATTTACCGATGGACCAAAAGCGTGACGCTGAGCATTCGATATTAAATTTGTTAGCAATTGGGCAATTATACCGGGGCAGGTGGTTATCACTAAATTGGGCGTAACGTCTATGCTTAGCTCAACTTGTTCTTTGCGAAGCATGGGTTTTAAAGGGTTACAGACTCTAGGGATATATTCGTCTAATGCAATTTCTTCTATTTCTAACGACGTTTGGTCAGCAGAAGTGCGCTTAAAGTCTTGTACTAAATTCGCTGCCCGCATCAGGCTCGTTTCAGCCAAGTTTAGCCCTTCAGAGCAAATAGCTTCAAAGTCTTTAAAACCCTGCTCGGTTAATTCATCGTTTTCGAAGTCTCGATAGATGTCTTTTAGTTCTTCTTTGCAGTTACTGACGGAGGTAAGTGCAATGCCTAACGGCGTATTTACTTCGTGAGCAATGCCTGCGACTAGATTTCCTAACGCCGCCATTTTTTCTGACTCGACGAGCTTTTCTTGTGCGGCCTCAAGTTCAGCCGTGCGGTCTATTACTTTTTGCTCAAGGGTTTGGTTGGCCTCAATTAGCCTCTGCTCGTAATCTGCGCGCTCATTTGCACTCACTGCACGCCCGTAAAGGTCTGCCAGTGACGCCGCAAATACAACTTCATCGGCATGCCATTCACGGGCTTTGCCTTGGTGTTCACAGCAAATTATCCCAATCATTTTGCCGCGGTGGCGAATAGGGACATCAAGCATAGAGCTAATCCCAAGCGGCGTTAAATACACTTCTGCAAATTCAAATGTTGCAACATCTGTTAATGCGTCGTGGGCCGCAATGGTTCTCTCTGAATCTAGCGCCTCGAAATAATGAGGAAAGTCTTTCCGGGTAAGCACTAAGCTTTCGTGGTCCAGGTCATTACCCTTATCAATGAGCAATGTGCACTGTACCAGTGTTTGCATTTCATCATAAAGCCAAATGCCAGCTCGAGTAATTCGCAAACCCTCACACACCGAGTTGATAATAAGTCTAGAAGCAACGTCTAATTCACCTTTATCAATATCTGCACTTTGGCTAACGCGTAATAAGATTAATTCTAGCGTTTCTTTCATTCATCTTCGTCCGGTTCTGTGGCTCTGATTTCAAGGATCCTGTCGAAGTGCTCTATCATAATGTGGGTGATTAGCGGGTCGAATTGTTTCCCGGAATTCTCATGAAGATAGGCTTTTACTTCCTGAGGACTCCATGCCGGTTTATAGCAGCGCTTAGATAGCAATGCGTCGACAACGTCGACAATTGCCATAATACGACCCTCCACGGGAATGTCGTCTCCAGCTAAACCTTCTGGGTAACCTTGACCATCCCACCGCTCATGATGCGTTTTCGCAATGATGGCGCCCATTTTAGCAACGATGCGATCAGATCCCGCAAGTAGCTCGTAGCCTTTTTGTGCATGGGTCTTCATGATCTCCCATTCTTCTGGGTCGAGTTTGCCCGGCTTATGTAAAATAGTTTCAGGAATGCTAATTTTACCCACGTCATGAAGTGCGGCTGAATACCGTATGGTCTCAATAAACTCTCGGCTCATGTGAAGCTTTTCAGAGAGAAATTCGGTCATAAGAATGACCCTTCTCACATGGCCACCGGTCTCTTTACTCCGCATTTCGATTGCGTCGCTAAGCACCATAATGAGTTCTTTTTGGGTTTTTTGTATGTCTTCTTTTTGCGTGAGATTTTGGAATATTACCGCCACATTAGAGGCAAACATCTCTAAGGTCTTGCGCTGCAGAGCATCCAGTGGATGATCTAATTTAACATACAAGATGTTGTGGCTATCTTCTCCAGTAGGGTAGTAGCCGATGAATAAATCTTTAGACTGATAGTGACTTTTGCTTTCTAAGACTTGTTTGATTTCTTCTTCGATGGTTTCAGGAATTCGGCTAGAAATTCCAGGTTCGCATAATCCAACTAGGTCGCCGCTGGCACCTAGCACCGTCATGGTCGTATCGCCATATAAGTCGGTGTGCTGAGTAGACAAGTAGAGTACAGAGTTGTTTAGGTTAAGCAGTGTAAGTGTCTGTTTCAACACTGCGGTGCCAAATTGGGCTAAAGACTGGCTTGCTAAAACGGAAGACGAGGATTTTAAAACGTCTTCCATACCGCGCTTACCTTGCTCAATAGTCTGAATATCCCGATACGACCTTATTGCTGTGTACACACAAGACTTAAGTTTAAGCGATGATAATTCAGTTTTGGCTTTGTAGTCGTTTATGTCGTAACGCCTGATTACCTCTTCTTCCGGCGCCTGACCAGGTTGACCTGTTCGCAGAATAAGGCGGGCGGTATGGTTATTGAGCTCGTTGCGAATGGCATCAACCAAATTCAAACCCGCATCGTCAGTTTCCATCACCACATCAACGAAAGCGAGAGCGATGTCTGGATTTGCTTTGAAAAGTGCTAGGCCTTCAGCGCCACTGTGAGCTGACAGAAATTCAACCCCGCGTTTTTCGAAATTAAATTTCCGCAGAGTGAGTTTAGTGACCTCATGTACGCCTTCTTCATCATCGATTATGGCTATTTTCCATGGAGCTTGGCGAGAGGTGGATTGTTCTGTTTTTGACTTCTTAAATAACGACATACATAGCGCTATAAACGTTTAGATACATTAAACGTAAGCCACAATTTTCAATCTCGCAAACTTACTCGACAAGTTTTGTTCTAAAGTTCAATGAGCATATTTTGATGACAGAAGTCTCTTTATCATCAGTTAGATGTGTTTTAGGCAAGTATTAAAAATATGCCATGTTTGTTAAATTGTGGAGCCCAGCAGATTCCAGTAAGAGAAAACTGCTGGGCCGCGATACCTTACAACAATAGCGTTTAGCTATCTTCGATAGGGGTATTTTCAGTAATCGGTACCGTATTTACGTCGGTATCTAAGCTTTCTACCGCATTTCGTACGCCTGCGGCGTAGTCTGGATGTACCTTTTCTAGCACGGCGTACCAACGCTCTTTTACGCTATCTGAGCACGGGCCCATTGCAGCAGCGTAGTTTTTATACAGCCGTTCTTTTTGATCATCAGAAAACATCTCATACAGTTTTCGCGGCTGCACGTAATCCACATCTGTTTCATCTTGATGATATCTATCAGCGTCTCCATCAATGCGAAGCGGGGGCTCTTTCACTGAAAAGTCAGCCACCGGACCTTCGTATTGATTGGGCTCATAGTAGGCGTCAGGGTTACCAAAATCATTGGTAAAGAAGCGCATCGCGCCGTCTTTGTGATAGTGGTTTACCTTGCTATTTTTCGGCGCGTTAGCGGGGAGTGCTTCATAGTGTGTGCCCAAACGATAGCGATGGGCATCAGCATAAGAAAATATGCGAGCCTGAAGCATTTTGTCAGGGCTAAAGCCAATACCAGGGACAACATTTGACGGACTGAATGCTGCGTTTTCTATCATTTGAAAGTAGTTTTCTGGATTTCTGTTCATTTCCAGTTCGCCAACTTCAATAAGCGGATAGTCATCGTGCGGCCACACCTTGGTTAGGTCGAACGGGTTATAGCTTTGTTGTCCTGCTTCCTCTTCTGGCATGGCCTGAATGTACATTGTCCACTTTGGGAAATTGCCTTCTTCAATGGCGTTATATAGCTCTTCCTGATACTTTTCCCGAGTGCTTCCAATGATTTTTTCAGACGTTTCATTGGTGTAGTTTTTAATGCCTTGTTGAGTTTTGAAATGGAACTTCACCCAATGACGCTTGCCTTCTTTATTCCACATGCTGAAAGTGTGGCTGCCATAGCCGTTCATGTGCATAGGTGACACCGGAATACCACGGTCCGACATTAAAATGGTAACTTGATGCACGCTTTCTGGCTGTGCAGCCCAAAAGTCGAACATGGCTTCTGGTGAGCGCAGGTTAGTTTTCGGATGACGTTTTTGCGTACGAATGAAGTCAGGGAACTTGTATCCATCGCGAATGAAGAAGATAGGAGTATTATTACCTACCATATCCCAGTTGCCTTGTTGTGTGTAAAACTTCAAGCTAAAGCCTCGCACGTCACGCTCGGTATCAGCTGCGCCTGATTCTCCTGCTACCGTAGACCACCGGCTTAATACTTCAGTTTGTTTGCCCACTTCTGAGAATAAGTCAGCGCATGTGTAATCGGTAATGTCGTGCGTGACCGTAAATGTGCCCTGTGCACCCCAGCCTTTCGCGTGAACGACACGTTCTGGAATTCGTTCGCGGTTTTGATGCGCTAACTTTTCGATTAGTTGATAATCTTGTAAGAGGGCGGGGCCGCGCTCTCCTGCTGTTTTAGTGGTTTCGTTACTTACTACGGGGGCGCCTGCCGACGTGGTTAATTGCGGTTTCTTAGCCATTATAAAACTCCTTTCGTATGCTTCTTTTGAAAGCCAAACTTCCATAAACATCATGTGTGCCTGACTCATGACATGCTTTTGCTACGCACTGCTAAATGAAAGGGTTTACAAACTTCTATATATATCTATAAAAACAAACAATCTGAATTAGGTTTGCCACCTATTGAAGAGCAAACTCGTCGTGTTTACTCTAACTTAACAAGTTCAATTACCGCGTTTAAGGAAGTGTATGAATTTTGCCGAGTTTGCAGCATCAAGAAAGAGTGTTAGAGGGTTCACTAAACAGCCTGTTACTAAGGAAACAGTAGACGCGATTATCAACACAGCGAAGTGGGCGCCATCGTCCTATAACACGCAAACCTGGAAAATTCATGCAGTAACAGGCGACGTGCTTGATAAAATTCGTGAAGGCAACACCAAAAATACACTTGAAGGTAAACCGCACGTTCGAGACTTTCCATACAAAGAGGATTACGAGGGGATTCACCGTCAGCGTCAAATTGATGTAGCCATACAGCTGTTTGACGTAATGGGAATAACCCGAGAAGACAAGGAAAAGCGTATGGATTGGATGATGCGCGGCTTTAGGCAGTTTGATGCGCCCGTTTCTTTGGTGCTTACCTATGACAAGGCTTTAGAGCCAGCAGGGATCACGCAGTTTGGTTTAGGGTCGCTGGCGTATGGCATTGTGCTAGCTGCATGGGACTTAGGGCTTGGTTGTGTTATCAATGGTCAGGGCATTATGCAGTCCGATGTAGTACACAAGCACGCTAACATCCCTGATGATGAGGCCATTATGATTTGCATAGCCTTGGGCTATCCAGACCCAGAGTTCGCTGCAAACGAGGTTCGCTCAACTCGCGCCGACAACGAAGAGTTTGTGACGTATCACGGGTTTTAGCGTTTTTCGATTTAGGCAGATTGTTATTTTTTCAGCAAGCCAATGCTGCGTTAAGCCATCGGCATGAAAACGTCCGTTTGAAATATCATGAGCTTCTAAAACAGCGCCTTCACAACGGAACATTTCCGACGTCTTAGTGTAAGTGGTTACTTTGTTGGATGATTACTTAAGAATCGTTCTACCTCGGGCGCGGGGAGTGGCTTGCTCCAATAATAGCCTTGCCCCAAGTCACATCCCATTTTTATTAGCTTTTCTAAAGCGGGTTTACTTTCAATACCTTCAGCTACCGCTTTCATGCCAAGGCTGTCGGCAATGCTAATTATTGCTGCAACTAAAGGTGCGTCGTTTTCCCCAATGCCCAAGGTGTTGATAAAAATGCGATCTATTTTGAGTTTGCGAGCGCTAAATGTCTGTAGATAATTTAAATTAGAGTAACCGGTACCAAAATCATCAATAGCAAAGTGCACGCCTAACGATTTAATCGCTTCGAGTTGTTCGCCAGTGGTGCCATTTTCATCCGCGAGTATGGTTTCAGTTAGCTCCAGCTCTAAAAATTGCGGTGCTAATCGTGAATTTTGCAATGCCTGCTCAACGACAGCGGGGAGCGTACCATCTTTGAATTGTGCAAAGGATAAGTTTACGGCAACCGTAAGATTAGTATGACCGTTCTCATGCTGTTTAGCGCAAAATTCACAAGCCTGGTTTAATACCCAAGCACCAAGAGGGATGATCAAGCCACTGCTTTCCGCTAAAGGTATGAACTTGTCGGGGAATATCATTGAGCCGTCTTTCTGAGGCCATCTCAAAAGCGCCTCTACTGCTTGAACCTCGTTAGAGGCAAGGTCTATCAACGGTTGGTAGTACACCTCGAATTCATTGGCCTGTACAGCCGGGCGCAAACGCTGAATAAGTGTGAATTTTTCATCGTTTTCTTCGTCAAAGCGAACGTCATAGTATTCGTATCTATTTCTACCGTTGCGTTTCGCTTCGTACATGGCAATATCAGCTTTTCGGCACAGCTGTTTAAATTTAATTCCGTCATAAGGCGCTTGTGCTACACCAATTGAACCCGATACTACCACTTTGGTTTGCAGCACTTCGAATTCGTTCGAACACCACGTAATTAAGTTCTTACATAAGTCATCGATTTCAGATTTGTCTGATATTTCTGGCGCCAACACAATAAACTCATCGCCACCGAAGCGTATTAAACTTTGCTTTGTGGATAGGTGGTCGGTGATGGTTTGAGATATTTTTTGAAGAAACCGATCGCCCGCAGCATGGCCAAGAGCGTCATTCACGGGTTTAAAGTTGTCTAAGTCTATGAACAGCAGCGCGAGCTGAAGCCCTTTTTCTTCACTCTCGCGTAGCTTTTCGTTGAAAAGTCGCTCGCCCAAAATCCTATTTGGCAAGTTTGTGAGCGGATCGTGATGTGCTAAGTGCTGGATATGTGCTCTATTTTGCTCAACTTTAGACACCTCTTGCTGCAGTGACTGCATAAGCCGACGAATATCCTGTATCAAAATAAAAACGCTGAAGCCCGTAATAACGTAAATAACCATGATGAAGAGCACGTGAGACCAGCTCAAAATAGGCGGGTTTGGTGTTACTACATCGTGCATAATCAACCACGTAAGCGTAATGCACTGAAGAAGCACTAAAGATAAAACGGTGCCAAATAGGGCAATTCCACCTAATAAAGCCGCAAATATGATGACGCCAGGATAGCCAATCATGGCGATATCAAATACGCCTGCACCTGTTGCGGATAGGGCAAACAGCATTGACGACATAGCGCCCAAAAGTAGGTAACTGCTGGTGGTAACGTAATACTTGTATGCGAGCGAGCCAGTGACGATTAATGAGAACAAGCCCAGTAAAAAGATATCAAAAGTTATGCCTCTCGCGACCAGAGATGAAGCGAAAAGCCCGAAGCCTGTTACCGCGCTTATTTGAATGACACGGCGCCTTCGGAGTGACGTTAGATCAGCAAGCTTTGCTGATGAGGAAAAAAAATCTTTAACCTGCATTCTTCCAAATCTTGAAGGAGGTTTATAGCAACCTTAAACCTAACTTGGAAAAAAGCAAGTGCAGAGACGCAACGTTATACGTTATTGGCAAAAGACGAGGAAAAACACAGCAGTGCTCGAAAACACTGCTGCCTGTAAAGTCAATAATTACCTTTCGTCTGATGGTGCGTAACGCTCCAACCAGTGTGCATATGGTGCAGGCATTACCCAAGATGGTTTTTCAACGCCTAGCTTTTTCGCTGCAAAGTAAGACCAGTGTGGGTTAGTAAGATGCATTCTACCTACCATAACAACGTCAAGTTGTTGGTTTTCAATGGTATCGTTGGCGAGCTCTGGTGTGTCTACTCCCCACGCTGTAGCAACCGGGATCCCGGCTTCATCACGTACCTTTTTCGCAATTGGAGCAAGGAAAGCCGGGCCCCAAGGAATATTCGCATCAGGCGTGTTAAAGCCAACGCTAACGCTAACGAAATCAGTACCAATTTCTTTGAACTGTTTTACAAGTTCGATAGACTCGCTCAACGTCTGTTCGTCATCACCATCGTATTCGATAACGCCAAAGCGTACGGTAAGCGGTAGGTTTTCAGGCCAAACCGCACGCACTGCGCTCAGTGTTTCAAGTAAGAATCGGCCACGGCCTTGCGCATCACCGCCGTATTCGTCGGTACGCTTATTGGCGTGCTTCGAGAAAAAGCTTTGAGCCAAATAACCGTGGGCAAAATGCAGTTCAAGCCACTCGAATCCAGCTTCAAGCGCGCGCTGGGCACCTTTCACAAAGTCACTCTTAACGCGCTCAATATCGGCTTTGGTCATTTCTGTAGGCGTAACAGGTAAGTGTGCCCCAAAGGCTTCTGCCGAAGGTCCAATAGGCTGCCACCCTTTTTCTTCACTTGGCTGAATGTGGTCATCACCTTCCCAAGGGCGGTTAGCACTCGCTTTGCGCCCGGCATGTGCAATTTGAATTCCAGCAACAGCGCCTTGGCTTTTTATCCGATCAGCAACATTTTTTAAGCCACTAACGTGTTCATCTTTCCAAATACCTAAGCAATTTGGCGTGATGCGTCCTTCTGGCGAGACGGCGGTTGCCTCAACGATAACCAATCCAGCACCGCCTCGGGCAAATGACTGGTAGTTTGCTTCATGCCACTGATTTGTAAACCCATCTTCTGCAGAGTATTGGCACATAGGAGGCACAGCAATACGATTGCGAAGCGTCACGTCTTTTAACGAAAATTGTTCAAATAATGCAGTCATATTTCTCTCTTTTTAAATAAACACAGAAGCACTCAGCGAAGGCTGAGTGCTTTAAAATCTAGGGGTTATGCCGCAAGAGTTAGAATTTCACGGGCTTTAGCAAGATCGATGTCACCATGCTCGCCAAGCGCTGTTAAGCCGTTGCGTTCAAGGTTCTCGATTAGCCCATCAATGGCAGACTTTTCAATGTTGTGGTCTGACAGGCGGGTTTTAACCTGCATAGTTTCAAAAAAGTCCTGAACCGCTTTTATGGTTAAGTCGATGGCCTTTTCTTTGTCATCTTCCTGAATGCCAAACACGCGCTCACCTAGCTGCAGAATTTTTTCCTGCTTTTTGTCGCGCTGCACGAACATTAACGACGGTAGAACAATTGCTAAGGTCACGGCGTGATCTAAACCGTGTAACGCAGTAAGTTCGTGACCTATCATATGTGTGCCCCAGTCTTGCGGTACACCTTTGCCGATTAATCCGTTAAGCGCCATTGTTGCTGACCACATTACGTTTGCACGCACATCGTAATCTTCAGGCGTCGCTAACGCTTTAGGACCTTCTTGAACTAAAGTTTGTAAAATTCCTTCTGCAAAGCGGTCTTGAAGCGGTGCGTTTACAGGGTAGGTAAGGTATTGCTCAATCACGTGAACAAAAGCATCAACTACGCCGTTCGATACTTGACGTGGTGGAAGTGAATAGGTGAACTCAGGATCAAGTACGGCAAAAACAGGCTGAACTGTTTCAGAAGAAAACGCGCGTTTTTGCGACGTTTCTTTTCTGTTTACTACCGAGTTACCGTTACTCTCAGACCCTGTCGCAGGTAAAGTAAGTACTGCGCCAATAGGTAATGGATTTTCAAATGCTGCACCTTTAACAAGTATGTCCCACGGATCGCCTGCAAAATTAACGGCAGCAGCTACGAATTTCGCGCCATCAATAACACTTCCACCGCCAACCGCAAGAATGAAGTTCACGTCATTTTCACGGGCGACATTCACAGCTTTCATCAGTGTTTCAAATTCTGGGTTTGGTTCAACACCCTGAAATTCAATGACTTCAGCACCTGCTAGTGCAGTCGTTACTTTATCGTAAATACCATTTTTCTTAATTGAGCCGCCACCGTAGAGGAAGAGGACTTTTGCTTGTTTCGGCAAACGTGAAGACACTTCACTTAGTTGCCCTTTGCCGAACAGAATTTCGGTTTGATTCTTAAACGTAAAATTAAGCATAGTGTTGCCTGTCCTTAATTAGATTGTGAATTTAACTGTTGTAAAAGCTTTTCAGCTAACAGTTCATCAGAAAACGGGTTTTGGCCTGTAATAAGCTCACGGTCTACTACTACATTGGGCGCCCACATTCCTTTGAATTCCATCTTGCCACCCGCTTGCGCCATGGCGTCTGCTGGGTAGTACAATAACGTTGCGTCGTTTAACGTGCTTTCAAAATAGGCCTCTTCCGGTGTGGAGAAGATTGTCATTTTGTAGCCATCATAAATCCAACTCTCAGATGAGGCTTGCTCACCGGATTTCAATGCCAGTTCAAATGCCTGCGGGTTAGATTGCCCAGAAAGTAAGGCGATTGGGCCATGGCAGATAGCGGCAGTAGGTTTTCCTTCACTGTGAAAGTGAGACAAAATTTCACCCACTTGAGGATTGTTTGCCAGGTCGATAAGCGGTGCATGACCGCCTGGAATGAATACGCCTTCAAACTCTTCCAGCCCTTGTCCAATCACTTCGCTCAATGACAGCGTGTCATCAATGCCTTCTATTGACGCTACAAACGTTTGAATGTCTCGCATTTGCGATTCGCCGCCATCAAAGTATTGCGGTATTACTGACTTTTTATCTACAGATGGCGCATTGCCTTTTGGCGTGGCCAATACCAGTTTGTAGCCTGCGTCTACCAATGCTTTTGCCGGCACACCAAACTCGTTAAGGTAATAGCCTGTAGGCTCTGTTTTGCCATCTGCAAGCTGCATTACATTTTCACTTGAAAGTAGTACAAGTATTTCGCCTTTACTGGCATTCGCAGCTTTAACGTCTGCCGCATAGGCCGACTGTGATAAACCCGCAATAATGGCGAGCGATAAAATTGATGATGCTGATTTCATGTGCAGCTCCTGTCGCATTAGAAAGTGCGTGTATCTTAGAGAGGTTGGCTTACATCGAGAAGTCAGATAAATTGTGATAAGTCATCAAAAATCTGATGGGTAGGGATTATGTCTTACTTGACACAGTTAAAAACCTTTGTAGAAGTTTATCGAAGCGGCAACATTACGCGTGCTGCAGCTCGCCTTCATATGTCTCAGCCAGCGGTTACTTCTCACATACAAGCTATGGAGAATATTGTCGGTAAAGAGTTGTTCATAAGAAAAGCGAGAGGCGTTGAGCCAACGGCTATCGCTGATGACTTGGCGCTGCAGGTCGCCAGTCACATTGATACGTTAGAGCAGAAAGTGGCTTCTATTCGCAGTCGTGCTTCCACCGATCACGGCACGTTACACCTTGCAGGCCCTGCGGAGTACCTCAGTCTGGTGGCAGGTCCGGCACTCGCTAACTTGCTTCAGGCCGATAAAGTGAATTTAGTGATCCATACCGGCAACAAAAGTAATATTTATCATTTGTTGGAGAACGATGTAGCGGAGCTTGCCATTACCGCCTCTGAGCCAACTGACGCGATGTATGAATATCAGAAGTTGGATAAAGAGCGTTTAATCTTAGTGATGAACCGTGTGCAGGGAAAGTTGCTGGGAGAAAGAGAAATATCGGCAGCGCTACTCAACCAACATAAAGTAGTGACGTATGATGAACAGTTACCGCTTGTTCGGCGATACTTTTCGGAGGTATTTAATGCCGCGTGTGAGTCGCCTGTCGCGGCTGTTTGCCCCGATATAAGAGCAATAAGTAGTATTATCAAAGCGGGAATTGGTTATTCCGTTTTGCCTGACTACTTATGTAAAGAAGGTATTGCAAAAGGCGAATTGGTCGCGCTGGGCAAGCCAGGCCCAGAAAATGATGTTTATTTAGTGTGGAAAAAGGGAGCGCTTCGTCATCCTAGGGTCGACTTCGCCAAAGATGTCATAATGGCTTTTGCAAACATTAACTATCTTTCGACACTTCCTGATTGAAGCTAGACGCCTAAAAAGGGCGACGCATTTAGACAAGGCGTCGCCAATTGTTCCTAGTTTAAATAACCAGGGCTTGTTGGTCTTTGCTGAATATTAAACAACAGCAGGCCCTAAAATGTACCAACAACTTTTACCGTGCCATCAACTTTACCTTCATCCACAAAACCTATGGTATTGGGGTTGGTCGCGACGAGATTTAACATCTCATCCTCAGTTGCTATCATTTCAGGTGGTGTGCCTCTGCCAGTAAACACAAGCTTCGACCAGAATGCAGAGTATTGTGATTCAGATTTTCCAAGCACATTATTATTAAAAGCGTCTCTGATATTATTACCTTGTTCGAAGGTAAGGGGAATTGCGCGACTTCCATCGGGAAATGCTTTTACTTTTCCCAAATATATTTTCTTGACGGTATCGATATCGATCCCAGAATTGTTGTTGGCATTTATTATCACGGCTGTACCGGCATAAATCGGCGCAGACATTAAAAAGCACAGGGCTGCAACTATCTTCATTGATATTACCTTCGTTCTTAACTCGCTAACATCGAGGCAAGCATGCTAGTGGTTTGTACCCAAGGGCGACGCGCCCTCACGAAAGTATAACCGAGATTTACAATTTGTCGCATTTCGACAAAAGGTGAAATTTGAAGGATCCTAAAACATACAAAGAGAAATTATGGCAAAACCTAATGCAAAAGGGCCGGTCAGAACCGTGCAAATTTATTGCTCCAAGTGCAAATTCCAGCTATTTAAATATCGAAAAGGCGGCAAAGGCGCGTTGGTTAAATGCTTTAAAGAGAGAATAGTTGAGGACTTTACTCATGAAGAAGGAATATGTCCTTCTTGTCACGGACAGTTTGCAAGGAATGCTTTAATTCGAGGTGCACCGGCACTGAAAATTGTTGGCACAAAGGTGACCATGAAGTAGCACAGACTGATAATCGGTTGTTAATTGGACAACTTTTTTAAAATATAAACGTTTGGATAATTTGCTCTTACGTAATTTTTGCCTAAATTAATATAAAGGGATTGCTGCCTCAAGCCGTTGTGCTGTTTGGTAAAAAAATTTAAGGCCGAGGTTAGAAAGCGCAACGGAATGGCTTTGTATTAAACGTCTACATATCGAGATGATAAATGTCCATTCAAAGAAAGTTTCTATTTTCTATTTCTGCTGTTATCGCTTTGTTCGCTTTAATTGTTGCCGTGGCAACGGTTATCACCACTTCCTCAAATGTTTCAACCCTTGTTCAAGAGCAAAAGAAGAACACCGCCGATCGTTTAGTGAATATTCTTACTGTGACTGACTCTATCATGCTTGAACGCGTCAAAAGCAGTATGGCGTTGCTTAAACAACGAGGTGAGGCAATCGGTGAACCCAATCAAACCGATATTGTTACCGTTAAAAATACGCAGGCTCGGCAGCTAAGGTTGGGCAATGCGGAGCAAGCCAACACATTCGATTTGGTCGATAACCTGACAAGCGTAATGGGAGGCACCGCCACGCTTTTTAGTAAAACAGGAGACGACTATATTCGCGTGAGTACCAATGTCATTAAAAATGGCGAGAGGGCGATTGGCACTAAGTTGGCCCCTGATGGCAAGGCGATCAAAAAGATTAATCAGCAGGAAGCGTATTACGGTGCGGTTGATATTTTGGGTAGCCCTTATTTAACAGGTTACGAGCCAAGGTTTAACAGCAGTGGTGACGTTGTGGGCATCTGGTATGTGGGATACTCAGCCGACCTTAACGTCTTAGAGCAAGCCATTAAGCAAAGTCACGTGCTAAAAGAAGGCTTTGTTGCCCTTCGTGATGCAAAAGGTAACATTCGCATGCATTCCGCACATGTGAATGATCGGCAGGTGGCCGACGCCCTTCAACCTAATGATGACTGGGTTGTAGAAGTGGTACCGTTTTCGCCTTGGGGGTACGATATTATATTAGTGGCGTCGACGTCAGAAAAATCGGCTATGGTTCGAAGCTCTGTGTTGGTTGTTGTACTTAAAATCGTATTGGCGAGCGTGGGAATTTTGATCACCATTTGGTTGCTCGTTAAGTATATTGTTGGCAAGCCACTTGAAGAATTCATTGGGGTAGTAAACAACTTGTCTTCTGGTGAGGGAGATTTAACGTTCCGTTTTCAGGCATCAAGAAGCGACGAGTTTGGCACCATGGCAAGAGCGTTTAATGGGCTTCTTAGCCAGTTACAAGACACGTTGCAGAGTGTGGACGAAGCCACCGACCACATGCTAGCAAAGTCAGAAAGGTTAAATGCAACAGCGTTGCAATCCAAAGATACCGTTTCACAACTTAGCCGAGAAACGGAGTCAATTAATAACGCCATTTCGTTAATGCAGCAGAATGCACAAACGGTGTCGTCAACCATTCGCAGTTCAAGTGAAGCGGCACACGCTGCCGATCAAGATACGCGAAACAGCGTAAGCGTTTTGGCGCAAACCATTAAAGACATCCAGTCTCAGGCAAGCGATGTGGACGCGTCAGTACAGGTTATCACTGAGTTGGCTCAGGCAAGTGAAGAAATTAGCGGTGTAATGGAAGTTATCAGGAATATCGCGGAGCAAACGAATCTACTTGCGCTTAATGCAGCTATTGAAGCGGCTCGCGCTGGTGAGCAGGGACGTGGCTTTGCCGTTGTCGCTGACGAAGTCCGCTCGCTAGCAAGCAGAACGCAGTCTTCCACGGAAGAAATTCGCAATATGATTGAACGTCTTCAGCAAGGTAGCCGCGTGGCTTCTGAGAAAATGCAGCAAAATAAAGAAACCGCCTATAAAACCGTGGACACCACAAAACATGCTGGCGATTCGTTAAAGCAGGCGCTTGACGCTGTTGCACGCATCACAACGTTAAACCGAGACGCTGCCACAATGGCTGAAGGACAAACAGAAGTTGCTAACGATGTGAATAAAGGGGTAAGCAGTATTCAACAGGTGGGCAATGCCAATACTACCTATGCAAAAGAAGTGGTAGATAACTGTGAAGCCTTAGTTCAGCAAGTTAAGCAAATGCAAATGCAGTTGCGACGATACCATTTCTAGAGTTGCTGGCTTATTCAATCAATTTGGCTGTCAGCAGGCAGCGAAGCAGAAACAAGATAAATCGCCAGAGTCAATGTACGCTGAAATGCACAATTCTTGCGGTTGACATGAATAGTAACAATTTGAACCAATGCCAAAAGGGCTTTAGATTGCTAAGGCCCTTTTTGATATTTATTCTTACCCATGGATGAATATAGGGATTTTCCCATAACATGGATAAACCATAATGAAACAACTATCTACACTAGCTGGTGTGGTTGCGAGTGTTTTTGCATTCACATCGCTATCGACAACGGCAGTAGTGGCGCAAGAAGCGCAAACTGCATCTGCAGTCGTATCACCCGCGAAAAAGACACTTGCTGATGTTGAATACCGCTTACCGTCAACAATCGCTCCCACATTTCAACACATTCACTTAAATATCGACCCTGACAACCCTACATATTCTGGAAAAACGAATATTGATGTAACGGTTAAAACCCCAACTAAGAAAGTGGGCTTTTATCAGCAAGATTTGACCGTGACTTCTGCACGTTTAGTGTCTGGAAGCAGCAGCTTTCCTCTAAATGTTACGATTGGAGAATACGACATCAATTGGGGCGAATCGCAAGATGAGATTGCGCCTGGGAAGTATACGTTAGAGATTACGTTTGAAGGGAAAGTGAACACGTCTTCAGATGGCATGTATCTGTCACGTTTTGAAGAGACCAACTATATATTTACCCAGTTTGAAGATATGCATGCGCGAAAAGCGTTTCCAAGTTTTGATGAGCCAAACTTCAAAATTCCTTATCAAATGACCATCAGTTCTCCTGAACATCAGGAAATTGTGGGTAATACACCTGTTGAAAAAGTGACAGTGGAAAACGGGATAAAAACCGTAGTGTTTGAAAAAACTAAGCCCATGCCGACTTATCTTATTGCCTATACCGTAGGGCCTTTTGATAGTGCTGAAATTTCTGGGCTGTCGGTGCCAGGAAAAATATACGTTCCAAAAGGGTATGCCGATAAAACCAAATTTGTTATCAAACACATCCCAGAAATCCTAGCCTCGCTAGAAGATTTTTTTGGTATCAAGTACCCCTATAAAAAAATGGATTTTGTTGCCGTACCCAACTTTACCCACGGTGCAATGGAAAACGTAGGTTTAATTACCTATCGCGATAGTTTGTTACTGCTAGAAGATAACCCAAGCGTCACAGAGCGTTCACGACCGCTAAATGTTATTGCGCATGAACTTGCTCACCAATGGTTTGGCAACTTGGTAACAATGGCGTGGTGGGATGACCTATGGCTGAACGAAGCGTTTGCGTCTTGGGCTGCAAGTCATACTATGAAAACCTTGTATCCAGAGTTGAACTACGCCGATCGCATAGTACAAGAGGGAGCATTTGGTGCAGATGCTAGTCCCACGGTGAAACCTGTTAAAAAGGTAGTGAAAAGTCAGCCAGATGTGATGGATGGGTTGGGCTTAAACTACTCAAAAGGTGAATCAATTTTACAAATGATTGAATCGCTAATTGGTACAGAAAAGTTTCGTGAAGGCGTTCAAAACTACATGAATACCCATGCTTGGGGTAATACCGTAGCAGATGATTTGTGGCGCGCCCTAGATGAAGTGTCTGATTTCAACTTAAGCGCCATGATGAAAGCTTACTTGGAACAGCCGGGCTACCCACTTATTCATATTTCAAAAGATGGCAAATTAACCCAGTCCCGTTTTCACCTTGCAGGCGCGACCGTGGAAGATAAGACATGGGCAGTTCCATTAAAGCTGACTTATCAATCAAACGGAAAAATACTAAACGAAGTGGTTTTTATTGATAAAGAAACCACAGTTTTACCTCAGCTTGCTGAAGCAGACTGGGTGTACCCTAATGACAATGCAACAGGTTACTTCCGTTGGTCAATTGAACCAGCTCAGCTAAACGCACTGCTAAATAACATTGACGCGCTAAATAAGCGTGAAAAGAAAAATGTGCTATACAACTACCAGGCGCTGTTAAACGCAGATCAAGTAGGTGTAGACAGCGTGATGAAGGTGCTTAATAGTTTGGCAAAAGATGATGACCCTGCGGTCATTCGTGCGGCTGTTGGCGTGTTAGCTGAGTTTAGTTATTTAGTAAATGAAGACAATAAAGCCGCCTATGCAAAGCTTCTAAATCAAAATTATATGCCTTTGTTAAACAAGCTAACCTTGTCTCAAAGTGAGCAGGATAACGCAGATGTCATTCGCCTGCGTAACCAGATATACAGCTTACTGGGTACTCATTCGAACAATGATCAACTTGTTGAACAAAGCGTTAAAATAGCGAAACAGTACCTTGCAGATACTAACAGTGTTCCTTCCGGTATTGCCGGTACAGCAATTGAAATTGCTACGCGAAATAGTGAACAAGGCGAGCAGGGCACATGGTTTAATACAATTGTAGAAGCATTTAAAAAAGCACAGTTGCCAAATGTGAAAAGCACGCTGGTGTATTCGATGTACTTTGAAGACAAAGCGACCGTCTTTAAAATGTTAGATTTAGCGCTTACCGATGATATTACGCCTGCAAATACCATGTATATGGTGGTGAGAGTAGCACGTAACTTAGACGATCATACGCTATTGTATGAGTGGCTTAGTAAGAATAAAGACGCGCTACTAGCAAAAATGCCTGATTACCATGTAAGCAGAATGCCGGAATTTGTTTCAACAACCTGTTCGGCTGAAAACTTAGAAAAGGCCAATGCGTTCTACGCGCCAATTAGCGAGACCTATCAAGGAATGGCACGCGGTGTCGAAATTATGCAGGACGAGTCTCAACAGTGTATGCGGCTGAAATCTGCATTTCAGGCAGACTTTAACGCCTTCTTAAACGAGCAGTTATAGGCAACAACGAAAAGGCGTTTACCCAGCGCTTTTTGTCCTAAAGTTATGATTGAAAGAGCGTCCACTAGGCGCTCTTTTTTTGTGCATAAAACTGTAACATGCACCACGGCGAGTCACTAAAATATTTCAAAGCTGAAACATTTACGCATTGTGACAAATCAACTTTCCCTGTACCAAAGTTCAGCAGAGTTAATCAATAAGTAAGTTTATTTTAAACGTCTAAGTTTCTGATTTTTAACGTTTGTGACGTTTATATTATTATTTTTATTAAGTGCTTGCTGTATATACGTATGTATAAGAATTTATACCTTCCTTATACAAAAAAGCGGAAAGCAAAATGATTCATGAGGGTAACACACAAAAGTATAAGCTGAGGAAATCAGCTAAAGTAGTCAACGCGTTGTTGGCGGGCGCATTGTCGTTAGGCGTTGTTTCTATTAATGCCTCTGCAGATACAGTATGGCAAGAGGACTTCGAAGCAAATGAACTGCAAGGCAAGGGCGCAACTGGCTCAGACCCAGCGGGAGCAATTGTTGAACTTGAAGGTGTTGATCGTTGGTCAGTAGACGTGTCAGCGAGTGAGCTAAGTGCCACTTCAGACTGGTTCCGTGTTGAAAGCGGCGCAATGCAAGCACGTGATACTGACGGTGAAGTAGTCTGGTTGAGCGAGTCTATCGATATATCTGGTGCCGGTGATATCACCATAAATGCCGTGCTTTCTCAAAGTGGAAATTTTGAGTCGACAGACTACATCGATGTATTTTACTCATTAGATGGTGGCGCATTCGAGCTTATTACGCTTTCAGAAGGGGCAACGAATACGGTACAGGAAGACTTTGGTTCTGCAACACTGACCGAAACGATAGGTAGCGGAAGCACTTTAGAACTGAAAGTAGCCATGGCTAACAACTCGGGTACCGAATATCTCAATTTAGACAGTATTTCAGTAAGTGGAAATGAAACTACCGATGGTGGGGATACTGGCGGTGACCCTGACAACGGCGGTGAACCTTCAAATGAACTTCTTTTCTTAAGTGGTACTTGTTTTAACTGCCCTGATTTGGAAGCAGTTAACCTAGCCAGCGACTTTGTTGCATCTGACTATTACGCAGCTCTCGACACAGCTATTGCAAACGGTGAAAGTGCGCAAACGTTAAAAGACACGGCGCATAACATCATTGAAAATGGTCATCGTACGCTTTCTTACTCAGAAGTGTGGACAGCACTCACTTACACTGATGAAGATCCTGCTAACACCGATAACGTTATCTTGTTCTACAAAGGCATATCACAAGGCAAGTTTACCAACGGTAGCGGTAGTCAAAGCACCAACCCAGACAATTGGAATCGCGAACATGTTTGGGCTAAGAGCCATGGTTTTCCTAGCTCAAGCCTAACGGCATACAGCGATATTCTGCACCTGCGTCCTACCGATATTTCTGTAAATAGCTCGCGCGGCAACTTAGATTTTGATTTTAGTGATAGCGCGCTTTCTGAAGCTCCGTTAAATCGAGTTGATGGTGACTCTTTTGAGCCACGTGACGCAGTAAAAGGTGATGTAGCACGCTCAATGCTATACATGGACGTGCGTTACGATGGAAATACAGCGGGTGATACCGAAGACGACTTAGTGTTAGTAAATCGCCTTACCTCTACTAGCGAAGCCGCGTTTGGTAAGCTTTGCGTATTGCTTCAATGGCATGAAAGTGATCCAGTGGATGATTTCGAACGTCGTCGTAACGAGCGCGTTTATGAATTCCAAGGAAACCGAAATCCGTTTATTGACAAACCTGAACTTGCTTCACTTATTTTCAACGAGAGTTGTGATAGTACAGGTGGTGATACTGGCGGTGACACGGGTGGCGATACCGGCGGCGACACAGGTGGTGATACCGGCGGCGACACAACACCTTCTACCAGCAGTATTTACATTTCAGAGTACATCGAAGGTGGCGGTTTCAATAAAGGTATAGAGCTTTTCAATAGCTCGACACAACCGGTAAGTCTAGCGGGTTATGAGTTAGTTTTACTCTCCAATGGTGAGACCGCAGATGCTGACCGTAAAGTGTTAGCACTTGAAGGCACAATCCCAGCAGGTGGCGTAGCAACATTCGCTCACGGAAGTGCAGATGCACTGTTAACTGCCGGCTCAACGATTAGCAGCTTCGTGATTAATTTCAATGGCGATGACTACATTGAGCTCGTCGCTAACGGTCAGGTTGTTGATGCTCTAGGTACGTACGGCGTTAAAACTAACTGGGGTAAAGACGTTACTTTGGTACGCAAGAGTTCAGTAACAGCAGGCAATCCTAACCGCAACCCAGCGTTTACCCTTGAAGAATGGGATAGCCTACCAAAAGATACGCTTAACAATTTTGGTTCGCACAATGGATCTGTTAGCGAGCCTACGGATCCAACTGACCCGACCGACCCAACTGATCCTACAGACCCAGTTGGTGAAGTAGTCTTAATTAGCGCTATTCAAGGTGAAGGCGATACCTCGCCACTTACAGGCAATGACGTTGTTATTGAGGCAGTAGTGACTAAAGTTGTGCCGGAAATGAACGGATTCTTTATTCAAGAAGAAGCCGCCGACTCTGATGGCAATGCTGCGACGTCTGAAGGTGTATTTGCCTACTCGACAACCTTCACTGAATACCCATCTGTTGGTGATGCTGTGCGTGTTAGCGGTGCAGTGGCTGAATACAATGGCATTACAGAAATTGTACTAAGCGCCAATGCTGAAACGCTAGGTGCAGGTGCTGATATACTAACGACAAGCATTGAAATGCCATTTGACGAGAGCGTTAACCTAGAGTCACTTGAAGGTATGCAGGTTCAATTCCAGCAAACTTTGAACGTGACAGACGTTTACAATCTTGGTCGATATGGGCAATTCAACGTGTCATCAGGCCGCCTGATGATTCCTACAAACCAATATGCCGCGGGTTCAAGTGAAGCTATTGCCTTGGCTGAAGCGAATGCACGCAACACATTGTTGGTTGATGATGGCTCAAGCGCACAAAATGCTGACGATATTCCTTTCCCAGTTGGAGGTTTATCTCATGCGAATCCTCTGCGTTTAGGCGACAGTGTAGAAGGCTTGGAAGGTGTAATGCACTACGCATTTGGTGCTTATAACTTAATTCCAGTTGGCGCTCTTCAAACTGTACGCACAAACCCAAGAACAGATGTGCCCCAGTTAGACGTACAAGGCGATGTCAAAGTGGCTAGCTTTAACGTGCTTAACTACTTTAATGGTCCGAACTTCCCTACCTCTCGTGGTGCAGACTCAGAAGATGAATTTGCCCGCCAGCAAGCGAAGACAGTAGCAGCCATCGTTGCGATGGACGCAGATGTACTTGGCTTAGTAGAAATCGAAAACGATGGATACGGGAGTGATTCTGCCATTGCTTCTCTTGTAAATAGCGTAAATGCTGAACTTGGTAGTGACGTGTATAGCTATGTAGCACTTGAATCATTACTTGGTGGTGATGAAATTGCGGTAGGTATTATTTATAAGCCTGCAACGGTCACACCACAAGGCGCAGCGGTTACTTCCTCTGAAGCTCCTTTTGACTACGGTAACCGCCAGCCGCTGTTACAAACCTTTAGCGTAAATAGTAACAGCGAAGCGTTTACGCTCGCGGTAAATCATTTCAAATCAAAAGGAAGCTGTGGCAGTGCAACAGGTAATGATGCTGATTTGGGTGATGGACAAGGCTGCTGGAACGAGCTACGTACCCAAGCTGCGTTAGGGCTGACAGCGCTTGTGCAAAACAGTGAAGGTTTGTCTGACCGAGTTATCGTAATGGGTGACCTAAATGCTTATGCGAAAGAAGATCCAATTCTTGCTCTCGAAGACGCCGGTTACAGCAACTTGGTGAACCTCTTCCACGGCGAAAGTGCTTATTCTTATAGCTTCGGCGGCGAAATAGGTTACTTAGATCACGCGCTATCAAGCTCAACTTTGACTGAGTATGTGGCAGACGCAACGGTTTGGCATATCAATGCTGATGAGCCTCGTGTCTTCGACTACAACGTTGAATATAAGTCAGAAACACAGCTTTCTAGCTATTACGGGGCTGATGCTTATCGTTCATCAGATCACGATCCAGTAATTGTTGTGCTGGATTTCCCTGAAACGAGTGAGCCGGAGCCAGTAATTGGTGATTTTGATGGCGATAGTGACATAGACAACACCGATATTGTGGCGTTCTACACCTTGCTTCTGCAACGTCAAGCGACGGTTGAAGAGCACGACTTTAACAATGACGGCAGATTAAACATCTACGATTTATACGCGTTAATGTCTATGTGTACACGTACCGCATGTGCAGTTCAGTAGTTGGAAAGAAAATGAAAAAAATTATTTTAATGGTATTGGCAATTGCTACTTTTAATGCAAATGCCGCAATAATTGAAATCTCTACGGATAAATCAATTTATCAAGTAGGAGAAACTATCACGGCGACGGTAAGCTTTTCTAATGAAGATGCTTTTTTAGGTATCGTACCGTTTCCTCAACCGTTTGATGTATATAACACGACAATTGGTTTTAACGATTCGCTCTTGAGTTTTATTGGCGCTTCTACGTTAAATCCTTTTGGCTCAGTTAGCAGCTTGGGGAACCCAGTGTTAGAGATGTTTCTACCTCCTTTTCTACCGGGGGGAATTTTAGAGATAGGTTCACTAGCTTACTTGGAACAAATTGATTTGTTCTATCAACTGCAGACACCAGTGATTGGTTTATACACCGTGCAATTTATCGCACAGTCTGTTGGTGACATTACAATTGATGGGTTGTCAGGTTCTTACATTTTTCAAGGCTCTCAAGGGGGGCAGCTGACGCCTATACAAGTGAGTAGCGCAAGTTTCAGTATTGCAGAAGTACCTGCACCAGGTACCTTCGCGCTTTCGCTTCTGGCTTTAGGTGGTATGTTTTTCGCTCGCAAACGTGTGAAGTCATAAACCTTAATGGCTAAAAGTTTAAGCCCAGCCACGTGCTGGGCTTTTTTATTTCTATTGCTATTTACATACGGCTTTAAATAAACCACACTGAATAAAAATACAATAAGTGCGCACCATGTTAGAAACCATTTCTTTTTCTCAACGCCAACGACTGGCGTATATCGACTTCTGCCTTTTGTTTAAAGGGGCTATTCATCGCCAAGACTTAATAAATCGCTTTGAAGTGGGACTATCGGCTGGTTCTCGTGACTTTACACTATACAAAGAGCTCGCCCCTGATAACTTAGTCTACGATCCAAGGGAAAAACGTTACTTTCAAACAGAAAGCTTTATTCCGGTTTTTGAACACGATGCAAAGCGAACCCTTGTGAAGCTTGCCAACGACATATCAGATGGATTTGATGCGATCGGTGACATACATTTCCCTGTTGAAAGTGCATCTTCACTTAATGTTCCTGATATTTTTGTGGTGGCGAAAGTGGTACAAGCCATCGTGAACAAAAAGGCGATGAGTGTAATCTATACGTCGCTTTCAAGCGGCAGTGGCGCAAGAGAGTTAGTGCCTCACAGTATTGTTGACAACGGTCAACGCTGGCATGTTCGCGCATTCGACAGAAAATCACAAAGTTTCAGAGATTTTGTGCTAACTCGAATTAGTAAGGTAACGGTTAAAGCAGAACCTGAAACCCATGAATGCATAGATTGTGATGAAGAGTGGGGACGACTTATCTCACTTGAAATTGTGCCGCATCCTAAGAATATTAAGTATGCTACCGCAATAGAGCTTGATTACGCCATGGAAGAAGGCGTGCTTATATTGGAAGTGCGGGCTGCCATGGCGGGGTATCTGCTTAGACGTTGGAATGTTGATTGTACAAAACATGCAAGCTTACGTACCGGTGAGTATCAACTTTGGCTTAGGAATCAGCAGAGCCTTGCGAATACCGACAATTTAGCCATCGCGCCAGGGTACATTGCAGAGCAAGAACCCTATACCGTATAAAATGTGGAAGTGGTCTGCCAAACAGCACCTTGTTGAGTGTTAGTACATGCAGCTAACCGATATATTTCTTGATACAAACCAGTAGCGTGTCTTTGTCTAAAGGCTTGGCTAAAAAGTCAGTCATGCCGGCAGCCAAGCACTCCTCTTTGTCTTCTGCGAAGGCGTTTGCAGTGAGCGCAACAATTGGTGTATCAACCTCCAGTGCTTTGCGTAATATTGTTGATGCCTCAATACCTCCCATGACGGGCATATTGCAGTCCATCAAAATAAGGTCGAATTGATGTCGCTTGCCCACGTCTACGGCATCTTTTCCGTTCTTAACATGCAGGAACTTATAGCCTTCTGACTGCAATATAGTCTTCACGATTTCGGCATTGATTTCGTTGTCTTCAGCTAGCAGTATGCGTTTCTTCTTATTGCCTTCTTTAACATCATTATGAGATACGGGTTTTGTCTCAATTAACTTTCCTAAATCATGCTCAAGTTCTCGACGATTAATGGGTTTAGCATGCGTACGCCAGATAAGTTCAGAAACATCATTTTCATCTTCTAGTCGTTCCAGTTCAGCAGAGATAAGAATGATTTTAGGAAATTTATCTGGGTTCATCGCCTTCAACTGTTCTAGCAAATCGACCCCGCTCATCTCTGGCATAGACAAATCAAGAATAATAACGTCAAAAGCCATTGGGCTGTCTGATAGGTAGGCTTTTGCACTATCATAACTTTGGGGCACAATCGACATGGAAGTAACGACATGCTCAAAATATTCGCGGCTGGTTTGTAAATCATCAACTATCGCACAGCGCAAATTAGCACTGGGTTCAACGTTAATGTCGGGTAGCTGAGATTCTTCCGCTGCCATAGTAAAACTGAAGGTACTTCCTTGACCTACAAATGAAGTTACATTGATGTCGCCGAGCATGAGTTTCGCCAACTGCTTCGCAATACTTAACCCTAGTCCTGTGCCCCCGTATTCGCGGGTGGTGGATTGGTCGGCTTGCTCAAATTTCTTAAAGATATTATCAAGCTTAGATGACTCGATACCAATGCCGGTATCAATAACATCGAAGCTTAAATAATTGCCGTTTGGGCGTTTGGTATAGGTGACCTTTAACGTGACAGAACCTTGTTCAGTAAACTTAATTGCATTACTTAACAAGTTGTGCAGAATTTGCGAAATACGAGTGATATCGCCTTTAATGACGTGAGGTAAGTCAGGGTCTTTTAAGTAATGAAATTCAAGACCTTTTCTTTGGCAGTAAACCCGCTGTAACGACACCACATCGTCCAAGACTTGTAATAAGTCGACTGGCGCCTGTTCAATTTTGATTTTGCCTGCTTCAATTTTTGATATATCGAGAATATCGTTGATTAACACAAGGAGTTGCCTACCAGCAGTTTTGGCTTTTTTAAGGTAGATGTTGCTTTTGTCAGGGTTGTCTATGGCCAACTCGATCATGCCAAACAGGCCGTTCATTGGTGTGCGAAGTTCGTGACTCATGCTTGAAAGAAACTCTGATTTTGCTTTGCTTGCTCTACGAGCCTCATCAGCCGAACTTTCCGCTTGCTCTTTCAAGCTCGTTAGTTTGGCAAATGACCGTTTAACGGTGCGCTCCATAGGGGAAAAGATGAATGCTGCCTCGATACATAATAGAGCGAGTGTGGCTAGCCATAAGTAAACTTCAATCGAAAGAACCACATCTACTCTAGCAGTGGCGTCTTGCTCGAACCGCGCGACGACATAATCAAGCTGTTGTAATAGCGATGTCAGCGCTTGAATATCTAAAAGCGTAGTGGGCTGACACTGTGCTGCATCTAAAATTTGATCGGCGCTTTTTATGTATCGGTTTACTTTGTTGTCGAGCTGGCCTTCGTTAAAGTAAGTATTAGAGATAGAGGAGGGAAGGTTATCGAGTGACACAAGCTGTTGATGATTTTGTTTGAAACGTGCTAACGATTGCGCCAAATACCTTTGCTCTTCACTGTCGTCGCAAATGTTTGGTGTAGAGGTGAGCAACGCAATACGCTGTGAAAGCATGCGTTGCTGACCCGCGATATTGATAATTTCAGCATCTTTCTTCTGATCACTGATTAATTCATAAAGAACAATAAAAGAAAGAGTGACGAGTGTAGCGGTTAGCAATAACGCAACGATATAACGAACACGTATAGACATAAGGGTAGTAGTGGCACAGTGATAACTAAAAGATAATAGATACCAAGTGGTTACGCAATGTGCCGAGCAAATTACTTACGCTAATGTTGCACTATTTAATATCGTTCTGGGTGTTATAAGGCACCCAGCCTCGCAATACCGCCTCTTTAGTGTAAAAAGCCGCGTTTTTATCATTCAGAAAATGAGAGTTTATTGCTGGTGAGGAGACTGCTTTAGGTGCACCTTCTCCATGAGATTGGTACTCGGAAAATCTTGCTTCTGTGTGGGGATTAAATGGTCTCTTTGTACCTGATGGCGTAGTTCCACCCATGGTAGTCCAGCGCTTTTGTCTGATATGACCTGCCATATAGGTGTTGATAAACGTGGTTTTACCTACAGCGTAAGGGTTTGCATATCGGCCATCTGAAAAGGTGGTTGTAGGATGCCAAGGCCTTCCCAGTGCCACGCTTTCATCTGGAACGCCGTGTTCTCTTTCAAGCCTACAGTTATTGAACGTTAACCCATAAGGACGCTGTAAATGAGTGCTTGGGGCGGTAATGTAGCCTGTTAGTCCTTCGCTATCACCGCCAGAATAACGTTTACGGGAAACAATAGAAACGCTTTCAAAAAACGCGGTGCCCTCACCAAAAATAAAGTCAATATGTCCTGCTATTGTTCCGCCTTCAATCAGAGCGCGGTCACCTTTTAAATAGAGGGTATCTTGGTAACCCCAGAGTGCGACATTTTTAAGGTAAGTGCGATCGGAGTTCACATCGGTTTTAAGCGCTACTGCCTGCGTACCTGATAATCGAGTAGGGTCGTCTTTTGCTTTGACCTCGTTACCGGGATAATCAAAATCGTTGGTGATAGTGATATTTTCCAGAGTGATATTATCACCTAAAATCTCCACAGTGGCAGTGCGACGAGTTCCCCATTTTTTTTGAGAATTCTCTGCGACTTGTTGACCTGCATATCGATTGAAAACGATAGTCGTTGTTTCTTGCGACTGGCCCACAAAGTTAACATTATCAACGTTTATGACGACACGCTCTCGATAAATGCCTTCGCTAATAAAGACGGTCCATACTTTATCTTTTTGTGGCTTGTGAGACGCGATATAAGCAACAGCTTGGGACACAGAGCTAAAACGAGGTAAAGCGTCCTTAGTTACGTCACTGTCATGTGATTTAGCTACCACTACATCCGTTGTTGCTGGCATTGCCGCGCTTAATCCACTGAAAAATATACCCGCCAGCAACACAAAGGCTAAACTAAGACTGACACGTGCTTTATTAAATTCCATAGTATTTATTCTTCTACAGCCCATGCTTGTTAAATGGTTGGCTATTAATAAACACATTGTTTATTGAAAGATGCGCTACGTTTTCGATAACGGCATCTTTAAGTGCACGTTTTATCGTTATGTTGTTCAACGTCAACCCAGAAATAGGCGTATGGTCATACCCGCGAAGCACAAAGGCCCGGTTAGCTGACGCTACGTTTAAGTTCTCTATAGTGATATCTTCCAGAAGAGGAGGGAAGTTACCGGCATCACCTTCTTCGTAGAAGAAATTCACGACAACAGCGTCTTTCACCGTCCCAATATCGATATTGCGATAGTTTAGATTTTTTAGGTGACCACCCCGAATACTGTTGGTTTTAATTCTAATGCCGCGGTCTAAATCAGGGCTACTCATGGTGCAATGCTGAGCATAGAGATTCTCTACACCGCCGGATATTTCACTGCCGATTACAACACCGCCATGGCCAGCCTTCATCTCGCAATGTTCTATGACGATATTACTGCAGGGAACATTGACCCTTCTGCCGTCTGCATTGCGTCCAGATTTAATGGCAATGCAATCGTCCCCTGTATCAAATGTACAGTTAGAGATAAGAACGTTCGTGCAGCTTTCAGGGTCGCACCCGTCCGAATTTGGGCCGAAACTTTTACAGTACACGTCGTTAACGGTGACGTTCTTGCAAAGCACAGGGTTAACTAACCAAAATGGAGAGCGCAGGATGGTAACACCCTCGATAAGTACATTTTCACAGCGGTAAGGTTGTATAAACGGAGGGCGCAGGTAATTATTTCAAAAACGCGGTCACTAACGGGTGTCCCGTTTCTACCATTTCTTGCAGCGTGTCTCTGGTATATTTTTGGTTCTCAACAGGATCGTCACCCCATGTTGAAGCCTTCCACTTACCTTTCCATGGCCACCAGTTGTCTTTCGCCGCGCTACCGTCAAGCGTACCTTTGCCGGTGATTGCGATATTACTTTGCTCAAAAGCATAAATAAGAGGGGAGTAACCCATTAACTCCATACCTTCCCAGCGAGTAAAAACATATGGTTTGTAATCATCAGGATTGGTAGAAAATCGAATTGTTGCGCCTGCCTCAATATGAAAGTTTATATTCGACTGTAAGTGAATTGGGCCGCTGCATAGCCAGTTGCCTTTTGGCACAACCACTTTGCCACCACCTTGGCGTGCGACTTGGTCGATAGCTGCATGTAACGCTTGCTTAAAGTCACTGCCATTTTCATTTAAAAAGTCGGTAACATTAGCTTCGCGCTTTGCAAAGGTGGGGCGCTTTATCATCCCTTTAATAAGGTTTGCTTCGGCGTCCCACTGGCGTTGAGTCCTTCCCGTTTCGGTCACATTTGCACATCCGGATAGGAATGTAGGAACACCTACAGCCATCCCAGAAGCTGCAACAGTGGTGGCGAGACCAGACTTTAAGAAGTGACGTCTGGCATTCGGTGAGTTAGGTCGGACCATCATATACCCCTTTTATTTACAATTTAGCGCTTTTTACTTATTCAAATAATGTGCAGCCAGAATGAATGGGCCTACACCTTTCGCATCGTTTGCTCTGATTGGCTCACTCATGTAGTAGTCGAATGAACCATCTCTATATGGATTTCCACCAAGACCAGCAACGGCGCAAACTTGCTCAAGGCTGATAACGTTAGTATCTGGATTAACCGAAATCATTTGATCAAGAAGTCCAGCAAACCCTTTTTCTGCATGAGCTTTGTATTCCTCAGGAAGAAACTTAAGGCTTGCACCTTTAGCCATAGCATAGGTCAACATTGCTGTACCTGATGCTTCAAGGTAGTTTCCTTCACGGTTTCCCAAGTCAGTAACCTGATACCAGGTGCCTGAATTATGTTGATAGGTAAGCGTAGCGTCGATAAACGCTTTAAAGCGCGCTTTTAGCCACGGTGTTTTTGGGTGTTCGGCAGGAACAACTTCTAGCACATCCACCATTGCCATAGCATACCAACCTAGCGAACGTGACCAGTGATGTTGAGAAAGACCTGTTTCTTTATCAGCCCACTTTTGCTTTTTAGATGCGTCCCAGCCATGTAAGGGGAGGCCTGTTTTTTCGTCGTAAAGGTGCTCTTCAATGAGTTCAAATTGCAAAAATACATCGTCTAGCTCTTTCATATCGCCGTACTTAACAATGTATTCAGCGTAGAAGGGGGCCCCCATGTATAGGCCATCAAGCCACATTTGGTCTGGATAGCGTTTCTTGTGCCAAAAGCCACCTTGCTCGGTACGTGGGTGAGTAGTAAGCTGCGTTCTAAGTAGGTCAGCGGCTTTTTTGTATTTAGGGTTGCCGGTTTCTTCATAGAGGAAAAACAGCACTTTACCAGGGTTAACCATATCAATATTAAACTTATTGATATCATAGGTTTTGATACTTCCGTCTTGTTGAACCAACATGTCGTAGTAACCTTTTACATAAGACAGGAGACGGGGATCTTTAGTATCTTGATAGACTTCTGTTATGGCAAGGAGGTTGAGACCGTGAACGTAATCCCATTGTGGCTTCTCATCCCAATCGATTTGCCAAGCTTCTGGGAAACGCACCATCTCAGACTCTATCATTCTCATAGACCATGATTGTGTGTTGTCGAGAGGCATTTGTACCCAATCATTTGCATTAGCAGCGGAAGAAACAAACGCCGTGCAAGCTACAACGGAAGCTGCGCGTAGAATACCTTTTAGCATAACAAACCCTTATTTTTATAACATTGTAAATACACTCTGTGCTACCGGTAGCATGATGGTTTTTATTTGCTCATATGTCAACGGAATTATTTACATTTTTTAACTTTTATTTTACGCGTTGAAAAAGTGGCCGATATGACGTAAGTGACTGTTTTTAAGTGTTTTAATTAAAGTGCTCATCCTGCTTTGGTTAGTTTCTATAGTCTCTTCTTCTTTCATCATTGCATATCAAATTTCTTCTTATTGTAAATTTTTTCAACAAAATTGTTGCCACCGGTAGCATAACTGTTTAGGATGTAAATCAAATGTAAAGCTTGAGTGTTGTTTTCGAGGTTTACATTATTGCCGAAGAGAAGTTTTGCGTTAATTAGAAAACATAGCTGTACCCTGCAACTCTTCTCATTCAAGGTTTTGGTCGTTTACGAGACCACTATAGAGAATGAATTAGAATTGACGCGTTTTCGCTTCCTTAACAGCCAAGACGTGCTATCGGATAAATGTAAAGCATTGACGGTATTAATCACCAAAATGTTATCCGGTGGCATAAAGGGGAGTGAAATGGTTAAATACGATAAATGTTGAATTTGTGTAAATTTGAATAGTTCACACACGTTTCAAAAGCATCTTCACCTTTTGTCAGTATGCGCGTCTCTTATAAATATAAAAACCGGAGAAACAACAATGTTACCAAAGAAAAAGCAACTCGCTGTTCTTGTTACGCTAGCGTTGTCAGGCGCACATATTCATGCGCAAGAAGCCACAGACGAACAAGCCAGTGAAACCGAAGCGCAAAATATGGAAGTCATTGAAGTATCAGGCTTTCGTGGATCACTTAATAAATCACTGATGGAAAAGCGAACATCAGTTAACAGTAAAGAATCAATTGTTGCGCAAGACATTGGTAAATTCCCGGACTTAAATATTGCTGAGTCAATTCAACGTGTACCCGGCGTAGCCATTTCTCGTGAAGGTGGAGAAGGGCGCCAAATTACTTTGCGTGGTTTGAGCCCTTCATTTACCCGCACAACACTTAATGGCATGGAAGTGCCAGCAAGTACAGATGGCACTGACTCAGGTGGCGGTGTAAACGGTGGACGTGGCTTTGACTTTAACATTTTCGCTTCTGAATTGTTCAACCGCGTAGATATTCAAAAATCTCCTACCGCCTCTATGGAAGAAGGCGGCATTGCAGGTACGGTTGATCTGTACTCGGCAAAGCCGTTTGATTACGACGGTTTTAAATTCGTTTCATCTCTTCAAGGCGGCTATAACAGCATTACAGAAGAGACCGATCCTCGCGCCGCTTTCATGATCAGCAACCGTTTCGCTGACGACAAAGTCGGTGTGCTTTTCTCGGCCGCGTTCTCAGAGCGCACAGTAAGACAGGAAGGTTTTGGTACAGTTCGTTGGACTACTCCAGTTCGCGATGGTGGTGGCATCTTTGGCGATACATCAAACACGGTTGTTAACGGCACACCTGACGTAGATGATTGCCAGTATGAAGGTGAGTCGGTAGACCCGATTAATTGTTTATGGACACCACGTTTACCTAGACCTGACTACTTTGGTAATGATCAAGAGCGTGTAGGCTTCACCGGTTCAATTCAGTGGGCTGCAACAGATAATTTCACACTTACGCTAGACGGTTTAGTGTCCAAACTTGATAACACCCGTACCATGTATAACTTCTTCCACATGTTCAGAAGTACATTCGAAGAAATTACGCCTACCTCTATTACTGTTCATCCTAATGGTCAACAGGTGCTGGCTGGTACGTACGACGGTATCAAATCGCGTATTGAAAGCCGTTTACAAGAATCAACTACTGACTTTAGCCAATTCGTAATTTCTGGCGAGTGGTTTATTGGTGAAAACCTTAAACTTGATATGATGGCCGGTACAGCAGAGTCTGACGCTCGTTCAGAGCAATATCGTTACAATATGACGCTGCTGGAAGAAACCAGCTACGGCTTTGACTTTAGCAATAACAGCAACGCGCCAGAAGTGACTTACGGTTACGATGTTAACGATGCAAGCAACTATAACCTAAGCGATGGCCGATTACGTGCTACTGATGTATTGCGTGAAAACGACACGGTCAAATTTGATGCGACATACTTAGGTGATGAAGTCACTATTAAGGCTGGCTTTGCCTACAATGACCGTGTTGTAACCTACAGTGAAGAGCAAATAAATGGCTTCCCGGATCAAGACTCGGCAGTAGGTTTTGCTGAAATTATGCCGGTAGACGATTTCGGAAGTGGTTTTGATGGCCCTCTTGACCCGTTCCTTGTAGCCGACTTTGACGCTATTAATAGCCAATTGTTAGATGTTGTTTGGACACCGCGTTCTGCACAAAGCTGGCAAGTAGGCGAAGAAACATCAGCTATGTACCTTGAGCTTGATACGAGCTATGAGATTGCCGACATGTTACTTCGCGCTAATTACGGTGTGCGTTATGTGAAAACAACCACCACCTCTGAAGGCTTTATTCAAGGCGAAACGGTACAAATCGAAAACGAATACAATAACTTTTTACCAGCAGTTAACTTAGCACTTGAAGCAACTGATGACGTAGTTGTTCGCCTTGGCTTAACACAGTCTATGACTCGCCCAAGCCTGAACTCATTAAACCCTGGTAACCCAAGCTTTGATTATATTAACGGCTCGGTGAGCGTGGGGAACCCATTCCTTGATCCGTTTACGTCGAACAACGTTGACTTTGGTGTTGAATGGTACTTCGATGACGAAGCGCTACTAGCAGCAACAGTGTTCTACAAAGACATTGATAACTGGATTGTTCGCGCATCAGAAGAGCGTTTAGTCGACAGTGCTTACTACGACTTTATCGACAACGATGCACAGTTTGACCCTGTAATTGCGCTAGACCCACGCACTATTCCATACGAGCATAGCAGTCCAATTAACGCTGAAGACAGAAGTGTAAGCGGTTATGAGTTAATTTATCAGCAGCCGCTAAGTTTCTTACCAGGACTGTTCGAAAACATGGGTATCGTGTCGAACTATACGCACGTTAATGCTGACGACATCGAAGGTATGAGTGAAACATCGTACAACTTTACGGTGTATTACGAAACAGACCAATACGGTGCGCGTGTGTCAGTTAACAAACGCGACGATTACCTGACAGACTTTACTGGCAGCAATGGTAACGTTGCGCACGGTACGACAGGACCTACGCAGGTAGATTTCTCGTCATTTTATAACGTAAACGACGAGCTAACGTTGACCTTTGAAGTCATTAATCTTACCGATGAGTACGAGCGCTTGTTTACCACGGGTGATGGCTCTTTGAACTTGGTACGTGAGTACAACCACACGGGCCGTCAGTTCTTCCTTGGCGCTCGTTATACTATGTAAAAAAACAGGCCGGCCAATTATGTTGGCCGGCCTGAGATAATAATTAAATGTTGTGTTCCGTGAAGACGGGTGTGTTTGGCCATCGTATTGATGGCCTTTTTTATGTGCAAAAAGTGTAGGCCGGGAGGAGTTCAGCACGCCTCTATCTCACTTTTTGAGCAATTTGCATCGCAACAATAGAAATATTGAAAAGGAGAAAAGGTGTGAAAAATTCAAGTAAACCCACCACAGGGAAAATATTCAACGCGCTGCGCTACAGTCTTGCAAGCGTTTTTGTTGTATCGAGTACTTTTACAGTGGCAGACCAGCAAGGCACGAGTACACTTCACATTAGTTACGCGGCGCAATCTAGCGCTTATGCACTTACCAGTTCGGGTTCCCAAAGTGCTTCAATCCAAAGCGCTACTAATAAAGGCAGTGAAGAGGCTGTAAAAGCTCCACCCTACAAAAAGCCAGTTACCCTACATCTGGTTGGCGACTCAACCATGTCAGACAAGCCTATGTTGTCATATCCAGAACGTGGGTGGGGGCAATTGCTTCCTGAATTCATGCTGCCCAATCTTAATATTAAAAACCACGCGGCTAACGGCAGAAGCACAAAGCGATTTGTAGATGAGGGACGCTGGCAGCTTCTGTTATCCGATCTGTCTGAAGGTGATTTTGTGGCTATTCAGTTTGGTCATAACGATCAAAAACAGTCGGATCCTGCTCGCTATGCCGACCCGGAAAATGCTTATCCAGCTTACTTGAATCAGTTTGTTCAGGATGTTGAAGCAAAAGGGGCATCAGTGATTATCGCAAGTAGTATTTGCAGGCGTCATTTCACTGAGGAAGGTGTATTAAAACGGACGTTGCTGGCGTATGCCGATACAGCGAAGAAAGTGGCAGCACAAAATAACGTGCCATTTATTCCTATGAACGCTTTAACTTGCGATTTTCTTGCTCAGGTAGGCGAGCCTAACAGCAACCATTACTTCATTAAGGTGCCCGCCGACCTTTATGCACGCTACCCTGAAGGAAAAACGGACGACACTCACTTGAACGTAGTAGGCGCGGCTAAAATGGCGCAAATATTTGTGCGAGAGCTAAAAGCGACAGCGCACCCACTGGCAAAATACGTATATCGAGACACGTTGTAAGCTCACATAAAAATGAAGTGGCGCGTTATTGCGGGCGTGCCGCGTTTTTTAGTGGGGGATCGCCTTTATCTTAATTAGCGTGCTTGCTTATGGTTACAATGGCAGGAAATAGAAGAGAAAAGAAAGAGGAATGTCACATACCGACTATAGCGACGGTATGTGATTAGTGAAGGCATCGCCTGATATAATGGCACCGGGGTAGGTAATCACAGTCGCTGCCACTTTTGCCCCATAGCTTGCGCTCTCAACAGGTTTTCTACCTGCAAGTCGAGCGGCCATATAACCGCCATTAAATGCATCGCCAGCAGCCGTTGTATCAACCACCTGTTCAACACGCTCAACAGGCACAATACATTGTTCTTGTTGACGGAGTATATGAACGCCAACCGCCCCGTTTTTCATAACGATTTCTTCAATTTGTTTGTCGGCTAAATAGCTAAATATTTCATCAGCATTAGTGTGGCCAAACAGCATTAAATGGTCGTCTGCACCTGGGAACGCCAAGTCTGCTTCAGCATATGCCTTACCCGTCCAGTATTTGGCATCTTCTTGAGATGACCAAAGACGAGCTCGATAATTAGGATCAAAGGCAATCTTACTGCCTTTGGCCTTGAGGGACGAAATCAGTTCGAAAAGTGTAGCGCGCTGTTCGTCATCTAAAATGGCAATAGAGATACCGCTCAAATAAAACCAATCACAAGCAAATTCAGCGCCCTTCATAATGTTGAGCGTCTGTGTTGCTGCAGATTGGTTACGCCAATATGCAAAGGTTCTTTCACCTTCGTTGTCGTTGCGGATCATATACAGGCCAAGGTTACGCGACGACGAGCGAAACACTAAATCAGTGTTAATTTCGTGCTCACCCATTTTAAACAGCAGCTCATCGCTTAAAAAGTCTGCGCCGATCGCCGTTAAGTAACTAATGGAAGATGAAGGCAAGCAGCGTTTTAAATAAACCGCAGTGTTGTACGTGTCGCCAGCAAAGCTTTTCGCCATCAGATTATTATCTGTGTTTTCATCGCGTATACTAACTGATGATTCACGCTGAGTGCTTCGAAGCTCTACCATGCACTCGCCAAAAATAACCATTCTTTGGTTGGTATCAACTATGCTCATGCCGCAGCCTCATCAAACAATGTTAGGCTTTGTTGACATGCCAAAGTTATAGCTTGCCAATTTTTTGCTTCAATGGCTGCCTTCGGCATCATCCATGTACCGCCTACTGCTCTTACATTGCCAAGCGAGAGATACTCATTCGCGTTTTCGCCATTAATGCCGCCGGTAGGGCAAAAGCAAACATCGCTAAATACGCTTGAAATCGCTTTAAGAAAAGGTGTACCGCCGCTAAGACTCGCAGGAAAGAACTTCATTTCGCGTATGCCTTTTTGGTGCGCCAAAAGAATATCGGCAGGCGTAGCGACGCCCGGCAAAAAGGGTGCATTTGAAGCAATCAGTGTATCGAGCAATGTCTCTGAGCTTGTGGGCGTTATCAAAAATTGCGCGCCTGCATCCAACGCTTCAAATACGTGGTTGCGATTTAACAATGTGCCCATACCCACAACGAGTTCAGGAAACTGTTTTCTAATCGCTGACAGGGCTTCAAATGCTGCGTCGCTGCGATTCACTACTTCTATGTTGCACAGGCCGCTATTTGCAATTGCTTCTGCTAGGTGAAGCCCCTCGTCAACAGATTTAGGCTGAATAATAGGGAGTAATGGGGCGCCTTTAAGCATGGAAAAGGTACTTTTCATCACGCGGTTCCTTTTAGTGAATCTAGCGAACTTTCTGTTAACGTAGTGGTAGCAGAGCCTTGCTGAATGTCGTTGCTATTTTCGTGCGATAAAATATCAAGTAGCTGATTAACTTTCTCGAGCACCTTTTCCTTGAACGTATTATTTACCGACAGTTCGGCGAACATGGTATCGAGTGATAGCAATTTTTTAGCAAGTTCTATCGCCTGAAAGTCTACCGATTTTGCTGTAGCCCTTAACATACTATCTAGCGGGTCGGTGATAGTTTCGTTTAAACGTGCCTTGTTGTTTACAAATAGGCACCAGGCCGCAACGGCACTGCAGAGCAAATCAATATTTCGTTTTGCTTTTAGGTTATCGCGTACTGTGTCGAGAATTCGAAATGGGATTTTCTGTGACCCATCCCAAGCAATTTGCGACAACAGGTGGCGAATATGCTTATTCTCATAGCGCTTAACAATGTCTTGTGCGTAAGCGTTCAGATCGAAGTCTTGTGTTCCGCTATCGGTATTCTCGTTATCACTGGATAGAGACGGAACAATTTCTTCTTTCAACATGGTTTGAATCAGTTGCTTTATGGCTGGGGTACGCATTGCGTCGAATACGGTTTCCTTGCCAAGCAATAACCCTATGTAGGCCAGTGTTGAATGTGTGCCGTTTAGAATGCGAAGCTTAGCTTTTTCAAAGAAGCTCACATCATGAGTAAAAGTAACGCCAACTTTATCCCAAGCGGGTCGTGGGCCAGAAAAATTATCTTCAACCACCCATTGAGTAAATGCCTCTCGCTGAATAGGCCAGTTATCAGTTAAACCCAGCTCAGCGGCAACATTGGCTTTGAAGCTGTCTTCAGTTGCTGGCGTAATACTGTCAACCATAGTGCAGGGGAAGGCGATGTTCTCGCTGATCCATTGGCCGAGTGATTCATCCGTTTTATTGGCGAACTCGGTCACCGCTTTTTGCAGCTTTTTACCGTTGTCTGACACGTTGTCACAGCTGATAATGGTAATATCTGCATAGCCTGCCTGCTTACGTTGAGCTAGCGCTTGCACAATTAGGCCAACTGCACTTACCGGTGTTTCTGGCGTGACTAGATCAGCTTTAATATCCGGGTGATCAGTATCTAGATGACCTTGCGCATTAAGGCAATAGCCCTTTTCTGTCACGGTAAGCGTCACAATTTTAGTTTGCTTGTTTACCAGTGCAGCAACAATGTCTTCACGATCATGTGCTAATGTAGAAAGGGTTTTAATTGCGCCGATAATGTGGGTTTCAGGCTCGTTATCAACAATACACAACGCATAGAGATTGTCTTGTGTACTCAACGCTTCTTTAAGTGATGCGCTGCGCATTGACACACCGTGAATGCGCCAGTCACCGCCATAAGCCAGCGCCTTTTCGGTATAATACGCTTGGTGCGCACGGTGAAAGGCACCTGGACCAATATGCACAATGCCACAACCGGTTGCTTCCAGATCGTAATTTGGTTTACTTACGCTGTCACTTAAAAGAGGTAGCGTTGAAATTGATAACGGCTTTGTCATGATTACCCCAGTTTGTACGCTTGTTTAGCAAAATCATAAGTGAGTTTTCTTGCAATGCTGGCCGCTTCTGTTTCACTGATGCGGTGCTCCACAACTAGCTGTGCAAGGAAGCGACAATCAATGCGTCTGGCAACATCATGACGTGCAGGGATAGATAAGAACGCGCGCGTATCGTCATTAAAACCAACAGTATTGAAGAAACCTGCGGTTTCTGTCACTTGATGTCTAAAGCGCAACATGCCTTCAGGGCTATCGTGGAACCACCAAGACGGACCAAGTTTCAGGCAAGGGTAATGACCCGCTAGTGGCGCTAATTCACGGCTGTACGTGGTTTCATCTAATGTAAATAGAATAATGTCGAGGTTAGGCTCGTTACCGTATTTACCGAGTAACGGGCGAAGCGCTTTAACAAAATCTGTTTGCATTGGAATGTCGTGGCCTTTATCGCGACCAAACTGTGTAAAGAGCTGACTGTTGTGGTTTCTAAACGAACCAGGGTGAATTTGCATCACCATGCCGTCTTCTACACTCATTCCCGCTAATTCGGTAAGCATTTGCGCTCTAAATAGCTCTTGCTCTTCAGGGTTACTGTTTCCACTTCTTACTTTATCGAATAAAGCAATACACTCAGCTTCACTTAAATCAGCTGTGTTCGCCGTTGGGTGTCCGTGATCTGTTGCTGTTGCACCGTGCTCTCTAAAGACGGCACGTCGTGCACGAATTGCGTTCAGGTAGCCCTGCCAGGTTGCAGTGTCTTCACCGGTGAGTTCACCAAGTTTCTCAATGTTTGAAACAATATCTTCGCGTGAAGCATCGACTACATCATCAGGTCTAAAGGTGGTGATAACCCGCTTTGCCCACGGTGTATCTTTAATCGCTGCGTGATGGGGAAGGGCATCAAGCGCGCCTTCGGTGGTAGCAATCACTTCAATATTGAAGCGGTCCATCAGCGCACGGGGTTTAAAGTCATCCCCTTGAAGCTGCGCAGTGATGTGGTCGTAATAATGCGTTGCGTTGTCGCTACACAACATCTCTCGCAAACCAAATACATCGTGAAATACAGTGTCTAACCACAAACGGGACGGTGTGGCAGCAAAGAGATGATAGTTATCTGCCAGAAGTTTCCAGATTTTACGTGGATCCTGTTCCGTTTCGCCGCCGTCCCAACGTGGCACACCAATATCGGTTAATTTAATACCTTGGCTATACAGCATTCTGAACACATAGTGATCAGGGGTGATAAACAACTCGGTTGCATTGGTGAAATTATTGTTTTGTGCAAACCAACGTGGGTCAGTATGGCCATGTGGACTTATGATAGGGAGATCTCGAATTTCCTTATACAGCGCCTTTGCAACACTTCGGGTTGCTTCATCGGCAGGAAAAAGTCTATCTTCATGTAATAATATCGATTCCATAACGCTCTCTTTTAGAGGGTGACGCCACGTTTCCAAATAGCAATCTCATGGCTGCCATTCTTCTCGTTGCAGGTTTGTTGACCAGATGCCACTGCCAAGCAATGTTGGAGTAGCGCTTCGGCACACTTATCGATAGAGACGCCTTCTAGAACTTGTCCAGCGTTAAAATCTATCCAATGTGGCTTCTTATTAGCGATATCTGAATTTGACGATATCTTGACTGTGGGTACAGGAAAACCAAGGGGCGTGCCTCGGCCTGTGGTGAATAAAACGATATGTGCCCCCGATGCTGCCAACGCCGTTGAACTAACGGCATCGTTACCAGGTGCTTGTAATAAACTTAGGCCTTTATCTTGCTTGGGCTCGCCATACTGCAAGATAGACTGAATAGTAGACGTTCCACCTTTTTGAACCGCGCCGAGAGACTTTTCCTCTAGCGTGGTTAAACCGCCTGCCTTATTGCCTGGAGACGGGTTTTCGTAAATAGGTTGATTGTGGGCGATAAAGTAGTTCTTAAACTCATCAATCAGCGAGTTAAACGCCTCGAATACGTCTTTGTTTTTAGCGCGATTCATTAAGAGCTGTTCGGCACCAAACATTTCTGGCGTTTCGGTTAAAATGACCGAGCCACCTAGATTACACATTAAATCGGTAACACGCCCTACTGTTGGGTTGGCAGTAATACCGCTAAAAGCGTCGCTACCACCACACTTCATGCCTAAGGTTAATTCGCTAGCGTCGATAGGCTCACGTTTGTCATTAGCCATTACTTTTAACAAGTCATAAACCGCATTGACGCCTTCTTCTAACTCATCTACCACTTCTTGTGCGTTGTAGAAGCGAACCCGATTTGCCGGTTTATCAACGTGAGGCAGTAAACTCTTAAGCTGATTGTTTTCGCAACCCAAGCCTACAATTAACACCGCACCAGCGTTCGGGTGAGATGCGAGAGAGGCTAAGATAGTGCGCGTGTCATCTAAATCATCGCCCAGCTGAGAACAGCCAAAAGGGTGGGTAAATGCGCGGAATCCGTCGCACTCGCTAGCGAAACGACGATTACATTCGTTGGCAATACGGTCTGCTGTTCGATTTACGCAGCCTACGGTATTGATGATCCATACTTCATTGCGAATACCCACTTTTCCATTTTCTCTTCTGTAGCCCATGAACTGTAACCCAGAAGTAAGATGGTTTTGTTTTGAAGCGGTATTTGACGGCGCGTAAACGTATTGTTCAGTGCCTTTTAACTTAGTCTTTGCGTTATGGCTGTGAACATGTTCACCAGCATTAATTTGGCTTGTTGCAGCACCAATGCTGAAACCATATTTCACGATGTCGCCACCGTCTGACAGGGTAACTAAGGCAACTTTATGGCCAGCAGGAATGTCTTGGCTAACTGTAATGTCATATTCAGCGATGTAAGTGCCAGCCACGATAGGGCAGGTTGCAACCGCAACGTTATCGTTATTATGCACTTTAACTAGTTGTGTTTTAACGTCCATTACAAGTCCTGCTTTATCTTTACGGCTTATTTAACTGCCAAGCGTTGTTAAATAAGCACTGTGTACTTAAAAAGAGCGATAGATTAGAAAACGTTGCTTTTTACGCTCTGTTTACAAATTGTTTATTTTTAACATTCTTTTTTATTGTCGTGCCACCGGTGGCATAATAGGTCGAAAAAGAAGTGTTAGCAACACTTCATTGTAAAAAATCACACTTTTTTGATTGAATCGCGAATAATTAGGTGAGGTTTGACCAGATACGTTTCGGTTTCACTAACTTCACTGCCTTCGATATGCGCGATGATTTTACGCGCTGCGATAGCTGCCATATCGCCAACGGGACGTTGAACAGTGGTAAGGGCAGGGATTACGCGGGCAGC
Source organism: Alteromonas macleodii ATCC 27126 (assembly GCF_000172635.2). NCBI lineage: Bacteria > Pseudomonadati > Pseudomonadota > Gammaproteobacteria > Alteromonadales > Alteromonadaceae > Alteromonas > Alteromonas macleodii. The sequence goes on along the minus strand of NC_018632.1, from coordinate 2,640,441 downwards.
AAGTAAGTTGTCATCGAACCCCGCGACGGATAGTTCGTCAGGTACGGTTATTCCCATTTCATGAGCCACTTTCAATACGCCTGCTGCCATTTCATCGTTGTTTGCAAAAATAGCTTTAACTCGTGGTGACTGAATAAGCAATTGACGCGCGCATTCTATACCGCTTTCGAAGCTGTTTTTACCCTCAATTACCCTGTTTTTAGGTACATCGACACCCAGGCCGTTAAGCGTTTCAACAAAGCCTTCCAAACGCTCTTTTGAGGAATAATACTGTTGCGGACCGCTGATGATACCAATGTCTTTATGGCCTAGTGAAACCATATAGCGCGCTAAGTCACTTAAAGCAGCTCTGTCGTCACTCACTACGATATTTTGATGGTCATCTAAATCTACTGACGCCATTCGCACATAGTTAATACTCTTTTGTTGCAGCGCGTCGGCTAATAACTTCGATTCGGATACCGGTGGCAATATGATGACACCATCTATGTTTGAACGACGCACAAAGTTAATACAGTCTTCTACAAAACCTTCGGCATTATAACTACAAGGGTGTACAACTAACTCATAACCCTTTTGAGAACATATGCTTAACACGCCTCTTTGTACTTGGTCTATATACAAGGCATCGGGGTTGTCATAAATCAAGCCTATCAAGTAAGAGCGGCTAGTACTTAAACCACGCGCTTGTTTGTCAGGGGCAAACCCCGTTTCTTGAATGACCGCTTCAATGCGCTCACGTGTTGCTTTTCCCACATTGGTCGCACCGTTAATGACGCGTGACACGGTACGCTTTGATACACCTGCTAGGGCTGCAACATCATTGATAGTCGGGCGCTTGTTCATAATTCTCTGTTTTTCCGCGCTATTATGTCGTTACTTCCGATATTACCATACAAATACGGGTAATACGTTTTTGTTACTTAAAAGTGAAAGTTCGTGTGATCAAACTACGCCTGACCACACTTTTCAGTTTTGATGATTCTACCTTACTAAAATCCTAGTGCACGTGGTAGCGCTTCGCTGAACCATGCGACATACGTAACTAGCATAAGAACGACAAACATAGCCACATATAAAGGTATTAGCGGTCGAATGATGTTCTCAAGTTTGGTTTTGGCAATGGCACAGGTAATGAAAAGTACGGCGCCGACGGGCGGTGAGCACAATCCAATAGACAGGTTGAGTACGAGCATGATGCCGAATTGCAGTTCGCTCATTCCAAGTTCTAAGGCCACCGGCAAAAATATGGGCGTAAAAATAAGTACGGCAGGTGTCATATCCAAGAATGCACCAACTACGATAAGCAATAGGTTGATTAAGAGAAGAATAAGTAATGGGTTATCGCTTATCGACAACAGTGCGTTACTTAAGGTTTGCGGAATGTTCTCAAACGACAATAGCCAAGACATCGCTGTTGAGGCCGCGATAAGCAGCATTACAATTGCCGTCGTTTCTGCCGCCTTCAAGAAAATATCAGGTAGGGCTTTCGCATCCACTTCTTTATAAAACACCACAGCTAACAGCAATGAGTAAACCACCGCAATGGCACCAGCTTCGGTAGCGGTAAAAACGCCGCCCACAATGCCGCCAATCACTAAGAATATGAGGAATAGGGAAGGGAGTGCTGCGATAGTTTTTTCGACAACTACTTTAATAGGAAGCCGCGGCGATAGGGGGTATCCCTTCATTTTTGCGTAGATAAAGCACACCAGCATGAGCGCTAGACCCACCATAATGCCTGGAATATAGCCAGCCATAAAGAGGGCGGCGATGGATACGCCACCGCTAGCGATTGCGTATACAATTAAGATATTACTTGGCGGAATTAACATTCCCGTAGTTGATGCAGCGGCAGTGACCGCTGCGCTAAAATTCGGCTCGTAGCCCGCTTTCTTCATTTCGGGCAACATGAAGCTGCCAATAGCAGACGTAGTCGCTACTGCAGACCCTGAAATTGCACCAAACAGCATGCAGGAAACAACATTCACCAAGGCTAAACCACCGGGAAGCGCACCAATAAGCGCCATTGCACATTCAATTAATCGCTTGGCTATCCCGCCGCGTCCCATGATAAGGCCAGATAAAACAAAAAATGGGATTGCCAAGAGCGCAAAGCTATTAAGACCACCTGCCATACGCTGGGCAATAGTAATGGTAGCCGGAGCAATGTCCATGCTCATTACCATAGCAAGCAGCGTGGCTACACCAATGCTGATTGAAATAGGAACATTTAAAAGAAGGAGTACAAAAAAGGCGACGACTAAGATAATACCGGTCAGTTCCATTACGCTGACTCCTTATTGTTGTTTCGCCAAAGTGCAGTAATGTTAACCAGTGCATAGGCAATGATAAGGCCTCCAGATAAGGGAAGCACGCTATAGATGAAGCCCATTTTCACACCTAGCGCTGCTGAGATTTGCTCTAGCTCTAATGTAAGAGACACTAGTTCAGCGCCGCCGTAAACCATCACCAAAACACAGAAGATAATGACAATGACTTCAACGCAGGTAAGTAGAAGGCGTTTCACTTTACGAGACTGACGCTCAACAATTAAGTTGAACCCCAAATGCGCGTTTTGGCGATAGGCGTAGGCCGCACCTAAGATGCCTATCCAAATAAGTATGAACCTAGACAACTCTTCGGTGACCGAAGCGGGGTCTTTAAGTACGTAACGTGAGACCACTTGCCAAATTACGGTAAGTAAAATACTTACCATGGCAATAATAAGGGTGCCGGCTAAGGCTTTATCGATGAGGCGTATTATTGTCATTGTTACATCGCTTTTATTTGCGTAATTAAGTCGCCAATTGGCGTGCCTTCAAAGCTCTTATGAAAAGGCTTTACCGCTTCGACGAAAGGTGCTTTATCAGGCGTAATAACTGTGACGCCTTCGGCTTTTACCTTTTCTAAAGAGGCTTGCGTAGATGTTTTCCAAAGTTCGCGTTGGTATTCAACAGAGTCTTCCATTGCTTTGGTTAGCCACGTTTGCTGCTGTTCATTCAAACTTTCCCATACCGGCAGCGATGCCAGCATGACGTCTGGAACACTGGTATGCTCGTCAAGGCTGTAGTAACGGGCAATTTCATAATGACGTGAAAGGTAGTAGCTGGGCGGGTTATTCTCTGCGCCGTCTACAACGCCTTGCTGAAGCGCAGTGTACAGTTCTCCCCAGGCAACGGGGGTTGCAGCTCCTCCAAGTGCGCGAACTGTTGCTACTGCAGTGGGGCTGTTCAACACGCGAATTTTGAGTCCGTTCAGATCGCTTGGTGTTTCTATTGGTTTGTCGTTGGTGTAAAAACTGCGGCTTCCCGCATCGTAATAGCCGAGACCTTTAAGTCGAAAGTCTTCAACACCAGATAGCAACTCATCGCCTAAATCGCTGTTTAATACACGCCAGAAGTGTTCGTTATCGCGGAAAATGTAAGGAATGCTAAAAATCTTCATTTCGGGAGCAAACCCTTCCAAAGGACTTGCCGACACCTTAGTCATGGCGAGTGAGCCAATCTGCAGCAGTTCTACCATCTCCCTCTCGGTTCCCAGCTGGCTGCTTGGGTAAATAACCACACTCATTGTACCGTCAGAATAGTAATCTAGGCGCTCTCCAAGATATTCCATTGCTTTATGTACTGAGTGTTGAGTGTCCAACGTATGCCCCAAGCGCAATACGGTGACTTCGCCTTGCAGTTCATTTTGCGAACACGCCGAGGTTAGCAACAGGGCCGTGGCTGACAGTGTGAGTTTTATATACCGCAACATAATCATTACACCTATTTAGAGCAGGGCTGCTTAACGCAACTGTGAAGGCGGAAACTTATCCATATCATCGTAATCCAGGTTTTCACCTGCCATTCCCCAGATAAATGCATAGCTTCCAGTACCTACACCACAATGAATGGACCAAGGTGGCGATACCACGGCTTCTTCATTTGCTACAAAAATATGGCGAGTTTCGTGAGGTTCGCCCATGAAGTGACATACGCGGCTTTCGCTATCCATATCAAAGTAAAAGTACACTTCATTGCGTCGGTCATGTTGATGAGCTGGCATGGTGTTCCAGACGGAGCCTGTGTGCAGACGCGTTAGTCCCATTTGAAGCTGACAAGTATCGACAACAGTATTGATAAGTAACTGTTTGATATCACGCTTGTTGGAGGTTTCCTGACTGCCTAAGTGAAGGATGTTTGCATCTGTGCTGCCTATTTTTTTGCAGGAATAGGCGTGGTGAGCCGGCGCCGAGTTTAAGTAATATTTGGCAGGATTGGACGCATTGTCCGACTCAAAAATGACTTCTTCATTGCCTTGTCCGATGTACAAGGCCTCTTCATTATCTAGGTGATAAGTGGTGCCTGAAACAGTAATGGTTCCAGGCCCGCCGATATTAATTACACCGACTTCGCGACGGGCGGTAAAGAACGGCATCTTTAACTGATCTTCAATGGTTTCTAGCGTTAGCGCTGACGTTGTCGGTACGGCACTTCCAAGCATAAAGCGTTCGTAGTGGGTGTATATCCATACGACTTCACCTTGTGTCATTAGGGTGTCGACTAAAAATGCGTCACGCAATTCCTGCGTGTTGTAAGCATTGGCCTCTTTACGACCGATAGCATATCGGGTATCTATTTTCTTGCTCATGTCTTTTCTATCGCTCATGGCTGTATCCCCCATTCGTTAATTAACGTGCTAGAAAGCCGCCGTCGACAGCAAGGATATGGCCGTTTACGTAATTGCTTGCTGCGCTCGCAAGAAATACCGCCGCACCTGCTAAATCATCACTTTCCCCCCAGCGATTTGCTGGAATGCGGGCACAAATTTCAGCACTGCGCGTTTCATCATCTTGCAGTGCTTGGGTGTTATCGGTTTTGATGTAACCTGGCGCAATAGCGTTCACCTGCACATTATATTGGCCCCATTCGTTTGCTAGCGCTTTCGTAAGACCCGCGATGGCGTGTTTACTCGCTGTGTAGGCAGGAACGGTGATGCCACCTGTATAACTTAACATTGATGCAATATTGATGATTTTGCCTTGTCCCCGTTCTACCATCGTCTTGCCAATAGTTTGGCTAAGTAGGAAAGCTGAATCGATGTTGACAGCAAGCACGTTTTTCCACTCGTCAAAAGGAAAGTCGGTTGCCGGTGCTCTGAAAATAGTGCCGCCGTTATTCAGCAGGATGTCGATGTGTCCTTTAATGCTTAACGCATCTTCAGCAAGTTTAACTACCGCGTCGGCATCAGCGAGGTCGGCATCTAATGCCATGGCTTGACCACCTTCACTTTGAATTTTACGTAGTGTCTCGTCACATCCACCTGGTCGAGAACTGGCGCAGATGACGAAGGCGCCAGAAGTGGCGAGTGCTAAAGCAAGCGCTTGGCCTATACCTCGACTTGCTCCGGTCACAAATGCGGTTTTACCTTCTAGGCTAAAGTTGACCATGTAATTTACCTTTCACTAAATGGTTCATGGGTATGACGAATTTTATCGACATACTAAATTGAAAAATCTCGTTAACAAAATTTAAAATAATTGCCACCGGTGGCATTTGTCAATATATTGTTTATAAATATCGTTAATTAGTTAAATGCGTTAACAACCGATGGAGAGCATAAAAGTGATGAAATTTAGTAAGATAGGTCTAATTTTGGTGCCATTATTGGCAAGTTGCTCACAAGGGGATATAAATTCGGCTTTGTCTGTTAAGGTGAAAAATTCGGCAGACGGTGGTAGCGGCGATCAAACTTTTGAAGTATCTCTGCCCCCGCAATATTCGGGGTGGAAGTTAAAGCAATTTCCGTCAGAATGGATTGAGAATAGCGAAGGGCAAGCGGTGTTACTAGGTGCAGCATCCATTGCGCCAGGAAGTAGTGCGTCATTGGAACTTATGCCACCTGAGCAAGCTACGAATGTTAACCTCCAAGACCGGGCGCACGCTGAACTTTCCGTAAGAACAGGAGGAGATTGGCAAGACGCAGTATATAGCGCTGAGGGTTTTTCTTTTGAAGAAGTTACCTCATTCACATCGCCTCCGCAATTGACCGATCATTCTTACTTTTTGCGTTACGAAGGACCAGGCTGGGAGTCTGATCAAATGGGCTATCGCCTTTATCTTGATTGGCGTAACGCTATTGATGTCTTTGTTAAAGCGAACGACAGTGTAGTATTACCTGAGGTGGGGCAAGACGGCTACGATAGCTATCATAATTTATCTTCGTGGGGTGGAGACGCGCTTAAAGTTGGTAAATCGTTGGGCGTGGGTGCGCTAGGTCGATTAACAGAACAAGAAACCCAAGACTCCTCAACGCAGACAGTTATGCACTTTCAGCATGTAGAGAATACGCAATACCAATTAGTCTCGAACTCTCAGTTGCGGGCTGAGTTCGAGGTTGGCTACGAAGGGTGGTCATCGTCTGATGCGAAAGCGGACAGCATCGACGTTACCACGCACTATCGAATTGATGCGTTTGACCCCACCACCCACATCAGCGTTTCTGTATCAGAGCCATCGGATAATATTGTCGCAGGTCTAGTGGCGCATGATGGAATGCAGGTGATTAAAGCCGAGCGTGGTGAGTGGGGCGTTGTAGCGACTTGGGGAACGCAAAGTATCTTGGCAGATAATGACAACTTAGGATTGGCCGTTGTTTATCGATTAGATCAGGTCGAAAAGGTATTCGAGGGTGAACATGACCACCTTGTATTGTTCAAACCTTTAACCGCTTTAGATTATAAAATTCTCGCGGTTTGGCCTGAGCGCAGTAGTGATGTACAAACTGCAAAGCAGTTTGAAGATTATCTGGTTAATAAATTAAAGATGTATAATCATCCTCTTACCGTCTTAAACTAAGTAATACTTAGCGACCAGGCTAGCGGGCCGTAGCGAAATGCGTAGCCCGTTAGCTTATACCGTGTCTTTCTCTAATTGCCTTCTCCAACTACCCTCTTTTTCCATTTTAGCCCATCCAACTTTCAAGCAGTTATGTGCTGTTGTGTTCACGGGCACAAAGCTCTGACCAGTATTGTGAAACAAATAATTCATAAACTGACTGAGTGGTTTAGGTTTTCTTGATTGAGCATTCAATAATCCCAATGATTACAGCGCCTTCGTAAATCTTCGCATTTGTTTTATTCGTTTTTTCAGACCCTTGTGTCAATAAAGCTTCATTTTGGTGTCAATTCACTGTCACCGGAATGTCACAAATGTCCTCCAGACTTTCGCCCGCTAAGACCGTTTACTGAGGTGAGTCTTCTGCTTACCTCCACTCAACATCGAAAACAAGTATAAGCAAGGAACTATAATGAAAAGCGAAACTCTTCGTGGAATTAAGTATTCAGCGATAGCACTGGCTGTAACACTAGGGATGACTGCCTGTTCACTGGAAGGTGACGATGGCGAAGACGGTGTACAAGGCCCTGTAGGTGAGCAAGGCCCAGTAGGAGATCAAGGCCCGGTGGGCGACCAAGGTCCTCAAGGTGATAGTGCAGGTACGCTAACACGTATTGCTACGGTTCCACTTGGTGCAGAAGTGACCGGTATATTCTTAACAGACGAAGGTGATTTATTTTTTAACGTTCAGCACCCGTCTGGCACTAATGCGGCGACAACCAGTGTAAATGCAATGCCTATCAACACCGGTACAGTGGGCGTGCTTGCAGGTGCTAACTTCAACAATCTGCCAGTAACATTACCAAATTCACCTGTACCAAGCTCAGATGAAGAAAAAGAGCTGGTGGTTTCTGCCATTGGTCAATATCAAGTACTTGGACAAACGGGCGACACTTTCGGTACTGACCTACCAGAAGGCTTAGGTCACATCTACACGTTGGATGGCGAAGAGTTGGTTCTTGAAAATGACATGCCTGATTTTAACGGCTTCATATCAACCGCCGAAGGCGAAGGTTACCTTTTCTCGAACTGGGAAGAGCTTCCTGGCGGTATGAGCCGCATGAAAGTTGAAAAAGACGAGTTTGGTATGTGGGAAGTAACTGAAGCCATGATGCTGGATTTCTCGCCAGTATGGGGAACGGCGGCAAACTGCTTTGGTTCAATGTCACCTTGGGGTACACCGCTTACTTCAGAAGAGTGGGTGGTTGATTCGGCGGTGGATACGACAACATCACCAAGCTGGAATAACCCAGAGGCCGTTTCTACAGATGCGCGCTTAGGTCGTATGTGGCAAATGACGGCGCCAGATGCGCCAAACCCTTACAACTATGGCTACATTGCGGAAGTAACAGAGCCGTTGGCTGATGAGCCGGTTATTGTTAAGCATTTTGCCATGGGCCGTTACGAGCATGAGAACTCAACGGTCATGCCTGACGGCAAAACGGTTTACCTTTCTCAAGATGATACGGGTGGCGTACTGTTTAAGTTTGTCGCAGACACAGCTGAAGACTTATCGGCAGGTACACTTTACGGCGCTAAGCTCACTCAGGACGCAGGTCAGAATGATCCTGCGACAACTGGTTTTGCGGTTGAATGGGTGGAATTAGCTAGCGGTGATAACCTGACTATTCGCGCGTGGATTGATGAATACAATGGTATTGGCACCGACGATTACGTGGATGGACAAAGTTCTTACATTACTATGGCCGACGTTCAAGCATGGGCTGATGGCGATGCGACCTATCCAACGGTAGAGGAAGGTGGCTCTAGCGTAACAGCAGGACAGCCAATGGATAACCGCGTAGCGTTCTTAGAGAGTCGCGCAGCGGCCCGTCTTAAAGGGGCTACCGCAGAGTGGAGAAAACTGGAAGGTATCTCAATCAACCAGAAACGCGCAAAGGAAGCGGTTGAAGGTGTAGATACTATCGAAGGTGAAGTGGTACAGAATGCATACCTTTACATCGGCATCGCTGATATCGACAACACAATGATTGACGGTGAAGGCGATATGCAGCTTTCAGCCCGCGTTAAAGACTGTGGTGGCGTTTATCGTGCCAAGCTTGAAGAAGGCTATAACATCTCTCGTATTGAACCTGTGGTGATGGGCGGTACGTACCGTTCAAGCCTAACTGGCGCCGAGCGTTGTGACGTTGAACAGCTTTCTCAACCAGATAACGTAGTGGTGATGAACGACGGCCGCATTCTTATCGGTGAAGACGGTTTCCAAGAAAACAATACGCTGTGGATGTATGAGCCAGCAGATAAGTAAGTTTTCTTTTTAATTTAAAAATACTCCGGGCACTTATGTGCCCGGATTTTTCCGTTGTGACGATTATGAAAATGTTAAAAATAACTTCAGGTGTAAGCATTCTGCTTTCACTACTTATCAGTGTAGGATGCACTGATAACACGGGTACTGACGTGAACAATCAGTCAAACTATGAGCAAAACTCAACAAGCTTTACAGTTGACACACAACTGCCTACTTCTACTCACGAAAAGACCGACAGCACCCACGCTTATCCTTATCGAGAAGGCGATGCTATTCCCGCTCTGGCATATATTGAACACGATGAAGTGTATAACCCTGAATCGGTTATTCCTCCCCAGTGTTACACCAAAACAGAAGGTGTTAACAACCCATGTTATGCATGCCACCAAAGTTACGATTCAATGGAAAAGCGTCCTAATCAAATGGGCGATGGTACGTTACAGGGCAACTACGAATTTTCTGACGTAGGGTTAACAAACAGCTGGAAAAACCTGTTTATTGACCGTACATCACTAATTGCGGGCATTGATGATGCCACGATTAAAAAATATATAGCGCAAGACAACTATACCGCTTCGCTTAACAATGACGCCATGCCAGACTACATGCGTATTGAAAATTTGAGCGCCGCTGACAAGGCATTTGATGGCGACGGTTTTGCTAAAGATGGCAGTGGATGGGTGTCGTATAATTACAAGCCTTTCCCAAGTACTTTTTGGCCGACTAACGGGTCAACCGGCGATGCTATGATCAGACTTCCTGAAAGCTTTCAAAGGCTAAATAGCAAGTATAATAAGGCTATCTATACATTGAACCTAAGCTTGGTTGAAATGGCACTTAAAGAGCTGGATACGTTAACTGTGGCGCCGGTCAACGAATTAGCGTTGAACCTTGACGTAAACCAAGACGGAAAACTTACCAATTCAGTGACTGAAATCGCTCGTTTGTCGCATTATGTTGGCGACGCAAGCGATGTTCCGCTAGCGCACATGCTTTACCCCGAAGGTACAGAATTCTTACATACCGTGCGCTACATTGGCGTGGATGAAAACGGGAATATTTATAACGCGCCGCGTATGAAGGAAGTGCGCTACATGAAAAAGCATATGTTCAGAAGCAGAGAAAGCTTAGCATCTGCCTATTATGCGGAAGCAAAAGATAAGCATTTTGAAAAGCTACCCCAAACCCGCTACCTAGGTGAAAAAGGGATAGACAACGGCTTTGGCTGGACAATTAATGGCTTCATTGAAAATGAGCAGGGCGAACTTCGTGCACAGCACGATCAAGAGCTTGCGTTTTGTAACGGCTGTCACAAAACAGTAGGGTCAACCTTCGACCAAACATTTTCATTTGCACGGAAAGTTCCCGGACAAGCAGGGTGGGGCTATATAGACCTGCGTGAAATTGAAGATGTGCCAAATATTAACGAGGAGAAAGGCGAGTTCCTTACTTATATGGAGCGCGTGGGCGGTGGCGATGAGTTCCGTCAAAACGGAGAAATGCTGGCCAAATGGTTTGATGAAAAAGGCATGGTCAAGGTGGAAGAAGTGCAACGTGCCAAGTCAGTGTACGACATCATTACTCCTTCACCAGAGCGCGCGTATGCGTTGAACAAAGCGTATTTGACCATAGTGAAAGAGCAAAGCTATTTGTTCGGTCGCGACGCAACGCTGACTAAGGCGACTAACGTGTTAAGCACTATTGATGCCGAACAGCCACCGCTTAAGCCTGAACATCGTTTCAAGTGGGATATGCGACTTAACTGGCAACAAGAAAAGCCAAGCGCCATTGCAGAAGCTCGGTAGCGCTTGTTTATTTAGAAGATAACGCTCGCGGCTAGATGTTAGCCGCGGGTAAAATTTCAAACTGAATCGGTTTGTAACGGAAGTTATTTGACTCGCCCGCTGAACACGCGGTTAACCCTACGATTAGATCCATCTTTGCTTCAAATATTGTGTAATCACCGGCATTAGACTTAGGAGGAAGAACAGATATTTTACCCTTGGCGTCTACCTCCACATTCATAAAGGTATTGAATGTGGTACAAACGTGATGCTCTGGGATGTCAAACTCTGAAAAAGCCGCGACTAAATTGCCGTGGCACCCAGGTACAGGCTCTTCATTGGGATAAAAATGCTTAAACGTGTCAACACTGCAAGGAGTCAAAAGAAAGTCATGGTCTTCTACAGTGTCTTCAATAATTTCGAGCATCACGTTACTTTGATTAGAGTATAGCAAGCTGCCTTTTTTGAATTGGATGCTTTCATTGTAATCTAAACTTCGTCCTGAAGAGATAAACTCATTTTTATCGTGTTCATTGAACGCATAGAGGTCGGCCACTTGTTCACCTTCTGGATCAATAACTTTAAGTCTTTCCCCTTTTTTCATAGTAAATGCAGTGCCGCTTCTTGGCTGTATAGTTTGTAACATTATGTGACTTGTCCCTTTTATTTAGGTTTAGTGCTTAATCCGCTTGAACGGGCATTCCCAGTTTTCGGAATGTTTTACACCACTATATTGATATACCTCTGAGCTATCACCATGATTTGCGAGTAGCTCATTTTTACTTCCGCAGTACGCGGTATCTCGTTTACGAATGTGGTCTTTGAATGCTTCAAAACGCTTCTGCTTTCTCAACATGTCAAATTGCTCGTGTAAATTAAACACGATGGCAGGGTAGGGAAATCGACGGCTTTTTCTTGATGCATTTGGATGCAGTCCAACTACAAAGAAACCCTTTCCGCCTAAACTCAAGCTAAACTGAGCGTTATGAGGGTCACTTGATACTTTACTATCCCAAGGTTTTAAACAGGCGTCAATCTCGTGTAAACGCTGCAATTTTTCCCATAAAACCCGATCAAATTCAGTTTCGCTTATCGTATCTGGAAGCTCAAAAGTTGCGACCAAAGAGGAGTACATGTCCCGTTCAAGATCAAACGACTCTACAAATTGGTGAATTGACGCCAACATATCTGTCTCGTTGAGAGGACAGCGAATATCGTCGTATTGATTCACATGAATTTGGCTTTTATTGAGGGCTGTTTTGGCTCCGACGCAGGGGAAATCGGCTTCCCCTACAAACGACAAAAAGCGCTCGGTTAGATTCGGTTTCAATAAAGACATTCCATATCTCCCTGAAAGCGTTTTATGCGGTCGTGCTTAAAAGGTCAGAGCCTTTCTCCGGCGAATGAAAAGACGTAAATTCAACATTGTTTTGGGCGTTGGTTACCGTTAATTGCTCAACCGGCGCGTCCGCCTTGTCTTCCTCTACCTGCTGGGGGAGGTGCTTGATCTTAATGCCGTTTTGCTTGAAGTCAGCATTAATAAAACCTTGGTCTGCATACGCGTTCAATACATTGACGCATGGGTAAAATCCCCACTTCGAGTGAAAACGCTGCGCATTATGAACAAAGTCTAAAAGGTGATTTATCGGGCATTGATAATTAGGGCGGTGTGGTGCAAATGTTCGCGTGGGCAGTTGCTCTAACGAAAACCCTAATGCTCTACAGTTAGTGAAGAAATCTTCGTCATTTAGTCCGAAACCCGCGTAGCCTTCATCGAAGCCGCCGGTTTTCTGAAAGTCTGCCTTACGAATAAAAAACACTGTAGAACAAATACTATCGTCACTAAACTTTCCATGATTAATTTCCTGATCTCTTGAAGGTATTTCGTTATTGTCGTCTTCGGGTAACGTGTCGTCATTACTTGCTAAATAACCGATTTCTTTTTCATCTTTTGAAATTTGTCGGTAGGGCTTACAACAGCGCTCGTTGGGTAAAAACACCACTGATGTGAACACTACGGTGTTGTCACGAAGCGCAAGCAAGCCATCTCTAAAAAGCGATGGGGCAATAACTGCGTCTACGTTTAGGTAAACTAAATTCGCGTGCTTGGCCGCTGACATACCCTTGTTGCGCGCTTTCGCTATCGGAAGAGCATCTTGAGTCACAAACTTGTGAACAATGTCGAATTTGTCACTGCGTACGAGTGACAAATCAGAAGGAGGTGCCATCCAAACAATGACTAGCTCATCTGGCGTTGGAGAGCATTGCTCTAACTGAGTAATCAAATTGGCCAGTTTCTCAGTTCTGCTCTTAACAATAGTTACTGCACTTATTGGTGAACGCATACTCTTCCTCCCTTTCTAATTTGTTGAACCTGTAATAACGACGACATGAAACGTTGAACGTTATACTTTCGTAGAAGCAAAGAGTGTTCCTGTTTTGTAAATTATTGATTTTTTGATAAAAAGTGTAATTTCAAGTTCTGTTTTTGAGTGTTTGCAGCAATGGTTGAGCGCCAAGGCAAGCAAGAGGTGCAAAGTGAGAGAAAAATTTACAAACGAATGTATGGAGGCCAACAGCAGTTTTTTATGTTAATTTTTGGTGGTCTGTTCTAATTTGCAGATTAACATGACGCTTCTTTTCATAAGTCTTGTTTTACTGTGCATCTAGCGCGTAATTGCTTTGCCGTTCCCACATATTTTGATATGCTTGGTTAGTAGGTTAAACATTACAATTCAATAGTTTAAATATTCCTACAAATATTGCTTAACACGTTTTCTTTCGAGTAGAACTAATCTCATATTATTGGTTTTTACTCACTCAGAGTGTAGGTAAATCTTCAGCCTTACTTGTAACGTATTAATTTCTGAATTTCGTATTTTTTCTGGTGGACAAAGGCTGTGGAATCACAATCGTCTGTATTTATTCGACACTATGACAAACAATCATTAAAGGTGGTTGATGTTATATCTGGTATCTCACCAAATGCTATGCGCAGAGTATTTGGCGGCTGGATATTTTTCGCAGCTGTTGTCGGCGTTATTGTAAGCGTAGCACCAGATTTGAGCGCTCAATTTATCGGTTTAACACTTTTCGTTCTTGTTGCTTTTACACTCGTAATGTTTGGACAGAGCAGAATAACGGAAGGCTGGCCAGCTATAATTTGTGACAACAACTACATCGGCGTGGTGAGAGACCCTGTTAAGAGAGAGTATATTTGTGTGAACTCTGCTCTGGTCAAAGAAGCTAACCCCACATTAATAAAACCCAACAAAAAAGCGGTTGAGATAGTGTTAGATAGCGAACAACTATCGGCAGAAGATCAAGAGGTGCTAAACCAAGCGGTTTGGCCTCGGGATAACAAGCTAATAGGGCTAGCCCATTTTAAAAAGCGTGAAGAGGCGTGTGATAGCCTCATGTGGTGTGTCAAACACCGTAGCTCTCATTAGATTTACAGTCTTGAGTATTACTCCTTGTCCGTGATTAGCGCTAGTTCGGTATAAAGCGGGTAGTGGTCTGAGCCTATGCTTTCAAGTTTCTCTATATTGACCAATGCAAAATGTTCCGAGTGAAATACGTGGTCTAACGGCCATTTCACTAAAGGATATTTCGCGTGAAATGTATTGAAAAAACCGCGCCCCTCTCGTGGGTCTAAAAGTCCGCTTATTTTCTTGAACTTTCTGGTAGTAGGTGACCAAGCTACATCGTTAAGATCGCCAGCGACGACAATAGGGCCCTCTGTTTCAGCTATTTCTTCCCCCACAACAGTAAGTTCTACGTCTCTGGGCTTTGCATACGTGTTTTCTGTTGGGCTTGGTGGTTTTGGATGAAGAAAATATAGCGTGACATCTTGTCCGTGGTGATTGATTTTAACTTTCATAGACGGCACATCTTCTTCTATTAGAAATCGCAATGAGACCTCTTCAAAGGGAAGCTTACTATAAAGATGCATACCGTAGAGGTTCTCGAGTGGGCAAAATTTACGATACGGGTATTCAGATTCAATTTCACTGATGCCTTTCTGCCACTTCTCATTAGATTCCAACGTTACGAGAAAATCAGGTTGCTTATTACGTACATGTTCAATGAGCTTGCGAAAATCGTCATTAGGCATATACACATTGCTTGATAAAACACTTAGCTTTTGGCTCGCACTCTCCACCTCGACGTGCCTAACTTCTCTTTTATACAGAGGGGTATAAGGAATGATCCAGATAACCTGATAAATAAGGCTAACTGTTAATCCAGCGACAATAATTACTGCTAGGCTATCTATCTGTGCGTAATAGGTTGATTCAAAAATATGCCCAGCAATTAACAAAGAAATGATAGCTGCTATTTGTAGTCGCGGAAATTCCCACACTCTTATTAACCAATGAGAAGAAGGAAGCAAAGGGGCCCAGCTTACGGCTATAAATAAGACTGAAACAGCAGTAAGTGCAGTATCCATGTCTAGTTGGTCCTTGAGTTTAATTAACGAAAAACACTCCACCTGTTGCTTCTGTCTGCAAAACTAAATTGATGACTATAGCTAGTGAAGCGACACAAATCGTTATAACTACGGCAGCTTTGTGAAATAAGTTTAACCTAAGTATCACTGCAACTTAGCGGCGGCCAACGACAAAAAGTTATCCCTTAGTACAATTGATAGGTGCTTTTGTTAAGTGAAGTTGACGAGTTTTGGGCATTAACAAAATTAAGTAAAAAGTTCTCAAACAAAGGCAAAGTTTGCAAAACAAAACTTACTTAACTAGCCCTGGATATTAATATTTATCATATAAAACAATGCCTTATTTTGTTGGCAAGGAATTGGCATGACTATCTACGAGTTTCGACAAAGGAGAAATGTTATGAAACGTTCACTTATTTCTATGATTGTTGCTACAACTTTGACTACAGCTGCATATGCAGGTGACATGGACACAGACAACAAATGGGAGAAAGGTGCCAAAGACGCATGGATTGATGGCAAAGCAGAAGCAACGCTGTTGTTCAATGGTAACCTTGATTCATTCGACATTAACACTGACGTTAAAAACGGTAATGTCGTTCTTACTGGTAAGGTTGAGAACTCTGTTGATAAAAAGCTAGCGGAAGAGCTAGTAGCGAATATTGATGGTGTAACGTCTGTAGACAACAAGCTAACGGTTGTCTCTGACAAAGATATGGAAGGCGACATGTCAGATGACATGGAAGATACTGTTGACGAAGGCACAAGCGAGTTAACTGACGCCAAAATCGCCACAGTAATCAAAACTCGTCTTCTTATGGATACCGATATTTCAGGTTTCGACATCGATGTTGACGTAGAAAACGGTGTAGTAACACTGACTGGCGACGTTGATTCTGATGCTGAGCGTGACCTAGCTGTGGAAATTGCCAAGAATGCGTCTGACGTAAAAGATGTTGAAAGCAACCTTCGTGTAGTTACTGAAACTGCGATGAACTAATATCATTGTTGCTTTACACAAAAAAGGGGCCTCGGCCCCTTTTTTCTGGTCACGTTTTACAGAGCTTTTCAAATCGCAATAAACAAAGGAAGCACAGCTGCTAATATTTGTCAGGAGGACTCATTCACCATTCTCCACCTTTTTTCCATTTAGTATCATCTTACGTGCTCTAGCATCCGAGTGGCGTATCATATCGTTAATAAGCGACGTCTCAGGCATATTCTTCCAGTATTTTTTTGGCATTGAACTTAACATTGCCTTTGTTTTTACGCGGGCAGGATTAAATATATTTGCATAATACGTAAGCCAGTATTTTTCAATTCTGTCATCATTTGGAATAATACTTGGGTCAGGATTATCTTCCAAAACAAGTGTTTTAGTATTCCAATGCGCAGCTCGATAAGGGGTAAGTATTGACCAACACATATTTTTAAAACGAGTCCGAAAAAAATCGAGCTTCAATTCCAAGCTGAAGTGTTCTGGTTCATACCACGCAATAAAATGCTCTTGTCCGTCAAGTACAACTTCTCGAAATCTCAAAAAAGCACTTATCTTATATGCATCGCGTTTTACTGCTTTAGCCAGCACGTTGAGACGCAACACATCTTCGTCAGTTTTTAAGTGAATAAGGTTTCTGTTTTCGAAAACTACTCGCCATAAAACGCGGTAACATAAAGCGAAACGATCGGGGGCTTGGTGGCATAACGCATACTTCAACAGCGTTAAAACTGATCTGGGAATTCTGAAATTCGTTTGGCTTTCACCAATAGCGTTGGCCGAATCGGTCACGGCAAACAAGTCGTCTTGGTTAGATTGCGAAGTTTGCCATGTAACGTTCTCCGGAGGTATGTGTTGGGCTAGACATTCTCTCGATGCTTTTCGCCATTCGTCGTATCCGGGCACTGATGAAATTGTTACTTTTTTCATTGTAGTACCAATTAGATTAGGCGCTGAACAATTCAAACTGTTTTGGTTGTTTAAATTGCTGTTCAAAGTTACTGCTATCGAGCAAATGGATAGCGGGGGAATAATCACTAACAGTAATGAACGGTTTTAATTTTTGTAAGGGTAAACGCATTTTTGTGAGATCGAACCAGCTAAGCTTTGTGTAACGTCGAATAGCCAAAATTTTTTGTACTGTGCGTGCTCCCAGTCCAGGAACTCGCAATAAAAGTAGCTTGTCAGCTTTGTTTAAATCGATGGGAAATATGTGGCGATTGCGTAGCGCCCACGCAAGCTTGGGGTCGTGCTCCATATCTAGCATGTCGTTGTGTACAATTTCATCTAAACCAAATCCATAAAAGCGCAGGAGCCAATCGGCCTGATAAAGTCGGTGTTCACGGATAAGTGGGGCTGGTTTAAGAGGCAAGACTTCAGACGCATCTGGGATGGGCGAAAATGCAGAATAGTAAACGCGCCGCAATTTTTGTTGACCATACAGTTTGACACTCGTGCCAAGGATAACTTTATCATTTGAGTCATCGGCTCCTATGATCATCTGAGTGGACTGTCCGCCAGGAGCAAAGCGAGGTGGGCGTTTACCCGAGTAGGTTTTATCTACTTTGTGTTCATTTATTTTGTCTTTCAATGTATTCATTGAACCGTGAATTTCACCAAGGTCTTTTTCCGGGGCGTATTTGTTCAACGAATTTTGTGTCGGCATTTCGATGTTTATACTTAGCCTATCGGCATATAAGCCAGCTTCAGCCTGTAGTTCAGGAGATGCATTCGGAATGGTCTTAAGATGAATGTATCCTTTAAATCCGTGATCAATGCGAAGAGACTTCGCGATGCGTACCATGCTCTCCATAGTCAGGTCAGGAGAGCCGACAATACCGGAACTTAAAAATAATCCCTCAATGTAGTTACGCTTATAAAAATTAAGCGTTAAATCAACCGTTTCTTTAACGGTAAAACGCGCTCGTTGAACGTTGCTAGACACCCTATTGATGCAGTAATGGCAATCGTATATGCAATAGTTGGTCATTAGGATCTTAAGTAATGATACGCATCGTCCATCAGGGGTAAAGCTGTGACATATCCCTGACCCTCCTGTGAGCGAACCTATTCCTGTTTTGTCAGTTTTACCTGCTTTTCGTTTACCGGCGGAGCCACTTGCGCAAGAAGCGTCATACTTAGCGGCATCTGAAAGAATTTCGAGTTTTTGAATGAGTTTGTCATGCATCGCAAATGGTCACTTTCTCTAGGCAAATGTACGTGGTAGACGGTCTGAAAAAAAACAAGATTCCATACCAGTACTTTGCTTGTTGTGGTATATCTTAATGCTGTATGAGTGTACAGTATTAAGGGGAGTGAGTTTATTAAATTTGAAAGGAAAATTTTATCTTGCTGTGTGTAGAAAGTACCTTATACAACTTTAGTATAAGTTTTGGGTTGGTCTAAATTACTGAAAAACAAAGATTAACTATATGGTGCGGAAGGTGCATATGGTTAAGTAGATATGAGTGAATTACTTGATGTATTGAATAGACGAAAGTATGTATTGTCAGGCAGAAAACATCTGCTGCAACGTGAAAGCTAGAAACTTAAAAAGTCGAATGACTCAATACATTGGTGATAAATAGTTTTAATTAAGTGGATTGTAGCGAGCTTATCGATACAAGTGCAAAATCGTTCAAGGAGTGGGGCATGAACTTTTTAAAGTGGGTTTATTCAGGCTTAGTGGTATCAGCAATCATTGTTATAGTCGGTGTAATTGGGCAAGGAAAGCTATCCGTAAGCCAAGCATCAGCTGATGACGAACAGCGCCCCGTTCACATGGATATTCAAAAAGTACAGCGCAACTTCTCATTGGTAGAATTTGATTTGTCGAAAAAGGCACATCTATTGAGAAAAACGCGTCTAGAGCACTACATTGCACAGGCTAAGCAAGCCGATTTAAGAGGTTGGAAATTTAAGCGTGATGAGTTTGTTGAGCGCGCCGAAAATATTCTAAATCATCATCTTACTCAATACGCGAATGATGTTAGTCAAGATGCGGAAACTTATACCGCTCAAGCAATCTAATACAAAGGTTATACATGAAAACGCGCCTTACATTTTTACAATGTAGGGCGCGTTTTTCGTTTGAGTGTTTTCCAATTTTATTCCGACAGCGCAGAAATATAAGCTCTTACCACTTTTTCAACAAAGGCCTGACAATCTTTGGCCGTGGTTGGGTCATATTCACCATGGTTGGTAATATTGTTCGACAATACGCGAATACCTAAAAAGGGAACGTGGTAGGCATGTGCAATCTGCGCTGCAGAAGCGGTTTCCATTTCTTCCACACTCGTTCCCATATTCTTATGGAGCCATGCTATTCGATCTAACTCGTTATTCCAAAAGTTACCGCTGCCAATCGTTCCTTTAACGACGTTCCCGCGTTTGTACTGCTTGGCTAGCGATAGAGCTAGGTTGATGAGCTGTTTGTCTCCTAAATAATAACGCAACTTTTCTGCGTCCTTAGCGCTACTTCCTTCTCCCGCGCTGCCTTCTGACGCCATAAGATCCATCGGTAGCCAATTAAACGGATGAGAACCTTCTCCTTGAGCCAGCTTAGGCGTTTTAAAATTGGATGCATTAATACTGCGTTCGCCAAGAACAATATCACCAACTTTTAAGGAAGGATCGTGGCCACCTGATGTTCCCTGATTGATGATAAGGCGAGGGTGGTATCTCTCTATGCCAATGGCGGTGGCGGCCGCTGTATTTTCTAAACCCTTACCGGTTTTAGCTACCACAATGGGATACCCGTCTAGTGTCCCTTTATAGAATACCGCATTACCTGAATACTCTGTTGTAGTGTTATCCAAAAGCGCAGCAAAGTATTCGGCTTCAATGGGCATGGGGCCTTGAATCATTATTGGCTGTAACGGAGCGTTCTGTGAAGCTACTTCTACACGCTTCATGGTGTGTACGTGCTGTGTATTTGCCCATACGCTATGAGTGAAAAGTGCCAAGAGCGTTATAATTGCTGAAAAACGTGTGTAGTGATTGAAAACGAGCTGCATGTCTATCCTTATTTTTGTCGTTGTTGTCCCGAGGAGTGTTAACGAATTCTCGTTGTTTTGTTGGATATGTTTTTTGTAATTTTGATACTGACTTAGTTGAGTGTTCTTATTATAAGCGTCAGCTTACCACTGCTTTAGTAAATTACAGGCAAAAAAAAGCGAAGCATTTGCTTCGCTTTAATAGTGTATACGTTGCTATTCGACTTCTACGATTTTAAGGGTATTGGTCGCGCCCACTTTTTCCATTTCATCGCCGTAAGTCAGGATGATACTGTCGCCGCTTTTCACTAACCCTTTCTCTTTAAGTGATGCAATGACATCGTACTTCAATTTGCCAGGTTCACTGTTTGAAGAGTCAAAGAAAACCGGCTTAACGCCGCGGCAAAGCGCCATCGTGTTAAGCGTTGATTCGTGACGAGACATCGCAATAATTGGCAGAGATGTAGTAATGCGAGACATTAACGTTGGTGTAGTTCCACTTTCAGTTAAACCTACAATCGCTTTAACACTTGGCAAGTGGTTCGCGGCGTAAACCGCAGACAGAGCAATTGACTCGCTAGTAGAAGAAAACTGCTGATCCATGCGGTGCTTGGAAATTTTAACGCTAGGATGTGTTTCCGCGCCTTCACAAACACGAGCCATAGCTGCAACTGTTTCAATAGGGAAATTACCCGCCGCTGTTTCAGCTGAAAGCATTACCGCGTCAGTGCCGTCTAGTACAGCGTTCGCAACGTCCATTACTTCTGCACGTGTAGGCATAGGGCTGTCAATCATCGACTCCATCATTTGCGTCGCGGTGATCACAACCTTGTTGAGCTGGCGAGAACGGGCAATCAGTTTCTTTTGAACACCAACAAGTTCCGCATCGCCAATTTCTACACCCAAGTCACCACGAGCAACCATTACCGCATCTGAAGCGCTGATGATATCCGTCATGGCTTCGTCAGACGCCACCGTTTCAGCACGCTCGACCTTTGCACAAATTTTTGCGTAGCAGCCAGCTGCTTCGGCAAGTTCTCGCGCGTAGTTCAAGTCTGCGCCGCTGCGAGGAAATGACACTGCAAGGTAATCAACACCAATTTTCGCGGCGGTTTTAATGTCTTCTTTGTCTTTTTCGGTAAGTGCATCTGCAGAAAGACCACCGCCTTGACGGTTAATGCCTTTATTGTTTGAAAGCTTGCCGCCTACTGTTACTTCAGTAATCACTTTGCGGCCTTCAACGCCTGTTACTCGAAGCTGAATACGACCGTCATCAAGAAGCAGAATATCGCCTGCTGATACATCATCAGGAAGCGCTTTGTAATCAATACCTACTTGATTAATATCACCTTCGTCGCGGCCTAATTCAGCGTCTAGAATGAATTTTGCGCCTACCTCTAAACGAACTGCACCTTCGGCAAAACGAGCAACACGGATTTTAGGGCCCTGAAGATCACCTAAAATCGCTACGTATTTACCTAGGTTCTTTGCTGCCTGACGAACGCGCTTTGCACGTTCAATGTGATCTTCGGCTTGTCCGTGTGAAAAGTTCATGCGCACAGTGTTTGCGCCTGCGGCAATAAGTGCCTGAATCTTTTCAAGTGAGTCGGTTGCAGGTCCTAGGGTGGCAAGAATTTTCGTTCTTCTGGTCATGTGATTCCGTCGCTGTTTCTAAGTTAGAAAAGACAAAGAGTGATAGGCTACGCGTTTATACGGTATGCCTGTAATCGCTTTACGTAATTTTATTACAGAATAATAGTTGAATTTGACAAAAATGTGAATGAATTAAACAAAAACGCCTAACTGGCTCGACCAGTTAGGCGTTTTAGCTGATTTATTGAACCAATTTTTCTACGGTAAGTGGTTCTTATTTGATCACGTGGGAAGAAAATTACTCACCACGCTTTTCATAACGTGAACCACGCAGCGTATCTTTTACTCGCTTCAGATTCTCTCTGAACTTGTTGCCGCGGCGCAGTGTAAAGCCGGTTGCCAGTACATCAATTAGCGTGAGCTGCGCGATGCGAGAGGCCATAGGCATATACATATCAGTATCTTCTGGCACTTCCAGCGATAACACGTAACTGCATTCTTGTGCCAGCGGGCTATCTGCTGAGGTAATTCCTACTACAGTAGCGTCGTTCATGCGGGCAATTTGCGCTATTTCTACTAAGCTTTTAGTTCGGCCCGTGTGGCTAATCAATACAACAACATCGCCATCTGAACAGTTCATGCAGCTCATGCGCTGCATCAGAATATCTTCAAAGTAGACCACTGGAACATTGAAGCGGAAAAACTTATTTAGTGCATCGTGTGCCACTGAAGCTGAAGCGCCTAGGCCGAAAAATGAAATTTTCTGTGCCTGTGTAAGTAAATCAACAACGCGATTTACCACGTTCACATCCACAGATTGGCGCGCCACTTCCAGGGACGCCATGGTCGACTCGAATATCTTATTGGTATATTCGTCTGGGCTGTCGTTTTCATCAACATGGCGGTTTACATAAGGCGTGCCGTTAGCCAGGCTCTGCGCTAAATGCAGTTTAAAGTCTGGGAAGCCTTTTGTATCAAGTCTTCGGCAGAAACGGTTTACGGTAGGCTCACTAACATCCGACATCTTAGCGAGGGTTGCTATACTCGAATGAATGGCCGTTTGTGGGTTAGCTAGAATTACTTCAGCTACCTTTTTCTCAGATTTACTGAATGCCGCTTGGTTTTGTGTGATTTTTTCTAAAATGTTCATACAGATATAGCAATTAGTTAGCACAATTTATTGTAAGGTACACCCGTAATAGTACCCAATGTGACGTCTGTGACAAGAAAAATGTAATTTTTTGACAATTTTTGTTATTTCAATCGGGTTAAATGAGGGTAAACTGAGGGAAACAGTAAAGATTCAGATCCTATAGTTGGTACAAGTTGTAATTTTACTACATTTGGTGTTAACTATACGGTAAAAATAGTCGTTAGTGTTGTAAATAACTGTACAATACGCCGCGGACACATACATTTAAAAGGTCGACGAATATGGTATTGGATAATTCCTACGAACCCTGTGATTTTGTACTTTTCGGTACACTGGGAGATCTTTCACGACGCAAGTTGTTGCCTTCTTTATATCAGCTTGAAAAAGCAAACTTGATGCACCCAGACACCACTATTGTGGGTGTTGCGCGTCAAGAAATGGAGCTGGATGCCTATATTGAAGAAGTTCATGCCAACCTAATCAAGTTTGGCGAGAAGAACTTGTGTGAAGCCACTTGGGAAAAAATGAAAGCGCGTTTGCACTATGCATGCGTAGACATGAAGGACGTTGAAAGCTATTGCGTATTAGACGACCACGTTGACCCAAGCCGCACCATGGTTTGTTATTTAGCGACGCCACCGGCGATATACGGTGATATCTGTCGTGGCCTGCATAGCTGCAAAATTATCGACTCAAGCGTTCGCGTTGTGCTAGAAAAGCCAATTGGTCACGATTTGGCATCGTCTAAAGTGATCAATGAGCAAGTTGCAGAATACTTCGACGAAAAGCAAATTTACCGCATTGACCATTACCTTGGTAAAGAGACAGTACTAAACCTAGTATCACTGCGTTTTGCCAATTCTATTTTTGCTACTAACTGGGACCACAACTGCATTGACCACGTTCAAATCTCAGTTGCAGAGTCAGTGGGTATTGAAGGGCGTTGGGGTTACTTTGACGACGCGGGTCAAATGCGAGATATGGTGCAAAACCACTTGCTACAAATTCTAAGCTTGGTAGCGATGGAGCCTCCGACAACGCTCGACGCTGACAGCATTCGTGACGAAAAATTGAAAGTGCTTAAAGCGCTTCGTCCGATTAACTCGTTTAATATTAATGACAGCACTGTACGCGGTCAGTATACCTCTGGTTTCGTGAAAGGCGAAGAAGTGCCTGGGTACCTTGAAGAAGAAGGTGCTAATACGCAAAGTAAAACCGAAACCTTTGTTGCTATTAAAGCGGAAATTGACAACTGGCGTTGGGCTGGTGTGCCGTTCTACCTACGCACAGGTAAGCGCATGCCAACTAAGGTGAGTGAAGTTGTTATTTACTTCAAGCGTCAGCCACACAACTTATTCGGTGACAGCTTCAAGAATCTTCCGCCTAACAAGCTGGTTATTCGTCTGCAGCCAGACGAAGGTGTAGAAATCACTGTAATGAACAAAGTGCCTGGCTTAACTAGCTCTGGTTCTATGGATCTACAAAAATCGAAGCTTAACTTAAGCTTCTCTGAAGCGTTTGCCGATGAGCGTATTCCTGACGCATACGAAAAACTCCTTCTTGAAGTTATGTTGGGTAATCAGGCGCTATTCGTTCGTCGTGACGAAATTGAACAAGCCTGGACATGGGTAGACTCAATTCTTGAAGCGTGGAAGCAATCGAGTGAGCCACCAGAACCGTATCAAGCAGGTACGTGGGGGCCGGTAGACTCTATAGGTCTTCTTGCTCGCGAAAATCGCAGCTGGTACGAAAGCAAAACAGGGAAGAAAAAGTAATATGGCGTTAACAACTCTATCATTCGAAACACCTGATGCATTGACTGACGCATTTGCGCAAGACTTAGTCAGCATTTTAAAAACAGGTATTAAAACTCGTGGTCGCGCATCGCTTGTAGTGAGTGGTGGTCGCACGCCGCTGGCGCTTTTCAAACAGCTAAGCGAAACCGATCTTGAGTGGGATAAGGTTGATATCACCCTTGCTGACGAGCGCTGGGTTGAAGAGGGCCACGAGGCCAGCAACACCAGCCTAGTCAAAAATAATCTAATTCAAAATAAAGCCGCAGCAGCTCGTTTTATCGAATTGAAAAGCGATGCTGATGATGCAAACGAAGGCGTAAATGCCGCAGAGTCAAATCTGGCTAGCATGTCACAACCTTTTGATGCATTGATTCTTGGCATGGGGGAAGATGGTCACACTGCATCGCTTTTCCCTTGCTCTGAACAAGTACTTGACGGCTTAGATATGAGCAGCGGCAGAACCTGCATCGCTGTTCAACCTACAACAGCACCTCATCAACGTATTTCATTAACGCTACCAGCGTTACTCAATAGCCGTAATATCTTTTTGCATTTAACAGGCGAGAAGAAAAAACAAGTCTTACTTGATGCTATTGAAAATGCCACCGAAGCGCAAAAGCCCATCACCGCCGTAGTTAACCGCGCGCCGGTTACTTTGATGTGGGCGCCATAGGAGACAAACATGAATCCAAAAATTGCTGAAGTTACGCAACGAATTATCGAGCGTAGTAAAGAAACGCGTAAGGCGTATCTAGAAAAAATTGAGAGTGCACGACGTCAAGGACCACACCGTGGTGTGTTGTCATGCGGTAACCTTGCTCACGGCTTTGCAGCATGTGGAACAAGCGAAAAATCAGATCTTCGTTCAATGACCAAAGCCAACGTGGCAATTGTGTCTGCGTATAACGATATGCTTTCAGCGCACCAGCCTTACGAGACGTATCCTGCGCTCATTAAGGATGCAGTGAAAGAGGTAGGCAGCGTAGCCCAGTTCGCAGGTGGCGTACCTGCTATGTGTGATGGTGTTACACAAGGCCAGTCTGGCATGGACTTAAGCCTAATGAGCCGTGATAACATTGCTCAGGGGGCTGCCATTGCGCTTTCTCACAACATGTTCGATAGCGCACTGATGCTAGGTATCTGCGACAAAATCGTTCCTGGGCTACTAATGGGCGCACTAACGTTTGGTCATTTGCCAACCGTTTTTGTGCCAGCCGGTCCAATGCCATCGGGTCTTCCAAACAAAGAAAAAGCCCGTGTTCGTCAAGAATTTGCCGAAGGTAAAGTAGGGCGTGACGCGTTGCTTGAAGCTGAATCTCAATCTTACCACTCTGCGGGTACCTGTACGTTCTATGGAACGGCAAACTCGAATCAGCTAGTGGTTGAAATGATGGGCTTGCACCTTCCGGGTTCGTCGTTTGTTAATCCGGGCACACCTTTGCGCGATGCGCTAACAAAAGCGGCTGCGGTTCAAGCAACACGCTTAACTGACCTTGGCGACAACTATACGCCAATTGGTCACATTGTAGATGCAAAAGCCATTGTGAACGGCCTTGTAGGTCTTCTTGCTACGGGTGGTTCTACTAACCACACCATGCACCTTATTGCGGTAGCTCGCGCTGCAGGTTACATCGTAAATTGGGACGACTTCTCAGATATCTCTAATGCTGTGCCTCTTCTTACTCGCATTTACCCGAATGGCTCAGCTGACATTAACCACTTTGTTGCAGCAGGTGGTATGTCATTGCTAATTAGACAGTTGCTTGATGCGGGTCTACTACATAACGATGTTAAGACCATTTGTGGTGAAGGCTTAGACTTCTACACTAAAGAGCCTGTGCTTAAAGACGGCGAATTAGAATGGCGAGACGGCCCGACTGAATCCCTTGATAAAGAAGTGCTAGCAACTGTTGACGCACCGTTTAAGCCAGATGGTGGTTTGAGTGTACTTGACGGCAATCTTGGTCGTGGCGTTATTAAAACCTCAGCACTTCGCACGCCTCACTGTAATATCAAAGCTCCAGCGGTTGTGTTTGAAGACCAGTTTGAACTCGATGACGCGTTTAAGTCTGGCAAGCTAGACAAAGACTGCATTGTAGTTGTTCGCTTCCAAGGTCCTTCAGCGATTGGTATGCCAGAACTTCACCGCTTAACGCCACCTCTTGGGGTGCTTCAAGATCGCGGCTTTAAAGTGGCGCTAGTTACTGACGGTCGTATGTCTGGTGCATCAGGTAAAGTTCCTGCAGCTATCCACGTGACTCCAGAAGCTTATAAAGGCGGTCTACTTGCTAAAGTGCAAGAGGGCGACATTATTGAGCTAAACACACAAACTGGTGCACTAACACTGCATGTGGACGATGAAACACTGGCTGCACGTGAAGCAGCGCCAGCGAACTTAGCTAAGCATCACGTTGGAATGGGACGTGAAATGTTTGCGGGTATGCGCGCTATTCTGACGGGTGCAGAAGAGGGTGCATGTTCACTGTTTTACACGCAGGAGCAAGCATAATGAGCCAGAAGTTTGTGGCTGATGTTGGCGGTACGAATATTCGTGTTGCAAGGGTAACCGAGTCAGGTGTAGCCGACATCAAAAAATACATGTGTAATGATTTCGCCAGCATCGACCTCGCTATCGCGCAGTACTTTAGCGACATGCCGGAATACAGCTTTTCGCAAGGTTGTATTGCAATTGCATGTCCAGTATTGGGCGATCAAGTCGAGATGACGAATCACAGCTGGGCATTTTCTCAAAATGCACTTCGCTCTCAGCTTAAACTAGACGCGTTGTTCGTTATCAATGACTTCACTGCCGTAGCGCACTCTTTGCCTGTATTGGGCGAAGAGCAAGTGGTACAAATTGGCGAAGGCACTGCGAAAGAAAATGGCAATATCGCTGTTTTTGGACCTGGTACAGGATTGGGTGTTGAGCATATTACAATGACCTCAACTGGCTGGCAGACGCTGGACGGTGAAGG
Organism: Alteromonas macleodii ATCC 27126; assembly: GCF_000172635.2. Lineage (NCBI taxonomy): Bacteria > Pseudomonadati > Pseudomonadota > Gammaproteobacteria > Alteromonadales > Alteromonadaceae > Alteromonas > Alteromonas macleodii. The sequence goes on along the minus strand of NC_018632.1, from coordinate 2,612,545 downwards.
TGGTCATGTAGACTTTGCACCGGTAGATGAAACCGATGTTGTCGTATGGCGTCACCTTCAATCTACCTTAGGACGTGCTTCTGCTGAAGAAGTAATGTCTGGACGCGGTCTGCATAATATTTACACCGCGCTAGCAAACCACGCATCAGCACCAGTTGTATTTACCGAGCCGGCTCAAATCACTGACGCTGCGCTGAACGGTACCTGTAAAATTGCTGAAGCGACGCTTACCCAATTCTGCCGAATTATGGGAAGCTTTGCGGGTAATTTAGCACTTAACATGGCAACCACGGGCGGCATTTTCATTGGTGGTGGCATTGCTAACCGTTTCCCTGAATTTATTCAAAATAGCGATTTTAGAGCGCGTTTTGAAGCGAAAGGGCAAATGAAGCACTACGTGAAAGACATTCCCACCTATTTAATTGCAGAACCTGATCATGGTTTATTGGGTGCGGCTGCATATCTGAATCAAAATACAGCGAGCTAAATTATGACAACGAAATGGAAATACTCTCCAGAGGAAATTTTTGCGGCCGGTCCAGTTGTACCTGTTTTGGTAATCAATGACGTAGAAAAAGCGGTTCCTCTGGCAAAAGCGCTGATGGAAGGTGGTATTAAAGTACTAGAAGTAACGCTACGTACCCCTGCTGCTATTGACGTGATTAAGCGAATTGCACAAGAAGTGCCTGACTCGCTAATTGGTGCTGGAACCGTGACTAACGCCCAGCAGCTTAAAGCGGTAGTTGAAGCTGGCGCTAAGTTCGCAATTAGCCCAGGTATGACGGCTGATTTGCTAAAAGCGGGTATGGATTCAGAAATTCCACTTATCCCTGGTATCTCTTCAACTTCTGATTTGATGAAGGGTAAAGATGCGGGTTATACCCACATGAAATTCTTCCCAGCAGAGGCTTCAGGTGGCGTTAAAGCCATTAAGTCAATCAGTGGTCCTTTCCCTGATGTGACGTTTTGCCCAACGGGTGGCATTGGCCCAAACAACTACAATGACTATTTAGCGCTTAACAACGTTAAATGTGTAGGTGGTTCGTGGCTTGCCCCTGACGACGCAATTGAATCAGGTGACTGGGCGCGTATTACGCAGCTAGCAAAAGAAGCTGTTGCGGGTGCTAAACAGTAATTTGCTGAACCTTTAAATGAAAAAACCTGCTCATTGGCAGGTTTTTTTATATCTCTTGATCGTGAACTGCGACTGTCTACCTTCCGAAGTGTCAGCGAAATTGCGCTTGCACTTCAAATAATTTACTTCGGAACAATAGATTGTTTCAGTGTGTGGCTAGCACCGGGGGACAGTGTCTTTCCCTGAGTTAGCGATGTTTCTACGCACAACATATGCTTATAGCCAAATGGGTCCATGTCTGAAATAGACGCTGCGCCTAACCACGGGTTCCACACTACCAAAGAGTCATTGCCGTCGGATACCACTTCCGTGAACGCGTTGCCTTCGACTTCAATTTCTGCCGTTTTAATCGGCGCAACATGAATGCGATCCGTTTCGCCTGTGATGGTGTAAGGACTCGGTGTCGTCTTTAATCCCCAGTCGTCAAGTTTGTCTTTATATTGGCCTTCAATTCCAGTTATTTGGGTATGTTGAATGTGGTCAACGTGGAAATATGTATGTAGCGCACAGTTAAATTCGAATGGTACAACACCCGTATTTTCTGTAGTTAGCGCGACGTCCATCGTCTCACCAACTGTAATTACCATGGTCACGTTACAATCGTTCTCAAACCCTTCAGCTCGGGTAAAGCTTGGCGAAAGCGTAATCGTTGTTCCGCTTTCTGTATCTTCTGAATGAATCAGCTTCCACACTTGTGTTCTCAAAAAGCCGTGAGCGGGGAGGGCACCTTTTTCTCGACCGTGATCATCGCTAAACCAAGGCCAGCACACCGGAATACCACCGCGAATAGGTCGCTCTCCGTTCAAGTAAGCATGGGGGCTTACCCAAAGACGCTCTCTGCCATCGCTTTTAGGCACATATGACAAGATATGACCGCCAAATAGGCTAATACGCGCAGAGGCAAACGCATTATCTACGTCTAAAAAGGTAAGTCCATTAGACTCACTAACGGTAACTGAACTCACAGGTGGCATAAGCCCTCCTTGGACTAATAAGAAAACAACAAAGGGTAAGCGACGGGAAAGCGTATGTCGCTGGAATATCGTTATTATGCGTGTTTACGACCACGAAAAACAAAAAAGGTGCAAACGCCGTGTTTACACCTTTAGATTAACTCAACTTTAGCGTGAATAGTTTAACTATTTTTGCTTAATACCGTTAATTACTTAGAAATGTGAGCCACAAGGTCTAGAACCTTGTTTGAGTAGCCCCATTCGTTGTCGTACCAAGAAACGAGTTTAACGAATGTATCAGTAAGTGCGATACCTGCAGTGGCGTCAAATACCGATGTGCGAGCGTCGCCAAGGAAGTCGTTAGACACAACCGCATCTTCTGTGTAACCCATGATACCTTTAAGCTCGCCTTCTGAAGCTTCTTTCATTGCTGCACAAATTTCATCGTAGCTAGCAGGCTTCGCAAGGTTTACAGTAAGGTCTACTACTGAAACGTTTGGCGTAGGTACACGGAAAGCCATACCTGTTAACTTGCCGTTAAGCTCAGGGATAACTTTACCTACTGCTTTTGCTGCACCGGTTGATGATGGAATGATGTTTTGACCAGCACCACGACCACCACGCCAGTCTTTCATTGAAGGACCGTCTACCGTTTTCTGTGTTGCAGTTGTTGCGTGAACCGTTGTCATCAAACCGTCTACAATGCCAAATCTATCGTTAAGCACTTTGGCAAGTGGAGCAAGACAGTTAGTTGTGCAAGACGCGTTTGAAACAATAGTTTCGCCAGCGTAGCTTTCTTGGTTAACACCCATAACGAACATAGGCGTGTCATCTTTAGAAGGTGCAGACATAACAACTTTCTTCGCGCCAGCTTCGATGTGCTTCGCGGCAGTTTCTTTAGTCAGGAACAGACCTGTTGATTCAACAACCACGTCAACGTCTACTTCATCCCACTTAAGTGCAGCTGGATCTCTTTCAGATGTAATGCGGATAGTTTTGCCGTTTACAACTAGGCTATTGTTATCTACTGTAACTTCACCGTCGAATAAACCGTGAGTCGAGTCGTATTTCAATAGATAAGCAATGTAGTCCGTGTCTAGTAAGTCGTTTATTGCAACAACTTCGATGTCGTTGCGCTCTGCTGCTGCGCGCATTACTAGGCGTCCAATACGGCCAAAACCATTGATACCGATGCGAATTGTCATAACGTACCCCGATTATTTAAATAAAATGAAAATAAATTACGTAAAGTATGGATCAAAATGCCATAATTAGCAAAATAAAAAGCCAAAGTGTTGCAAAATTACGAATAAGTGCTATTGCAATCGTATTCAGATATCGCCAAGCCCTTGTTTCTAGAATAATGTTAAAAATTTGTTTGTAGACGCACTATGCTTAATTTGCTTTGCGTCTTTTACCGAATAACAGGAATGACACACCATGACACAACAACTTCTGCAACAACTGGTTGAAATGCGGGGAATTGAAACCCAATACGTCGACGCATGGGGAAAGCCAGCAACCATCGCAGAATCAAGTAAAGCAAAACTGCTTAACACACTTGGCTATGACACCAGCAGTGATGAAAAAATTCAGTCACAAATTACACAAGATATAAAGTCGGTATGGTTGTCGCCGTTAAATCCTGTTCAAGTGGTTCGCAATACCCAAGAAATTAATCTAGCTGTTCGTTTGCCTATCGAGTTAGTGAACGATGATCACACGCTCACGGTCACCTGTGAAAATGGTGACGTGCTCACTCATCAATTTACGCCAGTTGACCAAGAAATGACGACGATGGCGCATATCGACGATGTAGAGTTTCATGAATACGTAGTAACACTGCCTTTGGATTTGCCCCTTGGTTATCACGATGTAGCCTTAAGCGCTGATGACGATGAGTTTGCGCGTTCTCGCTTAATTGTGGCACCAGAAGCGTGCTACACGCCAAACGAAATTAAAGAAGGCAAAAAAATATGGGGCTTAAGCGTTCAACTTTACTGCGTTCGCAGTGAAAAGAACTGGGGTATTGGTGATTTTTCTGATTTAGCTCTGCTTATTGAAAAAGCCGCTGGTGTGGGCGCAGACTTTATCGGACTCAATCCTATTCATGCGCTTTACCCCGCAAATCCCAACGCGTGCTCGCCTTATGGACCAAGCTCACGTCGCTGGCTTAATTATTTGTATATCGATGTGACTGCCATTGACGGGTATGACGATGCATCAGTACAAGCGGTAGTGCGCAGTGATGAGTTTAAAGCCACGCTTGAACATGCACGTAACGTAGAACATGTAGACTACGAGGCAGTCGCCCATGTGAAATTGGCTGCGCTTAAAGCAGTATTTGATGTTTACGATGCCAAATACCTTCGTAAAAGCACAAAGCAAAATAAAGCGTTTAAAGCCTTCGTAGAAGCGGGCGGTGAAAGCTTAGATATGTTAGCGGTGTACGACGCCCTGCAATCGCACCTAAAAGCTGAAGGTAAAGACAGCTGGGGATGGCCGGTATTCCCACAAGAATACAAAGACTATTACAACCCAGCCGTGGCTAAGTTTAAGAGTGCAAACGAACAAGACGTCAAATTTTACTTGTTCCTACAGTGGATTGCCGCCCAACAGCTTGAGCTTGCAAGCAACAAAGCTACTGATGCAGGCATGACCATTGGTCTTTATCGGGACTTGGCGGTAGGCGTTAGTGAAGGCAGTGCAGAAATTTGGGGTAACAAAGACCTATACTGCACAGGCGCAAGCGTAGGTGCTCCACCGGATATCTTAGGTCCACTAGGCCAGAACTGGGGGCTGCCGCCTATGGACCCTCGTAAGCTGTATGAACAGGGTTACCAACCTATTATTGACTTGTTTGCGTCTAACATGGCGTCGTCAGGCTCATTGCGTATCGATCACGTCATGGCGTTGCTGCGTTTATGGTGGGTTGTGAAAGGCGATAACGCTAAAGATGGCGGCTATGTTTATTATCCTGTAGACGATTTACTCGGTATTCTAGCGCTAGAAAGTCACCGCAATCAGAGCCTGGTTATTGGTGAAGACTTGGGTACTGTACCAGAAGAAATTCGCAGCAAGCTTGCTGATAATGGCGTGTACTCATACCGTGTATTTTTCTTCGAACAAGCGGAAGACGGCGGTTTCTTCTCACCTAGTCATTACCCTGTTCAGTCTATGTCAACGTTGACTACTCACGATATGCCAACGCTGATTGGTTACTGGCACTGTTTAGATTTAGAGCTAGGCAAAGAAATAGGGCTTTATCCAACAGAAGAAATCCTTCAAACGCTTTATGCGGATCGTCATGAAAATAAACAGGCGATACTTGATACGTTGCACGGCCACGGTTCAATTGGCGACAATGTAGGCCGCGATGTTAATCATACGGGTATGAATCGCGAACTGAATAACGGTATGCAGGTGCACATGGCAGGTGGCTCGAGCGCATTATTGAGCCTGCAATTGGAAGACTGGTTAGAAATGGATAAGCCGGTCAATATTCCTGGTACTTTTGACGAGTATCCAAACTGGCGAAGAAAACTCACAGAGAATATCGAGTCGATGTTCGATAGACATGATATAAATGAGTTGGCGTCTAAACTTACTCATGCCAGAAAGCAAGCAAGTCAGGGTTAATTGCCATTATCAAAGAAATGATCATAGGCGGTTGCCTGGGTAACTTAAACGAGTAAGATAAAGTACCAAGACGGTACTTGATAGAGCTTAAATGTATACAACGCATTTAAGCTCACAATTCAACCCGCTGCCATGCGGGTTTTTACTAGGAGTAGCGAATGCAATTAGCGCAGCAGTTTGAACAGGTATTATGTTCTCAGCCGTTTTCCCATTTAGGTGTAGTTAAAAATCAGCAGAAGTCGGTACTTCGCGTTTGGCGTCCTAATGTCAGCAAGATAACGATTGAATGGGAGAATGCAGCGCTAGCAAATGTAACCGTTACCTCCAAAAATGGTCTTTTTGAAACACCACTGCCTAAAGAATATCAGGGTGAGGTTTATCGCGTTATCGCCGAAGGCTTGAATGACGATAAGGGCTATATCGATCCTTATCAATTCTCCGAGCAGGCGTATCATGCGGTACACTACATCGATAGCAAGCCTTCAAACTTGTATGAGCAAGCGGGCGCGCAACTTTTAACACTCACTTCATCACAAGGCGATGCGATAAAAGGTGTCAGGTTCTGCGTTTTCGCGCCCAATGCGAGTACGGTGTCGCTCATTGGCGATTTCAATCAGTGGGATGGGCGCACGCATCCTATGGAAAAGACCTCTATGGGATACTGGGTACTGTTTGTGCCAGAACTCGCAGAGGGAGAGCGCTACAAGTATCACATTAAAGATGCACACGGCCACGACCTACCGCACAAGGCTGACCCACTTGGCTTCAGTGCAGAGCAGTATCCTTCTCATGCTTCGAAAATTTACAACCACAATAACTATGAGTGGAATGATAGTGCATGGATGGAAAAGCGAAAGGGGAATAAATACAACAGCCCAATGAGCATTTATGAGGTGCACCTTGGCTCTTGGAAGCGCCCGGGTATTGAAACTGATGCGCGCTATCTTACCTATAAAGCGCTGGCCGATGACTTAATAAGCTACGTCAGCGATATGGGTTACACTCACGTTGAATTGCTGCCTATTTCCGAGTTTCCTTTCGACGGTTCATGGGGCTATCAGCCCGTGGGAATGTTCGCACCAACGAGTAGATTTGGAAACCCAGATGAATTTAAATACTTTGTTGATAAGGCTCACCAAGCAGGTATAGGCGTAATTATCGACTGGGTACCTGCACATTTCCCGGAAGACGGCCATGGCTTGGCGCGATTTGATGGTTCTTGTGTTTATGAATATGAAGATCCGAGGAAAGGTTGGCATCCGGATTGGAATTCTTGCATTTACGATTTCGGCAAAGACACAGTTCGTCAGTTTTTAGTTGCAAACGCACTGTTTTGGCTAGACAAATTTCACGTTGATGGACTCAGGGTTGATGCAGTGGCATCCATGCTTTATCTCGACTATTCACGCAATGACGGAGAGTGGATCCCGAATGTGGATGGTGGCAACGAAAACTACGAAGCCATCAGCTTACTGAAATGGATGAATGAAGAAGTGTACAAGCACTTCCCAGACGCCATGACAATTGCCGAAGAATCAACGTCGTTTCCCAAGGTTTCTCGCCCAGTATTTGATGGTGGTTTGGGCTTTGGCTTTAAGTGGAACATGGGGTGGATGCACGACTCATTACACTACATCGCTAAAGACCCCGCCTATCGCAACTATCACCATGGCGATATTACCTTCAGCATGGTTTACGCGTTTGACGAAAACTTTGTGCTGCCTATCTCGCACGATGAAGTGGTACACGGCAAAGGCAGTATGCTGCATAAAATGCCTGGCGATGAATGGCAGCAAGCTGCTAACCTGCGTTGTTACGCGGGCTTTATGTACGGTCACCCCGGCAAGAAGCTTAACTTTATGGGGAACGAGCTTGCGCAGGCACGAGAATGGAACCATGACAGTAGTTTAGACTGGCACTTGCTCGATTACGAAAAACACAAAGGCATTCAAGCGCTTTATAAGGCGCTCAACCACCTCTATACGTCTACGCCAGCGCTTTACGAGCAAGACCACGAACCAGGGGGCTTTGCTTGGCTCGACCACAATAATGCAGACCAAAGCGTGGTTTCATTTGTTCGCATGTCAAAAGATGCGAAGCAAAAAGTATATGTGGTATCTAATTTTACGCCTGTGCCACGTCAGAACTTCAGAATAGGCGTAGATGATGCATGCACGCTAACGCTAGCACTAAACACTGATGATGGTGCATATTGGGGTAGTGGCTACGACGTTGCTTCTACTGTTAATACGCAAACCATACCTTGGAATGAGCGTACTCACTCTGCAGAAATCACGTTACCGCCGCTAGCCACGGTATTTTATGTTGCCAATGTGGATTAATCCGACTAGGGCGACACGCCCCAGTGAAGAGATAAATTGAGAACGAAGTGAACGAAATTCGAGACACCGCACTAATTGTAGAAAGTGGAATGGGGAAGGCATATCCACTTGGCGCAACAGTTACACAAGACGGTTGTAATTTTGCCGTATACGCGCCCGATGCGAAGGCGGTCGTGTTGTGTTTTTTCAATAGTGACACAGAAGAGGCGGTGAGTGAGCATCCATTGCCTGAGAAAACTGGTGATGTTTGGCACGGTCGTTACAGCGGCGTTAGCGCAGGACAATACTATGGTTATCGCGTAGAACGCGGTGAGGGAGGGTTACATGCGGTACCCACCGACAAACTGCTAATCGACCCTTACGCCAAGAAAATTAGTCGCGCAATAAAATGGGACGCTAGGCAATACAAACACGACTCTCAGTTTATGATCCCCAAGTGCATAGTAATTGATCAAAATGACTATGCGCCGAGTCATGTGAGCGCGCCTGTTATACCGAAACACAAGCGAGTAGTTTACGAAGCACATATTAAAGGGCTAACAAAACTCCATCCCGATGTACCTAAAGAACACCGTGGCAAATTTATCGGTGCTGCCCATCCGAGTGTCATCAAGCATCTCAAAGCATTAGGCATAACCACGGTGCAATTTATGCCGTTGTGTTCATTCATGCCTGAACCATTTATTACAGAGAAAGGCTTAACCAATTATTGGGGATATAACCCGGTTAACTTCTTTGCACCTGAACCACGCTACGGTGTGTCAGATGCGCTTGCTGAACTGAAGTCTATGGTAGATGCTTATCATACTGCCGGACTTGAGGTTATTGTTGATGTGGTATTTAACCATACAGCAGAGGCAGGCAATGGCGGTCCTATTCTTTCTTATAAGGGGTTTTGTCCTTACCAAGCGTACTTATTAGAGCAAACGAAAAACGGAGAATTGGTTTATTCTAACCACTCTGGCTGTGGTAACACGGTAAATACTGCGCAGCCATTTATGATGGGACTTATTTTAGATGCCATGCGCCACTGGGTATCCGTAATTGGCGTTGACGGCTTTCGTTTCGATTTAGCAGTATGCTTGGGAAGAGAGCCACAAGAATATAGTAAAAAATCTGGGCTGCTGAGAGCCATTAGTAGCGACCCTGTTCTAAAAGAGAGGGTATTGCTTGCCGAACCCTGGGATATTGGGCCTGGCGGCTACCAAGTGGGTAACTTTCCGTCCCCGTGGTTAGAGGTGAATGATAAATACCGCGATACGGTGCGCGCCTTCTGGCGTGGAGACGATGGCGTTACCGCGGACTTTGCTACCCGTTTAATGGGCTCACGAGATATATTTCACAAAGGCCATCGACATATCAGTACGTCGGTAAATAACGTGACATATCACGATGGGTTCACGCTGCACGATATGGTGACCTACGCCGAACGTCACAATCTCGATAACTTAGAAGAAAATCGAGATGGCCATGGACACAACCTGTCTGCCAATTATGGTGTTGAAGGGGAAACGAATGACGAGCAGATACTCGCTATGCGTGAGCGTCAAAAGCGCAATCTCTTTGCAACTCTGATCTTCTCGCAAGGTACCCCGCATATTCTTGGTGGCGATGAATTAAGCCGCACCCAAAATGGCAATAATAATGCCTATTGTCAGGATAATCCTATTAGCTGGATGAATTGGGAATTAAACAAGCGCAAGCAAGATTTTCTTAGCTTCTGCCAATATGTGATCCGTTTGCGTCAGTCCTCTTCACTGTTAAGCGAACTAAAGCTGCACGATGATACGTTTACGCTCTCACGAAATGTAAAAGAAATAAATTGGTATAAGCCCGATGGTTCTGACAAAGCGTCTGAAGACTGGAATGCGCATCATAACAAAGCGTTTGGTGTGGAAATAAAAGGTTGTGTAACGGGCGAACAGAAGCCAGAGCACTGGTTCTTGTGTGTTAATGCAAGTGAAAGCGACGTGCGTTTTCACCTACCTTCTGTCATACCCAGGGGAGGGTGGACCATGCACTTGGATACGCGCTACAGCTCTCTTGAAGAACAGCCTTCAATTTGCATTCAGAAGGTGTTTTTACAGGCCAGCAAATCGCTAACGTTGTTCAGTTTTTCTCAGTTCTCTGGATAGAATAATGGCTTACAATACGACCTTATACTTGGTTAAGGATGCCTTTAAAGAATTTAAGAGTACCGCTAAACGGCACCAAACCCAATGCACGTTAGCTGAATAAGAAACAGAGTCTTTACCTTTGTGTAAATTTCATACAGCATGGGTAAAAGCGCGTAACGCAGGTGCTGAATGCGTGCCAAAATCTCGGCTAAACTAGCTTACAAAACCCGTTAATGTTTACCGCTGGTGACAATTACACCACTGCGCACTAAATTGTTAGCTTAGACTGTTCTTTATTCTTTCAGGTGGTATCATGCGCAGCCATCTGAAATGTGAGGGTGTTCCTATGCAAAAGAAAGGTGGTAATTCGCACGAAGACAAGTCGTGTGATATTGGTTTTATCGGTTTAGGGGTGATGGGTAGTAACCTAACCATGAACCTAGTGGACCATGGCTATCGCGTAGCGTGTTTCGATTTAGACCAAAACAAAGTTGAGTCTATTCTTGCCAAAGACGCAAGCGAAAGAGCTGAAAATACTGAGCCTCGTGTTGAAGGCTGCAGTTCTTACACCGAGCTTTTAAGCAAGTTAAAAGCCCCGCATCTTATTATTATCTCTGTGCCTGCTGGCGATCCTGTTGACCACGTTTGCAATCATCTTATTGACGCCGGAATTCACGCTGACGATATCGTGGTTGATACTGGCAACAGTTTGTGGACAGACTCTGTAGCACGTGAAGAGCAGTACAAAGGTAAATTTATCTTCTTCTCTACCGCCGTGTCAGGTGGTGAAGTAGGCGCTCGTTTCGGGCCATCTCTTATGCCTTCAGGCAACCCTTATGCATGGACACGCATTGAGCCTGTTCTTAAAGCTATTGCTGCAAAGGTTGACCCAGAAACAGGTAAACCATTAGAAAGCCATACGCCAGGTCAACCAGTGTTAGAAGGCGAACCATGTGCGACCTACATCGGTCCGGTTGGAGCCGGGCACTATGTAAAAATGGTTCACAACGGTATCGAATACGCCGACATGCAGCTTATCTGCGAAACTTACCATGTTATGCGCGAAGCGCTACATATGGCGCCAGCTGAAATAGCAGAGGTGTTTCGTCGCTGGAACGAAGGCAAGCTGAATAGCTACCTGATGGAAATTAGTGCTGAAGTTCTTGAGCAAATGGATCCAGAAACACAGCAGCCGTTGGTTGATGTGATCTTAGATAGAGCAGGTCAAAAAGGTACAGGCCTTTGGACTGCAGTAAGCGCATTACAGGTAGGTAGTCCGGCACAGACCATCACTTCTGCGGTATTCGCGCGCAGTATTTCTAGTTTGAAAGACGAGCGTGTAGCTGCGAGCAAGGTTCTTGCTGGCCCTGATGCGCCATCGTTCAGCGATGATGAGAAAATGTCGATCATTAACAAGCTAGAGCAAGCGCTTTATTGCTCTAAAATCTGTGCGTACGCACAGGGCTTCCAGTTAATGGCTATGGCAGGCAAAGAACACGGCTGGACACTGGAGTTTGGTGAAATAGCGAAAATATGGCGTGCAGGCTGTATTATTCGCGCCGTATTTCTTCAGTCTATTTCTCAGGCTTACGAGAATAACGAAGACTTAGCCAACTTGCTATTGGACCCGTTCTTTGCGGAACAAATTACGCAGTATCAAGCTGACTGGCGTGAGTCAATTGCACAGGCGACACTGGCTGGCGTGCCTTGCCCTGCAATGATGTCGGCGCTAAGCTATTATGATTCGTATCGCACAGCCGTGCTACCTGCTAATTTGCTGCAAGGCCAGCGCGATTATTTTGGCGCACATACTTATCAGCGTGTAGATAAGCCAGCAGGCAAAAAGTATCACATCGAGTGGAGTGATCCTGCACGTCCGCAAACCGCTATCAAAAAATAGTATGAACTAAATAGTGTTACACGCGCTCATAATTGAGCGTAAACTATCGAAAGGTGTATTTGTTTTCAAATACACCTTTTTTGTTTTAAGAGGTAAGTTATGTCGACAGATGAAAAAGCAAACGCATCAGTAGCTAAAAAAGACTGGAAAACTGAGCTCACTGACGAGGAATATTATGTATGCCGCGAAGCGGGTACTGAGCGACCTTTTACTGGAGTATTGCTAGACGAGCAGCGAGATGGATTGTACGTGTGTAAGTGCTGCGAAGCGCCACTTTTCCCCTCAGATACTAAATTTGATGCTGGTTGTGGATGGCCTTCTTTCTATAAGCAGCTTGATGACGGTAATGTAGATTACAGAGAAGACTTGAGTCACGGTATGCGTAGGGTTGAGATTTTTTGTAAGCAGTGTGGCTCGCACTTAGGCCATGTATTTCCAGATGGTCCTGCGCCAACGGGTCAACGCTACTGCGTAAATTCGCTATCTATGACCTTTAAAGGCGAAGATGATACACAAATTAAAGGTTAAAAAGCCCTAGGTGAGCGCTTGATTAAGGTAAACATCTGATTAAATTTTGACCTCATGTGGAAAGTAGAGAGATCCAATCATAAAAAACCGCCCATAAACGGCGGTTTTTTTAATTATTTACCAATGAAATTGTGTAATTGAGTTTCAAAAAATCAGAGCTTATCCAGTTTCAATGAATCTGCGTTGAAGGTCGCGCTATTCAAGTTACTGACTATTTCATCAACAATGTTATCTAGAATGCCTACTGGAAGGGCATAGCGTTGTCCAAGTTGAACACGCTGAGTGTCGCTAAGTCTCTCATCGAAGGCTTCAGCCACACCATACCAAACATAGGCAAGGCGATAGTTGTCCATATCCATTCCCATTGAAGCAAGCGAGTAGAAGATACTGACATCAATGTCGTCGCTATCTGTATATAAACTTAGCGCGCGATATAAGGTTTCAATAGTACGCTTTTGGTCTGTTTTAATTTGAACAGAGGCCAGTGCGACCAGTAGCTTTGGATCGCTTACACGGTTGCTGGCAGCGTAGCGCTCAAAGCGATGAAAAGCCTCTTTGTCGTTATACCGTGTCCAATGATAGTAAGAAAGGTAAGGATCAAGGGAGTCTTTCGTCTCGCGGCTTAGGCGTTTAATTTCACGCTGAGCAGTAATAACGCCTTTTAGCCGTGTCGCTTCCTTGCCTTTGCGTTTAACGTGTTCGATATGCTGCACTTCTTCAACGCAGGTTAGATACTCTTCGAAGTTCAGAAGGAGCGGGTACTTGTAAGCGTCGTCTTTTGAATCTTGATTGTAGTAACGCAAGCGAATAATCTCAGCTCGCTCGCCGCGACAACGGGCATCCAAACTCAAATCTAAGCAAATCTCGCTGTGAGATTCACAAATTTCACTGATAGTAGGTTCAAAAAGATCGCCACAACCCGTCAGTGTTGTCGCTGCTGCCAGCCACACCGTCGTTACATAACCTTTTGTTGGAAACTTACTAAATAAACTCTCTGTTATACGAGTTTTCATAGAGGTTTTGAAACTTATCAACAATTTGGTCTTCCTTGCTTGTTTATTTAAGATACTGCTCGTCACCGTCAGGCGAAAACTCACCTAGTGTACCCTAAAAATAATAAAAAGCTGACGCGTAATTAGGATTAGTTATGTGTGTTTGTGCCACAAAAAATTGGCCGCGCATACAACAATGACAACACCGTTAAATTAATATCGATGAAGGCAGAAGCATGAATCAACAGTTTGAGCAGGAATTACAAAGCAGCTGGCAAGAGCGTCAGGAATACGCAGAAATGATGTTGCCCCTTATTGGTAAATTGTATCGCAATAAGGCAGTTGAAATTTCGGTTTATGGACGCTCGCTACTGAACGCCAGTGCTATTGATGTTATTAAAGCGCACCGCAAAGTGCGTCTGCACGAAGGTATTAAGCTACGCCTACGCGAAAGCTATCCAATCTTAGAAGCCTTGAGCAACATGAAGCTTGCTCCTGCACAAATTGATATTGGTAAATTGGCTTTTGATTTTCACTACGGTTCTGCGGTCGACAACAACGACCTTACGGCCTACCTTAACGAAAAACTAAACGACGTTGCCGATAAAGAGGACGATCAGAAACCTCAGGACGTTGTACTATATGGTTTTGGCCGTATAGGTCGTTTACTTGCTCGCTTGCTTATTGAACGCCAAGGTAAAAACAATAAGCTTCGCTTACGTGCCATTGTGGTTCGTGGCGGGCGCGATGGCGACCTAGAAAAACGCGCAAGCTTACTGCGCCGCGATTCAGTGCATGGGCCATTCAACGGCAGCATCACAGTTGACCACGAGCGTAACGCGCTAAAAGCAAACGGTTCATACATTCAAGTCATTTATGCCAACAGCCCAGATGAAGTGGATTACACGCAATATGGTATCGATAACGCTATCATCATAGACAACACGGGTATTTGGCGTGACCGCGATGGCCTTGGCCTACACCTTAAAGCTAAGGGTGCAGCGAAAGCTATTCTTACTGCCCCGGGTAAAGGTGACATCAAGAACATCGTACACGGTGTAAATGACGAAGAAGTAACTCCAGAAGATACAATTGTATCTGCTGCTAGCTGTACGACCAACGCAATAACGCCGGTACTTAAAGCGCTAGACGAAGAATATGGCATTGAAAACGGTCACGTTGAAACCGTTCACTCTTACACTAACGACCAAAACCTTATCGATAACTACCACAAAGGTGATCGTCGTGGACGTAGTGCGCCACTTAATATGGTTATTACCGAAACGGGCGCTGCGAAAGCCGTTGCCAAAGCGTACCCGAAACTGGCAGGTAAACTTACCGGTAATGCTATCCGCGTACCTACACCTAATGTGTCGCTAGCGATTTTGAACCTAAACCTTAAAACACCGGTGGATCGCATTGCAGTTAACGAGTTCTTGCGCGATACCGCGTTGTTCTCAAAGCTTCAACACCAAATTGACTACACGGCAAGTAAAGAGATTGTGTCAACAGACTTAGTCGGCTCTCGCGCTGCGTCTGTGGTTGACTCTCAGGCGACCATCGCCGCTGATAACCGCCTGACACTATATGTGTGGTATGACAACGAGTTTGGTTACAGCTGTCAGGTACTGCGCGTGGTTCGTGATATGGCAGGGCTAAGTTTCCCTACGTTGCCGCTTTAAGCAACACGCAGTTTAATTAACTGTATAAAAAACCGACCTAAGTGGTCGGTTTTTTGATGGTGTAAACATTTTGTATACTTTCTATAGTACAAAACCCGCTGTGCGCGTGGAATTTGTGTTTACGTCTATGCTAAATTAGCGCTCAAATAATGAGGAAAACGACAGTCTATGCATATTTCCAGTCAATTCGACAGCGGTAACATTGAAGTTGTTAGCGCACAATCACCAGACGATATCCGTCTAACCATTCCCAACGACAACCAATCTGAATTTGCTCAGTGGTTCCATTTTCGTTTAGTGGGCGAAACTTTTGTAACTCACACAATGACGATTGGTAATCTGGCTAAGTCAGCGTATCCAGAAGGTTGGAAGGGATATAACGTTCTAGCGTCTTACGACCGTCAAACTTGGTTTAGAATTCCTAGCGAATTTGACGGTGACAATCTTACGTTCTCACTAACGCTAGAACAGCCAAGTGTGTACTTCGCGTATTTCATTCCTTTTAGCTACGAACGTCACCTTGACCTTGTACACGACGCGCAGATGTCACTACTGTGCGAGCACAAATTCCTAGGCCTTACCCTTGATGGCCGTGATATGTCTATGCTGGTTATCGGTGAAGAAACACCAGAAAAGAAAAAAGTCTGGATCACGGCACGTCAACACCCTGGCGAAACCATGGCCGAGTGGTGTGCCGAAGGTATTATTTATCGTCTGCTCGACGAGCAAGATGGTTTGGCGCGACAGTTGCTTGATAATGCTGTTTTCTACATTGTGCCAAACATGAACCCAGACGGCAGCGCACGCGGTCATCTGCGTACCAACGCTGTAGGAACCAATCTAAACCGTGAGTGGGCAACGCCTTCGCAAGAAAAAAGCCCAGAAGTACTTTACGTACTGAATGCAATGAGCGAAATTGGTGTAGACATGTATCTTGATTTGCACGGTGATGAGGCATTGCCGTACAACTTTGTCGCAGGAAGTGAGGGTAACCCTAGCTACAATGACACCATCAAAATGCTTGAAAATACGTTTAAAGATGCGCTGTTGAACGCTACGCCAGAGTTTCAAGATGAATTTGGTTACGATAAAGATGAGCCAGGCAAGGCTAATTTAACCGTAGCGTCAAATGCGGTGGGCGAGAAATTCAAATGTATGGCATATACAGTGGAAATGCCATTTAAAGACAATGCAGATGTACCGGACGATATCTACGGTTGGTCGGTACAGCGTAGCCGTCAATTAGGTGAAGATTTACTTATTGGTGTGAATGCAGTTGTTAAAAAGCTAAAAGCATCAGAGCAATAAAACAAGAATAAGGAAGCGAAAGCTTCCGCAAAAAAGGCCTCGACAAAAAGAGGCCTTTTAATTATTAAAATAAAACAACAATTAAACATAATAAAAAAGGGGAATAACGTTGGAAGGGTTATATGGTTTTCTAACTATGCTCGATGGATTCTTAGGAGGCGCGTTCTGGTTTCCTTATGTACTGTTAGGCGTAGGTCTTTTCTTTACGGTTTATCTTAAATTTCCGCAAATTCGTTTCTTTAAACATGCCTGGCAGGTTGTTACCGGTAAGTTTGATAAAGAAAGCGATCCAGGCGACACCACGCACTTTCGCGCACTTACAACCGCACTGTCTGGTACCGTAGGTACAGGTAACATCTCAGGTGTTGCATTCGCTATTTTCCTTGGTGGCCCCGCTGCACTATTTTGGATGTGGGTAACCGCCTTTTTAGGTATGACTACAAAATTCGTTGAAGTTACTCTGTCGCACAAATATCGCGTAAAGACAGAAGACGGCACCATGGCCGGTGGCCCTATGTATTACATGGACCGTCGCCTAAACATGAAGTGGTTAGCGGTTGCATTTGCTGTTGCAACGGTAGTCAGCTCATTTGGTACCGGAAACCTTCCTCAAAGTAATGGTATCGCGCAAAGTATCGAAGCAACATTTGGCTTCGAGCCTTGGATGGTAGGTAGTGTACTGGGTATTCTTCTAGCCTTGGTTATTCTTGGTGGTATCCAACGCATTGCCGCGTTTACAGCGCGTGTTGTTCCAGTTATGGCTGTTATTTACCTCATCGGTGCGCTAGCGGTTATTTTCGCTAATCTTGACAACATAGGGCCTTCGTTTGCCGCAGTTATCGGTGATGCGTTTACTGGTTCAGCTGCCGCAGGTGGTTTCTTGGGAGCTTCGTTAGCTTATGCGTTTAACCGTGGGGTTAACCGAGGCTTGTTTTCAAACGAAGCGGGTCAAGGCTCTGCACCTATCGCTCACGCAGCAGCAAAAACGAAAGAGCCTGCTTCAGAAGGTATGGTGTCACTGCTTGAACCCTTTATCGACACTATTCTAATTTGTACCGTAACGGGTTTGGTTATTCTGTCGTCGGGCGTGTGGAAAGAAAAACACGAAAACGTCTTCGATCGTTCAGACATGTACTTTGTTGCAGGTCAATACGACGACTCGAATCAGGATGACGTAAACAAACTATATGGTTACTTGAATGAAATTGAAGGTAACAATGTACAGCCTTATACTGGTTCAATTACCGTTGTTAACGGCACGGCTGTAAGCGATGGTTTTACACTGCTTAACGCTAGGTCTGTAGCAGAAGACGTGAAGTATGCAGTAGGTAGTGAAGACTTGTTTACTGGCACGCTTAAGATTGTTGACGGAAAGCCGGTTAAAGAGAACCTTGAAGTAAGCGGTAAGTCACTGGTTCACTCGGCAGCGCTCACCACCATTGCCTTTACTCGCGGTTTCTTTGGCGATTTCGGTCAATATATCGTGTCAATTGGGCTTATGCTGTTTGCGTTCTCAACCGCCATCGCTTGGTCATATTATGGTGATCGCGCTATGACATATTTGTTCGGTCCTCGTTCCGTAATGCCGTATCGCGTCATCTACGTCGCCGGTTTCGTTTGGGCTGCATTCTCTGACACCACATTAGTTTGGGCACTTTCAGCTGTGGCTATCGTGGTAATGACCTTGCCAAACTTGTTCGGCATCATGTTGCTTTGCAAAGAGATGAAAGAAACGGTTAACGACTACTGGTCTCGACATAAGAAATAAGGTGAGTATTGCCTAAAGCATCGCCCCCTTTTGAGTTTCACTGAAGGGAAATGCAACTTGGCTATCAGGTAAAAATGCGTAGCGGTGAACTTTGTATAAAAGTTAACACCCTGCGCATTTTTGTTTTATGGCGATAAGGTTAATCCACAGAATCGACTTCATTGTTGTGATGAACTTAAGTATGATACCCATCCGCGTATAAATGCGTCTACGCTCAATAGCGAGTTGCGCATTTCCATTTCGCACCCAATAAACAGGAGCAACATATGGCATTAGTTGACTGTCCTTCGTGTAACAAAAAAACGTCTGACAAAGCGAAGACGTGTCCTCACTGTGACTTTAAAATCGGTGATGCGACCTCTGAAGATATAGAGCGCAAACAAAGCTTACAAAGATTTAAAAAGTTAGCCAGTATCCAGAACCAATCCCTTCTTGCTATGCTGATATTCGTTGCGAGTTTTGGCTTCATGTATTGGGGCGGAACACGCCCAGGTGATTTGCAACATAATTTAGCTATTTTGGGCGCAGTGGTTGGCTTTGTTTGGTACTTAGTAAACCGCGCGCGTATTGTTTACATAAAGCGTTTTTCCTAAATGAATATAGAAGCACTTTTAGCCAGCATGACGCCGGAGATTTACGAGCGTCTGCGTCAGGCTGTTGAAACAGGTAAGTGGCCAGATGGCACGCCTTTAAACGAAGAGCAAAAAGCAAGCAGCATGCAGGCTGTTATGCTGTATCAAGCAAAAATAGAAAAGTCCTCTGAGCATATGACAGTAGGTGAAAGCGGCGAAATCGTACATAAAAGTAAAGCCGACTTTAAGCGCTCGTTACGCGATGAGCAGGATGATAATAATACAATAGCGCGGTTTAAACAGGATGATATTTAGTCGTATATTTGCGCCTTCACACCAAAGCCCAAAGCCTGAAAAACGGATGCAGGCAATCGAGAGTCTCTCTCCCGAAAAGGCACAGGAAAAAACAATTCTTCACGAACTGGCATTTAATGACGAAGATGCAAATGTCAGTTTAGCAGCACTCGAAAAGCTTAATAGCTTTGTGCTGTGGCTTAAAATGTCACAAATTGCCAAGCAGTCTCGCGTTAAAAAAGCGGCAGAGAAAAAGGTAAACGCCGCTTTGTTAGGCGAGGGGGATGTCACACTCTCCCGCCAAGAGATATTCTCTTTTTTAACTGAAACAGCCAACGCCGATTTGGTAGTGCAGTTAGTACCACAAATGTTGAAGAAAGAGCCTATGCTCTTACAAGATGATGCGCTAGCTAGCGCGCTAATCGAAAAAGTAGCGAAGCCATCTTTCACCCAGTTTGTTTTTTTAGAAGGCGCAAGTCCCCAACTGCAGACTCAACTAGTCAACGCACATTCAGACGTATCAGATCTGCAAAAGCTTGCTAAGAAAGTGTCAGATGATGCCCTTGTTACGAAAATTAATGCGCGGATAGATGCTATCAAAGAGGCTGCAAAGCGCCCAGTGGAGCTTAAAAAGCAGCTCACTCTGGGACTTTCAAAATATCAGGCTTTACTCGACAAATCAGATGTAGAAACCATTGATGAAAAGCGCAACGAACTTGAGAGCGAATTGACAGGGCTATTTGCTCAAATTGATTTACTCACTTCAGAAGAACGCGCTGATTATGAAGAAAAGCGCGCGCGTATTGGTGAGCAGCTCGAGCGATATTTAAGCCGTATACGCCCGGCATGGGAAGAGAAGCAACAAGCGTCGCAACGTGCCAATACCAAAGCATTGTGCGAACAGCAGCTTACTCATGCCAAGGAGCAGGTAGCTTGGTTGTACAATAACAGGCTTTGTGAAGCGACGCTTGCTGATGTTGCTACGGTTAATGAAAGCGTGCGCGGTGTTGAAGCAACGCTCGAACAGCTAGCGCGTCTCGATGATGAATCTGCAACTGATAAGCGAATTACACAGATTAAGCACTCTGTCGACGAACTAAACGAGCAGCTTGATCGCTTCTCTATGCAGCAGCAATACGGCCAAAAGCTACTGATAAAACTTCAGTCGCTCGAAGACATTGCCGCTAAGATCGTTTCGGCAAGCGATAGCGAGTCGGGTAAAGATACCCGTGATGTGAGCGTTGAAGAAGCTAGCGCATCGACTGAGAATTTGAGTCAGGTAAATGGTGGCGACGCATTACAAAGCAGTAGTGTAGTGGCTCTTAAAGCGGAGTTTGACGAAGCACGTCAAGCGTATAAAGCGCTTAGTCGCGAAATCGATGCCATTCCTAAGGCGTTGTCTAAACGTTTCAACGCAGCGACAAGCAGTGTAAATGCCAAAGAGCGTGCTCAAAAATCCAAAGAAAATGAGCAAGTAAAACACATTAGAAAGCACATTAGCGTTATCGATAACTTAATTGCTCAGGGTAAATTCCGCGTTGCTATTTCAAAATTTGCAAAGCTTCAGGAAAGTTATGCTGCGCTTCCTGGTTCAGCGAAAAAGTATGTAGAGAAACGTTTTGAAAAAACCGCTGGTGATGTGTCGCGCTTAGAAGGATGGCAGGATTACCTTGCTGCGCCGCGCAAACCCGCTCTTGTAGAAGAAGCAAAAGCGTTAGCCAGCGCTGACGCAGAAAATATTAAGCAAAGAAGTGAGGCCATTAAGTATCTGCGTAAGCAATGGTTATCACTAACACCGTCATCGTCAACGAGTGAAGAAAGTAGTGATGACGCGTTGTTACAGCAGCAATTCGATGATGCACTTGAAAAGGCCTTCGAGCCTTGTAGAGCGCATTACGCGAAGTTAGATGCACAGCGGGCTGCTGCGCGTGAACAGCGTATGTCGATTATCGCTACCGTTAAGGCAATGGACATTAACATGCCGGAAGCCGAGTTAGTGAAAGTTTTCGATAGAGTGTCTAAACAGTGGCACGCTGCAGGTCAGGTTGAACGTGAAATTTATGAACAGCTGAAGCAAGAATGGAAGGCGGTATCATCGCCCATTCAGGCTAAAGTAAATCAATGGCAAAGCGACAACCAAGCCCAAAAGCGTGCGTTAGTCACCCAAGCTTGTCAACTTGCTACGGAAGAAGATGTCGCTGGCGCTGCCGACAAGGCTCAGCAATTGCAAAGCCAATGGAAGCAAGTAGGCCATGCAGGTAAACGTGAAGAGAGTAAGTTGTGGGCAGAATTTAAGGCTGCCAATGACACCGTATTTGAACGTTTAAAAGCCGAGCGGAAAGTACAGAATAATGCATTTAACGCGTTAGTAGATTCGCTACTCAAGCAAGTGGAAGCTGTTGACATCAACAGCGATGATGCAACGTTCAGTCAATCAATAAGCGACGTTCGCGCTCAGTTAACCGACTTGCCTAAAGCGCAACGTACGAAAGTAGATAAAAAGATTGATTCACTTGAAAGTAAGCGCGCGGCGCAAGCGAAAAATGCACAATCTCAAGCCCGATTGGCGCGAGCTCAGGCTCTGATTTCTTTACTACAGCTAAGTGTAGGTGAGGGAAGTGGTGACGAGCAAGCTCTAGCGGAAACGTTAGGGAAGCGTTGGGCAAGCGTATTGGGTCAGTCTACTGGAAATAAAAAAACTCAGCACGATAGACGATGGTTAACGGTAGCATTAGAAGTCGCAACAGGTATGCCAAGCCCAGATGCAGACGCATCTATACGCTCTAGCGTACAGCTACAGATGATGACATCTAAGTTGGAACAAGGCGAAGCGGCAACAGCTCCCGACATTCTTGCTGACTGGTTATCATACGACTCGATAAGCGAAGAAGATAACCATTTGCTGCAACGAGTTGTTTCAGTTATTGATACTCATCCTGAAATTGTTGCTTAAACGGAAAGCCTAAATGGAAAACAGTGTTGAGTTTCAATTTGAAACAGAAATGTCTGCCTATCGCTTTTTGAATACCGTGAAGCATATTGACGCAGAAGGGTTAAGAGTGAAGTTCGGGCGTACGGATCATCACGTGAGTGTAAAATACCGTTACGGCGTAGGTGAATTTGATTCGACGCTATCTACACTAGACGATCTTGCTCGTGAGTTAGGTGGTGAAGAAGTGTCTTAACTAACCAGTTAGGTCAAACCACGTCGACTGTAAACACAAAAAGGGCCAGACAATTGTCTGGCCCTTTTTTGATAAAAACGTGATTAACAGTCTTTATCTTCAGCGTCTACGCCTTCTTTCACATCTTCACAAGCGTCTTCAACGGCATTACCTGCATCGGTAACAATTTCGTCTAGCTCTTCACCTGCGTCTTCCGCTTCACCGTCACCGCAAGCTGCTAGTGATAGTGCAAATGCTGATGCTACTAGTACCTTTGATAAGTTTTTAAATGAAAACATATCCTTACTCCTTTTTCCTATTAAAATACTTCTAACTCTTAGGCTCTTGGTGCTCTACCACGTAACGCATTTGCGATAAGTGAGATTACGAGCAACGCGATAAACACAAAGAAAAGAAACTGTGCGATACCTGTTGCTGCACCTGCGATGCCTCCAAAACCAAAAACTGCTGCAATAATGGCGATGATAAAAAATGTGATTGCCCAACCTAACATAACTAAATCCTCGTATTGCTTCCGTTACTTTCACTTTAACTAATGCTATCTTTATGCCTATTTTTTAAGTTATTGAAATATATTGATATAATTTAATTTTTCTCTGGTTGTTAGGCCATATCTGCAGGCAATTAACGTCACGATTACACGTACGAATGCATTTTTTACATGATTGAGTAAGGCCCTAGCCACCCAACTTTACTCTAAGTGTGTTAAGGGCCTTTGGTTGAGGTTATTCTTTGATTCTTACCAGCTTCCGAAGAACGTGAGAGCAAGGTTGTGGTTTGTTATGGCGTCTGAATTGGCGCCTGGCGACGCAATATGATTATGTAAGTATCCCATCTCAACGCGCCATTTCTTGTTGAGGTGATAGGCCGGTCCCACGTAAAGTCTATTTTGATCAAACCCGCTATTTTGGCCCCAGTCTGTGTCGTTCAAACCCAAAAATACCTCGTCCCACACGACCATTGACCATTGCTCATTTAAAGGTTTCGACCACCGTATAAATTGTCTAAACCTATAGCCTGTATCATCGCCTTCATCGCTCCTGAATCGCTGCTCCAAACGACTTCTACCTGAAATGGTACCGCCCATAAATTTGCTTAATGAATACGTAGCTTGCTGCCACACCCTGTCTTCTTCAATTGAACCGTTGTCTGAGTCTATCGTTACTCTTGCAACACCCAGCCACAAGGTCGTATCGCTTGATAGTTTGTAGCCGACACCGGGACGAACGATAGAAACGCCTAGGCGAGATGCGTCGTCTTTAAAGCGTAAATGACCGTCAAACCAAAATTGCCATTTACCTTTATCATCGGCATCTCCAGTGAGTGCGAGGGCGTTCCAAGATTGAAAATCTGACTCGGCGTGTGACTTAACGCCGGCTGTCATCGCCATTACAAGTAGTAAGACGCAACGCGTCATAATTCGTTTTGCGCACATAGTTTTTCTCGTTGAAAATAAAAAAGAGGCAAAGCGAAAGGGAAGGGACGCCTTGCCTGCAAAGGGAGAGTGTTTCGCCCCTCACACTTCCTAAGAATGGAGGGGCAATGGCCTATTTAGTTACCGTTTGGGTTGTAAGGTAACGAAGATTGGTGAGCAACAATACGCAGGTCGCCGTCACTATCTTTGACATAGGCAAACGTGTATTCCACCTTCGTTTCGCCACCTTTTGTATCGGTAAAGAAGTAGTTGCCCATCGCCACGGCCATGCGACAGCTGTTGTTGATAATACCCACATTATCGAATTTCACATTTGTGTATGGCTTTATAGCAAAGCCTTTGTCCTCTTCGTAAGCGTCATTACCGCCAACAAAGTATGAAAGCGCAGCATCGAAGCTTGAACGGAACTGGTCGTTAGCTGCAAGCGTTGGTTTAAACAGTACGCTGCTTAAATCGTAACCATACATAGCTTGGATGAAATCTGCGGCTTCGCCAGAGTAATCACCATCATTGCTAAATACTGCACCAATTCGCACTATGCCGTCGCCCCACATCTTTTGTGCCGTTACCACTTCTCGCTCAGTAATACATTCGTCGGAATAAAGTAATGCGTTGTCGAGTGCTTTAGCTTTTAACGCCGGAACATTCGAACTAGCTGAATGCTCCATCTGCGGTTTTGCCACTGCACTGCAACCAGTCACCAACATTACTGTAGCTGCTACAAGAGTAGTTTTTGTCATTAACGTGCTTAGCTTTCTCATCGCCTGACTCCTTAGTCATTTGCAAAATAAATATGTGCTATTACCTGATTCAATTGCTTAGAGCAGTACCGCTACAACGTTGTTGCTAGAGGTTTATAAATCTGCTCTGCAGTTCATGGGTTTAATGATAGCTAGCTATGATGACGGAGACTTTTGTACAACATTAATAGAAGATTAACGGGCCATTAAAAATCCAGGAAGCACTTCAGGAGAATGGATAACAGCTATAAATTAGAAAAAAGAGCTGTGATAGCAGCAGTGTCATCGACTTTTTCAAGAAGAAACGAATATGACACCGGTCAAGTTTGTAGAAAAGTGAAGAATGCAGTTAGCCAGTGGTCTGTTAGCCACAACAGAAAAGTAATAAAGACTAGTGCACAGGTTGTTGGCTTTAATACACATTACGGTTTTGCTCATGTGTTTGAGCGATGCTTTTCAATAATTGCAACTAGGGCCTGAAAAGCATTTCTATTAAAACTGATGTTTTAGAGCATAAGTGAGCGGCAAAACGCTCAGCTAGTTGCCATTTTTTGGCTCAAGAGGCTCTGATAGTACCTCTAAGACAGTAAAAGCATTTTTACCTAGACGGGTTTTATCATTCGCCATCATTACATTAATAGTAAAGTAGATGTCGTTAATTTGAGTTTTCACAACGTCGTTTGAGCTTGGGACGGCCATAGGCTGTGCCACTTCATCGCAGCCTGACATAGTGCACTGCCTGTCTGTTTGAAATGCCACGGGCTCTTCCTTGTTCGCCATAACTTCTCGCGCAACAACTGGCTTTTTATCCACGTTGGTTTTAACAATAGCTAAATAGGTAAAGCCTTGCTTTTCAGCAATTTCCGCTGCTCTGTAAAGGGCATATTGCTGTACTTTATCAGCAGGAGTTTTGTCTGTTGCCTTAAAAAGAACCTTGTATTCGTTCTCAGAAATTTTTTCGCTCGAATAGCCGTAGGCAGCTTTGGAACTCGCTGACTTATAAGGGGTAGGGGCTGCTACAGGGGTCGATGAACAACCTACTATTGCAAGGCTAAACGCCACACCAACACAGGCAAGCGTCAAACGACTTTTCTTCATATTTTTTTTGTTGTTCATCTCACATATTCCTTAATACTGTGATCATTGAAATAACGACAATAGCGCAGTCCTACTTATTGCCATTAGGGCTTGATTGCGTTTTGCTTTGGGTTTTGCATCTACCGCACCCTTGTATGCGCCAAGGGTTGCGATGCCAAGCAACGTTTCAGGCTTTCCCATCATCAGTTTACATTGCCTCTTTGCTTGTGTAAGTGCAACATCTGCATGATGTTTTTGCGAAAAATAAGCATGCTCTTTCTGTGCTATATCTTTCATATTCGATTTTAAAAAAATGTTCATCGCTTTTCCTCACTATTGGCGGTGGCTTTTTACGCAATGGTAAGCATTTTCACTATCCGAAAACCCGTCGCCACGTTTGTATGAGTCTGCTAAAGCTCAGGTAATTGAATGCATTTTGTGCAAGCTTAAATAAACAAAAGGCCGCAATGCTGTTGAACACCAACAACAGGAGTGGAACTACCACATAGCTAACGCCCACACTATGAAGTATAGCGCCAATGGCGATGTTTAAAATGAGCCAACATACAGTGCCCACTGCAAATGCCGCTAGACATGCAAAGACTGTAACAAAGAAACTCTTTTTAATGAGCATCAATTCACTGTTAGTGAGCTCTAGAAATGCCAAACCCTGCGCTTTTCGCTGGGTCAATGCTTCGGAGAATGCCGAGAAGATATCCGAAAACGATGGGTCGGGGTAATTCTGTTGCGTTGACTTGTTCTGTTGTGTTGACTTGTATTGTGCAGAGTGTTCAGAGGTTGCTGATGCAGCGTTAGCATTGTCACCGTTGCTCGTAACATTAGGATTCGCCTGCGCCGCGGGCGGCGTCAGGCGAAAAGGATTTTCTGTGCACAAATTGAAATTTGCTCTTCGAAAATCTGGTACAGTCATCGTATTACTTCTTACGTAAAAGTGACGTCACTAACATTCCTGCTGCGAAAGCGATACCCGCTGTCGCTACTGGGTTCTCAATGGCATATCTACGTACTTTCGACGCCTGCCATTTTTGCTGTGCCAGACGCTTTCTCGCTGACATGTTCTCTGCAGACGATGTCGCAGTGCGACGAATGTTTTCCTCTGCAATGCCTGCACTGTCTGCTAACTTGTCTACTGACGCATGAAGAGAATCTTTCAGTTGATCCGTTACTGGGTGACTCGGCTCAGCCACGCCGTTTGTACCGTTACGTTTAACTGTTTGCGATTTAGCTGAAGCTTGTGTAGCCATAATACTCTCCTTAATATTTTGGGTTCACATAGATAGCTGCAACTGGTATACCAAACTATTATCTTACTGTTTTATATAGCTTAATTTTATTTTTCTATTGTTGCGTGAGGTACTTATGTGCAAGTCTCACACACTGTTGTGTCTTACGTCTGTAATATTTTCTTGGTCTTGATGATGCGCTGCTCAACCTCCGACATTCGGTACAGGTTGGCAGCGATAAAATTAACTTTTCAGCCCACTACCGAGGCTAAATCGTCTTTGGTGACAGGTTTGAGCAATGCACTGTTGATCCCTATGGTTGTCATCGCTTCGGAGTCCGCTTCGTGACCGCTTACAATAGTAAGAATGGCATCTGGTAGCTTTTGCTTGAGCTCACTCGCTAAGTCGTAACCGTTATAATCGGGAAGGGTAAGGTCCATAAGAATGTGATCGAAACTTTGATTTTCTGCAGCCTGTAATGCTTCAGCACCGCTGTACTGAGTAGTGACCGTATGACCTAAGTGGGAAAGAAACAATTGCAGTAACTCCGCCGCATCCTCATCGTCTTCAATCACAAGTATGTGCTTATTGGCAGGCTGATCTGAATTACCATTTGAATCAGTAGACTGGATTTTCTGCTCTGCTTGCCCAGGGTTTGCAAGCCCTCGATAAGCGGTCTCTTCCTCTGGAGCATACGGCTTGTTCATTGGCATGTCTGCAACTTGGGCTTCCACGTTGGTAAATGTTACGTGATTACCTGGCGGAAGGTATTGCGAAAGCAAGTTAGCCAGTGCAAACCGGTCAATGGGCTTTCCAATTACGTCGTTAAACCCTTCGCGAATTAACGATTCTCTTAAGCCTTTGCGGCTTGCTGCTGTCACGGCAATCACTGGGATATCCTGCCCATGTCGTCTAATCGCATGTAGGGCTTCTATGCCATTCATCACTGGCATATGAATATCCATTAAAACGAGATCGAAGGGCTGGTTGTGTTCATCCGCCTGCAAAACGGCTTCTAGTGCTTTTACGCCATTTTCAGCGTAGCTAATGTCAGCTTGAGATTGACTCACAAGGTGGCCAGTTAGGCGTCGAATTTCTCGCAAGTCATCAACAATTAATACGCGTCCAGTTACGTTTAAATTGATGCTACTAGACTCGACAGGTTGAATTTGGCCTAATTCAAGATCTACACGAGGCTGCTCGCAAACATCGCCAGGGTTTATATCAAATGTAAACGTGCTGCCTTCTCCCAAACGAGACTTAACATCAATGTCGCCGCCCAATTTAGTGACAAGCTCTTTACAAATGGCAAGTCCCAGTCCTGCTCCGCCATGATTGGCACGCATCACATCTTCTATTTGTTCGAAAGGCTGAAAAATATTGATGAGCTTATCAGGCGGCATGCCGATACCTGTATCATCTACAGAAAACCGCAGCAGTGTTTGACTCGAATCGTTTTCAGACGGCTCGTCGAGAGAGATGGTAAGCGTGATACTGCCCTTATCAGTAAATTTCACGGCATTCGAAATAAGGTTCAATAATACCTGACGCAGGCGGGTAGGATCTGTGTGTATAAACTCTGGTATTTTTGTTTTTGAAACAACGTTAAGGCTTAGTCCTTTGTCTTTGGCATTTAAACGCATTAATGAGTGAATATCCGTCAAAAACGCGCTTAAGTTCACTTCTTTAATGTTGAGTTCAAGTTTCTCTGCCATTATCCGCGACATGTCTAGCAAATCATTGAGTAGGCTTAACAGGTGCTTGCCATTAGAGTGAATAATAGATAACTCTTGTTGAAAAGGGCTGTTTCTCGCATCGTCTAAAAGCAGTTCGGTGTAGCCAAGAATAGAGGTGAGGGGGGTGCGCAGTTCATGCCCTAAATGCGCAAGGAACTTATCTTTGGCCTTGTTCTTTTGCTCTACTTTGTTTCGCTCAATTCGCTCGTTCTCGATGTCACGGCGAACCATGGCGTATCTAATCGTGCGCATAAACCGCGGTGATTCAATTTCAGATTTTTGTAAATAGTCTGCGGCACCTGCTCGCATGACCATTTCATCCACCGTAGCATCCGACTGTCCGGTAAGTATCACCACGGGTAAATTGAATTGGTTAGATTTTAAAACACCCAGTACATCAATCGCGTTCTCAGCACCCAGTAAGTAATCTAACAAACACAGGTCGAAACTTTGTGTCTTTAGTACCTCTACTGCGTCTAAGCTATTCGTCACCCACGTCAACTCAAACGTAGGTGACTCGCACTGTGCTAGATAGTCAGAGGTTAAGAAGTAATCATCTTCATCATCCTCTACCAATAAAATTTTTATTACCTCTGACATCTAGTACCTCGTTTACCGATGCGGTATTTTTGAAATTTTATTGAGTAACATGTTTGGGTTGTCAAAAATTCAACTAACCCTTATTTGTTTACTCGTGTGGTAATTCTACGAACTCTATCCAGTAACGTCCGAGCGCGCGCATTAGTTCAACCAATCCTTCAAAGTTCACTGGTTTTGTAATGTAAGATGCGCAACCTAGATCATAACCGCGAAGCATATCTTCCTCTTCTTTAGAGGTGGTGAGAATTACCACTGGGATACTGCGAAGCTTGGGGTCGTTTTTCAGTTCTTGCAGCGCCTCTCTACCGTCTTTTCTTGGCATATTTAAATCCAGTAAAATAAGACTAGGTCGCGGTGCCGATGCAGGATCTGTATATTTACCTTCATGTCGAAGAAACTCTAATAATTCAACGCCATCTTCAACACAAAACAGATTGTTTAGAACGCGGCTCTCTTTGAGCGCGTCAACCGTAAGTAGGCGGTCGTCTTCGTCATCGTCCGCCATAAGTATATTGATAGGCTGAGTTTGTTTACGCGTCATTGTGTGCTTCTCCATTATTGTTGCTAGAACCAAACGGTTCACTATTTTTGGGTATTATTATCGAGAACGTTGCCCCTTTTCCGGGAGAACTAACTGCGGTTATTTGACCGTTGTGCCGTTCTACAATACGACGACAAACGGCAAGCCCAATCCCCGTACCTTTGTATTCACTTCTACCGTGAAGGCGTTGGAAAGGGGCAAATATTTTTTCAGCAAACGATTGCTCGAACCCTATACCGTTGTCTGATACGGTGATTTTTGTCCAGTCATATTCTTCAGCAAGCAGAATGTCTTTCGTTTCTTCTTCCGTCGCGTCCCTTGCAGATATCGTTACTTCTGGCCTCACGCCCTCGCTCTGAAATTTCAGTGCGTTAGACACTAAGTTTAAAAACAGCTGCTCTAATTGCGATTTGTCACCGCGAATAGTCGGCATATCGCTAACATGTATTTGCGCAGACTTTTCATCGATAGCGATTTCCAAATCGCCCATGATGCTATCCACTACGGTGTCTAGATTAACGTCGTCAAACTCTTTACCTCGTGTGGAAACGCGAGAAAAGGCGAGAAGGTCTGAAATAAGCATGGACATCCGCTCTGCTGCATTGAGCATGCGCGCAAGATAATCTTTGCCTCGTTCGTCTATCACGTCGTTGTAGCCCGATTCTAAGCGGTTACCAAATGCCCGAATTTTTCTTAATGGTTCTTGAAGATCGTGTGACGCCACAAAGGCAAAATCTTCCAACTCTCTATTACTTCGTGCTAATTCGTCTGAATAAACACTTAACTCTTGCGTTCTATCTGCTATCCGAGATTCTAGATCTTCGTTAACAGACTCTAGATCAGCTTGGTATTTCTCATGCTCACGGGAATTTATTTTGAGCAATAAAAATACCGTAATAATCAGTAGCAGAGTCGTTGCAGAGGAAATGATCAGCGTATTAACGGAGTCCCTTCTTAGGCTCATTAAGTTGGCTAAATGCGTGCCTTGCATATCTCGTTCTGAACCGTCGATTTCTCTAAATAAGGTTTCAAACTGTTTGTAGAGTTTTATACCCTTATCGCTATTCACTAAAATGACAGCTTGTTGCTCTTTCCCTTCTTTATACAGCTCAACTACTTCAATGACTTCATTGATTTTTGCTTTGGTTAAAGACAAAAGTTCTTCGATGCGGATGGACTGGTCGTTAATATCTGAAGAGAAGGAGCTTACTTCTACCTCATCCATTAATTCGCCGATTACGCTTAACGTTTCGGTGTAGTCGGTAAGATATTCTTCATCGCCAGTTAGCATATAGCCGCGCTGACCAGACTCCACGCGAAGTACAGCAACGTGAAGGCGGTTAACTGCATTGATAACACGGTTCGTAGTGAACAGCCGCGCTTCCAGAGCAGAAAGGTCATTCAATGTACTAACTACGTAAAATGAATTAGCAGTTATTACAATAATGACCAGAACAACTAAAATTATCCAACTGTATAGTGAAGACAATACTTTAGTAATCATTTACTTAATCCGAAACATTGCCACTTAACTCTGATGTCATTTCAGCAAGAGTATGGCTGCAGTCTTTAGCACTGCTTATTATTTTATCCAACGCCACCAATGCCTTTTCAGGTGGAACGTCACCGTTTAATGCCATTTTTACTAGCTCAGCTTGCATTGATATTCTGTTTAATGGTTTGCGTGCATCATGCACATAAACACTTAGTCGAGAAAATTCTTCGCTAGTCATGCCGAATACCTCTTACTTAGTCGTCTTTACTTAAGTCACCATATGCATGAAGACGGTTGTAAAGCGTTTTCGTACTAATTCCCAGCATTTCTGCTGCGGTGGTCTTATTGCCATTCACTTTTTCCAACGTGGCATAAATTAGCTCTTTTTCCACGTCTTCAATGGTTCTACCGGCTTGAAGTGCCGGTGTCGTACTCTGTTTTTGAGCAAATGGTGACTCAATGGTTTTTGGTAATTCAATCTCACTCTTTTCAGGGTCGCTCATAATGGCAGCGCGATGCACAAAGTGTCTTAGTTCACGCACGTTACCGGGCCAGTCGTAGGCTTGTAACGTATCGAGTTGACTATCTTCCCACTTAAATTGCGAGCCATTATCTTTATTGAATTCAGCAATAAAGGTTTTTGCTAGTAATGGAATATCTTCCTTTCTTTCACGTAGCGGAGGAATGGTGATTGGGAACACCGCAAGTCTGAAGTAGATGTCTTCGCGCAGTACTTTGCTTTGCGCAATCTCTTCCATTGTTCGGTTCGTGGCAGATACAACGCGGCAGCTCACCGGGATGGTCTTCGTTCCGCCCACACGAATAACAACCTTGTTTTCTAAAACGCGGAGTAAGTTGGGCTGCATATCAATGGGCATTTCTGTGATTTCGTCCAAAAAGAGCGTGCCGCCCTCAGCTTGTTCGAAAACACCTTCTTTACGTCCTACAGCGCCGGTAAATGCTCCTTTTTCGTGACCGAAAAGTTCGCTACCTATTAGTTCTTTTGAGAATGCACCACAGTTGGTTGCAATATAGGGACCTTCACTTTCTGAAGCACGATGAATTGCGGCAGCCACCACTTCTTTACCTACACCGCTTTCACCAAGCAGCATTACGTTAGCGCTGGTTTTACTCACTCTAGAAATCAGCTTGTAGAGCTCTTTCATAATTGGTGATTCACCAATCAGCAAGTCAAAATGTTTCTCTATTTTTTCTTGTGCAGGTGCTTTTTCTTTTGGCTTTTGACTTAATACGGCCTCTATTTCCTCCCGTTGAATTGGCTTAACAAGGTAGTCGACCGTGGGGCCACACAGACCCTTTATCACGCTTTTCACAGAAGGGTGACCCGTTATCAAAGTAACGCGAGGGCGCTTAGGAAGTGCATCTAATTCATTGAACAAGTGCGCGCCGCTTCCATCGGGTAGCATGAAATCAAGCAGTACATGGTCAAAGGTTTCTTTCTCTAACCAGTCGCGGGCTTCTTTGAGTGTGGCAGCGGTAAGTACTTCGTGGCCAAGAAATTCGATGATAGTACAAGCTACTTCTGTGAACTCGGCGTCGTCATCAACTAAAAGTACGGTAAGCACGTGGATGTCCCTCTCTTCTTTCGTTTCCTATCCAGAAAAAATATGGAATAGAATCAATGTTATAGTTTTATCATACGCTACTAACAACTGAATGCTAAAGCGCATATTTAAAGTTTATTTATACGCTGGTTTAAATTGATAAAGCGTAAGCGCATCGGAAAATATCTAAGCGCTTCAAGCAACCCGGAAATCTTGAACATTTGCCTAGATGCCAGGGATAGTCGGTTGCGCTAGTTCTTCTAATTTATCAACTCTTTGCGATCAGCGGTACACATCGCACTAAAGTACAGAATGTCTATATCTGTCTTTGTTTTATTAGGTGATTTTATTCTACTTATCAGGGGCATTTGCAAAAAGTATTCCTGTCTTCAACACACCGTCACATGCAATCGATGGCATATTTTTCGCACGATTTGCCTGTCTAAGGTTACTTGCAATCTCACTATGGCAAATCGAGTAGGTGCAAGAAATGTATATTAATTAGGCGAGGAGCCCGTCTGATTAATGCGACGTTCGCTGGTAAGGTGATATCAAAGGAATTGAAGATGTGGGGAAAAACAGCTGTAAGATCAATGACCTTGTACGAGTTGTTGGGGAAAATGCAGCCGCGAGCAAGACAAGATACGTTCGAGTTTGCTGAGTTTTGGGATGTGATGGAGAAAAGAGGCTTTGGACCAATGTTGGCGCTGCCATCTTTTATCGCTTGCACACCGATTGGGGCCATCCCTGGGATCCCATCTTTAGCGGGTGGGACAATTTTACTCATCGCGTTGCAAATTTTACTCGGTCGTAGGCATCCTTGGTTACCGCAAAAAGTGATGCAACTAAACTGTGACGCCGTTCAGCTTCGCTACATTGTCGAAAAGGTTAAACCGTATGCAGTACGCGTAGACCGCTTTTTAGTTCCTCGGTGTTTTTTCATGCGCCAGCCTGTGTTCAGATCACTCATCGCATTATGTTGTGCAGGTTGCGGACTTGTAATGATTCCTCTGGAGCTTATTCCCTTTATGGGCCTTATTCCCGCTTTTGCTGTTTTTATTATGGCAATAGGCATGGCCACAGACGATGGTGCTGTGGCGTTAGTTGGTGTTTCATTATCGCTATTTGGCTTTATACTTGGATTTGAACGCCTTGCAGTCGCTCTAAGCTGATGGTCAAACTACTCAGTACACGAATCGAGCATAAAATCTGACGATGGAAGGTTCATTGTTTGATATCGTAGCTCACCAATAAAAGCACGGGCAGCTGGCCCCAACGTATCGCCGTCTTCAAAAGACAGATAAAGGAGCGCCTTACGCAATGCTGCATTATTATCCAGGGGAAGGGGAACGAGTGTACCGTCTTCAAGCTCATCTTTAATTATTGCTATAGGCAGCCACGCAAAACCCAACCCCTGAGCAATAACATCTAATGACGTTCTAACGTGGCTTACGGTCCAGCGTTGCTCTGCACCTAACCAGCCCACATCAGCTTTACGTTCCGCGGATGAATCCCTTACCACAATTTGACGATGCGCTTTTAAGTCTTCCAGTGTGAGCGTTCTATCTAATTGGTGTAGTGGATGGTCGGCGTGAGCGACAGCTGCAAACTCAATTTCGCACAAGTCTTCGCTAAAACCATTTGGAAATACGAAAGGAGAGATGCCTAAATCAACTTTACCATTGCTCAAAAGTGAATTTGCGCCACTGAGCACAGTTTCTTCTATCTCGATACGAAGCAGCGGAAACTCAGCAGAAACTTTCGCTAGCACGTTATAAAGCAATTCAGACGGAAAAATAATATCCACCGCTATGCGTAAAGTTGTTTCTGTGCCAGATTGAAGGCTATTGGCAACGGCCTCGAGCTTGTGTGCTTCGCTCAGCAAAAAAGAGGCACGGCGATACATAAGTTCGCCTTTCGGCGAAAGCTGGACTTTACGTCCAATATTCTCAAACAACGACACACCAATGGCGTTTTCAAGCTTTTGAACCGCGTGGTGAACGCTCGATTGACTTTTGTGAACTTCAGCAGCAGCTTGATTAAAGCCGCCTGCATCGACGACGGCTTTGAACATTCGCCATTGTTCTAACGTAGATTTCAGCATACAGCGCCTTAAAACTCTTAATTAACGATACTTATAGCATACACGTGGTTAAGAAGTCATTTTCGGTTTGCTTGGTTTATCGTGGGTACAGGGCATGTCACAACCGAAACGTTCTCATAGCCCATTTTTATAAGTTGCTCTGCTGCTAGTTTTGCTCGAATGCCCGACGCACAGTGAATATAAAGTGGCGCTGAAGCATCTTTAAACTGTTCCAGTGCCTTCATTTCGAGCACGCCGCGTGGTATGTGAAGCGCAGAAGGTACGGGCTGATTGGCAACTTCGGCACTCTCCCGTACATCAATCAGTATACCGCTATTGTTTCGGCACTCACTGGCCGCTTGCTCCGCAGATACAGTGCGTAAGTTATCGTCTATGTTTTCTATTCGAGTCTTCATATCTATAAGCATACTTTTCCTTTTTGCCTAAACTTGGTTAAAATAAGTAAAATCTAATATATTGATGTCAGCGTAATAAAACAATGTAAAATACAGGGATTCGTCGCATAAATTGGCAGGTCGGCAAAATGTCTTATACTTTAGTATAGTAAATGGCTAAATTGGTGCCGAAATACTTTACAGATAGAGAGTGCTTATGTCCGAGGATATGGTAATAGGTTCAGATGATATAATGGAACACGCTGCGGAAGCCGAGATCTTCCTAAAGCAATTCGCGAATAAAACACGCCTTATGGTGCTTTGTTCGTTGCTGAAAGAGGAAAAATCGGTAACCGAACTTCTCGAAGTTGTTAGCGTCTCGCAGCCAGTGATTTCTCAGCATCTTGCTTTATTGCGAGAATCAAAAATGGTGGCCACAAGAAGGGAAGGTCAAACTATTTACTACCGCTTAGCAGACGAGCGCGTCAAGCGTTTGATTGCTTTGATGTACGAATTTTTCTGCGAGTAATCTTCTTTTTGTATCCTAAGCTACAATGTCCGCCTTCAACAACGGACATTGTAAAGTTCCTAACTAAAAATCGCCAACAGTGACATTCTTCGGTTATTAATTTCCGTTTTTATTCAGTTGCTCGCAAAGCATAGGCACATAGCCTTCTTCAGATATTTTTTCACTTTCCACTTCAGGTCTATCAACCAATTCGTCGTGACTTAAATTGACTACTACGCTGTGCGCCGCCCAGTCGATACTTTCGATATCGCTAGGTAGAAGTGCGAGATGTTTGCCACCCGGAAGCCAGTTGTTGGTATCTACCACTAGCATGATTATCTTCCAGCTCTCGGTGTCAATGACGAAGTTACTGATGTGGCCAACGTTATCAGTGGTTGTAGCAACTTCATATCCACCAACTTCGCCCACTGCTCTTAGGTGGTTGGTGCTCTTTTTCGGGTTTTCAGTTTCAGACTCTTCAGCGCGCTGTAATTCGACCAGTTCATTTGGATGTGCGAACTCCCCCCAAGCTCCTGGTCCAATCCAATAGTATCCGTAACCAAAATATTTGAAGAGATTTTCTTCGTATTCACGTGACACAGGCTTATGTTCGTCAATAGAGGGGCTGTTTTTTAATGTATCAACTGTCATATTGATATGAACAGACTCACTATCTTCATCTAACTGTTTGACAGATATAGGTGATATCACCACTTTACGGCTAAGCGGTAGCCAAGTATTGGTATCTGCGACCAAGTAGCGAACAGTGAAAGTTTCGTCGTCGAAAAGGATATCGCGGATGCCGCCCACTTTGTCATCAAGGGCATGAATAGAAAAGTGAGTAAGCTGTTTTGAACTGATGATCATCGTTGCGCCTCCTTTGCATGGGCTCGTTTTTCAGAATGAAATGCATGATTCACTGCACATCACTCTGTATTACTACTAAGTGTAGACAGTCCTTAATGTTTCTTCATTTTGTTCTTGTCTGAAGTTGATTGAGATCATTTGTTCAATAACAAAAAAGCTCGCCGGAGCGAGCTTTTTAGTAATGCTGTAGCATTATGCTACATCGAATTCTTCATCAGAGTAATCTTCATCATAGTCTGACTGGTTACTCGCACTGCTGTGAAGGGTGTAGAAGTGCTTTTTGCCCCTTGCTAATCTGACGTATTTCGCCCAGGCTTTTTCTAGGTTATTGCTAGCTTCAACTTTACCTGTAACGAATTCGACGAAATGTCTCTCATCATCACTTTCAGGCGACAATTCGCCACTTTCAAGTCCTAGCAGTGTTTTGCCGTAGTGGGTTAGAAGATCGGCTTCAGTAATACTGAAGTCACCTGATTTACGAAAACCGTATGGAAACTTCTGACGGTCAATATAAGGTTTTGCAGATTGTCGAATAGCTAAACTTTTCATGTTGTACCCAACGTAATGTTTTGTTCAGCGCACTTTTAAGATAATTAAAAACGAAGATAAAACAAAAGATTTTTCTCTTATCAATAAAAAATTTTTAACGGTATAAAATCTAACACTAAATTTAAGATTGCGTTTGAAAAGTATACAGAAAGTGCGAGGGGATAACCTCAAGCGTGATATGCCTAAGTTTTTGAAATTAAAGTAAAATGTAAGTTTTTATTTATTGGCCCTGCAACGGGCGTCGCTATTACACGAGCGTAAATGAGTTGGACGTTAAAAGTCTATGAAAATCACTGATGGGAATAATCAAAAATTCTTGTCGCTACGATGATTAAAATTCGTTTTCTATTTTGTCGCTTAAGATAATAATTGAGGTGTGTTAACAACCCAGAGAAGTCAATGAGTAAAGACTATCGTTACCAGCGTGATGAATGGGACTCGGTAGAAGAGGAAGATTTTCACGCTAAAAAGCCAAATTCCAAACGTCAAAGTACTGTAAAGGAAAAGCAGAAGCGTGACCTGCAACGCCGTGACAAACAGCGTCGCCTGCACCAAGAAGAGTATTAATTCAGCGAGTTGGTGAAATTTTAATAAAGCGTACCGTTTATAGCGGTGCGCTTCTGTGCTTTTGTGTTTACTTGCCGTATTATCTGTGTCAATTTAGACCCACTTTGATTCGGTTGTACAATAAGCATGGATATACGCTTTCTCACCACCTTTATAGAGGTGGCAAAAACTCGTCACTTTGGTAAAGCGGCTGAAAACCTTTACCTTACTCAATCTGCAGTCAGTGCGCGCATAAAGCTACTTGAAGAGTATTTTCATACCACGCTTTTTATTAGGCAACGCAACAGTATACAGCTCACTCAATCTGGTGAGAAACTTCTGCCTTACGCTAGGCAATTATGCGCAACGCTAAACGAAGCAAAACAAGAGCTCCAAATTCAATCCTCTGAATATGTTGTTTGCGGCGCAACACAGCTGGCGAGCGAGCTGTTATTGCCTCAGATGCTCAGTCACCTACACAACTCGTTTCCCGATTGGTCAGTAAAGGCTGAAGTTCTTACGTTAGATACCCTTTCGCGACAATTGCACGAAAGGGTGACAGACTTATCATTCTCCACTGAACCGTTGAAATCTGAAGAAGTAAACAGTGATGTATTGCTAGAGCAGGATTTGGCGCTATATAGAATTGGACAAGCGTCTGAGACTATTGATGCAGCAGATTTTGTGGCTATTGATTGGGGAACTAAGGCAAGAGACTGGTTGCTTACTGCTTACCCTCAACTTCGCGATGCAAAGTTAAGAACCAATTCGTTGAATCTTGCGCTCAACAATTTACAGAGCGAAGGTGGTATTGCCGTATTACCGACCAACGTTGAGAGTCAGTTACCCGGTAGTGTGATAGTGACCAGAATTGAAACGTTAGAAAACGTATCGTTTAAGGTGTATGTGCACAGCATGAAGCAAGTCAGACGAGTGGGTCTAGCAGAGATAATAGAAAGCGTGTCTAAAGCGTGTTAACCGCTGCCAATAAATTTACCCACGGTGCCTAATTTAAAGGCATGTGAATCGCAGAATTAAAGAGAGAAACTTATGTCACAATTACATCCTTTATTGGAAAAAAACGCATTTCAACGACTAGAAGCAAGCCTTGCAACAATTAAAGCGGAAGAGAAACTCTTCATTCTTAAAGATGAGCACGGCTGCGTAATGCTAACTACTGATGAAGAAGATGGTGTTCCGGTTTGGCCTGATGCTGAGTTAGCACTGTTGTGGGCAACCGAAGACTGGGCACACTGTGAAGCGATGGAATTAAGCACCGAAGAGTTTTTGACTAAGTGGGTGCCGGGCATGACGCAAGATGAATTAATGGTCATTGTATGTCCTGTACCTGCTGAAGAAGGAGAGGTGATTACGCCAGAAGAGTTCGCTGACTACCTTTAAGATGTGATCTCAAGGGGAAGACAAAGGGTAATTATCCAGTAAGCAAATGGGGCATAAAAAAGTTAGTTGGGTACAACGTATCTGGCGTTTATTGTGCCCTTAATTGATAACCCAAGGAGGCGTTATGTTTACTGAGCAACCCACAATGAATAGTCTATTCAGCCAACTAGGTTTAGGAAGTTCAGACGAAGAAATTGCTGAATTTTTTGAAACACATCGAGGGCTGAATAAGAGCCAACATCTTCATGAAGCGCCTTATTGGAATGAAAGTCAGTCTGCATTTTTGAAAGATGCCATTGTTGAAGACGCTGCGTGGGCCGAAGTGATAGACCAACTTAATGCTGAATTGCACGAATGATGGCTCTGCGCTCATAGATTTAAACGTCAAACTAATATTCAATGCTCTGAGAAAAGGTAATAGCCGTTTTGTTGCACCCATCTGCTGATGATTTGTGGTTTCTTCCGTTAGGCGGAACGGGCGAAATTGGGATGAACCTCAATTTGTATGGTCACGATGGTCAATGGTTAATGGTTGACTGTGGGGTTTCTTTTGATGAGTCTCTCGTACCTGCCTACAAAGGCGTCAGCCAAGCGTCTAACCAGAATACGTTCAAAGCCACTACGCATCGCGTTGTGGCTCCGAACCCTTCATTTATTGCTAAACAAAAAGAAGCACTGGCTGGCATTGTCATTACCCACGCCCATGAAGATCATGTAGGCGCAATTCCTTACCTTTGGGAACGTTTCCAAAAGCCAATTTATACTACGTCTTTTACCGCCGAAGTGTTAAGGCGAAAGCTTGCAAGGAGCAAATTGGCTAACCGTATTGCCATTATTGAAGTCGATGCAGGCGATACCAAGCAAATTGGGCCTTTTAGCGTTAACTGGCTAGCCATTACTCATTCGCTTCCAGAACCCTTCGCACTAAAAATCAATACACCAGTAGGCACAGTATTGCATACAGCAGACTGGAAAATTGATGCCAACCCCATAACAGGTTTACCTTTTGACGTTAGCCTTTACAAGCGACTAGGCAGTGAGAATATTCTTGCCATGGTTGGAGACTCTACCAATGCAACAAAACCGGGCTTTTCAATTTCAGAGAGAAATTGTTACGACGGCCTATTAAGCACTATCGCGCCGTTAAAGGGGAGAGCGGTGGTAGGATGCTTTGGTAGCAATATAGCACGGCTAATTTCGCTGGCTAAAGTCGCGAAGAAAACTAAGCGCTACATGGCGCTGTACGGTCGTTCGTTAATGAACATGTACGGCATTGCCAAGCAACAGGGCATTTGGCCAGACGATTTACCTGTGACCGATCCCCAACATTTAGGTTATCTTCCCCCCCATGAAGTTTTAGCCGTAGCGACAGGCAGCCAGGGCGAGAAAAATACCGCGCTGGCGCGTTTTGCAAAAGACACTCACCCTCACCTTAGTTTAGACAAAGGGGATACTGTGCTATTTTCTTCGATAGTTATTCCTGGAAATGAAGAAAGTGTAGGCCGACTAAGTAAAGCGCTGCAGGAAAAGGGAGTAACGGTTATTCACAGTGAAGATAGCACGCTGCCAATTCATGCCAGCGGTCACCCCTGTGAAGAAGAATTAAAGCTCATGTATCATTGGGTAAAACCTACCATAGCTATTCCGGTTCACGGCGAGCATCAACACCTTCAAGCACATGCAAATATTGCTAAAGCGTGCGGTATTAAAAAGACCTATGTAGGGCAGAACGGTGATTTGTACAGGCTAGCGCCACAGCCAAGCATTCGCAGACAGGTTGTTCCAGTTGGTCGCATTCCTGTACAG
Source organism: Alteromonas macleodii ATCC 27126 (assembly GCF_000172635.2). Classification (NCBI taxonomy): domain Bacteria; kingdom Pseudomonadati; phylum Pseudomonadota; class Gammaproteobacteria; order Alteromonadales; family Alteromonadaceae; genus Alteromonas; species Alteromonas macleodii. The sequence continues at coordinate 2,571,542 of NC_018632.1, read as the reverse complement.
CAAGAGTAAAATAAAAATATCGAAATAGCCCTAAGTGTATTTAGTCGGACGCGCCTTTTGCTTTTGTTCATATTGTACGCTTTAGAAAAATTAATATTTATTTATCAATGCGATAGATGTTTCCTTCACGTTTATAAAAACCTCATTTTAGAAGCTGCCCAAGTTTAAAACATTCTGTTACACTTGGGTTTATAATAAAAATTTAAAACGTGCGACCCATTTTTGATGAGATATTTCAACTATCTTTTACTGCTGGTTTTAGTTGTAAGCCTACAAGCGGTGGCCTCACCGCGACTATCTAATCCCGTCTTTCAGTCTTTATCGACCAAAAATGGCCTTCCGCAAGATATCGTCAACGACATTGTTATAAACGAAGATGGCTTTGTGTGGATAGCCACAGAAGGTGGTTTGGTTCGTTGGGATGGAGTAAGAACTAAACGAGTAGCAGGTCCAGACAATTCTCTTATAGACTCATCCATTTATCGACTTGCCCTTCAAGGTACTGAAGCGTTGTGGTTTAGCGTGTACGGCAGAGGAGTTTATTATCTCGATTTAGCCACTCAGGATGTGGTGCAATTAGAGCCAACGTACTACCACGACTTTGAAGGTTTTGTGCAACATGCGGAAACCTTTCATTGGCAAGATGACACGCACCTTATCATTGCACTGACAGAAGAAGTGCATAAATTTAACACGCAAACTAAAACCCTTGAGCGAATAGCAAAGCTCCCTGAGCCGCTGTTGGGTAACAGCCAAAGCATCCGGGCGGCAATCACCGTTGAAGACACCTTACTGGTAGCCACTACATCGGGGGTGTACGTCAAAAATATCAACAATTTAGAACAGCCTTTACGTCGACTTGATTACCTGGGGGATATTCCCGAAAACCTCGATAACGGCAATGCAAAGTTTCTACTTTTAGACGATAAGGATAGGGTGTGGATTTCAACGGTTTTGGGCGTATTTGTTGCTCAGAAACAAGATTTTCTCAAGCAGGTACAAGGCGAAAAAGAACATGTCTTTACACAGGTCGTATCCGACAGAAACGTGTGGACGTTGGTTCAGTACAAAGACAACGCTTTTTGGATGGGCACTAATAAAGGGCTATATCAGCTGAGTAAAAAAGCAGGTGGTTGGGAATACGAACACATCTTAGAACCGCATAACGGTTTCACCGAAATTTCAAACAAAAAAATTATCGCCATTGCCAAAGATGAATCTGACAACCTCTGGTTAAGTTCAGTCTATGCTGGCGCGCTGTATTTCGGTGTGAAAAGTGCGGATATTTTTGCCATCCAGAATGAACGAGCAGGTGAGGCTAGTGTTTTGACTAGCCATGTGGTGTGGTCGTTTGCCGAGACTGAGCCTAATAAAATTTGGATAGGTACAGAAAATGGGCTTAATCACTATGATTTCACGACAAAAAAGTCTGAGAAGTATCTGTATTCAAAAAGTGAAAGAGCGATTATTGGTGAAGGAGCCGTAGACAAAATTGTTCCAACCCAAAGTGGCGAATTGTTTCTCAATACGTACAACGGAATACGGTTGTTTGATATGGAAACAGGGGAGGCTAACCGGCCAGAGGTATTAAAAGGTGGCGATGACACCATATTTGATGCGTATGGCACGGGAATGATGCTTTCAGATAAAGGGGATTTGTACTTTATTGGCAACGAAGGTTTTGTAAAGTATGACGTGGACGAAAAAGAAATTTCCTCTTTAGAGCTGGACCCTCGTGTTTTTGACATAAATTTTTCATTGGGTTTTTTGGGGCAGTCTCATTACCACAATGATCGATTATTTTTTGCTACCGAAGGTGGTTTGTGGTTAATCGACCCAGAGACGTTTCAGCATGAATTGGTCTATCGATTCTCAGAGCTACAGCGTGGCCGAGATCGCTCTATATCGTCGTGGGTTATCGACGATATGGGGGTGCTGTGGCTTGCATACAGTGGCGTAGGGTTGGTTGGTATAGACGCAGACACGTTTGAGCCGTTGTACAACCTAAACGAATCGAATATTTTATTATCAAACATTGTTTACGGGCTGCAAAAAGACGAAGCAGGCAATATCTGGTTTAGTTCGCACAAAGGGTTACACAATTACGATCCGTCTACCGGCCAAATTAAGAACTTTATCTACGGACGAGAGCTAAGTGTTTCTGAGTTTAACCAGGGGGCTTCGCTTAAGCTTAAGGACGGTCGACTGGCTTACGGTTCGACGAGCGGCGCTGTGGTTTTCTCTGCATCGCAATTGGAAAGCTTGGAAGTTGGAAGAAGTTTGCTCAGTAAGCAAACTGCTATAACGGAAGTTGCCGTAGACAATAGGGTGCTTAATCAGCCGCTTAAAAACCTAAGTGGACATCATTTCGATCTCGATTACGAAGATTATGGGTTAACAATCCATTTTTCGTCATTAGCGATGTCAGGCATAGGAAAAGTAAAGTACTACTACAAGCTGTTGAACGGTGATCGCGTCGTTACAGAAGGCGTGACTGACGATGCAAAAATAACCTTTACCAACATAGAACCGGGAGACTACGTTTTTTCTGTTGCCCCCACGCCAGGTAGTTTCGACTATAACGTGCTACCGGCTGAAATTACGCTTTATATGCCACATGCGCCTCTGCGTTCACCGCTTGCATATACTATTTACGCAGCGCTCATCGTAAGTTTATTCGTAGCATATTTACTCTCCCGTCAACGCCAACTGTTTAGACTACAAAAAGCTCAGCAGCAGGTAACGCTATTCAGTGACGCTTTTAGACAAACTCGAGACTGGGTTTTAATTTTTGATAAAGAAAAGCGTTTAGTTGCCGCGAACCCAGCTTTTGAACACGTGTTCGGCTTTAATAATAAAGAGCCGTTACCCAAGCAGTTGGCACGACTTTATTTGCGTTACCCAACGTTGAATAGACACCTTTCTGGCAAATTACCGGAAATGCAGGGAGGGGATTTTTGGAAAGACGAGGCCGTGATCGATGGTGCTGATGGCAAGCGCTACGACGTGCTTATTGATATAACAGCGGTAAGTGGCGAAAGTAATACTGCAGAGCATTACCTAATTGTTATTTCCGACATCACAGAACAAAAAAATGCTGAGCGCAAACTTCTGAAAATCGCGACCTACGATGGCTTAACAGGCTTGGTCAACAGAACATTGCTGCTAGACAGACTGGAGCATGCTATTGGGCTTGCCCGTCATCATGAGCATCGTGTGGCGGTGATGTTTGTTGACTTGGATAGATTTAAAGGTATTAACGACTCACTTGGGCATGACTACGGTGACAAACTGCTGCGCATTGTAGCCAACCGAATGCGAAACCTTGTGGCTGAGTCGGGCACCGTTGCGCGATTAGGCGGCGATGAATTCGTTATTGTTATTGAGGAAGTTAATGCCAATGACGACTTGAGCTCATTCGTGGCACAAATCATTGAATCAGTAGAAACGCCTATATCGTTAGCAGAGGAAGTGCTTCGTGTTTCGTGCAGTATTGGTGTGGCGTTTTATCCCGAAGACGCCTCTGAGCCTGCTGAGCTTATCAAGCAGGCTGATGTGGCTATGTATACGGCGAAGAAGGACGCATTAAGCGGCTTTACCTACTTTACGACAGACATGAATGAACGTGCCAAAACGCGTTTACAGCTTGAAAATAAAGTAAAACGAGCCTATTCAGATGACTGCTTCTTCAATCACTACCAGCCAATTATAGATGCCAGAACCAATACCACTATTGGGGTTGAGTTACTGCTGCGAGGAAAACTGGATAACGAGCCTCTTTTCCCCGATCAGTTCATTCCGGTACTTGAAGAATTGAAGTACATAATAGAAGTTACACGACAGGCAATGCGAAGAGCGGCAGAGGACTTGTCGTCCTGGTACAGCCAAGGCTTCACGGGGTTTGTCTCTATTAATCTATCTGCACTTCACTTCAAAACCGAATTCGACTTAACCGGTGTGCTAACCCTGCTTGATGAGTTCAATCTACCCAAAGAAGCGTTTCGATTCGAGATTACCGAAGGCGTATTGATGGATGACAGTGACAATGCGTTAAGACAGATTAATCGGTTTGTGAAAGAAGGTTTTGTATTAGCCCTTGACGATTTTGGTACAGGTTACTCGTCTTTAAGCTATTTAAAGCGTTATCCGTTGTCGGTATTAAAAATCGACAAGAGCTTCGTTAACGAAATGGCGCCGGGTAATGCAAACGAAGCGCTGGTAACAACAACCATTACGTTAGCGAATAACTTGAATATGAGTTGTGTTGCGGAAGGCGTTGAAACAAAAGCGCAAGCAGAAGAATTGATTGGAAAAGCGTGTTATTTCCACCAAGGCTATTTCTACGCCAAGCCTTGTACCGCCGAGGAAGTTGTACCGCTGTTATTTAAAGCGTGGTAAAACGTCGATATTTACCGCGTTTTTCTAACAGATAAGACCATAAAGATTCAAAAGCCAAATCTATAAGAAAACTAAATTTAGCCTCTAAAGCCTTGTTATTCGTCGCATAGAATGTAAACGCTTGTTTAAAAAGCTTGTTTTTCAATAAAAAATAGGGCTTATTAGAAGTCTGTGAAATCATTGTAAAAATGAGCTACATTATAACAACATATGAGTGACTTATGCCGCTAGACATGACAGCAAACGCAAATACCACGGAAGTAATAACATCGCCATTAAGTATGTTGTACCACTGGGAACAGAGCCGTGGGAACGACGTATTTCTTACGCAGCCTATTAACGGTGAATACCACGACTACACATGGAAGCAAGTCGCCGAACAAGCCAGAAAAGTGGCAGCACGTTTACGTGAATTCGATTTCCCGCAAGGCAGCCGTATAGGTATCTTTTCAAAAAACTGTGCTGAGTGGTTTATCGCTGATCTGGGCATTATGATGGCAGGTCACGTGTCGGTACCTATTTTCTCAACAGCCGGTCCAGACACAGTCCAGTATGTATTGAAACATGCTGACGTACAGCTATTGTTCGTTGGAAAACTAGATAATACTGCGGAACAAGTTGCCTCTATTCCTTCAGAATATTTAACGGTTGCCTTTCCTTATCCAAACATTGCTACTAAGCAACAGTGGAAAGCGTTTATGGATATCGCGCCCATAACAGACTCGCCTGTACCTGATATGGATGATTTGATGACAATCATTTATACGTCTGGCAGTACCGGTCAGCCTAAAGGGGTGGTGCACAGTTACAATACGGCTTGTTGGGCAGCGCGTCGCTCGCTCGATCAATTGGGTATTAACCAAAACGATCGCACAATGAGCTACTTACCACTTGCGCATATTACAGAGCGTGTATTGGTCGAGCTTTCAAGCTACTACAGTGGTGGCAAAATTCACTTTGTAGAAGATTTAACTACCTTCCAACGGGATGTAGGTCACTGTCAGCCAACGCTATTTATTTCGGTACCGCGTTTATGGACAAAGTTTCAGATGGGCGTGTTAGCGAAAATGCCGCAGAAGAAACTGGATACGCTGCTTAAAATTCCAATTTTGAACAAAATTGTTGCGAAAAAAATTCGCGATGGCTTGGGCATTAATAACGCACGTTTGTGGGCAAGCGGTTCGGCGCCACTTGCACCAGCAGTCATTGAATGGTTCGCGAAAATTGGTATCTACATTTCTGAGGGATGGGGAATGACCGAGAACAGTGCTTATGGCACCGGCAGTGTACCTTTCCGTCATGATAAAATCGGCTGTATCGGCAAGCCATACGACGGCGTAGACATTCGCACGTCAGAAGAAGGTGAGATTCAAGTTAAGTCGCCGTGCAATATGCTGGAATACTACTTGGAACCACAAAAAACGGCTGAAGTCTTTACTGAGGATGGTTATCTGCGCACTGGCGATAAAGGGGTCATTGATGCTGATGGCTACGTTAAAATTACTGGTCGTTTAAAAGACATCTTTAAAACCGCGAAGGGTAAGTATGTTACGCCAGCGCCGATTGAAGCAAAATTCATGGAAAACCCTATTGTTGAGCAAGTGTGTGTAACGGGGACTAATTTGCCTCAACCTGTGGCTTTGCTAGTGCTTAGTGAAGAAGCGCAGAAAAAAGACAAAGCGGGCATTGAAGCAAGCCTTAAGAAAACATTCGAAGCTATCAACGCAAAACTGGAAAGCCATCAAGTTATGGACCGCGTCGTCATTATGAAAAACGAATGGAGCATCGAAAACGACTTGCTGACTCCGACGCTCAAAGTAAAGCGTCATGTTTTAGAAGACCGCTTTGTTGATATTATCCAAGGTAGCTATAGCGACAAATTAGTTTGGGTTGACGCGTAAAATCGTCGTTGAGTCTTTTGCTTTGGCAATAATTAAAAAAGCTCTGTCTATGACAGAGCTTTTTGTTATCAGAAGGAGACGCAATAAGCGTTGAAACTGTGTTGAGCTATAAGCACTACAGCGATGCTACATCGCGTCAAATGAAACGCAATGGTCGATTTAAGAAGGGTAGCGAGAGCGTAACCCTTCATACACTAAGTCGCTAAACTCTGGCTTCGTTAAATCTAGGGCATCCATTACTTCTACCAGGTGCTCGTTGTCTTCACGACCTTCCCACACCTTTATGTAAGTGCCTTCTTTATAGCCGTTATCTTGGCGGAAAAAATTGAGCACATTTTTACCTACGTACTGACGATAAAGTTCGTCAGCTGACATTTCACACTGGCTTACGATGAACATGAATAGTGGCACGCTAAAGCGTTTGGCGGCGCAAAGGCCCGTCATGAGCTCTAAATTATCAAGAAGCGACAGATTTGACGCGTCGTAGTCCTTTCCATCGAAGGTTACTAACGTTTTGCCACTTGCTAATTCAGAAGCAATACTTTTTGCAGATTCAGCGATATCGCCTTTATATTCAATAATGCAGGCACTTAGTGCAAAGTGCCAGATATCCACCAATTCCATTTGAAGCTGTGGCAAGTCTTTTTGCTGTGCTTTCCACCATTTCCAGCCGTGATGTTCAATTGCTTCAACTGACTCTACCATTGCTGCACGCAAGTATCCGTAACCAGCATTTAGCCAGTCTGGGTTTACTTTGGCGTTCATTTTATCCTGAAGAGAAAGCATAGTGGCGAGTTGTTGCGCGGTTAACATTGTTGCTCCTGACCGTGAAATTGTGTTGCGTTTCGTAAAGGCGAAATTGTACTTGAATGACGCTTCGGGAGAAACTGCTAAATTTACGGCAGCGAGAGTAAAGCGCTTTCTTTAATGTCTGCTTGCTCGTGGTGCACTTGCACCACGGTAAAACTATGTCTTGTTGGTCATGTTTTCTATTTTTGTTTAAGTTATTGATATTTCAGGTTTAAAAAGTTGGCATTCAACCTGCAAAACATAAATCGTTAACAGTGCTGCTCAGTAGCGCTAACGTGAATGAGTGCCAGGCAACGCTTATTCACGTTGTTACTGAGTAGACCGTAAACCTTACCCATACAGATTTTTCGTGTCCTGAGGTCTGTGTGGGTTTTTTTTGTCTGAAAATCGCCCACACACGCTTCTTTGTACTCATTTACTGCGCCAGATCCCTCTATCACTTTGCTTAGAACTCTCCGAGTATTGATTTCGCCATGCCCCCAGTATTTGTTTTATTATCATAAGACATTTGCTTATCTAAATTTTGGAGAAATAACTTAACTACTGAGCCCAATGCGATACACTAAATTATAAGGTCGACGATACCTGTACAGTCTTTGCACAGTATCTAAAAGCACGTTCTACAAAGGATTTTTCGATTGCTTGCGCTATATCCCTCTAATAAATTAGAACACTTAAGTTTTCTTCTCACCACGCTTTTACGTCAGCAGCCCATGGGCGTATTTACGCCAGAAACCATCTTGGTTGAAAGCCCGGGAATGCAGCACTGGGTCAGCATGCAGCTTGCCACAGAACACGGCGTGGCAATGAATATTGATTACCCTTTACCAGTACGCTTTATGTGGAATACCGCACGTACCGTACTTGGACAGGACAAAGTACCCAAGCAATCTCCATATCGTCGTGAAGTACTGACATGGCGTATCGACAATATTCTCCAAGATGGCTCGCTAATGAGCGCAGAAGCCTTCGAGCAAGTTAACCGGTATTGGCAAAATGCGGGAAGTGAACAAGAGCAGGGGTTACAGCGCCTTCAGCTTGCTACCGCTCTGGCCGACGTGTACGAGCAATACTTACTGTACCGCCCAGACTGGTTGTTTAAGTGGGAAGCGAACGAACGCGCTGTATTCGATGACATGGAGATATGGCAAAGCGAAATTTGGCGCATATTGGTCAAAGAGCAACCGCTGCATCCTGCACGTTTGCATCAAATGACCCTAGAGGCGTTAGGAGCGTTAGAAGCTGGTCATTTACCAAGCGAGCCAACGAACAAGTTGCCTGATCGTGTGATAGTGTTTGCTATTAATACTATGGCCCCACAGCTTATCGCATTTTTTGACGCCCTCGCGCAGCACATTGATATTCATATATTTCACCTAAACCCCAGCGTTAATTACTGGGGTGAAGCGAAAAGCAGTAGCGAACAGGCGAAATTATTGCGGTTAGAAGGCCTTAAAAAATGGATGGAAGAAGATCAGTCAAACCCGCTGCTTGGCAACTTAGGTAAACAGGGCAGAGAGCTATTCAACTTACTCACTGAACTGGATACCTTTGAGATTAGTGCGTTTGATTCACCGGATTTTGAAGAAACAAACGATAACGCTGGCAGCGACAATGCTCGTGGTCTACTCGAGTATATTCACAACGATATCTTGCAGGCCGCTCAACCGAAGCCACTTGCTCATGATTTAAGAGAAAAAGACGATAGCGTTACTATCATGTGTACCCATTCCGCACTTCGCGAAGTGCAGGTATTACACGACCACTTACTACATTGGTTATCTCAAGATAAAACGCGCACCCCATCTGATATTCTGGTGATGTGCCCCGCCATCGAAAACTACGCGCCATTTGTTGATGCTGTATTTCACAGAGTAGGCACAAAGGCTTTGGCTGGCAGGGGGCAGGTTACGCTTCCTTGTACCATTGCAGATAGAAGCCCAATGGATGCAGAGCCGTTGATTGCGGCGTTTATGGCGCTGTTACAGCTGCCGGATAGCCGTTTTGGTGTGTCGGACATTATGGATTATCTGCAGCTAGATTCAGTGCAAAAGCGTTTCTCAGTATCCCAAGATGATATCGAGCAAATGGTGGTATGGCTAAAACAAGCTCATATTCATTGGGGTCTTAATAGTGCTCATAAAACGGCCGTTTCAGAAGGCGTTGATCTAGACGACACTTACAGCTGGTGGTGGGGAATTCGCCGGTTACTTATGGGTATGCTGGCACCAGATAGTGAAGTCATTGTGAGTGACTTACTTACTATTCCCGACGTTGAAGGACAGAGTGCGCTTACGTTAGGCAAGCTTATTGACGTTGTGGCGCTGTTGGGTGAGTTTGCCCAAGTATTAACAGCCCCAAGGACGGCCGCGCAGTGGTCTAAAGCCTTAATATCGCTTAGAGATGCGTGTTTTATGCCGATACAAGAGCAGCAGCAAAGTTGGGATCTTATTGCCAAAGTTGCTGCCGATCTTGCTGCACGGTGCGAAGAGGCAGCTTATGAACACGAACTCACCCTTCGTCAGGTTCGCGACCTGCTACTCAATCGATTCTCGTCGCCAGATGCTGGTAACCACTTTATGACCGGTCAGGTTACGGTGTGTTCAATGCTGCCCATGCGAAGCATTCCGTTTAAAAAAGTGTGCATTTTGGGGCTGAACGACAGTGAATTCCCCAGAAAATCAAGCCCGCTAGGCCTCGACTTAATGGCGGGCGCTGGCCGCCAGATTGGTGACCGCTCACGACGTTTGGAGGACAGATATTTATTCCTCGAAGCCATTATTTCCACCAGAGAGAGCTTATATTTAAGCTACCAAGGAAACGACGTTACTAATAATAGTGAGCGACAACCCAGTCTGGTATTGGCTGAGTTCATGGATATGCTAGAAAACAGCTACGCACTGGAGTTATCAAAGTACAGCGTTAATGCGCCGCTACACCCGTTTAGTGAAGAAGGCTTTACGGGAACCTTGCCGAGCTACGAAACAGGGTGGTTACGGTTAGCTGACGCGTTACAAAAAACGAAATTAAATACCGACGAAGCAGATAATGAATCTACCGATGATGGTAATTCGGCAACGCTAGCGCCATCAGCTGATACGCTTTCAACGCAAACGTTTCGTTTATCAGGTATTCAAATTGCGAGAGCTTTCAAAGATCCGCTGGAGTATTTTTCCGTCCAACGGCTGGGCGTGAATCTGTCTCAATCGTTTACGCTACTTGAAAATAGCGAGCCGTTTGAAACCAATGCGCTGCTGCGCTACCAGGTGCTCGACGCTATCTTTTCGTCTGCAGAGCGCGTTTCGCCAGAGAAAGATGATGTTACCCAGCTTTCCTATAGTGAAAAAGTGATCAAGTTTGCTTCGCTTAGAGGGGATATTCCCAATAACCCCGTTGCCAGAGATGAAGTTGACATGTGGAAAGAAGGGGCGTTGGCTTTAAGTCAGGCCATGGGCCCTCATGACGCAGAACCTAAAAAAGCACACTTTCAAGGCAAGTACATCACCTTTACTTCATCGGCTTTATTAGGCAGTGACGCGCTAGTCGAGCTATGTGCAGGCAAAGTTGACGCACATCGCGCCCTGGGATCCTTCATCTCCCAATTAGTTTTTTCAAGTAGCGTTGAAGAAACCAGCTACAGCAATTATCCGCTGGATATCTATTCGTGTGCTTGGGAAAAGGGCGAAACCATTTTGAAAAAGCAGCGCTTCCCCGCTTACGACCGGGAAACTGCTGTGCGGTTACTTTTGTTTATTGAACAGCTTTACATGGCTGTTTATACAGCGCCGACACCTATTCATTTAAGTTTGTTCGGTACTTTTATGCCCGGAGCCAGAAATTCAGACACCAAGCCAGTAGTGGAAAGCATAAAGCCTGAGATGTTTACCGACATTCTGCATGCGCTACTAAATAGTGCGGACGGGACTAGTGAAACCGACAGAGCAATACTTGGACAAGTTCAACATGCAATTGACGAGATGTGCCCGTTCACTGATAAAGACAACGCTGTAGCTAGCGAAACGACAAATGAAAAACATGAAAAAGCGAAACAGGCGGTGGATCAAGCCGCTGCACTTTTTAACACGATAGAGTTACAGCGAGCATTAATCGACTGGCAGCAAAGTAGCGGGCAGTTCAGCGCCGATATGGCAAGCAACCCTTACTTACATTGGCTGTTTCCTCAGGGCGTGAGTTGGAATGATATACCGCATTTAAGTGCTTTTGTGCTGCTCGCCATGGTCAACAATGCGTCTCAGGAGGAGAAGCTATGAGTTACAACCCTACATCCTCTGATAACCCTATAGACGAACAATCTCAGCCGCAAACCGACGACCACAGCGGCACTGAAGCGCAATTACTCGATGTAGTCGCTATGCCGTTAAAAGGGCGCCACCTTATTGAGGCCAGCGCTGGTACAGGTAAAACCTTTAATATTACGCGCTTGTATCTGCGTCTATTGCTTGAAAAAAAGCTCACCGTCAAAGAAATATTGGTGATGACTTTCACCAAAGCCGCGACCGAAGAAATAAAGGGGCGTATTGCGGCAACACTAAGAGAAGCCCTCCTTATTTGGCAGCAAGCCAAAGATAACGGCAATGAAATAGACAGTGGCTGTGACCCGGTTTATCAGTATTTATTTAATAGCTGTGATATTGACGAGAGTTTGGCACTTTTAAAAGCGGCGCAGCTGGAGCTTGATGAAGCCTCGGTGTTTACTATTCACGGCTTTTGTCAGCATGTTATTACCCAATTAGCATTTAACAGCGGCTTTGCCATGTCGCTTAATTTGGGCAATGACACCAGCGACTTATACCTTGAAGCTGCCGAAGACTTCATTCGAAAAATTAGCAAAAGCGAGGACGAGTTTAGACTACTGGCAGAGTCAGGCTGGCATACACCCGACAGACTGCTGCAAGAGTTTAACGCCAGCATTAAAAGTACTCTGACCCCAATATTACTTAGCGAGGAGGATATTGAAGCGGCTTGTAAAAAGCAGTTAGATGAAGCGCCGCATACGTCTTTAGCCTACGTGAAGTCTCTACTTCAAAACGTAGAAGACAATGAAGGGCTGTTGGTAGAACAGCTCATCAAAACACCGGCCCATAAAAAAGAGCGGCCGCAGGAATTGGCTGCACTTAAAGCTTGGTTGCGTTCTTGCGTGGATGAACAAAGTTATTATCTTCCGCCGCCGGAAGCGGAAGCCTTTGTTAAAGGTAACCGATATGCGCGAAATTCATCCGGCGTAAAAGAGATTTTAACGCCTATAAAAGATTTTGCAGTGACGCTTAAAAAAGCCTTTGGTGAGAAAGACAAAGCGCTTAGTAAGGTGCCTGTATTCAAGCTGGTGGTTGAAGCCATTGCGTTCATCAAGTCCCGCGTTGAAAAGCAGAAAAAACAGCTTGGCGTTATCGACTTCGACGATCTTATTCGCATGCTCGCCGACGAGGTGGTGAAGCCAAATAATACTCTTGTGCCTGAACTTCGCAAAAAATTTCCCGTAGCACTTATTGACGAATTTCAAGATACCGATGCAAAGCAGTACGCGATTTTAGACGCAGTTTATCCCAATCTTGAGAATGCTAACGAAAGCGCGTTATTAATGATAGGTGACCCCAAGCAGGCGATTTATCGCTTTCGCGGTGGCGATATTTTTACCTATTTAAAGGCGGGCAGGCAGGCTGATTACCGCTGGGTAATGAATACCAACTGGCGCTCGGTAGAGGGCATGGTTAAAGCCTATAACCGATTATTCTACGGTGCGCCTGTAGCATCAAATAAACCCGCCGATGTGTTTGGCTTTAACATCAAATACAACCCTGTGGAATTTACGCCTAAAGCAGCCGCGGCAAAAACGCCACTTATCGACCCTGCCGAACAAGACAATGTAATGAAAAGTGCTGTAATGAAGAGCGGTGTAATGAAAAGTGTTGTAACGAAACGCAGCGCAATGAACTACGTTAGCATGTGTTTGGACGACAAAGAAAACGCCCACATTATGCGTCGCAAAATGGCTCAGTGGATTGCGCAAGAGATTTACCGCTTATTGAACGAAGCGCACTTTCAAACCGCCAATGGTGGCACCGCGCCTGTTAAGCCTCAGGATATCGCTATCTTGGTGAAAGACAGGACCGAAGCTGGCGCTATCAAAAGTGTACTGCAGCAAAAAGGCTTGGCGTGCGTTTATTTAAGCGATCGCAGTAACTTATTTGCCAGTGCCGAAGCCAAAGATGTACTGCGGTTACTTAACGGTATTTGGCATGCTAACGACACCAGTAAAGTAGCGTCGAGCTTGGCGTCACCGCTTTGGGGTTATAGTGCCCAAACACTTATTGAATTGCTATACCATGAAGATGACGCGCAGTGGGATGCGGCTATCGACAAGGTATTGTCGCTGCGGGATATGTGGCTGCAAAAAGGGTGCATGAGTGTGCTGCTGTATCTAATGCAAGACAGCTATCAACCTCATGCTGACAGCGTGGAACGCGCCCTTACTAACTATCAGCATTTGGCCGAAGTGCTGGAAAAAGCTAGCACTACTCACCAGCGCCCAGAGCAGCTACTCGACTGGTTGAATAAGCAAATTCATAAGCCTGAAAGCGATGAAGAGCTTACTTTGCGCCTTGAAAGTGACAGCCAACTTATTCGACTTATTACTCAACACGGCTCGAAAGGGCTAGAGTACCCCATCGTGTTTGTTCCTTTTGCCACCGGCTACAGAGACGCCGCTAAAAACGGCAACACTACATCGCAAATATTTACCTATTACGACGAGGAAAAACAAGATTTACAAATGCAGCTTGGGCAGACGCCACAGGCCATAGCTCGCGTTCAAAGCGAGAGCGAAGCGGAAGACATGCGACTGGCCTATGTGGCGGTAACACGAGCTGCCCATCGCTGTTACATGGGCGTTGTACCGCTGACTAACAATGAAAGAAGTGCATTAGCACGAGCACTCGGTGTAGGTGGCGACGGCAGCAACAACGATTGGTCGAGTGTGTTAAACCGTGTTGCTGAAGAAGAAGCGTCCCATGCCAGCCATATCGACGGTGATGAGTTTGAGGAAGTGTATACTGGCTTTGAACAAGAAGATGAGTTACCTCAGCTTACCGCGTTGCAATTTACCGGCACGGCAAGCGAAGAATGGCGACTGTATTCATTCTCAGCAATGAGCCGTTTAACCACGGTTGGTGCTAACCAAAGCGTTGAAAGAGGCACAGCAGCAGAGTCCGGCGCAACAACAGAGCCCTTGGGTCAAACCCTTCCTAGTGTGCCCGTACTCCAAACCATTCGAGATGAAGAAGTGTATGCAAGCGACCCCCTTATGGGTGAGATGGGCTCAATTGATGCAGACATCAATTCCTCGGCAGGTATTGAAAGTACGGTAAGTAAAAGTGATCTGCGTTTTACCCTAGAGAAAGGTGCGAGCGCAGGTAATTTACTTCACGATATTCTAGAGCACAGTGACTTTAGTGCGCCCGATTGGGGAGAAACGGGTAAGGAACTGGTTAACCGCTTCGGGTTAGATGAAAAGCGAACGCCGCTACTTTATGAATGGTTAGAAGAAGCGCTACAGACGCCTCTGTATCCCAATATGCAGCTAAGTATGAGTGATTTGCCCTTAGTGCAAACCCTGCGCGAAGCCGAATTCTATTTTCCAATGAACGACACGCAATGGACTCAGCTTCGTGAAGTACTCGCTACCCATAGGCAAAACGTAGCTGACGTTATTGGTGGCGAGATGGAAACAGCGCCTCAATTAATCACAGCTAAATTACAGGGAATGATGCACGGGTTTATTGATTTGATTTTTGAACATGACGGTCAGTTTTATGTGGCAGACTACAAATCAACCTGGCTTGGCGATACCCTTGATAGCTACACGCCAACAGCGCTGTTTCACAATAACCAGCATCACCTTTACGACCTTCAGTACTTAATTTACTGCTTGGCGCTACATCGCTATTTAAAGAATACGCTGCCTAACTACGACCCAGATATGCATTTTGGTGGAGTGTATTACTTGTATCTACGCGGTATGCACCCAGAAAACGAGCGCGGGGAAGGGGTATTTTATACTGATGTTCCATCGTCTGTACTCAATCGATTAGACGGGATATTTGCGAGCAAAGACGATGCCCAGCAAGGCAATAGTTCTTCGAATGCAGGCAGCTCTCACCAGCCTTTGGAACAAACGTCTTCGGGTCAGCAGCAGTTTAGTTTCGATGACGAGTAGTCAACATCATAGAGGCTAAAGCAAAGGAAAATAATGAAAAGCAATCAACACTCTGTACCGTCATTTTTTGATAACTTGTTTGGCATCGAGGCGATCGACAAATTTGTCGCAAAAGAATTTGGCTTTATTGATGAACTGGAGCAAGAAGAACAGTTTATTTGGGCTGGGATCTTAGCATACTTGTCGTATATGCAGCGCAATGGCCACAGCTGTATCTATCTAAAAGACATAGCGGGTACGACGCTTTTTAAAGAGGTAGTAGCAGAACAAGAAGCAGTCTTGGCGGCCGAAACAAATGTGCATAGCAATAACGGAGCGGTTGGGGCATCTAAGTCGCCGGTAGAACAAACCGAGCAGGAAAAAGCGCCCAAAGCAGGTGTTGACGTGCCACAACTAACGCCGTTACTTAGAATTGTAAAAAGCGCGCTGAGTAACGAGCAGGTGGCTCAACTGTTTGTCTATAGCAACGGCAAGCTGTACAGCCGTCGCTACTATGAATTTGAACAAGAAGTAGCACGAAATGTTGTAAAACGAGCGGCGCTTACGCCCTTAAGTGATGAAGCTAGCGAAAAAGTAAAGCAACTTTGGCCAGCAATCTTTCCTACCGAAACAACCGACCGGCAAGATTGGCAGCAAATAGCAGTGGCGAAAAGCCTAATGCAGCGCTTTTGCGTTATAAACGGTGGGCCAGGAACAGGTAAAACCTATACTGTATTGCGCTTATTACTGGCGCTACAGGCTTGCGATGAAAACTTAAAAATTGTGCTGGCAGCGCCTACAGGTAAAGCGCAACAGCGTATGACGGAGTCTATCATGAACAGCATAGACGGACTTCGCGGCAAGTTGGACGACGCAGTACTTAACAACGTGCCTACCGATGCTGTGACGCTACATAGATTACTAGGATTGCGCGAGCACGGTGTATCGACTAAGTTCAATCAGCACAATCAATTGGCAGCAGATGTACTCATTGTCGATGAAGCAAGTATGGTCGACTTAGCGCTAATGACGCGCATCGTACGAGCGTTACCAGACCATGCGCGACTCTATTTTATCGGTGATGCCGATCAGCTTCCAGCAGTTGAGCTTGGCAACGTGTTAGAGCAGCTAGTTAGTACCGAGGCAGCAAGTTTTGACGAAAATGCGAATGTGCCAAATGGTACAAATAGCTTAAACAGCAATGACAACGCGTTTTCTTTAGGTGGCGTGCCATCGTTAATGCGTCAGCACATCGCTACGCTGTGCCCGCATTTGCCTCTGTTACCTGTTGATGAGCAGGCAAAAAGCTATGTAGCAACTCTGCAAGCACCGCAGCGCTTCAAAGGGCAGGTGGCAAAAGTTGCAACGGCCATACAGCGAGGTGATGCAAGCGGTGCACTTGCCGCTATTACCGACAAGGCTAGTGACAATGATGAAACTGCTGGCCTCAACTCAAATATCGATTCAACTCTTGTTTCAAAGACTGCATCACGCCTACAATCTGGCGTTCACCTATGGCCAGAGCACCAGGTTAGCGGCCGTGATTTACACCAGTTGGCCAAAGAAAGCTTCCTGCCTATTTTTGATGCTGGCAGTGCCGAAGAGGCGCTTAATCGTCTGAATGTGGTTAGGTGGCTAACCCCGGTCCGCAAGGGCGGAATGGGCGTAGAAGGCCTGAATAATTTGGTGTTCGATGCTATCAAGCACAAAATCAGAAAGCGGGAAGGCCATTTCTATCAAGGTCAGCCCATTATGATTGTAAAGAATCATCATCCTCAACGACTATCAAACGGTGAGGTTGGTGTAATCTGGCCTGACAGCAAAGGAAAGCTATATGCGTGGTTTTACCAGGATAGCCAAGCTTCGGGTCAAAACGGTTCAAGTCAGAAAGCTTCGGCAAATGCGGGAGACAGTGCTGACAAGACGCTAGCGCAAAAACAAGCGTTGCGCAGCATATCGCTATCAAGAGTACCGCAGTTTGAAACTGTGTATGCCATGACCATACATAAATCTCAGGGCTCTGAGTTTAACCAAGTTGTGCTTATTCTACCTAAGCCTGATAGCGAAAAAGCCGCCAATTTATTTCATCGAGGCCTAGTATACACAGGGTTAACCCGTGCTAAAGACGGCTGCTTAATCATCTCTGACACCGCTACATTTAGCCACATGGTTCAGCGGGTGGATAAGCGTTATTCCGGGATGTCTGAAGCGATTAGCCTGCACCTAGAGAGCACATCAAACGCCACCCCAGAGATTGAATAGAAATAAATGTACTCTGACCCCAAAATTTTGGGGTCAGAGTACATTTCTGTGTGGTTATTTTACTGGCGTAAAAAGGCACAGGCCGCGTTTGTTAATATCAATTGGGGTTTTGCTGATTAGATAAATGCGAGTGGGGGCAGTTACACGCAAAATTCCGCCTTCGGCATTTAAAAACTGTGAAGGCAAAAGTACAGACGTGTCTTCACTTTCTGAATTGTCGGTCTCGGCTTTCACTGCAAAGTGTGACAAACCGCAGTGATCCAGCCAACCTAATATATTATCTGGCGTTGCCACAAAATTATCGTGCCTCAATACGCTGCTATGTAGCGTAATATTCGCACCGAAGACGGGCTTATTCTCTATCGCCATTTGCGTGTTAGGCTTTAAATGCAGACGGTATAGTCCGTGTGCTTCAGGCACAATGTCATCATTCGCATCTGTATTATTCACTAACGTAAGCATACAAAGTTTCACAGGTTAGTTTGGATGGTTTTATTTTGGTGGACTTACGGCTAGCCTGCGTTGATGTGGATCAACTGCCTTTGGGTTTACGCACTTTGTATAAAAAATTAGGCTTCTTGTGCAACAAGCATCTCACCAAGACGCTGAATAGCTTCGGTGCGTGCAGCCTGCGTACTATCAATGAAATTAAAACGCAGGCAATGTCGATACTTACCTGTTGCCGAAAATAGTTGCCCTGGCGCGACATAAATTCCTTTTTGCTTGGCTTCGTCAGCCAGCTTCACGGAGTCATAACGGCTGTTTAGCTCTACCCAAAGCACATAGCCCCCTTGAGGGTAGCTAATACAGGTGTCGGCGGGAAAGTAACGCTTAATGTCTGAACGTAGTGCGTCTCGTGCACTTAGGTAATGGTGACGCATAGCCCGAATATGTTTGTCATAACCGCCTTGCTCAATGAAACTGGCTATAGCTAATTGGGGTAGAGTAGGGCACATAGAGCTACTGACATATTTAACGTGGAGCACTTTATTTCTATAGCTTCCCGGCGCTATCCAACCCACGCGAAAACCAGGCGCTAGCGTTTTTGAAAACGAGGAGCACAGTAAAACGCGCCCATCTTTATCGAACGATTTAATGGTTTTTGGACGAGGGTAGGCGTAGGCAATATCGCCGTAAATGTCGTCCTCTATAATGGCTACGTCGTACTCTCTGGCCAATTCATATAACGCTTTCTTTTTCGCCTCAGGCATAACAAATCCTTGAGGGTTATTTACCGTTGGGGCGACTAAAATGGCCTTGATCGGCCATTGGTCAAGCGCTAGCTTTAATGCCTTTAAACTCAGTCCTGTTTCAGAGTCGGTGGGGATCTCTAACGCTTTTAATTCAGCGCCTTTTATAGCTTGCATAGCACCGTAGAATCCGGGGGATTCTACCGCTATCACATCGCCGGCGCTCGCCACTGCGCGAAGGCACACAGATAAGGCTTCCTGGCAGCCAGAAGTTACAATGAATTCGTCGCTTTGCAACACACAGCCAGATGCTGCGGCCAATCGGCTTAGCTGTTTTCGCAGAGTTTCATCACCTTTTACGTCACCGTATATCATGCCGTCCAAGGCTCGATGTTTGGTGAGTTCATGCAGGCGTTTTATAAGCGGTTTAAGGGTTTTGGCAGTCATGTTGGGCATGGCATGCTGAAACTGGCACAGGGTTTTAGCGTCATGATCTTTATTGAAGGTATTCAGCAAAGTGTCTAGCACACCTTCCCATTGAGACACATCCATAGGGCGTTGCGGAGGCTTCGTCATGCTAGGGGTGTTATCTATTAAGATACTACGGGCGACAAAATAACCTGATTTAGGTTTTGCCTCTACCAGTTGCTGCGCTTCTAACACTCGATATGCTTCCTGCACGGTAGCTATACTTACTTTATGCTCCGTTGACAGCTGCCTAACCGAAGGTAACTTGTTCCCCACCTCAAAAACACCACGCTCGATTTGGGCTTTAAGTTCATTGGCTAATGTTTCGTAAAGCGTCATCGCAATATTTATTCTTATGAAGTTATCTGCATACAGATAACTATATCTTAATTGACAGGAGCTTTTAACCATACAGATTGGTGAAATAACTACCATACAGACGTTACCATGACTAAACTGTATGGCTGTTTTTAAGCGTATTTGGGTATGATGCATACAAAAATATGATTGTATTGTGTTGGTGAAAAACAAGCGTTTGGTTAACCGACCCCTTTCTTTTAAAGAAACGCATTGCTCACCTCAACACATAAGGACTGTCATGGAAACATCTTTACTCATCGCGCTTGCGACATTCGCGTTCATCAGTACGGTAACGCCTGGCCCGAATAATATGATGCTATTGGCTTCTGGAGCACAATACGGTTATAAACGTTCGCTGCCGCACATGCTGGGTATTGTAATTGGTGTCGCAGGTCTAATGATAAGCACACTGCTGGGCATTGGTGCGCTGTTCAACATATTTCCCGTACTGTACAGTGTGCTAAAAGTACTTGGCGTGGCATACCTGTTATGGTTAGCATTTAAAATTGCCACTGGCCCCGTAGATGAGCCAGTAGGCCTAGTAGAAAACAAAATTAAATCGACCAAACGCCAAGGGCCGCTCAAGTGGTGGGAAGGGGCATTATTTCAGTTAATTAACCCTAAAGCATGGATGATGGCGTTAGCTAGCGTAGGCACGTTTTCACTGCCTGGCGAGCACTACATTCAATCTGGTATTGCGATTGTTACCGCTTTTGCCGTGATTGGTTTTCCAAGCATCTCGCTTTGGGCAGCGGTAGGCGCAAAAATACGCGTGTGGTTGAGTTCGCCAACTCGAAGACGGCAGTTTAATCTTACAATGGGCGCGGCCACAGCAGCCACGTTATTTTTGATAGTGTAACGGTTATATTAACTGGACGCTGGCGTTTTGGGTGTAAACCGATTGGCTGATGTCTTTTAAAAAACTGATAAAAGGAACACGTAAAATGGAGTGGGTCGAAGTCTTTATTCAATACTTAAGAGCCTATGAACAAAAGGACCTAGACAGTGTTTCCGATATGTTTGCGGATGACATTGCATTAAGGGACTGGAAAATTTCTGTAAAAGGTAAACGGTTAGCCGTTGATGAAACACGTAAGAACTTTGAGAACGCTGATTCGATAGAAATAGATGTGCTGTCTACTATGGCAAACGAGAACATGGTGTGTGGTGAGCTTAAAATTGTAGTGGATAAGTCTGAAACACTGTTTGTTGTTGATGTCTTGAAATTTAATGAAAACGGCAAAATCACCGCTATTCACGCCTATCTAGGACGCGACGATTAAATCTAGCGCAAACAATACAAATACAAGGAGCAGGTCTTCATGGAATTGAACCAAGTTACGTTACCCGTTACCAATATGGTCGAAGCGGTGGAGTTTTACCTTACACTTGGGTTCACTCAAATTGTAGATACACCGCACTATGCCAGATTCACGTGTCCTGAAGGCTCGTCTACTTTTTCGCTCTCTTTAGAAAGCGAAAGTGCTCAAAATCACAGTGTGATCTACTTCGAACACGAGGCGCTAGATGAGCTGTATACCTCTCTTGTGGAAAAAGGTATTCGTTTTGAGCAGCCGCCAACGCAGCAGCGCTACCTTTGGAAAGAGGCCATTTTAAGCGATCCATCTGGCAACAAAATAAAGCTGTACTGGGCAGGAGAGAATAGAGTGAACCCGCCTTGGAAAGTGGAAATAAAGCAGTAGCCATTTGGATAAACTTCAAGAAAAACCGAGAATACCAGTGACAGAACCCCAAATAAGTGTGCACTTTCGCTTAACAACGTTAGATGCCATGCAAGCGTACACGCTAAAACGAGAAATTGAAGGCGCTTATTTTATTAAGCGTGAAGAATGTGTAGATAAAAAAGGCCCAGATGCGTTCATTGGTATGGTGCCGTTAAAAGAAAGCCTGTTTGACGAACTCAACGACTACGTTATTCGCCAGCAAATTCAATATGATGACTGCGATATTTATGTTGAATCAAAAACTGCTAGAGGTGATATTGCTGTACCAAAGGTGGTAAATAAATTGCTCAAATACATCGACTGCAAGCTGACCTTCGCTGTTGCGAAGTAGTCTTTATTGAAGTGCGCTACTTTAGCGTGAACCGCCAAGGCAAGGTTGTGTCATCCCGTGGACCTTGCTTACCAGTATGCTCGTCTTTTGCGTAGTCTATGCCAATGCGAGGCGAACTAGTAATGTGATCACTGACAATGGTGTAGTTACTTTTCTCAATCCAAATCAATGTATTGTTTAACACAGGCTCACCGTTAAGCGCAGGCGTTATCGCAAGAGCTTGTGTCAGCTTAGCTGGACCGTCACATAGATTACGCAATGATGTGTTCACGCCGCGACGTTCACGCATTTTGTCGACACCTTCTGTAGGCTTAATTTTTCGGATCAGAACAGAATCGGTGTGGTCAGCGTCATTGGTAACAATATTCAACATACTGTGAGAACCATAAATGGTGTAGATGTAAGCAACGCCGCCTTGCTTTTTAAGTGTTGATATCGAAGAAGGGCGCCGCAACAGGTGTTTTTCCATGGCAAGATCCTGATGACCACGGTAGGCTTCCGTTTCTGTTATCGTTCCCCCGGTTAGTACGCCGTCGATATTACTAAACAGGTAGTTACCAATGAGCGACTTCGCTATATTGACGACACCGCTATCAGTGAAAAAAGAACGCTGCATTTTTCGTTTAGGTTTATTAATCAACAAATTAAGACGACTTCGTAATTTCGCTGTGAGATTTAAGCACTTTACTGCCGTCGTCCTGTTCAATGAGATAGGCTGGATCGCTGTCGCTTGCCTCTCGTTTTACCGACGAACCCTTAATCGTGCGCTCTACATCATTGGTAAATTTTTCTCTGATATTTCCCGTTGCACTACCGTTTCCCCATTCCCATTCTACTTCTGTGTTTACCGCATAATGTTTCATAAATATTCCCTAAGCCACTAAATCAACTATTAACTTAATTTGTTTAACGAAAAGAATAAGACCTGAGTTCAAAAAGGGGAAAATAAGGATGGTAAAAAAGTAAAGAAAGTTTGAAACCCTAGGGCCTGTTGACCTTTGTTGTGCATTTTTGCAGCGGTCTGTGTGCCATCTAGACAAGGCGGATGTTTGACGGTTTAGTGGTTCTAAATCGAAAACACTCGCTAGGCTTGCAGGACTGTTTCGCGATTAAAAGGCTTCCATTTAGACCAAAATTCGTACACCAAAGGTCAACAGGCCCTAAGAAAGGGTTTCAATTTGTTTTTGTTTGGGTAGTTGTTTTTGCGTAGCTGAACTCCCGGCGGTAGCAATAACGACTAAAGCCACTGCAAACCATTGTGAAAGCGTGAGGGTTTCATCAATAATGATGAACGCCGCTATGGCTGCAACGGCAGGCTCAACACTCATCATAATGCTGAAGGTTTGCTTAGGCATATTGCGCATTGCACTCATTTCTAACGTATACGGGATAGCCGACGAGAATACGCCTACAGCGAACCCGATGAAAATAGCCTGTGGCGAGAGTAAGGCGATACCTTGACTTGCAACGCCAATAGGCACTACACAGATAGCGGCCACTAGCATGCCTAATGTTACCGTAACACCGCCAGAACCTTCGTTGCCTGTTTTGTTTCCAAATACGATATAACCGGCCCAAAACGCTCCGGCTGTAAGGGCAAGAATAACGCCGACGGGATCTAAACTTTCAGCAGACGCGCCGCCAATATCGGGAAGCAGCAAACAAACGCCTGCAACGGCTAAAATAGCCCAAGCAAAGTCTCTCTTTTTTCTGGCACTAAAAAATGCCACAGCCAATGGTCCGGTGAACTCAAGCGCAACACCTATGCCAAGGGGAATACGCTCAATCGCAAGATAGAAGATGATATTCATTGCGCCTAAGCAAGCGCCGTAGAAAATAACGTTACGCCATCCTTTTGCGCTTAAGCGCGCTCTCCAAGGTCTAAAAATTACTGTTAACACCAACGCGGCGAAAAACGCACGAAGAGCACTGGTGCCTTCAGGGCCAACTATAGGAAAGAGTTGTTTCGCAAACGATGCACCAGACTGTATGGTTACCATCGCCAAAAGCACTGCGACTATGGCAAGTAAAAAACGTTGATTCACAATATATTGCAACCTGGATGAGACAAAACCGGATTATATTTGTTCTAAAACTGAAATGCTCGTTGATAAGGGAAAGTATTGAAAATTAAAAGGCGATAACAGCTAGTTTCATTATTTTAAACCAATGAGCCTTTTACTTTGCAGTTAGAATACACATGAAAAGTAAGTGAAATAACCAAGATCTGAATGGTGGGCAAAGCACAAGCGTGTATCATGATTATCTCGCACAAATAAATGGAATAAAGACATGGAAATGCGACAACTCTCTTCACCGATAGATATTAAAGGCTTTTCGGTGATTACCAATAATCACACTGAATTCTCACCACAGGGAAAGATACCCACACTTTGGCAAAAGTTTGATAATTCGATAGCTGTTGACTATAAAGGCGGCGAGCGAGTGTATGGCGTGTATTTCAACTACGAATCCGATCATTCCGGTGACTTTTCCGTGTTGGCTGGGTTTGACGGTGACTCAGTGCCCGAACATTTAAAGGTTGAGCACATCACTATTCCCGCAGGAAAGTATCTCGTTTTTTCGCGACAAGGTGAAATGCCGCAAATTGCCATTGATGCATGGAGCGATATTTGGCGCTATTTCACAGAAGGAGGTGCCGAGTATGAAAGGACGTTTTCAATAGACTTCGAGCACTATGTGAATGGCAACCATATAGACGTTTATATAGCAATAAAATGACGTCATGTTAACTTTATAATAAAAAAACGGCGCTAATAAGCGCCGTTTTTATCATTGCTCAATATTACGTAAATTACATTTTGTACGCTACGGTAACGTATCCGAAGCGGCCAATGTTGTCGTACGCGCCGTCTATTGAACCCGTGCCTGTCGTGCCCGTCGGTAGCGCACGGTTAAACAGGTTATCAATACCCACGGTTAGGCTAACACCGTTAGCAAAGTTGTAACCCGCGGTCACGTCAGTCACAGCGTATGAAGGCAGTTCCATACGGTTGCTCGGATTTGGGTTACGCGCTAACTCTTGGTTGTCGTAAAGGCTTGAACGTTCTAGGTAGCGAGTTTTCCAGCTTGCTTCCCAATCACCACGGCTATAGTTGATGGTGAATACACCCTGCCAATCAGATTCACCTGCCGTACCTGCGTACTGATAGAATACTTCAGGGTTATCTTGGAATGGGAATTCTTTGCGGTCTTTAAGGTAAGTCGCAATCAAGCTAGTACGGAATGCGCCTTCTAGCGCGTCGAAATCATATCCTAGTTCGAAGTCGATACCCTTGGCTTCTTGACCCGCGATGTTCAATGCATAGCTACGAATCTGAGTGATTTCACCGGTAGTTCCATCACGGTCGATAAGGCCACAGTATACGTTGTTAATACCCGACTCAGAGTCAACACAGCGGTCCAAAATTGTTTGGCCGTCAATAGACGAAATCGCGTCTGTCAGCTCGATTTCCCAGTAGTCAACAGTAGCGGTAAAGCCTTCAAACCAGCTAGGAGTATAGACAACACCTAGTGTTTTAGAGATTGAGCTCTCCGCTTGCAAGTCGATGTTTCCACCGTTTACGCCTTCTAGCGTTGCTGAGTCGTAATCAGAGTTGAAATCTGCAGGGATACCTAACGCTGCACAGTTTGCAATGCGTTGGTCGGCGTTGGCTAAGTCAGCAAGGTTGTCTGTACGACATGGATCGTCTACGCGGAAGAAGGTTTGGCTTGCTTCACCATAAAGTTCACCGATGTTCGGCGCGCGTAGTGCAGATGATTTTGTCGCACGTAGACGTAAATCTTCATACACTTTCCAATCTAGACCAAGCTTCCAGCTTTTCGCGTTGCCAATCGAAGAGTAGTTGGCAATCCGCGCCGCAGTATCAAATGTCAGCATTTCTACGCCAGGGAGATCGGCAAGTAGTGGAATAGTAACTTCAGTAAATACTTCTGATACATCGTAATCGCCTTTATCTTCACCTAGAGTGTTGAAAAAGGTACCCGCTGCATTATCAGGTTCTTCAATTTCGCTTTTTTCTTTGCGATATTCAACACCGGCTGCAAAGCCAACGTATCCTGCAGGTAATTCATAAATACCAGAGTTTGCGATGGTTGCGCCAGCGTTGTATTGTTCAATTTTGCTTGTGCCAACTGATGTAGTATTGACGTAGTCAATTGCTTCTTGTGAAGGCTGACCAAAGCCCATAATGTTCAGCGGTACACAGCCGTCATCACTACCTGACGCACAAACAATGTTTCCGTCGCCGTCAGTTATTGCGTTAAGTGCATTCTCGAAGTTTTGCAAAACAAGGTTGTTGCGGTTCTCACGCTCTAATTCAGTTTTGCCGTAGTTTACAAATGCCTCGTAGCTCCACTCGTCACCAATGTAGCCTTCAATACCTAGCACGTAGCGATAAGTTTCACGCTCGTCTGCTTCGGTGCGGCGCCCTAGGTCAGTCATCATGCGGTTAAGCTGAATGCTGTCTAGTTCGTTTTCATCCATGTATGCGGCAACGCTATCATCTAGAAAGGCATTGTTACGATAAATGGTTGTCTCTGAGCCGCCATAGAAGAAAGCAGGCTGACCCATTGTAATTGCACGAGTACGCGCGTACTTAGCCTGTGCATACACTGTGGTGTCGTCGTTTAGCTCGTAGTTACCTTTTACATTTAGGTTAGTACGATCAAACTCAGGCTGAAGCTGCGTAAACTGGCGCAGGTTAAACGAATCACAGTTTGCGCAGAACGCACCGTCTACTTGGTCACCGGTGTAGATTTCGCGAATTGAACCGTCAGCGTTGAAAGTCTGAGAGTTGCCGCCAAAAACGCCAGAGTTGTTTAGTGTGTAGTAGCCCGCATTAGCAGTGTAAAAGTTGTCAGGAAATGCCGTTGAATTTAACTGGTCTTCACTGCGCTCGTATCCCATGATGCTTTCAAAGCTCATATTACGATACGACGTTGCAGTCCAAGGGTTGTCAAGGGCCTCTAAAGCTTCTTGTGAGCTGTATTCGGCTGCAAAAGCAATGTTGCCGCGATCATTGTCGAAGTTAAAGCCGTATGATGCTTGGTATTTATCGTTCTTATAACCGTTTTCCTGTGCAAAGCCTTGCGTCGCACTCACGTCGAAACCTTCAATGTTCTTTTTAAGAATGAAGTTAACAACCCCAGTTACTGCATCTGCACCATAAACCGCAGAAGCACCGCCAGTAACGATTTCTACGCGCTCAATCCACGAAGTAGGGATGGTGTTGGTATCAACCGCTGCAGAACCTGCTGAAGAAGATACGTGACGTTTACCGTCTACCAATACTAATGTGCGGTCAGTACCCATACCACGTAGGTCAAGAATATTTAGACCAGCAGTTCCAATAAATTGACCTGAATTACCCAATGAGAATGTGTTTGCAAGTGAAGGAAGCTCATTAAGCACCTCACCAATGTTCATCGCACCTGAATTAAGAAGTGACTCACCAGAAATGGCTGTTACTGGTGATGGAGCGATAGCGCCCTGACGAGAGATACGAGAACCGGTGACCTGAATTTTTTCAACGTCAGCGCTTTCATTTGTTGAGTCCTGTGCAAGAACGTTGCCTGAGGTCAACGCGACACTTCCAGCTAATGCTAACTGAACTGCAGTTGCAATATTTTTCATGGATTGTTCCTAGTGAATTAGATTTACGTGCTTGTTGTTGGTTAACGCCCCGTAAATAGGCAAGGGCTAGCCAAATTGCATGCGTAGTTTTTACTTATGTTGCAATGGCGCGCATTCTAATTATCTAGTATTAAATAAATCAATTTTTTGCGGTGAATTAAATTCTAGCTATGAAAGAGTTAACTTATTTTTAAAGAATTTATAAATAGTAGGTTTAATTAATATTTTTAAGTTTTGTATTAATAATACCCAATAATTGTTTTTATATTGACCATGTGGTCGAAAAGTGTCTTTTTAGGGCGCTTATTAAGCAGTTTTCGTCTTATGTTTCATTTGCTTGATTAATTTTGAGTTAGAAGGTTTTTGCTCGTATATTGCACTAACTGAGTAAATTTAAACCGTGTATATTAAGGTTTCTTTTTTTAACGTGAATAATAGTTGTTTTGTCGCTGTTTTAAATCAGGTAATTGCTAATGTTGCTAATAAGTTAAATATTCGTTACTTCTCCATGTGTTATATTTTCTCTCTTATTTCTTAATGATGTTTTTAATTATCCTTGATTCTGTGGAAACTATAAATAATGTAAGGGAGTTAACTTTAAATAAGGTCGAATAGATGAGAATAACGCTGATACGGTTTTGAACCGCTAGAAATAAAAAAGCCCACGTTGATGTGGGCTTTAGTGCGCTTTCAAAATGCTCTTGCTTAACAAAAGTTTTGAGGCGTATTAAGCACTGAGCTTCTGAGCTAATTCCTGCCTTACTATTTCAGCGCCAGCGCTGAGCGCCTCAAGCTTGCCTCGAGCAACCTGTCGTGAAAGGGGCGCCATACCACAGTTTGTACAAGGGTAGAGTTTGTCGGCATCCACGTACTTTAATGCTTCACGTAATGTAGCTGCTACTTCTTCTGGTGTCTCTATTGTGTCAGTTGCAACATCAATAGCGCCCACCATCACTTTTTTGCCTTTAAGAAGCGAGATCAGTTCAATGGGTACATGAGAGTTATGGCACTCCAGAGAAACCATATCAATATTGGATTTTGCTAGCTTAGGAAAGCTCTCCTCATATTGTCGCCACTCAGAGCCCAATGTCTTCTTCCAGTCGGTATTAGCTTTGATGCCATATCCGTAGCAAATGTGTACCGCAGTTTCGCATTTAAGCCCTTCAATGGCTCTTTCTAATGCGGCAATACCCCATTCATTGACTTCATCGAAAAATACGTTAAACGAAGGTTCATCAAACTGGATAATGTCAACACCAGCAGCCTCAAGCTCCTTTGCCTCTTGGTTTAGTATTTTGGCAAACTCCCACGCAAGTTTTTCGCGACTTTTATAATGGTCATCGTACAGCGTATCAACCATCGTCATAGGGCCAGGTAACGCCCATTTTATGGGCTGATCGGTTTGGCTCCTTAAGAACTTTGCGTCTTCAACGAACACTGATTTTGGCCGTGTAACAGCATGGGTAACGACAGGTACGCTAGCGTCGTAGCGATTGCGAATACGTACGGTTTTACGGTTTTCAAAATCAACACCGTCAAGGTGCTCAATAAAGGTAGTTACAAAATGCTGACGGGTTTGCTCACCGTCACACACAATATCTATGCCTGATAGGGCTTGTTCCTGAAGCGTAACGCGAAGCGCGTCTTTTTTGCCTTCCTCTAATGCTTCATCTTCTAGCTTCCACGGCGACCACAGAGTTTCAGGCTGTGCAAGCCACGATGGTTTTGGAAGACTGCCTGCAATAGAAGTGGGGAGTAGTTTTTTCATGTGATTCGCTTTCTTTTAATCAATAATTTGTATGGATGCGCGAAGGGCAGAACGTGCTGCCCTTATCATAGTTTTGTTGTCGCAACGTGTGCGGTTTGAATATCGCAAGTATTTAAATGAACGGATCAGGCGTAGCTTGCTGTGAATTGCGCTAACTTGTGTTGATAAGGCTTTATAAAGTTCTCTTCTACGAACTTGCCTTGTTCAACGGCTAGATGAGTCCGCTCCTCACGGTCATAAACAATGCGAGTCACTGAGTGATCGCTATTTTTCAAGTTTGGTTTGTAGCTTAAACCTGCCTGGGCGTTAGCGTTATAAATCTCAGGGCGATAAATTTTCTGGAAGGTCTCCATCGTAGCAATAGTGCTGATAAGTTCTAAATTGGTGTAGTCGTTTAACAAATCACCAAAGAAATAAAATGCAAAAGGAGCAGCACTGTTTGGTGGCATGAAATAGCGCACGTTTAAGCCCATCTTCTTGAAATACTGTTCAGTTAGTGATGATTCATTAGGCTGATATTCAACACCTAAAACGGGGTGCTGATTTTCTGTTCGACGGTAGGTCTTATTGTCGGAAACGCTTAAACAAATGACCGGCAGCTTTGAAAAATGTGCTTTATAGGCTTCTGAATTAACGAAATACTTAAACAACTTTCCGTGCAGATCACCAAAATCGGTAGGGACACTGAACGAAGACTGGCCACGATTGTGATTAGATAGACGAACGCTAAAGTCATAATCGCGAACATAAGACGAGAAGTTGTTTCCTACAATACCTTGAGTGCGTTTACCCGTTTTTTTGTCAATTATATTGGTTTGTAAGATTTCGATAGTTGGGAATGTGTTGCCGTTACCCTCAACGTCGATATCTACCGACACAATTTCAAGTTCGACAGCATAGCGATCGCCACTTTCATTATCCCAGCTAGCCAGTGCATTGAAGCGGTTGTTTATCATGCTTAGTGCATCGCGCAAATTTTCTTTGCGGCGTTGACCACGAGCTAAATTGGCGAAGTTGGTGGTGATGCGTGTGTTGTCTGAAGGGCGATAATCTTCATTAAACTGAACGCTGTTAATAGTAAAAGAGAAATCTGTGTTCACGTTGTTGTTCATGAGAATGCGCTTCTATTCCTAAAGTTAAACCGAGTAGTGAGACTGCTGTAAAAGCTATGAACACGTTATACATTGATTTAACTATGAATAAAAATGACTTATTTTCATTTTATCATGAAATATTGTCATGCATTGGGCGGGCGAAGAGCTAGTCGCCTACTGTTGAGGCGGTATATCTTTACTTGAAGTTGAGGTTTGCCACGAAATGCACAAATTATGCGTGTCTGATAAAACGTAATCATCACCGCCACAGTGACCAGTTTTTGTATGTGGCGGTCTATCCGCCACTAATGATTGCGTAACGCATCAATTAATTCGTCTTTGCTCATGTTAGAGCGACCTTCAATGCCGACTTCCTTGGCCTTTTGATACAGTTCCTCTTTAGTGCGATCCTCGTACTTTTTGCCTTTTCCACCATCTTTAGAAGGCGTTTGTTCGCTATTGGCTTGCGCATTGGCAATGCGCGCCGACTTCTCTTTGCTATAGCCTTCCTCGCGAAGGGCTTCGTAAGTATCGTCGTTTTTAATTTGGTTGCCGTGGTCCTTAGCCATATTTAATTCCTGTTTTGCACACTGGGTAATCGATGAATGTTTCGTCGTAATTTTTACTTTTTATTTATATAGATGGATTACACAGTCGTTTAAAAGGCAGGCTTCAAGCGCGGAGAACCAATAGAGAGAGAGTGCTACGCCTTTAACATCAAAAAAAATGTCATTCATCGCAAACGCCAAAAAACACAAAATAAGGCTGCACCGCAATGTTACGGCTTAACGCATTAAAACTTCGTATGTTGTCAATTTTAGTGCGCCATATGCACGTAAAAAGTGCATTAATGTCAATGGGTTAGGGGCTTTATGCTATTGCGCGTTCAAAATTAAGCCTTTAGTCTAAAGTGAATGTAGACGGAAGGCAGAGCGAAATATGAATAAAAATGAGCAACAAAGCACCGTGAATTCTTCACGCCGTAATTGGTTAAAGTCAGTGGGATTAGGTGCAGGAGCAGTAGCGCTAACGACCAGCGTTGACAGTATTATGGGCGACCTTCGTGCCGCAGGTATGCAAACTGAACACTTTCCATCCGCTACACCTAATGTAAACGATGGTCTTATTCGCCTATCGTCGAATGAAAATGCTTTTGGGCCCTCGAAAAAAGCGGCAAAGGCAATGCAAAGCGAGCTATTAAACCTAGCGCGTTATACCGACGCTACGGTGGAAGTGTTAGCGCAAAAAATTGCTAAGCAAGAAGGCGTATCTGCTGATCAAATCGTTATCACAAACGGCTCTTCACCTATTCTGTTTGGCTATGCTGACTGGATCACCAAAAACGGCAACAAGCTGGTTACGTCTATGGCAACCTACGAAGGCGTACCACGGGGCGCTGAGTTCATGGGGGCAGATGTGACCTACGTGCCGCTAGCCAATGATATGACCTTTGATCTGGATGCCATTGAAGCAGCGGTAACCGAAGATACTACCGCCGTGTATGTATGCAATCCAAATAACCCGACAGGTAGCATGGTAGATGCAGAGAAGCTTACCGCTTTTGCTAAACGCGTATCGAAGAAAGCGCAAGTCTTCATTGACGAAGCCTACATTGAAATGTCTGATGCTTACCCCGCTAATGTGCAATCGAAGCTAGTAGCTGAAGGCTACAATGTGGTGATTTGCCGCACTTTTTCTAAGATTCACGCCATGGCGGGCCAGCGTCTCGGTTACGCCATCATGCCTGCTGAGCAAGCTAAAACAATGGGCGGTATGCTGCGCATGGGTGGTGTGAACTACTTAGCATTAGTAGCGGGTATGGCGAGTATGGATGACCATGAGAACTTAGACACGATGCGCTCACGCATTAAAACTGAGCGTGAAAAGTTAGTAAAAGTAGCTAAAGAGTTAAAGCAGCCGTTTGCGCCAAATCCACAAGGGAATTTTATTTACATAGATACGGGCATGCCGCACGACAAATTTGCAGAAAAGATGAAAGCTCAAGGTATAAAGGTCGTAGGGCGTACGTGGCCTGGGTACGACTCATGGTCACGCATTAGCGTAGGGACACCTGAAGAAACTGACGCGTGCGTTAAAGCATTAAAAGCGGTACTCGCTTAAAAAACAACAATAACACCTAGCGCAGAGAGAAAAGGCTGAACGCAATTTGTGTTCAGCCTTCGTTTTTTGAATCGTTATTTCTCGATAGCAAACGTTAAGCCTGCTTTTTCTTCTAAACGGCGGATAAGCTTGTTACCAAGTGCTGCCGCAGGTGTGAAGAAACCACCAGATAAACTAACGTCTTTGCACAAGCAAAGGGCAGATTCTGAAATCATTTTACTGGTAGAGCCGTAACCTGGATCCTTGTCGCCTTTTACCGATACGGCTAGCATATCACCATTGGTAGCGGTACCCACAAACATGACATCGTAAAAGCCATTTTCGCGCTCTTCTTTGCTCGGGCCTTCACCTGGTTTAGGGCCATCATCACTTGCAAGCGACTTATCTTTGGCAACGTGATTCGCCATGGCTTCACCTTTCTCACCTGGGCCAGTCATCATCATTTCATCATATTGAAAGTTCTTGCCGTAGCTATATCCGCCCAGGTAGTTCGTGCGATGAACGTTTTTAGTATTGATGGCCGCCATAATAAATGGTGCAACCCATGTGCCTAACTGCTCATCGAAGTAAGGTTTATTGCCATCGGGCTGTGGCTGATTTGACGCGCCATCGGTTAATGAGTGCGGGTTAATAAGTGCCGCCATGACAGACTTATCTTTGTGCGCAGCCGCCATGGTCGCTTTTAAACTTGCAGCCGTACCGCCAGAGAACGTGCCCTGCATTTTACGAACGCGACCTTTTACATATTCAATGACATCGCCAGTTTGCTTTTTTGCATGTTCTTGAAGGTAGTACACACCAAGGTCAAAAGGCACAGAGTCAAAGCCACACGAGAACACAATGTTTGCGCCGGTTTCTTTAGCTTTCGCTTCGTACTTATTGATCATTTGGTGCATCCAGGCTGGCTCACCGCAAAGATCTGTATAGCCGGTGCCGTTATCGACACATGCAGAAAGTAACTTTTCACCGTAAATTTGATACGGACCAACAGTGGTAAGTACAACGGCTGTGCGCTTCGTCAACGCATCTAGCGCGTCGTCATCATCACCATCGGCTACAATGCTAGCAACGCTTTCACTAATGCCTAGCTCCTTTTTTACGCCGTTGAGTTTAGCTTCGTTTCGGCCTGCGACCGCCCACTTAACGTTGTCATCGCTGCCATACTGAGCCTGAAAATATTCAGCTACTAACTTACCCGTAAAACCTGTAGCACCGAAAATAACTACATCAAATTCCCGTTCGTTACTCATTGTTTTGTCCTGTTTTATTTCGTTTCGACACGTGTCATCAATATGCGTTACTCAATATACGCACAAGCACCCATATCTATCATTTTTTTCGGTAATATTTGTCTATTCACGAAATTAAATGGTGAGCATAAAAAGCGTTAGCTTAATGATTCTACAAACTCAGCTAGCCGTGAAAGCCCTTCCTCCAAGCGTTCAATGCTAGTGGCGAAAGACAGTCTTACGTAATGGTTTGCATTGTGCTCACCAAAATCATTACCCGGCGTAAGCGCTACATGATGTTGTGAAAGTAGGGCATCACAAAATTCAATTGCACTTAGCCCTGTGTGCTTAATATTGATGTAGGCATAAAACGCACCGTCAGGCTTTGCATCTAAACCAAGCCCCATATTTTCAAGTGCACTAAAAACAAGGGAAGCACGCTTTTCCAGCGTATGGCGGTTTTGCTCGCATTGCGCCAATGCTTCTGGTGTAAAGCATGCAAGAGCAGCCTTTTGCGATAGGGTAGAGGGGCAAATAAACAAATTCTGCGCGAGTTTTTCAACGATGGGCGTCATCGCTTCAGGTACCACACACCAGCCAAGACGCCAGCCGGTCATGCCAAAATATTTGGAAAAACTGTTTATTACGACCACTGTTTCTTCAAGCTGTGCATTGGCAAGTACGCTTTGAAGTTTGGTATCAGTGCCCAAGGTCGATTGGGAAGCGAATGTATCATTGCGTACATCAAGATCAGCCGAAAGCGATAGATCCAAGTAAATTTCGTCAACAATTAAAAAGCCACCTTTGGATTTGCAGTACTCGCCAATTTTAGTCAACTCTTCTGCATCTATAACCATACCAGTAGGATTGGCAGGTGTGGCAATAAGTACGCCTTTCGTGTTGTGCTTCCAATTATCGGCAACACTTGTTGCGGTTAGCTGAAAGTTATCCTCACTGCGTGTTGGTACCAGCGTTACCTCTGCGCCAAATGCGTTTAAAAAACGTCGGTTACAAGGGTAAGACGGGTCGCCCAATATCACGTTGTCGCCTGGTTCAACCAAGGCAGCACTTGCCAAAAGTAAAGCGCCAGAAGCCCCAGCGGTCACGACCACTCTAGAAGGGCTTAACGCTACGCCATGTTTAACTTCATAAAAGCGTGCAACGGCTTCACGTAGTTCAGGCATGCCCAGCGCCGAGGTATAGGGAAAAACTGGGGCATTTAAGCTTTCTTTCATTGCGGCAAGCACTGCTGCGGGTGCGCCGAAATCAGGCTCGCCTAAATTAAGTCTTATAACATCTTTACCTTGCTGTTCTAGTGCCGTGGCTTTTTCGCCATAGGCCATAGCAAGAAACGGAGAAATCGCTGTAGCGCGAGAGGCAAACTTCAAAATAAAACCCTTATTAGTAGTGCCAATTCAAACTGTACCGCAATTAGGGATCACTCTTGGTTATGATTCAAGGGAATTCTTCGAGAAGTACAATTAACTCGCTGACTTACTTCATAGCTAACTATTTAAACGAACAAACTTTTCGGCCAACTCGTCTAGTGATTCTTTATTGTGCGGGTCAGGCTTAACAACATCTATTGGGCATACCGCTGCGCAAGTAGGCGCATCGTAATGCCCCACGCATTCTGTACAGCGTAACGGGTCTATTTCATACACTTTATTACCCATGCTTATAGCGGCATTAGGGCATTCGGGTTCGCACATGTCGCAGTTAATGCAGCTATCAAGAATAAGCAGTGCCATGCATTATGCCTCGCTCGCGTTTTCGGGTGTTACTGCACTAGGAGCTTTTCGAAACGGATTGCGGGTATCAACGCCTTCATCTAAATTTCGCAGCAGTAGGGCAAAGTTTAGAGACACATCGCTGGGTATCGGTATTCTTACTTGGTGTCCTGAACCCTTAGCATCCGTAATAGAATGGTTTCTCTTTTCCAGCATCTCATTTAGAGTAAAGGTAATGTTGCCGCTTGGCGTCATCAACTCAAGCGAGTCACCTACACAGAATTTGTTTTTAACGTTTATAATTGCATAGCCAGACTCTTCACAACGGTCAATCACTTCACCAACAAATTGCTGTTTATCGCTGACTGAGTGGCCATACTCATAGTTCTGATATGCGTGGTGCGCATGGCGACGCAAGAAACCTTCGGTATAACCTCGATGAGCTAAAGTTTCCAAGCTTCCCATTAATGTACTATCAAATGGCTTCCCTGCTACCGCGTCGTCAATTGCTTTGCGATAAACTTGTGCTGTTCTAGCGCAGTAGTAATGTGATTTAGTGCGGCCTTCTATTTTTAAACTATGCACGCCCATTTGGGTTAACCTGCCAACATGTTGCACGGCACGCAAATCTTTAGAATTCATGATATAGGTGCCATGTTCGTCTTCAAAAGCTGGCATCAGTTCGCCAGGCTTTTCCTTTTCTTCTAACATAAACACTTGGGAGCTTGGCGTGCCTTCACCAAGGGTAGGAGTTATCATTTCAGGCGCTTCACCTGCATTATCAATCTGAATAGCTTGAACAATGTCACCGGTTTCGTTTTCTTCGCCCGTCTTAACATCGTAAGACCATCTACAAGCATTGGTACAAGTGCCCTGATTCGGATCGCGTTTATTCATATATCCAGACAATAAGCAGCGCCCCGAATACGCCATACAAAGCGCGCCATGCACAAACACTTCCAATTCCATGTCTGGAACATGCTCGCGAATAGTTTCAATTTCTTCCAAAGAGAGCTCTCGGGACAAAATAACGCGCTCTATGCCTTGTTTCTGCCAAAACTTCACCGTGGCGTAGTTCACCGCATTGGCCTGTACACTCAAGTGAATAGGCATTTCAGGAAAGGCGTCGCGCACCATCATAATAAGCCCTGGGTCTGACATAATTAACGCATCGGGCTTCATAGCAATTACTGGTGAAATATCTTTAAGGTAGGTACCTAGCTTACTGTTGTGCGGAGCAATGTTGCTTACTACATAGAACTTTTTACCTAAAGCATGTGCTTCTTCTATGCCTATCGCTAAGTTCTCAAGGCTGAATTCGTTGTTTCTTACGCGAAGCGAGTAGCGTGGCTGCCCAGCATAAACAGCATCAGCGCCATAGGCGAAAGCGTAGCGCATGTTGCGTAAGCTACCCGCAGGTGCAAGCAACTCTGGCGCGATTAACGTTTGGTTTGGCAATGTTGAAACTGAGTCTTCACGTAGGTTAGAAGAGCTGCGATTAGGTGATAATTTTGAAGTCATAGATAAAAACCGCTACTAGACGCTTTAAACAAGGCGGCGGATTTTATAAGCCGTAAAATACCTCTACAACTCAAACAAAGCTTGGTGTTGACCAAGATCAAATAATTTGTTGTCGCTTGTGTTTTTGAATGTTTAAACGGCAATTGAGCAGAGTCAATGCCAGCTGTTTTCTTCCATATAGTTGCGTTTTTAGTGCATTACCTTCGGTAGGAAAAAACAAGCCTGTTCACAGCTAAATAACAAGCAAAAAGAGCGCATTAAACGATGAACTACCATGGGCAAAACCCACCACATAGGGTAGGCTAGAAATTCACAATAATAAGGACTAACTGCATGCTGCAATTGAACATTTTTCATAAAGCGGCGCGACAAGTAAAAGCATCGGGTAAATCGGCCATTGCGATTACGGTATTATTTGTCGTGTCTACGTCTTCCGCGTTGGCTGCGCTGCCAAGCATTGGTGAATTCACCAGCGATATGACCAA
This sequence comes from Alteromonas macleodii ATCC 27126, assembly GCF_000172635.2. Taxonomy (NCBI): domain Bacteria; kingdom Pseudomonadati; phylum Pseudomonadota; class Gammaproteobacteria; order Alteromonadales; family Alteromonadaceae; genus Alteromonas; species Alteromonas macleodii. Next base: position 2,534,261 of record NC_018632.1, on the reverse strand, counting down.
AAAAGATGGTTTAATTCCTGTTTACTATGACGATGAAAGCGACAAAGTTTACTTGGCGGTGCCAACAGCCCACGCCGAATACCTGTTTCAAAGCAGCTTGCCTTACGGCGTAGGGTCTAACGACATTGGCCTTGATCGCGGCCAGCTAGGCAATACGCGTTTAGTAAGCTTTGAAAAATTTGGAAACAAGGTTTTATTAAAGCAGCACAACACCAAATACCGAGCAGCTCACGGCAGCGACGCTGAGAAACAGAGCATCGATGAAGCCTTTGCTGATTCGGTTATCGCAGGTTTTACGCTGGTAGCCAAAAATGACAGCGCCAGTCTAATAGATTACACACCGTTCTTATTAAGCGATATTCACGGCATTGGCAATCGCTTAGCGGGAACTAACCAAGGCAGTTTTAGTGTAGATAACATGCGAAGCGGCGTGTATTTACCTAAAACCAAAGGCTTTGAAAAAAATACTGAATTAGAGGCTTTAGTCACCTTTGCAGGTAAGAAGCCAGGCGAATACGTGCAGCAAGTTACGCCCGACCCAGAAAGCTTGTCGGTGCACTTGCATCATTCGTTTGTGGCTCTGCCTGATGATAATTACACGCCCAGAGAGTACCACCCGTACTCGGGCTACTGGAAATTCAGTTACTTTGATTATTCAACGCCTATCAGCGAGCCTACTGAACAGCGTTTTATTACCCGCCATCGTTTAAACAAGAAAACCCCGCATGCTGCAATGAGCGAAGCAGTGGAGCCTATTGTGTATTACCTAGATCCTGGTATTCCAGAACCCGTAATGACCGCGCTTAAAGAAGGGGCGAGCTGGTGGAATCAAGCCTATGAAGCCGCAGGCTATAAAGATGCGTTTCAGGTGAAAGTATTGCCCGAAGGTGCCGACCCAATGGACGTGCGCTATAACGTAATCAACTGGGTACATCGCGCAACGCGCGGTTGGTCTTATGGTTCGTCGGTTGTCGACCCGCGCACTGGTGAAATTATCAAAGGTCACGTTACGCTCGGCTCATTGCGTGTAAGACAAGATTATTTAATTGCCCTTGGCCTAACCAGTCCTTTTAAGGACGGCAGCACCGACACCACTGCACAGCAAGAAATGGCTTTAGACCGCATTAGGCAGCTTTCAGCCCACGAAGTAGGGCACACATTGGGTATAGCCCACAACTTTGCGGCAAGTGAAAATAACCGTGCGTCGGTAATGGATTATCCTCATCCCAAAATTAGTATTAGAAACGGCAAAATTAGCTTGGAAGGCGCGTATGATAAAGGCATAGGCGCATGGGATATTCACGCCGTAGCGTATGGCTATCAAGATTTTGCCAGCGACGTAGAGGCAACCGAAGGCTTGGCAAAAATTATCGTAAAAGGCCGTAATGAGGGTTTAAGTTTTAAGTCAGATCCCGATACCCGCAGTAGTCGCCATGCATCGGCAAACGGCCATATGTGGGAAAACGGTAGCAATCCGCTAGATGCTTTCGATGAAATTTCACAAGTACGCGAACTGGCGTTAGCCAATTTAGGTTTAGACACCTTAAGCCCAAATAGCAGTTTATCCTCGCTTGAAAATGCTTTAGTGCCTATTTACTTACTCCACCGTTATCAGTTAGAAGCCGTTGCAAAGCAAGTCGGCGGCTTAGTGTATGAATACGAACGCAAAGGTGACTATACCAAAGCACAGGGCCAACAGTTTGTAGCGCCTGCAGTGCAGCAACGCGCTATGCAGCAGTTAATTACAGCTACTACCGCTGACTACCTGACGATACCTGAATCGGTACTCGCCCTTATTCCACCGACAGCGTATGGCGACGATATTACTCGCGAGCACTTTAAGGGCAAAATGGGGTTAATGTTAGACCCTGTTTCTGCCGCTGCTTCAGCATCTAACTTTGCGTTTGAATTACTATTGCACCCAGAGCGCTTAAACCGCCTAGAGTGGCAAACAAGAAGCACTAATGACCGACGCAAAAAAGTAGGCGTTTCTATGCTGGTGAAGCAAATACTTAACGTCCACTGGTATAAAAATAAGTCACAAAGCCCATTAGCAAAACGCTTACAGTTAGTGGCGTTAAATGCAGTGATGAAAGCAGTAACTAACGATAAGTTGGCGCCTGAAGTAAGAATGGAAGCCGAACTTGCTCTGCTTGAATTTAGCGAATGGTTAGACGACAAAGCAGACGACAATCAGTATGAAATACTGAAAGAACAGTTCGATACTTATTGGGCTAGTAAGGCATGGCCAAGTACCTTTGAAGTAGAGCCGCTACCGCCAGGTTCGCCGATTTAAGGAAGTTGATAATTAATGTTAGGGACAACGCAATTAGAGCAAAACCATAGCCCGAGTAACCAGCAAATGCCGCAAAGAACCTTTGCGGCCTTGATCATTCCCTTACTCGCTGTGCTACTTCTAATATTAGTTCCATTAGTGGAAAGTCTGCATGGTGGTGTGCTGTGGGGCTTAAACTACCATTCCCCCAAGTTTATGTCACAGGTCGGCGACGCGTTAGCCTTAGTTAAGCTTATAGCGCTTTGCGCAGGGGTGTACCTGCTTTTTACGCAGCACGGTACATTTAGGCATCTTTTTAAAAGTAAATGGATGTCTATTGTTTTTAGCTGTGTTTTAGCAATAGTGGCGCTCATTCAGATTGCGATAGGTCTTATAGGTGTACTGATTGATGCAACACTAGGAACTAACCGAGATTACTTTCATAAAGAATTTGCAATAGAAAATAACACTATTTATGTGTTTACCGCAGATCCAGGTGCCATGGGGACGGCCTACCATTATTTTTATTTAGAATGCCCACTTCCTTTTAACCGCTATGAACTAACATTTATTGAAAAAACAAATTGGGTATGGGAGCTAGAGCTTAAAGCTTCTGATAATGGTTTTGACGTATTTAATCAGCGTGGTGAGTTTAAATATCGCGTTAGTATGGGTGAAGTAGGGTGTGGTTAGTTACCTTGTCACTCTGCTCTGAGCGAATGAAATCTTGTGTGGTTATCGTTAAGTGATACTATAGTGGTACATTTGAAAGCTGGAACCTGCATCGTGAAAGTAGAATTAGTTACTACACTGAAGAGACAAGCCACAAAAATTTTGCAAGACCTGCACACTTCAAAAGAGCCTGTTTTGATTACTGAACATGGTCAGCCATCGGCTTACTTAGTCGATGTTGATGATTATGAGATGATGCAGAAGCGCATGTCGATTCTGGAAGGTATTGCAAAAGGTGAGCAGGCAATAAGAAATGATGACGTTTTAACTAACTTGCAGGCCAAAGAGAAAATGGATAAATGGCTGAAATAGTATGGACAGAACCTGCTCTAAATGACTTGGACAAGATTGCAGAATAGATAGCGGTATCTAATTTAGTTGCGGCAAAGAAACTGGTTAAAGAAGTCTTCGCCAAAGTAGACATACTTGAGGAATATCCTAAATCAGGCAAGTCAGTCTCTGAATTACCATCTCTCAATTACCGCGAGCTTTATGTGAAGCCCTGTCGAATTTTTTATAAATTTGAGGACAACAAAGCCTTTATTTTGCACGTAATGCGGCACGAACAAGATCTTAGGCGTTTTTTATTAGATTAGCGTTGATTCATTTTAAGTACATTTGGTGAACACAGCAGTTTTTTCCTTTAATTCCGGCTTGTGTCAGAAGCAGCCGTTCGAGTATTTGTAATTAAACGGCAGAAGAGTACGTGAAGCGGACATCTAACATCCCGTCCCATTAAAACACAGAATATGATTTTTCAAGGGAAACGGAAAGCTATGAAAGTCACCGTAAAAAATTTTTAGCAGCTGGAGGGAAATTTGGGTATTTGCGCATATTGTGAAGAAGATAAGGGTTTGACGAGAGAACATATAATTCCTGATTTTATATATAAATTAGAAAAGGGAAATGGACCTCTTGTAGGCTGGAATGAAAAAGCAAAGAAAATAGTTGGAGGTGAGGGGAAAATAAAGGATGTGTGTGCGGACTGTAACAACGTCAAATTAGGAACATTAGATGGCTACGCAAAGATAATGCTTCAAAATTCCGGTGTTCTGACTCAAAACTATTTAAGAAAGATTATAAATTTAGAATACGATTACGATCTATTTAAGCGATGGATTCTAAAAGTTTCCTTCAATTCAGCGAGATCTTCAAACAATAACCCTAAAAGTTTCAAAAAATTTATACCCTATATTTTAGGTAATGAAAAATCATGTGATGATGTTGTTATTGTCGCCGGTCTTTATAAGCCTGAAATACTTTCCGCTGAAGAAATTTTAAAATATAAAGGAAAATTTGAAATCGGCCCGAATGGAGAGTTTAATCCTTTTCATGCAAGGCTTGCTTGGATGCCACAAGTTGATACAGACTTTAAAGTTCGCGTTATTGTTGTAGGAGCTCTTTTAATACAAATTGTTATGTTTAAATCCAATTTACAAGCAGGCTACAAAAGAGCAAAACTAAGACAATGGTTAAAGCTGAATCCCCTTATGGTGGAGGTTAGTCCTAAACGTAAAGCTCTAACAGTACACCAACTCGACACGACGTTTATTGACACTCAAGAAGTCCAACATTTAAGAATGGAAGCGTTAGGTGCTATTTAGAGAAACTACTAACAAACAACTGTTGCCTCGTATTAAGTTCGCTGGGATGCATACATGCGGGGCGGCTTCGAAATGATGCCCTACTTACCTGCGTCCCTCATTTAAACGTTAGCCATTATATTCGAGAGTATCTATGGATGAAATTGCTGAAGTAATGTCTCGCTATAGTGAAGCATATATATCAGAGAGCCTTACAAATTTGAAAACTATTAATAGTTTTACGGGTACTTTCGTAAAAGATGTTGCAGAAATATATGACTGCATCACTCGCGTGAGAAATGTCGAAAGAAACCCAACGGGTTTTTCTCTAGATGATGCTCCAATCTTGGGGTTGCTTACTAGAATTTGGAAGCTTCTCAAAGAGATCGCTCTTTATTATGAGCGTGATAACGCTGAGATTATTAGTATACTTGAGCGTCCACTATTAGAAGCCTCGATTACCGCTCAGTATCTAATGCAGCAAGATATTTCAGTTATGGAGGACTATCGAAAGTGTTCATATAAGGACCGATTACGGATATTGCGAGAACTGAAACAAGGATCTCGCTTCTTTGAAACTAAGGCGGGAAAAAGACTCCTTGTTTCAATTGAAGAAAAAATGAACATAGAGGGCTTTACTGAAGCGGACTTTAAAATTCAGAAAAATAACCGGTGGAGGCTTCAAGGAAAGTCATTCTTTGATATATTCAAAGAAGTGTCAGATGAAGACCTTTATAAGTGTACTTATGGAATGATGTCCGAGTCTATTCATGGGTCATGGAACGAATCTATGGATTGGTGTCTACAGAAAAATGAAGATAATACGTTTACTGTATATCCATTTTACCATGGCGCTGATGTAAGGCTTATATGCCCTACAATAAAATTCTGCAATAAGCCATATAAAATGTGGCTAGACAGAATTGATTGTCAAGATAAATACCTAAGTGGCGTGTTAGACTGGGTTGAGAGAGTGAATAAGAGTATCTTCATGGTATTTGATCAAAAATACGATGGCGTAAATGGCTAACAAGTTTGTCAACAGGCCCACTTTTTTTTTTCGCTCCGTTTTGCGGTGGCTGCGCCACTATACAAAAAATGCTTGTTACAAAGGCCTTAACCGTCCGCTCTTTGTCTGAAGCGGTCTCGCGAGTTAGAAATATCCAATGTCCGCTTCACGCTCATTGCTGCCATCGAAGTGCCTTTGTGCGATGGGCAGCTTAAGGTACTCTTCTGCCGTTCAATACAATAAATTGAACGGCAGAAAGTAATTCAAAGAATAAACCAGTAGCTTGCGGGAGACGTTTTTATATACCCTAATCAACCATGTTGTAATAAAGTTTTACTCCATCAACTTGCGTATAAAAACCTACAACTCCTTGTAATTAGTAAACACCTTGTACAACTGTGTACCACTCAATACCGAAGCCGACGGGAAGTGCAGAATAGGAATTAAATCGCAAGGCGCTTCTAATGTTCTGCTGCCGTTGTCGGTGTCTAGGTCGTCAATATTCAAAATTTGCGCCAGTGGTTCGCCTTTCTTCACCGTTTGGCCTGGTTTCGCCATGTACTCCACCATGCCGCCCCAGTTAGTAAACAGGGTTTTATAGTCTTTTAAATACACGCCTAAACGCTTCATTTCTGTCGGTTTAATATCGCATTCGTGCAATACGCCTTTGGCGTTTAAGTAGCTAAGAATACTGGTGGCGTCTATATTACCTTCGTTAAAGTCGATAACTTCTTGGCTACCCATTTCAAGCGTAAACGCTTCAACGTTAAAGCTTACCTCACGCGCTAAATTAGTTTTTATGCTTTCTTGCAGTGTCCACCATGGGCAGAACGTCGCTTCGTCCAACGCCCCCGCAAATACGTTTGGAATAAAAATACAATGGGGAATGTTAAACAGCTTAGCACTGTCTTTGGCGTACTCGGGAATATAAACGTGACGGGTAGACACCGGGCCGTTGTGGAGATCTAACACGAAATCGGCATTTACTGCCATTTGCTGTAGCTTTAGGTTCAACTGCTGCGCTAGTCCTAGGCCCCAGGGTTCAGCCAGTTTGTTGTCGATAGCGTTAGATAAGTGAGCACGAAAACGTTGTTTTATGCCTTCAATAGACTCTTCGCGGGTGACTGTTTTGGCGAAATGTTCAACTGCATCTTTATCGAAGAAGTAGCCGCGGTTCCAGTTTGTGCCGTTCACAGGATCGAACCGGCCTAATGTGTACTCACCGGCTTTAATGTTAGTACCAATGGGATTACAGTTGGGCACTAGGATAATTTCGCCGCAAATATCCATGTCTTTTAAGCGCTGAATGAGATGGTAAATTACCACGTTGCCTTGCACTTCAGCGCCGTGAATAGAGCTTTGAATATACACGGTGGGGCCAGGACGCGCTCCTTTCATTCGATAAATTGGCACGTTCATGTTACGTCCAGACGCGTTTTGCGCCACTACCATGTGTTTTTTCACTACTTGGGTTGTCATTTAAATCAACCTATTTTCTGTCTTGTTCTTTGTTTTAGTCTGTTGTTTTTAATCACGTTTTTAGAATTCATGCCGCAAATGCACATAAACTTAACAAGCACATAGCTCGCAATCTACGCCTTTAGGTAGCTTCCAGTTTCGCCACTCGTGCGACAGAGCATCAAACGTCATTAACGTGTTTTTAGGAATACTATCGAAATCCATCAATACTTGCATAGCTAGCATCGCTTGATAAGTACCAACAATATTCACCACTGGCGAGAATATACCTGCCTCTACACAGCTTAAATCGGGCGATTCAAATAGCGTCCGTAAGCATGCATAGCAACGGCTCTCACCGGGTATAGCGACGAAAAGCTGGCCTTCAAAGCGAATGGCCGCGCCCGATACTAGCGGGGTATTTAGTTTAAAACACAGTAGGTTTATTAAATCTCGCGAGTTTGTATTGTCGGTGCAATCTAGCACAACGTCAGCACGCTCTATGGCTTGTTTTAATACTGGTGAAAGCTGAGTAGAGCTGGGCGCCGAAAACGGTTCTGCTATTACGGTAATGTCGCAGTCGCTGTTTATTTCACTAAGCCGCGCTTTAGCCGCCTCTACTTTATTTGTGCCTACATCTTGTTCGCTAAACAAGGTTTGCCTTGGCAGGTTGGTGGCCTCAACTGTGTCGTGGTCGATAAGTGTAAGAGAGCCCACGCCACTGGCGCAAAGGTTAGTAGCAGCCGCGGTGCCAAGCCCGCCAATACCAATGATACAAATATTGGCGTTTAGCAGCGCTTCTTGACCGTCTAGATCCACTTTTGGAAGCACGATATGGCGGTTATAACGCATAGCCTGCTGATGAGTTAGGCTTTTAGACATAGTTTATGCCAACTTAGTTGTTGAATTCATGGCATGCACCCTTATAAAGTGATTACCAAATAGTATTTTGGCTGGTACTTTATCAAAAACCGCCAAAATGTCGCATATCAAATTAGGATTTCATATGTCAGTTGTCAGCCAACCCCTTAATATTGCCGTACTCACTATTTCAGATACGCGCACCCTCGAAAACGACAAGTCGGGAGACTACTTGAAAGAGGCGCTTACCTCGGTTGGCCATAACCTTTACGATCGCGATTTGGTGAAAGACGATATTTATCAGCAGCGCGCCGTGGTGTCGAAATGGATTGCCGATAAAAACATTCACGCTGTATTAATTACCGGTGGTACAGGTTTTACCCACCGTGACTCAACGCCAGAGGCCATCAGTGTATTGTTCGACAAAGAAGTCGACGGCTTTGGCGAGCTATTTCGTCAAATTAGCTATGAAGAGATTGGAACATCAACCATTCAGTCTCGCGCGGTTGCGGGCTTTGCTAATAATACGGTTATTTTCTGCTTACCAGGGTCTACAGGGGCGTGTCGCACAGCGTGGGAAAAGATTATTTCTAGCCAACTTGATGCCGACTTTAGACCGTGTAACTTTGTGAAGCATTTGGTGGAAGCATGAGCACCTTTAGCCATTTAAACGCTGGCGGTGAAGCCAATATGGTCGACGTTAGCGACAAAGACGTTACCAAGCGAGAAGCCACAGCAGAAGGTTTTTTATACGTAAGCGAAGACGTTATTCGCCAAATCTCTGAATCAAAAATTGCAAAAGGTGATGTATTTGCTGTTGCCCGTGTAGCGGGTATTCAAGGGGCGAAACGCTGCGCCGATCTTATTCCTCTTTGTCACCCATTGGCACTGTCAAAGGTGGATATAAACTTCGACATTCAGGCCGACCAAAATCGAATTCAAGCCACCTGCTATTGCAAGCTAAGCGGTAAAACCGGCGTTGAAATGGAAGCGCTCACGGGTGTAAATGTGGCGCTGTTAACCTTGTTTGATATGTGCAAAGCCATCGACCCTGGCATGCACATGGAAGGGGTACGGGTACTGGAGAAAAAAGGCGGTAAGACAGGCCATTGGCAGTCCGACACCTAGTTCAATTAAAGGCCAGTGAGCTAAAAAAGTAACGTGTATAAAGCGAACAAGCATTCAAAAAGCAACGCACTTTAGGCTCAACCCATTTCAGAGGCTTGGCAAGATTAATTAGCGCGCACAAAACAACCTTAACAACGTAGATAACAGGCAAAGCATGCAGGTAACGGTAAAAACATTCGCACAAACCCGAGAGATTACGGGAGAGGACAATATCGCGCTTCATATAAGCGAGAACAGCACTATTGAGACCGTAATATCGCAGCTTAAAACACGTAGTGACAAGTGGGCATTAGCACTAGAGGGCAGTGTGCTTACTGCCTGTAATCAAGAGCTTTGCGATCTCCAAACAGTACTTAGCGACGGTGATGAGCTGGCGCTATTTCCACCTGTGACAGGGGGCTAGCTATGTTCGCGCTAGTTCAAGTTGAAGATTTCGACCAAGGAGAGCTTTACGCTAGGCTAAAACAGTCGGCAGATGAGAAGGCCTGCGGCAACACCGGCGCGATTGTTACTTTTACTGGGCTAGTGCGAGATTTTAATAACGCTGGCGACATAGACGGCATCGAATTAGAGCATTACCCGGGCATGACTGAAAAAGCATTAATGCTTCTGGTTGAACAAGCGAGCGAACGCTTTTCACTTAACAGTGCTGGCGCACTGCACAGAGTAGGGCGCATACACAACAACGAGCAAATTGTATGGGTAGGTGCCGCCGCTCCCCACCGCCAGGCGGCGTTTGACGCTGCCTGCTACTTAATGGACATGCTTAAACAGTCGGTACCGCTTTGGAAAAAAGAATTTAAAGGCGATAAATCTGAATGGGTTGCGGCGAAAGCATCTGACGATAAAGCGGCACTTAAGTGGATGCGCAAAAAGTAATGGTTTGTTCTTTAGCAATGCGACTTTCAAGCTTTGTTAACTTGGCCATGCTTATTTTGGTAAGTGTTAGCGCAAGTGCAAGTGCAAGTGCAAGTGCAAGTGTAGTCCCAGATGTTACGTTTTTTTCCAGCTCTGCAGCACATGCGGGTAGTTTTGAAGCGGCAAATGATAAAGTAAATGAAGGGAGCGTTATTAGTGCCGAAAAACAAAACCATTCAGTAAATTTCGAGCGCGACGAAAAAATTCACGTAGCTGTTGCGGCAAACTTTGCAAAACCGCTAAAGAGTATTGCCGAGCAGTTTACTGAGCTAACCGGCATAGAAGTCGCGGTAACGATATCCTCTAGCGGTACTTTGTATGCGCAAATTCAACATGGTGCTAGCTTCGACGTTTTTCTATCTGCAGATCGCGCTAGGCCGCAAGCGTTGGTTGATAACAACGTAGTTCACCACGGCAATCTGGTGGATTACGCTAAAGGCAAGCTTGCGTTTGTCTATGCTGGCGACTTATCAAGTGAGGCATCACATGAAACATCCGGTAAAAGGAATTGCGAGCAAATCGCGCGCTCATCTACTGGAGACACCACTGCACAAATAAACGTTCAGCTTGCCGATTGCTTGTCGAAGCAGCTTGTTCAATTAATGGAAAATCCACAAAACAAGGTAGCTATCGCAAATCCTAAACTGGCCCCCTATGGTGATGCTGCGCAACAGACGTTGCAAAACTTATCCTTATGGCAACAGTTTTTACCTCACAGAGTGATGGGTAAAAACGTGCTACAAACCTTGCAGTTTTATACCACCGGCAGCGTGAAAGGGGCGTTCATTGCGTACTCATTGGCCTTAGATTTGCCCGCAGACTTATCCTCTAATTTGCCTTCTAATTTTAACAGTGTTGTGAATACCAAAAGCGCCGATGCTGTTACGGTTATCGTCCCAGTACCTGAAACCTTGTATCAACCCATCATTCAGTCGTTGGTGGTTAATAGTAAAACGGTAGCTACATTATCTCCGAATCTGTTCGAACCACTTCCAATTAAAAATGCGGCAGCGCCAGTTGATGAGCCTATTCACAACGACAACGTTGAGCCAACCAGAGCATTTCGTTTGAGTGACGCTAATGGAGTGTCATCACCCAGCCTGTTCGTACAGTATTTAATGTCGCAAGGGGTGCAGCACAGCTTAATTGAATGGGGCTATGAACCTACCATTGCATCGGGCGTAGGTAACTAAGTATGCTCACAGAATTCTTCGGGGCATCGACACTTGAAGCCATATTACTCACCTTAAAACTGGCCTTTATAACCAGTGGTTTGCTGTTGTTAATCGCATTGCCGCTAGCGTGGTTTTTAGCGAACTGGCAGAGCAAAGCTAAGCCTTTGGTTATGTCGATACTCGCGTTGCCTTTGGTGTTACCGCCAACTGTGCTGGGTTTTTATTTGCTTATTGCTTTTTCGCCGCAAAGTGCGTTGGGGCAGGGATGGCAAAGCCTAACCGGGAGCAATTTAGTATTTAGCTTTGAAGGTTTGGTGTTGGGGTCTGTCATCTACTCCCTACCATTTGCTCTGCAGCCTTTGTACAGCGGCTTTTCACAATTGGATAACCGTTATTTAGATGTAGCAAAAACGCTGGGGTTTTCGGCTTTTGAAGCGTTTATAAAAATAGTGCTGCCTTTAAGCAAAGCGCCCATAGTGGTAGCATTAGGCTTAAGCTTTGCACATACCATAGGCGAGTTTGGCGTAGTATTAATGATAGGTGGCAATATTCCTGGAGAAACTCAGGTGCTGTCTATCGCGCTATATGAACAGGTAGAAGCGTTGGAATATAACAGTGCACACAACCTTGCGTTGGCCCTTTTGATTTTTTCATTCGTAATGCTCGCGGCGCTCTATCGCTTTAACGGTATCACACAAAGTGATGAGGCGCGTTAACATGCAAATATCTGCGCTACTACCAAATCGCATTAACGCACAAATCTCATTGCAGCCACAAAGCCGATTCATTGGGGTTACCGGTCCATCAGGTGCGGGAAAAAGCAGCTTGTTTCGCGCCCTAGCTGGCGTAGAAAAAAGCGCAAGTGTGCAAACGCCGTGGACCTCTCAAAAGGTCGGCATCGTTTTTCAGCAGCCCATGCTATTTCCCCATACCGATGTGCGCGGTAATTTAGCCCTTGCGCAGCGTCACGCAAGCCCTAATGCAATGTCTATCGATGCGTGTTTGCGCGGCTGTTATTGCGAACATTTAATCGATAAGCCTGTTCAGGCGCTTTCTGGCGGAGAAGCGCAGCGGGTCGCGATGGCACGGGCGTTGGTCAATGGGCCAGATGTGTTATTGCTAGATGAATCGTTAAGCGCAATTGATATCTTCACCCGTCGCAAAATTTACCAGTTTTTGAACAATTTGTGTGTGTCGGGGAAGCTCACCTGCCTTGTAATCTCTCACGATTTAGATGACCTTGCCTTGTTCAGCGATGAGTTGGTTTTTATTGACCAAGGCCGTACCGAGCTTTGTGGAAAAACGCGCGATGTGTTGACTCAAGTATTCGAAAAAGAAGGATTTGCGACACCGTCTAGCGTACTTGAGGGATTTAAAGTTACTGCGCAAAGCGGAGCACACGACAGCAACCAGTCACAAAGCGCCGTTGTCAGCTACAAACACGGTAGCCAAACGCAACAAGATCAAAATGTTCTAACCTTACAAGGCAATGAGCAGTGCCAGTCGGAAAACGGAATTGAGCGCGTTGAGGTAGCGGGGCAAGAGATATTCGTCACTGCAGAATCAGTGTCCTATTTGCCTCAGCAAAGCGGTGAGCAAGTTTCTGTTCGTTTTGCAGTTAAAGCTTGTGATGTAAGTATCGATACCAATATTACTGACTTTGGCAATGCCAGCACAATCAGTATTTTAAATGCGCTGCCATGTGTTATATCTAGCATCGAACCCGTGGTGAATCCACTCAGTCCCCTGAACGAGCCTGAAAATAACGCCGATACAAAACTCGCAGATACAAAGTTAACTTCTAAAAAGCTAGCGACCGTAAACAGCGCGAAAGTGTTGTTAAAACTTGATGTACTAGGCAGTAACCAAACCCTTTATGCCAGCATTAGCTGTATCTCTCTATCGCGTCTTAAGCTTGATGTAGGGATGCAAGTGATTGCGCGGTTTAAATTGCCCTAGGTTTAAATGGCTTTGGAGTAGCTACTGAGTATTTCACTTGCGTTCAAATAAGCGTCGAAACGCGCACAAATAGCCCGAATGTAAATGCGAGCAGACTCTGGCACTCGAATATACCGAGATGTCGTTTCGATAAGCCCGTCTTCTTTAAGTTCTTCAAGGTTGTTTAAGGCTGAAGCAAAGTATTCATCAAAAATGATGTGGTGCTTGTCGGCAATTGCTTGCTTGTCTACCGCTAAATTGCACATTAAGCTAGAAATCACGTCTCTGCGAATAAGGTCGTCGACACTTAATGACAGCCCAACCTTAGCATTGGGCAGGTGGTTGTCTAACCGACTGTAATATTCTTTTAGCTCCTTAGCATTTTGCGCAAAGGCATTACCTACCGTGCTAATGGCTGATACGCCGAACCCTATAAGGTCGGTGTCGCCACGTAAGGTATACCCTTGAAAGTTGCGGTGAAGCTCGCCTTTATTTTTCGCAATAGCCAGTGAGTCTTTGCTTAAGGCAAAATGATCAAGACCAATCATTTCATAACCTATGTTTGTAAAGCTGTTAACGGCAAGCTTGTAAAGCGCCGCTTTTTCTTCACTACTTGGCAGTGTTTCTTCAGCAAATTTACGCTGCGCTGCGAACCTCTCGGGAAGGTGTGCATAGCTAAAAAGCGAAATACGATCTGGCATCATGGCTTTTGTCGCGGCGATGGTTGATGAGAACGTTTCAATTGACTGATTTGGTAAACCATAAATTAGATCTAAGTTAACTGAGTCGAAACCCAGCGACCGAGCCTCGAATACTAAATCGGCAATGTGAGACGTGCTTTGTATGCGATTTATGGTTTTCTGAACATTGTAATCAGTATCTTGTAAACCAAAGCTAATGCGTGTGTAGCCGAGACATTTTAAGTTTTGAAGATAGTGTTTATCGATATTTCTGGGATCTAACTCAATTGACAGTTCAGCACCTGCTTCAAAGGTAAAGTGTTTCTTAAGCAGGTACATTAAATAAGTATGCTGAGTCTCGCTCAAAAAACTGGGTGAACCGCCACCCAAGTGCAGAGAAACTGCACGCCTGCCGTCAGTTAAATAACGCTTAGACAGGATTTCTTTTTCTATGTAATCTAAATATTCGTCCGCTTTTTCATTGTGACGCGTCACCATTTTATTGCAGCCACAGTAGTAGCACAGCGTTTTGCAAAATGGAATGTGCACGTAGAGACTTACTGCCGGCGCTTTTGACACTGCAAGTGCTTGTGGAAGTATGTCATCTTGTAGCGGTTCAAATTTAAGTGCAGTAGGGTAAGAGGTATAGCGAGGAGCATTCAACGCATATTTGGTAATGGTTGATACGGGGCGTTGTTGTACGGCAATTATTGTCATATTGGCTCTGCACTTATATGTAGATAACTAGGCGCGAATTCAATTCGATGGTTAAAGCTTAATGGATTGCTTAGGAGGCTGATTTGATCTACTTCAAGGTTTTGGTGTTAAACCTGATAATTGTTTTATTTCTTCCAGTCATTTTGTTTCAAGCATTGTGGGTGAGGAAGAAGACCGCTGTACTGCCAGAGCCCGACGGCGAGCGGGTATTAACCTCAGCCGATAGTAAATTGCTATTAACTAATAACGTTTTGGTTATAGGCGATTCTGCTGCCGCTGGTGTTGGTGCAACGACGCAAATGGGGGCACTCACAGGTCTGCTGTACTCAAACCTTGTTAAGCATGGGCCAACGCGAGTGACGTTGAATGCTAAAACAGGTTTTAAAAGTGAAGATGTGCTCAAGCTTCTTCATGAAATGCCTGCCGAGCACTTTTCGTCGGTGCTCGTCTCTGTTGGTGTTAACGACGTGACCAAATTTGTACCGTTGAAACGGTGGCGACAAAACATCGATGCTATTAGTACGCTACTGTCAGATAAATTTGGGGGCGAAACAATATTGTTTACTGCGCTACCGCCAATTCATTGCTTTCCTGCGCTTCCGCAACCTTTGCGTGCACTATTAGGTTACCGCGCGTGGTTACTAAACCAAGCTTTGGCTGATAGCGTAACAGCCCGGGCTAACGCAGACATATTATATGTTAGTGCACTTAATGTGGGCGGAACTATGACGGATATTCAGCAAAGTGGTTTGATGGCAGAAGATGGCTTTCATCCCTCCACTAAAGGCTATGAAATATGGGCACACTCAGCCCTTGAAAAGCTTTCCACGCTTTACAGCACCACAATGGGCACGACAACAAAAGTCACAGCAGAAACTGATGTAACTGCGACGAAATAATCGAAGTTTGGGGTTGAAGTTTCTTTTTGTAACCT
The DNA here is from genome assembly GCF_000172635.2 of Alteromonas macleodii ATCC 27126. Taxonomy (NCBI): domain Bacteria; kingdom Pseudomonadati; phylum Pseudomonadota; class Gammaproteobacteria; order Alteromonadales; family Alteromonadaceae; genus Alteromonas; species Alteromonas macleodii. Next base: position 2,518,853 of record NC_018632.1, on the reverse strand, counting down.
TATCTAAGCCCTTATATCTTCATAAATTCAATAAAGCGAGGCCTATCATGGCAGCAAGTGAGCAAGGTGTACAAAGTGCGAGCGGTATGCAGATTGTAACAGTTAATATGGTTTCTGACGTAGTATGTCCATGGTGTATTGTTGGGTACCAGCGTTTGCAAGAAGCCATTAAAACCCTTGATAACATTGAAGTGGATATTAAGTTTCACCCGTTCGAGCTAAACCCCAATATGCCAGAAGAAGGGCAAAACCTTCGCGAGCACATAATGGAAAAGTACGGCATTAGTGAACAGCAAAGCGCGCAGAACAGAGCGCGGTTAGTAGAAGCGGGCGAGCAATTAGGCTTTTCGTTTAACTTTACTGACGACTCTCGCATGCAGAACACGTTTAAGGCCCATCAGCTTATTCACTTTGCTGCAGAAAACGGCCTTGAAGAAGAAATGAAGCTGGCCTTATTTAATGCCTACTTCACAGACGGTAAAAACATTAATGATCTAGGTGTTCTAGTAGCGTTGGCACAAACGGTTGGCCTTGATAAGTCTGAAGCTGAACAAGCGCTTAAGAGTGAAAAATACGCGCAAGCAGTGCGCGAGGAAGAAGCCCTTTGGATGCAGCGTGGTATTCAGAGTGTACCTACTTTTGTCATTGGTAATCAGGGCGTAGCCGGGGCACAAGAGCCAGCAACATTGGCCGCATTTATTGCCCAAGCAGCATCACAGCAATAAGCAGGTTAAACGGGTGTAGAGGTAGTTATGAGTAATCACGTTAACCATTTGTTGGCCCAGTGGCTTCCATTTAAAAACAAGCATAAGTGGGTGTTAGGTTTTATTTTTAAAACCGAAGGCTCATGCTATCGAAAAGCAGGCGCCATGATGTTGTTTAGTGACGCTGGGCATCAGTTAGGTATATTAAGCGGTGGCTGCTTAGAAAGTGACATCGTTAAAAAAGCCCAGCGAGTAATGACAGACGGGGTAAGTCGTACCGCGGTTTACGATGACGAAGATGAAGAAGACATCGCGTTTAAGCTAGGTGTTGGATGCGGCGGTGTGGTGCACTTGGCACTCGTACCAGTTAACGAGAGTAACCAGTATTTATCGTTGGATGTGGTTAGCAAAAGCTTATCAAACGGAAAAGCGTGTGAGTGGCGCTGCGCTGTAGACGGTACTTTGGGTGATTGCACGGAATTGGAAGACCATTCTGCTAAACGTAGAAAAGCTGTGCTAGACACCGTTGATGGCAAGCGCATGTTGTCGGTTTTGATGCTGCCGCCTATCCACCTACTTGTTGTTGGAGGTGGGTACGACGCTACCTTTATGACTAAGCTTGCTAGTTTGCAGGGCTATTTAGTCAGCCTTTGGGATCCAAGGCCTGCACAAGCAAGACTTGAACATTTTCCCGAGGTAAATTACTTGATTGAAGACCCGTCTACTGAAGGCTTACGTCTTCACATGGGCGAACATAACGTTCAAGCAGCAGTGCTTATGTCCCATCACCGTGAAATTGATGCAAAGGCGCTGCAGGTGCTAAGCAAGCAATCGTTAACCTATACGGCAATGCTCGGGCCACTGCACCGTAAGCAGGAAATTATGGATTTAGCCGGGCTTGGCGATACCAACTTTACTCAGTATTTTGCAAGCCCCGCTGGTTTCGACATTGGTGGTGAGCTACCAGAGCATATAGCGCTGTCTGTTATTGCTCAGTGCCATGCGGTGTTTCATACCAAACCTACGCATTTAAAGCGTTAGAAAGACTTTCTGAAGGTAACGCCAAAGCTTCTAGGTGCGCCTGGGTAGGCCATGATCTTTCCGGTTTGTACAGGTACATCAAAGCCACTTCGTGCAACGTACTCTTCATCGAAAACGTTGCGCGACCACGCAATAATTTCGCTATCCCATTGTGGGATAGTGAAACTGACGCGAACGTTAAATAATGAAAAGTCGTCAGCGTGTTTGTACGGATCGTTCGCATCATCAAGAAATACGTCGCCCGTGTATTGGTAGTCAATACTGGCGGAGGCAGGATAATTCCCAACTTCGAAATAGTGATTCAGCATAAGAGATAGTGAGTTCTGAGGCTCGAAGCCTACGCGGTCTCCGTCTCTTGAACAGAACGGGTCGTTTGGCTCCACACGGCCCGGGTCGTCAATGCCCGTGTGCCACGTGTATGCTACCCAACAGGTACCGCGTTTAAACTCATCAAAATTCGCCAATGTGCGCGACGCAACTGCATGTAATTCGGTGCTTTCTGTCATTAGCCATGTGGCTTCAAGCTCTATGCCTTTTACTATGATATCGCCCGCATTTTGCAGGTTGAATCCCGTTCCGGTAAAGGTCGTCGCCTGAAAGTCGCTAATTTGTGTATAGTGCGCCGCAGCATTTACGCGCACGCCGTATTCTTCAAAGTCGTGTTTTATACCTATTTCAGCACTTCGCGATTTTTCAGCATCAAAAAGCGGGCTAAGCGAAGGTAAGATTCTGTCGGTATTCGTACCGCCGGCTTTGTAACCAGTCGCAAAACTAGCGTAGGTTAGCGTGTTGTCATTAGGGTGATAAGCCAGTTTTACCGTGCCGGTTAACTGTGAATCATCAAGCTCTTCGTTTAAGTCAGGGCGCGGCATAACCGCTGCAGATCCCAAGAAAAAATATCCCCAGCCCGCTTGTTGAAATGGTGCTATAGCGTTAAGGGACTGTGCTGTAGGGGCTTGTCCCGCCGCTAACGCAGCAGCGATGTTTTGTAACCCAAATACAGCACGACCTACATTAGGCCATTGCGCTGGGTCTTGAGTTAGTCCGTCAATACCAGGCCCTTGCTCATCGTAGGCTCCGACAATCGACTTTTCTTCGCGGGTATAGCGTAAGCCCGTTGTTAAGGTGAAATCACTGTTTAACAGCCAATCCAGCTGAGAGAATAAAGCAATACTATCTTGCTCTTGATAGGCGCTGTGCGCGAAAGCAGTACCGGACGGCGCGGGTGCTGCAGCAGGCGCAATAAAGCCTGATGTAACTGCAGATAGCTCGTTGATGGCGTTAGCCAAAGGCAGCAGATCGGGCGCGGCGGCATTAAAGAACGCACTAAAATCATCTTGCGTGGTAGTATCAAAGGTTAGATCTAAGTTTTGGCTGTAATAGTAAACACCTATTAAACCGCGCACATCTTCACTGGTGTAATGTAATCTAATTTCTTGAGAAAACGACTGCTGCTTGGCGTCGTTAGTGGCAGTAAGAAGGTCCGCATCAGAAAAGTCGGTATCTACCGTATCTAAGCTGTCAAACGCGCGGTACGCGCTTATGCTCACAAAATCCCATGCTTTGTTTAAAGCCACATCTACTTGAACTGATAGTCCTTTGTCTTTCATTTTTGAAAGGGGAGTTTGCGACAGCGAGGTTTTATAGTCATAAAAGTTATCGCGCCCGTAAATAGTTGCATTAAACGGCGGTTGTAGCAGCAGCGCATCAGTGCCGAATTTACCCGCTATGTCATTAGCCTGAATGTTGTTTTGAAAAGTAAGTGCGCCGCAGCATCGTTCGTCTAGCTCGCCGTAATCAGCAATAAGTCGCACGCTAATTTCATCTGTTGGAGTGTAAAGCAACTGTGCTTTTATCGCAGAACGGTTACGGTTATTTAGGGTTTGTCCGCTGCGCTCGTCGGTAATGAAACCGTCACTGTGAGAACTAAAGCCAGATACTCGCATGGCGAGTACATCGTCGATTAGCGAAAACGACGAGCCAGCGCTTAAACGAACCAAGTTATCATTGCCGATGATGGCTTCGGCAAAGCCGTCGCGTTCGTCGTGTGAAGGTGCGACCGTAGTTAACGTCATTGCGCCAGCGGCGGTATTCTTTCCGAATAGTGTGCCCTGTGGCCCACGCAACACTTCTATGGATTCAATATCGACTAAGTCGTTTATTAACGCGTTTTGTCGTGCACGGTACACACCATCTACGTATAAACCCACCGAAGACTCGAAGCCGAAGTTTTGTGAAGACGTGCCAATGCCGCGTATTGAAAACCCTGAATTTGTTACGCTTTGATTTTGAAACGCGCCAAAGGCAGGTACGTAGTTTTGCAGGTCAAACACATCTCGGCTAACTGTTTCAACTAGGTCTTGACCTGAAAGCGCAGTGACCGCAACGGGCACATCTTGCAAGTTTTGACTGGTCTTTTGCGCCTGTACAACAATGTGTTCCAGCGCCTTTTTGTTATGCGGAGTAGATAGAGCATTCTCATCGGCGTGAGCGTGGGGAGCCAAAGCAAGTGTCGACGAAACAATAGAGGCAATAAACGGCGAACTACACAGGCAACGCGTAATGGCGTTTTGTGGTGTAGATATGCTTAAGCTATTACAAGACAAAGCGTGTGTAAGTGACTTCATTTTGGTTCTTTTTATTTTTCAAAAGCGGGGGGCTTTAAACAAAATTAATCACGACAAGGTCGCGTCCAAATGCGTACAGTCCTTTACATTTTAAATACGCCAACTTCCCTATGACGTCGTGTAGTGCTTTTTCACTATACAATCTAATGAACATATATTGCACGCATTTGAAGCTATCATGTCAAATTTTGTTCGTAACGTGCAAAAAGCGAACGGATATTTGGCAGTGAATAGTTTCACATGATGCATACTCATTCAAAATATCAATTAAACTTATATCGCTGTTTTCCTTAGTATGTTGGTTGAAAGTTAACATATTAATAACATCAGGCAGCGGTATGACAGACATCTATTTAGTGCGACATGGTCAAGCGTCTTTTGGCAAAGCGAACTATGACAAACTTAGTGAACTGGGTGGGCAACAGGCCATTTGGCTTGGTGACTATTTCAAGCATCGCAATGTTGAATTTGATGCAGTTTTCTCTGGCGACATGGTAAGGCATCACGAAACCAAAGACGGTATTGCCTCGGGTATTGCTACTGAAGACTATACGCTACCTGAAGTTACGGTGAATAGCGCCCTGAATGAATTCAATTTTCAGGCAGTGGCTACCGCCTATTTAACACGCTACCCAGAAGCAAAAGTACCTGAAGGTGCATCGCCTTCTGAATATTACCGATTGCTAAAAAAAGCAATGCTTGCCTGGTCGCAAGACGAATTGGCGCATGAACTCCTTGATGAAACATGGGGTCAGTTCGAAGATAGAGTTCACAGTATGCTCACGCACCTTCAAAGTATAGATGCGAAGCGCGTACTTGTTGTGAGCTCGGGCGGCGCAATTGCCATGATGCTTAAACATATTCTTGGCTACGATGCGGCCACCGTTGTAAATATGAATTTGCAGATCCGAAATGCCAGTTTTTCTCAATGCTTTGCCAATGCGCGAGGCGTTCACCTTAATAACTTCAACAGCGTACCTCACCTGGATGTGATTGACAGGTTACACGCCATTACCTACAGCTAAATGGGGCAGTTATGAACTTTGAATATAATGAAAAGACCCAAGCACTTTTAGAAAAACTAAAAGCGTTTATGAAAGAAGAAGTGTATCCAATCGAAAAGGAATACATTCACGCCGTAGAAAATGGCTCTGCCAACAATGGCGAAGGCCGTTGGAAAACGCCTGAAATGATGCATACATTGAAAAAGCGTGCAAAAGAAGCGGGCCTTTGGAATTTGTTTTTACCTGAAGAATATAAGCCATATGGCGCGGGCTTGACTAACGCAGAGTATGCACCACTTTGTGAAGAAATGGGCAGAGTTTTGTTTAGCTCTGAAATCTTCAACTGTAGTGCGCCAGATACCGGCAATATGGAAGTGCTTGCGAAATACGGTAACGAGAGTCAGAAAAAGCAGTGGTTAGAGCCTCTCTTAAACGGGGAAATACGCTCAGCCTTTGCTATGACAGAGCCTGCAGTGGCATCAAGTGACGCGACAAACATCGAAACTTCCATTAAGCGCGATGGCGATGAATACGTTATCAACGGCCGTAAGTGGTACACCAGCGGTGCTATGAATGAAAACTGTAAAATTATGGTGGTAATGGGCAAAACTGATTTCGATGCGCCTCGTCACCAGCAGCAGTCTCAAATCTTAGTTCCTATGGACACCAAGGGTGTAACTATTGTTCGCCCAATGGCAGCAATGGGCTATTACGACGAGCCTATTGGTCATGCTGAAGTCTTGTTTGAAAACGTACGTGTACCGGCAGAAAACTTACTGCTTGGTGAAGGGCGTGGTTTTGAAATCGCGCAAGGGCGCTTAGGCCCGGGCCGTATTCACCATTGTATGCGCCTTATTGGCTGTGCACAGCGCGCGCTCGATATGGCCTGTGAACGAGTTGAAAGCCGAGTGGCGTTTGGCAAACCGTTGTCAAAACAGCAATCGGTTAGAGAAAGCATTGCGCAGATGCACTGTGATATTGAACAGGCGCGTCTGCTTACGTTGAAAGCGGCTGATAAGATGGATCGCTATGGCAACAAAGTATCGCGCGACCTTATCGCTGCTATCAAGATAGTTGCACCTACTATGGCCTGTAACGTTATCGACCATGCCATTCAGATGCACGGCGCTGCAGGTACAAGCCAAGATTTCGTATTGTCTGCCATGTACGCTTATGCGCGTACTATCAAGCTGGCAGATGGCCCTGATCAGGTTCACATGATGCAGTTAGGTCGTAATCTTATTGCTGAAAAAGCAGTCGCTGAATAAGTCAGTGTTGTAAATAAACAATACAAAAAATTACGGGTAAGGAGTGAATGTGTCTAAAGACAATGCGAAAGCCCCACATGTCATAGATTTAGCAGTGCTGAATTCGTATTTATCTTCTGCGTGCCCGAGTATTGGGCACGTCAAAAGCGCTGAGAAATTTGCGGGTGGGCAATCGAACCCGACGTTTAAACTTACTACGGATAACGGCGTTTATGTATTACGCCGTCAACCTCCGGGCAAATTACTGAAATCGGCCCATGCAGTTGACCGAGAATTTCGCGTTATCAACGCGTTGCAGGGCTCAGAAGTGCCTGTGCCCAAAGCGTACCATTTATGTGAAGATACCAGCATAATCGGTAGCATGTTTTACATTATGGCCTATGTTGAAGGTGACATTTTCTGGAATAGCGCACTGCCTGAAATAGCATCTTCTGCTACTCGTGGTGCCATGTATGATGAAATGAACCGAGTGCTTGCAGCGCTTCACAGTGTAGATATTGAAAGCGCAGGCTTACGCGATTATGGAAGGCCTGGCAGCTACTTTGAACGTCAGCTAAGCAGGTGGACAAAACAGTATCGTGCATCTGAACTTGAGCATGTTGAAGAAATTGAAAGTCTTATTCAGTATCTTGAGGCCAACCTGCCAAAAGATGATGGTCAAGTCTCGTTGGTCCATGGCGATTTTCGTTTAGACAACATGATGTTTGATATGTCTGACCCTAAAAACCCAAGAGTAGTCGCGGTACTTGATTGGGAATTATCAACGTTGGGGCATCCGTATGCCGATTTGGCTTACCAATGTATGCAGTTGCGCCTTCCCTCTGACATTGCGCACGCAGCTGGGTTAGGTGGTTTAGACAGAGAGCAGTTAGGCATTCCAAGTGAACAAGAATATATCAATGCGTATTGCGAGCGAAGAGGTATTGATAGCATTAGCAATTGGACGTTTTACCTCGCATTTAGTTTTTTCCGTTTAGCCGCTATTTTACAAGGCGTGGTAAAACGCGCACACGATGGCAATGCGTCAAGCGAGAAGGCTATGCAATTAGGTGCAATGGTGCGACCTCTGGCGCAAATTGCGAACCAAACCATTCACCAAAGCGAATAAACGCCATATAACGTATTTAATGACAGGTCATGCTATCAATAGCGTGCACGTCGAACAAAGCAACTGGAGACAGTATGAAAGCAATTGTATGCGAATCTTTTGGACCACTTGAAGAACTTCAATTTAAAGACGTTGCAGACCCAGAAGTAAAAAAAGGGCATGTAGTCGTAAATGTTGAAGCCGCAGGGGTGAACTTTCCAGACGGACTATTGGTGCAAGGTCTGTATCAAATGCAGCCAGACTTCCCGTTTATTCCTGGCAATGAAGTGGCAGGCACCATATCTGAAGTAGGTGAGGGCGTAAGCCATTTAAAAGAAGGGCAACGAGTTATTGCGTTGTCTAACTTAGGTGGTTACGCAGAAAAAGCGCTGATCCCTGCCACTCATGTTATGCCGTTACCTGATCCCATCCATGTTAATGAGGGGGCTGCTCTTGTAACTGCGCATGCGACAGCACATCACGCGTTAAAGCAGCGCGCAAAACTGCAGCCAGGCGAAACACTGGTTGTAACCGGCGCAGCGGGTGGTACTGGCTTAGCAGCAGTGCAAATAGGCAAGATTATGGGCGCTAAAGTTATTGCAGTTTGCTCAACAGAAGAAAAGCTGGCGCTTGCTAAAGAGTATGGCGCAGACGTTTTAATTAACTACAAAGAAAAAGATCTCAAAGAAACGCTGAAAGAAGTCACAGGCGGCAAAGGTGTCGATGTAGTTTATGAATGCGTTGGCGGTGACACATTCCACGCTTGCAGCCGCAGTATGGCATGGGAAGGGCGTTTACTTGTGGTTGGCTTTGCTGGCGGTGAGATCCCGAAATTTCCGGTTAATTTAGCGCTGGTAAAAGGCTATTCGGTTATGGGCGTATTTTGGGGCTCGTTTACTCAGCACGATCCAAAAGGCTTCGCGGAAAACATGCAAGAGCTTTTAACTTGGTATGTGCAAGGTAAGGTTAAGGTGGTCGTAGATGAAGCATTACCCTTAGAACAAGCAACGAAAGCCATGGCCAAGGTAATGAACCGGGAAGTGAAAGGTAAGATGGTGCTTGTGCCCTGATCCTACAAGCCTGACAAGAAGGTAACTTAACGAAAAGCCTGAACAATCGATGTTCAGGCTTTTCTTGTTAACAATGGGTTATTCCATAAGCCACATTCGGGCGCTTCTTCCTGGTACATAGAACTTGTGCCACTGAGTTGTAATATATTGCACATCATTACTTAACGTATCGCGGTAATTTCTATACCACCACAAATTGTCCGTAGATGTATCTACCCATATATCTTGGCCGTCTGCGCATTTATTAATACCCACAACGCCTTGATGGTCACGCTTGAAGAAAATAACGCAGTCATTATGACTTACCACTTGCATGCCACTGCCCTGAACTCCGTTATGGAATTTAACCATACCCTTGATGTCATCACGCTTGTACAAATCTACCCAACGATTATCACCACTTTCATTGTTATCTGAGTACAGTAATGGAACACCACCGTCACGGCCTAGTACATAGGCATTTGCCAAATGTTCGTCGGTAGGGTCAAGTAACTGGTAGCGGAAGCCGTCGTTTAGCGGGATGTCGTGGGTAATACTAAATGTGATGGCCTTGTCGCCTGATAAAGCCTGACCGTACGCACCTGGGTCAACTAAGGCATTCATCGAACCACCGAAGCTAAATGCACTGCGTATTTGCGCGAAAAGCGGGAAGTCGTAGGCCGAGTGACCTGTTGCTGATAAATAAGGTGCAAGGAAGTTATCATACTCACTAGAGCCTGCACCGCCCGTGGTAATTATTTCTCCGAAAACATGCACGCCGTTTTTTATATTGCTGTCGAACACCGCGTTGATATGATAGTTGGTCATGTGCTTTGCAGCATCAACGCGGAACCCGGTTACACCCATGTCTTTTAACGCCTGAAGATACGCTTTTTGCTGGGCTACTACCCAATTATTGGGGTCTAGGTCGGGCAAGCCAGGATCTGGCGCGGCGCCGCATAATCTATTGTACTGAACATCGCCCACGTCGCTGTAGTTACTAATGCACTTAGGACCACCTTGATCATACGTACCGTGGAAGTCACCACCGCCAAAAAGGCCGCTACTTACATCACCAAATAATGTGATGCCATTGTAGTATCCCTGATTTGATGAGTATTGCTGTAGTACTTCACTTCCGGGGTAGTTTAAGTCTGAACGTTTCCATGCTTCGTTCGCCATATGATTAAAGACAATATCCGCATAGGTCTCTACACCTTTGGCATTTAATGCATTAACCATCGCTTGAAAGTCAGCAGTGTCACCAAGTGGGTTATCAATAACTCGATAGTCCTGTGGTTGATATCGCGCCCACCACTGGTCACCTGTCGATTTATAAGCAGGCGAAACAAGTACTTTGGTGTAACCAAGATCCGCAATTTCCTGGGCTTTTGCGGCTACGTCGTCGTAGGTCCAGTTAAATGCGTGTAGTATAACGTCGGCATAGCTTTGATAACTTAATGTACTCAGTGCTGCGCCTATTAGAACGCCTGCCGCATGTTTCTTCATCTTCATAGTGTGTCCTATTTTATGTGGGAGCGAGATAAAAGATGAAAGTAATGCTTACATTTTGTTTACAAATAATAAACATCATGCATACGTATTCAATTCACCTTTAATTTTAAATTAAAGGAAAGGTGAACAATCAAGATGCGCAGGGAAGGGAGTACAGTTAGTTATTGCAATTGGGTTAGCGGCTCTTAGTTGCGCAGCACTGTTTGAATTTTTTGTTGCTACCGCAAACACAAGGTAGGTTTCTCCCGTATTTAATTTTGCCGCAGTCGTCGTGTAATACGCCGTCGTGGTAACGCCACTTACCGTCTTCAACACTAAAATTCGACGTTTCGTGAAGCTGATACATGCTTTTATTTTCAAAATAGTAAGCAGTGAATTCAACAATGGCATTATTGGGTTTGGTGATGGGTTTGGAGATGGACTTTAAATTAGTCTTAGAGATTGGCTCGGCGTTGGTTACTGCTTCGACTTTAGCGTCAGCATGTACAGTACTGTCTATCGAACTATCTTCAGTACTACTGACCGAGTTACCTACCAAGCTATCTACGGAGTTATCTACGGAGCTAGCCGCTAGAGTGGGGTGAACTTTAAGTGCGAACCATGTCGCACCTTGTGCGCTTTGCGCCAAATCCTCTACAGAAAGACCCTGCTGCTTTTCTTTGGTGTAGGTTTCAAGAATATACTGATAATGCGCTGTAGCGTAGGCTGAAAAACGGGAGCGCATAAGTTGCTCTGCAGAACTAGGGTGTTTATCACCCTTAATAAAAGGCCCGCAGCATTCGTCGAAGGATTTTGATGAGCAACAGTAGCAGCGCATAAGACAACTCGCAGTTTAAGAGTAAAACAAAGCGCTACAGTATAAGTATAAGTTGCGTGAGCCCCAACTTTTTTAGACGTAAATATTGCCGATATTCAAAGATTCCTTGGCGGTCCATGCCAGAGGGTACATGTCAGAAATTCCAAGCCAAAGAGTTGTATGAAAATAGATATTTAGGTTTTGTTTACGCACCGCTACTCAGGCAAACGTAAAATGTAAGCATAAACAGGCTTTGTATTACCAAGGACCTAATGCTACGTTTTGTTCGTCATTAATGCTGTTAACACGTACATTCACCAGGCTGACAGAGTAAAGCTCACACAGCTTTCTGATCATTTCACTGTCGGTTGGTTGAAGGTCTAAATCAATGTTTTCCACATACAGTGTTTTACACTGGCCACCTGTAATCAGCTTACTGATCCATTCAGGCATTTTTTCTTTTTCAGGTTTTTGAATACGGATAGCGTGATCTACAGTTTTCGAAAACGACACCGTATTTGAAAGCAGATAATTCCAACCTTTGTCGTTACTTCCTTTTCCATTACCTTGTTTTTCGCTAGGAAACCCTTCTATCGGCAAAGGTAGTTGAACAACATTTGAAACCGAAGCGCGTAAAGCATTGAATCGTGAAACTGAAGATGTGTTCATAGTAAAACCCTTTATGCATTTGCCCTTAAGTTCATAAATCGAACTTCAGGAATATTGTTATTGATTGATACTGGTTGTTTGTACAGTGTGTATGTGTATACAGTATTCTTAAAGGAGGACTTTGGCAAGTATTTAGTTGTACTTTTTTCACACAAATTGGTGTTTTCTCAGTAACTACATAAAAGATAATGGTTTTTTTGTGCTATCGAATTCTGAAGGAAGTATTCATACTCCGATTAAGGTAAGATGCGCGCGAATTTTACATAGAAAACTACTGTATAAAGCTGGAGGAGCGTTGAGCGCATTAATACATTTAGGCTACTTGGGGATGTTCTTATCGGCATTTTTGGCAGCCACTATATTGCCTTTTAGTTCTGAAATCGTGCTTAGTGCTTTATACAGTAGTGGGTTGAACTGGGTGTTGTTGCTTGTTGTTGTTTCGTTGGGAAATGTACTTGGCTCGGTGGTTAATTATGCATTGGGCTTCAAGTTCGGAAAAGAAATTGCGACCGATAAGTTAAAAGTGAGCGAAGCGGCGTTTAAACGTGCAAGCTACACCTTTACAAAGTGGGGGAAGTGGAGCTTGTTTTTATGCTGGGTACCTATTATTGGCGACCCTATCACTTTAGTAGCAGGTGTACTTAGAAACCCGTTTTGGTTTTTTATTCTCGCGGTAACGCTTAGCAAAACAGCGCGTTATGCTGCGTTGCTGTACGTGCTTGTTTAAAAGGTTTTCGACTTTAGTTTTCTCACACCACTGCGTTTTTGTCTCTCGACTTCTTTTGACTTTTCTTCTGATACCTCACATACCACTGCTTCATTCTTGGGCTCATTAATATCAGTCCAATCATCCAATACCAAACGGGCTCTTGCCAAAACGTCTTCTGCGACCAGCTGAAATGAAGTAGTGCAAGGGGCAGGATCAGGTAAATGCTGTTGTGAAGATTCTGCCACTTTTTTCCCATGTTGCGCTGGATATGCTTGAACGACGTAGCGGTGAGAGCAAAAAGAAGAAGTAACGCTGCCATGCCAACAATGATGTATGGCCTGCTTACTATCTCGCTAGCCACTAGTGCCATATCAAGCTGGATTTCAAACACAATGTATGTGAGCAGGTGTGCAAAGGCGTACACAAAGGTGTATACGCCAATCATACGTCTGAATTGCATCGGTTCTGGGCTTGGTAGCCATTTAGCAAGTGGGCTAAGAGTAAGCGTTAGTAAAAGAAAGTGAATTGCCCAGGTTCCAGTCTCATTGATGAGCGTGTTTACAGGGTCTGGACCAAGCTGATCGGTTACCCCTGCAAAAAACAACCAGGCGATATAGCCCAATGCGAAAAGGTGAATAAGACCTTTTAGGCTGCGGCGTTGCCAAACAGAGAGTCGAAATGGTTTTTTTCTTAACGGCATTAAATGAACAACTTAATAATAATGTTTAATAGCTTCGGTCATGAGATATTGGTTAGAAGAGCTAGCTATTTGCTCGTAGCCCTATAAAACGTACCAGCTAGTAATAACGGGATAAGTCCATATCTTTGTATAGCGGCGCGACTTCGCTGTAACCGTTGAACATTTGGGTGTCGATGCGATTTCTGGCGAGTAGCCCACCTGTGGTTATTCTACGCTCGCTGGCCTGGCTCCACCTTGGGTGCGACACGTTTGGATTCACGTTGGCGTAAAAGCCATACTCGTTGGCGGCCAGTCGATTCCATGTGGTAGGCGGTTTCTTATCGGTAAGGCGAATTCTCACAATAGACTTAATGCTCTTAAAACCATACTTCCACGGTACAACAAGCCTGATAGGCGCACCGTTTTGAGGTGGCAAGGTCTTCCCGTAAAGACCAACCGACATGAGCGTTAACGGGTGCATGGCTTCGTCAAGACGCAAACCCTCTACGTAAGGGTAATCAATACCACCACCGGTAAAGCGGCTTCGTTGACCGGGCATTTGCTCAGGGTCGTACAGGGTTTCAAACGCCACATACTTGGCTGACATTAATGGCTCGACTTGTTTTAACAACGCCCCCAACTCAAACCCAATCCAAGGCACCACCATCGACCATGCTTCCACACAGCGCAAGCGGTAAATGCGTTCTTCAAGGGGAAAACGCTTTGTCAAGGCATCGTGATCAAGCTCAATGGGGTTTTTAACCATCCCGTCAACTTTTAACGTCCATGGATTAGTTTGAAATTCAGTCGCATTTTTGGCTGGTGCATCTTTAGATGTGCCAAACTCATAGAAGTTGTTGTAGCTGGTCACTTTATCTTCAGGCGTTCGGGTTTCCGTTATTTGAAACTCAGGGGGCTGACTAAACTCCAGCGCCTTTCCCTTAAACGCTGCCTTCTCTTCTTCATCTTCCCAAAACCAACCGGCAGCGCCTGCCGACTTCGCCAACAGCGTAGACGCTCCCACAAAGCCCATAGATTTGAGCAATGAACGGCGACTCTTGTAAACGTCTTCATTGGTTACGTCGTTATCAGTTAATTTTACTGAGGGTTTAAATGGTTTTGGCATTACGTCACCTAAATTATGATAAGACTATGAGAAATGGTCGTCACTTCGCCCAGTACATTTAGCTACGTTAATGTAACGAGTAAGTTCAACATAATAAAAAAGACCGAGAGTACGGTCTTTTCATTTCAATTAATTTGGAAAAACAAAACAATCTACATATGCAGACTATCTTGAATACCGCCTTGTTTAGGTGAAAAGATATTACTGTATAGGCGAGATGCGAATTCATCGGTCATACCCGATATATAGTCGGCGAGAACGCGCATACCATTGCCGCTCTCGCAGGCCTTACGCCAGCGAACTTGAGTGTTTTCGGGAAGTAAGCGGTCGGGATCTGATGCAAAGGCTTCAAAAAGCTCCATAACCACCAGCTGTCCTTTGTATTCAAGAAGCTGCACATCGGGGCGGCGTATTACTTTGTTAAACACAAAGCGTTTGAAAAGCTCCAAGGCTTGTGCAAAATGTTCAGGCATTACGGCGTTGAACGCCAGTAACGGGTGAGCGAAACCCTCAACGCCTTTTATTTCAATAGCTGTAATAAAGCTATTTACCAGCGCGCCTATGGCATTTTTTCTTTCGTGATGTGCAGCGCTAAATAGCTTATTGGTTAGCACTTCTATATTGTCTGACAGCCACGGTACATCTAGCGCTTTTAGCGGCGTGGTTACATCCTCGACAAAGTGATGCTTGTCGACCATATCCATTACAATGGCATCTTCTAAGTCGTGAATGCCATAGGCGATATCGTCAGACAGTTCCATAATTGAGCAGTCGAACGATTTAAATTGCGTTTTACTGTGTGCATTCAGTTTTGCAGTAAACTGCATAAACCCATCTTTATCTTCATTGCTAAATGGCGTAAGTAGCCAGTCGAACAGGGGCTCATCGCAGCGAAACAGACCTTTTGGCGGATGCCAGTCGTGGGCCTTCACCTGACGAAGTGAAACAGGGCGCTCTGGCGTAGGTCCTTTACTATGAAGGGCATCGATAAAATTCGGATATTTAACCAAGCCTAACACGCTTCTTCTGCATAAATTCATGCCGTGTTCGGCGGTATAGGGCTCTAGCTGAGTGATGATCCTAAAAGTTTGTCCGTTTCCTTCAAACCCGCCGTATTGGTGCATCATGTAATTAAGCGCAATTTCACCACCATGGCCGAATGGGGGATGACCAATATCGTGAGCCAAACAGAGGGTTTCGATTAACGTAGGATCAAGCGCTAACGTCGAGGCAATATCTGGAAATTTCACCCAAAGTTGGGCAGTAATACCGGTGCCAATTTGGGCGGCTTCTAGAGAGTGGGTTAGTCGAGTGCGATAGAAGTCGCTCAGCCCCACACCGAGCACCTGGGTTTTTGCCTGCAATCTACGAAAGGCGGCGCTGTGAAGAACGCGCGCTTTATCACGTTGATATGGATTGCGATGATCGCCGTCTCTTGTTTCGCTACGGGGTAAACGACGCTCGTGTAATGCTAATTCCCAATCGCTTGTTGCCAAAAAAACCTCGCTGCCTTGCTGTGTATGCTACTTCTATTCGTCAGTATAGTGATTTATGGGCTGTTAGCCGCCTCGCTCACATATCGTCTTGCGTAATTTCATCAAGACTTAAAGAAAAGCTTGGTACGTAACGCGTTAAGAAGTAGTCCACCTCTTCAGAATGATATTCTTTAAGGGTTTTATCTAATCTTTTCTTAGCCAGCTTAAACTCTTGGTTACCAGCAGCTAATTCTTCAAGCGTTTTTAGGTAAGCGCAAAGTACGTCTGCTGCTTTCACAATAAAAGCTTCTTCTTCGCTATGGTAGTGATGATCAATCAGTGCCGCATAGTCTTCACGAAACGCTTCAGGCGCCATTTCAATGAGCTTGTTCTCTGCAATTTTTTCGATCTTTTTGTATTCTTCTTTAATCGCAGGGTTAAAGTATTTTACTGGAGTAGGCAGGTCTCCGGTGAGCACCTCCGACACGTCGTGAAATATTGCCATGGTAGCAATACGATCAGGGTTTAGTGTGCCGCCAAAAAACTTATTTTTTATTAAAGCAAGTGCGTGGGCAACCATGGCCACCTGCAAACTGTGCTCCTGCACATTTTCTGTGCGCACGTTGTGCATTAGCGGCCAGCGATTAATAAGCTTTAAGCGCGCCAGGTGCGCAAAAAAGTGACTTTTATCAGACACATTACGCCCCTTGCTTATACGTTCTAAAGAAGTTGCCAATACGATGTAGTGCAGGCACTAATACATCGCTGTGCGGTAAAAATACTAATCTGAAATACGTGCCTTCAGTAAGGTTAAACGCGCGACCATGTACCAGCAGAATTTTTTCAGAGCTTAATAAGTCCAGCACCATTTGTTCGTCGTTTTGAATGTTGAATTTCTTCTCATCCACTTTAGCGAAACAATACATGGCACCTTTAGGTTTAACGCACGAAATACCGTCAATGCCGTTTAGCATATCTGTAGTCACGTCGCGCTGAATGCGAAGACGCCCGTTTTCTTTCACCAAGTCGTCAATGCTTTGATAGCCGCCTAACGCAGTTTGAATAGCACTTTGACACGGTACGTTAGCGCACATTCGCATGGAAGACAGAATATTAAGCCCTTCAATATAGTCCGACGCCAGGCGCTTATTGCCGCTGACAACTAACCAACCTGATCGAAAGCCCGCCACGCGGTAGTTTTGCTTAAACCGCCAAAGGTAACAAAAAAAACATCGTCAGCCAGTGAAGCAATACTGGTGTGTTTTGCTTCATCGTAAAGAATTTTGTCGTAAATCTCGTCGCTAAATACAACAAGTCCGTGTTCGCGGGCGACTTCAACCACATCTTGTAAAAGGGCTTTGTCGTAAACTGCGCCGGTTGGGTTGTTAGGGTTGATCAGTACGATCGCGCGAGTTTTACTGGTGATTTTACTTTTTATGTCGTCAATATCTGGGAACCAGCCTGCTTGCTCGTCGCAGCGATAATGAACGGGTGAACCTGACGAGAGGCTAACTGCTGCTGTCCAAAGCGGGTAGTCAGGGCTTGGAATAAGCACTTCATCGCCATGATTAAGTAGCGCCTGCATTGCCATCATAATTAACTCAGATACGCCGTTACCAATATAAACGTCGTCTACACGGATGTCTTTAATGTTGCGCTGCTGGTAGTACTGCATCACGGCCACACGGGCAGCATAAATTCCTGTCGAGTCTGAATATCCTTGAGACGTAGGCAGGTTATGAATAACGTCTTTTACGATATCGTCAGGGGCTTCAAATCCAAATGGGGCAGGGTTACCGATATTCAGCTTTAATATGCGGTGTCCTTCGTCTTCCATTTTGCGTGCTTGCGCAGCGATTGGGCCTCTAATGTCGTAACAAACGTTATCTAATTTATGTGAGCGAGATACAGTTTTCATGGTCTATCTGGTTGATTTACATACCCTGAGATTATCGCAATACAAAGCCATATGCGATGGCCTTTTTGCAGTATTTCTGCTTTAAGCACTACTTTTTTCACCAAGTGGCTATTTATTAACCACATAACGAGATGAATGATCCGCTTGTCACTTAAGTATAAATTTATGTTAATAGCTTGTGAACTTTTCATTCAGCGCCTATCGTAGTAGTAAGGCGTGTATAAAAAACGCGTTAGTAACAAACAGGCTAACAAGCAGAGGTGATAAGAATATGTCGCACCATTTCAAAGAAACACCAGAGAATGCAATCACGCAAAGTGGTATAGCACGCGTTATTCCCTGTAAAGAATTAGACGTTGGCGACCCTATAAAATGGTTGTCATTGGCATTACGAGACGCTATGCGCGCACCAGGTCTCACATTGTTTTATGGCGTTCTCTTCGCGGTTATTCCGTGGTTTATTATGTACTTGGTTGAAATGACAGGTTGGCACTTGGTCATTCTACCGGCCATTGTTTGCTTTATGTTGGTAGGTCCATTTTTGGCTGCTGGTCTTTATGATGTGAGCTGGGAAATGGAGAAAGGCCATAAGCCCACGTTACGCCATTCTTTGCGTGCAATGCGCAGAAATGCGTTTAACGAGTGGGGCTTTGCCATTTTACTTATGGTGATGATGATATTCTGGTTGCGTGTTGCATCGCTAATCCATGCACTTTATCCGCCTTATATCGAAAACGATTTAGAAAGCTTATTACCATTTTTAGCACTAGGCACAATTGTTGGTGCGGGTTTTACATTGGCCATGCTTTTCATTACGGCGTTTACCCAACCAATTTTGATGGAACGCAAAGTTGACCTTGCCACCGCTGTATTAACCAGTGTTAACGCAGTGTGGCTTAATAAGGTGCCCATGCTTATTTGGGGGGCGATCATCTTTACCACCGTTGCGATTGGTTACGTAACCGGGTTTATTGGTTTTATCGTGTTAATGCCTATAATCGGCTACGCGTCATGGCATGCTTATATTGATGCCATTGAAACTAAGCGCGAACGCAAATATGAGTAATTGCCCACGCTTTCTGTAATTTAATTACGGAAATGGTGAGGTTTTCTGTACGTTAGATGCGCTTTATCATTATATATTTTGTTAAAATTACAGTTTTAAGGCCCCAAAAGGGGCCTTTTTATACTTAAGTCTTATATTTCTTTCTTCCTACAAGTTCCATCGCTAGATACATTAGTAATATGTAATCTAAATTAATCTCGATAAAACAGTGATTTAGCCTTGTAACAATGGTGTAACAAACTGATTTACCACACATTTACCCCCATTACACAATCATTCAACAGAAAAGTTCTAATTCTTGATGCATAAATAAAGGGCGTTGAGCGAACTGTTGATTGTTCAGCTTTGTTCAACCAAAAACTAAGAGTTTGCCACAAACTTGATTAAAGCCTTTATCTACACATTGAGGAATTAAACATGAAACCAGTTAAATCGAAACTAGCCAACGCGGTAAAAGTGCTAGCTGTAACTGCAACCGCAGCATTTAGCGTTAACGCAACTGCCGCAGCACCGCAAAAAGACATACGCTTTGTAGGCGAAACCCAATTCGCAGGGTTTTGTAAAGCTGTGATAAATGATGACGTTAGAGTACTTCGCTCTAGTCTTTCACGTAACGTAGGACGCATTGGTGCTAGTCAGCGTGAAGTGTTGCGTATGGTAACGTCTGAAGAAGGGTTGACGTGCAAT
The DNA here is from genome assembly GCF_000172635.2 of Alteromonas macleodii ATCC 27126. Classification (NCBI taxonomy): domain Bacteria; kingdom Pseudomonadati; phylum Pseudomonadota; class Gammaproteobacteria; order Alteromonadales; family Alteromonadaceae; genus Alteromonas; species Alteromonas macleodii. The sequence continues at coordinate 2,499,433 of NC_018632.1, read as the reverse complement.
GGCAGTAGTCTAATTGAGTTTTCAGTTGAACGTCACGCTGATGCCGTACATGAATACTTAACGTCGCGTAGCTAAGGCGTTGATTGCGGTAACGATAAATCCAGAAAAAGCGGGCTAGCTTGCACTCATCGTCAATCACGTTGACGTAAATGGTGAAAACTAGACCCGCTTTTTGTCTTACTTTTTTTAAAGTGTGCGCCTTAATTAGCGATTTTAATATACGTGGCTACACGCGCTTTACTGGTTTTAAACAAACGTTGCGTTTTAAACCTAAGCTTTAGTAGCAACACGTAAGCAAGTGGTACTAAGAACAAGCTGGTTAGTGTTGAGAACACCAGCCCACCAATGATTGCAATGGCCATTGGCGAGTAGGGAGGACCGTCGCCACCAATTCGAGTACTCCCCATCGCAAGTGGAATAAGCCCTAGAACTGTAGTGGCTACTGTCATCAGAATAGGCCTGATACGTGTCATACATCCTTCAATCACTGCGTCATACAGCGACAAGCCTTCATTAATTAGCTGATTAATTCTGTCTACCAATACGATGCCATTGTTAACCACAATACCCATCAGAATCAGCATGCCAATCATCCCCATGATAGACATAGATGTGCCTGTAACCATGAATGCCCAAAAAACACCTGTAAAGGAAAACAGTAGTGACGTAATTACAGATGTTGGAAGAATTAGCGATTCAAACAGCGCGGCCATCACAACGTATATCATGCAAAGCGCTAATAGCATATTCATTTGCATTACGGCATTGGCTTCATCCTGGCGAGAGAAGCTGCCGTCTAGCGTCCACTTATAGCCTGTCGGCAATTCGATATTAGCTAATGCTTTTTCTATGCGCTCACGAGCTTGTTCGGTGGTGGTTCACCCTCTAAGTTTGCACCAATAGCTAGCGCTGTTTGACGATAGTTGCGGTTAATTTGCGAAAGCTGTGGCACCACAGAGAAATCTGCAATCATGTTCAGCGTTACCGATTGACCCTGCGTAAACCCAATATTGATGTTCTTAAGTTCGCTTAGCGAGGCTTGAATATCGCTGCCAAACTTAAGCTGCACCGCCACTTCTCCGGCGTCACCATAGCGGAATGTACGTAAATTACTTCCGCGTAGTGCCGTAGAGATAAGTTTAGCCACATCGTTTACTTGTATGCCGAAGCGATTTGCTTTCTCTCTGTCTATGCGTATTTGAACCTCATCGCGGGTAGATCCCGTGTCGGCTTTTACATCTTCCAACCCATCTATGGTGGAAAGAATAGGAATGATTTGCTCTGAAATAGTGAGCAAGGTTTCTGAAGACTCGCCCAACAGCGTTACTCTCACGCCACCACCGTTGCCGCTATCCCACTGGAAAGAGGGGCGAGCACGCACGAATGAAGGCATGTTTTCGCGAATATCCTCCTTAATTTTACCCACACTTACGGGCAACTCGTCATTAAGCGTGATACCGCTTACTGCATGGCCGGCAGTAAAATAGGTATACACCTGCTTAATATGAAAGCGTTCTTGGTTTTCATAAAGATATGCTTCCATTTTATTTACGGTTTTTTCCACTTCATCCAAGGTGAAGTTTTGTGTCACATGGTAATTAAGCCAAATGCGCTCTTGGTTGTCGTTACCCTCATCGTCAGACGTTACCACCTGCATAGGCACAAAGGTCGACGCGAGAATAAGCAGAGCAATAACACAAGTTACACCCTGGTGTTTCAACATCCAGTTAAGCGCACGACCATAGCCTTTTATGTAGGACGGTGTTTGAGGCGTTTCTACAACAGGGATCTTTACCTTAGTTGTCAGCAAGGGAATAAGTGTTTTAGCAATGAAAAGCGACGCGAACAGAGATATACAGATAGCCACAGCAACGTGCTCTAAGAAAATAGTCACGTCTATTTTTACCCCAATAATATTAGGTAAAAACACTATTGCCGTGGTTGCTGTTCCGGCAATGACCGCAAGACTGACTTTGTTTACACCAATCTGGGTGGCTCGCTTAATGTCTCCCTCTTGTTGGCGTTCTTGAAATACGCTTTCAGTGATCACCACGGCGTTGTCTACCAGCATACCTACCGCTAGCATGAGGCCCATTAACGATAAGATGTTGAGTGTATAACCTAATAGATACATCACACCTAAGGTAATACAAATTGAGAATGGCACTGAAAGCACGACGATTAAGGTGGTGGTAAGCTGGCGCAAAAATAAGTACAGCACAATAACTGAAAGTAACGCACCTAAAAGGCCTGCGTTTAGCAAATCGCTCAGCGACGAAGTCACGCTTTTCGCGGTGTCGTCCATTACAAATAAACTAATGCCTGTAAACTCAGGGTCTTCCTTGGCTTTTTCGATAACCTTCATTACCGCGTCGGAAACTTCTACAAGATTGCTGCCCGATTCGCGAAATACGTTAAAGCCTACCGCAAAGGTGCGATCTAAATGACGTCCTTCATTGCGTTGAGGAAGCTCGTAAGTCACGCTGGCAATATCAGACAAGCGAACGCTGCGGGTAACCCACATATTTTTAAAGTCGTTTACATCGGTAAATTCGCCAGTTGGGTTAACCAGAATTTTTTCACCGTTATTGTACATATAGCCCGCGGTTAGCGAGAAGTTGGCGTTTTGAAGCTGCTGCTCTAAGCGTGTACCGTCTATTTGGTAGGCCGCCATTTTCTTAGGATCTAAGCGAATAGTAATTTGACGCTTCATGGTGCCGTATAGCTCAACTTTCGATACACCCGGAACACGCTCTAGCGGTCGCTTAAGGTTACGTTCAAGCAAGTCGTAAGCATTTGATAAGTCGCGGTCGCTCGATACACGCAGCTGGAATATAGGCATATCGTTGGTGTTAAATTTATACACCATGATCCGCTCTATATCGTCAGGAAGTTCGTGGCGAATAGCGTCAATCTTCTCCCGCGCTTCAATACTTTTGGCTTTAAGGTTTTCATCCCAATCGAACTCTACAATGACCTCAGCCATATTGTCGTACGACCGTGCCCTTAATCGCTTTATCCCCGACATGGTAGCAACGGCCTCTTCAACCGGGCGGGTGATCATGGTTTCAATCTCAACTGGCGTTGCATCAGGGTAGGGGATTTGCACTACCATTTCTGGAATATCAATCCCAGGGAATTTCTCTAAAGGCAATAAGCGGCCAGATACAATGCCGAACAGCAACATAGACAAAAACAGCATTCCGATGGTAACGGGCTTATTTAACGCAAAGCGTGCAAGCGAGGCGCCTATACCTGCAATTTTTGAAAGGTGCGGCTGTGGAGCTATGTCTGTCTCGCGTTGATTCGGGTCACGTGTTTGGCGCTTGTCAGTGTGGGTTTCAGAACTGTTATTAGCGTTGTGAGAAGGTGTACTCATAGTACACCTCCTTTCGACATTGCTCCTTCGTCACCAAAGCCCGCATTAGTGTTAACAGACGTTTTCTGCGCAACGTTTTTCTTCACGTCGAACAGGCTGTAAAGCACTGGCAGTAAAATGAGGGTGAGCAAGCTTGCAAACAGAAGGCCGTAAATAACAGTGATGGCCATTGGCGTGCGAATTTCAGCACCTTCACCAAAACCAAACGCCATAGGCAATAGACCCAACACCGTAGTAAGTGTAGTCATCACAATGGGGCGCAGGCGGGTCTTTGCAGCATCTAGAATAGCGGTGTCTTTATCTACTCCTTGACGGCGTAACTGATTTATACGGTCAACTAATACAATAGCGTTGTTCACTACAATACCGCACAGCATAATCAAACCGATAAATACCACCACGTTTAGCGGCGTATTGGTAAGCCACAATCCATACACGGAACCTGCACCGGCTAGCGGCACTGCGAACAAAATAAGCAGAGGGTGCAGCAGCGACTCGAACTGTGACGCCATAACCAAATACACCATGAACACCGCAAGTGCTAGGGCAAACTGTAGCGAACGGAAGCTGCTTTGCATGTCTTCACTTTGTCCAGTTACTGTTGCACTTAAAGATAGAGGAAGTTGGGTTTCATCAATGACTTTATTGGCAACGGCAACTGCTTCATCAAGCTTACCCTTAGCTAAATTCGCAGATACCAGCGCTACACGCTGCTGTCCAACGCGGGTGATCTCGCTAGGACCTACACTCATGTAAACGTCTGCCACGGCACTTAATGGAATAGGTTGTGCAGAGCCTGGATTAACAACAATGGCACGCACGCTGGCGATGTCATCTCGCTGGTTTTCTTGCGTTCTTACTAGCACATCCACCTTTCTATCTTCAACACTGTACTGTGTAGCGACACGGCCACCTACTTTGGCTGCAATAAGCTGAGAAACGGTTGATGCATCAAGCTCAAGTCGAGCAAGCTTAGCGTGATGGAAGGCTATCTTAAGCTCTGGGTTTCCGTCACGAATGCTAGTAGTTACATCGGCAAAATTACTGTAACTGGCAAGTTTTGTCGCAATGGCGTCGCCATACTGCTGTAATTGATTAAGGTCGTAGCCCGCAATTTCAATTTGAATAGGCGAGGCAAAGCTAAATAGCTCTGGCTCTGAAAACGTTGCCTGAACCTGAGGTTTGAAGGCTAGGTAATCACGAAGCGCACGCTTCACATCGTCCATGTCGCTAGCTGTCGCCGTAGGCTGCATGACAATGTTTAAACGACCCCAATGATCACCACCTTGGTTAGGCGCTGCGCTGATAAGGCTTCCTGTACCAGACATGGCATACGTGCGAAGCACCATGGTTTCGCCGCCATCATTGTTATTTACTGCAACCGCTGCAAGTTCGCTGATAATAGCGTCGGTACGCGCTAGTGGCGATCCTGCAGGGAGGGTCACTTCTACCGAGAACTCGCCTTGTGATAGGGTGGGGATAAGTTCCATGCCCAATCTCGGTATCAGCAACACCGCGCCCGCCGCAAGTACAAAGGCAATGGCAAGTACCAGTGCTTTTGCTCGAAGGCTTATACGTAGCAGTTTTTCATAGGCGGAAGCGAGAAGGTCAAACCCTTTGTTAAATACCCAAATAAGTGGTTTAAACGCAACGCTCAGTAATTTGCTGACGATATGCCATGCACCTATCACCAAGGTGACCAAAGCTGCAGGTAAAAATACAAAGATAAGTCTGAATACCCAACGGATTGGTAGGGTAAGGTAATACATAACTTTGCCAAACGTTGACGTAGGAGGGGGAGGCGCTGGTGTAGTGAACACCTCTTCGTGATCGAGCTGTTGCTTTTTCTTTTTGTGTGCCATCGCAGGAATTAGTGTAAGCGCGACAACAAGCGATGCAGCTAAAGCGAACGAGACGGTCAACGCTTGGTCTTTAAACAGCTGACCTGCAATACCTTCTACAAATATTAGCGGCACAAACACGGCCATAGTGGTCAGTGTAGAAGCCACAATTGCGCCAGAGACTTCTTTTGTTCCTTCGCTAGCGGCAGATGCCTCAGTTTCTGTGGCTTCTGCCGTCGTTTTTTCATTAGCTGTAGCGTTATCACTTCCAGCCATTTTTAACTTCTTATGACGATCGATATTTTCAAGCACAACAATGCTGTTATCTACCAATAATCCAACAGCAAGCGCGATACCACCTAAGCTCATCATGTTTAAGCTTATATCGTTGGCATACATTAGATTAAAGGTGGCAATTACTGATACCGGAATAGAAACCGAGATAATAACGGTAGCCCAGAAGTCTTTAAGAAAAAGGTACAGCACTAACATGGCTAAAATACCGCCCATCACTGCCGCTGACTTCACGTTGTCTATGGCTTGCTTGATGAACACGCTTTGATCGTATATTTCGCTAAGCGTGTAGTTAGAAGGCAGGTTGTTGTTCACCTCATTTAACCGGCTAGCCACCTTTTGCGCAACGTTAACCGCATTAGCATCGCCTTCTTTATAAATGGCAATTTCAATGCCTTCATTGCCGTTAAAGCGCGTTACCACATCACGATCTTTATAAGCACTCTCAACCGTTGCCACGTCTTTAAGTTGAATGTTTCTGCCTTCAAAACGCCCAATGAAAAGGTTTTCGATATCGCTGAGTGTTTCAAACTGATTCAGGGTTCTGACCAAAAACGCTTGGGCTGCGTTATCAATTCGACCGCCGGCCGCGTTAATGTTTTCGGCACTGACCCGGTCAATAATTCGGGTAATGGGAATAGACAGCTGACTGGCTTTCTGCTGGTCGATAAGGATGTGTATTTCGTTTTCTAAACCACCGCCAACGCGCACGGCTGCCACACCTTCTACCGACTCTAAAGCTCGTTTTACTTGCTGTTCGGCATATAAACGTAATCGCTTCATTTGCGCTACGCTTAAACCTGACGTATCGCGTTGTGCCGTCAGCCCCAGTTTAATTACCGGGTCTAGACTTGGGTTAAAACGAAGGAGTCTTGGTTTTTCTATATCAAGGGGAAGTTGTAATACATCAAGTTTCTCGCGCACTTCTAAGCTCGCGAAATCCATATCAGTACCCCATGCAAATGAAAGCACTACGTCAGACTGGCCTGCACGCGATGTGGACGTGACTTTACGTACGCCTTTTACTACGCCAATGGCTTCTTCAATGGGCTTTGAAACCAGTTGTTCGACTTCGCCTGGCGCTGCACCGTCGTAGTCAGTACGAATGGTGAGAGTAGGGTAAGATAAGTCAGGCAGTAGGTTAACCGACAGTCTGCCTAACGACACCATACCAAATAGCAATACCGCAAAAGTGAACATACTAACGGCAACAGGGCGCTTTACAGCAATATCTACAATACGCATTGTGTGAGTTCCTTGTTGGGCCGAATTAGCTGTTAACTACTTCAACAGGGGCGCTGTCTTTCAAGTTTTGGTGGCCTGCGGTAACCACTTCTTCATTACCGTTTAAACCATTAATAACTTCAACGACTTCGTTGTTTTCAAAACCTGTAGAAATATCAACTTTTTTAACTTTGCCGTTGTCGACAACGAATACACTATGATTATTATCGATGGTAACTAGCGCTCTACGAGGCAACAACGTGGCGTTAGCATGTGTTGCGTACTCAAGTGACACATCGGTAAACATGCCGGCTTTAAGTTTGTTATCTTCGTTAGGTACTTTTAAGGTTACTTTGAACGTGCCGGTGGTCGCATCGATGACCGGGCTTATACGTTCAACACTCGCGGTGATACTTCTGTCGCCTAAAGCCGCCACGGTAAGCATTGCACCTTGTCCAATCACTACGTTAGGTAGCTCATTTTCAGGCAGATACACAATGCCTTGAAGATTACGTTGCTGAACGATATGGAACATTCTCTCCCGTTGGAACGATTCAGTCAGGTTGCCCACTTTGGCATTCCTTTCTGCAATGTATCCATCAATCGGTGCTGTGATCGTTGCTTCTTTCAAATCAAGTTCAGCCAAGCGTACAGACGCTTTTGCTGATTCAAATTGCGAAGTGAGCTTGTCGTAAGTGTCATCGCTGATAAGCTTTTTGGAATAGACTTTGTTGACCTTTTCTAGTTCGCTTTCAATACCAGCTAAATCAGCCAAAGCTTTTGATAAGTTCAGCTCGTAGCGGCGTTTATCAAGCTGTGCTAGTACCTGGCCTTTTTCAACATAATCACCTTCTTCTACGAAGATTTCTTCGATAATTCCAGACGCTCGCGCAACCACAAATGCTTCTTCACGGGCTTCTAAAATAGCGGTTGTATCGTAAGTGGACGTGATGTCGCCAGTAACAATGGTTTGGGTTTCAACGGGAATAGCAAAAACGGTTTCTTCAACTTCGGTGGCGTTGGCTTGGTCGTTAATGGCATCAGCATCAGAACATGCTGTCATCGAGAGAGTAAGGGCAACAATACCGCTTCCAACAAGTAATTTGAGTGATGTTGGCGAAAACGGTAATAAAGAATGTGATGGTGACAAAGAGGTGTTGCTGTGCGTTGTAGTTTCCATGGTCAATAACCCTAACGTAGTTGTCGTTATATAATAATGACCATATACAGCAGCTAATATGCCAAAGATGTTAACTAATGTTAATTGTTAATAATATCAATCACTTATGAGTGTAACAAACAGTTTCAACGAAAAAGCCAACCCAAGTGGTTGGCCTTTTCTACTAATGCTTAGCGAGAATCGCTAAAAAGAGGCTGGTTCTACTATAGTTCATTAAACCAAAGTATAGCTTGTAGTGATCTCAACATTACCCGTTAGCATTAGCATGACGGAACAGTATTTTTCTGCAGAAAGCTGCACAGCGCGAGCAAGGGCCTTTTCACTAATGCCTTCACCTGACACTGTGTAATGCGCGTGAATTTTAGTAAATACACGAGGCGGCTCTTCAGCGCGTTCAGCTTCTAATTCACAGTTACAGGCTTCAATGTTAAAGCGCCCTTTTTTAAGAATATCTACCACGTCAATACTTGAACATGCACCAACTGCCAACAGCACTGATTCCATCGGAGATACAGCCTTACCGCTGCCGTCCATCACCGTTTTGTAACCGCTGTCTGTAGTTCCTGTAAAAGTTAAATCTTGATCCCAAGAAACACGTGCTTTCATTGTTTGTCCTAATGTCATAAAAATAAAAAAGGAAGCTGCAAGACAGGCCAGTTTAGCGCTTCAATGCAGCTGTGACATGTGCGTTTATTTGTTAAGGCGAACAGCATCTGGGCTAAGCGTGATTTTCTTTTGCTTATATAACGCCCCTAACGCTTTTTTATACGCCGCTTTACTCACGTTAAAATGAGAGTAAATGGCTTCTGGCGCACTCTTATCTGTTAGCGTAGAAATGCCACCGTGGGCTTCTAAGTCATCCAAAATGGCTTGTTGAAGTGCATCACGGCCACCTTTGTCTACGCGCTGAAGGGCTACATCTACCTTGCCATCGTCACGAATTGTTTTAATTACCCCTTCAGTAGCTTGCCCGACTTTAAGTGGCTTAAAGGCATCGCTATGGAAAATAAGACCTAAGCTTTTTTCATTGATAACGACCTTAAAACCTAAATCAGTTTTGGCATAAACCAAGCATTGCACTGTGTCGCCCTCGTTGAGATAGGCACTACTTTCCTTTAGAAAATAGTGAAGCTTGGTAGCACCTAAAATACGCTGGGTTTTATCATCAAAAAAGGTGTGAACAACATAGTACATACCTGGATTGACAGGTTGGGCTTGGTAGTCGTTGGGCATTAAAAGGTCGTTGTCTAAACCCCAGTCGAAAAATGCACCAAAGTTAGTGGCAGATACCGCTTTAAGTACCTTAGTTTCACCAACTTGAATCAAAGGTTTCTTCATGGTGGCATAGAGATCGCCGCGCTGATCTGTGGCTACAAATACGTCTATCTGTTGTCCTTCTGCGAGGGAAGTTTCTACTTCGTCAATCGCAAGGGTCACAGTTTGCAGCTCTTCAGCATCATCTATTTCTATTACGCAGTCGTTTTCGTCGTTGTTTTCGACAAGTGGCGCTAAAGCGTAGCCAAAAGGGTATTGGGCTACCACGCGTAATGTATTAATTTTTCCAATATTTATCATCAGCACTGACTTTTTAAAAAGAACAGGTAACATGATACTGGAATGAACGTAAGAGCTAAACCATTATGAAGTTAAATTGCGATTTAGGTGAGAGTTTTGGCGCATGGTCTATGCCGGTGGAAGCGGCCATTATGGCAGAAATTGATCAGGCCAACATTGCTTGTGGTTTTCATGCGGGTGATCCGTTAGTGATGAAGCAGGCTATTCGGTTAGCCAAACAACATGATGTGGACATAGGTGCCCATCCAGCCTATCCAGACTTACAGGGATTTGGTCGCAGAAGTATGGCGATTGCTGCTGATGAACTCAGCGCTATGATCCAATATCAAGTGAGTGCATTGAGTGGAATGGCAAAGGCTTGCGGGGCCAACGTAAGTTATGTGAAACCTCATGGTGCGCTTTACAATGACATGATGAAAGATACAGCTGTCATGCGCACAGTAATGCAAAGCATAGCTGAAATAAATATGCAGTCGTTAGATTCGCCCCTTGCGCTAATGGTACAGGCTACGTCGCAAAATGCAGCGCTTAAAGACGCTGCGCAAGAGTGGGGGCTGCCGTTGTATTTTGAAGCGTTTTCAGACAGGCGTTATACCGATGAAGGTTTACTGCAATCTCGCTTGATCGAAGGTGCCGTGTTAAGCGAGAGCGACGCATTGCTTCAAGCTAAACAACTTATATCATCGGGAACAGTAACGACAGCTTCGGGAGCAACACTTGCAATAGAAGCGGATTCTCTGTGTGTACATGGCGATACTAAAGGGGCGGTGAATATTGCAAAGAAAATCAGAACATTTCTATAAACCTGCCTCATAAAAAACACATTTTACAAGAACAATACAAGAGGCTGTTACCCATTGTTGTGCTGAGAGTGGTATATCTAAAACTAAGTACTCAGAACCAAGCACTGACAGCCGTTTAAATAACAAGGACAGTAGATGCAAGCTTTCGGTCGCATTAAGCGAATAGTTACAGCAAGTGCAGACGCCATTATTTTGTACTTTGATGGCGCAAACCTGGACGACGCGAATAATGCCTGTCATCACATGCTGGCAGCGATAGATAGCAAAAAGGGAAGCGATTCGTGGGCTTGGCTGCGTGAGTGTGTGCCTTCCTATGACAGCCTGTTGATTATTTTTGATATGGCATTAATTGATAGCCACGGTGTATACCGTGCCATAAGTAATCTAAGCGCTGAAGACATGAGCCTGCAATCATTCTCTTTGCAAGCAAAAGAGAATGAAAGTAGCGCCGTGATTGAAATTCCTGTTTGGTACGGTGCGCCTAATGCAAGTGATTTAAGTGTAGTGAGTAAGAAAACGTCACTGTCTATTGAAGAGATTATCGAATTGCACACTAGCACGACTTATAAAGTATACGCAGTGGGTTTTTCTCCGGGCTTTGCCTATATGGGTGATATTCCAGAAGCGCTCAAATGTGCGCGACTAGGCACACCGCGCAAACGCGTACCTAAAGGTGCGGTTGCAATCGCTGACAGGCAAACTGCTGTCTACCCCAGTGAATCACCTGGAGGATGGAATTTATTGGGGCTTACGGCATTCGACATGCTCATTCATAAAAATGAGCAAAGTGAAGCGCGGTTAAAAGCAGGTGATGTGGTTAGGTTTGTTTCAGTTACTGAACAGGAATATAGAGCAGGATTGCAGGTTGAGCGATGAGAATTGAAGTACTCAGTAAAGGATTGTTTAGCCTTATCATAGATAACGGACGGGTAGGGCGACAACGGGATGGATTTTGTGAATCAGGCCCTATGGATAGTAACGCCTATGATTGGGCCAATTTTCTAGCCTTCAATTTAGACGGTACGCCATGCTTCGAAGCGATTGGTGAAATGCGATTACGGGTTGATGAAGATTGTATTATTGCTGTGACTGGCAGGGAACCGTCACTCGACGTAGATGGAAACGTTAAAGCAACATACCAGAGCCAACATGTACCGGCAGGTGCAACTATTACGTTTGGCAGCGCTCTACTTGGTAGCAAAGCCTATTTGGCAATAGGTGGAAATTGGCATGTGCCAAAAGCGGTAGGGAGTGCATGTACGGTAGTACGCGAACAACTTGGTGGGTTGGATGGTAAGGGATGCGCGTTAAAAGATGGCGATTGCATCGACATTTCAGCTAACAGCAGAATTAAAAGCACCGCTAGAATGCGCACTCTCTCGCGGCAGCACATAGACAACTATGGTTTTTTAGAGTCTATTCGGGTTATTCCCGGGTATCAGTTTTCGAGTTTTAGCGCTGTTGCTTTACGCACGTTTGAAACAAGCAGCTATACGGTTTCATCGGCTATCGATCGCATGGGCTTTAGGTTGACCGGTGAATCAGTTAAGGCCGATATAGAAAACATGCGCTCAGAGGCAATTCATTTAGGTGCAATTCAAGTTCCCGGCGACGGGCAGCCTATTGTAATGATGCGCGACAGACAAACATTAGGGGGTTATCCAAAACTTGGCTGTGTAAGCCCCTGTGATATAAGTCGCTTGGCCCAAGCCGTGCCAGGCGAAAAAGTGAATTTTGTTTTTCAACATGAAGAAGAAGCAAGGGCAGACTGGCTACTGATGACAAGTAGGCGTCGCCGACTACAAGGAGAAATATTGTGACGATTGCGTTTTTAAACGGTGAGTATATGCCTCTTTCTGAGGCTAAAATTTCTCCGATGGACAGAGGCTTCCTTTTTGGTGATGGTATTTATGAAGTCATTCCAACGTATTCTGGTAGCGCAGTAGGCTTCAAGGGGCACACTTCGCGTATGGCGCAAGGCCTTAAAGCTATTGAAATCGCTAACCCTTATTCAGCAGAAGAATGGCAAGACATTTTGACCAGCTTGGTCGAAAAAAACAAAGCATTTATAGAAAGCGGAAACATTGGTGTTTATTTCCACGTAAGCCGTGGCACCGATACAAAACGTTTTCATGCATACCCTAAGAATATAGCACCTACGGTATTCGGGTTTGCTTTTGAAATAGCGCCACCACAGCCCACAGCAAAATCTGAAGCAAGGCCTTTCAAAGTTGCGCTTCAACAGGATAAAAGGTGGCAACGCTGCCATATCAAATCCACATCCTTGTTAGGCAATGTAATGCACTATCAAGCAGGTGTTGACGCAGGCGTTAACGAAACTATTTTGTACAACAGCGAAGGTATGATAACCGAGGCAAGTTCATGCAACGTGTTTATGGTGAAAGACGGATGTATATCTACGCCCCCCTTAAACCATGAACTTCTTCCCGGTATTACTCGCGCCATTGCAATTGAAGCATTTAAACAGGCAGGCCTGGTTGTTACAGAAACTTGGTTTAGCAAAGATGAGTTGCTGGAGGCAGATGAAGTATGGTTAACCTCTTCAAGCAAAGAAGTTGCCCCGGTAGTTGAAGTAGACGGAAAACCTATTGGCACAGGGGAAGTGGGTGACGTGTGGGAGAAAGCAATTAAGGCTTACCACGCATATAAGTTTAAAGCGTAACGAAAAAAGGCCCGCTTAAAGCGGGCCTTTTGCTAGAATAAAACTGTTACTTATTCAGGTAAGTTATCGCAGTTACCGTCTGTACACTCACCGTATAAGTAAAGGCTGTGATGCGTTAGCTTCATCTTGTGTTGCTTTGCAATCATCTCTTGGCGTTCTTCGATAATGTCATCTTCAAACTCAATGACCTTGCCACACTTCAAACACACAAGGTGGTCGTGGTGATCTTTGTGACTGATTTCAAATACAGATTTTCCACCTTCGAAATGGTGGCGATTAAGAATGCCTGCATCATCAAATTGGTTTAACACGCGGTACACGGTAGCAAGACCAATTTCTTCACCCTGTTCGATAAGGATTTTGTAAACGTCTTCAGCGCTGATGTGTTGGTTTTCTGGCTCTTGCAGAATTTGTAAAATTTTAAGGCGAGGCAGAGTGACTTTTAGCCCTGCTTTTTTCAATTCTTTATTTTGATCCATTACAACCTACTAAGAACGAGTGAATAAGTATTTGGTGGTTATTATAGGTAAGTTGAAACAATTTAAAAGCAAAACCGTGGAAACTTTGTTTTCTCGCTGAAAATTTATCCATTGCCCTGGTGCGATAAAAATTGTTACTTCGGTACAGCCCGCATGGTGTCTGGCCTGACCAGATTGTAAGTGCAAGATTTATCTAACAAATGTGCAAAATAAATAAAACTTTTGATGCATTGAGTTAACATCCTGTTAAACTAAACTTAAAAAGGCGATACAACCCTTTTTATTTTTTGGCATGTTTTTTTGGTGGAAGTGCCCATGCAGTTAACAATTATAAATAAAATCACGTTAGGCTTTGGCTTATTCGGCTGCTTATTATTACTTACCAGTATTCTTTCCTATTTTGGTCTTAGCGGAATAAAAGATTCTGCACAAGACGTTGTAGAGCAAAAGATGCCAGTTCAGACCAGCATGGTAAAAGTAAAGACTGAGATCCTATCTTTATCAGTGATTACTGCCAACGGATATCATGTCGAAAATAGAGAAGAGCTGGTCGCAAACAAAGAGACGTTTGATACTTTATCTTCCGCATTCTCTGACGACTTGTCTCGTTTAAACTCACTTATGCCAAATAACGCGGTAGCCAGTAACGCTGTCGACGTTAGTCTAGCCTACGTTAATAGTAGTAACGACATGTATACCGCTATCAACGAGCGAATGAATATCGAGAAGGCTCTTGCTGCACAGCTTGAAAAAGTTTTAATGACGGCCGATGAGGCTAGTGCGTTAATGCTAGATCTTTCCTATTTAGAGGGAAATAACCCCAGTATTGAAACGCTAATTGGTGCGGGTACTGCAATAGACAACAAATTGCTCACAATGAATGATTCATTCATTGAACTGGCTGAAACCGATAACGCTACGCAAAGTGCGAGTATTATTGAAGATTTAGAATACCAATTGAGTAATTTGCAGGTAGATAAAGACTATGTAAATCGTTTGGCCACAGGGGTAGATGATGGCGGTACGATAGCTTCTTTTAACGAACAGTATGATTTACTGATGGAAGCGGTAAACGGCACAAATGGATTAATTGCTTTGCAGCGACAAAAACTTTCTGAAGTAGACAAAGCTGCGAAAGCTCAGAAGGAAGCAAAAGAAGCGTTAGAAACCGCACTTGCCGACATTAATACTTTGTTTGACGCTGTCCAGAAGCAATCTCTTGATGGGCAGAACGCCATTCTTGAATCTGTTCAGGCCAACCTTGTGCGCAATATCATTGTCGCGGCACTGGGCTTGGTTGCTGCAATATTTTTAGCGGTTATTGTAACCCGTAGTATTTCCAAGCCCCTTGGGCGTATCAATAAAGGCTTAAGTCAGCTAAGTAAAGGGGATTTAAGCACCAAATTGCCTCAAGAGGGCAATGACGAGTTTTCTGCCCTTTCCGCAAAAGTGAACAGCCTAACCGATAGTTTACGAGAGCTAGTGGGCAATATATTAGAGCAAGAAAAACGCCTTATAGACATTACAAAAGAAAGCGTAGAGCTGGGTAATAAGAGCTTATCTGAGGTAGACAAGCAACGTGAGCAAGTAACGGTAACGTCTACGAATACAAAACATGTACAGGAAAAAAGCCGCAGCAACCTCGCCCAAATTAATGAAGCAATGGACGCCCTACGCGATATAACAAAGCAAAGTACAGACATTGGTCAATTGGTACAAAAAAGCAGTCAGCAGGTGGGTAATCAAGCCAAACAGGCGGAGTCTTCGGCGCAGATCATTAATCGTTTGGACGACAACTCTCGCAATATTGGCAGTATCTTAGACGTGATTAAAACGATTGCAGAGCAAACCAACTTATTAGCATTGAATGCAGCCATTGAAGCTGCAAGAGCTGGTGAACAAGGTAGAGGCTTTGCGGTTGTTGCTGATGAAGTGCGAACGCTAGCCAACCGCACCCATGACTCTACGGAAGAAATTGAGCAGATGATTGGGAACTTACAAAAAGATGCTGCGCAGGCAGTAAAAGCAATTAATGCAGGGCGCGAACAAGCGCAAGAAGGGGTGGAAATTACCCAGCAAGTATCTCAACAAGTAGAGAGTATTAGAGAAATCATTGAGCGGTTAAGCGATATTAACGAACACATTGTGGCTGATACCGAACAACAAGATGTTTTACTTGGTGATGTTGCGAAAAGTTTGAACCGCATAGTTGCACTAGCCGACTCCAGTGCGCAAAGCACGCGCCAGTCGAACGAGTCGACAATGTTGTTGGATGCGCAAACTGAGAGCTTGAGAAAAGCAGTAGAGCGGTTTCACCTGTAATCGCTGAATTAGCGTAACTGACAGCAGGCGCAGCTGATTAATTATCAAAAAAAACCGCTCATCAGAGCGGTTTTTTGTATTCTTTTTCGCAGCAGTGCTTAAGCAAGTTCTGCCAAGCAAAGTTCATCGTGAATTTGCTTGCACCACGCTTTAACGCGCGAGTCAGTTAGTTCTGGTTGACGGTCTTCGTCAATACCCAAGCCAACAAAGTGATTGTCGTCAGCCATGCCTTTAGACGCTTCAAAGTCGTAGCCTTCAGTTGACCATTGACCTACTAAAATCGCACCTTTGGCTTCAACGATGTCACGTACCATGCCCATCGCGTCTAGGAAGTACTCTGCATAGTCTTCCTGGTCTCCACAACCAAAAATAGCAACTAGCTTGTCGTTGAAGTCAATTTGCTCTAGTTCAGGAAAGAAATCATCCCAATCGCATTGCGCTTCACCGTAGTACCACGTAGGGATACCAAAGATAAGCAAATCAAATTCAGCGATGTCTTCTTTACTGCTCTTGGCAATGTCTTTAACATCAATTAGCTGTTTACCCAATTCCTTCTGGATCATTTTCGCAACATGTTCGGTATTACCCGTGTCACTTCCGAAAAATAGGCCAACGCTTGCCATATCTAACCTCTATTAATCGTTACTAATTAAACGCCTGTGCTTAGCCAAAACCATTCAATAATGCCCTTCGCAAGAAACCCTAATGCGCCTAAACCTAGCACACCGTACGTTACCACTCGTCCAATAAGTGGCACATCGTTCTTACGCAGTACATCGTGTACAGCAAAACCCATCAACCCAAAAAGGATAGATAAGCCGCCATACAGCATGATGGACTCAATGAGTTCGTAATTTTCTGCAAGCATAGTGTTGTTACTTAAAAAAATCTGGCGCAACTATATCACAGTATATACGCCTGTAAGAGCCTAAAACGTTCAAAAATAGGTAATAATAGTCATTCTCATCTTAAATGATGATGAAAACCCTTCTTTAAGACGATTTATTGAGCGTTCTTTCTACAACGGCGTTAAAGACCGCTGGCTTTTCTGCATGTAACCAGTGGCCAGTACCTTCTATTACATGTGCTTTAGCCTTGGGAAAATAACGCGTTATTTCATCGCGATAGGCTGGCGTAATATAATCAGACTCACTGCCCTTGATGAATAAGGTTACGCCATCAAATGTTTGATTTGTTTGTTCCCAATCAATAATGTGTGAATAACTTGCAATTAATCCATCGACATTAAAACGCCATTTCCAATCGCCATTTTCATCTTGATATAAGCTCTTCAATAAGAATTGTCGAACGCCTGGCTCTTTCACATGTTTAGCCATTTCTTTTTCAGCATCTTTTCTACTTTGAATTGCATCTAAGGGAACGGCCTTGAGTCCATCAAATACGGTTTGGTGGCTATGGTCGTAAGATACTGGTGCAATATCGGCGACAATGAGGTGAGAAACAACGTCGCCGTGGTTTAAGGCTAATCTCATGGCTACTTTGCCGCCTAATGAGTGGCCTAAAACCGCGCATTCTCTAATATTAAGCGATTGCATAATATCGAACACCGCATTTGCAGCATCGTCGACAGAAAATGAAGATGTCCACGGGGACTCACCGTGGTCAGGCAGATCAATGCTGATCACATTGTAATTAGACTCAAAGTGACGCTTAATGCCGGCTAAATTATCGGCATTTCCAAATAGTCCATGAATGAGAATCAGCCAGGGAGAGGTAGAAGCGCATTCCGAAAGTTTGTAGTTCAACTTCACAATATACTTATCCGTTTCTGAACATGCTGTTCAAACAAAATAAGGCCTGTAAAAACAGGCCTTGTTTAATTCACAATTTCAATTAATTAATGGCGTAATCGTCGAGTGACTTACCGCTATCTAGCGCTTCTTTATAAACGCGAGGCATACGTCCAATACCTGTCCAAAGGTGTTCTTCACCCTTGCTATCAACAAGCTTGTATTTAACCGGACGTTTTTTGCCAACCTTTTTGTTTGTTTCTACATTTAATGCCTGTAGATCTTCAACATTTAAACCCGCTTCTTCCATTTGCTTTTTAATAGCAGCGAGCTTCTCTAATTTTTCTTTCTCAAGCTTTTCTTGTTCTACTAATTTTTCTTTTCTTTTCTCAATTATACCGCTAAGTTTTTCTTGAACTTGTTCAAGTTCTTCAATGCTTAATTCCTTAACAGCACCTTGTAAACGTCTTCCATGGGTTAAAATATCTAAAAAATCGCTCATTAATTAACCTTAATACGTTGTACTTAATTTCTATTGGATAATAAATAAAAGTAGCACAAAAAAAAAGCGAGCCAAGCTCGCTTTTTAAAAATATCCGTTAAATAGCAAATTAATACTTTAAATTACATGTTAGGGTAATTTGGACCGCCGGCACCTTCCGGAACTACCCATTTAATATTTTGACTTGGGTCTTTTATGTCGCAGGTTTTACAGTGAACACAGTTTTGTGCATTAATTTGGAACCGTTTTTCACCTTCCTCTTCAATTACTTCATATACACCGGCAGGGCAGTAGCGCTGTGCTGGCTCTGCAAATTTAGGTAAATTAACCTGCAAAGGAATAGACGGGTCTTTTAATTTTAAGTGGCAAGGCTGGTCTTCTTCGTGATTTGTATTAGATAAAAATACAGAAGACAATTTATCAAAGCTTAACACGCCATCTGGCTTAGGATATGAAATCTCTTTTGCATCTTTCGCTTCTTTAAGCTGTGCGTAGTCTTTATGTTCGTCTTTCATGGTGAAAAACAAATTACCATTAAAGA
The DNA here is from genome assembly GCF_000172635.2 of Alteromonas macleodii ATCC 27126. Lineage (NCBI taxonomy): Bacteria > Pseudomonadati > Pseudomonadota > Gammaproteobacteria > Alteromonadales > Alteromonadaceae > Alteromonas > Alteromonas macleodii. The sequence goes on along the minus strand of NC_018632.1, from coordinate 2,480,859 downwards.
TATTTTGCTCTAGCGTGTTAAATGCGCCACCCCAGAAATTTCCGAGTTTATGGATAGCGGGGCCAAAGTTGCGAGAGCGGAACAATTCGTCGTATAGCCACGATGATTTAAATTTCTCTGTAAAGCTTGTTAACTCTTTTACTGGTGCCTCAGCATTTTCTGAAATGGCTTCAAAAATACTCTCTGCTGCAAGCATGCCCGACTTCATGGCCGTGTGATTACCTTTAATTTTGGCAAAGTTTAGCGTTCCGGCTTCACAGCCGACGAGTAAACCACCTGGGAAGGTCATTTTAGGCAACGAGTTAAACCCACCTTTAGCGATAGCTCTTGCGCCATAAGAGACACGTTTACCGCCTTCAAGGTACTGTTTAAATACGGGGTGGTGCTTTAAGCGTTGAAATTCATCGAACGGGCTTAGGTATGGATTGTCGTAGTTTAGGTCTACGATTAGGCCAACGAACACTTGGTTATCTTCAGCGTGGTATAAATAGCTACCGCCTGTTGCATCGTCAAGTGGCCAGCCTGCACTGTGAACCACAAGCCCTGGCTGGTGCTTGGATGGGTCTATATCCCAAATCTCTTTAAAGCCAATAGCATAATGTTGCGGTGAACTGTCTTCGTCCAGCTTAAAGTGCGAAATGAGGTCTTTTCCTAAGTGACCGCGACAGCCTTCTGCAAACACTGTGTATTTAGCGCGTAGTTCCATACCTGGCATGTAGCCGTCTTTAGGTTCGCCGTTTTCACCCACGCCCATGTCGCCGGTAAGTACACCGCCAACACTGCCATCTTCATTGTAAATAACTTCAGAGGCCGCAAAGCCAGGGAATACTTCAACACCTAGTTGTTCAGCTTGATCTGCCAACCAGCGACACACATTACCCATAGACACAATATAGTTGCCATCGTTGTGCATGGTTTTCGGAGTAATAGCGTTAGGTAACTTTTTCGCTGAAGTCTCATCATTAAGTAGGTAAATGTGGTCTTCAGTTACTGGTGTATTGAGAGGTGCACCTTTTTCTTTCCAATCAGGGAAAAGTTCGTTTAGTGAACGCGGCTCAAACACGGCACCAGAAAGAATGTGTGCACCTACCTCGGAGCCTTTTTCGACCACACAAACCATTAGCTCTTGGTCTTTTTCATTTGCAAGCTGCATAAGCTTACAAGCCGTTGATAATCCAGCTGGGCCGGCACCGACGATGACTACGTCAAACTCCATCGATTCTCGTTCCACGGGAGGCTCCTTATGTTTGTATTTTTATAATGCACTATTGATGAAACAAATAATGCTTTGTGTCAAAAACATGTAAATTAATTGTCGTTTTGCAAGGTAATGCAGGTTGACGTTTACGTCAACAGTAAGTACATTGCAAAGCAGTTTACGTTAACGTTAACTGGCAGTGTATTATAACTGCTCGTAAACGTGGTGTTAACGGCGTTTTAAGGCTAGCCTTTAAAAAACGTACGTTCCACGGATTCTTTTTTAACGTAGAGCACATTGTTAAAGTTTCAAAAAGCGTGGTGAAGTAATACGTTTTTAATTATTAATAGTTAATTATTAATGAAACGTAATAGACACCGACGAACTCAACAATTGAGGTAAATATGAAAATACTCGTACCGGTCAAACGCGCGATCGACTACAACGTTAAGGTAAGAGTGAAGGCCGATGAGTCTGGCGTAGATCTTACCAACGCAAAAATGGCCATTAACCCTTTTTGCGAAATTGCTGTTGAAGAAGCCGTTCGATTAAAAGAAAAAGGTGTGGCCACTGAAATCGTTGTTGTTTCAATTGGTGATAAGAGCTGCCAAGAACAAATACGTACAGCACTAGCCCTAGGTGCTGACCGTGGTATTCAAATCGATACCGACCAAAATCTTGATTCACTTCAAGTGGCGAAGCTGTTATCTAAAGTAGTTGAAGAAGAGCAACCACAGCTTGTTATTCTTGGTAAGCAGAGTATCGACTCTGACAATAACCAAACAGGACAGATGCTTGCAGCACTTACTGGTATGCCGCAGGGAACTTTTGCGTCAGAAGTCGTTGTTGACGGCGAAAAAGTAAATGTAACCCGTGAAATTGATGGCGGTCTTCAAACTGTTGCACTTTCGCTTCCAGCGGTAGTAACCACAGATCTTCGCTTGAATGAGCCGCGTTATGCATCGCTTCCTAATATCATGAAAGCAAAGCGCAAACCGTTAGACGTTAAAGCGGCTGCGGATTTTGGTGTTTCACTTGACTCAAACGTTAAGGTGCTAAAAGTGACGCCTCCGCCTCAGCGCGAGGGTGGCATTAAAGTGGCAGATGTTGCTGAGTTGGTAGACAAGTTAAAAAATGAAGCAAAGGTGATCTCATGAGCGTACTCGTATATGCAGAACACGATAATGCAAGCTTAAAGACTGAAACGCATAAGCTTGTGAATGCCGCGCAGAAAATGGGTGGCGATATTCACGTGCTAGTCGCAGGTGAAGGTTGCCAAGCAGTAGCTGAAGCTGCGGCGCAAATTGACGGTGTTGCAAAAGTACTTGTTGCTGACAATGCTGCTTACAAACATCAGCTTGCTGAGAATACGGCTGATCTAGTTGTAGAACTTGCTGCTGACTACAACCACATTGTTGCTGCTGCAACCACTACAGGTAAGAACTTCATGCCTCGCGTAGCGGCTTTATTAGACGTAGCGCAAATCTCTGACATCATTGGTGTAGAGAGTGAAGACACGTTTGTACGCCCAATTTACGCAGGTAATGCTATTGCTACCGTACAATCATCTGACGCGAAAAAGGTGATTACTGTACGAGCTGCATCATTTGATGCTGCAACAACAGGCGGCAGCGCAGAAGTTACGTCTTTAGACGTTGTTAAAGGTAGCGAGAAGTCTGACTTTGTATCGGCAGAATTAACTGAATCTGAACGCCCTGAGCTCACTGCAGCAGAAGTGGTAATTTCGGGTGGTCGCGGTATGCAGAACGGCGACAACTTCAAGCTTCTTGAAGGCATTGCCGACAAGCTTGGTGCTGCTATTGGTGCATCACGCGCTGCGGTAGACGCAGGGTTCGTTCCTAATGATATGCAGGTAGGTCAAACAGGTAAAATTGTTGCGCCTCAGCTTTATATCGCGGTAGGTATCTCGGGCGCTATTCAACACCTTGCAGGTATGAAAGACTCTAAAGTCATTGTTGCTATCAACAAAGATGAGGAAGCGCCAATTTTCCAGGTTGCAGACTACGGGTTAGTAGGCGATTTGTTTGATGTACTTCCAGAGCTGGAAAATTCGTTGTAAATCGAATTTTAAGGTTTAGCAAAATGAAGATAAAGGCTGCGTATACGCAGCCTTTTTTGTAGGGAATCGTTATAAAATACCTAGAGTAGTTACGGGTGTGTTTTTTAATGGAACAATAATTTAAACGCGCACCACTGAGTTGTCTTCTATGCTCACAGGTGAGGGAATATAAGCATCTGCTTCCCAATCGTTTTCCCATTTTTCACCATCAATGAGATAGCGAAACTGGTACTCGTGATCCTTCTCTAAATCCACCGTTAACGTGAAGTCTCCACTTTTCAGCTTCTTCATCGTTAGTGGCTGTGATTTCCAGTCAGTAAAGTCACCACACAACGCTGCTTCTTTGGCGTCTTGCGCCGCTTCCGCATTTAGTCGAAATGTCACTTTGCACAGAGGTTTTGATTTAAGGTATTGTTTCTTAAGACTCATAATGTGTTTTCCCTTCAACGTAGCGAAATCATTCCCGAGGCTACTTCGCATTAAAGACTAAGCTCAAATAACAACCGCCGGTTAACTCATAACCAATGAGTGATTAAATAATCAACGAAAATCTGATAATTATCAATCTTACTTTGTATTCTTTTGATAATTTTTTATATTAGGGCGGCTGATTTTTATGTGTATTTTAAAAACAATTAACAGACACAAAATTTAACAATCTTAAGTGGGCACAATAACCACAAATCAGTACACTAGTGTTGAAACAATAACAATAGATTTTCGTGGGTTATCAGGTGGTATGTGAAAGTGCAATAAATCGTTGCGTCCGTTTCACTCGCGTGGATTTCCTTCGTTCCTAGGGATAGTAAATGAAAAACTCCATCTTGATGAAAAGTGGCATTCCACTAATCATAGTTTTGGTCGCGTTTATCGCCGCGACAGTCATGATCAAATCACGTAAGCCACCAGAGCAAGTACCCGTGGAAATTCCAGCTTTTTTGGTTGAAGCGAAAGAAGCAACAGCAGAGGCCGTGAGTTTTATCGTAAAGTCTCAGGGTAACGTTGTTCCACGAAATAAAACTGCGTTAAGTGCGCAGGTCAGTGGCCAAGTAGTGAGTTTGTCTGATGTATTTATAGCTGGCGGTACGTTCAAAAAAGGGGATGTACTGGCAACACTTGAACAAGATGATTATCGCACGGATCTTAAGCTTGCAGAGGCTGAATTGGCTCAAGCGCAAGCAGCGCTTCAAGAAGAAATAGCTCGCGGCAAAGTAGCCGAGCAAGAATGGCGTTCGGTAAGTAGCGTTGCACCGCCTGAGTTGGGTTTACGTAAGCCGCAACTGGCAAAAGAACAAGCAAACGTTAAAGCTGCAGAAGCCAAACTAGAGCGCGCAAAACGCAACTTGGCAAGAACGCAAATTACAGCCCCTTATAATGGCATTGTGGTTGAACGTAATATTGACCTGGGTCAGTTTGTATCAATGGGCGCAGTACTTGGTACCGTTTACTCCACCGATACTGCAGAAGTCAGGCTGCCTATTACTGACAGCGATTTAATGTTTATCAATATTGCCGGACAATCCAATGACGGCGCTCCGGTTTCGTTGACGGCCTCTGTGGGCGGTGTGAAACGTACATGGGAAGGTAAACTGGTGCGTTCAGAAGGTATTTTAGATACGGGCAGCCGAGTAGTATATGCCATTGTAGAAGTACAAGATCCTTACAATCTGAAATCTTCACACAATGCCCCCCTTCGTTTTGGTCAGTTTGTAGAGGCAGAAATCACATCTCGTCAGAATGAAGAATTGGTGGTGTTGCCTCGTAGCATTTTACGTTTAGACAATACCGTACTGACTGTTAACGACAATCGTGAGATTGAAATAAAGCCTGTTGAGGTTGCGCGTACAACCGCTAAAGAAGTGTTTATTCGTTCTGGCATTGAGCATGGAAGCCTGGTAGTGAGAAGTGCCGTACCAAACCCATATAATGGCATGAAAGTTCGTCTTCCTGGCGATGAACCTGTGCTTTCTGATGCCGCCGAATCAGATGCTAGCGAAGATACTGATAAAGTAGAGAGCACGTCCACCGAAGGTGATAGCGAATGAGCCGTATTGATACCAATAAAGGGCTTATTGCCTGGTTCGCGCGTAACAGCGTAGCTGCAAACCTTCTGATGTGGTTGCTTGTAGTTGGCGGATTATTTGGTGCCTTCAGTATTCAGAAGCAAGTATTTCCCAATTTCGAGATAGACGTTATTAACGTTCGCGTACCGTATTTGGGGGCCGCACCTCAGGAAGTAGAAGAGGGCGTACTGCTTAAAATTGAAGAGTCAATTAAAGACTTAGAGGGTATTAAGCAGCTTAATTCCACAGCAGTTGAAGGTATGGGTACGGTAAGTATTCAGGTGGAAGAAGACTATGATGTTCAATCTTTACTTGATGAAGTAAAAGTACAAGTTGACGCTATTCCGAGCTTCCCCGCAGACACTGAAAAGCCTGTTATTTACCGTCAAAAAATACAACAAGACGTAATTTGGCTCTCGGTTTACGGTGACGCGTCTGAACGGGAGTTAAAAGAGTTTGCCAAAGATTTGCGCGACGACATTGCTAACCTACCTGGTATTTCAAGTGTTCAAGTTGTTGGGGCAAGGGACTATGAGATTTCCGTTGAGCTTTCGGAAGTTGATTTGCAAAAATACAACCTTACATTCGCCGATGTCGTTGCGCGTTTAAGTCAAACCAGCGTCGACTTACCTGGCGGCTCAATTCGCACTGAAAATGGCGATATTCTGCTTAGAACGAAAGGGCAAGCCTATACAGGCTGGGATTTCTCGCAGATTGTTTTAGTAACAAACGGTAACGGCACGCGCGTGACATTAGGTGATGTGGCGTATATCAACGATGGTTTTATTGAAATAACCAATATGCGCTATTCGACGATAAACCCGCTGTTAGTTTGCGAGTGCGTGCGGTAGGTGATCAAAACGCATTAGAAATCTCTGAGCAAGTTAATACCTATATTGAGAGTCAGAAATCGGAATTTCCGGCGCATATTACAGCTGATACGTGGGGCGACAGTTCGTTCTACTTAGCTGACCGACTCAACATGATGCTGGAAAACATGTTCTTCGGCGCGCTGCTGGTTTTCTTGGTACTTTCTTTATTTTTAAAAATTAAGCTCGCGTTTTGGGTCATTGTGGGCTTGCCGGTTTGTTTTCTTGGCACCTTGTTAGTTATGCCGCTAGATATGGTTGGTGTGTCTATCAACATGCTTAGCCTGTTCGCGTTTATTCTTGTGCTGGGTATTGTGGTTGACGACGCCATTATCATGGGGGAATCGGCGTATTCTGAAATAGACAAAAAAGGCCATAGCGCTGAAAACGTGATAGCGGGCGTCAAAAAGGTCGCTATGCCAGCGACATTTGGCGTGTTGACAACCATTGCCGCATTCTCGCCCATGCTGATGGTATCTGGGCCGTTTGGAATTATTTGGAAAACCATCGGTATGGTGGTTATCGTGTGCCTTATTTTCTCGCTCATTGAGTCCAAACTAATATTGCCGGCTCACTTGGTACACATGAAGCTTAAGCCATACGATCCTGAAAAGGCGAACAGATTTCAAAAGTTCCGAGATTTCTTCAGCGAAGGAATTAAGACGTTTATAAATAATAAATACGCGCCATTTTTGGCTACAGCTGTACGAAATCGCTACACCACGGTTGCTGTGTTTATGGCTATGCTGATCCTCACAGTAGGCCTGTTCGGTGGTGGTATTGTACGTTTTGTATTTTTCCCGAATATTCCTAGCGATTTTATGATTGCAAGTTTCGAGCTTGAGCCAGGGTCTTCGCTTGAACAGCGTGATAATGTACTGACTACGCTTCGCGAGGCCATGCACCGCATGGACGACAAAGTAGCTGAAGAGTCGGGTGAAAACGTTATAAAGCACGCCATTGCCTTTGATAATGGCAACCTTGGGGGAGAGATTTTCGCAGAGCTTACCAAAGGTGAAACGCGTACGCTGACAGACTTTGAAATTCAAGACATGTGGCGTCAAGAGTTACCAGAAATCCCAGGTGTTAAGTCGTTTAATATTAGCTCTCCGGGTGGCCCTGGTGGCGGTTCAGACCTGAGCTTTGAATTTAGCTCAAGCGATATTAAGGCCCTTCGTTCGATAAGTGATGAACTTAAAGAAGCGTTGGATAAATACGAAGGTGTTACCGACATTAACGACACCTTCTCAGGCGGAAGCGAAGAAATTCAGCTAGCACTGAAACCTCAGGCTGATGCGCTAGGTATTTCTTTGCGTGATTTAGGTCAGCAGGTTCGCTTTGGTTTCTATGGTGCGGAAGTACAGCGTATTCAGCGTGACGATGAAGAAATCAAAGTGATGGTGCGTTATCCGAAAACGGAACGTAGCTCTATAGAGCATCTTGAAAACATGCGTATCCGCGCGCCAAATGGGCAAGAAATTCCGTTTGAGCAGGTGGCGACATTTACAGTTGGTCAGGGCTTTGATTCAATTATTCGTGTCGATGGTAAACGCTCGGTAACCGTAACTGGTGCAGTGGATAAAGCGTTGCTTGACCCGTCAGAAGTAACCAATGATGTGATTGAAAATCTGATGCCGGATCTATTAGCGCGGTATCCCAAGGTGGACTTCCAGCTTCAAGGTAACTCGAAAGAGCAGGCTGACGCTATGATCAGCCTAATGCAGGGGCTTCTATTTGCGCTCTTTGCCATTTACACCTTGCTTGCTATTCCGCTTAAATCGTACAGCCAGCCGTTTATTATTATGTCGGTTATACCTTTTGGTATCGTAGGCGCCATTGTGGGGCATTTGGTGTTAGGTATGGCGGTAAGCGTACTTTCTATCTGCGGTATAATTGCGTTGTCTGGGGTTGTAGTTAACGACAGCTTGATCATGGTGGATTTCGTTAACCGTGCGCGCAAAGAAGGCATGTCGCTAATGGATGCTGCTATTAGCGCAGGTACTCAGCGTTTCAGAGCAATTATCCTCACCTCACTAACAACGTTTATGGGGCTTATGCCAATTGTTTTTGAGCGCAGTTTACAGGCTCAAGTTGTGATCCCAATGGCTATTTCATTGGCCTTCGGTATTTTGTTCGCCACGGTGATCACCTTGCTGCTTGTCCCAGCGCTGTACCTTATTTTAAATGACCTTAAAAGCGTGTTTAAAGGTCGAAAACATACGCAAGTTACGACAGAAAGCTAAATAGAAAATGCCGGTTGAAACCGGCATTTTTCGTTTAAGGAATAAAAATGAAGAAAAATCTAATATACGCTGCCATAGTAGCGGCATCAGCAGGTTTAACCTTGGCGTGTACAAGCTCGTATACTGAATCTACTAATTCAGTGCAAGGTGAATCACAAAGCGGCGGCATGCCAAAAGTGTCTGACTATCCAGAAACCAAAACTGTGACTCAGCAAGACAACTATCATGGCACTGTAGTGAGCGACCCATACCGCTGGCTAGAAGAAGAAAAGAGCGAAGAGGTAAGTGCTTGGGTTGAGTCTCAAAACACCCTTGCTCGTCCTTATCTGGCTGAATTGCCCTCTAGAGAAAGATACAAAGAACGTCTAACAGCGCTGTGGGACTACGAAAAATATTCAACGCCTTATATGGTAAACGGCAAGCTGTTTTATTCTTATAACGACGGCTTGCAAAACCAGTATGTACTTTACATGGCTGATGGCGTTAATGGAAAGCCTGAAGTTCTGATTGACCCAAATACATTGAGTGAAGATGGCACAGTGTCTATGGCGTCAACTGAACTAAGCCCCAAAGCCTCGTTCTTGGCTTACATGCTTTCTGACGGTGGTACTGACTGGAAAACTATTCACGTTCGTGACACCAGTAAGAAGTCGGATTTAACTGACATTATTAAAGGCATTAAGTTTTCAAATATCGCGTGGTTGCCCGATGAAACCGGCTTTTTCTATTCACGTTACCCCCAAAATGAAGCTGGTAAGTATGATGATAGCCAAACCGTATCTATCTATTTTCACGCAATAGGTACAGCGCAAAGTGAAGACAAAAAGGTTTTTGCGTTTGACAATAAACCTACATGGAACCCTTATCCTTCGGTTGTTCAAGATGGCAAAACACTGCTCATTTCTGTGTTCGAGGGATATCAGGCGAATGGTGTTTATGCTAAATCGCTGGTAAATGATGACAGTGAGCTCGTTTCGGTTTTCGACAAATGGGATGGCCGTTACGACCTAATTGGCGAGCATGACGACGAGTTATTTTTCACATCTACAGCAAATGCCCCTACAGGTAAGGTTATTAAGGTTGATTTCGATGGCGGCGTTAAAGAAACGGAAACCGTAATTGAAAGTACATCTGATACCTTGTCGAGCGTTTCACTTTTGGGTGAAAAACTTTTTGCTCAGTATCTAAAAGATGTAAAAGGGCAGGTAAGTGTATTTGATTTAAACGGCAAGAAAATAGATGAAATTGCGTTTAATGATATTGGAAGTGTTAGCGGGTTTGACGGAAGCAAAAATGCCGATACAACGTTCTATAAACTTACGGGGTTCACTAACCCTGGCCAAGTATTTGCGTATGACGTAAAAAGCGGCGAGTCATCATTATTTAAATCCATCGATACAGGTGTTAATTATGATGACTTCGAAACAAAGCAAATTTTTTACACCAGTAAAGATGGAACAAAAGTTCCCATGTTTATTGTGCATAAAAAAGGCTTGAAGCTAGATGGAAATAATAAAACATTACTGTACGGGTATGGTGGTTTTAATATTTCACTGCTGCCCCGCTATTCAGTATCGCGCATGGTATGGGTAGAGCAGGGCAATGTACTGGCCATAGCTAACTTACGTGGTGGTGGTGAGTATGGGCAACAGTGGCACAAGGCTGGGACTAAGTTAGATAAGCAAAACGTATTTGATGACTTTATCGCAGCGGGCGAGTATTTGGTTGAAAGTGGCTACACCACGCCTGAGAAAATGGGTATTCAAGGTGGCTCGAATGGCGGTTTGCTTGTTGGTGCGACCTTAACACAGCGCCCGGATCTCTTTTCTGCTGCCTTACCTGCAGTCGGCGTGTTAGATATGCTTCGCTATCACACACCTAGTGCAAATGCGCGAGCATGGTCCTCTGATTATGGGTTAAGTGAAAACAAAGACGAATTTGAAGCGCTTTATGCTTATTCGCCACTTCACAACACTAAGCCGGGCACGTGCTACCCAGCTACATTAGTTACTACCGGTGATCACGATGACCGTGTTGTGCCGTGGCATAGCTATAAATTTGCAGCTCAACTACAGGCTGACCAAAGCTGTGATAACCCAATCCTGCTTCGCGTGGAAACCCGAGCGGGACACGGTGCAGGCACACCTACATGGATGCAAATAGAGGGGTATGCTGACCAGTGGGCATTCCTAGAATCAGCCCTCAATTAAGCTTTCTGACAACGACTAAACAGGAGCCGCTTGAATAAGCGGCTTTTTTGTTTGCATTTTAAACAAATAACCATATACTGTATAAATATCAGTATGGTTTATTTTGAGTCTCATCTTGGTTCGCTGATTAGCGCAACATTTAGGAGATAGTTATGCAAACAGGTATTAAAGCGGTCGACCAGCTTATTTTAAAACATGGCATAATGGCTGATTTAGGTTCAGATACGTTTCAGCGCCGTAGTCGCTTAACTGGTGGCGATGAGCGTGCAAATGCACTGCCTTTCTGTATGTATCAAAAAGTGGCACATGCCCCTTTGTCTCATCAATTCACGGTGCATCACTTTTATATGCCGGGTAGTAAAGGGAAGCTGGCGAGCTTTCTGTTTAATGAAAAAGGGCAGTTGATCGAGCAGGTCTACTATCAGAAAGTAGCGCGATGGGTGAAGGTGTGTAGGAAATTACAGCAGCTAGTGCAAATGCCTACATCTGATATTCATATGGCGGCGTAACAGATAAAAAAAGCGGTAACGTTTCTCAACGTCACCGCTTTTCTACTAAATAGATAGGTAGCTACAATGGAAGAGAGTAGCTACTTAACTTTTCTTAGTAATATGTGTACTTAAACTCAACACCCCAAATACGAGGTTCGTTTACAATACCCGTTAAGTTTGCAAAGTCGATTGCACCTTTAACGTTGTCTTCGTCTGTAATGTTACGACCGAATAGCGCTACCGTGTAGTTGTGCGCAAAGTTCTCATAACCAATGCGTAGACCGCCTTCGAAATTGTCGTCTGTAGTAAACTCAACCGCTTCATATAGGAAGATGTTGGTTTCACCTTGGAACGCCCAATCAGTAAACACGAAGAACTCACCGTCATCACCCATAGGGATAGTGTAACGTGCAGTGAAGTTAAAGATTGATTCAGGTGCTTGCGGGAAAGGGTTTCCATCAATGATTGCATTGAATCCATCTGGGCGCTCATCAGTTACTGTACAGTAGCCAGTGAAGCCATCAGATGCGCTTGTACCACAAGGTGCAACCGTTAGAGAATCATCTTTGATTTCAGTGTGGTTGTAGCTGTAGCCAGCAGTAAAGGTAAGTTCGTCAGTCGCTAGCCATTGAGCGTCTACTTCAAAACCATAAGCTTCACCTTCGTCAGCATTCACTAGCGCAGTAAAGTTGTTACCACCACCAATGGCCGAGAACTGCATGTCATCAACGGTATAGTAGAACGCAGCAGCGTTTAGACGTAGCGTGTCGTCGAATAGGTCTGACTTAATACCCACTTCAAAAGAGTTGATCGTTTCTGCGTCTGCAACTGAAGGTGCACCTTCAAATGCAACGTCACGACCTTGGATAGTTTGCGCTCTGAAACCATTAGCATAGCGAGCAAAAACAGACATGTCGTCAGTTACACGGTAGTTTGCACTTAGTTCAAAGCTTGTTTGACCGTCATCTACATTGATATCGTCATAATCTTGAACAGATGCAATACCTAGAACAACGGCAAACCCGTCAACGTTCTGTTCGCCAACAACAAGAGATTTCTTGTCGTGAGTGTAACGGATACCACCAGTAACGTTTAGCTTGTCGTTAACTTGGTAAGATGACTGACCGAATACCGCCCATGTTTGGTTTTCATGGAATACCGTAGTCGCGCCAAAGAAACCGTCGATGCTGGTTACGTTGAACGATGCATCGTAATAGAAAGCACCTACTTGCCAGTTCATAGGGTCACTGGTGTTGCTTGCTAAACGAAATTCTTGCGTGTACTGCTCTAGATCGTCAAGGTTATCTTGAGTTACAAAGTTTTGTGAAGCAATCGCGTCGCCGTCGATGTCGCCAAGGCTTGAACCTTCAGCGGTTTCAATTGCAGAGATTGAAGTAAAGGTTACATCGTCCATGTCGTATTCTAATTTAAGTGATGCACCTAAACCTTCGTAAGACTGTGGGTTGTTATCTGTACCGTTACCTTCTAGATCGCCGTCGTAGCTTACTGTTTCGCGGTCGTAGCTATCGTTAAGGTCATTGCTGCCTTTATTAAAAACGTTTCCACGGAAAATTGAAGCAGTACCGTCTAAGTCGCGGCCGTGTACGTTGAGAAGTGCAGAGAAATCCGCTGATGGCTCCCAAAGAAGTTGTAAGCGCCATGCTTTTTCGTCGAAGCCGCCTAATGCGTCGTTTTGACCTGTTGCTGCGTTGTCGATGTAATCATCACGCTCTTGTGACAATACCGAAAGACGGGCAGAAAGTTCGTCAGTAAGACCGCCGCTAATAGCGCCTTCGAAGTTCATTGTACCGTATGAACCGAAGCCTGCTTTCGCGTAACCTTCAACGTCTTGGGTTGGTTTTACTGTATCAAATTTAATGATACCAGCAGTGGTGTTACGACCAAATAGTGTACCTTGTGGGCCACGAAGTACTTCAACTTGCTGAACGTCGAAAAGCGGGAAGCTTTTAAGTACCACGTTTTCCATTACCACTTCGTCCATGATAATAGAAACAGGTTGTGATGCAGCAAGGTCGAAGTCGGTGTTACCTAGACCACGAATATAAAAACGCGGTGCAACACGACCATTTGATGACTCAGCATAAAGACCTGGTACGCGAACCGCTAGAGCAAGAATATCTTCACCGCCAGAGAATAGGCTTTCGAATTTCTCACCGCTTAGTGTCGCAACAGAAATAGGTACTTCCTGAATTGACTGAGTACGCTTTTGCGCAGTAACGGTAATCTGTTCAAGTGAGGCTTCTTTTTTTTCTGTCGTCGCGGCCTCTTGTGCAAGAACTGAAGAGCTGAACGCAGCACTAACGGCTAACGCTAGTGTGGCGATTTTGTGTGTTCTCATGTTTCCACCAAGATGATTTTAAATTTATACTTTTGTAGTGTTTTTAGCACAAAAATTAACAATCTATGCTTGGCTCTGCATTTTACACAAACTTTTACATAAAAACTTCAAATTTGTGCAAACCAAGGCGTTTTTCATCGAAAATGCACAATATTAGTTAGATTGAATATAACTAAAAAGCCTGTGTGCACAGGCATGGAACATCAAACTTAATAGAGAGATATTTTTTGGTGCAAGTAGTCTACTAACCATCTAAATCAAATTAGCCTCGCTTGAATTTCGCTCGGTATTGAGAAGGTGATAAACCAGTCGTTTTTTTAAATAGTCGGGTGAACGAGCTAAGGTCTTCATAGCCTACAGCGCTAATCACGCTCTCTAACGGCATACTAGAGGTTTCTAAGAGCTTTCTCGCGTGCTCAATGCGCAGCGACTGTAAATACTGACCTGGTGTAATATCACACGCGTTTTTAAATCTGCGTATAAGTGTGCGTTCGGTCATATTATGCCGTAGCGCTAGTTCGCTTAGCGTACATTTATTTTGTACGTTCTTTTCCAGAAAAGACTGTACCGCTTTAATGTCCTTGTCTGAGTGAAATCGTCGCTGACGACTGCTGGCGTAAATAGTTTGGCTTGTTCTGGACACATCCAAAACGTGGGATTTTGCCGTATCGCTCGCAATCTGATGACCACAGTAGCGTTCTATCAACAAGATAGATAAATCAATCCACGCCATGCCGCCGCCTGCACAAAACACCGTATCGTCTTCAGTAAATCCCCAATGTGTAGTGGCAATTTTATTGTCCAATAATTCGGATTGGGCCAAAAGGAAAGTACCGGTGCAATTGGCGGCAATGTCGGCCCCCATTTTCTGAAGACGCCTTATATGTACAAGCAGAGGCGCTGTGCTTTCTAGCACTTCATCAATATCGCCACCAATGGTGGGAATTAACAAGACATCAGTGTGTGAGACTTCTTCGATGGCGATATTGGGCTGTAGAACAACTTGATTAGAGCAAAGAATAGGCTGCCCATGGTGACTGGCCAACTGTACTTTGAACTGTGGTTTGGTTGGTAAGTTGTGTATTCGCTGCCAACTAATACCTGCGAAAGCAAATACATCGAGGGCTCCTGTAATGGCAGATGCCAAGGCTTGGTTAAAGCCGAGTACGGTAACGGTGAACTTCGTGTCATTCATAAAAATAATTCGAGTTATAAAATAAGATAAAACTCAGTGATTGTTGGCGTGATTGACCATTATTGTGTCATTAATGACAATAATGGCACGATAACGAATATGACACAATGTGTTAACAAGTTTTCGTAGAGGACAGGACACCATGGCCGATCAACTTATTCCCCGCCGTGAAATGCAATTTCAGCTGTACGAAGTATTAAACACCGCAGCCTTATGTGAAAAAGCTCGCTTCGAAGAGCACAATGTAGAAACCTTCAACGCTGTTATTGATATGGCCGAGAAGATGGCAGAAGAGTTATTTCTTCCACATAATGCCGTTGCTGATAAAAACGAGCCTACATTCGATGGCACCAAAGTCTCTATGATTGATGACGTAAAAGTGGCTTTTGACACATACAGAGAGTCTGGGTTTATCGCGGGTCATTTTGATTTTGAAGATGGCGGCATGCAGCTTCCTGTTACCGTGATGAATGCCTGCGCGGGCTATTTTTTAGCGGCAAACCCATCGTCAACCGCTTATCCTTTCTTAACTGCGGCGGCCGCCAATGTCATTAAACACTTTGCCTCCGAAGATATCAAAAGTGCGTTTCTATCAAAAATGCTAGCGGGTGACTTCACTGGCACCATGGCGCTTACCGAGCCCCATGCCGGTTCGTCACTTGCTGATATTCGTACATCAGCAAGGCCGCAAGATGATGGTACGTACCGAATCAAAGGCAGCAAGATTTATATATCAGGTGGTGAGCATGAGCTTTCCGACAACATCGTACATTTGGTGTTGGCGAAAATTCCAGGTGGTCCAGCTGGTGTAAAAGGCATCTCCTTATTTGCTGTACCTAAATACCGTCTCGACGCTGACGGCAATCCAGATGTGCGCAACGATGTAACCCTTGCTGGTCTTATCCATAAAATGGGCTACCGAGGTACGACTTCAACCGCACTAACCTTTGGCGAAAATGGTGACTGCCACGGCTACCTGATTGGCGAGCCGCACCAGGGTTTGCGCTACATGTTCATGATGATGAACGAAGCACGCATTGGCGTGGGCTATGGTGCTGCCATGATAGGGTATCGCGGGTACCGTTACTCACTAGAATACGCAAAAGATCGTACCCAAGGTCGCGCTGCGCCTAATCTTGCGCCAGAAGACGAGCCTACACCTATTATCAATCGCGGTGACGTGCGACGTATGTTGCTAGCGCAAAAGGCCTACTGTGAAGGCGGTATGTCCCTCTGCTTATACGGCAGCATGCTCATCGATGAGATGGAAACGGAAACTGACAGCGAAAAGCGTACCGAACTTTCTCAGCTTTTAGATCTTTTAACACCCGTGTTCAAAGCATGGCCTTCGGAGTTTGGCCCTAAAGCCAACGATTTGGCAATTCAAATTCTAGGTGGTGCGGGCTACACCCGTGAATATCCTGTTGAGCAGTGCTGGCGCGATAACCGCCTAAACCCAATTCACGAGGGTACAAATGGTATTCAGGCGTTAGATCTGCTGGGAAGAAAGTTATGGCAGCACGACGGCAAAGGTCTTCAAGTTCTGCTTTCTCGTGTAACCAGTGATATGAAGCGCGCAGAAACACCGCGAGCGCAGGCACTAGCTGCAAAATTAAAACCTTATCTAGACCAGCTTGGTGGTTTAATTCAACAGGCAGCAGCCGATTTGCGCTCAGATAAGCAACCAGTCTTGCTAACCAATGCGAGTTGCTTCTTAAACGTATTTTCAAGTTGTGTGGTGAGCTGGATTTGGCTACGCCAGGCAAATGTTGCCGAACAAGCACTCGCTAACGGTGCTGGCGAACAAGATGCTGACTTTTATGAAGGTAAATTAGCGGCCGCGGAATACTTCTTAAATTGGGAATTACCGCTGGTCAGTCGCGATATTGAAGTGCTTTCTTCACGCGAGGCAACGTGTAACAACGTAAAAGCGAGTTATTTTTAATCATTCAAAACAAAGAGCATGCGCAGTGACTTTTATTTAACAGCGTTGCGCTTGTTCACAAAATTGGAGTACAGCTAATGAATGTAGCTACAAATGTCGAAGGCAAGCATATTCTTATTACTGGTAGTGGCTCGGGTATCGGTGCTGCTTCGGCTCGCGTATTGAGTGCGCGTGGTGCAACAGTTGGTATTGCAGATCTAAACGAAGAAAACGCCATAACATTGGCTGAAGAAATTGTTGCCTCAGGTGGCAAAGCCTATGCGGTGGCTGTGGATGTTACCGAACCGGCTCAGGTCAAAGCGATGTTCGACACGGCGCTTTCTCATAGTGACAAAATTGACGTAATTATTAATAACGCGGGTATCGACCATTTTCCAGCTCCGCTAACTGAAGTCGATGACGCCATGTTTATGAAGAATATTCAGGTCAACTTAGCTGGCGTGTGGTATTGCATGAAAAACGCCCTCAAGCATATGACGGCGACAGGCGGTGGCCACATCATCAATATTGCCTCTGTAGCTGGATTGCGGTCTGCGCCTATGATTAGTGCTTACAGCGCTTCAAAACATGGGGTAGTGGGGCTTACTAAATCGGCGGCGGTGGAATACGCAAGGGCGAACATACGCATAAACGCTGTTTGTCCAAGCTTTGTAGATACCCCTATGGTGCAAGGCGTTTTATCAAAATTGGATGAAAGAGGCCAAAAAGGGCTTATTGGCGCAAATCCAATGAAGCGTTTGGGTAAACCAGAAGAGATTGCTAATGCCATTGCTTGGTTGTGTAGTGATGAGTCGTCATTCATGACGGGTCAGTCCGTAGTACTTGACGGTGGTATGTTGGCCTAGAGTAGGCACCGCAACAAGCGTTAATAATAGAAATTAAGCACAAAGCACTTTATCAGCAAGAATTAAGGATATGACAATGAAGAACCTTTTTGATTTAACAGGAAAAGTGGCACTGGTTACAGGTGCAAGTCGCGGTATCGGTGAGTCTATTGCCCGTTTGCTTGCCCAGTATGGCGCGCATGTAATTGTATCAAGCCGCAAAATTGACGGCTGTGAAGCCGTTGCTTCTTCAATTCGTGACGCAGGTGGTAAGGCGACAGCGCTAGCGTGTCATGTGGGTGAAATGGAGCAAATTACAGAAGCATTTAACGTCATTAAGCGCGATTTTGGAAAACTGGATATTCTAGTAAACAACGCGGCAGCCAATCCTTACTTTGGGCATATCTTAGATACTGATCTTGGCGCCTACAATAAAACTGTAGACGTCAATATTCGTGGCTACTTCTTCATGTCGATTGAAGCTGGCAAAATGATGAAAGAGCAGGGTGGTGGCGTCATTCTCAACACGGCATCGGTAAATGGTGTAACACCGGGCGACATGCAGGGGATTTATTCTATAACGAAAGCTGCGGTTATCAGCATGACTAAGTCATTTGCAAAAGAGTGCGGTAGCTTGAACATTCGCGTAAACGCATTATTGCCAGGCTTAACTGATACTAAATTTGCGTCAGCGTTAACAACTAATGAGCAAATTTTGAAGCACGCGCTTAAAGTTATTCCACTAGGCCGTGTCGCTGACCCAGATGAAATGGCGGGCACGGTATTGTATTTAGTATCAGACGCTTCAACCTACACGACCGGCACGACAGTGGTGGTAGATGGTGGTATGCTAGCGTAATTAGATACAGTTACGAGATACGACCATGCATATATGGGTTGACGCCGACGCGTGCCCTGCAGTGATCAAAGACATTCTTTTTAAGGCAGCCAGACGTACCAAGCTGCCTTTGTCTTTGGTGGCTAACCATTCCATGTCTGTACCACCAGACAAACACATAACCCTAACGCAAGTACCGTCAGGCTTCGATGCTGCTGACGATTACATAGTAGAGAAGTGTGAAGCGGGTGACTTGGTGATTACCAATGACATTCCATTGGCCGCTGATGTACTGGCGAAAAATGCGCTAGCGTTGAATAATCGTGGTGAAGAATACGACAAGTCGTCTATCAAACAGATACTGGGCATGCGAGATTTCATGGAAACCATGCGCTCAAGCGGCGAACACACAGGCGGTCCAAAAGCCTTCTCCCAACGTGACAAACAAAACTTTGCCAACGCACTAGACCGACTCCTCACCCAAGGCCTCCGCAACCTCAAATAAAATATTGGGGTCAGAGTACATTAATTTTGGGGTCAGAGTACATTTCTATAGCGCGATCTGATCAGCGAAAATAATGGGGTCAGAGTACTTTAAATACTGAAAAAAGTACTCTGACCCCATTGGGTTTTAGCAATCTCCACCACCGCCATCACTGCTGCAAGATGAGCTTGAGCTGCTGCTTGGTGTGTATATCGCTGAGGCGCCATCGCTTTGAGAGCCTGGCGTACCGCCGCGAGTCTTGGAAATAAACGTAATTAGGAACATCAACGCACATAGCGAAATAATAGCGATAGATGCTTTCCATTCACCGGTTATAGCTCCGCTATAACACGAGTACGCAGCCACGGCTAAACTAATAAGCCTTATTAGTAACCTCATAACGCTCTCCTTTTTACCGGAAGGCATTAGGGGGAAAATGTACTCTGCCCCCATTTTTGCTTTTTTATGGGGCAGAAAAGTACTCCAACCCCATTATTTGGTGGTTATTTAACGATGGTCATTTCTTCGATGAGGTTTGTTGCACCGTCAACGTATTCCATTACCCATAACATGTAGCGGCTATCTACATGGATGGTACGGGTTGTTTTCGGGTCAAAATCCCAATCAGAATTTACACTCTCGAATGTACCGTCAAACAACAGGCCGATAAGCTCTGCTTTTGCGTTGAGCGTTGCTGAGCCTGAGTTGCCGCCTGTTGAATCTAAATCCGTCAGGAAGTTTACCGGCACGCTGTTAATAGCGTCTAGTTTGTAAGGTCCGTATTTCTTGTCCTCAATAAGCGTAAGCTGCTTTTTAGGAGAGTCGAAAGGTGTCTCGCCTGTGTCTTTCTCAGTAATACCTTCAAGACGAGTGAACGGCTCGTAAATCAGACCGTCTTTTGGCGAGCCGCCCATTACGTTACCGTAAGTGACGCGCAGCGTACTGTTTGCATCTGGATAAGCAAGGCTGCCCAAAGATTTTTGCCACTCAATAATGGCACTCATGTATTTAGGGCGAAGCGCGGCAGCTTTACCGCTTAGCGTTTTGCTCTTATCTTCAATAGCCATCTCGGTATCGAACAGGGCAACCGCAAGTTTAATGAACGGGTCGTTGCTATTTTCGAAATCAGCGCGGCTTGCAGTTAACCATTTCAAACGTTCTTCAGTGTTAGTCAATGAAGTCTTGTCGTAAAACGCCTTTAACTTCTTGTGAAGTGTTTTCCCGTCAGTATCACTATCAATGCCTACTGCTTTATCGAACGCGGCTACTCGGTTTTCTTCAGGCTGTTCAAGGTACATACTAATCATTTTTTGCCAAACGGCCTGATCAACTACCGGATCAAAGCGACGCTCAATGCGCTCTACGCCTTCTTTCAGGCGAATTTGATCGCGCTCCTGAAATCCAGATTCACGTTCTGCGTCCGGCTTTTCTTTTTCGATGGCATTGCGATAAAGGGTTTGAGCTGACGACAAGAGTTGTGCACGACTTAGGTTGTTGTACCAGAAGTTTTGCTTGTTCATTTGCATTTGTTCAGCACTAACCGCATCAAGATCGGCAAGTGCTTGCTTCATTTCACTTTTACCGTTTTTATCAAGCCATGCTGCTAGTTGCTCTTCACGCTCAGCGCGACGTGGAACAAGTCCAACGCGTTTAGCGCCTGAAAGCTGGCCCAACGTATTTTTGTGGAAGTTGTTAAGTCCCGCTAACAATGCTTCGTATTTGATACGCGCATCGCTGCCTTTTTCAGATGCACTTTCGATAGTCTTGATCCACGCGTCTACCAGTTCAAGGTAAGTGGGATATAACCAATCAAACGTGTACGACACTTGTGATAAACGCGCATAGCGATTAGTAGAGCCAGGGTAGCCTGCTGCCATAACAAAGTCGCCGTCTTCAAGTCCAGCTGCCGAAACTTTTAAGAAATGGTCAGGTTTAAACGGCACGTTCTCTTCACTGTAATCAGCAGGTTTACCGTCTTTACCCACATAAGCTCGGTAGAAAGAAAAGTCGCCCGTGTGACGAGGCCACATCCAGTTATCTACATCACCACCGTATTTACCAATTGAATCAGCAGGCGCGTAGGCAATGCGCACGTCACGAATTTCCATTTGCTTAATTAGCTTATACTCAAGGCCTTGGAAAAACGAAGGTACAGAGCAGCGGAAGCCCGCTTCAGACTCACACTCTGCAATTAACGCTTTGCGGTTTGCTTCAATGAGGTCGTAGCGCTCGCGGCCTTGAACGTCATCACTGATGCCGCCAATGACGTTGTCGGTTACATCAGAAAAATCGACCGTAACGAACATGCGTGTACCCGGCGCGGCCGGCAGTTCTTCACCAATTTCTTTTGCTAGGAAACCATCTTTTAAATAGTTGTTTTCTGGGGTGCTGTTATATTGAACAGAGCCGCGCGCACAGTGGTGATTAGTAACGGCCAAGCCTTTGTCAGAGACAAACGATGCTGAACAGCCACCTAATGAAACGATCGCGCCCATAGGAAACGCGGTTAGGTCGTTAATACTACTAGCAGGGATTGCTAAGCCTGTTTCTTTTAAATCGCCGGCAATTGAAGGGAGTTGTTCTGGCGTGAACATGCCTTCCTTAGCATTTACTTGCATTGCACTGCCAAGTAGCGCGGCAGAAAGACAAAATACACTTACTTTAGACATGGGTGATCCTTGTTCTTGTCGTTAATCTCATTGTTATAAGTCAGTCGTAATAAATACCAAGTTAACGTGTACGTCAACATTGTTACAGTGTAACGATTATATCCGGCTTGCCCTACTAAAAGGCGTATAGCGCACTGCGTGAATTTGTTAAAAAGTGTGACTAACCGCTACTGACAGCGTGGTTGGGGCGTTCATCGCAGAAATAGGAAGACGGGTAATTTGAAGGCAATAAAAAAGGCAGGGTGTGAACCCTGCCTTTCGAATCTTAAGAATCAATAGTTCGTACTTAAAGCACTGATACCAATGCTTTAGCAAGTGTTTCTACGTTTTCTTGGTTGATGCCCGCAATGTTCACGCGGCTAGAATCAACAAAATACACACTGTGCTTTTCACGCACTTCGCGCACTTGCTCTGGAGTAATACACAAGAACGAGAACATACCTTTTTGGTCGTTTACGAAGCTAAAGTCTTTAGGCGAGCCATTATCGTGAAGGTTTTGAACTAGCATTGCACGGAGTGATTTCATGCGATCGCGCATTTCGTTCACTTCAGATACCCACTCGTTGTTAAGGGCTTCGTCAGCTAGGATAATGTCTACCAACGCGCCGCCGTAGCTCGGTGGCATAGAGTAGATGCCACGTGCGATTGACTGAATTTGACCCTGAGCAATTTTACGGGTTGCTGAATCTTCAGTAATGATGGCAGCCAAACCAACACGTTCGCGATAAAGGCCAAAGTTCTTGGAGCAAGAAGCTGCAACGATAACCTCTGGTAGGTTTTCTACCAACAAACGCATGCCGTACGCGTCTTCTTCTAAACCTTCACCAAAACCTAGGTAAGCCACATCGATGAAAGGCAGGAATTCTCGCTCTTTCGCTACTTCTAGTACTTCATCCCATTGTGCATTAGTAAGATCAGCACCTGTAGGGTTGTGACAGCAACCGTGTAGAAGAACGATATCGCCTTTTTCAGTTTTGCGAAGGGTTTCCATCATAGCGTCAAAGCGAATGCTTGCTGACGCTTTATCGAAGTACGGGTAGGTTTCGATTTTAAGACCCGCAGAGCCGATAAGTGGAATGTGGTTCGCCCATGTTGGGTCGCTTACCCATACTTTAGCGTTGTCGTTACAACGGGCAAGTAGTTCTGAAAGAATACGCAATGCACCGCAACCACCTGGAGCTTGAACCGCTGCAACGCGGTCTGCTAATAGAACGGGGCTAGTCTTACCTAATAGCAAAGACAACATACCGTCGATAAAACCTTGGTTGCCCTGAGGCGTGATGTAGGTTTTGCTAGTTTCGGTATCTAAAAGCACTTTTTGCGCTTTTGCGACACTTGAAAGAATAGGGGTATTACCTTGCTCATCTTTATATACGCCAACACCTAAATCGATTTTGTTTGGGTTGGTGTCTTCACGAAAAGCAGCTGACAGGCCAAGAATTGGATCTGGGGCGAGATGGGGTAATACTTCAAACACGATATGTCCTCACGTTACGTTGGTATGCAAAAGATAGCAGGCTGGCATTATGCCACCGATGGTAGAAAAAACGACCCCTAAAGGTTGAAAATATTTCAATTAGTCGAGGAAAGAAAACGTAAACGAAAGTTTCATTTCAAAAACACCCTAAATTGAAAAAGAAAAAGCGCGGGTTTCTTGTGCTTCGCCTTTGTCTGAAAAGCGTCGTTCTTTCCAGGTCAGCGTATTGTTTTTATCTACTAATAGCAGTGTAGAGGTACGCGTTCCGTATTTTTCGGATTGAATAAAAATGGAAGACAACGCCTTTTCCCACTCATAGCCTACGCCCGTGTCGGGTAACAAGGCATCGTCAGCTTTATTGTCGTAACGTAAAATATCAAATAAGTCTTCATCATTAATGATGTTTTGTTTGGTGACATAATTGTTCAATGCGGTAACGCCCTGCGTGACTTTTGGCCAAGGTGTGGCAATATCCGCGTTAGACAAACCGTAGACACCAGTGTCGATAATGTGGGTCGAATTGTTTACGTTGTTGTAAACCTTAAGCGAATTTATATCTCCGAATAACAGGTTGTAGCCGTTGTATCGGTGGCGCGTTTTTTCTAGCGTTGCCAAGTATTGTGATTGTGCAACAGACTTCATTTCGACTGAGTCGTGCTTCAGCCAGTTGGCGACTAATTCACCTCGCGATACCGCATTTTTATTGATGTTGTGTGGGTCCCTTACATTAGTAAGTGCCGCCACATATCCGTTACGCGTAACACCCATCCAGGTTCCATTAGCTTCTAAGTCTTGTCCGGCGAGCAAATGCGGGTGGCTTTTCCAGAATGAAGACGGCGCGGTTGGTCGTGCGTAAAACTCATCCCGATTCGCAGCGATGATAAGCGGGTAGTCATCTCGCATATTGTTTGCGATAAATAAAATACACATAGCTATATTAAGCCCATATTCTCTAAGAATTCAAAACGCTGCATTGTTAACAATTGCGTTACAAACCCATTTTGATTACTCTTCGCCAAATTGCGCACTCTCCAACGTTTTACTCTGTTAATTAATATGCGGGTACAATATGGAAAGTAAAGCGCTTTTCGTTACGGCATTCCACTTCGAAGCCTCAGAAAATAAATTAGCAAATAGATAACCTAAGTGTACTAAGCAGAGCATAATAATAATGACAAAAACCTCACACCCTCAAACCCACTCTCAACGGGCCAATAGTGTTAACGTTGGAGAGCATGTTCCTCGCAAGTGGCCCAACTGGTTGTCGTCGTTCGCAGCGTGGGTGCTGACAAAAAGGGGCTGGCGTGTAGAAGGTGAACTAATCAATCAGAAAAAAGCCATTTTAGCGGTAGCACCGCATACATCGAACTGGGACTTCTTTATTGGCTTGTTCGTGGTTTTTTCCTTTAAGCTAAACATTAATTTTTTCGGAAAGCACACCATCTTTGCGCCCCCTTTGGGCGCTATTGTTAAAAGATTAGGCGGCATTCCTATAGAGAGAAGTAAAGCGCATGGGGTGGTCACGTCTATAGCAAATAAGATAAAGGAAGCCGATCAATTAATACTCGCGTTAGCGCCAGAGGGTACGCGAAGCCCCATTTATCCATGGAAAACAGGCTTTATGCACATTGCACGAGAAGCCGAAATTCCTATACAAGTCATTGGGTTGGACTACGCCAGAAAGATGATTGTGTTGGGGCCAATTATTCAGAAAGTGACTAACATAGATGAACAAATGCAAACTATTTATACGTTTTATGATAATGTTTGCGCAAAATATCCTAAAAACTGCATTACAAAGCCATAATCATTTCTATTGAAGTGGTAAGTACGCAACCGTATCAACTCAGAGTACTGGTGCGCACTCGGCTCGGTCGCAAACATCTATTTTCGGAGCTTCACCCGTGACAAAATTGGGATTCACAACCCGTCAGGTTCATTCTGATCGCATGCTAAATACGCCTGAACATGGTGGTGTTCACAGCAGCACGTCTAATTCAGTTCTTTTCGAGTTTAAAGATGCGCAGGGCATCATCGATGCGTTTCAAGGTAAACGAGCTGCTCATGTTTATTCTCGTTCATCGTCACCTTCTGTGGCGGCATTGCAAAATATGCTTAATGATCTGGAAGGCGGTGTAGGTACTTTGTGTTACTCAACCGGAATGGCGGCGATAAGCAGCTCGTTATTTGCTTTACTCAAAGCCGGCGACCATTTAATTGTAAGCCAATACCTATTTGGTAATACGCGAAGCTTTTTTGAAACCATTAAAGATTTTGGTGTGCAGGTTACCTACACAGATGTGACCGACATTCAGCAAGTCAAAGAAGCTTACCAGCCAAACACAAAAGGCGTTTACACCGAAACCGTAGCTAACCCTGTGACACAGGTGGCCGACCTTCACGCCATTGGTCAATTCTGCGAAGAGAAGCACATGCTGTTTATGGTTGATAACACCATGACGCCACCCCCTGTTTTTTACGCTAAAGATGTTAAAGCGTCGTTAGTGTTTTGCTCGCTGACAAAATACATTGCAGGTCACGGTAACGTTTTAGGTGGTGCTGTCATCGATACGGGTAACTATGATTGGACTAAGTTTAGTAACCTAAAACCGGCTTATCAGGTTGCAGATACTGCACAGTGGGGCATTACACAAATCAAAAAGAAAGGTTTACGCGATTTAGGCGCTACATTGGCACCGCAATCAGCGACGGCCATTGCCCTAGGCATGGAAACCTTAGATTTACGTTTATCACGAAGTCAGCATAATGCTATGCAGTTGGCGACGTTCCTAGATAATCACCCCAAGGTATCTAAAGTCTTTTATCCAGGTCTTGCCGACCACCCTCAGCATTTCATGGCAAGGGAATACCTAAACGACGGCTACGGCGCAATTTTGAGTTTTGACCTTATCGACGGTGCTGATCCAGTGGCGTTTTTAAACGAAATGAAGTTAGTTATTTGCGCCACGCACTTAGGGGATAATCGCACCTTAGCGCTACCAGTTGCGCCTACTATTTATTTTGAGAACACGGCAGAAGAGCGTGAGTTAATGGGTATTTCCGATACCATGCTGCGTATTTCGGTAGGTATTGAAGACACTCAGGATCTGATTGCAGATTTCGACACGGCGCTAAATACCATATAGATAAAATCTTCTTGTCGAGAAACACAAAAAAGGGGCGTTTGCCCCTTTTTTTATTTTAGGTTCATTGGGTCTCAATATAATTGAAACACAATGGGTTTAGCAATTTTTTACTAGTCAAAACCTAGCGTAATTTGTCCACGAATTTCACCGCTTGGGAATGCATCTGAGTGGAAGTTAGTGTAAAGACCTCCGTCTGCCATAACATTCATTTGCTCAGCGGTTAACGTAGTATTAGCTGGCACAGACCACATACCGCTGGTTCCGGCAGTAAGTCCAATTAGAACATCACCATTTACGCCCATTTCACCCTCGTGAATGTGAGCCATGTTTGCTGTCATACCGGTAATGGTAACGCTGCCTGACAGTGCACCTGTAGATGTATTCAAAGTAAATGCACCAGCGCCGCTTGCTGTTGTAGTTACTGCAGGCACTTCTTGTAGGCCGTTTGCGATGATGCCGTACACTTCAATATTATCAGGCGTGATTTGGCCGCGAATTTCACCACCAGTATTAGCTGCTGTATGCACATTCACATAATGACCACCTGCCAGTAGTTGCGTAGCTGTGGCTTCATCTAGTGCTATGCTTCCGTCTGTCATCCAAACGCCAGCGGTGCTTTCACTTTCCACAAGTCCTACAAGTACGTCACCATTTTCACCAGCAAACCCAGTATGAATGTGCGCCATAGTCGCATTTTCAATAGTGGTTACCGCCACAAGAGAAACGTTGTTGTTTGTGGTGTCGAAGAGCGCATAGCCAGACCCCATTGCCATGGTGTCAACTGCTGGTACCTCTTGGCTGCCGCTTAGTGAGAATGTTACTACCGCAGTTGTGTCGGGAACAATCTGACCACGCACTTCACCGTTAGGGTTAGCGGTAGTGTGAACATTTAAATACCACTCACCGCTAGTCAGCGCGTCTAAGTTGCTAGGTGAAATATTAGTTTCAGCGAGAACATAAGTACCATTACCAGCATCAGTCAGTGGGAAAGCAACCGGACCATTCATACCAATGCCGCCATCGTGTACGTGTACACCAGTAACATCCGTTAAGCCTGATACGTCAACACTTACGCTAAACGCCGGTAAGTCTTCGTCAATTTCGACCACTGCAGTTGCCATAGACATAGTAGTTACGGCAGGCACTTCTTGTGACCCACTTAAGTTTACATTGTAAGTCATGTCAGCATTAAAAGCTGGTGGAGGTGGTGCTAGGCCATCAAGCAACGCTAATTGAGGTAAATCACCTTCCATCGCGCCATCTAGTGCGATAGCAGTGTAAATCTCACCATTCTCAAGCGTTAAAACGCCGGTTTCTATCGCTACTGTTTTGGTACCTGTTGGTGTAACAGTGACCACATAATCACCTTCAGCAAGACTTACATAACCAGTTTCAACCAAGTCACCTGTTTCATATGCTATATCAGCAAATGCTGGGTCGACAGCATTAATTTCACCATCTGCAGTTACATAAATATCGACGTTACCTGCTGAAGGTGAAGCATGTACAATACGCACTTTCGCTTCTGTCGCTACGGAGCGGGGCATATCAACAAGCACATCAAGTTCTGGTGCAGCCAAAACGTTGTTTGCGATAGCGGTATAAGACATACCTACTTCTAGCGTCAACTCAGCATCGTCAATTGCCACAACACTGTTGTCGCTATCGGCTACAACGTCAATGAGATAGTCACCGGCTGCAACAGACAAATAGTCTGTGGTGCGCGGGAACTGTATTCCGTCCACCAATACTATTTCGTTATTTGCTACAACATCAACCGCTGGTGCGTCGCTGATACCGTGCACAACGCGGATAGCAGCACCTGCTTCTGCATCCCATATCTTGAAGCTTCCATCACCGTCCGCGGCCAGTAATGTTACTGGTGAATCGCCTGTACCTACGTTATTAGTAGCAGCGATAAGCAAATCGGCACCGTCTGCAAGGTTTACCGTACCAGAGTCGTATACAACCGTTGTCTCACCGGCCGGTGTAATACGAATTTGATAATCGCCCGCGGGTACTTGAATCAAATCTGTCGCGTCAGTAAATTCAGCAGTAACAAGCGGCTGCTCGGCAGTGATATCTGTATCTGGTGCCGTAACATAAATATCAACCATAGGAGCCATTGATGCTGCATGTACAATCTGTACTTGAGCATTACCCGCGTCAACTGCGGTTTCCATACTGGTCACTGTTAAAAGCGATAACGACTCATCGCCAACATTACCTACGGCAAAAATATCGTAGTTCATGTCAGCTTCTAAAGTAACGTCAGCTTGCAGCACTTCAGCGTTTTCACCTGGAAGAATGCCTGTAACACCAATATCGTACATGCCTGTCTCGACTTCGAAGCGAGATGAAGCAACTTGGTAATCAACGCTTTCAAGATCGTTGAGTATGGCGTCGTTAGCAGTGATGTTTACCATTGGTGCGTCTGATGCTGCGTGAACAACTCGAATGTTTGCGTATTCCGGGGAGGGTGTGGGCTCTTGTACGACATCGTCGTCGTCATCCGAGCAGCCAATTAAAAACAGTGGTAATATTGAACATGCAAGGAGCGCTTTGGTCCTTCTCATATTTTGTATCCTCTTAATTGTGTTGTGGCAAACTCGGTTACGCTGAGCAAATAAGAGAAGATCAACCTCCTTGCAACATTAACGTAATGTAATGTTTTCAATAATTTCACATTTACTCTGTTCCTTGGCAGTTTGTTCTACAAAATAGAACGAAGCCTTCATGTTTTTGATATTTTCATCCCACCCGATTGCCGTAATATAGCCATATATTATCGAAACAACGAATATTGGAGTTCGGCATGAAAAAAGTACTGGCTATATTTTCCAGCCTAAATGGCAACCAAGGTAATTCTTCAAAGCTTGCAAACGAGTACCTTTCAAAAATTGAGAATGACGGTTCTGTGCACATTAACCGCGTGGATGTTGCCTCTCTGGCACTGCCTCATTTAACAGGTGAAGAAATGCAAGCGTGGATGACTGAGGCGTCTGAGCGAAATGAATCACAACAGGCATTGGCAAAAGTCTCTGATGACATTGTTGAAGCAGTAAAAGCGGCTGACGAAATTGTGCTAGCCGTGCCAATGTACAACTTTGGCATCCCATCGAGCTTAAAAGCTTACTTCGACCGTATTGCAAGAGCTGGTATAACATTCAAGTATACCGAGACAGGTCCTGTCGGATTGCTAGAAAATAAATCAGCGACTGTTTTTGCCGCGCGTGGTGGTGTGTATGCAGGTTCAGACTTTGATACGCAAACGCCGTATTTAAAACACTTTTTAAATTTTGTTGGTATCAGTGACGTTAAATTCGTTTACGCTGAAGGACTTAACATGGGCGAAGAGCAAGCAAACAAGGCTTTTTCTGAAGCAAGCGAAAAAATTATTGAACTAACCAACAACTAAACACACTAAATTAATGCAGTTAGCTAAAACGTAGGAAGTATGTTTTCAGCTAAAAGTGTGTTCCAAGTTGAGTGTGCTTGATTGCCCCGCGTGTTACGCGGGGCTTTTTTATGCGCGGCTTTTAGATTCTCGTTTGGTCTGACCTATAGGCAGCGTTGATATTCGCGGTTTTATTCGCTTTTGAGGAGTGCCTCTATGTCAGCGATAAAAGCCGGATCAGTGGGCTTTGTTGAACTAGGGTAGTGGGTTATTTGCTTACCAGAGCTGTCAATAAGGTACTTATTAAAGTTCCATGATGGCGCTTTGCCGGTGGCGGTTTTTAGCATTCTATACATAGGATCGGCGTCTTCTCCTTTTACCGATATTGGTTCAAACATCGGAAACTTTACGCCATAAGTCAATTCACACAGTTCTGCCGTTTTGCCTTCATCATTATCTTCTTGGTTAAAATCGTGCGACGGGAAGCCAAGTACTACAAAATCTTTGTCTTTGTAGTCACTATAAAGGGCTTCTAAACCTTCAAATTGTGGCGTGTAGCCGCAATAGCTGGCTGTGTTCACCACTAAAAGGGTCTTTCCGGCATATTCGTTACACAAATTCACCGTTTCTTGTGAGTTGAGCTTACGCTTCATGAACTTTAGTACGCTGGGGCACTCGCTCGCAAAGCTAGGAGTCGTGAAAAAGCTGAGCGCAAGCAACGCAGGTACAAAACCTTTCGCTTTCATAGTGTTTTACCTCATCAGTGAATTTTTGTTATTTTGTTCAGGCCGACAGACCAGTTTCACAACCATAAACGCAGATGGTTTACGTTTGGTTCACTATCTCAATCGATGAACGTTAGCGTATTAGTAACTGCTCTGCGTATAATGTTAACGTTTTTTACATAACAACGACTTAAAATAATGAAAAAATACTCTTCTTTACTCATCGCGGCTAGCGTTACTTTTGCGTTGGGCGGATGTGCAAGCACTACTAACGAACCATCTAGCCAAGCAGCGTCTACATCGCTTCCTGCTGCCACTGTCCAGCAAACCGTTACACCAGATGTCGCGCCTCAGAACAGCGCGAAAAATGGTGAAATTACTTTGAAGCAAATAATGTCAGACCCTCAATGGATGGGCGCGTTACCCGAAGGTATGGGGTGGTCGGTCAATGGCGATAAAATTGTTTTTGAAAAAGAAAGACAGAATAGCGCGTTAACAGATGTTTATGTTGCTGAACTCTCAAACCCTGCCAATGCCGTAAAAGCGCCATTATCAGATTTACACAAGTATCGTTTTGACGAACGTGTAGTAAGAAATGATGGTGTAATTGCTTATTCATTTGAAGACAGTGTTTATGTGCAATTTACCAACGGTGAAACTGTGCGTATCGCGCGTGGCGGGAATGCGCTGTCAACGCTTTCATTTATGACTGATGGCCGCTTAATGGCGTTAAGCGGTAACAAATTTATTGCTATAGACCTATCTAACGGCACCCGCGAAGAATTATTGAGCTGGGAGTTTAGCGACGAGCCTAAAGCGGTTGAGCCGCCTAAAGATTATATTGCCGAGCAGCAGCAGTCGCTGGTGGAATACATCAAACTACAGCGCAAAAACAGGCAAGAAAAAGACGACGCGCATAAAGCGTTGGCTAAAGAAAACAGCAGTGTAGCACCTACGCCTTTTTACTTTGATAAGTCGCATCGACTAGCGGGTATTAGCGTATCACCTGCGGGTAACTTTGCAGTAGTCGCCACCACGGAAAGTAAGCCGACTCGTGATGACAGCGACATCATGCCGCATTATATCCAAGAAGACAGCCGTATTGCCGCGAAGCCGGTACGCCAACGTGTTGCAGATGCAGAATCGGTAAATCATGAACTGTGGCTGCTAAATTTAAAAACTGGTGAGAAAAGTGAACTTAAATACTTTAATTTGCCTGGCTACAACGACGATGTTCTTGCAGATGTAAAAGAAGAAAACGCGAAAGCAAAAGGCGAGACCTATGAAGTTAATCGTATGCCTCGCGACATTACCTTACTGCAAAGCTGGTACTGGACTAAGCCTTCGATTCGCTGGCACAAAAACGGTAACGCCGTCGCCGTTATGTTAGAAGCGTGGGACAACAAAGACCGCTGGATTGCAACGGTCGACCTAGCAAATAAAACGCTAGAAAACCAACATAGGCTTCACGATGACGCGTGGGTAAACTACCGTTTCAACGCGTTTGATTGGCTAAATGACAGCGAGACGCTTTACTATCAGTCTGAGCATACCGGTTACTCGCATTTATACATTCAAAAACCAGGCGAGAAACCTGTCGCGCTAACCAGCGGCCGTTTTATTGTTGACGATCTAACCCTTTCTGGTGATGACAACTATATCTACTTTAAAGCTAACATGGAGCATCCGGGGCTTTACGAAGTTTATCGTGCTGATTTAAGTGACAATACCATCGATACCATGACTGATTTGAATGGTATGACAGATTACTCACTTAGCCCTGATGGCAAAAATTTGCTGCTAAGCCATAGTAAAGTTAATCAGCCACAAGAGCTTTACATTAAGCCAGCAGATGAAACAACTGCAGCAAAGCAAATTACACAAAGCACCAGTGCTACTTTCAACGCACTTCCTTGGGCGGTGCCTAACATCGTTGCTATTGAATCGTCGCATACCGATGCATTTATCTACGCACGAGTGTATCTACCGGAAAATTACGATAAGTCGGCACCAAATAAAGCGGTAGTGTTTAATCACGGTGCAGGCTATTTGCAAAACGCCCACATGGGGTGGTCTGGTTACTTTAGAGAATACATGTTCCACAGCATGCTAGTGCAGCAAGGCTATGTCGTACTAGATATGGATTATCGCGCTAGTGCTGGCTACGGACGTGATTGGCGAACTGCTATTTATCGTCAAATGGGTACGCCTGAAGTGCAAGATTTGCGTGATGGTGTTAACTGGCTTGTTGAAAATGCAAATGTAGATCGTGAGCGTATTGGCACATACGGCGGTTCATACGGCGGCTTCTTAACCTTTATGTCTATGTTTACCGCGCCAGATCTGTTTGCGGCAGGTGCAGCACTTCGTCCGGTAACCGATTGGGCCCATTACAACACGCCATATACAGCAAACATTCTAAATACGCCTGATATTGACCCCATCGCGTTCGAGCGCAGTTCGCCAATTTATTTCGCAGATGGGCTAGAAAAGCCATTGCTTATCAATGCGCCTATGGTTGATGACAATGTGTTTTTCCACGACACCGTGCGATTGGTACAGCGCCTTATCGAGCTTGAAAAGGAAGATTTTGAAACGGCCATTTATCCGGTAGAGCCACATGGCTTCGTACAACCAAGCTCTTGGCTTGATGAATATCGTCGTATATACAAGCTATTCGAAGAAAACTTATAGGCAAAACTGCGAGTGCAACCCAGTGATTAAGAGCCACTGAGTTGCTCACAGCGCGGTAGCTATAAAGACGGAAAAAGCTTACAAAAAAGGCCCAAATTCAATGAATTCGGGCCTTTTTAGATCTTCATTTTTTGTTCCAGCACATTTTATCTGTTTTAACGAATTAAAATGCGCAAAAAGAGTGGCACTATATCGCTCAAGTTTCTATTTTCTTTTCGCCGTAATAAACATAAGTAAAAAGATTGCGATACCCGTAAGCGCACCGAATAAATGCGCGTCTACGGCAACTTTTGCGTCAATCAGGTTTGCAACTTGTTCACTACTACCGTCAATTTGTTCGTATCCCACCTTGATGGCTAGACCTATAAGCAATAACCAACCCGACTTCATTTTCTCTTTTATATCAACACAGGCGCCCCATGCGAAAATACCGTGTAATGCGCCAGACAAACCCGCGTACCATATTAGATCTGGAGAGAAGAAATAAAGCCCGACACTGGTTCCTAAGCAGCACCATACAAAAACTTTTAAATACAAACCAATGCGATAATGTTCACCGTGTAGGGCCCACAATAGCGCCAGACCTGCTAAATTTAAAAGTAGGTGGTAGCCATTGGTATGCACGATATTGCCGCTGACTATTCGCCAAGTTTCTAGACCTTGAATGGCGTACCTGTCGTAAGCCAAATAATTGCCAGACATAGGCTCAAAGAAAAACGCGACAACGGAGCATAGCGCAATAAATAAAGGACCAGCGCTATACTTAAGCGAAAACGGCAGTGACATCATCAGTGTTAGTTATTTTTGAAATTAGAATTTGCTGGCTATGATACAGAAATTGCCTACAGGGTGAAAACTGAAGTACGCCCAAAACAAAAAGACGACAGTAAAGGAGTAATTATGTCTTACATTATTACCGAAACAAATCAGCAATGCTTAACCATTACACTTAACCGAACCGATAAGAAAAATGCGTTAACACGCGACATGTATCAAGAAATGGCGAATGCCATATTAGGTGTTAAGAACGATGGCTCAACCAAAGTGGTGGTTATTAAAGGCGCGGGCGATTGTTTTACTGCAGGAAATGACATTGGAGACTTCGCACAGCAACAAGATCACGCTCAGGTGCCAGAAACAGCTGCCTTTATGCGAGCTTTGGCGGCATGTAATTTACCGGTTATTGCACAAGTTCACGGATTAGCAGTGGGCATAGGCACAACGCTTTTACTTCATTGCGATTTTGTTTACGCCACTCCAGATACCCGATTTGTTCTACCATTCATCAACTTAGGGCTTGTTCCTGAATATGCATCAAGTTATCTTTTGCCTAAGGTTGCGGGTCATATAAAGGCGGCAGAGTGGCTAATGCTGGGCGAACCCTTTACCTCTGCTGATGCTTATCAATTTGGTATTCTGACAAAAATTGTCGACGCTCACGAAATAGATCAAACGGTTCAAACTACGGTAGAGAAACTCGTCGCCAAGCCTTCATTTTCGCTTAAACAAACAAAAGCGCTATTAAAAGGTGACGGAGAGCGAACAAACCAACAAATGAACGAAGAGTTTGATATATTTTTAGAAGCGTTGGGCACAACCGCAGCTCAAGAAGCGTTTGATGCGTTTCTTAAAAAACGCCCAATAAACCCCGAAAAATTTAAATAAGAGGAAGTATTATTTTGAGACGCAGTGCTTTTTTCAGAGCTTCAGTGGTAACTCTTGCATTATCTAGCTGTTTTATTTTTGGTGCGAACGCGAAGCAACCACGTGAAGTCGGAGAACCAGAAGCGGCAACAGGCTACATAGAGAAAAAGGCATTTGAAGCCGAAGATTATATGGTTGTAGCGGCAAATCCCTATGCGTCTTGGGCGGGAAAGAATATTTTAGAAAAGGGCGGAAGTGCGATCGATGCAGCGGTAGCTGTGCAATCGATGCTTTCGCTGGTTGAACCACAATCGTCAGGTATTGGTGGTGGTGCGTTTATCCTTTATTGGGATAATAAGAACAAAGTACTTCACACCTTTGACGGCCGTGAAACCGCACCGAAAGCTGTCAATTCTCATTGGTTTATTGAAGGTAATAAGCCAATGCGCTGGTTAGATGCAGTAGTAGGCGGTAAGTCAGTTGGCGTGCCTGGTGCAGTAAAAGCGCTAGAAATGGCTCAGGGCGAGTTCGGTAAGCTGCCTTGGAATACGCTGTTCGACGATACAATCAAAACAGCTGAAGACGGCTTTAAAGTATCGCCGCGTTTAGCCAAACTTGTTGCATTGGACTATCACCCTGGTCTTAAAACTTTTCCTGCAAGCTCTACTTATTTCTTCCCGGCAGGCCTGCCGTTAAAAGAAGGCACGGTTAAGAAAAACAAAAAGTTAGCTAAAACCCTAAGAGGTATTGCGGAAAAGGGCAGCGATTATTTGCTGAAAGGCGAAGTTGCCGAAAAAATAGTGGAAGCGGTTAATAATGCGGAGATTAACCCTGGCCAAATGTCGTTGGAAGATTTAGCAAGCTATGAACCAGTAAAACGTGAACCCGTATGTGGCTTGTACCACGAAAAACGCATTTGCGGTATGGCACCACCTAGCTCAGGTGGCGTAAACGTTTATCAAATTCTAAAAATGTTAGAAGGTTTTAACCTTAGTCAATACGCACCGGATTCAGTAGAGTTTGCCAACCTTTATACGCAAGCAAGTGCGCTTTCATATGCCGACCGCGAGAAGTTCATTGCGGATAGCGATTTTACTAACTTGCCGTTTGCGGCCATGATTAATACCGCTTATCTTCAGCGCCGAGCTGAGAGTATTGCTGTTGATAAAGAGTGGCGCCGCAAACGCGCGGGCAATCCCTACGCCGATGCGAATGTAGCACTTGGTACGTCAATGGAGCTGCCCAATACCTCACACGTTTCTATAGTAGACAAAGAGGGCAATGCAGTATCAATGACTACCAGCATTGAATTTATGTTTGGTTCTGGGATTATGGTAGAAGGCTTCCTGCTTAATAATCAGCTTACCGACTTTTCATTTTCGCCAACCAAAAACCGTTTTCCAGTACCAAATCGCGTAGAGCCTGGTAAGCGTCCTAGAAGTGCTATGAGCCCTACAATGGTGTTCGACAAAGAAGGGAATTTAGAGGTGGTTGTAGGCTCGCCGGGCGGCTCTAGAATTGTAAGCTACGTCGCTCAAACCCTAATTGGAGTTTTAGACTTTGGCTTGGATATTCAGCAAGCCATCAATCTTCCTAAAATTACTAATCGAAACGACTACACTGCGTTAGAGAAGGGCACACCAATAGCTGAGCTTGAAGAGCCGTTAAAGGCACTCGGCCATAACGTTAAAGTAGTGGATTCAAACAGCGGTCTTCATGGCATTCAGTTTAAATCAGGTAAATTAATTGGCGGCGCAGATCCTCGCAGAGAGGGCATTGCAGTAGGGCGCTAATATTACATTTGCCTAGTTAAAACTAGATGCAGCAATGCGCTGTTGCGTGAGTGAAAGCGGAAGGTTAGATATCTTCCGCTTTTTTGTTTGAGGCGGGCAGTAACACTCGAGAGAAGAGTTCTCTTTTATCGATTAGTTCATGTAAGGCAATCAACCATCAAATATTAATGTAACCTTCAAGGTAAGACACCGCTTGGCCAGAAATAAGCACGCGGTCACCTGCCACCTCACATTTTAATGTGCCGCCTCGTTTAGATGCCTGATAAGCCATAAGTTTTGATCGTCCAAATACTTTTGCCCAATAAGGCGCTAGCCCAGTGTGGATTGAACCGGTAACCGGGTCTTCATCACCGCCGTTCGCAGGCCAGAAGTAACGGGATACGAAGTCAAATTGCGTACCAGGCGCTGTCACTACCACATCATAAGGCGCTAGTGTTTTTAGCTGCTCGCTGTCTTGAATTACGCTTAAAACGTCGTCTTCGTTAGAATAAACAGCAAAGTAAGCTTGGTTATTTTTTAAAATGCTTTTGGGCTTGATAGAGAGCCCTTTTAGTAACGCTTCAGGCACTTCACCGACAGGGCTGGGCATTCTATTGGGGAAATCCATCTGAATAAATCCGTCGCTTTTTTTAACGACTTTCATCGTACCAACCGACTTGGCGAATAGAGAAATGTGCGGTAATTGGTAATTTTCGCTAAAGATTACGAACGCGGATGCCAGCGTTGCGTGGCCACAGAAGTCGATTTCCGTCACAGGGGAAAACCAACGTATAGCGAATACGCCATTATCATCTTCAACTAAAAAGGCGGTTTCTGAAAGGTTATTTTCAGCAGCGATTTCTTGCATTTTTTCATCGCTAAGCCATTTACCCGTTATAACTACTGCAGCAGGATTGCCCTTAAACCTTACATTAGTAAATGCATCGACAACGTTAATTTTAATTTTCATTCGAACGCGCTTTTTTTATGATCGTATTTAAGTCTGGTTTAATTGGCATTGCCTTAAATGGGCTAACGTTAGCGCCACCTGTATTTCCATGAGGTACTAGCCCAAAAACAGTTTTTGTGGCAGCGCCCGCAATTCTGAAAAGTTGACCAAAAAACTCACCAATATTGCCTTGTTTCACTGCCCATAAAAGCATTTGAACGTGTACTTTAACGTGTAGCCTTGTAGAGGCTTGACCAAGAACGTGGGCATTTTCTAAGTGTGAAAAAGCACACTGTTGGCTGTTTTGGTTTTGCTTTCTATGAGCTAGCGCTAGTTCAGCTTCTACATAAGGGCGAATATTGCGCGTAAAGCCTTTTGCTTTGAACATGGTGTAAGCACCTTTATTGAGGTTGATTTAAACCAAGCTCTTTTTGCATTTTCTTGGTTAACCCTAACGATACTAGTTTATAAGATGCGCTTAAATAGTATTTTAACGCTTCATCTTCATCACTCTCGCAATTGTACTGTTGTATCCATTTCATTCCACGACTAGCGAGATAGGGTGCAGGCCTATAGCCAGGCTTTTCTTCCAGAAAATAATAGTTTTGCTCAGATGTTTTAAAGGTAAAAGCGGGGTGTCCGTCCTTGCTAATGCTCCCTATAGCAAAGACTTTACCACCTACTTTCCATACTTCTGAATTCCCCCACTGAACGACGTGAGTAGTGTGGGGGAGTGCTTTGCAATAGTGATTGAATTCATCAATGGTCATATGATTCTATTTATTGAAGAAGCTGACTAGTGGTTATTGTGATTAGTAAGCATCTTAATAAAGGTTTGGTTCATATCGCTACCCTCTTTTAAGAACTCGTAGTTAAGCAAGTGGTCTGCCCCTTGGTAGTTTATGTGCTTACACTTATGTTTAGTGCGCGCATTCATTTTTTCACAAACTGTTTCAGCCATAGTAGGCGAGGGCCAAATTTCATCGTTTTCGCCAGTCATTAACACAACATCGGCGCTGATTTTCTGTACAGGAATATTAGCTTTACCGTTGTCTGCTCGATTTTCTAAAGATTGCGTATAGAGATCTAGCAAACCATTAACTTCACCCGACGGGTTGAAAGGAACAAACGCTAAGTCTTGCCCGTCGTAAGTCCAGCTGGAACCAGGCACTTTACTCCAATCTTTCAAAATACCTGCCCAAACAACAGAGCTAGGCGCAATAGCAACCACATTTGAAATACTTGGTTCTTTTGACGCTAGAAGAAGTGACAGTTCAGCGCCTTTCGACCAGCCAACTACAATAATGTCGTCCGGCGTGGTTTCTGGTTGTGATTTTAACCACGACATAGCCTGAATTACATATTCAAGAGGTATTCTCTCTAACTCTGGTGGTAAGCCTTCTTCCTTAAAATAAGCTAAAGCTAGGGTAGGGAATCCCGCTTCAACGATTGGACTAGCGAGCTTTTCTGGCACGCCGCCTTCGGATCCTCCAAGCACTAAAACGCCAACTTTACGTTCTTGTGACTCTGAAGAGTAATACGTAGCAACAAAACCATCATCTTCTATTTTTAGCGAACGCGTAGAGGCTTCACACGAGAAAGAGACTAGCAAGGAAAAGAAAAAATAGATAAGTAAGGTTTGTGTTTTCATTTTTTTACCCGTTTTTTTAACATGAAATTAAGGTTGAGTACTCAACTGAAATAGCGCGCTCAATTATTCAATGGTCTTATGATTTTGTATATCGTTGCATATTTCGCAATGGATCCGCTTTTTAAAATTGTAAATGCGGCGAGCTGCAAATATAGAAATAGATATAAAAGCCCATGTAACCCCGAATTCAAGAGAGTAGGAAAAAGACTGGCCTTTAAAGTATTGAACACTGGCAAAAATAGTGGCCAGCAAGGGAAATGCGACTAGGTATTGTAAAGTCCATTTTTTTATAGGCATTGTCGTTCCTTCGTGAATTTTCAAAATATAGATTTAGGCTATCACTAGTGTTCATCTACATATAAGCGTTGATAAAATGCGTGTCAATTTTAACCTTAAGATTGCTCATACATTTTAATAGGCATTCCATTTTCATTTCTGAGTATTCTTTTTGATTTTTTTCTTTCTAACTCAGCTTTCCATTCTGGCTTAATCACAAGATAGTAATAAACGATAAAGCCTAGCCATGATAATAAAAACGACATCAAGAACCAGATGACCTTGTTATTACCAGAAGCCTTTTTAGATATAAGTGCTAGAACCCAAGGTAGGATATTTATTGTGAAAAAAGAGATAAAAAGTACAAGTAAAAACGATAAGTTCATAAAATATCCTTTCTTATTAAACTATCTAATAGAGAACACGGCAGCCATCTAAGATGTGAAACTCGTGTGCGAAAATTAGAATCTACGTGTCGGGATCCGTGCTTACGTATTTCAACGGCCAGTTCGAGCTTCTTACTAGTGTGCCTTCTGACCTTGGAAACATCAATGATTCTCCAATTCAGGCTTGGGGTAACTACTTTTAAAACTAAATGCATCCTGAGATTCTCCATTTTCTCGAAGATGGTCTAATTTAGTGATAGCTTCCTGAAGGGTTGGAATATGACCCTTCGGTATCCACCAAAGCACATAAGATGCTTCGCTTAAGGGCAAAAACCACTCTTTTTTACGCTTAAGGAAATCAATGTGATGCGTCTTGAACATGAAGTTCTTAAGGGACTCTACGCTTTCCCAAACAGACATGTTAACAATGATATCTGGGTTATTTTCTACCTCTATATTAGTGGCATCACCTGATTCGTCTTTCAAACGCCAGATAAATCCTGGACTTTGTTCAGCAATGGCGTTGATAGGGTCTAGGTTATTTACAAAGTCCGCCATTTCGGGGGACTCCAAGTTAAACCTGACTTTTCCAATATTCAATTGAGCGAGATGCATATTGTCTCCTTGCCTCTTAACTTAGTGAACGCGTTTTATAAAGTTAATCTAGGTCTAGTACTTAGAAATGCCTGTCTTGGAATTAGTTTACGCATTTTCCAAATAACTTACTTTTGAATGGAGAAAACGGATAGTTAGCTCCAATTTTAAAACAGTTGCTTGAGCAGTCTGCTCAGATGCCTGTTCAGCACATTGGCACCCAAAGAATCGGTGTAAGCCATCTTTAAAAGAATAAATAGGTTAACTGGTTCTTTTGAAAGGGGCGCTCGATTCATTATTTACCTTGATGCATACCGCCTAGCTAAACTGGCGCAAAATAGCAGGCTAAAATTAGCGACGAAGGAGCGCAAGCTTGCTGTTTTTCGTCCCTTGGTTAAAGCGTTTGTTATGTTTAAAACACTCTTAACTGTAAGGTTCAAGCTTAACATCTAACTCAGGCACACCAGTTAGAATTGGGGTTAATCGCCAACCATTTTTCAGGTTATCGTAAGCCTCAGGGAAAAATAGAACACCAGACTTTTTAATCGCTTTATTGGATATAAAACGTCTTAATTTTTTAAAGACATCTTTAGAGCGCTGAGTTTCACAAAAGCCATCAATCGTACTTTGTAAAATTGTACTTCCCTCAACCTTATCTAAACCACTACCCTAGGTGGTTTACCATGAAAGTCCAAGTACAGTTTTTTGAGATTATCTGGGACGAGAGGCCAGCCACGTTCAATACCTTCTTTGGTACCTTTCCAGAATAAGTGCTCTGTATAATATACATCTATGTACTCGAATTCTGCTTCGGTTGCAGTATCTAGTTTCTCGCTCATGTACTGCAACTGCTCAAGTGCTTCTTCTAAGTCGCCTTGGTTTAACAAAATAGTCGTCAAATTTGCAAACTCTCCCATTAGAAATGTGAGTGCCCAATTTTCATGTTTTTCCATAAGAGGAACAACGTCAGGAAACTTAGTGCGGATCTCTTTTAAGAATCGTCTTATTTCTGATTTAGCCATTGATTTCTCAGAAGCTTCTAACATTAAGCTAAGAGGCGCATATGCGCTGAGCATAATGGCGAAGCCGCCCCGCGTGTATGCCTTCTAGTGACCAACGGGAACGGCTTTATTTGTTTGTTACATCGCAAGACCTCTGAACCTCCCTAAGACCTTTTTATCGGGTATTTGACAATGCTTTGTACCACCGAAAAGCTTAATACGGTTGCGAGCAAAAATTCTGTAGAAGAAGTCTCTAAAAGAACGCGGCAAGATTTTAGTTACACCGAATAAAAACCAGAACCCAGTT
The DNA here is from genome assembly GCF_000172635.2 of Alteromonas macleodii ATCC 27126. NCBI lineage: Bacteria > Pseudomonadati > Pseudomonadota > Gammaproteobacteria > Alteromonadales > Alteromonadaceae > Alteromonas > Alteromonas macleodii. The sequence goes on along the minus strand of NC_018632.1, from coordinate 2,439,372 downwards.
AAGTCTTTTGCGATTTCTAGTGCAGCGTCAGACCAAAGAAAAACGTTTCCGTTCTTAACTAACATAAAAGTATCAACACCTACAGTATCAACTTTGTAACGTTCGATAACTTCTTGAGCATATTCTGATTGCATTGGTGAGAATATAAAACGTTCAGTTTTGTCGCGCTTCAAAATAAAGGCAACTGCTCCATTACAGAAGTTACACACCCCATCGTAAATAACTAAGTACTTGTCTTCCATCGAACTATCCCGCGATATAACGCTAAGCTTTGAGGCAGTGACGTAGCGACATATCTACGAAGTGCCGTTGCGTTACTGTCCCAGTGACCAAAGGGAACGCGTTAAGCGCCTCGTTAAACACAAGTTTCAGCTAACGAAGTGCTGGCTTGCGATGTGTTTGAAAGCATTTTCTCCATACTTTGTTTTAGAACCATTACTTCCTTGGCCCTATTTTCGTTAAGAATTTGATGGCCAAGCTCTAGTAATTCGATGCGTGTTCTGACGAAACTACAGATGGCTTGTTTTGCGTTTTCTAATTCACCATTTTCTATTTGTTGATGAACAGAAGAAAGATGAATAATGCTGCTATATAACTCTGTAGAGTTTGAACTAGCGCCCGCCGACGTACTGATATATGCGCCGAGAAATAATCCCGAAGTAAAAATGGCTATTGAGAATAGTGAACAAATAATCTTATGTTTCATTCAATACTTCCTTGTGCTGGTCTTACCCACTAAAAGTGGACATCCATGTTAAGCGTAAGTTGCTTCGTATTCATATGGGCTGACATAGCCCAATGTAGAATGCTGACGCACGCGATTATAAAAAATTTCGATGTATTCGAAGATACAAGATTTGATTTCCTGAAGCGAGTTGAATTTCTCCCCGTATATGAGTTCGACTTTCATACGACTGAAGAAAGACTCCATAACTGCATTGTCCCAGCAGTTGCTCCTTCTGCTCATGCTGGACACAGCACCGATGCTCATTATCAGGTCTTGGTATCGCACAGAGCGATATTGAACACCTCTGTCGGAGTGAATGATTAACCCAGGCTCTATGTCTCGTCGGCTAATCGCCATATTAAGTGCGCGTATAATGAGTTCTTCGGTCATATGACTATCAAATGCCCAGCCAACAATGGCTCTTGAGTACAAATCCATCACGGTAGCCAAGTAATGCCATTGGCCTTTAAATCGAATGTAAGTGATGTCAGTGACCCACTTTGTATTGGGCTTTGTTGCTACAAATTGTCGGCGCAAAACGTTTTCACTCACGCGCACATTACTGTGACTATATTGCGAGTATCTAAACGCTCTACCGTTACGAGCACGTAACTGTAGTTGCTGCATGATTTTCGCAATGGTATTAACGCAGCAGGGGACGTTCTCAGCTTTCAAGGCGCGTGTTAACCTGGGTGCACCATAACGCTTTTGGTACTTTTCAAAGAGCGCCATGGTATGCTCACGCAGTTGTTTGCGACGCTGCTGATGCGCGGGAATACCTCGCATAAGGTACTTGTAATAGCCAGAACGAGACACTTTGAGTGCCCGACACATCACCGTTACTCTGAACTGCCCCGCATACACTTTAATGAGCGCGTACTTTACTCTTGGTCGCTCGCAAAGTACGCGGCAGCCTTTTTTAAAAACGCATTCTCTTCTTTAAGGTCAGCCAGCTGACGCTTGAGAGCTTGCACTTCGTCAGAGTCTTCTTGATGAAACTTCACACCTTGAATGGTTGAGAATTGATGACCCCCACAGCGCTTGAACTGTCGACGCCAGTTGTAGATTTGTTGTGCGGAAATCCCCAGCTCTGCGGCTACGGATTGGTTGGAGTTACCTTTTTGATCTGCTCGACGAACAGCCTCTTTACGAAACTCTTCAGTGTAAGCATGAACCTTCTTTTTATTAGCCATAAGTCACCTCTTATCTAACTATAGGAGATGTCCACTAAGTTTGGGTAAGTCCTGCGTATAACGCCCAACTTTGGGGCACAAATACATGGGCTAAAATAACGAGCGAAGCGAAGGGAGCCCATGTGTTTGTGTCCCAGCGAACGCAGTGAGCGCCAACAGTTGTTTGTTAGCTGCAAACCTGCTTATGGAAATATGCTCTATTGCGATATGTAAGACAAGCGGTTACTGGAATTGGTAGAAACATAGCAATAGCAAAAAGCCAATCTATATATGCCGCAAAAACAGTTGCAGTAAATGACGCTATACAGCCTAAAGATAGATAAACAATTAATCGACTAGGCGGAGTATCTGTTTTATGCGGATAAAGTGTCAGGTTGTTAAGTGCGAGCATCCCCCAAAAGCCTAAAAGACCAGCTAATACTATTAGGAAGGGGATCAGCGTTGCCATTTTACTCTCGAATAGCTGGTAGAGCCAAACGGGACTAAATATAACCCCAAGGGTTAGTAAAATCGCAGATGGTCCAAAAGATACAATTAAAACAACGAAATAAAGTATGCTTTTCATTCTTGCAGATAACTTTTCAATAACGGGCGCAGGCACGTAGGGCATAATGGCGAATCCGCCCTGCGTGTATGCGTCCCAGCGAACGAAGTGAGCGAGTTTATTGATTTGTTATATGCGTGCCTATTACAACACATGGACGTCGTTGATAGTCGCTGCATAAAATCCATTACCTTGCGGGATAAACTCAAACTCCACTGTTAAATCCGTAATCTCACTATTAGACGGAAGATAGAAACCAAAAATTAGGTTTCCAGATTCGGTTTCCAAATATTCAGGAAAACATTTGGAAAGGTCTTCATTTTGGAATGTTACTGGCGATGTATTGTTGTAATATTCCTGAACAGCAAACTTTAATTTGGCTTCTGTCCAAGTTTCTCCGTAGCTGTTTGGACAATCCAATAGTTTCTGGGCTTCGTTGAACTTTTGTAGAGAGAGCAGCCTTAACCAACTCTGACAGTAAGACTTCACATGCACTTCTTTGTTTTGTTCAGCGATAGATAGCATGAATTCCTCAAAAGCATATAACTTTTCAATAACGGGCGCAGTCACGTAGGGCATAATGGCGAAGCCGCCCTGCGTGTATGCGTCCCAGCGAACGAAGTGAGAGAGTTTATTGAGTTGTTATGCATCATTCTCTAAAACATCCAAGTTGCATTGGACTAAATCTGCTCCTTTTAGATTAGCGCACTCTGTAAATCCATGTTTTTTCAAAGACTCAATGACGGCGTTATTGGTACTGTAAGTTCCGGTATTTAAACCATAGTCATTTTTATAGATATCTCTCAGCCGAATATCGTCACGAAACATGAGCGACACTGCAAGAACATATTGAAACTTAGCCGTTTCCTTGTCCTGTAATGAGGCCTCATATAAAACAGTAAGAAGCTTGATTTCATTCCAACGATCTGAAGACAAATTGACAGTCGTAACTAACGCATCTATGTATTCTGAGCTCTTTTTTGAATGTGTAAAATATTTACCTGCTAAGAACGAAAAAACGGCTACTAATATTAAAGCGACAAAAAAGAGTTTATTTTGCATGTTCATCTTGATACATAACTTTTAAATAAGGGGCGCAGGCATGTGGGGCATAATGGCGAAGCCGCCCCGCATGTATGCGTCCCAGCGAACGCACTTTTCAATAACGGGCGCAGGCACGTTGGGCATAATAGCGAAGCAGCCCTGCGTGTATGCGTCCCAGCGAACGAAGTGAGTGAGTTTATTGAGTTGTTATGCACCTAAACCACCGTATATGAGAGTGTAACTGGTGAGCCAATAGAAAAAGAAGCTTTAGTGATAATATTTGGCAGATCAATGACTCTTGAATCGTACTCAGTAACAAATGAAACGAAGATATCTGTATTCTCTACTTCTACACAATTAGAAGTTACAAAACTTCCTATAAATTCCAGTGAAGATGGTGTCAGAGGAACGCACACTACAAAACCACCTAATTTTTTATTAGGTCTACAAGATGAGGCTTTAAGGCTTGATTTGATTTCGTTGGATAATTCTTCTGTAAGCGAAAAGAATCTAAAGCTGATATTTAATTCAATGTCTGAGTCCATTCAATGTGTCCGTAAGTGCATAACACTAAGCTAAGGGGCAAAAATACAATGCGATAATGGCGAAGCCGCATTGTGTTTTTGTCCCAGCCCACGCAGTGGGCGACTTGAGCGCCTTGTTATAAGACACTACTCGATGTCTCCATGATCGGAGCTTTCTAGTTCTTTCTTAGCAATCCACATATTGTCCTGGGATGCGCTGTTTTGCCAAAAGAGATCGTTATCGAGATATAGCATGAACAAAATTAATAGTCCGCCCACGACTGGCACTAAAAAGACTACTACGTACACGAAGAATTTACTTTTTGGTTTCATGCTTTTTGAGTTACGAATGGCAAACAATGAAAAAGCTAGAAGGAATATCCAAAAAACTAGAAAGCTAAATTGTAGAGTCGTCATTTCCATGTCTTATAACAATTTAATGTACAGAAAAAATCCTTTATGTAAGGTGGAAACTATCCGTATATCACTTATGAGCGTTTTAAAATTGTTATCCTAAAACAATACTTTGAACAAAAAATAAATGCCTTTAAGCATAAAAGCCGGAAAACATCTTTTTTATTTTCTTCATTTGTAAAAAGCTACGTTGCTGGCCATAAAAACAGCGTTTATCTACACGTTATAAATAGGCATCTGGATGAATTTTATTAACCTTCCATTCACCGTCTTCTTTAATCAAGTCTAGGCTACGCAAGTCTTCAATTTTATCGTCGTTGTATGTTCCACTTAAAAATACGGTGATTGTCGATTTTTCTGCGAACTCGTTGCGGCCAACTCGGCCTGCACTTTGAGGCGTGATGGTGACGGTGTCATATTTAAGGTTTAAGAGGTGGCGCTGAACGTTACTGTTAGTGTGATATCTCGTTAATATACGAGACAGTTTTTCGCTTGATAGGCGAATTGCTGTATCAAGGTTGTCATCTTCATAAACACTTTTGAGAAACGCTACGGTGGTGTACTCAGGGGTACTTTCATCAAGCATGCCGTACCGCCCGATGCCTTCTTCCTTTTTACCGCAAGCGGATAAAATCAACACTGTAAAAAGCCCGAATAGGGCGTACCACATACGCGTTTTCATTTGGATTACCTTAATGTAAAGAGGTCCGTTTCTTATTGATAGTTTTATATCTCAACGAAGTCAATGTGCTCGCCGCTTCGCTAATCTATGCTTTGATTATTCACAATATTGCGCACAAAAGCAAAGTAATAGAGCGTAAAACTCAGGTGTTTGTGTTCATGAAACTTCAGGAGAAACAGAAGAGAGTAGGCATAAAAAAACGAGGCACTAGGCCTCGTTTTTAAATGATTGAAACATTTTGGTGGTTATTGAACTTCTTCTTGTTCGTCGAACGCACCAGCAAACAGAGGGCTACTTAGGTAACGTTCTGTGCCGCTTGCTAGAAGTACTACAACCACTTTGTCTTTGTTTTCTGGGCGTTCAGCAAAACGCTTAGCGGCAACAACGGCTGCACCAGAAGAAATACCTGCAAGAATACCCTCGTCGGTCATTAGCTTGCGCGCCATGTCCATACATTCTTCGTTGGTAACTTGCTCAACTTCGTCAATTAGGTCTAGGTCTAGGTTACCTGGAATGAAACCTGCGCCAATACCTTGAATTTTGTGTGGGCCAGGGGTTAATTCTTCGCCCGCAAGCGCTTGGGTAATTACTGGAGAGTCTGTTGGCTCAACAGCAATTGAAGTGATCGCTTTACCTTTCGTATTTTTAAGGTAGCGACTTACACCCGTGATAGTACCGCCCGTACCTACACCAGCTACGAATGCATCTACTTTACCGTCTGTATCTTCCCAAATTTCAGGGCCAGTGGTTTTTTCGTGAATAGCCGGGTTAGCCGGGTTGTCGAACTGTTGAAGCAATACGTATTTGTCTGGATCTGATGCCACAATTTCTTGTGCAGCGGCAACGGCACCTTTCATGCCCTTAGGCGCTTCAGTAAGGACAAGGTTTGCGCCCAAAGCTTTTAGAAGTTTGCGACGCTCAAGGCTCATGCTGCTAGGCATGGTTAGCGTTAGCTTATAACCGCGAGACGCTGCAACAAACGCCAAAGCGATACCTGTGTTACCACTGGTCGGCTCTACAATTTCTTTACCTTCGGTAAGGACACCGCGCTTTTCAGCATCCCAAATCATGTTTGCGCCAATACGGCACTTAACGCTGAAGCTTGGGTTACGCGATTCAATTTTTGCGTACACATTACCTGATGTTACGCGATTTAGCTTAACTAGTGGCGTGCGGCCAATAGATAGGGAATTGTCGTCAAATACGTTCATTATAAATCCTTACCTCGTTCCTTATTTTATAGGAAACCCCGTCTGTCGTGATCTGTACGACCTTTTTAATAGTTAATAATTCAACGCGTGTGATAGTTAATAATTCACAGCCTGAATTAGGGGATTTCGTCATACCCTTATATCATTGGTCCCAATCAGTAAAATGCAAAGTGCTTTTTAGCTATATGTTATATCTATGGGCAATCATGAGAAGGCCTTGATATTATAGTTAAAATTGCAAAGACGAAAAATTATACGGAGTACAACAATAATGGCTTTTAGTGGCACGTCTAATTATATCGCAACCAAAGACTTACAGCTGGCGGTTAACGCAGCTATTACGCTAGAGCGTCCGCTTTTAATTAAAGGCGAGCCGGGCACAGGTAAAACCATGCTTGCTGAAGAATTGGCCGAGAGTTTAGGCACCGAACTAATTCAGTGGCACATTAAATCAACCACTAAAGCACAGCAAGGTTTGTACGAATACGACGCAGTGTCACGCCTTCGCGACTCTCAACTTGGTGATGATCGCGTTCACGATATAAGCAACTACATCGTAAAAGGTAAATTATGGGAAGCCTTTAGCGCAGAAAAGCGCCCGGTACTATTAATTGATGAAATTGATAAAGCTGACATTGAGTTTCCCAACGACTTGCTGCTAGAGCTCGATAAGATGGAGTTCTTCGTTTATGAAACGCAGGAACGTGTAGTCGCGAAGCAGCGTCCTATTGTTATTATTACATCGAACAACGAAAAAGAGCTGCCAGATGCTTTCTTGCGCCGTTGTTTCTTCCACTACATTCAGTTCCCGAATCCAGAGGAAATGCAAGAAATCGTTAACGTACATTTCCCAGATTTAAAGAAAAAGCTGCTTGATGAAGCGTTAAAGGCCTTCTTTGAAATTCGCGAAGTACCAGGGCTTAAGAAAAAGCCTTCTACCTCTGAACTTATCGACTGGCTTAAGCTCTTGGTTGCCGAAGATATTCCACCAGAAGCGCTTCACTCAAAAGACGGAAAAGCTGCTATTCCTCCACTTTACGGGGCACTACTTAAAAACGAACAAGACATACATTTGTTTGAAAAACTGGTCTTTATGGCGCGTCGCTAATGCTTATTCAGTTTTTTTATACACTGCGAAAATATCAGGTTAAAACCACGCTGCGCGAGTTGCTGGATTTGCTTAGTGCGCTTGAAAAGCACGTGGTGTATGCCGATATCGAAGCGTTCTACAGTTTGTCGCGTACCATAATGGTGAAGGACGAAACGCAGTACGATAAGTTCGACAGGGCGTTTGCTGAATATTTTGAAGGTGTCGAATCTGTCGATCTATTCGGTAAAGATATCCCTGAAGAATGGCTGCGTAAGGAAATCGAAAAAAATTTAAGCCCTGAAGAGCGTGAGGCGCTGCGTAAAGCCGGTGGCCTTGAAGAACTGATGGAAACGTTGAAAAAGCGCTTAGAAGAACAAGAAAAGCGTCACCAAGGTGGAAATAAATGGGTGGGCACCGGCGGAACATCCCCGTTTGGCGCTTATGGCGATAATCCCGAAGGTGTGCGAATAGGGCAAAAGGGCAATAGAAAGTTTTCGGCAGTAAAAGTATGGGATAAACGCGAGTTTAAAAACCTAAGCTCTGATGTAGAACTGGGTACGCGTAACATAAAAGTGGCTCTTAGGAAGCTACGCAAGTTTGCTCGCACCGGCGCCAGTGAGCAGCTAGATGTGCCAACGACCATAGGTGAGACAGCTAAAAAAGGTGGCTTACTCGATATCCACATGGCACCAGAGCGTCACAATGCGGTAAAAGTGTTGATGTTTTTTGATGTGGGAGGCTCTATGGACCCACATGTGAAAAGTACTCAAGAGCTTTTTTCTGCGGTGCAAAGTGAGTTTAAGTACCTTGAGTACTTTTACTTTCATAACTGCGTGTATGAGGAAGTGTGGAAAGATAACCTTCGCCGCAATAAAGAGCGCATTCCTATTTGGGATATCATTCATCGCTACGGAAAAGACTACAAGGTTATTTTTGTTGGTGACGCTACCATGGGGCCCTATGAAATTACCTACCCAGGGGGCAGCGTAGAGCATTGGAATGAAGAACCGGGCAGTGTGTGGATGCAGCGTTTATTGAACCACTTTAACAACGCAGTGTGGCTTAATCCGCAAGCTGAGAATTATTGGCCGTATTATTCGTCTATCAAAATTATTCGTGAAATTATGGAAGACAGAATGTATGGGCTAACGCTTGAAGGGTTAACGGCTGCTATCAAAGGGCTTAGCAGAAGCCGCTAAGCCCTTTGACGTATAACGTTTTATTTCTTTGATATAACGGATATTGAATTGAAGTCGGAAAATTATGCCGTAGCACTTGTGGTGTTGGCGGGCGGAAAGAGCGCTCGCTACAAGGGTAATAAGCTTTTATCGGAACACCCAATTTCTGCGCTTTCTCTTATACAACACAGTGTGGGGGAGGTAGTTAGTGCGCGCGATGACTTAGCGTTAACCAGTGAATTACCCATTACTGTTGTTACGGGTAAATGGCATGATTCCGTAAATACGCAGCTAAAACACTCTCCATGTAAAGTTTCTGAACTACCCATCAGTATCGTACACAACGCTAATTGGGATGAAGGCCTTGCATCAAGTATTCGCACTGGACTCACGCACCTTTTAAGCCTTTCATCACTGTCGAAATCAGTGTCCCCGACAGCAAAGGGCTTGTGTACAAGACCTACTCATGTGCTATTCACGTTGGCCGATTTGCCGAGTCTTGATACACAAGACTTCGTTCACCTTATCAACACTTCTTATGCGAACCCTAATCACATAGTATGCAGTGAATGGCAAAAGCAGGGAGAGAACAATAGTCGATTAACCGTGCCTGCTATCTTTCCTGAAGCGGTATTTAGTGAACTGCTAGCGTTAAATGGCGACATGGGAGCCAAGCCGGTTATTAGGAAGTATGCGAAATTAAGTAGGGTAACGGCTGTGTCTATACCTAACGCACAATTTGATATAGACACGCCACAAGACTGGGACAAACTGAAAAGCAGGGGGTAACTGCTTTGGTTCAATTGAACGGTTTAAACGTTCAGCGTGCTTATGCGGATTGGTATTATGCATTCGCGATACGATGCACAGCACTGGGCCTTTGGATGTAAAGAAGGCGTGCACCTAGCATAACAGCTGCGGCACTCAATCCTACAATGAAGCCAATCCAAAACCCTGCTGCGGCCATTGGTTCTGCCGTTATCCAGTTTGTTCTACCTAAAATAACGCCTGTAGGTAGACCTATTAACCAGTAGGACACAAAGGTAATAACAAACATCGCTGTTGTGTCTTTATAGCCGCGTAATGCATTAGCCGAAATCACCTGAACCGCATCAGACAATTGGAATAACGCCGCATAAATCAATAGCGCATTTGCCAAGGTATATACGGCTTCGTCGCTGGTGTACAGGCCAATGATGAATCCCTTTGCTAGCAGGGTGAAGCTAGCCGTACACGCAGCGGTGAAAAAACCGATCAGAATAGCGGTTCGAGCTGCAATTTTTGCCTGTCGTGGGTTATTTTGCCCTATGCGATAGCCAATGCGAATTGCTGCTGCCATACCAATACTCATAGGAAACATGAACATCAGGGCCGAGAAGTTCAGTGCGACTTGGTGGGCCGCTACCGTTGTGGCACCAAAAGGGGCTAATAACAATGCAACCAGTGAAAACAGCGTCACTTCAAATAGGATAGTCATAGCAATAGGTAAGCCCATTTTGAAGGTGCGATTTATGGTTACCATGTTAGGTTTATATAACTGTCCGAACAAATTGTACTTTTGCAGGGCAGGGGCAAAACGAACATAGATAACGGTTGCTATAAGCATAGTGTAAATCACAATGGCCGTTGCAATACCACAACCCGCACCGCCCATAGCTGGTAATGGGCCTACACCATAGATAAACAGGTAGTTTCCTACAATGTTCGCCATCAGCCCGATAACCGTAATAATCATAGTGGGTTTGGTTTTACCCAAGCCTTCACAATAGTTTCTAAGCCATTGGTAAAGTGCAAATCCAGGCATAGCGAACAGCACATACAGTACGTAGTCTACGGTAATGCTAAATAGCTCGGGCGCCATAGGGAACAGCGCGACTATGCTTTCAGTAAATGGAATTAAGCCTGCTACCGCTAATCCCACAAAGAAAACCAGATAACCAGCTTGCTGACTTGCGTCGGCAATACCACTTAAATTTTTGTTTCCCTGCAGCCGTGAAATGATTGGGGGAAGTGCCAGCGCTATACCCTGTATAAAGCAAAGCAGTGGCACAGTGATGCTAAATCCAAGTGCTACCGCAGCCATGTCGGTTGCACTGTAACGCCCAGCCATAATAGTATCGCTAACGCCCATTAGCATTTGAGTAATCTGCGCAACCAACAATGGCCATGCTAGTTTTAAAATGTCTCTTCCTTCTAAAAGAAAGCGTTTCTTATTCACGGTAATGTGTCTCTATATGGGTCGCCTAGGGCGATAAAAATGCAGAAAATAAAAACGAGCTTAAAAGCCTTAACGAAGTAGCGTTTCAACAACGAACTTGTTAAAAATGTAGCGGTATAACCGGAACCGTATCGCCAACTTTTAACTCACTTATATCTTCATGTACTACCATTAGGCAGTTAGCAGAAGTGATTGAAGTCATAACGCCAGAGCTTTGTGACCTAAATGGTGTGACTTCCCATTCACCTTGATTATTTCTTACCATGGTTGCACGCTGAAAGTCTCGGCGGCCTGCACGTCGCTTAAGAGGTGTCGTAATGCTAGCGTTAACAAAGAACTGCTCGTGCGGTTGTACTTGCCCTTGCATTTTTTTGATAACAGGCACAACCAATAATTTTGCGGTAACAAATGAAGACACAGGATTGCCCGGCAAACCGCAAAACAACGTGTTGTTTATTTTACCCAGAGCAAAGGGTTTACCCGGTTTAACTGCGACTTTCCAAAAGTCGATAGTGCCCAATTCAGCGATGATATCTTTTACATAGTCGGCATCGCCCACAGATACACCACCGCTACTTACCATTACATCTACACGCTCGCTCGCCTCAATGAAGAGTTTACGCAAAGAAGCTTCGTCGTCTTCTACAATGCCGAAATCAACAAGCTCTACGTTTTCATTGCTTAAAATGCTGCTTACACCAACGCGATTAGACTCGAAAATTTGTGTCGATTTACAGGGTTCGCCAGGTGCAGCAAGTTCAGAACCAGTCGCGACTACACCAACGCGAAGTTTTCTGAATACTGCCACCTTACTGTTTCCTTGGGAGGACAGCAGCATAAGGTGTTCGGCGTGAAGGCGCGTGCCCTTGCTTATTAGTGTATCGCCACTGGCGATATCATTGGCCTTTTTACGTATATTCTCTTGCGCCGATGGAATTTTATTGATCAAAACCGCGCCATCATGACTTTCGGTATTCTCTACCATTACAACGGCGTTAGCATTGGCAGGCACCGGGGCCCCCGTCATTATTTTAAATGCTTTGCCTTTTTCAAGCGGCTCATCAGCACTCATGCCAGCTGTAATTACACCCTGTACTTTGAGTTTATCACTGTGTTTAAGATCTTCCGCATTTACGGCATAGCCATCCATTGCTGAATTATCCCATGGCGGGACATCAACGTGGGCAGTTACATCTTGGGCCAAGATGCGGTTGTTGGCGTCAAAAATGCTCACTTGCTCAACGTCGTTTATCGCTTTTGCAGCGTCTAATGCTTTAGTGAGGGCTTCTTCTAGTGAAAGCCATTTAGATGACATACCAACAACTCCATGAAATGATTTAACACGCGGATATTACAGAAAAAGCGGCCTTATACCAAAGGTTAAAGCGTGAAATAAAAGAAAGTATGCGTAAACGACGCAATTGAAGTTTCATCAACGGCTATGTCAGATGAATTAAGAAGCGAGCGTTAATATCTCTTCAAAGTCGTCGAAAACCCAGTTAGGTTTATATTTTGCGATGCTCTCACCATAGTTATACCCATAGGTAAGCCCTATACTCTTTATGTTCGCGGCTTTTGCGGCAACAATGTCATTTTTAGAATCTCCAACCATTACACACTGTGAGGGTGAAACACCAAGCTTTTCACAGGCATGCACAAGGGGAAGGGAAGAAGGCTTTTTTTCCGGTAAACTATCACCGCCAATGGTAAGCGAAAACAACGAAAATATTGAGAACGAAGAAAGAATAGGCTCAATAAATTCCGAAGGTTTATTAGTGATTAATGCTAGCGTGAACCCTTGTTCTTTTAGCGCGTGAAGTGTTGCGAACACGCCGTCGTACAGCACTGTACTTTTAGTATCTAGCGTTCGGTAATAGAACAGAAATTTTTCTAAAGCGGCATCAATCTCGTTTGATGTGTAATGGTGTCTGATCTTTGCGTTGCCGCTCAATCCGCGTTCTACCAGAACACGAGCACCATTTCCAACCCAGTGTCTAATTGTCTGCTCGTTATACGTTGGTAATTGGTAGTCGTTTAATGTTTGGTTTAACGCTGTTGCCAAATCAGGAACAGAATCTACCAAGGTTCCGTCTAAATCGAAAAAAAAGGTATTAATTTCTTGCATTACAAACTTTTGATTTGCTAACTCGTGTGACAAGCATAACACCGCAGTATCCTTACCGCGGTAGATTTATTGGTCAACTGGCGTTATAAGCTCAAAGATTCATTCAAAATCTTGGTTGCTGATCCAAAGCACTTGATAAGGCTTCATTTGTAAGAAACCACTAGAAAGGGCTATCTCGTCACGGGTGATGAGATCAATCCAATTATCTGTGCCAATAAGATTTATGTCAGACAGCAAAATTGTTTGTTCTTCGTCTGAAATATTACTAATACAGAAAATACTTTGCTTTCTATCGAGACTTTGTCGCCAGTAGCCAAATAATTGATTACCAAGCTGCAATGTAAACTGCGTTGCATTGGGGTGAAATGCGGGCTGCGCTTTACGTATGCGTATAAGCTGCGAGATTCGAGTGAGTACTTTATGATGCTGTGAAAAGGGCGAGTCTAACAGAGCCTCTAACTCGTTAAAGTCCCAACGTTTTCTGTTGATTGAACGATTTTGTCCTGTATTAGCGACTTTTTCGTAATCGTTGGATGTGCCGAGTAAACTGTGAATGTAAATTCCTGGTATACCTTCCATACCTAACATTATGGCGTGAGCACAAATAAATCGATCCACTTGATACTTATCAGGGCCCTTGGTGGTTCCTTGCAGCGCGTCGAACAGGGTGATGTTTATCTCGTAAGGCTTTTGCTGACCGTGATCAGAAGCGCGCCACGACACCTTGCCGCCAAAGTGCTGCATTGTATGCACAAGCTCTGAAATTTCTTCATCTGACAGTAGGCCTTCCGCCGGACGCAAGCCAATACCATCGTGCGAAGCGATAAAGTTAAAGTAGGCTGTGCCGTTTTGCGCCGGTGGCATACTCATCATCCAGCTTTTCAAATACGTACAATCACCCGTTACTAATGTATTTACAAGTAACGGCGGAAGCGAAAAGTTGTAGATAGCATGGGCTTCGTTAGCATTACCAAAGTACGTTAGGTTTTCCCTGTTGGGAATATTGGTTTCGGTAATGATTATGATGGAAGGATCCACATGTTCAATCAGCGTTCGGATCAAACGTATGACTTCGTGGGTTTGGAATAGATTAATGCAGTTTGTACCTACAATTTTCCAAAGAAATGCCACTGCGTCTAAGCGAAAGATTTTAGCGCCTTTATCAATATAAAGCTTGATGATATCGATAAACGCTAACAACACCTTGGGGTTTCTAAAGTCAAAGTCAACTTGGTCGTGACTAAATGTGCACCATACATGCTTTGTACCGCTGGCGGTTTCCGTTTCTCGCAGCAAAGGCGACACACGAGGGCGAGTTACCATGGAGAGGTCATCGGATGGATCTGCTGTGAAGAAAAAGTCAGATCCTGGTCCTTCACCCTTCACAAAGTTATCAAACCACACGCTTCTTGCAGAGCAGTGATTGATAACTAGGTCGGTCATCAAGCCATAATCCTCAGCAATGACTTCAATATCGTCCCATGACCCTAGTGCTTCATTCACCGTAGAGTAGTCGATAACCGAAAACCCATCGTCTGAGCTGTACGGAAAGAAGGGCAGGATGTGAACATTATTAACGGTGTTCTTGCAGTAGCGGTGCAAAAACTTATTTAACGTAACCAGCGGGCGCTCCCCTTCGTCAATGACACTATCACCGTAGGTAATCATGATAATGTCATCTTCATCCCAATAATTGTGATGAGACTGAGGTGAAGCAATATCCGTTTGCTGCTGAATGCCTATAGTGTTCATTAACTCAGTCGCTAGCGTCTCATACGAGACGTCAAGCGATACATCGGCATAAATGCTTTCTAAATGGTGTTTTACTTTGTCATGGAGATGGTCCCATGCCATATTACTTACTCCATATATTCTGCAGTATCGGCTTCAACCGCTTCTAATAGTCGCTCTAAAATATCGGGTACCGCGCTGGTCACGCGGTTCCAGCTTGGTATAAACGGCGTTTCCATAGGGTTTTCTAAAAAGTTTTGCCCCGCTTTCATGATGTTACTGGCAAACATTTCTACTGCTTTCTCTTCGCTGTGAATGTCTAAGTTCAAGCCATTCATTACCGCGTCATTGTGGTAGGTTTCTATAAAGTCTAGCGCAATACGGAAATAGGTGGCTTTAATTGAGCGGAACATTTCGTTGCTAAACGTATAGCCTTGCGTGGCAAGTTTTCTGAAAATGGCTTTGGTAATGTCGATAGACATTTTAGACAAACCACCTTGGTCGTTATTAAGCGATAAATCCTGATGTTTATGGTCGTAAATATCACATATATCTGCCTGACACAGGCGGTTGTGCGAATAGTTGCGGTGCATTTCAGACAGCACACCAATTTCTAAGCCCCAGTCACTTGGAATGCGAATATCGTTTAGTACGTCGCGTCTAAACGAAAATTCACCCGCTAATGGATAGCGGAAGCTATCCATAAACTCCAAGTATTCGTTGTCTCCCATAATGCGTTTTAATGCACGAAGTAATGGCGTAACAAGAAGTCGGGAAACACGGCCATTAATTTTGCCGTTAGCCACACGCGCATAGTAACCCTTACAAAACTCGTAGTTAAACATTGGGTTGGCTACAGGGTAGATAAGCTTGGCGAGCAAATCTTTGTTATAGGTAACAATATCGCAATCGTGTAACGCAACTGACTCTGCGCGATTCGATGCTAGTACGTAGCCCATGCAGTACCAAACGTTTCGGCCTTTACCTAACTCCTTTGGCGCCAAGCCTTGAGCCTGAAGCTCTTCATCAAGTGCTTTAAGGCGAGGACCGTCGTTCCATAGCACTCTGTGATGCTGAGGAAGTTTGCCGAAGAATTTTAGTGCGTGTTTGTACTGCTCTTCATTGGCTCGGTCCAGACCGATGACAATTTCTGATAAGTAGGGTACGTCTGTTAATTCGTTGACGATATGTGGAAGTGCGTCGCCTTCTAATTCAGAAAAGAGCGACGGTAAAATAAGTGCCATAGGGCGCTTCTGTGAAAACTGTAGAAGCTCTGCTTCAAGCTCTTCGGTAGGACGACGAGCTAAGTTATGTAACGTAGTAACCACACCATTTTGATAAAAATCAGCCATGTGTCCTCCTGATCATAGGGATAGCAATTGAGTAAGCATTTCGTTCCAGCCTTCAGGGCCGGTTAGGGTGCTGGTATAGACCTCTTCTTTTTTTACTGCTGGTGGAGGATTTACCGGGGATAAAATGCGAATGGGGACGTGCGCCGCTTCAAGCATTGCAACGTCGTTCTTACCATCGCCAAGGGCAATAGTGTTAACTTTGGTGGTATGTTGCTTTTGATATTCATTGGCCAGCCACTTGAGAGCCTGGCCTTTATCGCAATTACCTGAAATATGAATGAAGCGGCCGCCTTCTAGAGGGAAAGCACCGCGATCTTTTACTACCTTTAAAAAGCGTTGTTTTTCTTCGTCAGTGCCAAGCCACAAAACCGGCTCGCCAAACTGGCGTTTGGCAGCAAGTGACGCTGACCTTTCGTCAAGCCCAGTACATTCCTGAATTTCTTGAATCGACATTTTTGAGAATTGTTTATACTTGCCGTCAAATTCGCTACCTATTTTTTCAAGTAGCTTAATCCAGTAATTTTTGTTTGAGATAAACGCCTTACACCAGTAGCCATCTATCCAAACCGTACCGCTGGGTTTTTGTTTGAAAAAGCCATGAGGGATGAAAATAGCGGCGCCATTTTCAATAATAAAAGGCCCGTCTAAACCAATACTCTCGCGCAGCGGTTGTAATTCAGCAAAGGTTTTGCTGGTAGTGGGAATAACGGGAATGTCCTTTTTTTCTAATGCCGTTAAAGCCGGTTTCGCCGCCTCGAAAGAGTAGGTATGGTGGTCTAACAGCGTGCCGTCCATATCGGTGAAAACAAGCGTTTTCGTCATCGTTTTACGTCCTGTTTAGTTATCGTTCTTGTTTCATCTAGATAAAACACGGTGTCGCACTTTTCAGGCAAGTGACGTAATGCGTGTTCAGTGATGCGTTGGTAGTGTTGCACAAAGTTTGCCACTTCTTCATCAGACATCACTCCATCGCTATCTTTTAACGCTTTTTGGGCGAGTTTATGTTCTTGTTCTAACCGCCATTGATACACACAGTCGAAACTCGGTGCTTTTAGCATAATGCGGTAGTCTATTTTGTCGAACAACGTCTGATAATCGCCTGCTAGTTCAGTGTTTACAAAAGAGCGCCAAATGCCCAATGGGTCCTCTACTTCTTCAAGGTGGTTTACTGGCCGTTTAAGTTCGCTAGATGTTTGCGCAATAGCGCCCACACACCATCCTTCAAGTATGATGAAATCGGGTGAAGATTCGATTACAGGCCACTGTTCTTTGGGGAACGGGTTATCTGTAGCTTTGTTAAAGCGGGGCAGCGATGTACACGTGCCTTTTTCTAAACTGCGAAACGTATTTAACGCTAGAGGAATGTCATGAGTACCCGGTACACCACGAGTTGCTAGAAGCGGGTGAACTTTTATTGCTAGCGCATTTCGCTGCGACTGGTCGTAGTAAAAATCGTCAATTGAGAGTGATACCACTTTTTTGTTGTGGACCGAGGTAAGGAAGGACTCGATAAAACTGGTCAGAGTTGATTTACCTGAACCCTGACTGCCATTTATGCCCACGATAAATGGTTGTGTTGCACCGTCTTGGTGCTTAAGCAGTTGCTCACATAATGGAGTGAACCATTTTTGTGCAGTTTCTGCATAGGTACTTGGCAATTGATGCGTCGTTAGAAAGCCATGTATATCCATGTTGTCACCTTAATCAATGCAGAATTCGCACGTTCTTCTTGATTAAGATAACAACATTTGTGCCAATAGGGTAACAGAGGCGTGGTCTTACGACTTACTTCTTGTTAGCGACAATAACGGCCCTTTGTGGTGCAGGGTAACCTTCGATAGTGCGAGTAATATCTTCCGGATCGAGAAAATCTTTCAAAGATTGCGTTTCCATCCAAGGCGTTGCGCGCTGCTCATCTAGGGTTGTGTGGTTGATATCTACAACGCGAATATTTTCAAAGCCTAAACGGCCTAACCAAACAGAGAGGGCTGCAGTGCTCGGTAAGAACCACACATTTCGCATTTGTGCATAGCGTTCACCCGCCATCAATACTGTATTTTCATCACCATCCACAACAAGGGTTTCAAGAACCAGTTCGCCACCTTTTCTTAGCTGGTCTTTAAGTTGCTGCAGAAACGCCATTGGGTCTTTACGGTGGTAAAGTACACCCATAGAAAACACAGTGTCGAAAGCTCTCAGTGGCTGCATGTCTTCAATGCCCATCGGTAGAAAATGGATATTCTCGGAAGGCGCACTACTTTTACTAATAAATTGTTTAATGGCGTGAAACTGAATAAGAAACAGTTGGGTAGGATCTATACCTATTACGTTATTGGCACCTTCACCCAGCATGCGCCACATGTGATAACCACTACCACAACCTACGTCTAAAACGTTTCGGTCTTTCAGCGAACTAATATGAGGTGCTACGCGATCCCATTTCCAGTCCGAACGCCACTCTGTATCAATATGAATTCCATGAAGATTAAATGGCCCTTTTCTCCAGGGCATAAACTGCTTTAGTAATCCTTCAATTTGTTTTTGGACATATTCATCTACGTCATTTTCGGTGCCAATGGAAACGCTTGAGGCTAAATCAACACAACTCGGCGACGTAGTCGGCAGCTTCGAAAGTAAACGGCACCATTTATCAAACTCACCGTGTTTAGCAGTTCGCTGCCAGGTGTCCATTTGTGCCGGCAGCGTTTGAAGCCAATGTGATAGCGGGCTGTCTATTAACGATTTGTAGCAATCGGTAAACCAAGTTTGTTCTAATTTGCTCATACTGTTCTTAATATGTGTTGGCGTTGCGGAAAGACGGACGTAGCGAGATTTGTTTAGCCTTTAATGGCAACCATAGACGTGAAGTTATAACATTTGTACCACATCACAACATCGGTAAACCCGACTTTTCTCAAGCGAGTATCATGCTCGTTAAATGTATCGGTTAGCATAACTTTTTCTAACGCGGCGCGCTTTTGGCTCACTTCTAGTTCACTATAACCGTTGTCGCGCTTAAATTGATGATGTAAATCTACCAGCAGTTCATTGCCAGTAAGGGTAGGGTGGCGTATTTTTTCTGATAGCACCAACATACCGCCGGGGTTAAGCCCGTCGTAAATGCGCTTTAATAACGCTTCGCGGTCAGCGGGTGGGATAAATTGCAAAGTGAAATTCATCACAACCAAAGAGGCATTCTTAATTTCTACACTTTGTGCAAACCCATGCTGAATAACAATTGGGTTTGGCAGTGTGAAGGTCTGTACGACGCGTTTGCAGCGTTCTACCATTGCTTCTGAAGCATCCACACCAATAATTTCACATGTATCGTTAGGTACAGCTCTTGCCACAGATAAACTTGCAGCACCTAAGCTACAGCCAAGATCATAAACGAAGGTATTGGGCGTAACGGCAATTTTAGCCAATTCGCCTATGGTGTGAACAATGGTTTCGTATCCAGGCACTGAGCGCTGAATCATATCGGGAAACACATCAACGACAGACTCGTCAAATTTAAAGTCATCTACTTTATTGAGTGCCTTTGCGTATATATTGTCGTGTTTCTTCACAGTGGGTCTTCAATTAACTAATTTGGGGCGCAATTTTACCGTTTGATACGTAAATGCCAATGGAAAACACCAAATTTGTTATATTTTGCGTGATTTTTCTGGTTTAGGGCTTTTCGTTAATGATCTAAAGTATTAATCTATACTCATAATACAATAAGGAAGCAGTAACGCTAATGACAAGAATTCTAGTAGCAGACGATCACCCATTGTTTCGCGAAGCTTTGAGCGGCGCGTTGGAACCTTACTTTGAAAACGCACAGATAATTCAAGCAGGAAGCTTGGATGATGCGATGGCGAAGCTAAACGAATTCGACGGTGTTGAGCTGATCCTTCTTGACCTTAATATGCCTGGCGGTGAATATTTTAACGGCCTTATTACCCTGCGTGAGCAATATCCGAATATTCCTGTTGGTGTAGTTTCGGGCAGCGATACTGTTGAGGTTGTCGCTCAAGTAATGAGCCTAGGTGCTCAGGGCTTTATCCCCAAAGTGTCGCAAACACGAGAAATTGCTCAGGCTATTGTAGACATTATTGGTGGCAAAAAGTGGCTTCCAGAAGGTATGGAAGAAGAACTAGAGAAAGTTGACGATGAGCTTAAAGTTCTACTTCAGCGCTTCCGTGAACTTACACCTAAACAGATTCAAGTGCTTTCTTACTTACGCGCAGGCTTAATGAACAAGCAAATCGCTCACGAGATGAACGTTACCGAAGCCACAATCAAAGCACACATTAGTGCCATTCTTCGCAAGCTAGAGATCAACACGCGTACGCAAGCCGTATTGTTGATGGATAAACTCCAACTTAGCTAAACTAAGTATTTATCTAGCGCTAATAAAAAACCGGATTATTCATCCGGTTTTTTTGGCTGTAAAATAATTTCACCACTTTCCGTGACGATCCCAAGACCTTTATCAGGGACATGGTCAAACTTCTTTTGACGCTTTATTAGAAGCGTAGTTGTTGTGTCATCCTTTAAGTCATTGTTAGACGCTTCTGTGTCAATCAGTTTGGTCAAGTATATGGCCCAGTATTCAACGTGAGGCGTTGAGTAATCTTTGTAAAAGGCAATACCTATTTGATCTTGTTCTTGATAAAAAGGTAACTCTGCTAACAAGTGTTGACGGTGTGAAGTCGATGTTTTAAGTGCGTACCACACGTCATCAGCTGTTATATAACCACCAGCAAGGGCCTCCACTTGATTGCTCATCGCATCGCCATAATATTCTGGTAACGTTAAACCAGCATTGCGAATGCGAGTGTTCGGACTGCCGCCCAAAAAGTGAGACACCAAGCCTCTCTCAGCCATGTCTTTGGCTTTTGTTTCAGCCAGCATAACAAGCGTAGGATTACATTTTAGTACCGAACGTTGTTGACCTTTGTCGTTAGCAATTAATAAAGAGAGTTCTCTCGCCTGTTCGGTATTTCCGCAGGTTGTTTGATCGGCCAAGCAAAGGCTAGAAAATACGTAGGTGAGTGATGTTAATAGAATGAATCGTTGACGAAAAAGGCCGCGAGAGCGGCCCTTTTGTTTGGGTATGAAATTAAGCAGCTTTGCCACCTCGTTTCTTAGCAGTGGTGTTGGAATTAACCTTCGCTACTAATTCTTCGTGGTCGAAATCATCGACGTTGATAGTGCGAAGTCTTCCAGCTTCAGTCTTACGAAGTAGATTCGCTTCTTCTTCGTTAATAATTCCTTCTGCTAGCGCTTCGTCAGCAAGCACATCTAAACGGGTAAACGGTAGTTTAGCTTTTTTGTGCTTACAAATACGTTCGAAGATAGGCTCACTTGCTAGTACATCATCAAGAGTTTGCTCAAGATCGCCAAACAAGCTTCCTTCCTCACGGGTGAGGTACTGACCATAACCTAAACGGCTACGTGCAGTTGAAGGCGTTTGAAGCATTTGTGCAATAGCATGTTCTGTCTTGTCTGAAGGCTTACCAATACGTCGGCCAAACGGAATCACCATAACGCGAAGCGCTGCAGCGATTGCGCGGTTAGGGAAGTTAGCCAAGAAGTCATCAATTGCTGTCTCGATATCGTGCAATGTAGTTTGCATTGCCCAATGTAAAAGCGGTAAATCTTCTTTTAGACGACCTTCTTCGTCGAAGCGTTTAAGCGTTGTACTACCCATGTAAAGGCCACTTAGGATGTCACCTAAACGCGCTGATAAACGCTCGCGACGCTTAAGATCACCACCAAGCACACCCATAGAGACATCGGTTAGTAGTGCTAAGTTTGCACTGTAGCCTTGAAGTAGCTTGTAGTAACGCGCCGTTTCGTCAGTGAACGGTGCGCTGCTGAATGCGCCATTGGTTAACGAGAACCAAATACTGCGAACAGTATTAGCTACCGCAAAGCCAATATGACCGAATACCGCTTTATCAAACGCTTTCAACGCTTCTTTTTTGTCTTCGATAGACGCAGCTTCTATTTCCTTAAGCACGTAAGGGTGACAACGCATTGCACCTTGACCAAAGATCATCATGTTACGGGTTAGAATGTTTGCGCCTTCAACCGTAATTGATACTGGTACACCTTGATAGCCGCGACCAAGGTAATTATTTGGCCCAAGCATAACGCCTTTACCGCCGTGAACATCCATCGAATCATTAATGATTTGACGCATCTTCTCGGTTAAGTGGTACTTACAGATAGCCGAGATAACAGAAGGTTTCTCACCAAGGTCTACACCCACCGTTGAGAAGCGTGTTACGCCATCCATCAAATATGCGTTACCACCAATGCGCGCAAGCATTTCTTCAACACCTTCCATATGACCTACAGGCATACGGAACTGGCGACGAATACGTGCATATGCACCCGTTGCAAGAGATACTGATTTAGCACCACCAGCAGCAGATGAAGGAAGGGTAATACAGCGACCTACCGACAAACATTCAACCAGCATGCGCCAGCCGCGACCTGCCATTTTCGGACCACCAATGATGTAATCGATTGGAACGAAAATATCTTCACCCTTAATAGGGCCATTTTGGAATGGCGTATTGAGTGGGAAGTGACGGCGACCAATCTCTAAACCTTTAGTGTCGCGAGGAATAAGGGCACATGTTATGCCCGGCTCTTTGTTATCACCTAGAAGACCTTCAGGATCTTGAAGTTTAAAGGCAAGACCAATAACCGTAGCAACAGGCGCAAGGGTGATGTAGCGTTTGTTAAACGTTAGGCGCATACCCAACACTTCTTCGCCATTCCACTCGCCTTTACATACAACGCCAACATCAGGGATCGCACCTGCATCAGAGCCAGCTTCTGGGCCGGTTAATGCAAAACAAGGGATTTCTTCACCGGCAGCAAGACGGGGAAGATAATGATCTTGTTGCTCTTTTGTTCCATAGTGCTGAAGTAATTCGCCCGGGCCCAATGAGTTTGGTACACCGACTGTGCTTGATAGCACCGCGCTAACGCCTGCAAGTTTTTGAAGAACGCGAGACTGGGCATATGCCGAAAACTCTAGACCGCCATACTCTTTCTTGATGATCATCGCGAAGAATTTGTGTTCCTTAAGGAACTGCCAAATTTCAGGTGAAAGATCAGCATCTTTATGGTTTATTTGCCATTCATCGACCATTGAGCACACTTTGTCACAAGGACCGTCTAAGAATGCTTGCTCTTCAGCAGTGAGTCGACCTTTCGGAATGCGGTGTAATTTATCCCAGTCTGGCTTGCCGCTGAAAATATCACCGTCCCACCATACCGTACCTGCGTCGATAGCTTCTTGCTCAGTGCTCGACATTTCAGGCATAACTTTGCGGTAGAAGGCTAGCAGCTTCTTAGAGATGTGCTGCTGTCTGATATTTGCGAGCGTGAACGGCAGTGTTAAAGCAAGGAACACTACCCAACCAAGCAGGCCGATGTCACCGAAAAGGGTGCCTAAAATCATAACACCTGCGCCCATGGCAACCGCTGTTACCAAGCTGGTTCGCTGATAACTAGCTACCGCTAGTGTCACAACGACCAGTAAAAACCATATAAAATCTGCCATACTTCACTCCTGAAAGGCGTTAAACGTTACGCTAGTCTTAACTCGAGCATAGTGAGTTGCTTTATGAAAAGCAGTCACAGATCGAGGTCAGACCAGCATGCTGTAAACCTATTATTTAATAGGGCAAAGATCAAGATTTTTACATGAATATTCTATTAACAACGACATAAATAATAGGGTAGTGCGTTATCCGCTCTATAAGTATAGTCGTTGCTTATAAATACTGATTTAGAATGTGAATTGTGTTGCGAAACGAGAAGAGGTTACGTGAGGATAAGACAGCAACAGTGTAAATAAAAAAGCACGTCTGAATGCTAGTTCATAACGTGCTTTATTCAACAATTGTGAAAAAGTTGTTGAGACAAAAAACGGTTTATCTTTACGCTTTACTGCGTCTCAAACGATTTCAGTTTGATATCGCCCTGTTCATCGCCTTCTTTGAACTGTTGCAGACGAACTAACGTGTAGTTAAGTGATGGCGCAAACCAAGCAAACGTCTCACGCTTATTTGAGTCGCGAATAAGCTTAACTTTTACAGTTTCAATTTTACCGAAAGGTAAAGACAATACCTCTTCATCCACCACTTGAACGCCGTAGTGACGAAGTTCGCCACGATAATTTACGAAGTGGTATTCTAAAGATGTCTTACCTTCCGCTAACTGCTTTGCAAGGTCAATACGATAAATTTGGTTATCAAATTCACCGTTCCAATCAAATGTTTCGCCATTCTCGACTGCAATTTTGCCTTGTCCCTGATGACTAAACGTTACCTTAAGCTCTTTATCAGGTCCTGTGCCAGAACGATTATAGTAGTACTCAGAGGGTACGACGGTATTATCATTAACAGTAAAAATAGAATGTTCACTGCGTTTGTCAGACAAGAAAAACTTAGACACTTTTGACGTGTAAATTAGAGAATACTGTTGGTCACCTAATTTCGAGAGCTCAATATTCGCTTCGCCTACGTCGTCACCCCATTTGTAAGCGGTATAGGTTGCCTTGTAGGGCTGAAGCGGTAGCTCTGCACTATCCGTATTTTCTGTACTAGGGTTTGCTTGCGCGGCTACTGAAAGCGATGCTGCTAACAGTGCGCCTAAAGCAAAAGGCTTAGTCGCTTGCATAACCAGATTCTGGTAATTCTTGCTCATCTAAAACTGCCTTATTGTTTCGCATCGATAATCGGCCTGCACTAAACCAAGATAGTACAAGCGGATAGATACGACGTTCTTGTTCTTGAACACGCTCGGCCAGGTCGCTTGCTGTGTCGTCTTCAAACACAGGTACGCGGCTTTGAATGATAACAGGGCCGCCGTCGAGCTCCGGTGTAACAAAGTGCACGCTAACGCCGTGCTCCTTGTCTCCATTGTCGATAGCTCGCTGATGCGTATTCAAACCTTTGTACTTCGGCAACAAAGATGGATGAATGTTCACTAATTTTCCAGCAAAGCTGTCGACGAACTCCGGTGTTAAGATACGCATAAAGCCCGCAAGAACAACACAGTCTGCGCCAAAAGCCTCAATTTGTGCTTTGAGCGCCCCGTCATAAGACTCTCGTGAATCGAAGCCTGTATGATCTAAGCAAACCGCATTGATCCCGGCTTCTTTAGCGCGTTCCAGACCATAAGCAGTAGGGCGATTACTGATCACGCCGCTGACTTCCGCGTTTAGACGACCTGCTTTTATTTCATCGATAATGGCTTGTAAATTGCTGCCATTACCTGAAATAAGTACGCATAGTTTGGTTACACTGTTACTCACGCGTTGATCTCTACTTGCTCTTCGCCATCTTTTGCTGCGATATCACCAATAACCCAAGCATTTTCACCGTGTTGTTTAAGAATATTCAGTGCAGCATCGGTATCGCTTTCGTCAACAACGATTACAAGGCCAACACCACAGTTAAACGTGCGGTACATTTCGTGGCGAGTCACGTTACCGTTTTCTTGTAACCAAGAGAAGATTGCAGGCCATTCCCAGGTGCTTTCGTCAATAACCACTTTCGCATCTTCAGGTAGCACGCGAGGGATGTTCTCCCAAAAACCACCGCCCGTGATGTGAGAAATAGCGCTTACTTGCACTTCTTCAATCAATGCCAATACCGATTTAACATAGATGCGAGTAGGCTCGAGAAGTTGGTCGATGATAGGCTTGCCGTTTAGGTCGGCGTTTACATCTGCACCACTAACTTCAATAATCTTTCTAACTAATGAGTAACCGTTTGAGTGAGGGCCCGATGAACCAAGTGCAATTAGTTTTTGACCTGATTTAACGTTAGTGCCGTCAATAACCTTATCAGCTTCAACCACGCCTACGCAGAAGCCTGCAATATCGTAGTCACCATCGTGATACATTCCAGGCATCTCGGCTGTTTCACCACCAATTAATGCACAACCTGCTTGCTCACAGCCGGCGCCAATGCCGGTAACAACCGACGCGGCTACATCAACGTCAAGCTTGCCAGTTGCGTAGTAATCTAGAAAGAATAGGGGCTCAGCACCTTGAACAATAAGGTCGTTTACGCACATTGCCACTAAGTCGATACCAACACCGTCATGACGGTTAGCATCCATAGCAACTCTTAGTTTTGTACCCACGCCGTCAGTACCTGAAACAAGTAGCGGCTTTTTATATTTAGTAGGCAGTTCACAAAGTGCACCAAAACCACCCAGATTACCTTTTACTTCTGGTCTATGGGTTTTCTTGGTAACAGATTTAATGCGTTCAACAAGTTGATTACCTGCATCGATATCTACGCCTGCATCTTTGTAACTTAAAGAGGTTTTATTTTCGCTCACGGTTGGGCCCTGAAACTAAGAGGTAGAAAACCGCGGATTCTACCAGCAAGTCGTCACAAGTCCAATTTGTGAAGGCTATTTTATGCGCTTTTTGATCTTTTTTATTTTAGGGGTGAAATTAAACCCAATATAAAAGACAATAGAAGGCTATCTTTTGGTGAACATCTTGCTTGATAAAATGTCTCGCTCTAAAAAGTAGAGTGAATTGCGCGCAGGTTAGTCCAAGTTTACCGTATATAGGTAAACAAGATTAACTGACGATTCGATAGGTAAGGAATTGATTTTAAGAGAGTATGGAGTGTCAATGTTAACGGCAGTAAAGCGTAACACCAATGGAACTAATTTAACGAGAGTTAGCTTGAAAGGCATTCTGGGCATTTCATTTCTTGCTGCGCTGACTTACGCCCCCTTTACAAATGCGGCTCAACGCGTAGTGGTCAACGAAGCGCAGATTCAAGTTGAAGATCAAACTCAGCGCACCCAACAAAACGCGCTTAAAAAAGCATTAAGGCAGGTTTTTGTGAAAATGTCGGGCAGCACAAGTGTGCTCGATAATGCCGGTGTTAGAGCAGCCTTATCGTCGCCTCAATCGCTGCTTCGTTCCTATCGATTTGCTTTTGACAAAGGCAGAACGTATTACGTTGCGGAGTTCGATCAAGCAAAACTCAATGAACTTCTTCAGCGTGAAATGCTTCCGCTCTGGGGTGATAGACGCCCTGAAACGATAGTGTGGCTTGCGCAGGAAGACGAAAACGAAACTCGCATCATCTTAGACGAATCTCTCAATACAGAATTACAACATACGCTCAAACAAACAGCGAAAGAACGAGGCGTACCATTAAGCTTGCCTTTAATGGACCTTACCGACAATGTAAATATTTCTACTTATGATGTGTGGGGACGATTTGTTGAGCCTTTGCGCAAAGCATCTACACGCTATAGCGTCGACAACATTATTGGTGCCAGAGTTTATCGTAACGACGCGAGTGCAATTCCTGATTTGCCGGAAAATGTTGTGCCTTCTGGCACAGTAGAATCTCTTGATAGCGTGCTAGATGAAGAAGCACAGTTTAGAGCACAAACTGATGAACAAAGTTTCGATGAGCGAAATCCGCGTGTAGATAATACGGACGCACAGCGCACCTTTTCAGATAACGTTGAGTCCGGTGCGATGAATAACGGTGTTGATGCTCAGTTAAACAACGGTTATGACGAAACAAACCAAAACTTGAATAATACTGATGGTACCTCGGCGAAGGAGCTAGCGCAGGAAGAGAGCACAACGATGCCGTTCACCATGAACGAGTTTGCCAACTATGCGAAGCGTGCCGATGAAGGTGACTATGCACTAGACTGGGTGTTCGTTGGTGGCGGTAAGGTTAGCTATGGCAGCATATACGGTGATTCGCCCGAAGCTCTTGGCAATCAGTTAATCGATGCCTACTCAAATTATTTATCGTCGCTTTATGCAATCGTAGGAATCGAAGCGTCTGAGCGAGAAGTTATCAAGGTATCGATTGCCAATATTGGCTCGGTAAAAAGTTACGCCAGCGCTACTGACTATTTAAATAGTTTAAGTGTGATTGAAAACGCTACACTAGTAGAGCAATCTGGTTCTGTTGCCACGTACTCACTTACATTAATTGGAACGGTGGACGATTTACTTAACAGTATTAAACTAGAAAGCAAATTACGTCCCGTAACCGATTCGTACGGACAATCCGTGAAAGGACACAGTTTCTATTGGAGCAATTAATTTAGCATGCAGCTGCCTTTGCCTGTCACGCTACCTGTTGACGAAAACTTCGATAGTTTTGTCAATACGGGTAACGAAGAAGTAGTTTCAGTCCTTGAGCAGATTGCAGATGCGCTGCCACACTGGCGCGAGGCTCCTGAATTGGGGCCTTTAGCATCGCTTCAGCTGCCTTTGCTTACTTTACTAGGCAGTACCGCTATCGGCAAAAGCCACTTATTGTTTGCCACTTGTCATCAACTAGCCGAAAAATCGGTTAGTCACCTTTATTTAAATCTTAATAATTATGAAGCGTGGTCGCTCGATATTTTTGAAGGCCTTGAGAATCTTTCGTTAATCGCATTAGACAACATTCACGCGATAGCCGGCGATTTACGTTGGGAAGAAGCGTTATTCGATTTGTTAAACCGAGTGATTGAGACTAAACAAACCATGGTACTTTGTTCTAGTCACCTAGGCCCATCTAACCCGGCTTTTGTTTTACCTGACTTGCGTTCTCGCTTGGCGTGGGGGGTTATTTATCACGTAAACCAACTGGATGACAATGGTCGTGAAGAAGCCGTGCGCTTACGTGCAGCGGAACGTGGATTAAAGCTATCAAACCAAGCACTACAGTTTCTTTTGCACCATAGTGAACGAGACCTAAAAAGCCTCATGTCACTATTAGCCCGTTTAGACACACGCTCACTCCAAGAACAAAAACGCTTATCGGTGGGCATGGTTAAGCGCGAGCTTAACCTAAGATAGCCAAAGCGCGAGCTTAACCTAAATTAGTCAAAGCGCGAGCTTAACCTAAGTTAGCCAAAGCGCGAGCTTAACCTAAGATAGTCTAAGCGCGAGTTTAACCTTCGTTAGTCAAAGCGCTGCTGTGTTGCCGTTTATTGTTCTTTTCTTAAACTATGAGCGCTTGATGTGGTGCTAAATTCTTCTGCTACCGTCATTAGAGTTCCATCGGAAGTAACCGAATTGTTTCTGCCGTTCTGTAGCATTAACTTATCGCTCGCAGACTGTACGTTTGGATTTGTACTAGACGCAGAGTCCCGCCAGGTAATATCGTTCGGAAGCAGATAAGGGCTTGGAAGTGACGCTTGAATAGCAGGTACATCGAGTTCGGGTAAAATTCTACTTAATACGTAATCTACGCGCATAGTAACGTTATCATCATTAACACGGTTTCTCTGAGCCCAAGTGGGAATGAAACTGCCGTCTTCCAGTGTCTCTCTTGTAAATACGCCTACATCCGCTTCTGCCTCAAGCCGGTAAAGCATCATGAAGCGCTCGAATAACATGGCGAGATCTTCTCGTTCCGTAAAGTAAGAGTAGAAAGCAACCGCACCATCATCCTCAAACCAATTTGCCACTTGTAGCGCGGTATAATTTCGTTGCGCGCTTGAAGCGGTTGCGCCGCCGTATCGAACTTCGGCCAAAGCATGGAGTTGTGACGACGTAAGAGGCAATGAAGTTGTTAGCCCCGTAGAGATGGGAGAGCTGTCATCATAAGACGACAGTGGGCTCGCGCTATTGCTGAGTTGTTGCCATTCGGTGTAGTCGAAAAAGTCATTGGCGTGAGCTAGTTCGTGGTATAGCAAATAGCTTAATGCTGCTTCTACGTCGCTCACGTCACGTGGAAGTCTATCTGCTACGTTCGCTGTGCTGATATTAGGAAAATAATAGGCCCCGTTTTTCACGTAGCGCCATGACGTCGTAAAATCGAGCTCACTACCAAAACCACTTCTATAATCTGGGCGAGTATTTAGCGTGTCTCGCTCTTGCGGTGTGCGCCAAAAGTTGTTGGCATCTAAGTAAATGGCACCAGTGGCAACCCAATAAAATGACGGGCGGATATCGTAAGAAATCACAATCGCGTTAGTTGCGCGTAGTAACTTAAGCATGTCATCACGGGTTGCTGAAGTTTCTAAATACGTTCTAAATGCATCGCCCATCCACGGATGCGAGACGTATGTTCTATCTAAAATATCATCGATAGTGGGGCTTTCGGTGACTTGGCCAATCAGTGGTAGCTGAGAGAACGTACAGCTGTTTGAAACCTGATTGTTATAAACACAATCAATAAGTGCCGACGCGTAAGGGCTGTCGGCTCTATAGGGCTGCATATGCGCGCTTACCGTTTCGGGAATACTTGTCTCGTCATCTACAAAAAAGCCGCTATTGTTAATGTCGATGTTTTTCACTAGAACTTGCGCGCTATCGGTTAACACCTCGCCATTTGAGAGTGTAACGGTACTTTCTATTTCAATGATTGTGTCGTTGCTGACTCGAGGCGCTTGAAAATATATCGAATGAGAATAATCACCATCATCAAAGTTGAAGTTATTGACGATTGGTCCAAACGTTTGTTGCCACGTGATATTTGAGATTGTTAACCCTTGCGAGTTAACGGTGTCAACGCGAAGAGAAACTCTGCCGCCTTCGGATGCCTCATGACCCAATCGTAATGCGGCAATCGGCGCGGTACTTTCGTTCGTTTGTAACGTTATGGTGTCTGTAAGCGTTGTGCCATTTTCTAAGCTAACGTTTACGGCGATATCAAAGCTACCTGAAGAGGTAACATCAAAGCCGATAGCCTGCGTGTGAGCACTGAGAGGCTGCTGTGATACGCCTGAGACTTGCCAATCGATATCTACAATAGCGTGGCCAGTAGGCGAGGCGACAGCAAAGTCGACCGCATCGCCTACAACGGCATTTGTAGGGCCTGAAATGCTAATGGTTGGAGGAATGGAAGGAGTGCTTGGGGCTGAACTATCGCCTGAACCAGAACCTCCACATGCTGCAAGTAACGATAATGATGCGATTACTAATGTAAATTCAGGCAAATGGCGTGTCATATTAACCCCTTGGCAGCATGTGTTTTCGCTGTGTATTACATGATCATTGTTGACCTTGCTCAAAGCGTGCTTTTTCTTCTTGCATCTCTTCTTTAAGCTTTTTAAGGCCCAAACCCAATTCACGACCACGTTTTCTAGCATACGCACTACAGCCGACAAACATACCCGTGCATAGAATAATCTCTACCACTGCATACCAACGTTCATCAGGTACAGCGTATGCCACAGTGCATCCGTGAATGAGGTAAAACAAAACGACAAAATTGGCCCATGCGTGAGTATATGGTTTGCCTTTCAATATACCCCAGTAAGGTAACAATAAAGGTAAAATATAAAACAAGGCAATAAACAAAGGAGAGTAAGTATGCTCTTTAGTAAATGTAAATTGCCACAGTGTTATCCATACGATTAACCCGGTGTGGCTTATAAGTGCGAGATAGCGATAAAAACGCGTATCTGGTGCCATGGTATTGTCTCCGAAACAATTTGTTTTTTAATGTTCTTTATAAGGTCTATGTTTTATGCGCCAAATAACGTAACTGTTAGGCGTTGTCAGCTAGCTTTTTAGCGAACATTGCAAGTCGCTTACCCTGAGCAATGCATAGCGCTTTTTCATCTGCACTCAATTGCTCTGGTGCACTTAAACTGTGATGAGCGACGTGTGTTACACCGTAAGGGCTGCCACCCATTGTGGTGTTGTGTAGCGCAGGCTCACTGTAAGGTAGCCCGCAAATCACCATGCCGTGATGGATAAGCGGAACCATCATGGAAAGTAATGTGGATTCCTGGCCGCCGTGCATGGAAGAAGAAGATGTAAACACGCACGCAGGCTTATCAATCAACGCGCCTTTTAACCATTGACTGCTTGTAGAATCCAAAAAGTGCTTTACTGGCGCTGCCATATTGCCGAAACGCGTAGGACTACCTAACGCCAGGGCACTGCACTGTTCGAGTTCCTGAAGGGAAACCTCGGGTACAGCACTAGATTCCGCGTCATTAGCAGCATCGCTGATACTCTTGACTGTACGTACTATCACAGGAACATCGAATGACGATACACCTTGGGCGATGGCATCAGCTAACCGCTTTGTGCTGCCGTTGCGGCTGTAATAAAGTACGAGAACAGGTTGCACTATACAATTTCCAAAACAGATTCTGGCGGACGACCAATTCTGGCTTTCTCGCCATTAATAACAATTGGACGCTCTATCAACTTGGGCGTGTGCGCCATTGCTTCAAAAAGCGCATTGTCAGACAGTGCGCTGTCACCTAAGTTAGCATCTTTATATTCTGCTTCTTTAGTACGCATCATATCTCTAACCGATCCAAGGTTAAGTTTTTTAAATATCTCTTTCAGTTCTTTTGCGTCAAGAGGGTGCTTTAGGTATTCAACAATAACAGGCGCTACACCTTGCTCTTCAAGTAGTGCTAGGGTTTGTCTGCTTTTTGAACAGCGAGGATTGTGAATAATGGTAATGTCTGTCATAAATACTCTTGTTCGTGATTATATGAATTGGCGCGAACTATTGCGTTTTTGCCATAGAATATCAAGCAGTTTACCGATAACGGGTAATAAATTCGTACTATTCTTTGTTTACAGCATCGTTTCTGGAAAACGGTGCTTAAAAAGCGTGGTTGAATTTATGTTAGTGCGCGAAGTAAGAATCTGGCACTATGAAAAAATAATCAAAATTAGAAGGTTATATGTTGTTGTCACAGCCAAAAAGTAATGCAGGAAAAATAAAGCCTATACTCTTTCTAGTGCTGTTAGCGCTTGTTGCGTTTGCCGGTGCATATACGTATCAGCGTCTTCAACATGACTTTGAAACATTAGATGGAACTGCTTACCTTTGGCAAGATCTTGAGGGGAAGTGGGTTGTGGTAAATTACTTTGCGCCATGGTGTGCACCATGTCTACGAGAAATGCCTGAGCTCGTCACATTTAATCAGTCGCTACCTGACGATACCCTTCTTTTTGCTATTAACTACGACCTTAAAACGAAGCCTGAACTCAAAGCCATGGCTAAGAAGTTTGATATTGAATTGCCTGTTATTGTAAGTTCGCCAGACACTAAACTGCCCATGCAAAAACCCCCTTATTTGCCAGCGACCTTTATTCTTGGACCTGATGGGAAAATAAAAGATACGATAATGGGAGAAATTACGGCAGCGCATCTGCGTCAGCGCCTAGCTGAATTGAAAGGCGCTGACGAATAGCAGGGAAGTGCGATGGTCTAGAGTCGTTGTAAACGCTCTTCTTGGTCGCGAAATTGTTTTATTCTCGCTCTGATTCTTTGTTTTTCAAGGTGATCATCGCCTGCGAAATTATACGCATATTGAAGTTCGTCAACCGCGCGGTTATAAGCACCATACAATGCATATACTTCCGCTTTGCTCTGATGCATTTGCGAGAAACGTTTCGACTTTTGATACGCCTCACTCATCAACTGATGTGCCAGTTGATAATCTTTTTTAACCAGCAGGAAATCTTTAAGTAGAGACACCGCTTCTTCATATTTGTTTGCGCTTATGTAAGCATTGGCCTGGTTCAGCGCCAATACTTGATTTCTAGGGTTATGCGTAACGTGAGGTCTTAGCATTTCAACGGCTTTTAAAGGCTCACCTTGAGAAATATAGATATCTGTCATAGCGTCGAGATAAAAGAGGTTTCCTCTATCTTTTGCTATTAACTCATCCATAATGTCTTTGGCTTTTTCGATTTTTTCAGCGCGCATATAAGCAAGCGCTAAACCATATAATGACGCTTCTTTACTGCGCTGTACGTCTTGAGCCACGGCCGCTTCGAAATATTCTACAGCGTAATCAGCTTTAAACGAGTAGCGTGCCTTTATACGTGCTTTAGCCAACTCGAATTGCTTGTTAATGGGTAAGTAGCGTCTAGGATAGTCACCAGCGCGATTTCTCGCATCAGCAATACGGGTTTCGGTTAAAGGGTGAGTGAGCAGCCTTGCGGGTGGACGAGAAACCATGCGGTACTCTTCCGCCATGGTAGAAAAGAATGAAGCAGCCGCACTCGGATCGAAGCCCGCACGAGCAAGCATTGCGATACCAATTCTATCGGCTTCTTGTTCATTTGAACGGGTATAGTCGATTTGCAATTGTGCAGAGGCTGCGGTTCCTGCCTGCATGGCCGCAATACCCGCTTCTGGGTTGGCCATTGCGATTAGCACCCCGCCGATAAGTGACGCCAAGGCAAGGGGAGATGAGCGCTGCTGCGCCTGCATACGTCGTGCTATGTGGCGTTGAGTTACGTGAGAAATTTCGTGCGCTAGCACCGAAGCCAGTTCACTTTCATTTTCAGCACGACGCATTAAACCCGTGTGAACACCAATGTGACCGCCAAAAAACGCGAATGCGTTAATGGCATCATTATTTACCCAGAAAAATTCAAAAGGAAATTTGGCGTTGTCAGCATGGACAACCAATCGGTTGCCTACATCCTGTAAATATTCATCCAGCACCGGATCTGAGATTACAGGACTTTGACCGCGCATTTGCCGCATTACGGCATCGCCTACAATCATCTCTTTATCAAGCGATATGGCGTCTGACGCAACAACACCTATTTCAGGTAACGCATTTTTATTGCTGTAATTGGCATCTTGTGCAACAGCCGTGAGGCTCGATGTGAGCACGAAGGAAAGGGCAACCAAAGATGCTGAAAACTTTTTTCTCATGAACCTACAATCATTGTATACGGTTAATACTGCTTAATCCTTAGAGCGCTAAGTTGCTAAACAGTTTCAAATTTTATTTTTTTCTTATATGCATCATTTTCGAAGACACAAGGCAATATCGCCTATGCCATCTCGTTTATGACACGTCAGTTATACCAATGCGACACAAACGCATCCAGTTTATTCTTTTACTGTTGTAACAACCACTCTACACATTAATGCTTATACTGTAAAAACATCATACCAGTTTGATTTTGAAAGATTCTTAAGTGCTACTTATTGCTAAGTGCTAGCGCTATCAACTATGATGCGTGTCCTATTCTTAGTAATTTCTAGGCGTTTATATGATTAGCGTTTTTGGTCGTTGGTACCGACGCAAATTTTCTGATCCTGATGCAGCAATGTTGCTTATCTTGATCCTTTTGACCACGGCAGTGTTGCTATTGTGGGGCGGGCTAATTATGCCTGTGTTGGTTGCAGCAGTGATTGCGTATTTACTCGATTGGCCAGTCTGTCGCTTGGTAAATGTCGGCGTAAGTAGAACGCTCGCCTGCGTCGTTGTAATGCTCGGCTTTATCACTATAACCATATTGACCTTAATTGGCCTTGTTCCAATTATATCCAAGCAAAGCGTTAACTTGATTCAAGAAACGCCGCTAATATGGCAGAAAGCACAAGAATGGATATTAACGCTTCCGGACAAATATCCAGATTACGTTCAGGTATATCAAATCCATCAAATGATGGAAGGTTTAAATGACAAATTGGTTGAGGTGGGCGAAACCCTTATTTCTGCTTCGTTTAGTAATATCGCCAACTTAGCTGCGTTGCTCGTTTACGTTATCCTCGTACCGCTTATGGTGTTTTTCATGCTAAAAGATAAGCTTTTCTTTTTAGACAGCATATCTCGCTTGCTGCCTAAGGAGCGACGCTTAATTACGCAAGTTGGTCACGAAATGAACTCTCAAATTGCCAACTATATTCGCGGCAAAGTGATCGAGATTATAATTGTGGGCGCGGTGAGCTGCGTAACGTTTGTATTGATGGACTTACGTTATGCTATTTTGCTTGGCGTATTGGTGGGATTTTCAGTACTTATTCCGTACATCGGTGCAGCAGTGGTTACTATACCCGTGGCCGTTGTCGCTATGTTTCAGTGGGGTATTTCACCAGAATTTTGGTATTTAATGATAGCGTACGGCATTATTCAGGCGTTAGACGGTAACTTGTTGGTACCGCTGCTATTCTCGGAGGCGGTTAGCTTGCATCCGCTTTATATAATCGTTGCAGTATTAGTGTTTGGAGGTCTTTGGGGTTTCTGGGGCGTATTTTTCGCTATTCCTCTCGCTACCCTCGTGAAGGCGGTAATTACAGCGTGGTCTAGTAACCCCGTTATTGTACCGGAAGAGGCGAAGTAGTTATTCCCATTTGGCGAACCAGTCAGCGCCATCCAGTACGAGATTCAAAACGAGTACTGATTCAAATAGGCGTTATAGGTAAACACTGATACGAATTGAGTAAGTATAAAAAAAGCCCCGAAAACATAATGTTATCGGGGCTTTTTAAATTCTATACCGGTTTAGCTGTTTAGATAATCAAGTACTACAGTGTGGTGTTCTTTTGTTTTGAACTTGTTGAAAACGTGCTCAATAACACCGTTTTCATCCACGAGGAATGTTTGGCGATGAATGCCATCATACTCTTTACCCATAAACTTTTTAGGTCCCCACACACCAAAAGCGTCGGCAACGGCGTGGTCTTCATCAGAAAGCAACGTAAAGTTTAGGTTTTCTTTTTCGATGAATTTAGGCAGGCGTTTAACTGCATCTGGGCTAATTCCTAGCACAACCACATTTTTCGCCGTGAGTTCTTCGTTTACGTCGCGTAAGCCTTGGGCTTGTACAGTGCAGCCTGGCGTCATCGCTTTAGGGTAAAAATAAACCAGTACTTTTTTACCTGCGAAATCAGCTAAAGATACGGTTTCATCATTTTGGTTCTGCAATGAGAATTGTGGGGCTTTATCACCAGCTTGTAACGTTTTCATTGGGATCCTTTTTTTGTTTGTCTACAACTTTGCCTGTCACATTTAACGAAGTGAACAGAGACATTAGATCAGATTCTAGTGCGTCTACATTTTCATTAGAGGGAAGAGAAACAACAAATTTGCAACGCATGTTGTCTTTACCCGATGTCTTGTCTTTAAATGTGCGTTGTCTAAATGCGCTTATCATTGCATGACGCTCGGCAAAAAAACCGGTTACCGCTTTAATCAAGCCAGCTGCGTCTTCTCCGCTAAACTCGACATTAAAAAGATGGGCAAGGTTTTGCTTTTCGTGATGGCTAGTGCGCTTCATCATAGAAAGCAGGTCAAGGCGCTGAAATAGCGCAGGTAAAATACATTCAGCTTTGGTGATAGCGCTTTGCGTTCCTTCTATGATCATGGTCAGCGAGAACTCTTTGCCGTATATGGCTTGCCTGCTATCTAGAATATTGCACTGAGCTTCTGATACCGTCGTTGCAATTTCGCTTAAAATGCCACTTTTGTCTGTCCCCAAGATGGTGACGATAAGTTGGTGTTTCGACATCTACTTCACTTCAATGTTAATAATGTCGGGATGTTAGCACAGAGTTTTTTTATAAGTCAGCGCCTTTTTCTTGCCTTTGAATAAGATATTGTCAAATTCTTGTCATTTTACTTGCGCTATTACTTGTGTTTAAGCACCGACATATTTACCATGTGCGCTCACATTTTTCGGAGAGATTATGTTTACTGGTAGTTACGTAGCACTCGTCACGCCGATGTTCGAAAACGGCGATATTGATTACAAGTCTTTAGAGAAACTTGTGAAGTTTCATGTAGAGCAGGGCACCCACGGTATAGTGTCGGTTGGAACTACTGGTGAGTCAGCAACGCTACCTTTTGATGAACACATCAATGTGGTTAAAGAAACCGTTGCTATGGCATCGGGAGCAATTCCGGTTATTGCCGGCAGTGGCGCAAACTCTACGGCAGAGGCTATTTTTCTTACAGAGCAATTAGGCTCTACAGGTATAGACGGTTTCCTAAGCGTAGTACCTTATTACAATAAGCCTCAACAGGCGGGTATGGTCGCGCACTTTAATGCAATTGCAGACGCTAGTGACTTACCTGTTATTCTTTACAATGTACCAGGCCGCACCGTAGCCGACATGCTGCCTGAAACGGTGGCTAAATTAGCAACGCACAAAAATATCGTTGGTCTTAAAGACGCGACTGGCAATATTGCACGCCTTAAGGCTACTCAGCCTTTGGTTCCCGATGACTTTGTTTTACTTAGCGGCGATGACGGTTCAAGCTGCGAGTTTATGTGTGAAGGCGGTCATGGCGTTATCTCCGTAACGGCTAATATAGTGCCTAAAGCAATCGCACAAATGTGTGAAGCTGCGCTAGAAAATAATTTTGATAAATGTCGCGATATCGATGAAACCATTAAATTACTTCACAGCGAACTATTTATTGAACCAAATCCAGTAATGCCGAAGTGGGCATTGTATAAAATGGGCATGATGGAAAGCGCAGTTATGCGATTACCTATGGTTTTACCGGAACTATCAAGCCAAAAACGTATCGAAGAACTACTAAAAAAATACGCATTGATTTCTGGTTAATAAGGAACACAGATGAAAAGAACGCTGGCTATAGCAAGTTCAGTAGCGATGGTTGCACTTGCAGGTTGTTCAAGCCAAATAGATAGAAAGACCGCGTCTGGCAGCTACGAATACTTAAAAACTAAAGAACAAGAATCGCTAAAAGTACCTTCTGACTTAGATGCACCTGCTTTTTCTCGTGATTTTGTATTACCTGAGTTAGGTCAAGAGGCCGATTCAAATTTGGTGGGCAAGTCGTTGATGGTTCGCTCGCCAGCATTAGTTTTACCTTTAGTTACGGGTTCTCACATTGAGGAAGGTAAGAGTTCAGCAACCATTTGGTTTGACCAGGTTGACGATAGTCAGCCGCTAAGCCAAGCAATTTGGAACTCGCTTTTAAGTTTCTTAGATGAACAAGGTATTGGTGTAGATAGCTTTAGTCCAGAAGAGAAAGTGCTGGTTACTGACTGGATGGTGATAACTAGAGAAGTCGAAGGTCCTTGGTATAGCTTTATAGATGAAGAAAGCGAAATCGGTCGACGTTTTGAATTCAGCTTAGACGTTAAACCTCACGGCCGTAGTGCTGCGCTTACTGTTGAATTAAAGGACTATATGCAAACATTGGGCAACGACGTGGTTTCAGAAGTCTCTTCAATGGAAGAACGTCGCGAAGAAGTTGAGGTGTTGAACCAAGTTGTTGGTCACTATGAGTACCAAATTCAGCTAGCAGAGACACGAAGAATTGCTCGTATCCGTCAGGGTATCAATACCGAGATGGGCTTTAATGCCGATGGTGATGCGGCGTATATCGTAGAAGCTAAGTATGATGTAGCGTGGCCAAGAATGCTGTTAGTACTGCGTAAGCTTGGTTTTGACGTTAAAGATTTAGATAAATCAAACGGCCTATTATTTGTCACTTATAATGGTGATCAAGGTAGTTGGTGGGATGGTTTATTCTCAAGCGATAAAGAGTTACTAAAGAAAGGTGACTATCGTTTGAAAGTTGCAAGAGCGGGTGCAGATCGCACGTCAGTTACCTTCATGAAT